>JBFLYK010000054.1:0-43411 GCA_040756995.1 Actinomycetota bacterium | reverse complement strand
CCAACCCCAGGCTCCTCCCGAGCGTGGGGCCCCTGCCCCACGCCGGGCCGTGGCCGGGAGCCGGAGTTACTCCGAGGGTTCGCTCCCCACGATGGAGACGAAGCTCACGCATTCGCCGGGGGCGCCGCCGAGGTTGTGGGTGAGGGCCAGTTTCCGGCCGCCTTCGGTGACCGACTTGATGGCCCGCTCGGGCGGCGCTTCCTGGCGGAGCTGGAGCCAGGCTTCGAAGAGCATGCGCAGGCCGGAGGCGCCGATGGGATGGCCGAAGCTCTTGAGGCCACCGTCGGGGTTGACGGCCAGCTCGCCGTCGAGGTCGAAGGTGCCGGCCAGCACTTCCTTCCACCCGAAACCCCGCTCGGCGAAGCCGAGGTCCTCCATCAGCACCAGCTCGGTGGGGGTGAAGCAGTCGTGAACCTCGGCCATGGCCAGCTCGGCCCGGGGGTTGGTGATGCCGGCCTGGGCGTAGGCGTCCTCGGCCGAGCGGACGACCTCGGTGAAGGTGGTGTAGTCGTAGGACGGGTCCATCGGCCCGTTGGCCGGTCCGGCGGCGAAGGCCAGGCCCTTCACGTAGATGGGCTTGTCGGTGTAGCGGTGGGCGTCCTCGGCCCGGACGATGATGGCCGCCGCCGCCCCGTCCGACACGCCGGAGCAGTCGAAGATCCCCAGCGGCCCGGCGACCAGCGGCGAGGCGCAGATCGCCTCCTTGGACACTTCCTTGCGGAACTGGGCCCTGGGGTTGCGGGCGCCGTTGTAGTGGTTCTTCCAGGCGATGCGGGCCATGACGTCCTTGAGCTCGGCCTCGTCGACGCCGTACTTCTTGGCGTAGGCCGGAGCCAGCAGGGAGAACATGGCCGGGGCGGTCATCGACGCCGTCGTGCCGTCGCCGCCGTCGAAGTCGACGACGAGGCCGGAATAGCCCGAGTCCTTGAGCTTTTCGACTCCGGTGGCCATGACCATGTCGTAGGCCCCCGACGCCACGGCGTAGCAGGCGTTGCGGAACGACTCGCTGCCGGTGGCGCAGAAGTTCTCCACCCGGGTGACCGGCTTGTAGTCGAGCTTGAGCGGCCGGGACAGCGTGAGGCCCGACAGGCCCGAGGCCATCGTGCCGAGCCAGAAGGCGTCGACTTCGGCCAGGGGGATGCCCGACGTCGTCGACGCCTCCTTCACCGCCTCGACGAGGAGGTCGTCGACGCTCTTGTCCCAGTGCTCGCCGAAGGCGGTGCAGCCCATCCCGACGATGGCGACCTTGTCCCGGATTCCCTTGCTGGCCATCAGTTGCGACCTCCTTCGGCGGCGATGGGCTTCGCCTTCCAGAAATAATTGTGGACCCCTTCGGCGGTGAACAGCCGCCGGAACGTCATCTCGACCCGCTGGCCGATGGCCACGGTCGACGGGTCGACGTCGGTCAGCTCGCACTGGAACCGGCCGCCGCCGTCGAAATCGACCACCGCCACCACCACCGGCGGGTGGAGCGAGAAGGCCAGGCGGTCGAGGGTGTAGGTGGCGATCGTGCCCGGCACGTCGGCCAGCCGCTCGAGCTCCATCTGGTCGACGGCGTGGCACTCCAGGCACACCCGCTGGGGCGGCAGGTGACGCCGTCCGCAGGCCAGGCACCGGGAGGCCGAGAAGCCGAACTTCCAGGCCTCACCCCGATGCGACGCCGGCGCGGTGGGCCGGTTCGGGTCGGGGCGGCGGGGCGGCTCCCGGCGGAGCATGCCCCGCCAGGTCAGGAACGTGGAGTAGGGGAGCGGCGGCCCACCGGCGGCGATCTGGTCGGCCAGCGACGGCACCGGACGGGCGCCGGCCAGCGCCTCGGTGGCCCGGAAGACCAGGGCATCGGCACCGTCAGCCAGTGACAGCGAGGCGATCACCGCCCCGGACGCCGCCGCATCGAGCGCCGAGGCCAGCAGCAGCCCGGCGTGGGCGGCGCCGGTGAACCCGACGGTGCCCGACAGGTCGTCGACCAGCGCCGCCCCGGCGCCAGTCAGGGCGCCGGCCACCTTCTTGGCCGCCCGAGGCGACGTCCCCGACACGGCGGCGGCCGTCAGCTCCCCGGGCTGGATCCCGGCCTGCTTCAGCGCGTCGCCAAGCGCCGCCTGGGCCGGCTCGACCAGGATGGCCTCGCCGAAGCGCTCTTCCCACTGGCGGGCGGTCGGCTCGCTCGGGAGCCGCCACCGGTCGAGCAGCTCTTCGGTCGCCCCGGCGGCGGCGACCAGCTCCGCCACCAGTGGCCCGGCCCCGGCGGTCACGAACGCCACCGCACCGTCACCGTTCGACGCCTCGTCGACCCCGCCGGGCAGGCCCGTCCGCACGTCGGACAGCACGACCAGCGTCGGCTCGGCCCGCTCCAGCCCGGCCCGCAGCGCCCCCACCCCGGACCGCACGGCGCCGCCGAAGTCGTAGGCCACGACCGACGGGTCGAGACCCAGCGCGGCGTGAACCGTGGCGGCGTTCGACTTCTCCAGATAGGCCGGGTCGCTGGTTGCGAAGTACAGCGCCGTCGGCTGCGGCGCCCCCGGCGGCAGCGCCCGCAGCGCCCGGCGGGCCGCCTCGACCCCGAGCGACGTCGTGTCCTCGTCGTAGGAGGCGACCGTCCGGGTGCCCTTCCCTCCGCCGGCGCCGAGGCTGGCCGAGATCGACTTCCGGTCGAGCCGCTGGAACGGCAGGTAGGCGGCGTAGGCCAGGATGCCCCGCTGGGCCATGGTGGTCGCGTCCTTTCTCACCGGGATCAGCGTCACCGACTCTAGTGGTCAGTAGCGTCACAATACTCACCGGAGCCGGGCGGCTCCGAGCGAGCCTCAGACCCACACGTGACGCCGGTTGACGACGAAGCTGCCCGGCGAGGCGATGGCCTCGAGCAGCAGCCGGCGGCCGTGGTCGTCGCCCTGGGTGAAACACAACGAGGCGTCGGGCGAGACCCACAACCGCCAGAAGCGCAGATACGTCTCGGCCCGGCCCTTGTTGCGACCCAGGTCGGTGGGGACGGGATGCCAGCGGGGCTCGAGCCCAGCGTCGTCCGCGGAGCGGAGCGACCGGCCGAAGGCCCGCCAGGGGCCGAGAGCCGGCGCCACCCGGCGGCTGACCAGATACCGGTGATTGGCGGCGGCGTCGACCGCTTCGGCCAGGGACGATTCGAATCGGGTGTTCTCACCGGGTGTCCCGGACGGAAGGACGGCCCGCTGGAACCCGCCCGGCCGGGGCGTGAACCGCAGGGAGGCGGCCGACGCCGGGGTGATCTCGCCCAACGCGACGTAGGTGTCGAGCACCGCCCGGGCGACGCGCTCGAGGTCGAGTCCGACGGGACAGCGCCGCTGGCGGGCCCCCGCCCGCCACCATCCACCGGCCGTCGCCGCCACCGCCCCGAGGCCGACCACCACCGCCGCCAGAGGATCGGCCACCACTGCGAGCACCCCGGCGCCGGCCCCACACGACAGCGCCGCCCACCCCAGCCCCCGGGGAGACGGAGGCGGCCGCTTCGCCGGGTCGGGTTGCGCCGCCCAGGCCTCGCCGTCGCCGTCGCTCTCCCAGCCCGGAGCGCTCCTGTCCCCCGGATCGGCCGTCGCCCGGCGCCGGACGAGCAACGCCGGAAGATCGACGCCGCGGTACGGCTCGCCCAGCCGCCACCGCTGCCGGGCGGAGTCGAGGTCGCCGGACCGGGACAGCGAGGCGGCGTTGAGAACGGTGAAGCGCTCCCGGTCGGGCGGCGCGAACGGCGACAGCTCGGGATGGACGTGCGAGACGCCCGTCTCGATTGAGCCGTCCTCACCAGGGGCGTAGAGGTGCGAATGGCGGCGAACGAACCGCTGATAGTCGGCTTGACCCCGCTCGAGCTCCGGCGCCACGCAGACGACGTCCCAATTGGAGGCCAGCTTGTCGGGCTGGGCAGGGTCGAGCCGGAGCGACCGGCCCCGGAGCTGGCGGACCGACACCGAAGCGGCCACCGTGGTGGCGTCGACGAGGACATTGACCGGCGGGCAGTCCCACCCCTCGCCGAGCAGCGCCCGGGTGGCGACCAGCACCTGCACGGTGCCGCCGGCGAACAGCCGCGTGACGACGCGGACGGCCAGCGCGCTGCTCCAGTCCGGGTGGCCGCCCACGATCTCGCTCAGCCCGTCCTCCGCCTCCACGACGGCGAAGGTCCCGGCCATCTCCGCCGCTGCCTCGGCCTCGAGCGCTTTGACCAGGCGGCCGTCGTCGGCGGGCAGACAGGCCAGTGTCTCGCCGGTCAGCAGAACCGGTGACAGGAGGTCGGTGCGGACGTCGCCGCCGAGCGCCGCCAGCAGCGCCCGGCCGCCGCCGGCCAGGATCAGCGGCGAACCCTCCGGCTGGCGGGGCGGAAACTCACTGTCGCAGAAGACCAGGGCCCGCAGCTCGACGCCCCGGGTCTGGTGCTCGGCGGCGATCGCGTCGCAGACCAGCAGCGGCTTGGCCGCCGAGTTCACGAGCACCCGGTCGATGTCGGACCGCCCGCCTCGAACTCCCCGGCGGGTGAGCAGATAGCCGAGGTCGGCCAGGCCCGTGGCCAACTCGGCCCATTGTCCGGCGGCGGCCTCCCCGGCGGCGGGCCGCAGGGCCCGAAGCGCCCAGTCCTCCAGGAGGACGAGCCAGTCGCTGACGTCCGGCGCCTCGCTCCACCCCTCGCCCCGGGGGGCGTCCGGCGGCGCCTGGCCCCCGGTGTGGCGGATGTAGCGCAGGCCGGCCCGGGCCAGGTCGGGATGGCGGCGGGCGAACGACGGGAAGGACAGCGCCGTTCCCTGCTCGGTGTCGCGCCGAACGATCCGGCTCGCCACCCACTCCGGAAAGGCGACGAACCCCGCATCGGCCGGCGCCGGACGGTGGAGGTGATCCAGCAACTCCTCGAAGCGGGCGTGGCGCTCCCGCAGCCAGGCCAGCTCGCTGTCGAGCGGAGTCGTGAAGAGGGCGAGTTCCTGGTAGGGAGCGAGAAACCCGTCCTTCACCACTGCCGGGGTGGGGATCTCGAAATCGACGTCGGCGAGCAGACCCCGGTACAGCTCCTCCTCGCCGACAGTGAGCTCCGCCGGGCTGGTGGCGGTCAGGCCGATCAGGTGGACGTCGTCGCCGAGGGTGTCGAGGACGACGCGGACCAGGTAACCCCACAGGCTGAGCAAATGGTGGCACTCGTCGACGATGACGGTGCCGACGCCGGCGGCCCGCAGCTCCTCGAGGCGGCGGGCGGCCGGCTCGGCCAGGAGATCGAGCCCGGCGCCCCGGCCGTGCCCCTCCCGGGCCAGCTCCCGTTTGAGGCTCGCCGTCACCCGGGCGATGTCCCGGTCGAGGCGGCGGGCGGCGGCACCCTCGTAGCGGTCGAACTCCGTCAGGACGCCTTCGACGGTCGCCCCGCCGCCCAGCGCCGCGGCACGCTCGGCCGCCAGCCGGTGGCGGGCCGCGGAGCTCAACGCCCCCTGCGGGTCGCCGGCCCGGCACAACGCCTGGTAGGTCAAGCCCCGGAGCGGGACGGCGCCGGGAGCCGGAGCGCCGAACAAGGCGACCTGCGACAGCCATTGGGCCACCAGCGCCGAGGTGGGACAGAGCACCAGTGCCGGACGGCCCAACCGGCGAGCCATCTCCAGGCCGACGAGCGTCTTGCCCGATCCGGGCGGTGCGACGACGTGGGTGTGGCGGCGGCGGGCGGCGACGTCGGCGTCGAAGGCGTCGAGGGCGAGATGCTGATACCGACGCCATTCCCCGGTGAAGCCCATGCCGGCCCACGGATCGGGCGAACGGCCGCAGTTCGGCGCCGACATCGAACCGGAGCTTACGACCGGAGTCGGGCCCCGGTCGGGCGGCCGCGGGTCTGACGGGGGGCGGGTAGCGTGCCGGGCATGAGTGAGAAGCCGCATGTCTACGTGCCGGCCGGCGAAGCGCCCCCGGCGGAGCTCGTGATCGAGGACATCGAGGTCGGGACCGGCGAGGAAGCCAAGGCCGGTCACAACGTCGAGGTGCACTACGCCGGCAACGCCTGGAGCACCCGCCAGCAGTTCGACGCCTCCTGGGACCGGGGCGAGACGTTCACCTTCCGGCTCGGTGCCGGCCAGGTGATCGGCGGGTGGGACCAGGGTGTCGTCGGGATGAAGATCGGCGGACGGCGCCGCCTGGTCATCCCGCCGAACCTGGGCTACGGCAGCCGGGGCGCCGGCGGCGTCATCAAGCCGAACGAGACCCTGGTGTTCGTCGTCGATCTCATCGGCCTGTCATGAGCCGGGACATCGTCACCCGGCTCGGCCTCCAGATCCCCAACTTCACGTTCCCCGGTGTTGCCGACGCCGACCTCTTCGAGACCGTGGCCGGCATCGCCACCACGGCCGAGAGCAACGGCTTCGATTCGGTGTGGGTGATGGACCACCTCTACCAGATCGAGATGGTGGGCCCGAAGGAAGACGCCATGCTGGAGGGCTACACGCTCCTGGCGGCGCTGGCCGCCCGCACCCAGCGGGCCTCCCTCGGCACGATGGTGACCGGCGTCACCTACCGCAATCCGGCGCTGCTGGCCAAGATCGTCACGACCCTCGACGTCGTCTCCTCCGGCCGGGCCATCCTCGGCATCGGCGCCGCCTGGAACGAGGACGAGCACGCCGGGTACGGCTACGACTTCCCGTCGGCCAAGGAACGGCTGGACCGCCTCGAGGAGGCCCTCCAGATCAACCGGGCCATGTTCACCGAACCGACGCCGAGCTTCGAGGGCCGCTACTACCGGATCAGCAACGTCCTCAACAATCCCAAGCCGATCCGGGGCCGGATCCCCGTCCTCATCGGGGGCGGCGGGGAGAAGCGGACCCTCCGGCTCGTGGCCCGGTACGGCGACGCCTGCAACCTGTTCGGCGATCCCGACACCGTCCGCCACAAGCTCGACGTCCTCGAGCGGCACTGCGCCGACGTCGGCCGCGACCCGGCCGAGATCACCAAGACGGTGCTCCTCACGGTGCGGGATCCGGCCGCCGGCGCCCAGCAGGTGGCGGCCTACACCGCCGTCGGCGTCGATGGTGTGGTCGTCAACATGCCCAACGTCGCCGACCTCACGGCGGTGGCCAAGGTGGGGGAGGCCATGCGGGAGGCGCTGCCCTAGTCGCGCCTGGCGCACCCACACCGCCGACGAACCTGGATTAGGGCACCCACAGAAGCTAACTTAGGGGCACCTAAGAACTGCGGAGGTGTCTCCCCATGCGATCCGTCCTCGTGTCCGGGCCGGCCGACGAGGCCTCCGCCCTGGCCTGTGCCCTGCGCCGCCAGGGGTTCGCCACCTTCGGCCTTGATCTACCGCCCCGGCTGGGGACGGGCGCCGCCGGCTGCGACCCCGACGGCGTAGCCGCCGGCTCGGGGCCCGACGGCTTCGCCACCGGCGGCCGGCCCATCCGGCCCGTCGACTGCTACGTGCAGCTGCCTCCGACGAACCAGCGGGCCGACCACGGCTCCCCGACGCGCTCGCTGCTCCTGCGGGTCGAGGCGGTCTCGGTGGTGTCGCCGCTGCTGGCCCACGACGCCACCGTCCTCATGGTGGCCGACGACTGCGACCGCCGCCGGCGCGACGCCCTGCGGCTCATGGCCGAGGCGGCGCTCAACGACGTCGGCGAATGCCGGCGCAGCGTCGTCGTCCTCGACGAACCGCTCTCCCCGATGGCCATGGTCGCCGCCGCCCGCCGCCGGGAAGCCAGCAAGTTCCCGTTGTCGCTGGCCGGGCTCTCGCCGGAGTTGCCGTACGCCGAGTGGCGCAACGAGGTCTTCAGCCTCACCGGCCGGGAGGACGGCATCCTCCGTGAGTACCTGGCGGTGGAGCGGGCCTTCTGCGAGATCGTGGATGCCCTTCGGTCATCACCGTTGTAGGTCGGCCCATGGTCAGAACGTGATCAGCGGGTCGCCGCTCACCTTCTCCACCACGAAGTTCAGGAAGAAGAACCCGAAGAACACGACGTTGGCCATGAGCCCGGCGTACGCCCACTTCGTCGGCCGGGCCGCCTTGGGCAGCCGCCGGTTCAGGTAGATGAAGACGAACGGGAAGATGATCGCCCCCAGGTTCGACATGTTGGCCGAGATCTGGATCAGCTCCGTCGGCTGGAAGAAGTGGAGCACGATCCCGATGGTCGCCAGGAGGGCCACCATGAACCCGAAGTAGAAGCGGCGAACGTCGCCGCCGGTGGCTTTCTGGATCCGGGGGCTGATGTTGGCGGCGTCGGTGGCGTTGCGGACGAGCGCCTCGAAGATGCTGAGCTGGGTGGAGAACAGGATGATGAACCCGACGAACAGCGTCATGTAGAAGAGCCAGCGGCCGTACTGGGTGTCGAGCACACTGGCGGCGAAGGTGGTGACGTCGCCCCGCTCGGGCTGGCGGCCGGAGCTCAGCGCCAGGTGGCGCATCAGCGAGGTCGGCACCAGCATGCCGACGATGGCGCCGGTGAGGAACACGCCCCACATGTCGAGGTACAGGAAGCGCATCCACCGCTTCCACCGTGAAGCATTCTCCGGGTCGTCGGGGAACGTGAAGCCGGAGTCGCGGACCGTCCGCTGCTCACCCCGCATCCCGGCGAAGAACCCGACGCGGTGGCCCATGCCGTAGCTCTTGTCGCGGTAGTGGTTGAGCATCATCCAGTTGAACCCCGACAGCAGCGCGGCGAAGCCGGCGAGCGAGCCGAGCTCGGTCGCCGTGATGCCCTTCGGCGGCCGGGCGGGGCTGAGGAAGCCTGTGATGCCGTCCCACCACACGTCGAACGGGACGATGGCCACCGAGAGGATCACGAGGTAGGCGATCACGAAGGCGACCATTGCGCCGCTGACGAATTCGAGGCCCCGGGAGATCCGCCGGAAGCCGACGGTGATCCCGAGGATGGCGGCCAGCAACACGACGGCGAGGAGCTCCACGGTCGCCTTGTCGGCCTCCGGGTCGGGGACCCGTCCGTTGATGAGCGCGAACAGGCCGTCGGCCGCGCCCTTCGCCCACCCGCCCCAGATGTAGGCGAAGAAGATCAGGAAGAGCGAGAACGGCACCCAGAAACGGCGGCCGGGAGGGACCCGGGCGAAACCGACGATCGGCACCTCGCCGGTGGCGACGACGTAGCGCGAGCATTCGATGTTGTAGATGACCTGCAACAGGATCGAGACGGTGATGATCCAGCCGATCCCGGTGAAGCCCCGCTTGCCCACGCTCAGCGGGCCGAGGAGCCACTCGCCGCTCCCGACGGCGGCCCCGAGGGCGATCAGGCTCGGGCCGACCGCGTACTTGAAGGCCTCCTTCCGCCCGACGTGGGGGACGCGCCACACCTCCTCGGGTGTCGGCAGGTCGGCGACCTGGAGCGGAGGGCGGCTGACGCCCAACTGATACGTCCTGCCCGGCACCGACCCGACGGCAGTCTCGCTCATGGTTCCCCCTGGGTTTGGTCACCCATCGCTTACCAGGCGGCCACGGAGCGAATCAAGGAGGTTCCATTTCTGGAGGTTCGCGCCAGTTTGGCCGCCCAGGGCGGGGGTACCCGCGCTGAGAGGGGCGCGGCGATGCGGCCGCGCTCGATCCGAAAGGAGAACCATGCGACGACCATTCCTCTCCGCCGCTGCTCCGGCATGTCTCCTCCTCGGTCTCACTCCCGTTTCGGCGGCTGCGGACGTTGCCCCTCCGGGGACAGCCACCGCCACCGCCGCCCGGGTGAGCGACCTGGTCGAGGTCTCCCGGAGCGAGGCCACGGCGGACCAGACGAAGTCCGACGCCCAGGCAGCCGTGATCTCGGTCGAGGGCAAGCCGGCCCTCGGCACCGGCGGGTCGCAGCCCAGTGAAGGCGAGACCGGTGGCGCTCTGGTCGACACCGGCTCCGACAAGGCGCCCCGTGTCCAGGTCGCCCCCTGGAAGGCCAAGGCGTCGGGTAGGCGGGACTCCGCCCGGCGGTCCTCGTCGGCCTCCTCGGCCCTGGCCCGGGTCCAGGTGCCGTCGAACGCCGCCGGCGCACCGGCTCAGCGGACCGCGGCGGCCGACACACTCAACATCGGCGTGCTTACGTCCGAGGCCAGCGCCGAGCACACACCTGAGCAGAGCACCGGTTCGAGTACGTCCAACGCCGCCGACATCTCGGTGGGCGACACGCTGCGCCTGGTGCTGCTGCACTCCGAGGTGGACAGCACCGCCAAGGGCAACACGTACCTGGCCAGCATCAACGGAACGAAGATCGGCACCCAGGAGCAGCTCAGCGAGGTCTGCTCGCTCGACCTCTCCGGCGTGGCCGCGTTGTCGTGCCTGACCGCCAGCGGCGGCACGGCCAACGGCATCACGACCGGCGTGGCCGAGGTCCTCGGCGTGCAGACGGCTGTGGGGCTCAACCCGGCCACGGCGTTCACCACCACCGGTACGGCGGCGACCGGATCGGTCCCGTCGATCCTCGAGTCGGTGGCATCGGCGATCCCGGTGGCCGAGGCGCCTCGGGCCGCGCCGGCCGCCGCCCCGGCCGCCGCCCCGGCCCCTGAGGCCGGGCTGCCCCGCACGGGCGTGGCCGCCGCCTCTATGGGCGCGTCAGGCGTCGCCGGGCTGTTGACCGGTCTGGCCCTGCGCCGGCTGGGCCGCCGGCGCCGGCTGGCCGCCTGACGCCGGAGGACGGACCTGACCGCCGCCGAGGCGGCAGGTATCACTGGGGCATCGACTGGGTAAGCCTCCCAGTCGATGCCCCATGTTCTGTTGATTGAGGACGACTCCCGGATCCGGGAGATCGTTGAGCGTGGCCTCGGTTCCCGGGGATTCGTGGTCACCTCGGCCGAGGACGGACCGGCCGGGCTCGAACTGGCCCGCAAGCTCGAGGTCGACGTGGTGCTGCTCGACCTGATGCTCCCCGGTCTGTCGGGACTCGAGGTCCTGGAGGAGATCCGCCTGGCCAAACCCCGGCTGCCGGTGGTGGCGCTGACAGCCCTCGACGACACCCGCTCCAAGGTGGCGGGCCTCGACGCCGGCGCCGACGACTACCTGACGAAGCCGTTCTCGCTGGAGGAACTGGCGGCCCGGGTGCGGGCCCGGCTCCGGTCGCGGGAGACCGACGCCGGCGCCCTCAAGGCCGGGCCACTGACGGTCGACCCGGTGGCCCACCGGGCGGTGCTGAACGGGCGGGAGGTGCCGCTGTCGGCCCGCGAGCTGGCGCTGCTGGCCGCCTTCGTCCGCAACACCGGGCAGGTGCTGTCCCGCTCGCAGCTGCTCGACATGGTGTGGGACATCGACTTCGACCCGGGCTCCAACGTCGTCGAGGTGTACGTCGCCGCCCTGCGGCGCAAGCTCGGGCCGGGGTGGATCGACACCGTGCGGGGGATGGGTTACCGCTTCTCGGCGCCCGTCGAGGCGGCCGCTGACGCCGCTCCGTGAGGTCGGGTTCATGAGGTCGGGTTCGTGAAGGCCGCCGCCGCCGTCCTCGGCGCCTCGCTGCTGTTCTTTCTCGGCGTACTGACCGGAGTCGGGCGGCGGGAGTCGCTGCCGCCGCCGACGGCCATCCCCCTCGGGGTGGTGTCGGAGGGCTCGGGAGGCCCTCCGGCGACGCGGCCGCCGTCGCCGCCCCGCACTCCCCGGACGACGGCGACGACGCCGGCGATCCGGGACGGGACTCGGACGACCGCCTCGACGGTGACCACGGCCACGACCACGCCCCCCTCACCCGACGACCCCCCGCCGCCCACGGATCCGACCGGGACCACATCGACGACCGGCGCCTCGTCGACCACGGCGACCACGACGTCCTCCACCACCGGAACGGGAGGAGTGGAGGAGGTCGACGGGCAGGTCGACTGCACCCCGGCCGGGCCGCGGGGCCAGGGCAAGCGGGAGCCCTGCCCGTCCACCACGACGTCGACCGGAGCCGGCACCGGTGGCGGCGGCGGCCGCTGAGCCCCGCCGCCGGGCCGTCAGCCTCCCGACGAGGCTGACGGCCATTGCCGCGCTGCTGGTGGCCGCCACCGTGCTGGTGGTCGGCGGCGTGGCGGTACGGCTGATGCGCGACGACCTCGGCGCCACGCTCGATCGGCGGCTCGGGTCGGCCGCGACATCGTTCCGGGAAGGGCCGGCGGCCCGGGTCCGGGACCCGGCCCAGCTGGCGGACGAGGCCCGCCGATGGCTGGCCGTCCAGGCCCACGCCGAGGACGAGGTGATCGCCGTGCGCACCGCCGGCGGCGAAGTCCTCTCCACCAGCGGCGGTCTCGACATCGCCAGCATCGACCGCATCGACGACCTGCTGGCCAGCACCGAGGCCCGCTGGTGGACCGTCGGCGGGCCCCGCGACGGTGAGGTGCGGGTGCTGACCGTCCCCCTCGTGCTGCGGGGCCAGCCCAGCGGGACGCTGCTGGCGGCGGCCACGACGACCGGCGTCGAGCGGACGGTGGACAACCTGCTGTCGGCCGTCGCCTGGGCCAGCGGTCTGGGACTGATCTTCGCCGTGGCGCTGGCGTTCATCTCCGTCCGCCGGACGCTGCGGCCCCTCAGCCGCATGGCGGCCGAGATCGACGCCATCGAACCGCGGGGCGAGCTGCCGGACTGCCTGGCCGCCACCGTCCACGCGCCAGGTGACGAGGTGGGCCGGGTGGCCGACGCCTTCGACAACCTCCTGGGCCGCATCGACGACGCCATCGCCTCACAGCGGCGCTTCATCTCCGACGCCTCCCATGAGCTGCGCACTCCGCTGACCGTGGCCCGGGGGCACCTCGAGCTCGTCGGCCGGCTCGATGATCCCGAGGCCGACCGGTCGCTGCGCCTGGCCCTGGAGGAGCTCGACCGGATCCGCTCGATCGTCGAGGAGCTGTTGCTGCTGGCCCGCCTCGACGAAGGGCTGCCGTTGGCCTGCGAGCCGGTCGAGGTCGATCTGCTGCTGCGGGAGGCGGAGGTGCGGGGCATGGTGCTCGGCTCCGGCGAGATCCGGATCGACGCTCCCGAGGGTCTGACGGTGTGGGCCGATCCCGACCGGCTCCTCCAGGTCGTCTCCAACCTCATCGGCAATGCGTTGCGCCACGGCGGTGACGGCGTCACGGTCACAGTGTCCGCCCGGCCCGATAGAGCGGGTGGGGTGGTCATCGACGTGGCCGACACCGGTCCGGGCATCGCGCCCGAGGACCTGCCGCACGTCTTCGACCGCTTCTACCGCGGCGCCGCCGCCCGGCGGGGGGTACCGGGCGGGGCGGGGCTCGGCCTGGCCATCGTGGCGTCGCTGGTCGAGGCGATGGGCGGATCGGTGTCGGCCCGGTCCACCGTGGGGGAAGGCACGACGTTCTCGATCCGCCTCGCGGGCAATGCCCGGGAGGACGAATCCCCCCGGGCACTGAACGTCACCGGTACACGCGGCGGCTGACGCTGCGGCGCACCGGCGCCTCGTCGTCGATCACCACGTCACGGTGGCTGACGACCACGTCGTCGTCCCGTCGCCGCGGGGTCCAGCTGTCCCACAGCACCAGCGAGAACAGCATGCCGAGGAGCCCGATGACCATCAGGATCACACCGATGGTGTCGAGGTCGACGCCAGACACGTTGGTCTCCACGGCGAAGGTCAGGATGGCGCCGATGGCGAGGAAGAACAGACTGAGACCGGTAGCCATGATGGCCTCCTTCGTAGGCGGCAGGTCGTTGTCATGCCTTCATTCGTTTCCCGCCGGCTGAAGGAGCGGTGAGCCGGAGCTGAAAATTTCTTCATTCGCCCAAAAGCCGCGTTCCGCACCACCGCCCTTGACCTCAAGTTCGCTTGAGGTCTTAACGTCGCTGGCAGGACCTGCCGATATGCGACAGGAACCGGAGCAAAGCGGCAGTCGGCGGAAGGGCGACACGGCATGGACATGGGATTCAGCCACTGGATGGCGTTGGAGAGCGCCATGCACGGCGAGCGCTCACGCCGCCGGTTCAGCCGGGCGACGCTGCGCCGCATCGCCGCCTTCGCCCGTCCGCACCGGCGGGCGCTGGTCGCCTTCCTCGTGCTGTCGGTCATCTCGGCCATCCTGGCGGTGGCGACGCCGGTCCTGGCCGGCTGGGTGGTCGACGCCATCATCAAGGAGGGCTCGGAGCGGCGGGTGCTGTTCCTGGCCGCGGCCATCGCCGTGGTCGCCGTCCTCGACGCCGTGGTCGGCATCGCCGAGCGCTGGCAGTCGGCCCGCATCGGCGAAGGTCTGATCCTCGATCTGCGGCGTACGGTCTTCGCCCACGTGCAGCGCATGCCGGTGGCCTTCTTCACCCGCACCCGGACGGGCGCGCTGGTCAGCCGGCTCAACAACGACGTCATCGGCGCCCAGCGGGCCTTCACCTGGACGCTGTCCGGTGTCGTGAGCAACCTCATCACCCTGGTGCTGACGCTGGCCGTGATGCTGCGGCTGTCGTGGGCCATCACCGGCCTGGCGCTGATCCTGCTGCCGGTCTTCGTCATTCCCGCCCGGCGGATGGGCGCCCGGCTGGCGCATCTCGAGCGGGAGGCCGCCGACCACAATGCGGCCATGACGACCCAGATGACCGAGCGGTTCTCGGCGCCGGGCGCCACGCTGGTCAAGCTCTTCGGCCGGCCCGCCCGGGAGGAGGCCGAGTTCGGCGCCCGGGCCGAGCGGGTGGCGCAGATCGGAGTGCGCACCGCCATGGGCCAGTGGGTGTTCCTCACTGCCCTGGCGGTGGTGTCGTCGCTGGCCCTGGCCCTGGTCTACGGCCTGGGCGGCTGGCTGGCGCTGCGGGGCCGCCTGGAGGCCGGCACGGTCGTGACGCTCGGCCTGCTGCTGACCCGGCTGTACGCGCCGTTGACGGCGCTGGCCAGCGCCCGGGTCGACGCCATGACGGCGCTGGTCAGCTTCGAGCGGGTCTTCGAGGTCCTCGACCTCGAGCCGCTGATCGCCGAGAAGCCCGACGCCACAACGGTTCCCGACGGCCCGGTGTCGATCGAGTTCGATGACGTGCACTTCGCCTACCCCTCGGCCGACCGGGTGTCGCTCGCGTCGCTGGAGGAGGTGGCGACGCTGGACACCCGGGCCGGCGTCGAAGTCCTCCACGGAGTGTCGTTCACGGTGGAGCCCGGCCAGCTGGTCGCCCTCGTCGGATCGTCGGGCGCCGGCAAGTCGACGATCGCCTCGCTGGTGCCGCGTCTCTACGACGTCGACTCCGGCGCGGTGCGGCTCTCGGGTGTCGACGTGCGGGACCTGTCGTTCGCGTCGCTGCGGGAGACACTGGGGATGGTGACGCAGGACGGGCACCTGTTCCACGACACCATCCGGGAGAACCTGCGCTTCGCCGCTCCCGACGCCACCGACGAGGAGCTGTGGGACTCGCTGCGCAAGGCCCGCCTGGCGGCCCTGGTGGAGTCGCTGCCGGACGGGCTCGACACCGTGGTGGGGGAGCGGGGTTACCGCCTCTCCGGCGGTGAGCGTCAGCGGCTGACGATCGCCCGTCTGCTGCTGGCCAAGCCGAAGGTGGTGATCCTCGACGAGGCGACCGCCCACCTCGACTCCACCTCGGAGGCGGCGGTGCAGGCCGCGCTGGTCGAAGCCCTGGCCGGCCGGACGGCGCTGGTCATCGCCCACCGCTTGTCCACCATCCGGGCGGCCGACGCCATCGTCGTCATCGAGGACGGTTGCGTCGTCGAACACGGCACCCACAGCGAGCTCCTGGCCCGGGGCGGCCGTTACGCCGAGCTCTACCGGACGCAGTTCGAAGACGACAGCCCCGCCGAAGCGGTGGCCTGACCGACGCCTGTCGGTTACCGGCCCCTCGCCACCCGCTTCGCCGTTACCGGCCCGTCTTCGCCACCCGCTTCGCCGCGGTGGCCACCGTCTTCTCCACCTTCTCGACGGCCCGGCCGCCCTTGACCACCGCCTTGGCGACGATCCGGCCCGTCGCCCGCGCTGCCCGGCCGGTCGGGGTCTTCGCCGCCGGCGTCGTCGTGTCGATCACCGGTGCGTTGACCGCCGCCATTCGGAACGGCACGATCGCCTCCTCCGCCAGGCTTCTGCGGTTGTAGGGCTGGCTGGTGGCCAGGATGCGGCCCTGACTGACGAGCACCCACACGTACCGCCCCGGCTTCGGTGACCGGATCTCGAAATTGGCCGCCATCGTCCTCCCCCTCAGCCACGTTACCGAAGTTTGTCACATCAGTCGGACGACGGCAGGGGCTTTGCTTCCTTGAACAGCATCGGCCGGTCACCCACCGAGAGCGAGCCGACACCGGCCTTGATGCACAGCAGCTCGAGTGAGCCATCGTCGTCGACGTAGCGTTTACCGAGGGCTGTGCCATCCGCATGGCCAGCCGCGATCGGCTGGCCGGTGGGCTGGTCGTTCAGTCCGACCATCGGGGCGCCGCCGCAGCGGAGGTCGACATCCGCCTCCGAGGCCCGGACGACGACGACCTCGGTGGAGCAGGTGGTACTACGCAGCCGCACGCCCGGCTTCAGTTGCATTCCCCGGTTCTCCTGGTCGAAGGGTCAGCGTGGGGGCGTCGTGGGCTCAGGGCTTCTTGGTCAGGAACCCCGCGTCGACATTGAGCGTCACACCAGTGACGTAGCGGGACTCGTCGGAGGCGAGGAACAGAGCGGCGTTGGCGATGTCGACCGGCTCCACCCAGCGGGTCGGCAGCGTGTTCCACAACTGCAGAACCTCACCCAATCCATCGCGGCCATCCACCCCGAACAGCGCATACATCGGCTCGTTGTGGATCATCTCCGTGTCGACGGAGCCGGGCAGCACGCAGTTCACCCGAATGTTGTGGGGCGAGACCTCGTTGACCAGCGATCGCATGAGCCCGATGACGCCGTGCTTGGCCGCCGTGTAGTGGGACATCATCCCGAAGCCGGCCAGCCCGGCCGTCGACGACGTGAGGACGATCGATCCGCCGACACCCTGCTCGATGAGCCGGGGGATCGTCGCCTTGCAGGTGCGCCACACGCCGGACAGGTTGATGTCGAGCATCTCGTGCCAGGCGTCCTCCGACAGCTCCCAGCTGGGGGCGCCGCTGCTGCCGATGCCGGCGTTGGCGATCACCACGTCGATGCGGCCGAGCTCGCCGATGCCGTCGGCCACCGCGGCCGACAGCTCCGCCTGGTCCCGGACGTCGACCTGCCGCGTGACGATTCGCCGGTCGGCGTTCTCGACCAACTTGGCGGTTGTGGCCAGATCGTCGGGCGTGGCCAGGGCGTACGGGACGCTGGCCACCGGAGCGCAGAGATCGAGGGCGATGATGTCGGCGCCCTCCTCGGCCAGCCGGAGGGCATGGGCTCGACCCTGGCCCCGCGCCGCGCCGGTGATCACTGCGACTTTGCCGTCCATCCGTCCCACGGGCGGTCCTCCGTTCGTCGTGCCCTCGACCGGGTCGTCGGCTCCAACGATCGAGAGTTGACAGGCTCGGACAGGCTCTGTCAAGGTCGCAGTCGACCAAATGGTCGAGAAAACTCCGAGGAGGCGGCGTGGGGCAGCTGGAAGGCAAGGTGGCGCTGGTCGTCGGGGGAGCCCGAGGCCTCGGAGCAGCGCAGGCCGAGCTGTTCTCGCAAGAGGGAGCCACGGTCGTCGTGGCCGACGTCCTTCGGGAACGGGGCGAGGCGACGGCCGGGGGCCTCAAGAACGCCGAGTTCCGCTTCCTCGACGTGACCTCCGAGCAGAACTGGAACGAGGTCGTCGACGACATCGTCGCCCGCCATGGGCGCCTCGACGTGATGATCGAGAACGCCGGGATCTACCAGGGCCGCAAGCTCGTCAACATCGCCCTCCACGAGTGGCACCAGGTCGTGGCCGTCAACCAGACCGGCCCTTTCCTCGGACTGCAGACCGCCGGCCGGGCGATGATCAGATGCGGCAATGGGGGCTCGATCGTCGTTCTCGGCTCAGTGGCCGGACTGTGGGGTCCATGGGGCGGAACGTCGTACTCCGCCTCCAAGTGGGCCATCCGGGGAATGTGCCGGGTCGCGGCCAAGGAGTTCGGGCCCCACGGCATCCGCGTGAACAGCATCCACCCCGGCTACATCCAGACCGAACTGCTCGACAGCTCGACCAAGCACCTCGACCGCGACGAGATCATCAAAGCGATCCCCCTCGGACGCATCGGTGACGCTTGCGAGGTCGCCGCCCTGGCCTTGTTCCTGGCCAGCGACCAATCGTCCTACTGCACCGGGCAGGAATTCGTGATCGACGGCGGCCTCCACGGCTGAGCCGGGAAAGGAATCCGTGGCCCTCTCCGACTACGAGGACCGCTTCAGCTGCGCCGCCCTGAGCCGGACCGACGACGGCGTCCTGACCGTGCGCCTCCACACGAAGGGCGGCCCGTTCCGCTGGAACGGGCGGGCCCACGGCGAACTCGGCGACCTGTGGGCCGCCATCGGCGGCGACCGGGAGAACCGGGTCGTCGTCATCACCGGAACCGGTGACTTCTTCGTGGACTTCCCCGAGCCCGCCCGCATGATCGATCCCCTGGTGGGCGGCGTCGTGAACGCCACCCAATGGGACCACGCCATCTCCGAAGGGCTACGCCTCATTGCCGGCCTTCTCGACATCGAGGTGCCGGTCATCGCGGCGGTGAACGGGCCGGCCATCGTCCATTCGGAGCTCGCCGTCCTCGCCGACGTCGTCCTGGCCGCCGACACGGCCTACTTCGTTGACGCCGGGCACTGCACCGTCGGACTGGTCCCCGGCGACGGGATGCAGATCATCTGGCCGCTCCTGCTCGGCCCGAACCGGGGCCGCTACTTCCTGCTCACCGGGGAACGGATCGACGCCCACGAGGCCAAGCAGCTCGGCATCGTGGGAGAGGTTTTGGCGCCCGACCGGCTCATGGAGCGAGCGCTCGACCTCGCCCACAACCTGGCCGCCCGCAACCCGGTCACGATGCGCAACACCCGCAGCGTCTTCAAGCGGGCGCTCAAGCGGGCGGTGACCGAGGATCTGCACTACGGGCTGGCCCTCGAGGCGCTGGCCGGCCTGTCGGGGCGCGAGTTCAGTCCCCGCTGACCCGGGCTCCGTCCATGAAGATCCGCCAGAACTGGTAGGCCACCTCGCGGGGGGCGAGCGGCCCATCGGGTGAGTACCAGTAGCGGGAGTGCGCCACCATCGCGGTCACGGCGTGGGCGGCGAGGGCCGGCTCCATCGGACGGAGTTCCCCGGCGGCGATGCCCTTGGCGACCGAGTCGCTGATCAGCTCGAAGTACTCCCGCTCCATCGCCGTCAGCTTCTTCACCTGTTCGGGGGCCAGCGTGCGCTTGTGCTCGTAGAGGACCCGGGCCCGACCGGGGGACAGAGCAGTCAGCTCCATCACGTCACACATACACTCGTAGATCTGCTGGCTCGGTGGCATGTCCATGTCGAGCCGACGCCGGTAGGCGGTGATCAGCTTCGTCAGCGTTTCGTCGAACAGCGCGTAGAGAAGGTCGTCCTTCTTCGGAAAGTAGTGGTACAGCGTGGACTTGGCCATCCCCATCCGCTCGGCCACCGCGTCCATGGTCGTATCCCGAAAGGTGCCGTCGACGAGCAGATCCTCGACGAAACGCAAAATCTGCTGCTTGCGCTCCTCGCTGTACTTGGTCGGTCCGGGAGGTCGCCCCACGCACCGAATCTACCGCATCACCCGTCCGAACGGTCGACAAAACCCGGTCGGAGCGGGTAAAGGCTACGAGCCGACGCTCCGGCGGCGACGCGAGCCCTTCACCCTCGGTCGCTCGCCGAGCGGAACCCCGAGAGCAGCGGAGAGCACCGCCAGCTCCTCCTCGACGGAGCGGTGACCCAACGGGGAGCGGATGACCGCGCCGATGAGTGCCGACAGCAGGACGTCGACCGTGGCCGCGGCATGGTCCAGACCCGCCTCCTCGGCCAGCCGGCGGAACAGCTTCATCACGCGTTCGGTCAGGCGCTCCATGGCCGACGTGTCCCCACGGCGGGTCGACACCACATGGAAGTCGAAGGCCAGCATCGGAACCCGGTGCCCGTCGGGCTGGTCGGCCCCGAGGCGAAGGTACTCGGCGGCGGCCGCCCCCAAGCCCTCCAGCGGGCCGGGCGCCGCCGCAGCCGCCGCCTCGAGCCGCTCGACGAACTGATCCATGACCCGCTCGAACGCCAACTCCACTATCTGGTCAACTTCTTCGAAGTAGTAGTGGATGGCCGATTTCGACACGCCGCTCGTGTCGGCGATGGCCCGGACGGTGCAAGCGGCCACCCCTTGGCGCATCAGGACCTCGGCCGCGGCGGCCACAATGGCGTCCTTCTTCGAATCCCGCTTGCGAGGACGGTTGTCGGCCACCGAACCATTCACGACCCCGGAATGTACCGCCTGCAAGCGGGGCGCCCATGGCTTGACCGAGGCGGGCACCCGGGCCTACTGTTTGGGTCAACTGTCCAGGTTCGATGTCCAAGACCAAAGGAGTCATCGATGCACGTCGGCATGACGGCGATCTTCCAGGGTTACGGTGGCCAACTGTCGGACCGCGACGTTTGGAAGACCGATCTGGCGCTGGCGGACCTGGCCGAACCCCTCGGGTTCGAGTCGATCTGGGGTGTCGAGCACCACTTCACCAACTACACGATGTCGCCCGACGTGTTGCAGTTCCTCACCTACATGGCCGGGCGCACGACCACCGTCAAGCTCGGTTCGATGGTGCTCGTGCTGCCCTGGCACGACACGGTGCGGGCCGCCGAGCAGATCCTGCTCCTCGATCACATGTCGGACGGCCGCTTCATCCTTGGCTTGGGCCGGGGGACGGGGAAATGCGAGTTCGACGGCCTGCGGGTGTCGATGGCCACGGCCCGGGAGCGCTTCGGTGAACAGGCCGAGGCCCTGATGACCGCGCTCGAGACCGGCGTCATGGAGTACGACGGCCAGTTCGTGCAACAGCCCCGGGTCGAGCTGCGGCCCGGGCCGTTCAAGTCGTTCCGGAACCGCATCTATTCCGCCACCGTGTCGCCGGAGTCGGCCGAGATCATGGCCAAGCTCGGGACCGGCGTCCTGATCATTCCCCAGAAGCCCCATAACCTGGTGCGGGACGACGTGGAGACCTATCGGCGAACCTACGTGGAGGCGATCGGGGCGGAGCCTCCGGCACCGATCCTGTCGGCCTGGGTCTACATCGATGAGGACGAGAAGCGGGCCCGGCAGCGCGGGCGTAAGTTCCTGCAGGACTACTGGGATTCGGTCGTCGCTCACTACGAGTTCGACAAGCCGCATCTCAAGTCGACCCCGGGCTACGAGTTCCATGGCCAGATGTACGACCGGCTGACCAAGCCTGGGGGCGCCCAGGAGATGGCCGACTTCTACGCCGAGCTCCACCCCTACGGCACGCCCGATCAGGTGCTGGAGAAGATCACCGAATTCGCCGACCTCATCGGCGCCGACGGATTCCTGGGCGTGTTCCGCTATGGCGCCATGACCCGGGAGGACGGCGAGCGCAACATGCGGCTCTTCGCCGAGACGGTCATGCCGGAGCTGAAGAAGATCGCACCTGCGTCCGAGCGGCTGGCCGCCTCGGCCGCCTAGCCCGCCAGCCCCAGTCCGGACAACGCTGCGGCCAGCTCGGCCCTCCCGGTGATGCCGAGCTTTTCGTAGACGTGCATCAGGCGGTTCTCGATCGTTCGAACCGACACGCACAGCTCGTCGGCGATGTCGCGGTTCGAGCGGCCGGCCGCCGCCAGCAGCGCCGTTTCCCGCTCGGCGGCTGTCAGCCGGGACCGGGGCTCGACCGCGCCGAGAGCCGGGGTCGTCGCGCCTTCGCACTGGGCGACCAGCGTGGCCACTCGGCGCTCGGCGGCCGCCGCGTCTCGGGAGGCGTCGGCCCGTCGCCAGGCGACGGCGGCGTCGGCGGCCGCTTCCGCGGCCAGCAGGACGGCTCCCATCGCTTCGAATCGTTCCGACACTGCGGTCAGGTCGGCGGCGTCCATCGGGGCCAGCGCCAGCGCGTGGGCCGCCCGGGCCTGCGCCAGGTCACCTTCGATGTCGGCGGCCACGTCGGTGAGACGGGTCACCACGTCTCGGGCCCGTCCGAGGCGGGCGAGGCCGTGCAGCGCCGCCGCCGCCCCGACGAGGTCACCGATGTCGAGGCCTGATGTCGCCGCCGCTTCGAACAGCCGCCGCGCTTGAGGCAGGTCGCCGCCGGCCACGGCCGTCCAGGCCCGGGCCAACCCGAGGTCGACCCCCATGAAGTAGGTCGGGGGCAGCGCCATGGCGTCGTGGGTGGCGAGGGCGTGAGCCGCGGCGTCGGCCTGGCCGGCCAGCGCCAGGCCGTGGGCGACGTACACCAGGAACACCTGCTCGAACTGGGGCCGGCCCAGCTGGCGATAGAGCGCCACCGCCTCCCGACCCCGGTCGACCGCGGTGCGGACGCGACCCCGATCGATGAGGACCTTGGCCAGCAGACCGGTGAAGAGGGCCTGACCTTCCACCGACCGGTCCCGTACGGCCTCGTGGTACTGAGCCGTGGCCAGCGCTTCGGCCTCCTTCAGCCGGCCGGCGTGACCGAGCGCCTCACCCCGGTAGAAGAGGTGGGTCCAGGGATACCAGTCCATCGGACGGGTGAGCGTCAGCTGCACCGCCCGGCCGCGGGCCGCCGCCGCCAAGGCGGCTTCGATGCGACCGAGTCGGCCGAGGCTGTGGGCGCCGGGCATGCAGGCCCAGACGAGAGCCCGACCCTCAGCCCGTTCCAGCAGGGGTTCCAGGGTCTCGGCCGAGGTCCTAGGCCCCGAGGTGGCCAGCAACAGTGCACCCCGGCGGGCCGTCACCTCGTCCCTCCAGCCCGGATCGCTCAGGGTGATCTCGGTCTGCTCGACCAGCCGCAACCCTTCCTCGATGGTCCCGGCGTAGATCATCCGGTTGTCGAGGCGGGTGATGGCCACGAGTCCGCGTTGGGCGTCGTCGGCGGCCTGGTCGGCCAACGCGGCCAGCTCCGCTTCGGCCTCATCCCCCCGGCCCTGGAGTGAGGCGAGCTGAGCGGCGAGGACAGCGGCGTCGAAACCGGCGCCGGCGTCGAGCGCGGCTCGGGCCAGGCGCTCGGCCAGCGGGAAGTCGTAGCGCCACCGAGCCGTGGTGGCCGCGGCGAGCATCACCTCCGGCCGGGCACCTCCGCCGTCGAGCCGCCAGGTGGCTACCCGGAGGGTGTCCTCCCGGCGCCGCTGGCCGCACGCCTCGACCGATTCGGCCAGCGAACGGGCGATGTCCCGCACCCGGAGGGCGGGGATCCGCGACCGCAGGACGTCGCCATAGAGCGGATGGGCCAGCCTCACCGACAGGCGCCGGTCGTCGGTCTGGCTCCGCAGGATGCCCTTGCGCTCCAACACCTCGGCCAGGCCCGGATCGCCGAGCGTCAGCAGCTCGGCTGCGCCGAGCGGTTCTCCGAGTGACACCACTTCCAGCAGATCGCGTTCCGCGGTGCTGAGCCCGCTGAGGCGGCTTTCCACCAGCTCCACGAGGCGGTCCGACGGTGAAAGCCGGCCGGCGAGACGCCAGATCCCGCTGTCGTCGCGCAGTGTCCCGTCGTGGAGCGCGCCGATGACGAGCTCCCGCAAGAACAGGACGTTGCCCTGGCAGCGTACGGCGAGGTGCGCCACCGCCGCCCGGTCCACCCGTCCTCCCAGCGCCGAAGCCAACACCTCCTCGATCGCGTCGGCGTCGAGCCCTTCGACCTCGAAGCGCTCGGCCAGGCCGTCTTTCCACAGGGAGACAATTGGATCGGCTGTGGCCTCACCGGTGCGGACGGTCACGAGGAGCGACGCTGCGCCAGTGACCGCCAGTTGATGGATCAGCGTGGCCGAGGCGTCGTCGAGGAGGTGGGCGTCATCGATGAAGAGGACCAGCCGGCGTCCACCGGTCCGCTCCACCAGCGCGGCGGCGGAGCGACGCAGAAGGTCGGCCCGGTCGTCGACCGCCCCCGCCTCCTCGTGGTGGAAGGCAGGCAGCAGCGGGGCGAGCGCCCCAAAGGGAATGGCGGCCGCGGCCCGCGTGGCGTGGACTCGGGCGGTGGCGAACCCGGCGTCCTCGGCCGCGTGGAGACACTCCAGAGCGAGGCGGGTCTTGCCGACGCCGGGCGCGCCGGCCAGCACCACGCTCTGGCGCTCGCCGGTGGTGAGCCACCGCCGCAGCTGACGGAGTTCGTCGGCCCGGCCCACGAAGGGCCACTCAGCCCCCACGAACGCCCAGTGTCGCGCAGGGCCCGCCGTTTTCCTCGGTGTCTCGGGCCAGGTTTGTGGTCGGGCTCCACCACATTGCGGTGGTGAGCCGGAAAGTCGTGTACCGACCTCTGCTGACCCGCTCCGGCCCCGCCGGGTGAACTGCGGCTTCGACCTGTGGCGCGGTGAAGGGAGCAAGCGGGCGGTGACCCGATCGAGCGAAGAGGAGAGCGCAGTCGTCGACCTGCGGACCGTCGAGGCACCGGTCGACATGAGGGAATTCAGCGTCCCGGCGCAGATCTGGGACCGATTGGTTGACGACGGTGACGTCAATGATCCCGAGCTGGTCCGTCTGATCCGCGACCGGTTCCGGCCCCGGGCGGTGGCCGCCGGTGCCGCGCCGTCGGGCTCGCCGGCTGACGCCCGGGCTGGCGGAGTGGCCACGGCAGCCCGTCCGGCAACACAGGACGACGCAGTGCGCCTGAAGGTCGAGGCGTTGACCCAACTGGCCGCCGGTCTGCAGGCCGACGGTCGCCACGGTGAGGCCGAGGCGCTCCTCCGGCGGGGGCTCGTGCTGGCGGAGGTCACCTATGGCCCCGAAGCGGACGAGGTGGCGGGCCTGCGACTGGTCCTGGCCGCGGCGCTCGTCGCCCAGGACAAGGTGGAAGAGGCGCAGCCCCACCTCGACCGAGTTGTCAGCCGCCTCGACGCGGTCGCTCTCGACCCCTCCAGCGTGGCGGCCAGCGCCTATCAGCTGGCCAAGTTCCTGGCCGGACGGGGGAAGGTCGACCAGGCGATCGCTCTCTACGAGCACACGGTGGCGATCCGACGCGACGCACTGGGCCCCGACCATCCGGAGGTCGCCATCACCCTCCACAACCTGGCCCTCCTCTACAACGCCGCCGGCCGCGTCGAGGAGGCGAACTCTGTCTGGGCCGAGGCCCGGGCACTCCTTGACGGTTAGCCGGTCCGTGGTTACTGTCCCGCAAATGTAGGTCATCTGTCCAGGAATTCTGTCCAGATCATTCGGTCAATCCCGGGGGGTGCCGTGGAAGGACGGGCGAAATGGAAGGCGGCGCTGGGGGTGGCGCTGGTCAGTAGCAGCGCCGGTCTGTTCCTGATGTCACCCCGGGCCGGGGCAGGTCCGTCGCTCGGCGGGTTCACCGCCACGGCCGAGGCCAGCGGCATGTACACCCGCTACGGCATTCCCGGGTTCTTCATCGTCGACCACTACATCGACGGCGGCGCACCGGTCGCCCAGTCGCTGCTGGACTCCGCCGGAACCTCGCAGTCGTTTGCATCCCACCCGTACCCGGGAGCGACCGCCGTCGGTTATCCCGGCCTGGCCGCCCTCGCCCTCGGTTCCGCCCCACCCGGCTATCCGTTCTACACCAGTGCCTCGTACCCGACGCAGCCGGAAGGTGTCGTGGGCGACCCGGCCGGCCCATACTCGCTCCTGGCCAGGGCCCAGGCGCAGGAGGCGAACAGCCAGGCGCGAGCCGGCCTGATCAGCCGGGAGGTCACGGTGACGGCCTCCGAGGCCAAGTCAGCCATCACCGTCACCGGAGACAGCGTCTCGGCCACCGCGACTTCCCTGGTGCAGGGCATCGCCGCCGGGCCACTGTCGATCGCCTCGATCCGGTCGTCCTCACTCACCACGCTCAGGGCCGGCGACCCGGCGCCCACTACTCAGACCGAGATGGTGCTCGAAGGAGGCCGGGCCGGCACCTACGGCTTCAGTTTCGGGCGGGAGGGGCTGAAGATCAACGACCAGGGTGTCCCGCTACCGGTCGGCCAGGGACTGAAGTCGCTCAACGACGCGCTGGCGCCGACCGGGTTCCAGATCCGGTTCGCCGAACCAGTCACGTTGACCGGAGGAGCGACGGCGACGGCATTCGAACTCGTCAACAGCAACGACGTCCCGAGCGCCGGGAAGGGGACGCTGTTCATTCGCTTCGGGGGAGCGACGTCGGCCGTGGCGCCAGGCGCCGCCGGCGGCCTGCCCTCCTTGCCCGAGGTACCCGCCCCGGCGGAGAGTGTGGAGGAGCCCGGTCCCGCCGAAGGCCCGCCGGCACCCCCGGCGGCGATCGGTTCTTCCGCCGACGGCGCCGGTCCGGCCGGTGACGCCCCGACCGGCCGAGCCGCCTCGGCGAAGGACTCGATGACCCTCAGCGCGCCACGGCCCGTCTCTCGTTCGTACGGGCCGGGAACCGTGGCTGCTCCGACGGCGCCGGCCGGGCCCACGGCCGATCCAGGGGCAACGGGGCCGGCTCCGACCGAGGCCCAAGCGACGGCCGTTCCGGGGTTGCGGCGCACCCAGCTGCTGGCGTCGCCCCGGGAATTCAACGCTCCACAGGTGCTCAGTGCCGGGCTGTTGGCCGGCGGGCTACTGGCGCTCGGCGCCCTGGTGGCGTGGCGGGCGACAAGGAAGGTGGCGCAGTGGACGGCATGACATGGTTCCGCTCGGTCTGGGATCGCGCCGTGGGGTGGGCGCTGATCGTCACCGGCGTGGGCCTACTGGCCTTCGGCGCGGTCAAGGTGGCCGACTCGGTGCACCTGGCGGATCAGCTGGCGTACCTGATGTCCGCCGGGCTCGTGGGTTTGAGCGCCGTCGTCCTCGGAGCAGGGCTGCTCGTCACCGCCGCCCTCCACGACGAGTGGCGCGGACTCAACGGGCTGGAGTCGGCGATCCGCCAGTCTGACGAACGCCGGCGGGCGCAGCTCGATGAGCTGACCGACCAGTGGAAGGCGGAGGGCGAACGCCGTCGGGTGGGCGCCGGATGAGCACGGCGACGCTGACCGCGCCGAGGCGCAGTACCGCGACGCTGCGCGGGACGCTGCGGGTCGAGAGCGACCGCGCGCTGGCCTGGACCCTCGTCGGGGTGGCACCGGTCGCCCTCCTGTGGGGTTGGCAACACCTGGCCGGGTCACCGTTCGGGGCGGAGGAGGTGGCCTACCTCATCTCTGGCGGCCTGAGTGCGCTGGTGCTCGTCATCGGCGGCGTCGCGGCGCTGATCACCGCCGATCTGCGCGACGAGCACTACAAGCTCGAGCGGTTGGAGACGGCGGTCTGGGGTGAGACCCAGACGGCGCCGCCCGGCCGGTGGTGGGCCGTTCGGCTGGGTGCCGTCCTCGTTGTGGCGCTCGGGTTCGTGGCCGCCGGTTGGTGGCGGGCGGCGGGCACCGGTCGCCTGGCGGTGGCGCTCGACGGGTTGGCCCTCGCCGCCCTCGGTCCGCTTCTGGCCGCCACTGGGCTGGCCGGCCATGTGGTGCTGGCCCGGCGGGACGTCGTCCGGCGGCGAAACGCCCTACTGATCCATGTACGGGCAGCCATGGGGACCTGCGCCGACGAGCCTGACCGAGGCGAGCTTCGCCCGGAACAGCTCTGGACGGCCGCCGGGCTGCGGCGCGTGCACCGGCGTGACTGCGCTGCCCTGGCGTCGGCCGGCGCGCCGGCCGTGCCGGCGACCGACGCCGGGCCCGACGCCGAATTCTGCGAACTGTGCCATCGGGGGAGCGACGCCCGTGCATGACTATCTGCCGTTCGTCGTCATCGGGCTGACCACCGGCGGGGTGTACGCCCTGGCATCGCTGGGGCTCGTGCTCACCTACCGCACGTCGGGGGTGTTCAACTTCGCCCACGGCGCGATCGGCATGTTCGCCACCTACGTCTTCTACAGCCTCCGCAAGGAGCTGCCCACGAGCCTGGCCGTGGTCATCGCCGTCCTCGTCGTCGCGCCGCTCATGGGCGCGGCCATCGACCGCCTGCTGCTCCGACGCCTCGAAGGGGCCCCGACCAGTACGTTTGTAGTCGCCTCCCTCGGTCTACTCGTCGGATTGCAGTCGCTGGCAGTGGCGATCTACGGCGGCGCGTCCCGGCGCATCGCCCCGATATTTCCCACCAGCACCTACCGGGTCTTCGGGGTGCAGGTCGGCATCGACCAGACGCTGGTGGTGGCCGTCGCTCTCGGGGCGGCACTGGCCCTCGTACTGTTCTTCAGGGGAACGAGCCTCGGGCTTCAGACACGGGCTGTGGTCAGCGACCGGTCCCTCACCGGGCTGACGGGCGTCAATCCCGGCCGTGTCACGACGCTGGCCTGGATGCTCGGCTGCTCCTTCGCCGCCCTGTCGGGCATCCTGTTCGCGCCCTTCATCGGTCTCGATTCGCTGCTGCTCACCCTCCTGGTCGTGCAGGCCTTCGGGGCCGCCGCCGTCGGGCGCCTCCGGAGCTTTCCCATCACCGTGATCGGCGCCTTCGGGCTCGGCGTGGCCCAAAGCATCACGACCAAGATCGTCTCCGACTCCGGCAATCTCGCCCTGGCCGGGCTGCCGAGCGCGCTGCCGTTCATCGTGCTCCTCGGCGTCCTGCTCGTCTCCCGGGCGGGTTCGCTGCAGGAGGTGACGTCCCCGGCGGCCATCGGGCGGGGCCGGCGTCGCTCGGCCGGGCGCAGCCCCTTCCCGCGGCGGGCGTTCGTCGCCTTCCTCGTGGTGACCGGCGCACTGCCGCCCATGCTCAGCGACTCGCGGCTGCTGACCCTCACCGCCACCGTCGCCTTCGTCCTCGTCTTCATCAGCCTCAGCCTGCTGGTGGGGCTGTCCCGGCAGGTCTCGCTGACCCACGCCACGTTCGTCGTCTTCGGGGCGACGACCCTGTCGCATCTGCTGAAGGCCGGCGTCCCCTACCTCGTGGCCCTGCCGCTCTCTGCGCTGCTGCTCGTCCCCGTCGGCGCGGCCATGGCCTTCCCGGCCATCCGGCTCTCGGGCCTTTACCTCGCGCTGGCCACGTTCGGGTTCGGCATTCTCGCCCAGAACCTGCTGTTCCCGACCGGATTCGTCTTCGGGGCCAACGGATTCGTGCGCATCGGACGGCCTGAGTTCCTGGCCGGCAACACCGCCTACTTCTACTTCGTCCTGTTCGTCGTCGCCTGCGGCGTGCTCGTCGTCGAAGTCGTGCGGGTCACCAGGCTGGGCCGGGTGCTGGTGGCGCTGGCCGACTCCCCGAAAGCGGTGCAGTCCCTCGGCATCAGTCCAATCGCCGCCCGAGTGCTGGCCTTCTGCCTGTCGGCCTTCCTGGCCGCTCTGGCCGGCGGGCTCCTCGGCACGCTCGTTCAGTCGGTCAACCCCGAGAGCTTCAACTTCTTCCTCTCGCTGGTGTGGATCACGGTGCTGGTCGCCGCCGGCGCCCGCACGTTCAGCGGCGCGGTTCTCGCCGCCTTCCTGCTGGTCGCCATGCCCAGTCTGGTCAACTCGGCCACGGTGACGAAGTGGCAGCCGGTGGCCTTCGGCGTGGCGGCCATACTGCTGGCCCAGGCCGACAACGGCCTCGTCGGGTTCCTGCGCCGACCCGACTTCGCCGCCCTGGCCCAGGCCAATCGGTGGCGACTGGACTCGACCCGTTCGGCGGAACGTCATCAGCGCTGGGCGGTGCAGCCGTGAGCGGAGATCTGAGGCTGGAACGGGTGACGGCCGGCTACGGCCGCAGCGTGGTGCTCCACGAGGTCGACCTCGTCGTCCCGGAGAGACGGGCGGTGGCGCTGCTCGGCGCCAACGGGGCGGGCAAGACGACCCTGCTCAAGGTCGCGGCCGGCCTGCTGCGGCCGATGGTCGGCGAGATCTGGTTGGGCGACCGGCCGATCGGCCGCCTCCCCGAGTACGCCCGAGCCCGGGCCGGCCTGTGCCTCATTCCCGAGGGCCATGGCATCTTCCGCCACCTGACCGTGGCCGAGAATCTCGCCATGTTTCAGTCCGGGGGACACCGCCGTTCCCCCGGGCTCGCCGGACAGCGCGGCGGTGACGGGGTCGACCGAGCCGTGGCGACCTTCCCGCTGCTCGGTGAGCGGCTCCGTCAGATCGCCGGGACGCTCTCCGGCGGGCAGCAGCAGATGCTGGCCCTGTGCCGGGCGCTCGTCACCGACGCCCGCATGATCCTGGCCGACGAACTCTCGCTGGGGCTGGCGCCCGTCGTCGTGGATGAGATCTTCGCGGCCGTCGACCTCCTGCGGGCCGAGGGCCGCTCGCTGCTCATCGTCGAGCAGTACGTCTCGCGGGCTCTGACGATCGCCGACTACGTCTACATCCTCCACAAAGGTCGGGTGGCGTTCGTCGGCGAGCCCGAGCAGTGCGCCGAGCAGCAGATCTTCGAGCAGTACGTCGGTTCCGTCGCCTAGGGGGGATTGGAGACATGCATCGCTTGGCCTTTCGAATGGCGGGTGCCCTGCTCGCCTTGTGCACCGTCGGCACCGCCTGCGGTTCGACGCTGTCGGACAAGGAACTCAATGCTCAGGCGGCGGAGACGTTCAACGCCTCCTTCGACCGGTCGGCGGATCCGTCGGACGCCACCCCGGGCGACAGCACGGCGGCCGATGCCGGCAGGGGCTCGACGACCGACGCCGAGGTCTCCGGCGGGGCCGGGACGGCGAGCCCCGGCGGTCCCGCCGCCGGCAACGCTGCGACCCCGGCCGGGACAGGCTCGGCGGCAGGGACGGTGGATCGGGGGGCGGCGAGCGCCGGAGCGGCGAAGACCGGCGCGGCTGGGTCGTCATCGGCCGCGACGCCCGGCCGCCCGGTCGGAAGCAGGGCCAACGAACCCGCTCCGACCCGCGCCGGCACCCCGGTGCCCGGTCAGCCGGGAACGCCCGGGCCGGTGGCCCCCGGCGGCCCCAAGTCGGAGATCGTCATCGGCTCCTTCGGCGTGGAGAGTGGCGTGGTCGGTGCCATCATGCTGCCCGTGGCGCAGGCCGCCCGTGTCTGGGCCACCGACATCAACGCCCGGGGCGGGCTGAACGGTCATCCCGTCCGTCTCATCGTGGCCGACGACGAGGGCGATCCCAACAAGGCGGCCTCGATCGTGACCCGCATGATCGAGCAGGACAAGGTCGTAGCCTTCCTGGGCGAGCACGCCCCCACCACGATCCAGGCGGTGCTGCCGATCCTGGAGAAGCGCCGGGTACCGATCCTGGGTGGCTGCAACTGCTCGCCGCTCACTGCCCACAGCCCCATGACGTTCCAGATCGGGACCGGATCGGAGTGGGGCCTCGTCTGGGCTCACTCCCTCCAGCTCACGGCGTTTTCCGACAAGAAGAAGATCTCCGTCTTCGCCTGCCGGGAGGTCCAGGTGTGCGAGAACGTGCGGGTCAAGATGGCCGACGCGGCCAAGGTCCTGGGCCTGCATATCGTCCACCAGGCCCAGGTGACCCTGGCCCAGCCCGACTACACCGCCGAGGTGCTGGCGGCCCGGAACGCCGGTGCCGAGGCGATCGTGGCCGCCATCGACAACACCGCCGCCGTTCGCATGGCTCGCTCGGCCCACCGGCAGGGCTATCACCCCGTCATCTCCATCCAATACTCGGGAATGGACGACCGCACGACCCAGGCCGGGGGCGACGAGCTCGAAGGAGCTCTGATCGGCGGCGGCATGCCGTACTGGGGTTCCCCGAAGATGGCGGACTACAAGGCGGCAATGGGCAGGTACGCGCCCGGTGGCATCAAGGCCAGCATCGGCATGAACGTGTGGGGCGCCGGCAAGCTCATGGAAAAGATCTCGGCCGGGTTCCCCGACAGCGGGGTCACCAGCGAGGACTTTCTCCGGGGCCTCTACTCGCTGAAAGACGAAACGCTCGGCGGGCTCATCCCACCCCTCACCTACCGAGAGGGCAAGGGTACCGAGAACGAATGCATCATCCCCATCAAGTTCCAGAACAACACCTTCGTCGCGCCCAACGGCGACACCTGGCTCTGCCCTCCGGTGCGCAAGAGCGACTGACCAGGCCCCTCCGCCGGAAAGGAGAACGATCCCATGACCCTGCTCGACAAGCGCGCCGAGGTCCTCGACAGCCTTCGGGGCCGGATTCTCGACATGGACCAGCACGAGTACGCCCCGGCGCATCAGTGGACAGAGCTGTTCGGCGAGTTCACCGCCCCCTTCGCCGACTTCCTCATGAAGGAGCATGATCCTGACGGGATGTGCAGTTTCAGCGCTCCCGTCTACAAGGACGAAGGCCCAGTGGAGAAGGCCCTGCTGGAGGACGCCTGGGACAGCGGCCGCCCACCGGTCGGTCCCTACGCCCCCGGCGCCTGGAACATGCACCGCCGCCTCGAGGTCCTCGACTACTACGGCTATGAGCAGGCCTTCCTGTTCCCGAGCGGCGTCGGGATGATGGGCTACATCTTCATCAACACCACGCCGGAGCGCCTGGCGCTGTTCAACTTCGGCGACGCGACGATGACCGTCGAGCAGATGATGGGTATCGGCCGGGGCCTACTCGACGCCTGGAACACCTGGTGCATCGAACAGCAGAAGATCAGCCCCCGCCTGCGGCCGGTGGCCTTCATCGACAGCAACGACCTCGACCTGGCCGTGGCCGAAGTGCATCGCCTGGCCGCGGCGGGGATCCGGGCCATCGGCATCCCGAGCGGCGTCACCCCCGGCGGGAAGTCGCCCGGCCACCCCGATACGGACCCGCTGTGGGCGGCCTTCGTCGAGCACGACATTCCCGTGCTGTTCCACGCCGGCGGCGACTACGGCATTCTCCGCTCCGCCACGTGGGGCGATTACGGATTCAACAACGGCGTCGGCCAGAAGATGGAGAGTCCCGAAGGCGTCCTCGAGCCCTGGACCTGGTCTCAGATGCACATGGGCACCATGAACCAGGTGTCGCTGATGATCCTCGGCGGTGTCCTCGACCGCTTCCCGCAACTGCGAGTCGGCTGCATCGAGGTCAGCGCCCACTGGGTCGGCCCGATGATCGAGAACCTCACCAATGTCGGGAGCCAGTTCCGCCGCCTGATGAGCCGTCTGGAACTGACTCCCCAGGAATACGTGGAGCGCAACGTCCGGGTGTCCGGCTTCTTCTGGGAACCGATGGACGTGTACCTCGACCGCTTCCCATGGCTGGAAAACATCCTGGTCTACGGCAGCGACTACGGCCACTACGAGGGCGGGCGGGACCCGGTCCACCTCTTCGCCGAGAAACTGGAGCGCTTCGGGCCCGAAATGCTCGAGAAGTTCTTTGTCACCAATGCCCGGCTGCTCATGCCATGAAGGTGGCGGGGAAGGTCTGCGTCGTCACGGGCGGCGCCTCCGGCATCGGGCGGGCGCTTTGTGAACGATTCTCGGCCGACGGGGCGGCCGGGGTGGTGGTGGTCGACCGCAACGCCACCGGCGCGGCCATGGTGGCGGAGGAGATCGGCGGTCTGGCCGTCGCCTGCGACATCGGGTCGGAGGCCGAGGTCAACGATATGGTCGCCCGGGCCAACGAGCGCTACGGCCGCATCGACGTGCTGTGCAACAACGCCGGTATCGCCAATGACGAAGACTATCTGGGCGGCTCCGTCGATCCCTGGCACCAGCAGTGGGCAGTGAACGTCATGGGCCAGGTGTACTCGACCCGGGCCGTGCTTCCTCAGATGCTGGAACGGGGTCAGGGATACCTGCTCCACACCGCCTCGATGGCCGGACTGTTGACCAGCGTCGGCCAAGCCGCCTACGCCGCCACCAAGAGCGCGGTGGTGGCCCTCGCCGAATGGCTGTCGATCACCTACGGCCGACGGGGCATCGAGGTGTTCCTCCTCGCCCCGATCGGCGTCGACACGCCGATGCTGGCCGGGACATCGAAGCTGCTACGGGAGATCGGTCCCGTTGTGACGCCGGCCGACGTGGCCAGGATGGTGACCGACGCCTTCGCGGAAGGCCGATTCCTGACCTTCACCGACCCGGTGGCGGAGCGGTGGTTGGCCGGCAAGGCCGCCGACCGGGCGGGGTGGATCGCCGGCATGCGCAAGCTCAACGACCTGCTCGAATCGACGACGGCATAAAGGACTGGGATGACGCGCCTCCGCTTCGGTGTCTTCATGGCTCCGTTCCACCGCAACGGCACCAACCCCAACGCCAACCTGTTCCGCGACCTCGAGATGGTCGAGCACCTGGACCGGCTCGGCTACGACGAAGCCTGGTTCGGGGAGCACCATTCCGGGGGTACCGAGATCGTCGGCGACCCGATGCTCTTCGCCGCCCACGCTTTCGGCCGGACACGGACGATCAAGCTCGGGGCGGGGGTGGTGTCGGTGCCGTACCACAACCCGTTCTGGGTCGCCGAGCGAACGGTCTTCCTCGATCACCTCTCCCGGGGCCGGTTCATGCTCGGCATGGGCCCCGGGGCTCTCGCCACCGACGCCTACATGCTCGGCATCCACTCCGCCGAGCAGCGCCGCATGCTGGAGGAGGGCATGGAGGCGATCATGCACCTCCTCTACCGGGACGAGCCGCTCACCATGCAGACCGACTGGTTCAACCTGGTCGAGGCCAAACTGCAGCTGCCCACCTGGAGCGAACAGATCGAGGTCGTCACGGCGGCGGTCCAGTCGCCGTCCGGGCCGCGGCTGGCGGGGAAGCACGGTGTGGGCATCCTCCAGATCGGCGCCACCCTCCACGTGGGGGCCGACGTCCTGGCGCTGCACTCCGACGTGTGGAAGGAGGTGGCGGCGGAGCATGGCCGGACCGTCGACCGGAGTACCTGGCGTCTGGTCGGGCTCGTCCACGTCGCCGAAACGAGAGAGCAGGCCGTCCGGGACGTCGCCTACGGCATCGACGCCTTCTTTGACTATCTGCAGAAGACAGCGACCATTTCCCACTTCGTGCCCCAGGGCGATACCCTCGCCGAGCGGGTGGCCTGGATCAACGAGGCCGGCATCGGGGCCATCGGCACGGCCGAGGACTGCATCGCCCAGATCGAGAGCCTATGGGAGCAGTCCAACGGAGGCTTCGGCGCCTACCTCAACATGCACAACGACTTCGCCAACCCCGAGGCGACCTGCCGCTCCTACGAGCTGATCGCCGAACAGGTCATGCCGCACTTCCAGAACCAGACCCACGCCCGGCTGCTCGACGCCGCGGCGCGCTCCCGCTCCGTCCGGGACAAGCTGCTCGCCGAGCAGCAGGAGGCCCTGGCCGCCTGGACCGAGAAGCACCACGCCGAGCGGGCCGCCAAGGCGGGGTGAGTGATGAAGACCGTCAACCGCATGTGGGCCCTCGATGCCCCGGTCATGACCCTCGACGCCTCGATGCTGATGGTCGGCGGCCACGGCCCGGTCACAGTGCCGGTCACGAGCTTCCTGGTCGAACACGACCGCGGCCTGGTGCTGTTCGACACTCAGCTCGACCCGGCCGCCTACGACCGCGACCCGTCCGAGGTCTTCGGGCCGGTGGCCGAGATGATGCAGCTGCAGATCAAGCCCGAGCAGCGGGTGGACCGCCAGGTGGAGGGTCTCGGGTACCGCACCTCTGACGTCACCCATGTGGTGGTGAGTCACCTGCACATGGACCACGCCGGCTGCGCCCGGCTGTTTCCCGAGGCCCGCTTCTACGCCGGGCCCGGCGAGATGCGCTACGCCTACTGGCCCGAGCCGTCAGGTCAGGGCTACTTCCGGCTGGAGGACCTTCTCCCCCTGCGGAACTTCAACTGGTGCGAGCTCGACGACGACCATGACCTGTTCGGCGACGGCAGCCTGCTCTTGCTGCACACACCGGGACACACACCGGGGGAACTGAGCATGCTGGTCCGGCTGGCCGATCGCAGCATCGTCGTGTCAGGCGACACGGCGCATATGGCAACCGGCCTCGACCTGCTCCTCCCGATGCCCTTCAACTGGGACACCCGCCAGTCAGTGCAGTCGATGCGCAAACTCAAGCGCATCGCCGAGGAGAACGCCGCCTACATCTGGATCTCTCACGAGCTGGCCCACTACGCCGAGATGAAAGCCCCGGCCTGCTTCGGCACGACCGGCGCCGCCGTCGCGGCCGGCGTTGGCCACGCTCATCCGGACCTTCCCGGGGCGTGCGTCGCCCAGGGGCTGATCGGCCACCCGCAGGAAAGCACCCAGGCGACAGGCGAACCGCATACGATCGGGTAGTCGACAAAACAAGCTATTGACGTGAAGAGAAGCCTCTGCGAGAGTGCAGTAATCTCGAACATATAGTCGAGAAAACTACTCGAACGGAGAGAAGCGTCGATGCCTGGCTGGCAGCGGTCCATGATCATGGTGGGCGAAGCGGAGGTGGGGGTCGTCCGAGGTGGGCAGGGAAGCCCGCTCCTGGTCCTCCACGACGAACTGGGCTGGCTCGGCCCGTTGCGCTGGCACGAGCGGCTCTCGGAATCCCGAACCCTGGTGATGCCGCTCCAGCCCGGCTACGGCGACACGCCTCGCATCGACTGGATCGGCAGCCACCGCGACGTGGCCGCCTTCTACGCCCGCTTCCTCCGTGAACAGCGTCTGGGGCCCATCGACGTGGTCGGCTTCTCGACCGGCGGCTACATCGCGGCGGAAATGGCGGCGGCAGCACCGGAGCTGCTCCGGTCGTTGACGCTGGTCGCTCCCCTCGGCGTGCGCCCATCCGACGGGGAGATCTTCGACTTCCTGGCGGTCACGGTCCGGACCCAGCTCGAGGCGCTGGCCAGCCGGCAGGACGGGGAGTACGGCCGTGTGTTGGGCGGTGACATCACCCCGGAGCGCTACGAGCGCCTCGAGGACGCCCGGGCGGAATCAGCCCGCATCGGCTGGGAACCGTTCATGTTCGATCCGAGCCTGCCGCACCGCCTCGCAGGCAGCGGTCACCTTCCCACGCTGCTGGTGTGGGGGGCGGAAGATCGGGTCTGCCCCCGGGGCTGCATCGACGTCTACCGCCGGGCGCTCCCCGACGCCCGCCTGGCGATACTGCCCGGCGTCGGGCACCGCCCGGACCTCGAAGCCAGCGACGACTTCGTCGCCACGCTGGAAGCCTTCCTCGGTTCGGCCGTTCCCGTCCCCGCCTAGGAGCCGTCGAGTGCACATCGCCTACTTCACCGAACGACCCGTCCGCTACCTCGACGAGGACACCGTGCTCGCCCACCGGGCGTTCTTCGGCCTGCCCAACGAACAGTTCAACGCCGCACGCTCCGCCGAGGACTACCACTACTACTTCGACGAGTTCCTGGCCGCTGAGGAGTTGGGCTTCGACGGAATCGCGCTCAACGAGCATCACGGCAACCCGTTCTGCATGGGCAACGTGATGAACATCGAAGCGGCTGTCCTCGCCCGCATCACCCGTACGGCCAAGATCATTCTCATCGGCAATCCCCTACCGGTGCACCGCAACCCACTGCGCCTGGCCGAGGAGCTCGCCACCATCGATCTCATCTCCCGGGGGCGCCTCGTGACCGGATGGGTACGGGGCGGCGGCAGCGAGCAACTCTTCAACAACGTCAACCCGGCCTACAACCGGGAGCTGTTCGAGGAGGCCCACGACTTCATCATCCAGGCGTGGACCCGACCCGGGCCGTGGCGCTACGAGGGCAAGCACTTCCACTACCGCCACGTGAATCCCTGGGCCCTGCCGTACCAGAAGCCGTACCCCCAGTCGGTCATCCCCGGGGTCCTCAGCCCCGAGACGATCCTGTGGAGCGCCGAGCGCGGCATCCCCTACGTCGGCCTCGGCACGGCGGTCGGCCCTACCTGTGAGCTGTGGGACCTCTACGCCGACCGGGCCGCCGAGGCCGGCTACCAGGCCGGAGCGGAAAACTTCGGTTACGTCATTCCCGCCTTCGTGGCCGACACCGAAGAGAGGGCCCAGCAGCTCGGCCGGGGGTTCGTGTGGGGCGGCGGCCAGGGAGCGTTCGCCAAGCCCGAGCACCTCCTTCCGCCCGGCTACAACTCGAAGGCCGCCACCCGACGGCTGGCCGCGACACCGGGCGGCTCCTGGCTCGGCGTCGACCGCAAGAAGCTCATGGCCGCCACGCAGTCGGCGCCGACCGGGCCGGTCGACTACGACGTCGTGCGGCAGAAACTGGCCGCCGGACTGGCCAAATCGCAGGCCAACAACCAGCACCTGATCGGCACACCCGATCAGGTGCTGAAGAAGGCGAAGATGATCATCGAGGTGCTGCGGCCGGGCCTGTTCGCGTTCTTCGCCGTGCAGGGGCCGGTTGGCGACGCAGACCGGATGCGCAGCCTCGAGCTCATGGCCACCGAGATCGTCCCTGCCCTGCGGGCCCATGCCGAGCACCTTGGCCTGGCCAGCCCCTTCGACCGCCGGCCGGGCACCGTGAAGCTCCGCACCGGGGAGCGGCGGGCCCCCGTCGTCGATCGCGACCGCATCCCCGCCGGCGTCTGATGAAGTCGGCCCTGTCGCCCTACCGCGTGGTTGAACTCGCCGCCGAAGAAAACGCGCTCTGCGGCTTCCTGCTCGCCACACTCGGCGCCGAGGTCATCTCGATCGAGGCGCCCCCTGGATCCGGTGGTCGGGCACCGGAACGGTTGCTCTGGCACCAGGCCTACAACCGGGGCAAGTACAGCGTCGTCGTCGACCTTGCTGGCACGGAGGGCCGCGACCGATTGCGCAGCTTGGTGGCCGGCGCCGACATCTTCGTCGAATCGGCCGGCCAGCAAGCACTCGCGCCCCTGGGCCTGGCCTACGCCGAACTGGCCGCCCGCAACCCCGCCCTCGTTTACGTGTCTCTCTCGGCCTTCGGTACCGGGTCAACCCGTTCCACTCCGGCTGGCCCCGCCCCCGATCTGGCGGTGCTGGCCGCATCGGGCGCGCTCCTGCTCGGCGGGGACGGCGACCGGGCGCCGTGCCGGCTCAGCGTGCCACAGGCGTGGCTCCACGCCGCCGGAGCCGCCGCCGGGGGCGCGCTCGTCGCCCTCTACGAGCGAAACCGTTCAGGCCGCGGCCAGCACGTCGACATCTCGGCCCAGCAGGTCAACACCATCGGCATGGGCGGCTGGTCGCTGGCCGCTCCCGCCAACGCCCCCTCCGGGGTGCGGGCCGGCGGCGGTGTCCGGTCAGGGAACGTCGAGATCCGCTTCGTCTGGCCGGCGGCCGACGGCCACGTATCGATCACTCATCTGTTCGGCCCGGCCTTCGGGCCGGCCACCCGCCGGCTGATGGAGTGGGTCCACGAGGCCGGGTTCTGCGACGAAGCGATGCGGGACAAGGACTGGATCGCCTACGGCCTGCGGCTCCACACCGGCGAAGAGCCGCCCGAAGCCTACGCCGGCGTCCAAGCGGCGATCGCCGCCTTCACCGCCAGCCGCACACGTCAAGAGCTCTTCGACGGAGCCCGCGACCGCCGAGTGTTCCTCGCTCCGGTCAACGACATGAGTGACGTGTCCGCCCTGGAGCATTTCAGCGTGCGTCACTACTGGGACGTCGATGCTGACGGCGTCCGCTTCCCCGGCCCGTGGGCCCGCTTCTCGGGCACCCCCTTGACTTCCGGTCAGTCCGTCCCCCGACCCGGCGAGCACACCGGCTTCGTGCTCGGCGGCGGCGATCGCCGGCCGGCGGTCGGCCAACCCGATCCCGAACCACCCGAGCTCCCCCTCTCCGGCGTCAAGGTCCTCGACTTCACCTGGGCCTTCGCCGGGCCCACCACCACCCGGGCGCTGGCCGACTTCGGTGCCACGGTCGTGAAGGTCGAGTCGACCCGGGCGGTCGACGCCGCCCGCACGGTCATGCCCTTCGTCGACAACGAACCCGGCCCCGAACGCTCCGCCATTTTCGCCAGCCTCAACGCCGGCAAGCGCAGCATCACCCTTGACCTCTCCCGGCCCGAGGGACTGGCGATCGTCCATGACCTCGTCCGCTGGGCCGACGTTGTCATCGAATCGTTCAGTCCCAAAGCCATGAAGCGGTGGGGGTTGGACTACGACCACCTCCGGGTGCTCAACCCTGACCTGATCATGCTGTCGACCTGCCTCATGGGCCAGACCGGCCCGCTGGCGTCCTTCGCCGGCTGGGGCAACCTGGCCGGGGCCCTGTGCGGCTTCACCCGCCTACTCGGCTGGCCCGACCGGGCACCGGCCGGGCCCTACCAGGCCTACACGGATTACGTCGCACCCCACTTCATGCTGGTGGCGATCCTCGCCGCCCTCGACGCCCGTCGGCGGGCCATGGCCGAAGGTGCGCCCGGCGGCCAGTACATCGATTTCTCCCAGGCTGAAGGGGCGCTCCACTTCCTCACCCCGGCACTGCTGGATTACGCCATCAACGGCCGGGTGGCCGCCGCTCAAGGCAACGACGATCCGCAGTGGGCGCCCCATGGCGTCTACCGGGCGGCCGGAGACGACGACTGGGTGGCGGTGATCTGCCCGTCGGATGAGTGCTGGCCCCAGTTGGCGAAAGAGATCGGCCGGCCCGATCTGGGGGGCGATCCGGGTCTGGCCACGACCGGCGGACGCCGGGGGCGGCGGGCCGAGATCGACGCGGCGATCGAAGCCTGGACCGCCGATCAGAAGGCGGAGGCGATCCGTCCCCGACTCGTCGCCATCGGTGTGTGGTGCGAGCCCGCGGCCACCAGCGCCGCCCTGACAGAGGACCCGGACCTCCTGGCCTGCAACCAGTTCGTCGAGGTCGATCATTCGGCTTGTGGCCGCATCGTGATCGAAGGAAACCGATACCGGCTCTCTCACACCCCGGGTCAACCGACCCATGGGGGGCCGACCCTGGGCGAGCACCTCTTCGAGGTGCTCCATGATGTGCTCGGCTACCCCGAGGAACGGATCAGCGACCTGGTGATGACCGGGGTCTTCGAATGATCGGCACCGACGGGGTCACCCGGATCGTGCTGCCGTCGAGCGGAAAGATCGGTCGCCTATCGGAGGTGATCGGCGCCCGTGCCCCCGGTCCCGACGTATCCCTCGCGGACCAGCGGCGTCTGTTCGAGGAAGTCACCGCCCGGCTGCCCCTGGCCGAGGGTGTCCGCTGTCGGCCGGTCGACGCCGGTGGCGTCCCTGCGGAGTGGATCGAGCCGCCGCACTGCAGGAGGGCCGCTCCCATCGTCATGTACTTCCACGGCGGCGGCTACATCATGGGCTCGCTGAACACGATCCGGGCCCTGGCCTCCCGTCTGAGCGACGCGGCCGGCGCCCGGCTCCTGTCCGTTGGTTACCGCCTCGCGCCCGAGCACCCGTTGCCGGCTGCCGTTGATGACGGCGTCGCGGCCTACCGGTACCTGCTGAGCCTCGGGACGGCACCGTCTCACATCGTTCTGGGCGGCGATTCGGCCGGCGGGGGACTCACGGTGGCGGTGCTGATGGCGATCCGCGACCGCGGCCTTCCCCAGCCGGCCGGTGCCATCTGCCTGTCACCGTGGAGCGACCTGACCCTGTCCGGTTCCTCGATCGACACCCACGAGGACACCGATCCCGAGGTCCGGCGCTGGCGGCTCACTCAAATGGCCGAGCTCTATCTGGACGGGCAGGATCCCCGTAGTCCTCTGGCGTCGCCGGCTCTCGCCGATCTGACCGGAGTGGCCCCGCTGCTGGTGGTCGCGGGCACGGCGGAGGTCCTGCAGGACGATGCCGTGGCCCTCGGCGCCGCCGCCCGCCGAGCCGGCGTCGACGCGACCGTCGAGCTGTACCAGGACATGATCCACGTCTGGCCGGCCTTCGCGCCGGGGCTGCCGGAGGCCACGGCCACCATCGACCGCCTGGCGGCGTGGATCAACGAGCAATGCAAGGAGCAGCCGTGACCAACCCAACCGTGCCCCGCATCACCCCGCTCGCCGATGACCAGTGGGACAAGATCGCCGAAGCCCTCCCGGCAGGACTGGCCAAGCTCAGCCGCGGCGGCCGTGAGGACGGACCCGTCCTCAAGCTCTTCAGCACGCTCGGCCACCACCCGACGCTGCTCGGCCGCTGGCTCGGCTTCGCCGGCACGCTGCTCAACGGGACACTCCCGCCCCGGGAGCGGGAGATGGCGGTCCTCCGCACCGCCTGGCTGTGCCAGGTGGATTACGAGTGGGGCCCCCACGCCGCCGCCGCTCGGGCCGCCGGACTGAGCGACGATGACCTGGCCCGGATCATCGACGGCCCATCCGCCGAAGGCTGGGACCAAACTGACGCTGCCCTCCTGCGAGCCGTCGACGAACTCCACACCGACGCCCGCCTGACCGACGCCACGTGGGAAACGTTGGCCGCACGGTTCAGCGAACCGCAGATGATCGAGCTGCTCATGCTCATCGGCCAGTACCATCTGGCCGCCTTCACCCTCAACTCCCTTCATCTCAGCGCCGAGCCCGGCGCCGAACCGCTGCCAGGACCGGTGCAGTGACCGCGGTCCCGCTCCTCGACCCGAGCCTGCAGCGCTCAAACCGGTCGTCGGGAACAGTCAACGACGCGCTGGCGGCCATTGCCCGCGGCGAACCGGTCGTGGTCCTCGACGACGCCGGCCGAGAGAACGAGGGCGACCTGATCCTCGCCGCCGAACTTGTCACACCGCAGACGCTGGCCTTCGTCATCCGGCACACCAGCGGACTGGTGTGCGTGGCCATGACCGGGGAGCGGCTCGACCACCTCGACATTCCCCTCATGGTGGGCACCAACTCGGCCGTCCTCGGGACCGCCTTCACGGTGTCCGTCGACCACCGGGCTTCCACCACCACCGGCATCTCCGCCGCCGACCGTGCCGGCACCATCCGGGCCCTCGTCGACCCGTCCGCCCGACCGGAAGATTTCGCCCGGCCCGGCCACGTCTTCCCGCTCCGGTCCCATCCGGGTGGAGTGCTGCAACGGCCGGGCCACACGGAGGCGGCGGTCGACCTCGCCCGGCTCGCCGGCCTCGCGCCGGCCGGCGTGCTGGCCGAGATCGTCAATCCCGACGGGACGATGGCCCGGCCCGAGGATCTTTCCCGCTTCGCCGACGACCATGGTCTCCTGCTCATCACCGTCGACGAGCTCGTCACCCACCGACGCCGCCACGAACGACTCCTCCAGCACGTCTCGAGGACAGCGCTGCCCACCGAGTTCGGGCCTTTCACCATGCACGCCTTTCGATCAACCCTCGACGGTGCGGAGCATGTGGCGCTCGTCCGCGGTGACCTCAGACGAGGCGGACCGATCCTGGTCCACGTCCATCGCGAATGCCTGACCGGCGACGTCCTGGGGTCGACCCGCTGCCGCTGCGGCAACGAACTGCGGTCGGCACTCCAGCGAATCGCGTCCGAAGGCGAGGGGATCGTCGTCTACGTGCGAGGGCAGGACCGGGACGGCACCGTCGCGGCGCAGATGCTGGCGGAACTCGGGGTGCGTACCGTTCGACTCCTGACTGGTGGCCGCGCCAGCGGTTGGGATCTGGCCGACGAGCTGATGCCATGGACGGTCTGAACGCCGCCGGGATCGTGGTGCGCTTCGGTGGTCTGGTTGCTTTGGGTGGGGTGACCGTGGAAGCGCCCCGGGGTCGGATCACGGGGTTGATCGGGCCCAATGGGGCGGGCAAGACCACGATGTTCAACGTGTGCTGTGGCTTTCAGAAGGCCGACGAGGGCACGGTGACGCTGGACGGGAAGGACATCTCGCATGAGAGCCCGGCCCGGCGGGCCCGCCTCGGTTTGGGCCGGACGT
>JBFLYK010000053.1:0-43869 GCA_040756995.1 Actinomycetota bacterium | reverse complement strand
TGCCGGCCATCGACGTCAAGGACGGGAAGCTGTCCGGGAACCTGTCGGCCTTCGCCGCCTCCTGGAACAACCAGCACTTCAACCAGGGCTCCCCCAAGCCCGACGGGTCAAATCCCGGCCTGACCTCCGGACCGACGGGAACCTACGACGCCGCGACGAAGAAGTTCACCCTCGAGTGGACGAGCCAGATCGTCGGCGGCGCGTTCAACAACTTCACCGGCGTCTGGCACTTCGAGGGGACGTTCGAGCCGAAGTCGTAACGCCGGAACGGTCGTCGTCCGTCAGGCGCATTCCAGGGGTCCCGTTGGCGGACGGCCCGCTGGACATCGGAATGGCGGCTTCGTCTCCGATGGCAGTGGGGTCTCCGCCGGGGAGATCACCTGGCGAGCGGCGTATCTGTCTGGTCGGCCGCACCTGCCGGCGGTTTGACCTCTCACTTGTGCAAACCTTGCAACTCATGTGATCCGTGCGTATCATGAAGATCATGCAGGAGAGTGTTCGAGTGATGACGAGCCAGCAGGTGGCTCGGGAGCTTCGGGTGTCGCCCGCCAGTATCCAGCGGTATGCCCGCGAGGGCCGCGTCCCGTTCGACGTCACCCCTGGTGGTCATCGTCGGTACAGCGTGGACGAGGTCCGCCGAGCCCTGGCGGGTGGGCCGCGCACTCATGTCGCTCCCATGGTGGTGTCGAGCGGCAAGGTGCACGTCGGCGCCGGCTCTTCGGTGCGGACATCCTCGGCCGAAGAACGCCAGCGGGAACTGCGCGCGGTGGAGTCAGCGGCCCGAGTGCCAGGTGGGACGGGCACCACCGCCCGGAGACGGCCGGCAGCGGCGTCGGCCACCGCCGAACTGTTCGGCCACGCCCGTCGGGTCCTGGTGGCCACCAGCCGCTGAGCGGCCGTGCCCCCGCCCGGCGCTCGACGCTCGGTGGCGCCCGCGTCGAAGCTACGGGCGCTCCTCGCCAGTCTTCGCCAAGGCGACGTCATCTCGTTGGGGGCGGTCACCCTCGTCGGCCGGGGCAGCTCACCTGTCCTGGCCGACGCCGGGGTGGAAGCCGAGGCGGACGAGGTGTGGTCCCTCACCGTCGAGAGCGACGCCGGCTGGTACGTCCTCCTCAGCCAGGACTGCGACATCGTCCGCGGTCGAGAAGACGAGCCCTGCCTCCTCGTCAGCCCCATCAAGTACGTGTCGGAGGAACGCTGGCTCGCTCTGCGCCACGGGCCGTCTTCTCCTCGTGAGTTCCCCTATCCCCCCGACAAGCTGCCCGATCGACCCGGACAGCGGCCCGTCGCTGACCTGCGCTTTGTGACCAGCGTCGACAAGGCGGCGCTCCTTCACGAAAGCGTCGAGTCCCTCCGCCCGCTGAGCGGACGCCAACGGGAACGCTTCGCCGCCTGGGTGGGGCGACGCTTCACCCGGGCAGCCCACGACGACCTCGTCGTCGAGGACGTCCTCGGCCCTGCCGGGGCCTTGATCCGCGATGTCATCGGCAAAGCCCGAAAGGCCCTGGCCAGCGGCAAGAACACCGCCGCCTCCGGACGCTTCGCCCTTGCCGTCGACGAGTGGCACGTGGGCGGTTCCGACAAACTCGTCCAATTCCACGCCATCGTCACCGCCGCCTCCCTCCGGGCAGCAGGCCTCGCCAACGACTCCGGCGAGGTCGACGACTCCACCCTCGAAACCGGCCGGGCCTGGATCGAACAACGCCTCGCCTCCCGACTCCCCCCCGACCGAGGCTACGTCTGCGCCCTCGAGGTCTGGACCCTCGACGCCCTCCCCACCTCCCGCTACCGCGAGTTCGCCCCCTGGGCCTTCGAGAACCCAGGCGACCCCCTCAAGGGCGACTGACCCGGGGATGTCGACAGCCGGCGCGATGCCAGCCGATGAAAGCGCACCGCCAGGCTGTGCCTCGGGTCGTGGCATGCTGGGCCGCTCGGTCGCCGTGCGCAGGCCAATCGTGGTGGTGAGCTGGTCGAACGTCTCCCTCGCCCCGCTGGAACGGAGGGCGGGGCCCGCGCTGGAGACGATCCCATTGCCCCGTCCGGCCGGGAGCCCAGACGGCCGCGCCGCCGTCGCCGGCCACTGCCGCCCGTTCAACAACGGTCCGGTCCATGCGCCCACCCCGGGCTGGATCTGGATCCTGCCGCCACGGCAGGCAGTCACGTCCGGCACCTCGGACCCATGGACAACAGAAGTGGACCTTCGCCCCAGTGGGCTGCCCGGTGGGCCCGCGAATCGCACGGATGTGATTTACTGCCGGGTGGAGCGGAGGTGGGGCGATGGCGACGATGATGCGGGCGTTGATGGCGCTGGACGATGGGGCGCTGGGGGAGCTGTTCCGGCTCCGGCCGGATCTGGCCTCGCCGCCGCCGGCGGGGTTCACGGAGCTGGCTGACCGGGCGTCGCGGGAGGGGTCGCTGCAGGGGGCCTGCGCCGACCTCGACGAGTTCAGCGGGGTGGTCCTCCAGGCCTGTTGCGCGCTCGACCACGGTGCCCCGCCGGAGGCGGTCGTCGCCCTGCTCGGCGGGCCGGGCCGCTGCCCGCCCGATGCGCTCGACGCTGCGTTGGGCCGGCTGGCGGCTCGGGCGCTGCTGTGGCGGAGCGAGGGTGGGGCGATCCACCCGGCGCCGGCGTTGCATAGCGCGTTCAGCTACCCGCTCGGCCTCGGGCGGCCGCTGGCGGTGCTGGCCGCCGGGAGCCAGGTGACGGTGGCCGACCTCGAGCGGGCCCTGGGCAAGCTGGGCCTGCCCAAGAAGCAGCCCGGGGAACGCAAACGCGATCTCGTGGGCCGGCTTCGGGGGACCCTGGCGGAGCCGGCGGTGATCACGGGCGTGGTGGCGGACGCCCCGGCGGCGGTCCGGGAGCTCGCCCACCGGCTGGCCGGGGGTCGACCGACGCTGCCGGTGCCGCGGTCCTACGGCCGCGGCGGCGGCTCCCCGGCGGAGTGGCTGTCGGAGCGGCTGCTGGTGGTGCCCTTCGACTGGTACCAGGCGGAGATGCCCCGGGAGGTGGGCCTGGCGCTGCGGGGCGGGGAGGCGGGGCTGGGCGAGATGGCCTGGTCGAGGCCGACGGTCGTGGCCTCGACGCCGGATCCGGCCATGGTGTCGGCGGCGGCGCTGGCCGGCGCGGCGGAGGCCGTCCGGGTGACCACGGCCGTCCTCGAGGCGTGGGGGGCGTCTCCGCCGGCGGCGCTGAAGGCCGGAGGGGTCGGGGTGCGGGACCTGCGGCGGGCCGCCCTGGCCGCCGGCTGCGCCGAGGCCGACGTCGGGGTGTACGTGGAGGTGTCGGCGGCCGCCGGGCTCGTCCGCCAGGCCGGGGGCCGGTTCCTCCCCACCGACGACTACGACGCCTGGCGGCGCGGGGAGCCGGCCCAGCGGTGGCTGCGGCTGGCCACCGGCTGGCTGGCTGCCGACCGCTGGCCGTCCCTGGCCGGCCAGCGCGACGTCGACGACAAGCCGATCCCCGCCCTCAACCCGAAGTTCGTTGTCCGGGCCGCCGCCGCCGTGCGGGCCGCCGTCCTGGCCGCCCTGGCCGGCGACCCCGCCTCGGCGCCGGAGCCGAAGTCGCTGGCCGCCGCCCTCCGCTGGGACAGGCCGGGCCGGTGGGACCAGTTCCCGCTGGATCCGCCCACCACGGTCGACATGGTCCTGCGGGAGGCGGCCCTGCTGGGCGTGACCGGCGAAGGGGCGCTGGCCCCGTGGGGGGCCGAACTGGTCGCCGGCCGCTACGACGCCGCCCTCGCCGCCGCCGGGGCTCTCGGCCGCAACGAGACCGCCGTCACGCTCCAGGGCGACCTCACCGCCGTGGCCGCCGGGCCGGTGAGCGCGGAGCTGGGGGCGGAGCTGGCCCTGCTGGCCGACGTCGAATCATGCGGGGCCGCCACGGTGTGGCGCTTCTCCGACCGGTCGATCTCCCGGGCCTTCGACGCCGGACGGACCGCCGGCGACATCCTGGGGTTCCTCGCCGCCCACGCCGGCAAGGGCGTCCCTCAGAGCCTCGAGTACCTGGTGGGCGACGTGGCCCGCCGCCATGGGCGTCTCCGGGCGGGGACCGTGGCGTCCTACCTGCGGGCCGACGACCCGGCGGTCGTGACCGAGCTGTGCGCGGCGAAGAAGCTGAGCCGCTGCGGCCTGCGGGCCGTCGCTCCGACCGTGGCCGTCGCCACCGTCGACGCCGCCGCCCTCGTTGCCGCTGTCCGGGAGGCCGGCTACCTGGCCGTCGAGGAGGACGCCGCCGGCGCCACCGTGGTCCGGGCTCCCACCCCGCAGCGGGCCGCCGCCGTTCGGCGGCCAGCGCCACCGCCCCGGCGGGGCGCCGCTGGTCGCCGTTCCGGGGTGGGCCCGGCCACCCCCGAGGCGCCCTCTCCCGACGGCATCGACTGGTGGGTGACGCCAGCCCCGAAGGGCCAGCCCGGCGGATTCCCCGTGGACGTGGCCGCCGTGGTCCGCTCCCTGCGCGACGCCGGCCCGGGTCCCGCCGGTCCTCGCGGGCGGGACCCCCGCACCGGCCGGATCGTGGGCGCCGGCCCGGCGCCGGCCGGTCCCCCCCGGCCGTTCCCCGCTCCGGTCCGTCCGGTCGGCCGGGGATCCGGCGACACCTCCGGCCCATCCGGCCTCGACGACCTCGAGGACCTCGGCTTCGACCCGACGTGCGGCTGCCCCGACTGCCTGGAGGCGGCCCGGGCCGTCCTGGCCGACCTCGACCTCGTCGACGACTTCGGCCTCGACGACCTCGAGGACCTCGGCTTCGACCCGACGTGCGGCTGCCCCGACTGCCTGGAGGCGGCCCGGGTCGTCCTGGCCGAGAATTCGGCCCTCCTCGCCGAGCTCGCCGCCCTGCTCGAGACCGGCCCCGGCGACGCCGACGACCGGCTGGCCCTTCTCGACAGCGTCCGCCGGGAGGGCCGGCCGGTGCTGATCACCTACGGGCATCCCCGCACCGGCCCGGCCACCGACGTGTTCCGGGTCCTCACCGTGACCGGCACCACCGTGCACCTGTGCGACAGCGCGGGAAAGGAGCGACTCGTCGACGTGGAATGGATCGAAGCGATCATCGAGTGTGGCCCCCAACCGGGCCGGCGCACCGGGCGCAGGCGGGGGCGGCGGTGAGCGGGCCGCTCGTCGTCCAGTCGGACAAGACGGTGCTCCTCGAGGTCGACCATCCCGACGCCGCCGCCGCTCGGACAGCGATCGCCCCGTTCGCCGAGCTCGAACGCTCGCCGGAGCACGTCCACACCTACCGGATCACCCCGCTGGCGTTGTGGAACGCCCGTTCCGCCGGCCACGACGCCGAGCAGGCGGTCGACGCCCTGGTGCGGTTCTCCCGCTACCCGGTGCCTCCGGCGCTGCTGGTCGACGTGGCCGACACCATGGGCCGCTACGGCCGCCTGGTGATCGAGGACCGGCCCGGCGGCGGGCTCGTGCTGCGTGCCGCGACGGTCGACGACCTGCCCGTCCTGGCCGAGGTGCGTCGCCACCGCCACGTGGCGCCGCTGCTCGGCCCGGCCGTCTCCGACGTCGGCGTGGCCGTCGAGACCGGCCAGCGCGGGCCGCTCAAGCAGGCGCTGCTGCGGGCCGGCTGGCCGGCCACCGACGCCGCCGCCTACGTGAACGGCGAACCGTTCCCCGTCGACCTCGACCATACCGGCGGCGGGACACCGTGGCGTCTGCGGGACTACCAGGTCCACGCCGTCGACGGTTTCGCCGCCGGCGGCAGCGGCGTGGTCGTCCTCCCCTGCGGGTCGGGCAAGACCATCGTCGGGGCGGCGGCCCTGGCCCGCCTGTCGACCAACACCCTCGTGCTCGCCACCAACACCGTCGCCGCCCGCCAGTGGCGCCGGGAGCTGCTGGCCCGCACCACCCTGACCGACGACGACATCGGCGAATACTCCGGCGACCGCAAGGAGATCCGCCCGGTCACCGTCGCCACCTACCAGGTGCTCGTGACCCGCCGGGGCGGGCGCTACACCCACCTCGACCTGTTCTCGGCTCGGGACTGGGGCCTCGTCATCTACGACGAGGTCCACCTCCTCCCCGCCCCGGTGTTCCGCATGACCAGCGAGATCCAAAGCCGCCGCCGCCTCGGCCTCACCGCCACCCTCGTCCGGGAGGACGGCAAGGAAGGCGACGTCTTCTCCCTCATCGGCCCCAAACGCTTCGACACCCCCTGGCGCGACCTCGAAAGCCAGGGGTGGATCGCCCCCGCCCGCTGCACCGAGGTCCGCGTCGCGCTCAGCGCCGAAGAACGCATGGCCTACGCCACCGCCGAACCCGACGAGCGCTACCGGGCCGGGGCCACCGCCGCCTCCAAGCTGGCCGTCGTCGACGCCATCGTCGCCCGCCACCAGGGCGAGCCGACCCTGGTCATCGGCGCCTACCTCGACCAGCTCGACGAGATCGCCACCCGCCTCGGAGCCCCCGCCATCACCGGCGCCACACCGGTGGCCGAACGCGAGCGCCTCTACGACGCGTTCCGCACCGGCACCGAACGCCTCCTCGTCGTCTCCAAAGTGGCCAACTTCTCCATCGACCTGCCCGACGCCGCCGTCGCCATCCAGGTCTCGGGAACCTTCGGCAGCCGCCAGGAAGAAGCCCAACGCCTCGGGCGGATCCTCCGACCCAAACCCGACGGCGGCCAAGCCCACTTCTACACCGTCGTCTCCCGCGACACCAACGACGCCGACTACGCCGCCCACCGCCAACGCTTCCTCGCCGAACAAGGCTACGCCTACACCATCATCGACGCCGCCGACCTCCTCGCCAGCGGCGAGGTCGACCGGGACGCCACAGCCGGCTGAACCCACTCGACCCAACAATGGAGGGTTCCCGAGGGCCGCGGCCAGGGGGCTTCTCGCTGGCGGGTGGTGCGCACCGCCTCGGCGCGGCGCGAGACGGGGGGCTTATGGCCCGAAACTCAGCGGCGACGTTGGCGGCGGCGGACGGCCAGGGACGACAGCGGCCGGCGGCGGACGGACCGGGGCCGGGCCGGCTCCGGTGGACGGCGCAGGACAGCGTTGGAACAGCGGACGCGGACGTGCATGAGAAACCCCCGGTGGGGAACTTCGACGTGGATCCGGCGAGGACCCCCTTTTGGGTCCTCGGACCTCGTCCGCACCTGCCGCCTGAGTGTGGGTCGAAGTCGCCATCCGCCACTACGCCGCCCGACCAGGGGGGCGCTGCCCGGGTGGTGGATCATCCCGAGCGTCTCATGGTGTGTCTCGACGCCGGCGGGTGTCGAACACCAAGGCGGCGCCGGTGGTGATGGTCAGCCAGCGGTCCTTGGCCATCGGCAGGCCTTCGTTGGTCGGCCGGACGCTGAACATGGCCCGCCGGGCATGTGGACCACGACCGCCGGGCGCCGAACTCGTGACATGCCGGCGATGGCTGCCGATCGCTTCCAGATCGGTGAGCGTGAGCTGTTCCCCGGCGTGGTCGTGGCCCGGGCCATCGCCCGCCATGACAGGACGCACCGCTGCCGGTCGTCAGAAATGCCCGTCCCGGCAGCGGCGGGGCGGACTGTGACGCCCGTCCGTGTCCAGCAGCGCTCGGCCGAACCCCTGGCCCTCGGGGGCCACCCGTGACCTGCTGGGGCCGCCGGTTGGCGGGGGCGGATGCGGTCAGGTCGGTGGCCTCCGGCGCCGAGGCGCCGGCGCGGCACCCCGAGGTGCGTTTGTTCGGTCCCGGCAGTGAGGGCGGGGAACCTCTCCCGCCAGTCGCCGCAGCAGTTCGGGCCGGGTGGCGAGTCGATGATTGGCCCGGCGGGCGGTTGGCCCCTCGACGTCGGGGCCGCTGCCTGGCGGAGGCGGGCCGGCGGCGACCTTGCCACGAATCAACGCGGGGTGAGGGTGGAGGGGACGGCGTGGCTGGGGAGAGTGGTCCCCGCCGGTGGGTGGAGGTCGGGGTCGTCGAGGAGTCGGCTGAGGGCTTCGGGTGGGGCGGGGGCCGCGAAGTGGTAGCCCTGGGCGAGGTCGCATCCCAGCCGGGCGAGGGTCTCGGCTTGTTGGTGGTGTTCGACGCCCTCGCCGATGACCCGGAGGCCGAGGGCGTGGGCCAGCTGGACGACGCCGCGGACGATGGCGGTGTCGGAGGGGTCCCGGCCCAGCCCTTCGATGAAGGAGCGGTCGATCTTCACGATGTCGACGGGGAGCCGCTTGAGGTAGGTGAGCGAGGAGTAGCCGGCGCCGAAGTCGTCGATCGCGAGGGTCACCCCGAGGGCCCGCAGCGCCAAGAGGGCACCGGTGTGGGCGTCGATGTGGGCCATGAGGGCGGTTTCGGTCAGTTCCAGGCATACCCGGGTGGGGTCGAGGCCCGTCCGGATGAGCGTCGCGGCCACCGTCTCCGCCAGCTCGGGGTGGCGGAGTTGGCGGGCCGACAGGTTGATGGTGAGCAGGACCGGCGACTCCGGGTGGGCCGGCCAGCGGGCCGCCTGGCGGCAGGCTTCTTCCAGGGCCCAGGCGCCGAGGGTGACGATGAGGCCGTCTTCTTCGGCGAGGGTGACGAACGACTGGGGGGTGAGCAGCCCCCGGGTGGGATGTGCCCAGCGCAGCAGGGCCTCGGCGCCGGCCACTGCGCCGGTGGCCAGGTCGACGATCGGCTGGTAGAAGAGCCGTAGCTCTCCCCGGTTGACGGCCCGGTGCAGGTCGTTGCGGGTCTCGAGGCGGGTGGTGGCCTCGGTGCGCATGGCGGCGTCGAAGACCTCGCTGCGGTCCCGTCCGGTTTCCTTGACCCGGTACATGGCGGCGTCGGCGTCCCGCAGGACGGCGTCGGCCGGCTGGGAGCCGTCGGCCAGGGCGATGCCCACGCTGGCGGTGAGGAACACGTCGCCGCCTGGCACTGGGACGGGGTCCGCCAGGGCGTGGGCGATCCGCTCGCCGAGGAGGGTCGCTTCCTCGGTGCTGTCGACGTCCTCGCAGACCACGACGAACTCGTCGCCGCCGAAGCGGGCGACCGTGTCGCTGGGTCGCAGCGCGTCGCGCAGGCGGCGAGCCACGGTGACGAGGATCGCGTCGCCGGCGGGGTGACCCCGGCTGTCGTTGACCAGCTTGAAGCGGTCCAGGTCGCAGAACAGCACGGCCGCGGCGCGGCCGGTGCGGGCCGCCCGGGCCAGGGCCAGCTCGATGCGGTCGACGAGCAGCGTCCGGTTGGGTAGGCCGGTGAGGGCGTCGTAGAGGGCCTGGTGGGCGAGGCGCTCCTCGGCCCGTTTGCGGTCGGTGACGTCCTGGCTGGTGCCCACCAGGCGCGGCGCCGCCCCGGGGCGGGGGTCTCCACCTTCCCCTCGACGTGCACCCAGCGGAGGGCACCGTCGGGCAGGACGACGCGGTGATCGAACCCGAACGGCACGCCCCGGGCCACGGCCCGCTCCAGTTCGCCGGCCACCAGTTCCTGGTCGTCGGGGTGGAGACGGGCGACGAACTCCTCCCGGTCCGCCCCGCCCGCTGCCGGGTCGATGCCGTAGATGCGCCACAGCTCCTCCGAGGCGCTGAGCACCTGGCCGGCCATGTCCCACTCCCAGCTGCCGATGCGGGCGATGCGCTGGGCGTCGGCGAGCCGTTGGCGTTCCCGCTGCAGCGCTGCGGTCCGCTCCCGGACCCGCGCCTCGAGGGCGGTGTTGGCCTCCTGGAGCTGGGCCAGCAACGCCCGGTTCTCCCGCCGCAGCCGGCACCGTTCCAAACCGGCCCGCACCGCCCGCACCAGCGCCTCCGGGGCGACGGGCTTGAGCAGGTAGTCATCGACCTCGCCGACGGCGGCGAGGACGCCATCGAGGGCGGCGTGGCCGGTGAGCACCACCACGGCCACGTCGGGGTCGGCTGCCCGGAGGCGGGTGGCCAGTTCCAGGCCGGTCTGGCCCGGCAGGCGGTAGTCGACCACCGCCAGCGCCGGGGCCTGCTCCGCTTGGCGGGCCAGGGCCGCCGCCGGGGTGTGGACGGCCTCGGCGGGCAGCCCGGCGAGGGTGAGGATCTCCACCAGCGTGGCGGCCATCCCCCGGTCGTCGTCCACCACCAAGACGGTCGGCCCCGCGCCGTCGGGGGTGCCCACGCCGGCCACCGGTCAGGCCGCCTTGCCGGCCGCCGGGCCCACCACGTCCAGGAGATGTGGTACCGGCACCGGCTTGTGGAGGACGGCGAACGCCTTGGCTCCCACGGCTTGGAGCTGATCCTCGAGGGCGTAGGCGGTCATGATGATCACCGTCGGCCGGGCCTCACCCAGGGTTCGGAGTACCGAGAGGCCGTCCCGGCCGGGCATGCGCAGGTCCAAGAGGACGACGTCGAAGTGGCCGTGACCGAGTCGGGCGAGGGCCTCGTCGCCGTCGCTGGCCACCACCACTTCGTAGCCGGCCGCCTCGAGGATCTCTCGCACCGTGTCGCGCATACCCGGCTCGTCGTCGGCCACCAGCACCCGGGCCGTCACCGGTCGGGCTCCTCGACCGGGGGGGAGGACGGCAGCGTGAGGGTGAAGGCGGCGCCGGCTCCGGGGCGGCTCTCGGCGGTGAGCGCCCCGCCGTGGGCCTCCACGATGCGCCGGGCCACGGCCAGGCCCAACCCGATCCCCTTCGTCTTGGTGGTGTAGAACGGTTCGAACAGACGCCGGCGGGTCTCGTCGTCCATCCCGGCACCGGTATCGGCCACGGTGAGCCGGACGGCCGCCGGCTGCCGTTCGGCGTTCAGGGTGACCACCCCGCCGGCCGGCATCGCCTCGTAGGCGTTGGTCACCAGGTTGAGGAGCACCTGGCGGAGCTGGTCACGGTCGACCGCCACCGGGGCAAGCTCCGCCGGCCAGCCGGTCTCCACCCGCACCGAGTCGGGGGGCGGCGCCACCGACAGCACCTCGTCGACCAGGCCGGGGAGGTGGTGGGGGGCGGCCACCGGCGGGCGGGGCCGGGCGAACTCCAACAGGTCGGCGACGATGAGGGTCGCCGCCGCCAGTTCCCGCTCGGCGGTGCGCAGCTTCTCCGCCGCCCACGGGTCGCCTCCGCCGAGGCGGGACCGCAGCAGGTACACGACGTTGCCCAGCACCCCGAGGGGGTTGCGCAGTTCGTGGCCGACGGCGGCGGCCAGTTCGCCGATGGCGGCCAGCCGCTCCTGGGCCACCAGCCGTTCCTGGGTGGCGTCCAGTTCCCGCAAGGAACGCTCAAGGTCGGCGGTGCGCTCGTCGACCAGGGCCAGCGCGTAGGCCCGGCGGCGCAGCAGGCTCTCGACCAGGGCAGCCACGAGCACCGCGACCAGCAGGCCGGCGGCGAGGAGCAGCCACGGCTGACGGTCCGCCAGCCAGCCGATCAGCGGCCGCCGGGCCGACACCACCAGCAGCCACCGGTCGGCGCCGATGCTGACCGCCTGCTCGGCCCGGGCGCCTTCGACGGGCAGCGCCGTGGTGGTGGCGAGGACCAGCTGGGCCGGGTCGGGCCGGGGACCGGCGTAGAGGGCGGCGTCGAGATCACCGAACGGCTGGGAGGCCGTGACCCGCCGGGTCGGGTCAGGGGGCCGCAGGGCGCTCTCCCCGTAGACCACCGTCGGCGGGGCACCCCGGGCACCACCAGAGCGAACCCGACGCGCCGCTCCGACCCGGCGGTGAACACGCCGCTCGAGACGAACCCGCCGCTGTCGAGGGCCCGCACCGCTGTCCGGCGCAGCGCCTCCGCCGGTTCGGGCCCCGCCCCCACCACCGTGCCGCGGGCGCCCAGCACCTCGAAACGGCCCTGCTCGCCCCGGACGACGGCCACGCCGTCGAACGGCCCGGACTCCACCACCAGCGACTCGGCCGCGGCGGCGAACGCCGCCGGGTCGACCGCGGTCACCCGCACCACCGTGGCCAGCGACTGGAGCGACCCGCCGATTCCGCTGCCCAGATTGCCAAGCAGGGCACCGGCCTCGGCGGCCCGTTGGCGCAGCAGACGGTCCTTCTGGTCGGCCACCACCCGCCGGGCCGCTTCCGCCGACCCAACCCCGACGAGCGACAGCGCCACGAGAACCAGTATCGACAAGGGCCGCAGCGACAGCCGCCGACCGCCCCGCCGAGCAGCAACGCTGCCGTCGCCGTCGGCGACCGGACCCGGCCCCGGCGTCGGCCCCGCACCGGCGGCCTCGCCGACACTCACCGTTTCACTCTCCCCGTCCGGGCCGTGCGGTGGCACTTGGCGGTGGCGGTCGTGTGCCCCGGGATCGGCGAAGCGGGGCCGGCCCCGGCGACGGAAGGCACCTCGCCGCCAGCGCGACTGTCGCTGAACATCGGCCTGGCCTCCCGGAACACAAACGGCAACACATCGAACACCGCCCCGCGGCACGCACGATCAAGGCGCGCCACGACCGGCCGCCCTTCTGACCTCCAATGTCGGCCGCCGACCCGCCGCCGCCAATAGCCCACCCGAGCCAATTCGCCATGGTCACCCGAGCCCGGCGGGGCATTCGCCCCACTTTGCCGCCCCAGGTCGGACTGAAAACGGCTACACGAACCGGGCCCCCCGCTTCAGCTTGCCTCCGCCCTTCGGCATCCCGGCCGCCCGCAGCGTCCTTGACCGCCTTGCGCAGATCAGCGTTGCCATACCGGGCAGCGTTCGCCATGATCGCCGGGCGGCGCATTCGGCGGCGGCGAACCAGGCGGGCGGCGAACCAGGCGGGCGGCGCGTTGATTTGATCGGTGGGGTCTCCGTAGGCTTCGGCACCGATGCAGACGACCGTGCCGCTACCCTCAGGGAGTCTGAGCGCCCACCTCGCCTCCCCGGATCGCGAAGGGCCGTGGCCCGGTGTCGTGGTCCTCCACGAGGCGTTCGGCCTCAACGACGACATCCGCCGGATCGCCGGTCGCTTCGCCGCCAACGGCTACCTGGCCGTAGCCCCCGATCTGTTCTCCTGGGCGTCGACGCCCCGATGCCTCGTGGCCAGCTTCCGGGATCTCCTGCGGCGGCATGGCTCCACCCACGAGCGCATCGACGCCACCCGCGGTTGGCTTGCGGCCCGGGAGGAGTGCACCGGCCGGGTCGGGATCGTCGGTTTCTGCATGGGAGGAGGCTTCGCGCTGCTGGCCGCCCCCCGAGGCTACGCCGCCGCCTCGGTCAACTACGGACTCGTTCCCAAGGACGCCGAGCCCATCCTCGCCGGTGCCTGCCCCATCGTGGCCAGCTACGGGGCGAAGGACCGGACCCTGCGCGGCCACCCCGCCCGGCTGCGAACGGCCCTGGAGACCAACGGCATCGACCACGACATCAAGGAATACCTCGACGTCAGCCACAGCTTCATGAACGAGCACCAGGGCTGGGTCGCCACCCTCGGCCGGGTGGGCGGATTCACCCACGGCCCCGCCCAAGCCGAAGACGCCTGGAACCGAACCCTGGCCTTCTTCGACCGTCACCTCAGACGCGGCGCGTGACGTCAGCCGACTCCTCGCCGCCCGCCCTGGAGGAACGACACGCGGCACCCGCCGGGCCTGCCGCCGCTACCACCGTTGACCCACCCCCACCGTGGTGGCGGTCGGCTTCCCGGCGGCGCCTGGTTCGACCCATTAAATTAGGATTTGGAATTGGGATTTCAACGCTGTTCGCATCGTGGGCGGACAAGGAGGTATTTCGTGCGTGCCCGTGTCGCGGCGGTGGGAACCGAACCGTGAGCACCTCTCTCTTCGATCACGGGTGACTGGATGAGCGCCGCTGTGTGGAGGGCCTCCAGCAGACACTGGACGGCAGCACCTTCCGCCATCTTGACGCCGCCGGGTGGGTGACTTCGACGAACGGGGCGACGGCATCGAGCAACTGAAGGTCGCTGAACTCAACGCCAGCTCGACCGGATCGCGTCCAGCAAGTAGACCAGATCGACGCAACCCGTCTCCGCGCGGGTTTCGAGCAGGCCGGGAGGCATCCTGTGCGACTGTCGCGTTGGGCCGGAGCGTGTTCACCCACGAAGAAGGCCGGACCAGCGGGCCGTCGCCGGCGCCTGCGGCGCTCAGCCGGGGCGGACGGGCCTGATCAGCGGGACACGTCGCTGAACAGTCGTCACCGCGGTCGGTCCTCGCACGCGGCCCGCCTGGAGGGACGGCACCGCCGGCTGGTCCGCCTGGTGGGCCGGATCTACTCCTTGGGGGCGGGCCGCTATGACGCTGTCGTGACCCACCGGCTCCTGCCGCTCATGGTGCCGGGGGGCAGGGATGGGTTGGCCCGGTGGCTGGCCGGGGAGGGGCCCACCGCGCCGGTTCTCGACCTCCCCACCGGCACGGGCCAGTACCTGGGGCTGCTCCCCGACCCCAGCATCGGCGTCGATCTCGCGCCGGGGATGCTGGCCACGGCGAACGCCCGCCACCCCGGCGCCTGCCTCGTCCGGGGCGACGCTTACTGCCTTCCCTTCCGGGATGGCTCCTTCGCCACCGTGGTCACCATCCTGGGTCTTCACCTCTTCCCCCGCCCGGCCGCGGCCGTGCCCGAGATGGCCCGGGTCCTCCGCCCTGGCGGTGTGCTCCTCGGGGCGGTGCCCCTGGCGTGGCCCTACCTGCCCACCCCCCGGGCGCTGCGCCGGATTCTCGACCTTCCCGGCCTGGATCTCGAGCACTTCGAGCGCCGCCGGTTCCTGGTCGTCTTCCGGGCTCGGCTCCGGGAGCCCGCAACGCACGTCGCAGCCGTCGAGCCCTATTCCGGCCGGCTGGGAGCCCCGCGGCCGCCCGGCCCCGACCGCTGACCCGACGGGGCGCCGGGTCAGGCGCCGGCGAGCCGATGGTCCGCCGGTCGCGAGCAAGTGCCGCGTCAACGATCGTCGAGCAGGGTGATGAGCCGGTCCATCACGGGCAGGGCAGCGGCCAGGGTTCGCCGCTCCCGGGCGGAGAGTTGCTCCAGGGCGCTGGTGAGCAGCCGCGTTCCCTCGTCGAAGCGGGTCGCGGCCAGGCGGGCGGCGGTGCGGGTCAGGTCGAGTCGAGCAAGGCGCTGGTCCGACGCGGCTTGGGCGCAGCGCAGACCGGCCGCGGCCAGCGGGTTAGAGGGTGAGGGCTGGCCCGAGGTGCGCTCTCAGCTTCTTCGAGCCGGACAGCGCTCCCCCGGGAGCAACAGCGGAGGAGGCAGGGCCGGGTGCGCTGCACTGCCGGCCCTGCCCCACCGCCACCGACCGGCGGGTTGCCCGCGGTCCCTGGTCCTGGTGCCGCCCGAGACGGAAGGAGATGCGCGACCCGGCGCCCAGCCCAGAACGTGGAGACGGATCAGACCGGGGTGCAGACCTTGCCGGCGACGGGCAGCTCAGGACTGCATGCCAGCGCCGAGGGACGGATGGTGTCCGGCGCCGAAGCCGCACCGGCGGGCAACGCCACCACCCCGAACGAACTCAGAGCCACACTCAGTACCACCAGGCTCCGCGTCGCGATGTGACAACGCATCCTTGCAACTCCTTTCGTCTTCGGCAGCCGACCAGCCCAAGCCGGCCGCCCCATTCACGGAAATGTCCCGTTCGTCCGGTTTGACGAATCCCACAGGCGCCGTATTCAGGATTCGGTGGAGATACCCGGGCAGAGACCCCCGGTCGTGTGCTAGGAACATTTTTAGGCGTCCAGCCGGTAGCCGCCTTGATCAGCCCAAACCAGCTCGCCGAGGGCGTCGAGTGCGCCTGGAGACACGGCGGCCGGTCGGTGACCGCAAAGCGCGCCTGCGACGTTCCATGCGTATCGCGGCGCGGTTCCCTGACCGCCCCCGCTTGACCCACCGGCCGGGAGAACCAAGCGGAAGCCCGGAGAGAGCGGTGGCGGCACTCGCAAAGCGCCGCCACCGCCTCCGTTCACCCGATTGCCTGGAGCATTTCTCCGCTTACTTCGTCGGGGCGCCGTCAGCCGTCCCGATGAGCCTTTCAAACTCGACGACCGTGTTGCCGACGGCGTTCCAGACCGGGTCCGTGGCGGCAGCAGGCTCGCTGATCGTTGTGCCTCGCTCTGCAGGGCTGGCCGCGGCGGGGCTGACGACGAGCGAAGTCAGCAGCAGACCAGCGGCCGTGGCCACACCCAATAGGCGCTTCATAGGGCTCCTCTCTTGATCATCGTGCCGGTGGTCCCGCCCGCCGGGGTCCGGCGTTCCTTGGTTGCTCCATGGATACATGGATGAACGCGGTTCGGCACCGCCTTTCGACATTGGCGCAACGGCGCACAGGAGGCCGTAGCGGCGTGAAATGGATACATGTGCGGCCGGCGCATTCGGGAGGTACGCCGCACGAAGGAAGGGTAGGCGGCGGTGAACCCGTCGGCTTCGCGCCGCCGACACGGGCGCGGGCGGCGAAGGCGCCGACTGCCGGGCTGTCGGGGTTGGGGCTCGGGGTGGTGTCGGGTGGGGAGCGGTGCAGCGCCCGGTCGGGATGATGGACATCGTGTTCGTCGCCGTCACCGAATGAACCCGAGAGATCGGCATCCGCAAAGCGCTCGGCGCCCAACAAAGCGACATCGTCACCCAACTCCTCGCCGAAGCCATGCTCCTCGCCGGCCTCGGCGGCGTCATCCCGGCGGCAGGGAGAACCGGCAGACGAGGCTGACCGGCCCACAAACGCCCCGCGTTCGCCGACGACCACCACACCCGGCTGCTCACGACCCACTGACCCGCAAAACCGCAAGAATATTCGCGGTTTTGAATGCGGCGTCTGAACATGTTCACTAAGACTAAGAGGAGCCCGATCGGTTCCCGATGGTGCCGGGTGCTTCGACGGCGGTGGAGTTCGGTCCCGGCGCTTCGGACGGCTACATCCACGCGGAGGGGGATTGACCGTCGGGGATCCGTGACGCCGCGCCCGGAGGTGTGAGGGGCCTTCGGTCCGGAGAAGATGAAGCGCAGGACGGGCCGGGTGGCCCGCCCGGGATCGAGGGAACCTGACCGGACTCGAGGTGGAGAATCGTGGTGGAACGACAGCCGGGTCGAGAGGCGATGCGCCGGCTCGGTCGACGCGGTCGCCTTGCGCATCCAGAGGACATGACGACGTGGAGACGTCCATCCGGTTGATGAAGCCGCGTGGCGCCGCCGCCGGCGGATGTGGGGGCCGACGCGGGCGCCGCCGCCACATCCGCCCGACTCTGGGCGTGATCGACTCCTTGGAGGAGTGGTGGTACCTCCCTGTGGCTGGCGTCTCCTCGCGTGGGTCGCACCAGGCTCTGGGTCCTCGACGGGCAGGGCTGCCGTGAGCCGGGCATCTCACCTTGCCCGGTTCACCAGCGTCGACGATGCCGATGCCGGCGATTTCATCGGGCTGGCCGACCGGTTGCACGAGACTCCGGCGATGGGCCGGGCCCGGGCGGACCTGCTGGCCGCCCTGGCCATCGGTCCCGGGGACCGTGTCCTGGATCTGGGCTGCGGCCCGGGCGATGCCACCCGCGACCTGGCCCGCCGGCTGCGACCCGGTGGGGAGGCGGTCGGGGTGGACCGGAGTCGTGTCGTCATCGACGAGGCCATCCGACGGCAGGCGGCCAGCGGTCTCCCCGCCACCTTCGAGGTCGGCGACGCCCGGCAGCTGCGTTTCGACACCGGCACGTTCGGCGCCTGCCGCGCCGAACGTCTCCTCGCCCACGTTCCGGATCCCCGGGCCGTCCTGGCCGAAATGGTGCGCGTCGTCCGGCCCGGCGGGCGGATCGGCGTCATCGACGTCAACGCCGACAGCTTGATGATCGATCATCCCGACCGGGTCATGACCGATGTCTTTGCCGCGTCACTCATCGGCGCGGTCCGCCACCCCAACATCGGTCCTCAGCTGCGCCGGCTGCTCAGCGAAGCCGGTCTCGTTGACGTCGAGGCCCGCTCCAGGATCCTCCAGGTTCCCTACCGGGTCGTCGCGCCGCTCATCGACGCCCATGCCGCCTAGATGGCCGACTGCGGCATCGTAGGCACCGCGATCGATCAGTGGCGATGGGAACTCGATTACGCCGACTCCTCCAACGCGTTCTTCCTCGGTCTGCCCCTGTTCGTGGCCGTCGGCCACAAGCCGTAGCCCGGCGGGGCATGGCCACCCGACGCGTCTCGGCGAACAGGGCAGAGCCGTGACGAGCGGTGTCGCCGGCAACCTTGACGACTGTCGACGACCCGCCGGCGTACGTTGGTGTCGCGTCTGCCAGTGGCGGCGTGTCAGGCGGCGCCGGCCCAGGCGATGACCTCGTCATGCAGGACGCGCAGGGCGGCGATGGCGGCGGGGAGATACCAGCGGGGTCGGGACAGCGCCGGCGGGCTGCACAATGCCAGCTGGCCGCGGTGGCAGCACCACTCCCACACCTCGACGTCGGCCGGGATCCGCACCCACCGCCGCACCAGTCGGCCTTCCACTTTCAGCCGCCGCCCGCTGCCGGGGGCCGGGGCGGCGGGCCGGACCAGACGGGACAGGTGCAGCTCGCCCGGGCCGGCGGGCACCACCCACCGGCCAGACCCGGACACGTCCAGGGCCATGGCGGCCCACAGCTCGAGGGCCTCCGCCGCCCTGGCCGCCGACAGGTCGACGACGGTGAACACCCGGGAGCTCACCGGAACACCCCGACGCCGCAGCCCCATGGCGGACCTGTCTTCACCTCCCCAGGACCAGCATCGATTCCCGCAACGATCACCCCGTGCCACACGCCCAACACTTCCGTGGGCGTCGGGCCAATCCCCTCGCTTCTCGTACCGGCTGTGCCCGTGCAAGCATCGCACAGCCCAGGCGTCGTCCATGACCCCGCCGTCGTGGCCTCCTACGTCGGCCAGCCTCATCGCTGGTCGGGAACCGTGGAACCGGAACGGCGCAGCCGAGCCGGACCGGAGCGCCGAGTTTCGCCTAACAGCAGGTAGTTCACCGGCCCGACCGGAAAGGAACAGGCGGCCCCACCCGCTCGATACCGAGGGGAAGGTCATCAATGGCGGTGGCCAGCAGTGTTCCCATCATCCACCACCATGTTCCTCTCCGGCGGGAGCAGCGGCTTGAATTTTAGAGTCTAGACTCGATGTCCAAGCTGACGGCGCGCTGTACCGTTGGTCGGCGCAACGCCCGAACCGAGACGCCCCGGCCTCGGAACCGGTGTGTCGCCAGGAGTGGAGGTCCGCATGGCCGATGCAGGGAGGGAGGGGACCGGTTGTCCGGTGGTGAGCGATCTCGGTGGAGCAGCGCTGCCGGGCGGAGGGCGCCTGCGGCGAGGTGCCGTCTTCCGCATTTCGGGCGGTCTCTGCGGGCCTGGCGACCTTGCCCGCCCCGACGAGCTCGGCCTGAGGGTCCTCGTCGACCTGCGCGGACCGGACGAGGATCGCTCCGCCTGGTTGGCCTACTGCGGTTCCGGCACCATCGCCTATCGCCACTGCCCGATCCCGGTGGCCGGTGCCGCCGAGGTCGCCGAGGTGCTCCGCCACCACGCCGACTCGTCCGACCGGGCCCGCTCCCTTCTGGCCGGCGTGGCCGTCGGTTCGAAAAGTGGCGGAGCGAGGGCTTCGCAGCCAGGACCCGGCTACCACGGGTCGGCAGAGATGGGAACGCCACAGGGGGGTGCCATGGCGAAGGACGAGGTGGACGAGCCGCTGGGTTCCGAATACCGGCTCCTCGTCGAAGCCTACCGAGCATGTCAGCGGTGGGCCGCCACGTTGGGGGTGTCCCCGGAAGAAGTGGAACGCCTCGCCGTCTTGTGCGAGCAGCACAATCTGGAATTCGAATCGACCGCGCTCGGCTACGTGGTGGGCTTGCACGTCGGGGAGCGTTCCTCGCAGTGGGCCGAAGCCGTGGCGTTGCTCGATTGCTTCGTCGCCACCCGCCACGGAGCGGCCCTGCTCGAAAGCGCTTGGTCGCCCAGGCGGGACGATGGGGGTGGTTGCTCTTGACTCTGATCGCGTCGGTGCCTCACGTCGAGAGGTCGTAGTGGTCACCCACCAGCTGGTCGTGGCCCTGAGCGATGGTGAGGCTCGGACGCCGAGCATGGTCGGGCATCCCGCCGCTCGGCTCGGACTGGGGTGGGCGGAAGGGCTGCCGGTCCTGTGGGCCACGATGCTCACCGTCACTGCGGTCCAGCAACTCCGGACCGGCGCGTCCACCGACCCCGGCCGTGATCCCCTCGGCGAGGCCCTGTGGCGGGCCTGGGGGCAGGCCTCGGCTGACGCCATCCTGCCCGTGGCGGTGTCACGTTCTCCGTTGGAGCCAGGCCGAAGGCCCCTTCCGTCGGTGCGGCTCGGGAACCTGGCGGGCTGGCGCGATTTCCGGGACGCCGTCACGACGCTCGTTGTTCCCGACCCTGACGATGCCGGCGGGTTTCATGGGTTGCTGGTCCAACCCGAGATCGCCGCTCAGGCCGCCGGGGTGGTCCTCGGGGCCGACCCCTTCACGGGCCACGGGCCACCTCTGGTGGTGGCAACCTCGTCACTCCGGGCCGGAGGGAGGTTTGACTGGCGCTCTGTGCCGGGTTCCGGCTCACCCGAGCCTGGCCTGGCTGGCATGGGTCACGCTGAGCTGGGTTGTCGGCTGACCGACCTGGCAGCGCGGGCCGCTGCTCTTTTCGGTGGACCCCAAGACCTCGAATGGGTAGAGGACCAGGCGGGCCGGATCTGGATCACCGCCGTGGTTCCTCTCGAACCATACTGGTAGCGGCGGCGGGAACTCCCCTGGGCGGCCGGAGACGGGATGGGGGAGCGCACCCCGGTCCCGATGGGTTCACCGCTGTCACGGAGGACATGTGATGGGGGACATATCGATGTCGTACGCGCCGACCTCCGGGCTGGCGTTCGTGTCCACCACCAGGAGTGATCCAACGGCAGCTGATCCTTACGTCTAGACTAAGAATCTAGACGGGGACCCGGTCGCGGGTGGTGGGCTGGCGGACCCGTTCGACGCAGGAGGTGGTCGATGAGCACAGGCAGGACGGGACAACCGGGCACCGCCGGTCGGCTCGGCTGTCCCTCGGGTCCGGTTGGAACGGTGGGCCGCCGACGAGCGACGGCGTTGACATGGTGGCCGATGACCACCACGACCGGCTGGGCGCCGGCGGGGTGGTCTTCGTGAACGGCCACTGCTGCTGTCCGGCCCGATGAGGCAGGTTCCACCCTCCCTGGCTGTGCGGCTTCGCCAGGCGGCGGGACCGATCGCCGAGCGGGGACTGGACCAGACCAAGATCGACGACCTGGCCGCAGCATCAGGGATTCCCCGGGCCACGCTGTACTACTACTTCGCCGGCAAAGAGGAAATCCTGGCGTTCCTGCTCCGGGACCTGCTGAGCGCCATGGCCGACGCTGTCACCCGCGCCGCTGCTGGGGCGGGCACCGCCCAACAGCGCCTCCGCGCCGTCATTTCTGCCCAGCTCCAGGTCATGGCCGCCCACCCTCACAGCTGCCGAGCCCTCCTCGCCGAACTCGGCCGGGCGGGACGGATGCCCGCCATCGCCCATGCCATCGGCGAGGCGTTTCACCAGCCCGTCCTGCGGCTCCTCCACGACGGTGCCCAAGACCACTCGCTGCGAACCCTGCCCGACCCGGCCGTCGCGGCCCGCACCATCTTCGGGGCCGTCGTCGCCAGCGGCCTCGCCGACCTGCTCGCCGCCGACAGTCTCGACGTTTCTCAGCTCACCGGCCGCGTCACGGAACTCATCCTGGACGGGGTCGCCGCCGACCCCGCGTCGTCCCGCCGCCTCCCAACGAGCCGATGATCAACCTCGAATGCCACCGCTGCGGCGCCGAGATCACCATCCACTGCCTCAGCCCCACCTGCGATCTCGCCGTCTGCAGCCGCTGTCAGACCCTGCTCAGCCGAACCGGCCGCCGCCGCGAGCGGCCCACTGCCGACAGGCGGGACGACACCCCACCGAAGTGACCCCTCAGCACAATGGGATCGGCCACGGAGCCTTCCCGGCTCGGCACCGGCGCCGCACACTGAGCCGATCCTGGCCTGCCGGGCCGAAGGAGGACGTACCCGACCCTCTTGCCGCCACCGCGGTTCTCGACCGGCGTTACGACCACCAGGGCCCGGGATGGTGGCACCGAGATGCACGACATCGAGGAGGACGAGCGGATCCTCTGGGCGCAGATCTCCCTGCAGGGGAACCGGCTCGTCATCACCACCACGCCGGAGCCCGCCTCGAACGGGTCCTCGAAATGCTCCCGGCCCAGATCGCCGCCCGGATTGTCATCGACGTCCCGGTTGGGGCCGAACCGCCTGCCGAGAAGGCCGGCTGCGCCCGGTGACCGTCAGGGGCGTTCCTCCCGCTCTGAACTTCGTTCCGTCGCGTCGGCCACGATGTCGGGCCTGAGTGCCTGCCTGGCCATGAGGTCTGCAAGCTCTTCGGCCCGGCCCATGTCAAGCAGCATGGCCATGTCGGTTTCGACCATCTGCTCGGCGGTCAGGTCGAGAGACTCGGGGGGTGGTTCGCTGTCCTCCATCTCGCCGTGTCTCCAGTCGATGGAGATGGTGAGGATCTCCTCGACGACCCGGCCGGCGACCGGGCCGAACACGAAACGCCCGACACGGTCCCGGGGCAACTCGGACGAGGCCCGCTCGTCCCTCGTCCGACGGAACTCCACTCGTCGGGATGTCATCTCGGGGACGTTAGCGTGCCGCTCGGCTTCGCGACGACACCGTTGACCGGGCGGTCGGCGGCTGGGAACCTCCCCGTTGCCGGCCGTCTTTGCCGCGGCGTTCACGGCCGACCTCGCCACCTGCTGCCTTGACCAGCATGCAACTGCCACTCGCCTTCGCCGACCCGCTTCGCCGGAGGCTCCTTCGAGGTCGATGGTCAAGCGCCGTCCTTGGCCGAGCGGCGCAGGAACTTCAAGATGGCGATGTGCTTCTTCGTGTCGAGCTCCGTGAGCTCGACCAACAGCGAGAAGAGCGTCGTGTCCTTGACGGGCCGCAGCTCTTTGTGGAGCCGGTGCAGCGCCTGCTGATCTTCGTGCTCGAAGGCCAGCAGGCGTTCGGTGGCCTCAAGCAGGGCGGCCCGGTCGGAGGGGTTCTTCTTGAGGTACGGAACCTTGGGGTCATAGTCGCGAAAGTCGATGTCGGACCGGACCCGGTTGGCGAGCTCCTGGAAGATCCGGTGGTGCCGGTCCTCGTCGGAGAGGATCAGGTCGACGAGGTACCGGACGTGTTCCGGCCCCTCTTCCCGGAATCTGGCGTACTCCTCGAGCAGCTTTCGTTCCCCGTTGACGTGCTCATCGAAGTGGGCCAGCAGGTTCTCGTCCCACGGCGACCCGGCCAGTTCGGTCAGCCTGCGCTCTCTGGTCGACAGACTCGCGGTTGTCATCGTTTCGCCCCCTTGTGCGTCGCTTGCGCCCGAGCCTGCCAGCCCGAATCTGCCCGATCACAGGGCCGAAGGTCCCGCTTTGGCGGACGTTCGACCATTCGAAGCGACGAAGGCTTCTACCAGCTGAGCCCGACGAGTGGATGAGGCGTCGCTCCGGGCCCGTTTGGGCGTTCGCACATCAGCGCATGTTCGAACGTGGCGGTGATGGCCCCGGGGACGGCGGAGGCGATCGCCGGGAACGACTCCCCATGGACTGGCCGGGCGGGGAGGCGGGGATGGCCCGGGCCCATTCGTCGAACGAGTCGACCAGGGCCGAGATCCGTCGAATGTGCCGGCGGGCGGCGGCTTCCGCCTGGCGAGCGTGGCCCGCGACGACGGCGTCGAAGATGGCCTGGTGGCTGGCCTGGGTCTCGTCGAAGAGCGCGGCGGGAGTGGTGGCTTTCCGGGCGGCGACCACCTCGACGACGTCGGGATCGTCGAGGACCGGCCGATACAACCCGGCGGTACTCATCCGGATGAGGGGAATGAGCCCCCGCAGCCGCTGATTCCCCGACGCTTCGACGAACAGCAGGTGGAACTCGGCGTGGACATCGGCTCGGCGCAGCGGATCAAAGGGGACGACCGAACCGGCCATGTCGGCGAGGAGACGTCGTCCCTGTGTTTCGGTCGCCGCCGACAGTCCTCGGCCGGCCGCCAACCGGGCGGCCAGCCCGTCGATCACCTCCCGGACCTCGAAGAGGTCCCGCAGCACCGCGGCGTCGAAACCGACCACCTCGACCGTCCGATTGTTGTTGGCGATGCGCACCCACCCGTCATGCTCCAAGACCCGCAACGCTTCCCGCAACGGGGTGCGGCTCACCCCCAGCTGGTCGGCCAGATCCACCTGCAACAGCCGGCACCCAGCGGGAAGCTCGCCCCGGACGATCCGCTCCCGCAACACCCCCACCACATCGTCGACCAGCCGCTGGCGCCCGAGCCCGGCCCTCTGCCCAGTCACCACCCAGCCCGCCCCGCCAGCGAGCACCTCTTCCACCGTTGTGGCTTCCACCAAGTCGGCATGGAGCTCATCGGTGGGGCGGCCGGCGTCATCGGGCCAGCGATTGACGTTCACTTCCCCAACAAGACCGGCGTGCTCGCCGCCAACACGTCGTAGCCACGGCCGCCGTTCCCCCGACTCATCCAGCCCGGTCCTCGCCCACCTGGGCGGGGACCACCTGACCATCAGTTCCTTGCCCTGCCGGATCCTGGCCGCCACGAACCCCAGGGGCACTGGCGAGGCCCTTGCCCTGACCAGTCCTGCGGTTCCGTTCCCGTTGCTTCTTCTTGCGGATCCGGTCGTGTCGCCACCGGACCACCGACCGGTCACCCCTGCCCATGGCCCCCATCGTATGGCACCGACGCCCGGAAAGACCGACGGGACCGAACCAACGGGAAGCGTGGATCCGTGAAATCACGCACTACTGGCGTGGGTCCAGGCGGGGAGGGCGAGCCGGCGCCGAGGAGACCCGTTTCGCTGCTCCTCGAATGACTCCTGCGTGTACTCCGTTGATGTGGCCGTCCTCGAGGAGCATGGCCAGCTTGGCCACCTCCTCGGCGGCCTTCGGCGCCCACCGGTATCGCGGGCGGGGCGGTCTTGGTGGCGGCCGCCTCGGCCTCGTGGTGTTGGTGCTACCTGTGCGACTCCGGGCCGTTCCACGGCTTGGCGTTGCGGGCGTCGTTGTACTGGCCGCAGACCTGGCACTGGAGCTTCTTCTTGGTGAGGAGCGCGCCGACGCCGAAGGCCACCCTGAGCTGCTTGGACCCGCAGTTCCAGCAGCGGAGGTCGCCGGTCTCGTCGATCCTGACGTCCTTCATGTCGCGGGTTTCTCCTGTCGTTTTCAGGGGATGGTCCCAGACGTCGGTGCACTGGGCGGGGGCCTGCAAGCCGGCACATGCTCCAGGCCGAACGGAGCGCCGGGTCGGGGAGCCCATTCCGACCCGGCGCTCGTCGGTCCCGGCAGAGGACCAAAGTCGGCGCCCTCGGCGGAGCTGAGCCGGAACACCGTGCGTGGCTCATGGTCGACGAGCGCAGCGCCATGGCTCGAGCCGACCTCGCCGGCGCCCGACGACCGTCCCTCGGGAAGTGACGCTACTTCGAGCACAGAAGTGGCGGCGAGGGGGCCGGCGGGCTGGCCCGACGCCGCGCCCATGACCGGAGCCGCCGTTGAGCAGGCCTGTTCGGGGAGGCAGGACCCCGGCGGGGGCGACGGAAACGGCGAAGGTGGTGCCAGGGATGGTGACGCTGGCGACGACGACGAGAGCTGCGACAGGCTTGACGCGATGGACTCCTTGTGCACGACGCCTAACCACGACGTCTGATCGTCTCGTTCGTGCCCATGACGACGGAACCACCCGCCTTATTCGCCGCATCGGTCCAGACGGTGCACATCGGGTCCTGCTGGGAGCATTCCTGCCGGATCGGGTTGGGACCTGCGTGGGACCATTCCCCGACAGGGGAGTGACGCGCATATCCTTTCGGTGTGCGTGCTCGGGTTTGTGCAGCTGTGTTGTCGCTGTTGGCCATGGCGGCCCCTCCGGCGCTCCGAGCGGCCGGGGGGCCGTCGTCGGCTCCGTTGGTCCCGGCTGAGGGGGCGCTGTTCGGTGCGGCTGTGGCTCCCGGGTCGGAGGAGGCGCCCTACCAGCCGGTCGTCGACCTCGAAGGCAAGTTGGGCCGCCGGCTGGCCATTGACCGCTACGACCGGCCGTTCGGCACCGCTTTTCCCGACGGGCGGGAGCAGTGGGACATCGCCGCCGGCCGGATCCCGATGATCTCGTGGGGCCCGGTGGCCACCGGGGAAGTCAACCGGGGAAGCTGGGACACCCAGATCCGCCTGCGGGCCAAGGGTGTCCGCAGCCTGGGCCAGCCTGTCCTCATCAGTTGGTTCGCCGATGCGGCCAGCCCTCACCTCACCCCAGTGGCCGGCGACGCGGCCCAGTATGTCGCCGCCTGGCAGCGCATCCGCCGGATCTTCACCGAGGAGGAGGCCAGCAACGCCGTGTGGGTGTGGTGCGCCGCCGCCGCCGACTTCACCGGCGGCACGGCCGACGCCTGGTATCCGGGTGACGACGCCGTCGACTGGGTCTGCGCCGACGGTTTCAACCCGCGCAACCCGGCCCGGCCCGGCAGCGTCGCTCGCAGTTTCGAGGAGCTCTTCGCCCCGTTCCACGCCTGGGGAGCGGGCCACGGCAAGCCGATGATGGTGGGCCGCTACGGCACGGTAGAAGACGGGCCCGGCGTCAAGGCGGCCTGGGTCGACGCCGCCCGCCACGCCCTCCAAGGCACGCTGTCGGGGATCGACGCTGCGGTCTACGACTCCACCGTGGCGCCGGCGGCGACTGCCGAGGGGGCCGGAGACGACTGGCGGATGGACAGCTCCGACGCAGCCATGGCGGCCTTTGTCGCCATGGGCGGCGACGGCTGGTTCCAGCCCAACGTCGAGACGACCCTGCCCGACACGGTGATCGACTCCGGTCCGGCCCGTACGGTCGCCAGCCGCGACGCCACCTTGACCTTCTCGGCCTCCCCCAAGGACAAGGCCAACGCCTTCGAATGCCACCTCGACCAGGGCCCCTGGCGGCCCTGCTCCTCGCCGCACCTTATCTCGGGTCTGCCCGACGGCCGCCACACCTTCGAGGTCCGGGCGGTCGAGGCGTCCGAGCGGCCCGATCCGACCCCAGCCCGGTGGCAGTGGACCGTCGACACCACCGGCCCCAGCGTGACTGCCACCTCCCCCAAGGACAAGGCCAACGACGCCGCCCCGGCCGCGGAACTCACCGCCACCTTCTCCGAGGCCGTCAACCCCGACACGGTCGCCGCCGAGACCTTCACCGTCACCGCCGAAGCGGCCGGCCTGGCCGTGACCGGCAGCGTGACCTACGACCCGGCCACCCGCAAAGCCCGCTTCCGTCCGGACCAGGCCCTCCTCCCACTGGCCGTCTACCGGGCCACCATCAGCGCCAAGGTGACCGACCTCGTCGGCAACCCCATGGCCAAGGACTACGAGTGGTCGTTCCAGACAAGCCTTGTCGCCCAGGACGCAGGCCAGTTGTCCAGCAGGAGTTAGAGCCCGTCCTTGTTGGCTCCTGCATTGCTCCTCGTGGCAGCGACCCCGAGCGTGGGGTCGAGAGGGCGGGGACGCCCATCGGACCCGTTCGGCGTGGACGACTGCGGGTTTCCGCCTCGTCGGGCCGTACCCGAGAAAGACCGGCTCACCCTCGGGCGGGCATCCGGCCGGGGGTGAGCAGGACCCAGCGGGAGTCGTGGGCGATGGTGGCCACCACCTCCCAGGTCTCGGTGGAGCGGATCCCGGGCAGCTTCCGCATCTCGTCCACGACGAGGTCGCTGAGCCGGGCCCGGCTGAGGGAGGCGGCGTGGACGAAGAGGTGGTGACGGCCGGTGGTGACGGCCATCAGCGAGATCTCGGGCCCGGTGGCCAGCTTCTCGGCGGTGGCCCGGGTGTTCGAACCGTCGGTTTGGATGCCGACAAAGGCCCCCGTCCCTATCGTCCCCACCCGGTAGGGGTCGACCTGGGCGGTGATTCGCAGCATCCCCGCCTCCTCCAGCCGCTGCAGCCGCGTCCGGATCGTCCCGTCGGAGACGTCGAGCTGGCGCCCGATCTCCCGGTTGGACTGGCGGCCATCCCGGGCCAGGGCGGCGACGATCTCGTGATCGAGCGGGTCGAGCTCCACCACCGGGTCGGGGAACTCTAGCCGGGCAGGGGCGTCGGAGACCGCGGCCCAGTTCATCGTGTACTTCAGCCAAGCGAGGGTGACGTCGGCGGTCACGTGGCGCACACCGGGTACGGCCGCGACGTTCTCGGTCAGCAGGTCCACGACGTCGCCGCGGCGAGGGGCCACCACGTGCACGACGAGATCGAACGGGCCGAACACCAGCGACGCCGAGTGGACGTAGGGCAGGCCGGCCACCTCCCGGGCGACGTCACGGAGCGCCCGACCCTCGATCGCGACCGACAGCCACAGGTCCCAGTGGTACCCGGCCGCCTCCCAGTCGAAGACGGCGGTCACCCCGAGCACCCGCTGGCCGACCAGGCGGCGCAGCCGGGCAGCGACAGTGGCTTCGGTTAAGCCCACCTCGGCGGCCAGGAACCGGTTGCTGGCCCGGCCGTCAGCGGCGAGCAGCTCGATGATCCGCTGATCAGCGACGTCGAGGGCCACCAGCGGCCGGCGGTGAACCCCGCCAGGAGCCTTCGCCCCCGCCGGACGGACCGTCACGGGCTTGACCTTCGTTCGCCCCATGGCAGGATTCTTTGTCTTGATGTCACGAGACCGTCAAACCCAAGCTCACGTGCAAAGCGCCAACAGTACGGAAACCGGGGTTCAGCGACGGGCCGGTTCGGAGTGCAATGGTCTCTGACACGGCGAAAAGACAGACGCGTCATGAGGCGGAGCGACGCGCCGTGTCGCGGACTCTCGCGGCCCCTCCGCGGCCTGAACGGGGGTCATCACTGAATCGTTGCGAGCGCCTTTCCCTCGCCAGGACAGGTCTTCGCCGCCAGAGTTGAGTGCACGGCTGGCCATGTCTTCGAGGAGCCTCGCCGCCGGTGTCGCCGACTCGAAGTGCGGGTGTGCCCTGGGTACGCCGGGATGCGTTGGGCCGTGTCCCGGTCGGCGGTTCATCGATCGGATCACCCGCCCGAGCTGTCGGCTTCCTTGAGCGTGCCGGGTCGGGTTCGGCCCGTTCGGGCGCGGTGTGGTGGGTTGCGGGGGACGTCGAAGCCGAGCGTGGCATAAGCGGCGCGGCGTTCGTCGTGCTGGCGGGCGAGCACCGGGGCGAGGCGGTCGACGTAGTCGTGGACCTCGACGCGGGTCTTGGTGTCGGTGGGGCGGAGAACGCGGCCGACGTACTGGACGACGTTGCCTTTGAACTTGATGGGGAAGGCCAGGAAGAGGGTGTCGAGCGGCGGGCAGTCGAAGCCCTCGCCGATGAGGCTGGCGGTGGCCAGCAGGAGAAGGCCACCGTCCGGTCGGGGTTCGGCGAGCTGGCGGGTGACGGCGGTTCGTGCTTTCTTGCCCATCTTGCCGTGGAGGACGAGCGGTTCGAGGCCGCGGCCGGTGAGCTGCTCGGTGATGATGTCGAGGTGTTCGGTCCAGCGGGTCAGGACCAGGCAGTTCCGGCCGGCCTCGACGGCGGCGGCGATGTCGTCGCAGATCGCCCGGGTGCGGGCGGTGTCTTCGACGAGACCCCGGTAGACGGTTTGGATGTGGTCGCCGTCATGGGCCGGTCGGTGAGCGGTGTCATGGACGACGAGGTCGAGGACGCGCAGGGCGCTTCCCGGTCGGGGTGCCATCCGATGGCGGATCGGCCCGCAGTGCATGGCCATGAGCGCCTGGAGGCCGTCACGCCGGTAGGGGGTGGCGGTCAGCCCGAGCCAGCGCCGCACCGGGATCTCCCGAACCGCCCGCTCGAAGGTCACGGCCGGGACGTGGTGGCATTCATCGACGATGACGAGCCCGTAGCCCGAGGTGATCTCGCCGATGTCGTCCCGGCGGGCGAGGCTCTGCACCATGGCCACGTCGACGATGCCGGTGGTCCGGTTCCGCCCGCCGCCCAGCTGGCCGACCTGCCGGGAGGTGAGACCGAGATGGGTGACCAGCCGGTCTCGCCACTGCTCGACCAGCGGCTTGCGGTCCACGAGGACCAGGGTTGGCGTGGCATGGCGGGCGATGAGGGCGCAGCCCACCACGGTCTTGCCGGAGCCTGGCTCGGCCACGAGCATCCCCAGGTCATGGGCGGCGAGGGCATCCGTGGCCGTGGCCTGTTCGGCGGTCAGGACCGCCCGGAGGGTGACATCGATCGGGTCGGGGCTGGCGACGGTTTCGGCGACACACAGCGTGCTTCCGGCTTCGGCGACGATGGCTGCGGCCTTGTCCCGCAGGCCCCGGGGGAGGAGCACCCGGTCGAGGGTCTCCCGGTAGCAGCGAATGAACCGGGGCGTGTCCCATGTCGAGAACCGCATCCGCTCTTTCTCGTAGAACTCCGGATTGTGGAGCGACGCGGCGTGCTTGAGCGCGGCGAGGAGTGCCGGGGGGACCCCGATCCGGTCAATTTGCAGCATCGCTCCCGTTCGGGCGGCGATCTCCGGCGGAGGTTGCGGCCCGGCGGCCGAGATCCGGGTCTTCCGGTAGGTCGCGGCGTCCGGGCCCGTGGCCAGCTCACCGAAGGCCTCGGCCATGGCGGCGACCGCGTCGGGCCCGAGACGGTCGAGCGAGGCGAGGAACGACCACTGGTCCTCGTAGGGCTCGAGGGTCGCCGGGTCGAGGAACACGGTCGTGCCCCGCTTGCGGCACGCGCCCTGCAGCGGTAGCGCGATCAGGTTGCCGAACGAGCCTTTCGGCATGAAGTCCTGCGTGGGGAACAACCGGTCGTAGCTGACCAGGTCCAGCTCCGCCCGGACAGTCATCGCCTCCCGCAGGAGATGCACACCGATCCGCCTCGCCGACGCGGCGGGAACCAGCCCGGTGAAGAACACCCACACATGGCTGCCGTCGCCCGACCGTGAGCGTTCCAGCGCCCCCGGGACCCCGGCCGCCCGGGCAGCGTCGAGATAAGCCAACGCGTCAAGCACCCATCCCGGGCCGTCGAAATCGCACACCAGGAGCCGACAGCCGTCCCCGGGAAGCAGGGGATAGAGGCCGGCGTGGATCTCGCCGGCGAGATGTGCCTCGGCCATTATGAGGAGCCCCGGATTATGTGGAGCCGGGGCGTGGGACCGTTGCTGGAGGAGGGTCTCGCCGTCGTGCGCTCCGCATAATTCGGTGGTTCGGTCGACGCTTCTCTTTCCGTTGATGGGAGAGAGGGGCGATGATGAAGGTGTCGGTGCAGGGCCCGTTGGAGGGGCACGCTCAGGCCTTCGCGGCTGAGCTCGCCCGGCAGGGCTACAGGGCGTCGTCGGTGGCCCAGCAGCTGCGGCTGGTCGCTGATCTGAGCCGCTGGCTGGCTGCCGAGGGGTTGGTTGTCGGCGACTTGACCGACGTCGTGTCGGAGCGGTTCTTGATCGCGCGGCGGGCGGGGGGCCGGCGCTATCTCCGATCGGCGAAAGCGCTGAAGCCGCTGCTGGGTTTCCTCGGTGATTTGGGTTTGGCGCCGCTGCCTTCCGCGCCGGTGCTCGGACCGGCGGAGGCGCTCCTGGCTCGCTATCGGGAGTATCTGGTCAGCGAGCGGGGTCTCGGCGTGGCCACGGCTCGGGGCTACGTGGATGCGGTCCGCCCGTTCGTCGTGGGCCGCGAGATGGGCGCCACCCTCGACCTCGTCGGTTTGGCCGCTGCGGACGTGACCAAGTTCGTTCTGGTGGCCTGTCCGGGCCGGTCGACCGGTTCGGCCAAGCTGGTGGTCTCCGCGTTGCGTTCCCTGCTTCGGTTCTTGCATTTCGAGGGGTTGATCCCGGGGCCGCTGGCCGAGGCCGTGCCATCGGTCGCGGGCTGGAAGCTGGCCGGTCTGCCGCGCTCATTGTCACGGAGCGAAGTCCGCCGGCTCCTGGCGGCCTTCGACCGTCGGACCCGCAGCGGCCGGCGTGATTACGCCATGACGATGCTGCTCGTCCGGCTGGGACTGCGAGCCGGTGAAGTCACCGCCCTGACTCTCGATGACATCGACTGGCGGGCCGGCGAGATCCTCATCCGGGGCAAGGGCCCGCGGGTCGAGCGGCTCCCTCTCCCGGCCGATGTCGGTGAGGCGCTGGCGGGCTACCTGCGTCGGGGCCGGCCTGCCACCGCCGAGGGCCGCACTGTCTTCGTTCGGCTCCACGCTCCCCATCGTGCCTTGACATCGCCGGCGGTGACGTTTGCAGTGCGCAGCGCCGGGGAACGGGCCGGTCTGGGTCGCCTCGGTGCTCACCAGCTTCGCCACACGGCCGCCACCCACATGGTCCGAGCTGGCGTTTCGCTGCCCGAGGTCGGCCAGGTCTTGCGGCACCGTCTCTTGCTGACCACGGCTATCTACGCCAAGGTCGATCGGACGGGACTTCGTCTGGTGGCCCGCCCCTGGCCGGGGAGCGGAGCGTGAGCCGGCTCCGGCAGTCGCTCGCCGACTACCTCACGCTGCGGCGGGCGTTGGGCTATCGGCTGGAACGACCCGAGAAGCTGCTTGGCCAGTTCATCAGCTACCTGGAAGGGGTCGGAGCGGAGACCGTCACCATCGAGCGCGCCCTGGCCTGGGCCTGCCTGCCCAGCGACGGGAACGCCAATTGGTGGGCCCATCGCCTCTCGGTGGTCCGAGTCTTCGCCGCCTATCTCCACACTGTTGATCCCGCCGCCGAGGTGCCGCCTCCCGACCTGCTGCCCTGGCGCCCCTGCCGGGCTCAGCCCTACATCTACTCCGATGACGAGGTGACCGCACTGATGGCGGCGGCGGCCATGTTCCCGTCGCCGTTGCGGGTGGCGACCTATCAGACGCTGATCGGGCTCCTGGCCTGCACCGGGATCCGGGTCGGGGAAGCCATCCGACTCGACCGTGACGATTTCGACCCCGGCGGCGGACTCCTCACTGTCCGCTTCGGCAAGTTCGGCAAGACCCGGGAACTCCCGCTGCACCGCACCGCGGTCGCGGCCATCGATCGCTACCGGCGCCAACGGGATCGCCACCAGCCGCCCGCCACGTCTCCGGCGCTGTTCATTTCGCCGGCTGGCACCCGGCTTCTCTACTGCAACGTCCATGCCACCTTTCGACAGCTCCGGACCCGGGCGGAACTGGCCCCGGGGTCGGGTCCTTGTCGGCCCCGGATTCATGATCTGAGGCACAGCTTCGCCGTCCGGACGCTCCTCGAGGCTTACCGCGACGGCCACGACGTTCAGCACCGCTTGGCCTTGCTGTCGACCTACCTGGGCCACGTCAACCCGGGTGCCACTTACTGGTATCTGTCTGCCGTCCCTGAACTGATGTCCCTGGCCGCTCAGCGGCTCGAGCAGCAGCAGTCTCGGCCATGAGCCTGCTGGCGCCGACGCTCGAGGCGTTTTTCACCGAGCGGCTGATCGGCCAGCGCCGCGCCAGCCCGCACACCATCGCCGCCTACCGCGACACCCTCTGCCTGCTGCTGCGGTTCGCCGAACGGGAAACCCGCCGGGCTCCGTCGGCCCTGTCGTTCGCTGATCTCGATGCTCCTCTCATTGGCCGGTTCCTCGATCATCTCGAACGGGAGCGTCGCAACAGCGTGCGCACCCGCAACGCCCGCCTGTCAGCCATCCACTCGCTGTTCAAGTTCGCCGCCTTGCGCCACCCTGAACACGCCGCGCTGATCGGCCGGGTGTTGGCCATCCCGCCCAAGCGCTTCGACCGCCAGATCGTGACCTTCCTGACCGACGACGAGGTCGACGCCCTCCTGGCCGCTCCCGACCGGCGGTCCTGGCTTGGTCGTCGGGACCATGCCCTGCTCCTGCTCGCCGTCCAGACCGGGCTGCGCGTCTCCGAACTCACCGGGCTGACCAGGGCCGATGTCGTGCTCGGCGCCGCCGCCCACGTTCGCTGCGTCGGGAAAGGCCGCAAGGAGCGGGCCACGCCCCTCACGTCAACGACAGGCGATGTGCTCCGGGCCTGGCTGGAGGAACAGGCCCGACCGCCAACTGCGCCGCTGTTTCCGACCCGTCAGGGGCAGGCCCTGAGCCGCTACGGCGTGACGCTCCTCGTCTCCAGGCATGTCAGCGCTGCCGCCCGCCGCTGCCCATCCCTGGCGACCAAGACCGTCTCGCCCCACATTCTCCGCCACACCGCCGCGATGCGCCTGCTCCACGCCGGCGTCGACACCGCTGTGATCGCCCTCTGGCTCGGTCATGAAAGCGTTGAGACGACCCAGATCTACGTGCACGCCGACCTGACCATCAAACAACGGGCCCTCGACCGCACCACGCCGGTCGGCATCAAGCCTGGCCGCTACCGGCCACCCGACCAGCTCCTCGCCTTCCTCGAGAGCCTCTGATTATGCAGCCCAACGACAGACGCGCCCGTTCACCCACAACGGTTCCACGCCCCGGGACCACATAATCCGGGGCTCCTCATAATGCAGCTTATGGAGATGTCTTCATAAGTTGCACCTCATCAGTGAACGGCAGGTACTCCCGGTCGGGACGGCGGGCATTGGCCCACCCGCCCCGCACGGCCGGGCCCCACCCGGCCTTCCCCGTCCGCCGGTTCTCCCAGCGCAGCGCGTACACGTCGTCCCGGCCCGCGAACAAGGCGCGAAACAGGGCCACCTTCGCCGCCCGCGGGGACGACCGGTCCACGACCGGTTTCACCTCGTCGGCGGCCGGCGAAGTGAACAGGGTCGGTGACCATCCCGGCGCGGCGACATCGTCGGCTCGCTCATCGAGGCCGAGCAGGCCTCGGAGCCGGGCATTCTCGGCGCGCAGCGCCTCCAGCTCGGTCAGCACTTCGGCAGGAGTCGGCGGATCAGCGATGCCCACGATCATGCCCCCTCCCAACCAGTGCCTGTGGCGATTTGCCCGGCTCTTCCGGCCGGCGGCAGATCATCACGTGGCTCCGCCATCCTCAGTGGCCAACTTCTGGCGCGGGTGTGTCGCACGAAGCCCTATTTCGCTGCCTCCCTCGGCGATGTGTGTTCGGCCACGAACGCGGCTCTTCTGCTCCACGAGGTCCACGACGGCGACGCCAAATCGCACCCCGATGGCTGAGCCATCGGGGTGAGCGGGGCGGGGAACAGGTAGAACTGACCGTGAGGGGTCGCTCGCCATCTGCCGGGTTCCACTCCGCCGACGTTGCCGAGTTCACCGGGACGGGCCGCGATGGCCACTCGCAGGCCGGCGGCGTCGAGCGACCACACGAGGATTTCCCGGTCGATGCCGTAGGTGCCGTTGGTGACATCGGGGTCGGTCACTTGAGCAGCCGTTCCTGCGCCAGCCGGCGTTGTTCGGCCCTTGCCTTGACCCGGTGGACCAGGCTGTGAGCCTGGTCTTCGGCGATCTCGTTGAACAACCCCCGCATGTGACGGGCCATCCGGTGGCGGACGTCGAGATGCCCGCGGTAGTCGAGCCTGGTCTCGTCGGCGCCGATCGATGCCAGTTCGATGGTCGCCTCGGAGTACACCTCGAGGGCCGGTGCCGCGATGGCGAAGGTGAGGCGCTGGCGCGGCTGGATCTCGACGATGGTGACCTCCAGGTCGACGGTCCACTTCACCGGTCCCCAGGCAAGCCTGGTCTTGCCTCGAGCCTTCTGTCCCCCGGGCACGACCTCGTACTCGCAGACGTGGGGTGACTTGGCCAGGATCTGGTCCAGGGAGTCGATCTCCTCCCAGACGAGGGGGAGCGGGGCCATGATGCGCTCGTGCCGTTGGACCTCGAGTTCCATCGCGCTCCGTTAGGACCGCCGGGTCGGTGGCTGGCCAGCCCGCCTTCGGCCGGGCGACTTCGGCGGTGGCGCGGCGGCTGATTCTTCGGCGCCGGCGTGGTCCAGCTGACCGAGCAGTGCGTCGATGGTGGCCGAGAGCAGTCGCACCCGCTGGCCCATGGCCCGGAGCTCCTTGCTGCGTTGCTGCTCGTTCTTCAACGCCGCCGTGAGCAGATCGTTTGGGATTCGGATGAGCGACATCAGGAGCGGGGTGTCGCCCTCGATGGTGCCGTCGCCGATGGAGTTGCTCAGGAGTCCGGCCAGCACCTCGCTGGTCGTGTCCTCGCCGGTGTCGTGGTCGACGACCTGGATGTCGACCCCTTCGCGCACCAGCTCCTCGATGCGGCGCAGCGAGGTGAGCTGCCCGCTGCCGCTGTCGTAGAGCTTGCGGTTGGCGTACCGTTTGATGACCCGGACGAGTTCGGCCATGCCGTCTACGGGGTCGCCTTGCGCCCCTCGGCCTGCAGCGCCACGAGGCGGTTCACCTTGGCCGTCAAGTCATCGAGTGCCGACTTGAGATCGTCGATCTCCCGGGCCGAGCGGTCCGGGCGGTCGTGGCTGACCGCCCGGCGCACGGCCTTGCGGCTGTCCCGCTCGACGTCCTTGGCTCGATCGACGACGTCGTCGACGAGATCCTTGGCGTCATCGGCGACTTCCTCGATCAGCCGGGTGATGCTGTTGCGCCGGCGCTTGCCCGTGGCCACAACCTCTCCTCGCTCGACTCCGAGGTGTTGAATCCCCTTGCCCATCAGCGATTACACCCCGCGTAGGGGACGTCAAGGCAGGGGCAGGCTGGAACGGCTGTCTATCCGCAAGGGAGGAAGTGTCCTGCCCCGACGTCCTCGCCGGGGACCGACCGGCCGGGGCGTTGGATCTCGTCCACGCCCGGCCGTGCTCGAGCACTTGACCGGCGGGATCGGGCGTTGGACCGGATGGTGGCGGCGCTGGCGCTCTGCGATGGTTGGCGTCCCGGACCGTGGACTGGGCTCAGTCGGCCCGGGCGCCGGCCTGCTCCGCCGGTTTGTCCCGGGGTGGCGCGAGCGGCGCCGGGACTGGTTCTGTGCTGTGGTCTCTGGCCGAGGGAACGGCCGGCGGATCAACGGTCAATGATGCCGACACCGTGGTCTCGGTCATCGTCGGCGATCGCCGTCAGCTGGTCCGGCGGGGATCCCTCGATCCGACCAGGCTGGCGTTTACCCGTCCTTCGCCTGTTCTCGTCCGGCGTGGCAGGCCCCCGACTCGTCCAGCACCGGTCGGGCCGGCCCCGGGATGCGCGGCTGCGGTTCCACTGTACCCGCTGCGGGGTACCTTGCGGAGCCGGGCTGGTAGCGGCCGCCGTTACGCTCTAGCATCATCGTTTGAATTACTGCTCTAAACTGTTGGTAGGAACAGGCTCGCCGTCCGGCGGGCCGTCCATCGTTTCTCCAACGGAGGACCGGGTGCAAACGAACGGCGTCCGTACCGCCGAGATCCGTCAAGAGGTGGCGCGAGCGCTGCGAAGCCTGGGGCATGCCCTCGTCGCCCACGAAGCGGACGAGACCACACTGGCGCGCATCGCCGCCGAGGTGGCCGCGATGGCGAAGGAGGTGGCCCGGGGGCCGCAACGGCGCCGAGGGGAGGAGGTGGCCGAGCTACTTCCCTTGATCACCGATCCTGACCGGGTAAGCTTGTCGTCGGTGCTCCTCGAGCGGCCAATCTCCGGAGCGGCCAACCCGACGGCGGCCGACGTCACGTTCCGCCGCGAGGGTGATGAGATCGTGGCCGACGTCCGGTTCGGCCCGGCGTTCGAGGGCGCACCGGGGCGGATACACGGCGGCATGGTGGCCGCGGTATTCGACGACGTGACCGGCGGAGCCCTGGCGCTGGCTCGAGCTCCTGCCTACACCGCCCGGCTGACGGTCGAGTACCTTGCTCCTGTCCCGGTGGACGTGCCCGTGGAGTTCCGCACCCGGTTGGAGCGGCGCGATGGCCGGAAACTCCACGTGACATCCGAAGCCCGGTACGGGGCGGACATTCTGGCCCGAGCCGAAGCGCTGTTCATCGTGGTCGACCCGGATCACTTCCGATTCGGCCAGCGGGAGGCTTGACCCGCATCAGACCCGGTTGGCCCACGCCTGGGTCCGGTGCGCGCTGGAGGACCGCAACGTGGCCACGGCGGTGGGCGTCACCGGTGGCCCGACTCCGGCTCCTTTGCCAAGTGGCTGATGGCTATGGCTTTGGCGGCAGAGGACATTCCGGCAACCGGATCCGGAAAGGGGCCGAAGCAAGTGGCTTCAGCGCCGCAGGAAGGGCGGCTGGTCGAAGTGGGCGACGCGGGTGAGACGAGCGTAGAGGGCGACTTCCCGGAACTGGTAGAGGATCGCGGCGGTGGGCGCGTGGATGAGCACCCCGGGGGCGACCGGCATGCGGATCACAGGCCGGGCGGGATCGTCGCCGGGAATGATCGTGGGCGCGTCGGGCAAGTCGAGCGTTGAGAGAGGGACCCGGTAGACGGCGGCCACCTCACGGAGATCGAGGGGCCAGGAGAAGCCCTCGTCGACGGCGCCACCCCACACGACGACCCGGGGTGATGGCGAATCCGGAGTGGGTGACGTAATCATCGAGCAGACCGAGGACCGCGGTGGCATCGACGTCGAGTCCGACTTCCTCGCGCAGTTCTCGGAGGGCGGTGGCCTCCACCGATTCGTCGCCGTCGAGCCGACCGCCGGGCAGGGCGAACTGGCCGGCGTGGGCCCGCAGTGTGGCCGCCCGCCGGGTGAGGAGGAAGGACGACTGACCGTCCGAGCTGGTGAGCACGACCAGCGCCACCGCCGAGCGCCGAAGACCTTCGACCGCACCGCCGACGCGCTCGAACCGTTCCAGGTTCCCGGTGATCTGGCGGCGGAGTTCGTCATGGGTGCAGGACACGAGGGCGGTACCTCCGGGCGGCGAGCCTAATGGTTCAGATCCGCCCCGCCCGATCATCTTGACGTCGTACGATACCGGGCGAGCCGCTTGACCCGCCTTGCGTGGGGGCCGGGAGCGACGTCGTGCCAGGGCAGCACTGGCAGTGCGCCTCGTCGGGCTCCGGTATCGTCAACGTTGGATCGGACGGAGGCGAAGCCATGGTCGGGAGCAGCCTCAGATTGGGACTCGCCGTCGTCGACCTGACGGGACGGGCGGTGACCGACCTGGTCGACGTGGCGGCCGGCCCTCGACTGGGGGTCAAGATCCCGCCGCGCCTGCTCCGTGACGCGTTGCTGACGTTCCAGTCGTCGGTCCACGGTCGGCTTCCCGAAATCCTCGGAGACGACGACGAAGAGCGGATCGATACTCTTGCTGCGCTCCTCGAGGGCACATCGGAGGAAGATCTCAATGTGCTGATCGGAGCGGCGGTGGAGGCACTGAGCCGCCTGGAGGACAGCGGTGACCGACCCGGGCGGCGGCGCCGCCCCGGGCGTCGTCGGCGGGAGCAGCGGTGATCACTTGACCCGGCGATCGGCCATGGATCCTCGGTCGAAACCACTCAGCATCGCTCTTCCCACGGCTGTTCCGTCGCCGACAACTGGTTTTAACAGCTTGTTTGGATATCATCTCTAAACTGACTGGTGGTCGTCGGCGGGCGGGGAAGCGCTCGACCGGACGGGAGCGAGGTGGCCATGCGGGCGGTTCCCCGGTGGTTGGTGGAGGCGGAGGAGACGGTGGCGGGGGTGTTTGCCCGGCAGGGCTACGACGGTACCCGGATGGAGGACCTGGCGGCCGCCACCGGGGTGCCTCGGGCGACCCTCTATTACCACTTCCGCGGCAAGGAGGAGGTGCTGGAGTGGCTCCTGCGGTCGACGCTGGCTGAGCTCGCCGAGGCGGTGGCCGGTGCGGCGAAGGAGCCAGGGGACGCCCGGCGGCGGTTGGAGCTGGTCGTGCGGGCGTTGCTGGCGTCGATGGCCCGGCGGCCGGCGGCGTGCCGGGTGCTGCTGGCCGACATGGGCCGGGCGGGGCCGCTGGGGGAGATCGCGGCGGGGATCGTGGATGCCTTCCACGGCCCGGTGATCGACTTGTTGGCCGAAGGGGCGGTGGACGGGTCGTTGCGGCCGGTGGCCGACCGGGGGCGGGTGGCCGCGGCGGTCTTCGGGGCGGTGGCTGTGGCCGCGCTGCAGTCGTTGGTGCTCGAGGCGGCTTTGGACGAGCAGGGGATAGCGTCCGTTGTGCTCGATGTGGTGTTCAGCGGCTTGGAGGGGCGCTGATGTTCGCCCGGCTGGCGGGGTTCGTGGATCGCCGGCCGGCGGTGGTGGTGGCCGCGTGGCTGGCCGTCACGGTGTGGATCTCGCTGGCGGCGCCGTCGCTGAGTGAGCTGGGCACGGCCGATCAGACGGCGTTCGTGCCGGACTCGGCGCCGTCGGGTCGGGCCGACGCCTTGTTGCGCCGGGAGTTCCCTGACGACCCGACGCGGGATCCGGCGGTGCTGGTTCTCGCCCGCCCGGGAGGTCTGGGAGCCGAGGACCGGGCCTATGTCGGTTCGCTGGCGGCGTTTCTGGCGTCGCCGGAGGCGGCGACGCACGTCAAGGCGGTGCAGACGGCGGCCACCGCCCCCGAGCTGGCCCCGGTGCTGCGGGCTCCGGACGGCGCGGCCGAGCTGGTCATCGTGAGCCTCAAAGCGGCGGTGTTCACCGCCTCGGGCAACGAGGCGGTGGCGTTCCTGCGCCGCCATCTGGCCGCCACGGCGCCGGCGGGGTTGGAGCATCACGTCACCGGACTGGCGGCGCTGGCGTCGGATCAGGCCGACGCCACCTTGGAGGCGTTCGACCGCACGGCCGTGGCGACCGTGCTGTTGGTGCTGGTGATCCTGGTGCTGGTCTATCGCTCGGCGCTGGCGCCGCTCATCTCCCTGGTCAGCATCGGCTGCGCCTTCCTGGTGGCCCGGGGCCTGTCGGGGTTCCTGGCCGAGGCCGGTGTGGAGGTGGCCAGCCTGGTCGAGACGTTCATGGTGGTGATGGCCTTCGGGGCGGGCACCGACTACGCCCTCTTCGTCATCTCGCGGTTCCGGGAGTTCCGGTCTGACCCGGCCGGGCTGCGCAGTGCCCTCCAGGGGGCGTCGACGGCGGTGGGTCCGGTGATCAGCGCCTCGGCGGCCACGGTGATCATCGGGTTCTTCGCCTTCCTGGCCGCCGAACTGGGACTGTTCCGCTCGTTCGGGCCCGTCCTGGGGTTGGCCATCGCCGTGACCTTGGCCGCCGGCCTCACGCTCACCCCGGCGTTGCTACGTCTGGGCGGAGCGGCCACCTTCTGGCCCAGCCGGACCGGCCGCCACCACGGAGGCGGGGAGCGGGTCCGGTGGGAACGGGTCGCCGCGATGGTCGGGCGCCGGCCGGCCGCGGTGCTGGCCGCCGGCACGCTGCTGCTGGCGGTGCCGGCGGTCGGGGTGACCGCCATGCACCAGTCCTTCGACATTCCCTCCGAGCTGCCGCCGGACGCCGGTGCCCGCCAGGGCTTCGAGGCGCTGGCCCGCCACTATCCCGCCGGCCAGCTGGCCCCGATCTTCCTGGTGGTCTCCACCGACGGGTCGATCCTGGCCGATGGGCGCCTGGAGGCGATCGACCGGCTCACCGACGGGCTCCGCCGGGTCCCCGGCGTGGCCGAGGTGCGGTCGGTCACCCAGCCGGCCGGTGTGCCGCTCACGACCCAGACCGTCTCCCGGCTCACGGGCGGCTCGGCCGACCTCAAGGCGCTGGGCCTCGATCCCGACCGGGTCGACGTCACGCCACTGGTCAACGCGCTGGCGTCGGAGCGGGGATTGCGCATCGACGCCGGCCTCCTGGCCGCCTACCCGCCGCTGCGGGAGCGGCTCGGGTTCTTCCTCGGGCCCCAGGAGCGCACCACCCGCATCGTGGTCGCCCTGGACGGCAGCCCCTACGCCCGCCGGGCCCTCCAGGTGGTCCGGGAGCTCGACGACCGGGCGGCGGCCGAGCTGGCCGGCGGGCCGCTGGCCGGCGGCCGCCTGGCCGTGGCCGGCCCCAGCGCCTTCTTCGCCGACATCGAGGACCTCGCCGGCCAGGATCTGCGCACGGTCGGTGCCATCGTGGTCGGCGCCGTGCTGGTCATCCTGGCCGTGCTGCTCCGCTCGGTGGTGGCGCCGCTGTACCTGCTGGCCAGTGTGCTGTTGTCGCTGCTGGCGGCCATGGGGATCTCGGTGGCCGTCTTCCAGGGCATCCTGGGCCAGCCCGGCCTGGCGTTCTGGCTGCCGCCGTTCCTGTTCGTGATCCTCGTCGCCTTGGGAGCCGACTACAATATCTTCATCGCCGGGCGGATCCGGGAAGAACTCGACGCCGGCCGGTCGGTCAAAGAGGCCGCTCAGCACGGCCTGGTCCTCACCGGCGGCACCATCACCTCGGCCGGGTTCATCCTGGCCGGTACCTTCGCCGCCCTGCTCCTCACCCCCATCCCCAGCGTCCGCCAGATCGGCTTCGGCGTCGGGGTGGGGATCCTCCTCGACACCTTCGTCGTCCGCACCCTCCTCGTTCCCGCCGCCACCATGCTCCTCGGCCGCTACGCCTTCTGGCCCTCCACGAGCCCCGCCACCGACCCGGGACGGCGCCGGGTCGCCATCGGGCTCTCCGGCGCCGGGATCGCCGCGCTCGCCGCCGCCCTGATCGGGGTCGGTCTGAGCGGCCGGCCCGAGGCGCCCGTGCTGGAGGTCGCGGCCGGCCCGGCCGGTGAAGCGGCCAGGTCGACCTCCGGCGACGGCGGCCTCCCCCCGACGTCGGCGGCATCACCCCACGCCGGCCAGCCCGGGCCGGCCGGCCCGGCCGGTGCCGCCGGCGCTGCCGGTGGCGCCGTGCCCGCCAGAGGGAATCCTCAGCCTCCGGCCACCACCCGGCCGCCGGCCCGCCCCGCCGGCGGCGGGCCAACCACCACCACCGTCACCACTCGCCCGTCCGCCCCGGCCGCCGGGTCCGCCACCACCGCGACCACGCCGACCCCGACCACCACCACCGCACCGGCCGCTCCCGCCAGCGCCGGCCGGGTGGCCGTCCCGGCGCTGGGCGGCTGGCGCTACCGGGCGGAAGGCACCCGGAAGGTCGGCCTGGCCGGCAGCACCCAACCCTTCAACGAGGAGGCCACCACCCAGGTCAGCCGGGTCGGCGGCGACGACCACACCCCGGAACTGCGGCTCCTGACCGAATCCGGATCCGGCACCGTCGACGAACGACGCCGCTACGGGCCGGCCGCCGTCGACCTCCTCGCCCTGCGTGTCTCCTCCGCCGGCCTCGTCTACGGCGGAACCTTCACCCCGCCCCAGCTCCTCCTGCGCTGGCCCGTCCGCATCGGTGACACCTGGACCAGCACCTGGACCACCGAAGACACCCGGGGCACCACCACCGCCAAAGTCGTCGAGGAACGCACCGTCACCGTCGCCGGCCGCGCCCTGCGCTGCTACGTCGTGGATCGCAACACCACCCTCACCGGCGCCGTGGAAGGCACCCAGCGTCAACGCTCCTGCTGGGCCCCCACCCTCGGCATGGTCGCCGACGACGAACAGGACTTCCAAGGCACCTACCAGGGCATCCGCTTCGAAGGTCGTGCTCACCTCACCCTGCTCAGTACCCCATGATCATCGATCGAGACTGAAGTCCCAGGGCTCGGAAGGCACAGACGCGCCGAGTGGGTCACGGCGTTCGAGGACGCCGCAAACATATTCGCGCCCGCTTGCTTCACCCCCTCGTCGTGCCGGCCGGGTTGGCGGTCAGCGACGCTGGAGGCGACGGGAGAGTTTCTTGCGGGCGTTGTGGAGGCGGGACATGACGGTTCCGATGGGCACATTGAGGGCATCGGCGATTTCGGCGTAGCCGAGTTCGCCGATCTCCCGCAGCCAGATCGTTTCGCGGAGCGGCGCCGGCAGGGTGCGCAGCATCCCGACGACCTCGTCGTAGGCCAGGCGCTCGACGACGTCGTCTTCCACGCTGGCCGGGCCGGCCGGGTCGATGAAGTCGAGGGGGACGGCCGGCTGGCCGGTCTGGCGCAGCCGGTCGATGCAGCAGTTGCGGACGATCCGGAAGGTCCAGGCGTCGAGGCGGTCGGGGTCGGCCTGGCCCCACGCCTTCCAGATCCTCGTCCATGCTTCCTGGCACACGTCTTCGGCGTTGGCCGGACCGACGATCGCCGCCGCGAAGCGGACGGTGTCGGCCGACCGGCGCCGGTGGTGCTCTTCGAAGGTCAACCCGCTCGAGAGGGGCGGGCTGCCGGACGACGGTGGGGCCGAAGGGACGGGGACCGGCGAAGTCGCGGGCTCGGGCGACGGCGACGGCCCGCCGGGCGGCGACGGCGCCGCCGAAGGGGAAGACGAGAGGGGAGCG
>JBFLYK010000052.1:0-43908 GCA_040756995.1 Actinomycetota bacterium | reverse complement strand
CGGCGCCGGCGCGGGCAACGCCGCGGCCGGCGCCGGTGGGTCGAACCCCGGCGCCACGGACATCGGCGTCACCGGCGACAAGGTCCTGGTCGGCGGCGTCTGGTTCCACGAGAGCTACCTCGACCGCTACTCCCGCGTCGGCGAGCACGCCGTCCGGGCCTTCTTCAACGAAGTCAACCGGGCGGGCGGTGTCTTCGGCCGCAAGGTCGAGTTCGTGTCCTGCATCGACGGCGGCGACAGCAGCCGGGCCCGGGCCTGCTTCAAGGACCTGGTGGAGAACAAGAAGGTCTTCATGCTGGGCCCGACCCTCTCCTGGAGCACCGGGACGATCCAGAACTACGTCAAGCAGCAGAAGATCCCGTTCGTCGGCAGCTTCGGGCTGTACCTCGAGGAGTACAAGAACGACAACCTGTACTCGTTCCCCACCCAGGTTCCGGTGTTCGACATCGCCCGCCTGTTCGGCAAGTTCCTCCTCGAACAGGTGAAGCCGAAGTCGGTGGGCATCTCCTACCTCAACATCGAGGCCGCCCAGGAGTGCATGAAGGGCCTCGAGGACTATCTCAACAAGGCCGGCGTGCAGGTCGTGGCCAAGGTGTCGAACGAGTTCGACGAGCCCGACCTCACGCCCCAGGTGCTGAAGATGCGCCAGGCCAACCCCGACATCGTCGCCTTCTGCAACGACCCCGTGAACAACGCCAAGTTCGTGGGGGTGGCCGCCCGCAGCCAGCGCTACAAGCCGCCGAAAGGCTGGATCGGCGGGTGGCCGACGGTGCCGGAGTTCGGGAAGATCGTGGGCGACTGGGGCATCGGCCACTACGGCTTCAGCTCGGTCTGCTACCACGAGGCCCCGGAGTGCGACGGCGACCCCGACGTGAAGCTCTTCAAAGCCCAGGTGGCCAAGTACTACCCGGGCGAGATGGAGCGGATGCACTACTACGGCCAGAACCTGTGGTGCGGCGCCAAGATGATCGTGGAGGGGCTGAAACTGGCCGGGCCCAACCTCACCCGGACGGGACTCATCCAGGCCCTCGACTCCGGAGCGTTCAACGGGTGGGGCTGTCAGGGCATGCAGCTGGCCTTCAAAGCCGGGTTGCGGGGCGGCAGCCGGGTGGGGCAGATGCTCCAGCTCGACGAGAGCCTCCGCTGGCGCCTGGTGAAACCGACCTACAGCGCCGACTGACGAGGCCGCGGTGGAATACATCATCGCCGGGGTCTTCCTCGGCGCTCTCTACTCCGTCCTCGCCGGCGGCCTGGTCCTCGTCTACCGGGTCAGCAAGGTCCTGAACTTCGCCGCCGGGGCGCTGGGCACGGCGTCGGCCTTCATCTACTGGCAGCTGACCGAGGAATGGCACTGGGCGTCCCGCCCGGCGGCGCTGCTCGCCGTCACCTGCGGGGTCCTGGCCAGCGCCGCTGCCGGGATGGCCATCGACCACGCCTCCCGGCGCTACGGCCGGGCCGAGGCCACCGCCGCCACGGCCGGACTGATGCTGTTCCTCGTCGCCGGGTCGATCTGGGTCTGGGGCGCCGGCCTGCGGACCATCGGCTCGATCGTGCCCGGCGGTGACACCCGCTTCGACCTCGGCGACATCAACATCACCGGCCACCAGCTGGCCACCATCGTGTGGGGCGGCGTCTACGCCCTGCTGCTCCATCTGTGGCTGCGCAAGACCGACAGCGGCCTGGCGCTGCGGGCCATGAGCGAGGACGACGAGGTGGCGGTGCTCCACGGAGTCCGGCCGCTGCGGATGGCGGCGCTGGCCTGGGGGGCGGCGGGGCTCGGCAGCGCCGTGGCCGGCATCCTCATCAGCCACATCTCCACGCTGGACCCGGTGTCGCTCACGTTCCAGACGGTCCCCGCCTTCGTCGGGGCGGCGGTCGGGGTGTTGCGCCGCTTCGGCCTCGCCTACCTCGGCGCCATCGGCCTCGGCGTGCTGTACGGGATCCTCGGCCCCTACACCGCCCGGCCCGGCATCCGCGAGGTCATCGCCTTCGTGCTCCTGTCGGGAACGCTGCTGGTGCTCTCGTCGCGGGCCCGGCCGGGCGAGGTGTTCTGAGTGGCGACGGCGCTGTCCGCCCGGCCCGGGGTCCGCTCCATCGGCCGCACCTGGCCGCTGCTGGTCGGCGCGCTGCTGGTGGCCTGGCTCATCGGACCGGCCACCGACTACGAGGCCTTCCTGTTCAACACGTTCCTGGCCTACGTCGTGGCCTCGGTCGGCACCGTCTTCCTGGTGGGCTGGTCGGGTCAGGTGTCGTTCGCCCAGGCGTGCTTCTTCGGCATCGGCGCCTACACCACCGCCCACCTCGCCCGGGGCATCGACCCGCCCCTGCCGGTCACGGTGCTCCTGGCCGCCGGTTGCGCCGCCGCCTTCGCCCTGCCGATGGCCATTCCGGCCGTCCGGCTCCGGGGCGTCTTCCTGGCCCTCACCACGCTGGCCTACCAGGCGGCCATCGAGCGCTTCCTCTTCCGCCAGATCTGGTTCACCCTCGGCGGCGAGGCGATCCCGGTCGACACCCCGCACCTCATCGGCGGCGTCACCCTCGACGATCAGCGGGCGCTGGCCCTGGTGATCCTGCCGATGGCGGTGGCCATCTACGGGGCCGTCCACGCCATGCGCCGCTCGAAGGTCGGACGGGCGCTGGTCGGCATGCACCGGCGGGAAGGAGCCATGGCCGCCTGCGGCATCGCCATCCCCCGCTACCGCCTGCTGGCCTTCGTGGCCGCCGCCTTCACCGCCGGGGCGGGCGGCAGCCTCCTGACCTACGCCCTGACCTCGGCGCCGGGCTCCAACGAGTACACGATCGTGAAGTCGGTCGTGCTGCTGGCCATTCCCGTCATCGGCGGCATCACCCGCCTGGAAGGGGCGGTGGTCGGCAGCGCCGTCTTCGTCGGGCTGCCGGAGTTGATCCGCCGGCAGGACATCCGGAACTTCAACATCAGCGCCGTGATGGGCTTCGGGTTGTTCCTGGTGGCCGTGGCGGTGCGGGGCGGAATCCTGGGTTTCCTGGAGCGGGCCCGGCAGCGGGAACGGGAGCGGTTCGCCTGGCTGGGCCGGCGGCCGCCGGCGGGCGGCGCGGCCGGGGTGGCGGTGCAACTCGGCGCGCCGGTGCGGGTGACGCTGGCCGGCGGGCGGCGGCTGCGCATCTCGCCCAACGGGCGGACGGCCGGCGCCGCCGCCGGGGAGGGGGTGGGCAGTGCCGTCGGTGGGTGACCTCCGGGCCGTCGACCTGACCGTCAACTTCGGACGGGTGCAGGCCCTCGACGCCGTCTCGCTCGAGTTCCGGCCCGGTGTCCTGTTCGGCGTCATGGGCCCCAACGGCGCGGGGAAGACCACGCTGCTCAACGCCCTGTGCGGAGCGGTCCGGATCGGTGGCGGCGAGGTGTGGCTGGGCGAGCGGCGCATCGACCGGCTGACGCCGTGGAAGCGACGGGCGGCCGGCATCGCCCGCACGTTCCAGCGCTGCGAGCTCGTGCCGGAACTGTCGGTGGAGGAGAACGTCCTCATCGGCGCCCATCCCCGCCTGCGGCTGGTCGACGAGCTGCTGCGCCGCTCCGACGCCGTGCGGGCCGAGATGGAGCACTGGCTCCACCGCTTCGGGATCGGCCGGAAGCTGTGGCCGGTGCCGGTGGCGACGCTGCCCTACGGCTGGCAGCGGCGGGTGGAGATCGTGCGGGCCCTGGTGGCGGAGCCCGAGTTCCTGCTGCTCGACGAGCCCGTCGCCGGCATGAACCCCGACGAGAGCCTCGAGCTCGGCTCGCTGGTGCGGGACTGGGTGACGACCACCGGGCGCGGCGCGGTGCTGGTGGAGCACGACGTCGACCTGGTGGCCGAGATCTGCGACGAGGTGCACGTCCTCGACTTCGGGCGGCTGATCGCCTCCGGGACGCCGGGCGAGGTGCTGACCCACCCCGACGTCGTCGAGGCCTACCTGGGCGTGGGAGCGCTGCACTGATGCTCGAGGTGCACGACCTCCACGTCCGCTTCGGCGGGATCGACGCCCTCCGGGGCGTGTCGCTCCGGGCCGAGCCGGGCCAGATCGTCGCCGTCCTCGGCCGCAACGGCGCCGGCAAGAGCACGCTGCTGCGGACGGTGTCGGGGCTCGTCCACCCCTGGCGGGGAAAGGTCGCCTGGGACGGGCGCCCGATCACCGGGCTCCCGGCCGGGGTGATCACCCGGATGGGCATCGTCCACGTGCCCGAGGGGCGGCGGATCCTGGCCGAGCTCAGCGTGCGGGAGAACCTGATGCTGGGCGGCTACGGCCACCGCCGGGACCGGGACGCCCGCATCGAGCAGACGCTCGAGCTGTTCCCCGTCTTGCGGGAGCGGCTCGACTCGTCGGGCGCGGCGCTGTCGGGCGGGCAGCAGCAGATGCTGGCCATCAGCCGGGCGCTGGTCGCCGGTCCCCGGCTGCTGATGATCGACGAGCTGTCGCTGGGGCTGGCCCCGATCATCGTGGAGGAGCTGGCCAACACCCTGGAGCGGTTACGCGAGGCCGGCATCGGGGTCCTGCTGGTCGAGCAGGAATACCCGCTGGCCCTGCGGCTGGCCGACTACGTCTACGTGCTCCAGAAGGGCCGGGTGCGCTTCGAAGGATCGCCCGAGGCGGCCCGGGACGTGCTCATGTCGTCGTACCTGGGCCACCAGGCCGTCGGTGGCCGGAGCGGGGGGTGAGGGGCGTGCGACGGGCACGACGGGCCTTGGCCGGGCTGACGGTGCTGACCGCCTCGGTGGTCGGGGCGCCGGCTCCGGCGTGGCCGGAGGGTGACGGCGGGCCGCCGACGGCGGCGCTGTTCACCGCCGAGGTGTTCGCCACGCCCTCGTACCACTTGATGGAGATCCCCAAGGTCGAAGAGGGCGGCGAGGGTTTCGCCTGGGCCTACCTGAACCAGCAGCCGGAGTCCTGGGGGCGGGCCATCTCCTTTTGGCCCGGGCCAACTCCCAATACCGTGTTCGAGACGTCGACGCCGCAGCAGGGGCCGCTGGCCGGCCACGGCTACAAGGCGCCCGGCGCCTGGACCAGCTACCCGACGGGGGGCGACAGCGCCGGCACGGCCGACTTCGGCGAGCCGGCCCAGTTCCCGCTCGGGCCGACGGTCGACACGCCCGGCGGGACGATGCGGATCTTCTCCTTCTCCGGCCACGCCGACGCCAACGAGGGAATCGGCGAATTCGCCTTCGGGGCCTTCACCGGCACGGCCGTCCCGGTGAACATCGGCTTCGCCCGCTCCCACGCCTCGGCCCGCCGGGACGGCGACGCGGTGGTGTCCTCCGGCTGGGCGCTGGCCCGCGACGTCAAGATCGGCGACGTCGGGATCACCGAGATCCGCAGTGACGCCGTGGTCCGGGCGACGGCGGCCGGCGAGACCGGCACCTGGACGCTGACCGTCTCCGGCGTGTCGGTCGGCGGGCAGCGCCTGGAGTGGACCGACAAGGGCGTGAGCTTCGCGCCCGGTTCGGAGGACGGGCTGACCCGGCTGAACGCCGAACTGGCCAAAGGGGCCGAGTCGTTGCGGTCGGAGTTCAAGCTGATCCCGGGCCGGGTGTGGCGGGACGACGCCGGCACGCACGTGCAGTCGGGCTTCCTGCAGATGGGCCACCGGCCGGTGATCCTGGAGAACAACCCGGGCCAGAAGATGGTCTACGCCCTGAGTGTGGTGTCGGCCCAGGCCTTCTACCGGTTGGAGGACCCCGCCGCCGGCCTCGACGACGATCTGCCGCTGCCGGCCGTCGAGGGCCCGTCGACGCCGGAGCCGCTGCCGGCCGTGACCGACGGCGGTCGCGACCCGGCGGCGGTCGACGGCGCTCCGTCGGCTGCGGGACTGCTGGCCGAAACACCGGCCGTGCTGTTCGATCCGGCCCCGGCTCCGGCCTACGGGTCCGCCGTCGGCGACACGGTGCTGGGACCGGACCCGGCCTCCGTTCCGCCGCCGTCCGGGGAAGCGGCGTTGGCCGTCCCCGGCCTTGCGGACGGGTCGGCGGCGGGCCGGGCCCGGGCGGCCCCGGCGGCGGTGGCCGGGTTGGGAGAGGAAGCGGCCCGCGATCTCCGGGGTGGGATCGGGGTGATGGCGTTGGCGGCGCTGGTGGCGTTGCTGGCCGTGCTGCGGGTCGCCCGACGGCAGCTGGAACTGGTGGGAACGAGTAAGGGAGGCAGGTAACCATGCCTGTGGTGAAGGAATCGTGGAAGGTGATCGCCGGCGCGCTGCTGGGTCTGGCCGGGGCCGTGGCCATCATCACCGCCTGGTTCCGGGTCCGCGACCTGCTCGAGGTGGCCGACCAGGTGCCGATCCTGGTCAGCGGCGGCATGGGCGGCCTGGCCCTCATCGTCGGCGGCGTCTGGCTGCTGCGGTCCCACGAGAGTGACCTGCTGTTCCGCCACCTGCAGGAGACGACCGAACGGCTCGAGCGGGTGGAGGAGGACGTCGCCCGCCTGGCCCAGCTCTTCGACGGCGCCCGGGTCGAGGTCGAGCTGCCCGAGGTGGAGATCCCGGCGTAGGACAGCTCCCGCCAAAGCGGGGGGAGTCGGCACCGGCGGTGCCGAATTCCCCTCTACTTTGGCGCGTGCGCTGACGAGGAGTTCGGTGTGACGAAGTGGACCGGGGCAACGACCGAAGCCGACGAGACGGTGCGCCGGCGGGCGCGGGAGATCCTCCTCGAGGTCGTCGAACCGGCCGTCTTCGGGCCCGGGCATCCACTGACGATCACCGCTCGTCATCTCCCTGGCGAGCCGATCACTCCCGCCGAGGCCCTCGACGGGCCGTACGAGCCGTTCGCCGTCGGCGACGGGTGGGGGCCCCGCTGGGGCACCACCTGGTTCCACCTCCAGGGTCGGGTGCCGGCGGAGTGGACGGGCCAGGAGGTCGTGTTGCGCCTCGAGGCGCTCCGGGCCGGCACCACGGTCCCCGGCGGGGAGTTCCTGATCTTCTCCATGGTGGACGGGCGGCCGGTGCCCTTCCTCGGCCTGTCCCCCCAGCACGCCGCGGCGGCGCTCTTCGCCTCCGCCGCCGGCGGGGAGGTCGTCGACCTGTACGTCGAGGCCGCCGCCAACCCCACCACCCCGGAAGACCGGATGTCGGGCTTCGACTGGCCCGAGCTGCGGCCGGACCCGGCCGGGCCGCCGGGGTTCGTCCTCACCCGGTGCGAACTGGCCGTGCGCCGTCCCGGCGTGCGGGCGCTGGCCCGCGACCTGCGCCTGGCCATCGACCTGACCTCGCCCGGAACGCTGGCGGAAGTCTGCGCCGCCCTCGACCCCGACGACGTGGCGGGTACGGCCGAGGTGGCCCTCGGGGCCCTGGCCGGATCGTTCGCCGGGCGTCGGTTCGCCGGCCGGAATGGGCACGTCCCCGCTCGGGTCACGGCGGTCGGTCATGCCCACATCGACACCGCCTGGTTGTGGCCGCTTCGGGAGACGGTCCGCAAGTGCGCCCGGACGTTCGCCACCGCCGTGACGCTGATGGAGGACTTCCCCGAGTATCGCTTCGTCTGCTCCGCCGCCCAGCACCTCGTCTGGATGGAGGAGCGCTACCCGGAGCTCTTCGCCCGCATCGCCGACCGGGTCCGCACTGGCCAGTTCGTGCCGGTGGGCGGCATGTGGGTGGAGGCCGACTGCAACATGGCATCGGGGGAGTCCCTCGTCCGCCAGATCGTGCTCGGCAAGCGCTACTTCGCCGACCGCTTCGGCGTGGACTGCCGGGAGGTGTGGCTGCCCGACGCCTTCGGCTACACGGCGGCCCTGCCGCAGATCATGGCCGCCGCCGGCGTCGACTGGTTCATATCCCAGAAGCTGTCGTGGAACGACACCAACCGCTTCCCGCACCACACGTTCTGGTGGGAAGGCATCGACGGCACGAGGGTGCGAGCCCACTTCCCGCCGGCCGACACGTACAACGGCGACATGTCGATGCGGGAGCTGAACCGCAGCGCCCGGGAGGCCCGCTCGATCTATCCCTTCGGTCACGGCGACGGCGGGGGCGGTCCCACCCGGGAGATGCTCGAGGCCGCCCGCCGGGTGAACGACCTCACCGGCGCCCCGGTCGTGGCCCTCGAACCGCCGGACGCCTTCTTCGCCGCCGTCGAGGCCGATCCCGCGCCGCTGCCGGTATGGGTCGGCGACCTGTACCTGGAGAAGCACCGGGGCACCTTCACCAGCCAGGCCGGGATCAAACGGGGCAACCGGCAGGGCGAGGCGGCCCTGCAGGCCGCCGAACTTTGGACTGCCGCCGCCGGTCTCGGCACCGACCGCGGCGTCGCCGCCGAACTCGAGGCCGCCTGGCGGCTCCTCCTCACCAACCAGTTCCACGACATCCTGCCCGGCTCGTCCATCCGCTGGGTCGCCGAAGAGGCCGAAGCCCAGCTGGCCGACGTCGCCCGCCGGGCCCGGGCCGTCGCCGGCGACGCCCTCGACGCCATCGCCGCGGCCGTGGACACCTCGGGGCTGAGCGAGCCGGCCGTCGTGTTCAACCCCACGCCGTTCGCCCGTCGCGAGGTCGTCGACGTGAACGACCGCTCACACATGGTCGACGTCCCACCCCTCGGCTGGACGACGATCGACACCGGCGAAGTCCATGAAGCCGCGGCCGCGGCGACAGCCGTGGCCGTCGGCGCCGGCTGGATGGACAACGGTTATCTGCGGCTCGAGTGGGACGATGACGGGCACCTCACCCGGGTGTTCGACCTCGACCACGACCGGGAGGTCCTGGCCCCCGGCGCCTGCGGCAACGTGTTCCAGCTCCACGAGGACCGGCCCCGCAACTGGGACGCCTGGGACGTCGACCGCGAGTACTTCGACTCCGCCACCGATCTCGCCGGCGATGCCCTCACCGGGCCCGTCCAGATCGACCTCGTGGAGGCCGGGGGCCTGCGGGGCGCGGTGCGGTTCCACCGCTCCTTCGGCGACTCCGTCATCGACCAGACGATGGTGCTGGCCGCCGGCTCCCGCCGGATCGACTTCGTCACCGACGTCGACTGGCACGAGGACCACAAGTTCCTCAAGGTCGCGTTCCCGGTCGCCGTCCACACCGCCAGCGCCCGCTTCGAGATCCAGTTCGGCCACCTGGCCCGGCCGACCCACGCCAACACCGCTTTCGAGCAGGCCCGCTTCGAGGTCTGCGCCCAGCGCTGGGCCGACCTGTCGGAGACCGGCTACGGCGTCGCCCTGCTCAACGACTGCAAGTACGGCTACGACGTGCGGGGGAACACGCTGCGGCTGTCACTGCTGCGGGCCCCGACCGCGCCGGACCCGCTCTGCGACCGCGGCCGGCACCGCTTCACCTACGCCCTGCTGCCCCACGCCGCCGACCTGACGGCGGTAATCGCCGCCGGCTACGCCCTCGGCGCTCCGCTCGAGATCCGGACGCCGGCCGCCGCCGTCGACACCGCCGCAAGCGCCGCCCGTCCGGCCGAGCATTCGCTGGTCACGGTCCCCGACCCCGGATTCGTGGTCGAGACGGTCAAGGCCGCCGACGACGGGCGGGGCGTCATCGTGCGGGGCTATGAAGCGCTCGGCGGCCGCCGGCGGGTCCGGTTGATGCCCGGGGTGCCCTGCTCGGCGGCCGTCCGCAGTGATCTGCTCGAGCGTGACGGCGAAGAGCTGGAGGTCGACGGGGACGGGATCTTCCTCACCGTCCGCCCGTTCGAGCTCGTGACCCTCCGCCTGGTGCCGTGACCCTGTCGGCCTCCGGCTAGTCGATCGGCAGGCGGGCCAGGAGCTCCGCCTTCTTCTCCTCGAACTCCTCGTAGGTCATCAGCTTGGCTTCGTACCGCTGATGGGTGATTTCGATCTCCTGGAGCAGTTCGGCGGCCGAAATGGGGCCTTCGCCGGAGGTCGGGGTGTCGTCGTTGTCGGAGGCGAGGCGAGCTTCGGCAGCGCGCTCCAGCCGCTTCTCGCGCTTGGCGGCGGCCTTGGCCTTCTTGGCCCTGTCCCGTTGGAGCTTGGTGAAGCTGGTGCGTTGTGTCGCCATAGCTCTCCTTTCAGGGCCAGCCTAAAGGCGCGCTGGCCAAAACCCGTCCCTACAAGCGCCGGACCCGGCTCACGATCTCTTCCAGCGCACCCGGCAAACGGCTGGTCAGATGGCTGGCCAGATCCGAGAGCGGTACGCCGGTGACCCCACTGCACACCACAAGCCGTGAATCCCGGCGGTGCTCGAGTAGCCCGATGAACACCGGAGCGAGCACGCGTTCGCCAGCTGAGGGCGAAACGGTGAGCGCCTCCGGCGGCACGCCGAGATGCACGAGCGCCGCCCGGTACCGTTCTACAACGGCCGGCCGCGTGACCCCCTCAAGCTTCTCACACGTGTCGGTGATCTGCCTGAGCACTACGGCCGTTTCCATGGTGGCGGGCAGCGGGCCCGTCTCGCCAACCGTCTCTCCCGCCCCGCCCCCGCCGGCCGTGCTCGGCTCGATGCCCGGCAGGGGGAAAGGCGCCCCGCTGAGGAGGTCGAACGCCAGCGTCGTCGAGCGGTGGGCGACGGCCCGGCGGGCCGAGACGGTGTAGTCGAGCCGCACGAGCTGGACCCAGATCCAGGCGAGGCCGACGAAGGCGACCCGCTCGACGAAGAGCAAACCGCGCCGCTCCCGGCTGATGGCCGACCGCCCGGCCCGGTCGGACAGCCGCACCGGCCAGGCCGGCGGCGCCAGCGCCGACGGGCCGCCGGCCGCCGCCAGGAGCGTCTCGGCCGGGGCGTTGACCGGTTCCACCAGGCCGGCGTGGTCGAGGCGGAACAGGGCCATACCGACCTCGTCGGCCCAGGCCAGCGCCGCCGCGGTGTAGCTCATCAGGCTGAAGAACAGCGGCTGGCGGCCCTCGCTGCGGGCCACGCCGTACAGCGCCTGCAACTCCGGACGGCCGACGGGCGTCAGCTGGGCCTTGACCTGGGCCACCGCCGCCTGGCTGCGCACGTCGACTCCGCCGTCGGTGCCGGCGCCGGTGCAGCGGGCGTCGCCGAATCCCAGGTGGCGCATCCACTCGGCCGCCACCTGCTCGGCGTCATCGGGCGACCGGATGGTGCGCGCCCCCGCGCCCAATGCCCTCGCGCTGCCGTCGTCCGCCACCCGGTACGTGTACCACGGCCCCCGGCCAACTTCGGGGATACCCCTTAGTGGGAGATGCCGACTCCGCCCCTCGTCTCGGCGCCGTAGCGGGCCAGTTCCCGATCCAGGTCGAGGCGGCCGATCCGCTTGCGGCCCTCGACCGCGCTGTCGTCGATCTGGTCGGCGGGGACGATCCAGGCGATCTCGAACTCCAGCCCGTCCGGGTCCTGCCCGTAGAGGCTCTTCGTCGTGCCGTGGTCGCTGGCGCCGACCAGCGCGCCGGCCTCGGTGAGCCGCTGCGCCAACCGCTCCAGCTCCGCCAGCGTGTCGACCTCCCAGGCCAGGTGATAGAGCCCGACCGCCCCACCCCGGCCCGCCGGCGAGGCCGCCGCCGCGCCCCCGATCTCGAACAGCCCGAGATCGTGGTCATTCGTCGAGCCCGGAGCCTGCAGGAAGGCCGCGCCCCGGAACCCTTCCGGCAGCACGTCGAGCACCCTGAAGCCGAGGACGTCGGTGTAGAAGCGGACGCTCCGCTCGACATCCCGCACATAGAGGACTGCATGGTTCAACCGTGTGATGGGCACGATGCCCTCCTTCCCGAAGTTCTCCCCCGCCAACATACTTGCACAGTCAACTATTCCCGCTCGACGGCGGCGGGTCAGGGGGCTTCGTCGGAATCGTCCCGTCGGCCCAGGGCGATCTCCCGGTCCTGCTTGATCCGACGGATCGAGACGTAGGCCAGAACGGCGGTCACGATCCCGACATTGAGCACCGCCTGGGCGGGCACGGTTCCGAGCAGGCCGAGCATCGCCAGGACCGGCCAGGCCAGGACGCCGATGATGGCCAGGGTCGAGGTGACCTTCAGCCACGTCGGGCGCGGTACGGGGGTGGCCACGCCCCAGAAGCTAGAGCAACACTGGCCCGATGAGCGCCGCCGCCCCGCCCACCGTCGTCGAGGTCGCCCTCAACGGCATGACGACGAAGGAACAGAACCGGCATGTTCCCCGGACGGTGGACGAGATCGTCGAGGACGGGTTGCGCTGCCTCGATGCCGGCGCCTCGGTCGTCCACCACCACAACGACGAGCCCAACTTCGGCGGGGCCACCCGGCACTGCGCCGGGCCCTACATCGACGTGTGGACCAGGCTGCGGGCCGACCGGCCGGGGCTCCTGCTCCATCCGACGATGGCCGGCGCCACGGCCGACTCGACCGTGGAAGAGCGCTTCGCCCACGTCGTCGAGCTTTACGACGCCGGCCTGGCGCCGGTGGCCACCTGCGACGCCGGCACGCTCAGCCTGGCCTTCCCGGCGCAGGGGCCCGAGGGCGTTCGGTCGCTGCCGCAGACCTTCGGTAATCCGGCCACCGATGTCGACTGGATCCTGCGGTGGTGCCGAGAGCGGGAGGTGCCCGTCCACATCTCGATCTTCGAGCCGGGCTTCCTGCGCCTCGTCCTCGCTCACCACCGGGCCGGGTCACTACCCCGCCACGTGAAGATCCAGCTCTACCTCGGCGGCGACCGGATGCTCTTCGGCCTCCCGGCGACGCCCGGCGGGCTGACCGCCTACCTCGACATGCTCGAGGGGACCGGCCTTCCGTGGATGGCGGCCGTCTTCGGCGGCGACGTCACCGCCAGCGGCATCGCCGCCCTGGCCATCGAGCGTGGCGGTCACGTCCGTGTCGGCCTGGAAGACCACCACGCTCCGCCCCGCCAACCCCGCAACGTGGAGCTGGTCGCCGAGGTGGTCGAACTGTGCCGCGCCGCCGGTCGCCCGGCCGCCACGGTCGAGGAAGCGCCGACCATCCTTTTCGGCTAGGGCCCCTCGAGGCTCGGGGAGCCCGGTTACTTTGGTGGCCACGACCATCGGGCAAGGGGGGAGCCGTGAAGGTGCGAGTCGATCCGGACAAGTGTCAGGGCCACAACCGCTGTTACTCACTGGCTCCCGAGCTGTTCGACGTCGACGACTACGGCTACGCCACGGCCGCCGGCGACGGCGTCGTCCCGCCGGAACTGGAGGACAAGGCGAAGCTGGCGGCGGCCAACTGCCCTGAGTACGCCGTCATCATCGAGGACGAGGGGTAGTCACCATGGCGGCGAGCGGCGAGCGCCGGCCGGTCGAGGACTGGGCCACCGACTACGACATCTTCGATCCCGCCTACTACACCGATCCCGGCCCGATCTGGGCCGACCTCCGGCAGCGCTGCCCGATCGCCCACACGGGACGGTGGGGCGGTTCGTGGCTTCCCACCCGCTACGAGGACGTGGCCGAGATGGCCCGCATGGTGCCGGCGCTGTCGAGCGTGGAGTTCACCGTGGTGCCGCCGATCCCGCTGCTCGACCCCGAGACCGGCGAGGTCCTGCGGACCCGGCCCTACGCCCCGCCGATCTCGTCGGATCCGCCCTTCCACGGTGTCGCCCGGCGGTTGATCCTCCAGGCCTTCTCGCCCCAGGCGGTGGCCCGCCACGAGCCCTACACGTGGGCGCTGGCCCACCGCCTGATCGACGAGTTCGCCGAGACCGGCCGCTGCAACGCCGCCGTGCAGTACGCCCAGCAGATCCCGCCCAAGGTCATCGCCCACCTGATGGGCCTCGACGAGAACCGGGGAGACGACTTCATCGAGTGGGTGCGGGGTCTCCTGGAGTTCGGCGCCACCAATCCCGAGCTACGGCAGGCCACGGCGCTCAAGGTCCTGGCCTTCTGGGGCGAGGAGATCGCCAAGCGGCGGGCGCAGCCCACTGACGACTTCATCTCCTGGCTCCTGGCGCAGGACGTCGACGGCGAGCCGGTCGACGACAACCACGCCGCCTCGACCTGCAACCTCCTCCTCATCGCCGGCATCGACACCACGTGGAGCTCGATCGGCGCCGCCCTCTGGCACCTGGCCACCCACCCCGACGACCGCCGGCGACTGGTGAAGGAGCCGGACCTCATCCCCACCGCCGTGGAGGAGCTGCTCCGCGTGTACTCCCCGGTGACCATGGCCCGCCTCGCCACTGAGGACGTCACCGTCAACGGCGTCACCATTCCCGCCGGCAGCCGGGTCCTCATGAACTTCCCGGCGGCCAACCGCGACCCCGAGGTGTTCCCCGATCCCGACACCGTCGTGATCGACCGGGCCCACAACCGCCACGTCGCCTTCGGCATCGGCATCCACCGCTGCGCCGGCTCGAACCTGGCCCGCATGGAGATGCAGGTCGCCCTGTCGGCGTTCCTCGAGCGGATACCGGAGTTTCAGCTCGACGACACTGGCGACGTGACCTGGTGCGGCGGTCAGGTGCGGGGCCCCCGCTCGATCCCGCTCGTCTTCCCCACCGGCTAACCCCAACCTCGTACGCTGCTGCTTTATGAGCAGCATCGCCGAGCCGATCTACGCCTCCCGGGTTCTCAAACTCCCGCTGGTCACCCCGGACGGTGACGCTCTCGGCCGGGTCGACGATCTGGTCATCGGCCCGCCCACCGGGGAGACCGCCCCGATCCTGCTCGGGCTCGTGGCCCAGGTGGGACGCCGGCGCATCTTCATCACCGCCGCCCGGGTGAAGCACTTCGAGACATCCGGCGTGGTGTTGGCCAGCTCCGCCCTCGATCTCCACCCGTTCAAGCAGCGGACGGGCGAGCTCCTCCTCACCTCCCTCCTCGACCGCCCGGTGGCCGGCGAGAAGGTGCTCGACCTGTCGATGCGGCCCCGCACCTCCCTCTACGGCCGGTTCGGGATCGCCGAAGTGCTGCTCGGCCGGCGCCGGGCCCTCGGCCTCACCGCCCGCATGCGGCGGGTGCCGTGGGAAGAAGTCGCCGACCTCTTCGACGTCGGCGAGGCCGCCGCCGAACTGGTGAAGCTGCGGAGCCTCCACCCGGCCGAGACGGCCCGGGCCATGCAGGACCTGACCGACGACGAGCGCGACGAACTGGTCGAGGCGATGCAGGACGAGGACCTCGCCGATGTCCTCGAGGAGCTCCCCGAGGAGGACCAGGCCGAGATCCTCGAAGCCATGGAACCGGAACGGGCCGCCCGGGTGCTCGAGGAGATGGAACCGGACGACGCCGCCGACCTCCTCTCCGAGCTCGACGCCGAGCAGCAGAGCCGCCTGCTCGAGGCCATGGATCCCGAAGAGGCCGACCCCCTCCGCCGGCTCCTCAGCTACGAGGGCCACACCGCCGGCGGGCTCATGACGCCCGAGCCGCTGATCCTGCTCCCCGAGGCGACGGTGGCCGAGGCTCTGGCCCGCATCCGGGCGGCGGAGGTGCCGGCGGCGGTGGCCTCCTGCGTGTTCGTGACCCAGCCACCGACGCAGCCCCCGACCGGGATCTACCTCGGGGCCCTGACGTTTCAGCGGCTGCTGTGGGAGCCGCCCAGCACGCGCCTGGCCGACCTGGTCGACGGGGGGCCCGAGCCCGTCCACCCGAACCTGTCCGAGATCCATGTGGCCGAGCGGCTGGCGGCCTACAACCTCCTGGCCGTTCCGGTGTGTGACGAGTCCGGCTTCCTGCTCGGCGCCGTCACCGTCGACGACGTCCTCGACCGCGTGCTGCCGGTCGGATGGAGGACCCATCAGTGAGGCGGAGCGCCGACCTCACCACCCCCCGGTCCGGCCGGCGCTTCGGCCTGCACTACGACCCCGAAGCGTTCGGTCGCTTCTCCGAAACGATCGCCCGGACCCTGGGCACCGGCCGCTACCTCGTGGCCCAGACGGTGATCGTCACCGTCTGGATCATCATCAATGTCACCGCCGCCGCGCTGCGCTTCGACCCCTACCCGTTCATCCTGCTGAACCTGGCCTTCTCCACCCAGGCGGCCTACGCCGCGCCGCTGATCCTCCTCGCCCAGAACCGCCAGGACGCCCGCGACCGGGCGCAGGTCGACGAGGACCGGCGGGCCGCGGCTCAGGTGCAGGCTGAGGCGGAGTACCTGGCCCGGGAGGTGGCCAACATCCGCATCCTGGTCGCCTCGCTCCCGACCGCCGAGGAGGTCACCACCGCCCTGGAACGGATGACCGACGCCATCGAACGCCTGCAGCCCAAGGAGACCGAAGGGCGCGCCGCCGGTTAGTGACCCACCGACGTGGGGTCGAAGAGCCGGCTGGGGAACGTCGACAGTACGCCGACCACCTCCTCGACCTGGGCGCCGGTGAGATGGCGGGTCCAGTTGGTCGGCTGCTCGGCCGTCACCCGGCGGGTCTCGAGGCCCTTCCCCGGACGGTCGGAGGCGGCCAGGAAGTCGGCGGCGTCCTCGGTCCACGGCAGGCCGAGCGCGGCACAGACGTTCTTGAAGCCGCCGGCCGGCTCCCGGCACAGCTCCTCGTGCGACACGACCAGCCAACCCGGGTTCCGCTGCACCGCCGTCTCCAGCGCAGTGCAGAACACCCCGATCTGCCAGGCCAACCGGGACAGCGGCGCGGAGGCCGGTTGCACCGGCGGCACCCATGGCAGCCGGGCCAGGCCCCGGTGGAGGAACGGGTAGTCGAGGCCTGACGGGCCCCAGCCCAGCGCCACATGGCTGGCCACCACGTTGAGGGGATTGCGCAGGACGACGACGACCTTCGGCCGCCACCGCCGCACGATCCATTCGGCGGCCAGGCTGGCGTGCACCGACTTCACGAGGACGGGCGGATCGTCCGGCCGCTCCGGAAGGGGGGCCGGCGGCAGGGAGGCGAGGGCACTCACGAGCCGGAGGCGGGCCGACAACCCGTGGCGCCCCTGGTCGAAGACGGCGTCGAGATCGGCGTCGGCCGTCCGCAGCAGCGCCTTGGCGGTCAACCAGCGGGCGGTGGCCGCTCGCCCGACGCCCTCGAAGGCCCGGCTCCACAGGTCGTGGTAGGCGACCGGGGCCGGGTCGTTCGCCCCGAGGACGGGAAAGCGACCGAGCGACGTCTTCGCCCGCAGGGCGAACGGGTTGCACGTCTCGTTGTCGGGTTCGTGGACGACACGGGCGGAGGCCGCCCGGCCAAGGACCTGCTCGACCCAGGTGGTACCGGAACGGGGCGGACCAATCACGAGAATCCGCCGCGGAGCTGTGAACTCGTCGGGGGGCGTCGAGCAGTCGGAGGACCTGAAGGTTTCCAACTGAATCTCCCGCAGCGTGGCTTGGAGGCCTCGGAACGTGAGGCCTGGTGCCGCCCACTTCGGGAGGGGCCGGACGCCATCCTCCGGCTCCAGGGACTGTTCACCGAACCGCTGCGGGGCGTTTTGGGCGGTTCAGGCCCCTGTCAACTGCTCTTATCCGGAAGTTGACCTACGCCGGCGGCCGCCGGGGCACAAGAGGCGCGGAAGGGACAGGCCGGAGAAACATGCCGGGCGCCGATGTAGGGCCGGGAGGGAGGTGCCGATGCCGCAGGAACCCCGTCTCATAGAGCCCAGAAACCTCATTGGTTACCACTTCCTGGATGACACGTCTCCGGCGCCCGGCCCTGGCCGGCGCCGCCCTGGCCCTGGTGGCCAGCGGCACGACTCTGCCCGCCCGGGCGGCTGTCGACCCGGACGACCCGGGCGTCGTCTTCCGCCGCATCGTCGTGCCGGTGCAGGGCAGCTTCAGCCACCACGACGATTTCGGGGACCCCCGGGGCAACGGGTCGACCCATCAGGGCAACGACCTCATGGTGGCCAAGGGCCGGCCGCTGCTGGCCGCCGCCGATGCCACCGTCCGGCGGATCTTCATCGACAACGGCACGGCGAGCCAGGGCAACATGCTCGTCCTGCGGGACGCCGAGGGCTGGGAGTACTGGTACATCCACATCAACAACGACACGCCGGGCACCGACGACGGCCTCAACCCGCTGGAGCACGCCTTCGCCCCCGGCATCGCCGTCGGCGCGTCGGTCAAGGCCGGGCAGGTCGTGGCCTACGCCGGCGACAGCGGCAACGCCGAGTCGACGGGCTCCCACCTCCACTTCGAGATCCACCCGCCCGGGGCGGCGGCCATCGATCCCTACCCCAGCCTCCGGGTGGCCCAGGGTTTCCGCTTCGGGAACCGCTGCGCCTTCGACACCAACCCGGTGGCTACTCCGGCGGCGGCGTCGGCGCCGGGGTACTGGCTGCTCGGCGGCGACGGCGGCGTCTTCTCCTTCGGTGACGCCCGCTTCCACGGCTCGACCGGTGGGATCAGGCTCAACCAGCCGGCGGTGGCCATGGCCGCCACGCCGGACGGGGAGGGCTACTGGTTCACCGCCACCGACGGCGGCGTCTTCACGTTCGGGTCGGCGAGGTTCTTCGGCTCCACCGGGGCGATCAGGCTCAACCAGCCGGTCGTCGGCATGGCCGCCACTCCCACCGGCGAGGGCTACTGGCTCGTGGCCCGCGACGGCGGCATCTTCGCCTTCGGCGACGCCGGCTTCTTCGGCTCGACCGGCGGCATCAAGCTGGCGCAGCCGATCGTCGGGATGGCTCGCACCCCCACCGGACGGGGTTACTGGCTGGTGGCCCGGGACGGCGGGATCTTCGCCTTCGGGGACGCCGGCTTCTTCGGGTCGACGGGCGGGGTGGCGACGGCGTCGCCGGTGGTCGACGCGGCTGTCACGCCGAGCGGCCAGGGGTACTGGCTCCTGGCCGAGGACGGCGGCATCTACAACTTCGGCGATGCGCCGTACCGGGGCTCACCGGCCGGCACCGGCTTGTGCGACCGGCCGGCCGCCCTGCGCATCGCCGGGAGCGCCACCGGACGGGGCTACTGGGTGGCGGCGGCCGACGGCTCGATCACGGCGTTCGGCGACGCCCTCGGCCACGGCTCTCCGAGGGCGGCCGGCTTCGCTGCCAACGCCGGGATCCTCGACCTGGTGGCCACGCCGCCTCCGCCGCCGCCCCCGGCGCCGACCACCACGACGACGTCGACCACGACGACGACCACCCGGCCGAGCACGACGAGCACGACCCGCCGCAGCCGGCGTTAGCTCAACCGGGCGGGCACCCGGCCGATCAGCACGACGCGCAGACGGATCTGCGCCCACCGACGGACCGGTGGGGTTTCAGGCACAAGGACGTGTGATGCGAGATCGAGACCCGCGGGCCGTACTCGGCCTGCCGTGTGACGCCACCCGGGGCGAGGCGCAGCGCGCCTTTCGCCGGCTGGCCAAGCGGACGCACCCCGACGCGGGCGGGGACGCCGCCGACTTCCGGGCGGTGGCCGGGGCCTGGGCCGAGCTGGCGTCCGTCCTCCCCACCGCGCCGGGCCCGGCGGCGCCCCGACCGGCCGCACCGTCGCCCCACGTCCTGGCCTACCGGGCGCCGACGGGCCGGGTGGTCTGGGCCGAGTCGCGCCGGCCCGTCACCCTCACGGTCGACTTCAACGCCGTCCTGCAGGCGGCGATGGCCCGCCCGACCGCCTGACCACCGCCCGCGACCGGGGTTTTCACGCATATGCGTGAGAGCTAATACTGTGGGGTCCGAGGCGAAGGGAGACGGGCCCATGTTCTTCCGCCAGTACGAACTCGGATGCCTGTCACTGTTCAGCTACCTCATCGGGGACGAGACGACCGGCCGGGCCGTGGTCGTCGACCCGCAGCGGGACGTGTCGCAGTACCTGGCCGACGCCGAGGCCGCCGGCCTGCGGATCGAGCGGGTCATCGAGACGCATTTCCACGCCGATTTCCTCTCCGGTCACCTGGAGATCGCCGCCGCCACCGGCGCCGTCATCAGCTACGGCGAGGCGGCCCGCACGGAGTTCCCCATCGAGCCGCTGGCCGACGGGCAACGGCTGTCGCTCGGCGAGGTGACGCTCGAGGTGCTGGCCACTCCGGGCCACACGCCGGAGTCGATCTGCGTGGTGATCCGGGAGCACCCCGACGCCGAGCCGTGGGGTGTGCTCACCGGGGACACGCTGTTCATCGGAGACGTCGGCCGGCCTGACCTCCTGTCGGCGGCCGGCGCCTCCGCCGACGACCTCGCCCGCCAGCTCTACCGCTCGCTGCACGAGAAGCTGCTCAGACTCCCCGACGGCGTGCGGGTCTTCCCCGCCCACGGCGCCGGTTCGGCCTGCGGGAAGAACCTGTCCACCGCCGCCCAGTCGACGATCGGCGAACAGCGGGCCACGAACTACGCCCTCCAGTCGATGACCGAGGACGAGTTCGCGGCCGCCGTCACCACCGGCCAGTCCGTGGCCCCGCCCTACTTCGGGTTCGCCGCCCGCACGAACCGCTCCGCCCACAGCCTCCTCGACGACCACGACGAGCCGTCCGTCCTCAGCATCGACGAGGTGCAACGGTGGCTGGCCGACGGCGCCGTGCTCATCGACGGCCGCCGGCCCGACGAGTTCGCCTCGGGCCATCTGCGGGGGGCGGTCAACGTCGGAATGGAGGGCCGCTTCGCCGAGTACGCCGGCGACATCGCCCGGCCGGACCAGCCGATCGTGGTCTGCACCGATCCCGGCCGGGAAGGCGAGGCGAAGGTCCGTCTGGCCCGCATCGGGTTCGACCGGGTGGTGGGCGCGGTCGGCGACATCCGGCGCCTCCTGGCCGAGCACCCGGAGCTGGCCGTGGCGTCGCTGCGGCTGCCGGCGGCCGACTTCGCCCGATGGCACACGGCGGCCGCCGCCCTCGGCGGCGACCCCGTCCAGCTCGTCGATGTGAGAAATCCGGGCGAGACCGAACAGGGGGTGATCCCCGGGGCCCGGCGCATCCCGCTGGCGGCGCTGCTGCAACGGATCGATGAGCTCGACCCGTCGGCCACCACCGTCGTCTACTGCGCCGGCGGCTACCGCAGCTCGATCGCCGCCTCCGTCCTGGCCGCCCGCGGGTTCACCACGGTGGCCGACATCCTCGGAGGCTACGACGCCTGGGCGGCGGCCGGTTTCCCGACCGAGTCGCCGCTGGCGCCGGCCGGATCCTGACCGGAGCTACTTCTCGCCCAGGGCCCGGGCCAGCTCGTCGCGGCCCATCTTCGACCGGCCGGGCAGGTTCCGCCGCTTGGCGATCTCGTAGAGCTCGGCCCGGGTCTTGGGGGAGCTGCCGCCCCGGCGGTTGCGTTGGCGCACGGCGGCCGCCTGCTGCCCGAGGGCCGTCTTCGTTTTCCGGGGGAGATGGGCGATCGTGCGTTTCTCCTTCGCCGCCGACTGCGCCTTCTTGACGTTGCGGCGGGCGGCCTGTCGCTGTTTCTCCGTGGCCATCGCGAACCTCCGTTTCGGTGCCTCGACCTGGGCCTACCCAGGGCCGGCGGTCCGTCACCGTCCTTGCGGCACAACGGTTCTACGATGGCCCGCAATGCAGCGGAGCGTGTCTGTGCGGGCCCTCAAAGGTTTGGTCGGCGGTATCGCCGCGGTGTCGCGCCTCACCGGGCGCGGCGGCGGCGCGGTCATCGGCGGGCGGGTGGCGCTGGCCGTCGACAAGGGCGCGTTGCCGAAGCTGGCCGCCGGCCGCTCCCTCTACCTCGTGTCGGGCACCAACGGGAAGACGACCACCACCGCGCTGCTGGCCGCCGCCCTGGCCACCGCCGGGCCGATCGTCCACAACACCACCGGCGCCAACCTCAAGGCCGGCCTCGTCAGCGCGCTGGCCAAGGACCTCGAGTCGCCGGTGGCGGTGCTGGAGGTCGACGAGGCGGCCCTGGTCCAGGTCCTGGCCGAGACCACCGCCACCGTGGTCGTGCTCCTCAACCTCAGCCGGGACCAGCTCGACCGCTACGGCGAGGTCCGGCTGGCGGCGGCCAAGTGGCGGACGTCACTCGGCGCCCGGCCCGAGATCCACGTCGTGGCCAACTGTGACGACCCCCTGGTGGTGTGGGCGGCCCAGGCGGCCGGCACGGTCACCTGGGTGTCCACCGGGCAGCGGTGGCGGATCGACGCCACGAGCTGCCCCAACTGCGGCGGCCGCATCACGTGGCACGGCGTGGAGTGGAAGTGCTCCTGCGGTCTCAGCCGGCCCGAGCCGGAGATCGAGGGAGGCGGCCTCGACGTCGAAGTGGGCGGCCGGTCGTTCCCCGTCGAGCTGCAGCTTCCCGGTCGCTGCAACGCCGCCAACGCCGCCATAGCCGTGGCCGCCGCCCGGGTGGCCGGTGTCGACCCCGAGGTCGCCCTGGCCGCCATGGTCGGCATCGCCAACGTCGCCGGTCGCTACCGGGAGGTCAACCTCGGCCCGGCCAGCGCCCGCCTGCTGCTGGCCAAAAACCCCGCCGGATGGAACGAGATCCTCGACTTCCTGTCCGCCCCGCCGGCGGGGGTCGTCGTGGCCGTCAACGCCCGGGGCCCCGACGGGTACGACACGTCGTGGCTGTGGGACGTGGACTTCGAGCGGCTCGAGGGTCGACCGGTGGTCGCCGCCGGCGAACGGGCCCTCGACGTCGCCGTCCGCCTCCGTTACGCCGGCGTGCCCCACGAGGTGTGCCCCGACCCGCTCGCCGCCGCCCGCCAGCTGCCGCCGGGCAAAGTGGAGCTGGTGGCCAACTACACCGCCTTCCAGACGGTCCTCGGAGCGGTCCGTGACTGAGCCGCGGGCGGCCGGCCCGCGGGACAGCGCCGTGCGCATCGCCCTGCTCTATCCCGAGCTGCTCGGCACCTACGGCGACCGGGGCAACGCCCGGGTCCTCCTCCAGCGGCTGGCCTGGCGGGGCGTCCCAGCCGAGCTCGTCGAGGCCCCGTGGGGGGAACCGGCTCCGGCGTCGTGCGACATCTACGTGGTGGGCGGCGGCGAGGACAGCCCGCAGGCCTCGGCCGCCGCCGCCCTCATCGCCGAGGGCGCGCTGCACCGCGCCGTCGAGGGGGGTGCCGCCGTACTCGGCATCTGCGCCGGCTTCCAGATCCTGGGCCATTCGTTCTTCGGGCCCGACGGCACGGCCCGGCCCGGCCTCGGGCTGCTCGACTGCACGACGGCCCGGCGGGCCAGCCCCCGCATCGTCGGCGAGATCCTCGTCGAGCCCAACCCCGACGTCGGCCTGCCGCCGCTGTCGGGCTACGAGAACCACGCCGGCCTGACCGACCTCGGGCCCGGGGCCACGCCCCTCGGCCGGGTCGAGGTCGGCGTCGGCAACGGCGACGGCACCGAGGGGGCGATCGGCGGCCGGGTCGTCGGCACCTATCTCCATGGGCCGGTGCTGGCCCGCAACCCGGCGCTGGCCGACCTGATCCTGTCGTGGTTCGCCGGGGAGCTCGAACCGCTCGACGACTCCGAGGTGGCCGAGCTGCGGGAGGAACGCCGCCGGTTCGTGGCCGCCGAAGCCGCCCGCCGCACCAGCCGCCGCAAGCTGGGCGACACGCCGTTCGGCTGGCGGGGCCGGGGTTACCGGCGGCGCAGGATGGCGTCGATCGACGCCCCCAGCGCGGCGAACTTCTCCGTGTAGCAGACCCCGACGTCGTCGGACGGGTCGTCGTCGCACACCGGCTGCGTGACGTCGGCCTGGCGGGGGTCGGCGTAGCGGTAGCCGAGGTTCGACATCATCACGACGATGTAGTCGCCACCGGGCCCGGCGAACGACCGCACGATCCCGGCGTCGGACAGGTAGTTGTAGGTGAAGCCGGTCTTGTGGGCGAAGGAGACCTCGGCCCGTTCGTTGCAGGGCCGCACGTCCTGCCCGAAGGCCTTGCCGCCCACGGCGACCGTGCCGGTGCGGGGGTCGACCCAGCGCTCCGAGACCAGGCTCGGGATGCCTTCGGTGGGATACGGCCGGCCGCACCAGTTCGACGTCGTGAGCACGTCGTTCCAACCCTGATCGGCCAGGAGGCCGAGCAGGATCGCCCGGGAGTCCCGGGACAGGACATTGTCGGCCCGGACGGGTTTGCCCTCCGGCGTCCGCCACAACACGCCCGGCCCGCCGTTGATCAGCAGGAGGAGCCGGACGGTGTCGAGCGACGTCATCGTGATCTGGCCGATCCCCCACTTGGCGCCGGTGGCCGGATCGGTGCCGTTGACCTGCAGCGTGGCCAGCCCGAGCTCCCGCAGCCCGGCGTTCATGGCGTCGACCTCGCCGAGGTCGTGGAGTTTCTTGAGCAGCGCCTTGGCGGAGTCGTTGTCCGACTCCGTCATCATCCGGTCGAGCAGCTCCGCGGTGGTGCGGTCCAGTTCCACGGTCCCCCGGTCGACCAGCCGCAGCGTGTGGAAGGCCACCAGCAGTTTGAAGGTCGATGCCGGGTACGGCGACATGAACTCGACCGGCGCCTGCTCCCGGCCGGGGACGATGTCGTCCTCGGCGGTCAGCGGCGGGTTGTCCTTCCAGCCGACGGTCGTGGTGCGGGACCCGTCCGTCTCGGAGAACGTTCCGCCGTTCCAGCGGTCGGGGTTCCACCGTCGCCAGCGGACGCCCCCGGCCTCCAGGTTGTCGTCGACCGGCGCGGCGATCCCGTCGGGATAGTCGCGGGAGAAGAGGACGTTGGCCACGGCCCGGGGCCGGCCGGTGCGGTCGAGGGCGATGACCGCCAGATCGATGTTGGGCGGATGGGCGATGGTGGCGGCCGGCCGGGGGCACCAGGGGGAGCCGGGGCAGGCACCCTCGACGGGACCGAAGTCGACGACCCGCTCGAAGTGCTGGGCCCGCACGGCTTCGAGCAGCGCCGCTTCGAGCTGCCGGGAGCGACGGTCGAACCGGTCACGGGGACGGGCGAAACCGGTTAGCGCGACCACGGCCACCACGAGGCCGAGGACGAGCAGCGAACGTCGCCGCCGACGTCGTGTCGCCTCGCGCATCCGCTGTCCACCCTCTCCGGGCCGGCCCCCCGCAACTGGGCTCATGGTATTGGCTCGTGCCCGATTTCACGGGGACCACACCCGGCTTAAGAAAGACATGAGAGCCCCATGACGGAAGGGGTCCGCCGAGTCAGGCCCGAACGCCGCGAGTCGCGCCTCACCGGGGTCAGCGCCGGCGCGGCGGCGGGCGTTCTCGTGGGAAGGCGCCCGCCGCCGCACCGGCCTCGGACGCCCAGGTCAGAGAGATCTACGGCCCGACCGTAGAGAAGTCCGATGAACGTCAGCGGGCGCCAACGTTGCGGCGGACGGAAGGTTGCCGGATTCCTCGGGTCACCGGCCCCGAACCCGCCGGCCGCCGAGTGCTTGATATCTCAAGCGACCGTGTAAAGTGTCTAGCAGCAGTGTGCATCGAGCTGGCCCCGTCCGCCGGGGCGGGAACCAGCGGGAAGGAGCCGTACCCATGCCCTTCACCAGGCAACTCCCCGCCCGTCGCAAGGAAGAGGTCGAGGCGGAAGAGGTCGAGGCACAGCCCGCGGGGGGCGGGGGTGAGGAGCTGCTCGACGGAATCGACGAACTCCTGGACGAGATCGATTCGATCCTCGAGGAGCAGTCGGTGCTGACGGATTACCGGCAGAGGTCGGGACAGTGAACCTGGCCGTCCGAGCACCGGGAGGCGATCTGAACCTGCAGGCGACGCTCTCGCTCTCCAGCGCCACCGGTCCCGACGAACCCGTGGTCCGGCCCCACCACCCGATCACATGCTCGAGTCCGCTGCGCTTCGAGGAGGACGGGTCGTTCGCCTGCGGTCACGCCAAGGTGCCGCCGGGCGACCGGCGCACGCAGTCGTGCCTCGACCACACGATCGCCCTCCTGCTGCTGGAGCTCGTCCAGGAGCTCTGACGGGCGGGCGGGCCGCCCGTCAGGCGGCCGCCACCCAGTCGTCGACCAGGCGGCGGAGGACAGGGAGGCTGACCGACGACGAGCCGAGCACGACGTCGTGGAAGGCCCGGATGTCGAAGCGGTCGCCGAGGCGGGCCCGGGCGCTCTCCCGGAGGCGGAAGATCTCCCGCTGGCCGATCTTGTAGGCCAGCGCCTGGCCCGGCATGCCGATGTAGCGGTCGACCTCGACCTCGATCTCGCCCTGGCTGACGGGAGCGTTGGCGGCCATGAAGTCGATGGCCTGCTGCCGGCCCCAGCCGAGGGCGTGGAGGCCGGTGTCGACCACGAGCCGGCACGACCGCCAGGAATCGGCGGCCAGCATCCCGATGCGCTCCAGGTCGTCGGCGTAGAGACCCATCTCCTCGGCCAGGCGTTCGGCGTAGAGGCCCCAGCCCTCCACGTAGGCCGTGTTGCCGTGGGAGAGGCGCTGGAAGGCCGGCACGCCCTCGAGTTCGGTGGCGATGGCCAGCTGCAGGTGATGGCCGGGGATGGCCTCGTGGTAGGCGACCGACGCCGTCTCGAACCGGTTCTTGTGCCCCGGGTCGGCGGTGTTGACGAAGTACATGCCCGGCCGGGAGCCGTCGTCGGCCGGGGGGAAGTAGTAGGCCATCGGCATGTCCTCGGCGATGGCGGGCGGGATGGCGACGATCTCGCACGGCGTCGCCGGGAGACGGCCGAACCACCGGCCCATGGCCGAGCTGGCGGCGGCCAGGTAGCGCCGGGCGTCGTTCATGATCTCGTCGCCGCTCGAGTAGCGCAGCGCCGCGTCGGAGCGGAGGCGGTCGAAGATCTCGGCCAGGTCGCTGGTGCCGAAGAGGCGCCCGCCGACCTCGGCGTACTCGGCGGCCAGGCGGTCGAGCTCGTCGAGCCCGATCCGGTGGATCTCCTCCGCCGTGAGGTCGTCGACGGTGGTGTGGTCCCGCACGAAGTGCTCATAGAGGGCCGGCCCCTCGGCCAGCCAGTGCAGCCCGGCCCGGTCGTGGGTCCGGCCGGCGGGCAGGAGCTCGGCGGCGAAGAAGTCCCGGTAGCGCCCGAAGGCGGGCCGGATCAGGTCGCGGGCGACGTCGGCCAGCTCCGCCCGCCACGCTGCTTCCCCGTCCCACTCCGGTGGCCCGGCCATGGTCGTGAAGGGGTCGCCCTCCAGCGGCGAGGCCAGGTACTTGTCGAGCTGGTTGAGGGACCGCTCGACGTTGATGCGGGCCGGGGTGCGCCCGGCGTCGAGGCCCGCCCGGAGGCGGTCGATGGCCTGGTCGAGGAACATCGGGATCTTCCGGTGCCGCTCGAGCAGCGCCCGGGCCGATTCCGGGGTGGGCGTCTGGATCTGGGGCGCGACCACGAAGAGTTCGGCGTGGAAGCCGGTGTTCTGGTCGTAGCGCAGCTCGGTGTCGCGGACGTCGATGGCCTCCACCGCCCGGGTCAGCTCGGCCCGCAGGAGCTGCTGGGTGACCCGGCCGGCGGCGTCGAGGCCGGCGGGATCGATGGCGTCGACGGTGGACCGGATCTCCAGCCAGGTGGCCCGCTGGCGGGCTTCCGATTCGACGGAGACGTCCTCGATCTGGTCGTCGTAGCGGTGATCACCGTGGAGGGTGGCTTCCGTGGGCCGGAAGGCCAGGCATGCCTCCCAGTACCGGTCGGCCGCCTGTCGCAGCAGCGTGCTGGCATCGCTCATGGGCCTTGTCGTACCCCGATGTCAGAAGGTCGCGGTGGCGACTTCGGCCGGCGAGCGGGCGGGAATGCTCCAGTCGATCGGCTCCCGGCCGGCGGCGATCAGCGCCGCGTTGGCCCGGGAGAACGGGCGGCTGCCGAAGAACCCGTTCCGGGCCGACAGCGGCGAGGGGTGGGCCGACTCGATGATCACGTGACGGTCGGTGTCGATCAGCGCCTTCTTCTTGCGGGCCGATGCGCCCCAGAGGATGAACACCACCCGCTCGGGCTTCTTGTTGACCGCGTCGATGACGGCGTCGGTGAAGCGCTCCCAGCCCTTCCCCTGGTGGGAGGCCGCCTGCCCCGCCCGCACCGTGAGGGTGGCGTTGAGCAGCAGTACCCCCTGGCGGGCCCAGCAGTCGAGGCAGCCGTGGTCGGGCCGCTTCACGCCGACGTCGTTCTCCAGCTCGGTGAAGATGTTCTCCAGCGACGGGGGCAGCGGCACTCCGGGCCGGACGCTGAAGCACAGGCCGTGAGCCTGGTTGGGGCCGTGGTACGGGTCCTGCCCGAGGATCAGCACCTTCACCGAGGCGTAGGGCGTGAGGTGCAGGGCGGCGAAGACCTGGTCGGGCGGCGGGTAGATCCGCTGCCGGGCCCGCTCGCCGGCCACGAACTGCTGCAGCTCCTTGAAGTACGGAGCGTCGAGCTCGGCCCGCAGGATCGGGTTCCAATCCGTCTTTGGCGCCATCGCTGGCGAACCTACCTCGGGTGGGCTGGTGCTGGGGTTATTGCTACCGCTCGATGGCAGCCGGATGACGATTGTAAGAACCGCGTAAGTTGCCCCCGGGAGCGGCGGTATCATGGGGTGACGATGTCGCTCCGGAGGTACGGGCGGCCGTTGGCCGTCGGCAACTTCGGAGCGACAAGAACGCTGGGCAGACCGCTGCGCCTCCCCCGGGGCGCAGCTGCCGCCTCGGGGCGGTGCCCGTCCGTCAGGCGGAGGTGGCCAGGTAGACGGCCGCCCAGGCGACCTCGGCCGCCGTCAGGGCGGCGATCACGATGGCGGCGGTGCGAAAGCCGCCGCTGAGCCACCCGTTCCGGACGCTCAGGTACAGCAGCGGGAGCGTCAGGGGGGCGGCCACGATGGCGCCGCCCATCGACAGGAGCAGGAAGGCGGACACCGCCACCAGGGCCCGGGCCGCCGGCCCGGCCGCCGCCGAATGAAGCATGGGCATCGGATTCGACTCCGGGCACATCGGCACCTTGGTGCCCATCCGTCAGCACAAAACTTGAGTGTGTACTTGTCAAGAAAGCTTCTTACTGGTATACGATGAGTGAGTATCCGAGCATCCGAACGGAGGTGAACATGCTCATCCGATTCGACCCCTTCCGTGAGATGGAGCGGGTGGCCGGCACCTGGTGGAACGGGCGGGCGCCCGGCCTCCCGATGGACGCCTACCGGCACGGTGACGAGTTCGTGGTGCAGTTCGATCTGCCCGGGGTCGATCCGTCGTCGATCGACCTGACCGTGGAGAAGAACGTGCTGACCGTGCGGGCCCAGCGGCAGTGGTCGATGGAGGAGGTCGACAAGATCGCCATCCAGGAGCGTCCGCAGGGCACCTTCACGCGGCAGCTGTTCCTGGGCGACCAGCTCGACACCGACCAGATCGCCGCTCACTACGAGCACGGCGTACTCACGCTCACGATCCCCATGGCCGAGCAGGCCAAGCCGCGGAGGGTCGAGATCTCCGCCGGCGCCGGCCAGGCCGCCATCGGGGCTGCGCCGTCGCAGTCCTGATCCTCCGACCGGGGCCGGCCGGCCACCCTTCAGGGCCGAGCCGGCCCCGTCGGCCGTCCCGGAAGCCCTCACTCAGCGAAAGGAGGATGCAGTGTCCAAGGCCGTCGGGATCGACCTCGGCACGACCAACTCGGATCCGCACCAGCGAGCGGCCGCCGGAGGCGGTGACGACGAGGTCGTCGACGCCGAGGTGGTCGACGGCGGGGCGCACTGACAGGTCCACGACCGGCAGGGAGGCGGCGGATGGCCCCGGGCGACGGCGGTGACGGCCGCGACGCTGACTACTACGAGATCCTCGGCGTCCCCGACACCGCCACGGGCGACGACATCATCCGGGCCTACCGCCGCCTCGCCCGCCAGCACCACCCCGACCACAATCCGGCGGGCGGCTCCGGGCGGTTCCAGGAGATCACCCACGCCTACGACGTGATCGGCGACGCCGAGCGCCGCCGCCACTACGACGCCCAACGCCGTTCGGGCACGGCCGGCGGCACCGGCCGCCGTGGCGGCATCAGGATTCCCGTCCGGCAGGTCATCCGCCTCTCGGCCCAGCAGGCGGCGCTCGGCGGGGTCGTGGTCGTCCACGTCACCGAACCCGGGTCGGCGACGAGACGGCCGGTCAAGGTCCGGGTGCCGGCCGGTGTCCGGGACGGCGCCACGTTGCGCATCCGGCCGAAGGATTCCGCCCGATCGTTCGAGGCCGTGGTCCGGATCGTGTAATTACGTGGTTGAAGTGCGCAATTGATTCAAATGGGGCGCACTGGGCAAGTGTGGCAAAAGCGTTTACAGTGTCGCTCCGTGGCCACTGTAATGACTTCGCGTCGGCCCCGGCGGTCCGCACTCTCGATCGCCATCACTCTCACGCTGGCGGGTGGCACGCTCCTCTCGCCCGCCCGGGCCGAGGAACCCAGAGGCACCAACCGCGAGGCGTCCCTGATGTACGAGCCGGTGGCGGGCTACGACGCCCCACCCCGCCATCCGGGCCGGCTGGCGCCGGCGACGGGGGCGCTGATGGGCACGCACTCCCACGACAGCACCCAGATCGAGCCCCACGAGCAGGGCATCGTCCACCTCGAGGAAGCCCTCGGCCGGAGGATGGACATCAACAACCACTACCACGGCGGTTGGACGGACATCGCCGAGGACGGCCTGTCGTGGCTCGAGTACTGGGACGTCGAGAACGGCCGCATCCCGCTCGTCGGCTGGGGTTGCCACGACAGCAACAAGATCAACAGCGGGGCGGAGGACGACGTCATCCGCCAGACAGCCCGCCAGATGAAGGCCTTCGGCCACGAGTTCTTCATGCGGTACTGCTGGGAGATGGACGGCTCCCGCAAGCAGGGCACCGTCAAGGGCTGGAAGCAGTTCACCGAGGCCTGGCGCCGGATGTACCGGATCTTCCAGGAAGAGGGCGCGACCAACGTCATCTGGACGTGGACGGCCAACGCCGCCGGCTTCAAGGACAAGCGCAAGTACACCAACAACGAACCGCCGGGGCCGTACTTCTACCCGGGTGACGAGTACGTCGACTGGATCGCCGCCGACGGGTACAACTGGGGCGTCTCCAAGCGGAACCAGGGTGACCGCTGGCGCCAGGTACTCGAGATCTTCGACGAGTTCATGGTCTTCGCCCGCCAGCACCCGAAGCCGATCATGATCGGCGAGTACGGCGCCCAGGAGCAGAAGGAGGACCCCGAGGCCAAGCCGGAGTGGATGCGCCACGCCCACGACGTGCTGATCAACAAGCCGAAGACCCCGGACTGCAAGCACTGCGGCGCCTTCTCCGACGTGGCGGCGGTGGTCTACTTCGACGTGGACTACGGCGCCCACGGTGACTGGCGGATCATGTCGTCGGAGCAGACCCTCCTGGCCTTCAAGGAGGCGTCGAACGACCCCTGGTTCAACCAGATGGCCACGATCTCCTGGCCGCCCCGGGTGAACCAGTCGAACCCTCCGGGGTCGACCAAGTACGGCCCGGACTGGAAGCCGAACGAAGCGGACGAGTCGAGCCCGCCCCCGGAGCAGACGAGCCCGCCGCCCGAGCCCGAGCCGCCCGCCGACCAGGCCGACCCGACCTACCCGTCCCAGGACCAGGCCAGCCAGCCGGACCCGTCCGGCCAGCCCAGCCAGCCGGCGCCGTCCGGCCAGTCCGACCCGGGCCAGTCGGGCCCCAGCCAGTCGGCGCCGCCCAGCCAGTCGGCGCCGCCCAGCCAGTCCAGTCCATCCGGCCAGTCCGGCCAATCCGGCCAGTCCGATCAGGGAAGCCCGCCCAGCCAGTCCGCGCAGCCCAACCAGGGAAGCCCGGCCAGCGAGTCCGGCCAGTCCGATCAGGGAAGCCCGCCCAGCCAGTCGGCCCCGCCCGCCTACTCCGGCCAGCCCGCCTACTCCGGTGAACCCAGCCAGTCCGGCCAGCCCAGCCAGTCCGGCCAGCCCAGCGGTTCCGGCCAGTCCAGCGGGTCCGGCCCGCCGGCCCAGGGCGATCAGGCTTCTGACCGGGCCGGACAGTCCGGCCCGTCCGGGCCGCGCAGCCAGAGCTCCGACCAGGGCGGGGAGCCGGCCAAAGGCGGCAAGGACAAGTCGTCCAAACAGACGCGGCAGAGCAAAAAGAAGGGCTGACCCGCCGCTGGCTCACGCCGGCCGACCGTCGACGCCGTTGCCGGGTGGAACTCGCCCTCCGATGATCCGTTAAGCTGTTCGTTGTTGGCTGTCCCCCCTGGGGTCGACGGCCATCTCCGAGGCACCGGGCAGTGGCACGCAGGGAGCCCGGTACCAGGCGAATCCGGAGAGCGAAACTGAAGATCAACTTCGAGGCGCTGGCCTCCTCGGAGGCGGCTGGCTGTGCCACGACCGCAGAGCTCGAGACGCTCCGCGCCCACCCGGCGGAGTGGCTCGACACGCTGCGGCGGCTGCTGGCCGAGACCGAGGCGGCACTGCGCAGTGCGGCCAATATCAGCGGGCCCGAGCGGGCCATGGTGCTCGACGACCTGACGGGCGAGCGGGACGCCCTGAGGCGCGCCCTGCACCGGCTGGCCCCCGATCTGTACCCCGACCCGCAGGCCCGACCCGAGAAGCGCCCGTCCGACGACGGGCGCGCCGCCGCGCCCGAGGTCCCGCCCACTCCCCCCGCCCTGCAGGGCTCGTGGCAGAACAACTCCATCGTCCTGTGGGCCGGCAGCGCCAGCGTGCCGATCGTGGCCGCCGAGGAGCTCGACCGGCTCATCGCCGAGGCCGGCGGTGGGTCGATCACCTGGGAACCGCACGCCGGCATCCCCCTTCCGTCCGGCGGCAAGGCCCCCGCCGTCTCGGCGCCGATCGGCGATGCCCTCGGCTGGCTGGTCGGTGTCGGCGCCGGGCAGCTGGCCCTCGACGCCGCCCCCAGCCTCCGCTGGCTCGGCCGGGTGGCGGTGTGGGCCACGGAGCTGGTCGCCCAGGGCCGGGTCGTTCCGAGCCTGGTCGAGGCCAATCCCGGTGGCGGCGGCGGCAAGAGCAGCCGGTCCAGCACCGGCGAATACCAGATCCGCTGGGTACCGGCCGTGCTCGAGCCCGACCGCCTCAAGGAGTGCGTCTCCAAGATGCCCGGGGCGGTCTCGGCGCTGGAGCAGGCCGGCCAGCCCTACCGGATGTGCCGGGCGGTGCTCGGCGCCGCCGCCGACGCCGTGTGCCGGGCCGGGGCGTCCCGCCTGGTCACTCCGGCCACCGTGCCGGTGGCCCGTTCCCGCTCCGAGGTGTCGGAGGCGGTGCTCGCCGGCCTGGCCGGCGAGCCGTTCCAGGCCGCGTCCCGGGCGGCGTCGGAGATGGCCGACGACATGACCCGCTGGACCACGCCGGTCACCAGCGACCGGGCCGCCCGGCTGACCGTGCGCCTCTCCCCGCCGGAGGAGGACGGCGGCTGGCTCTTGACCGTCGAGGCCAACCCCGAGGCCGGCCCCGACGGCGGACCGGGGGCGCCCCAGCCGGTCGAAGAGGTGCTCCACAGCGGCCGGCCGGCCCGGGCGGCGGCCGTGGAGACGGAGTTGCGCCGCCTGGAGCGGCTGCTGCCGGCGCTGCGCCGGCCCGGGCGGCGCCGGGGCCGGGTCGTCATGGACGGCACCGAGGCCTTCGAGCTCATGACCACCGGCGGGGCCGTCCTCGAGGCGGCGGGCTTCACGGTGCGGGTGCCGTTGCTGGCCAAGAAGCGGTCGACGCCCCGCCTCCAGCTCCACGCCGAGGCGTTCGGCGGCGAGTCGGTCGTCGGCGCCCAGCAGCTGTCCCGGGTGCAGTGGTCGGTGGCGGTCGACGACGTGACCCTCGACGCCGCCGCCATCCGCAAGCTGGCCCTCCAGGCCCGCCCGCTCGTCCAGACCAAGGGCGGCTGGGTGGAGCTCGACAAGGCCGACCTCGAGGCGGCCGCCGAGGCGCTGGCGACGAGGGCGAAGCGGACCGAGATGTCGGGCGCCGAGATCCTCCGGCACGCCGTGGGCCTGGAGGCCGGCACCGGGGGCCCCGTACTGGTCGACGGCGCCGGGTGGGCCGTCGATCTGGTCCACGGCGCGGCGGCCGGCGCCGCCCGTCCGCTGCCGGCCCCGGAGGGATTCGACGGCGAACTGCGCCACTACCAGGCCGAGGCCCGGGGCTGGCTGGGGTTCCTCGACCGGGCCGGCCTCGGCGGCTGCCTGGCCATGGACATGGGCCTCGGCAAGACGCCCACCGTCCTCGCCCATCTGCTGGAACACACGGACGACGGTCCCGCCCTGGTCATCGCCCCGCCCGCCGTCCTCGGCAACTGGGCGGCGGAGGCCGCCCGGTTCACACCCGGGCTGGCGGTGCGGGTCCACCACGGCGCCTCCCGGGCGTCCGGCGAGGACGTCGCCGAGGAGGTGGCGGAGGCCGACGTGGTGCTCACCACCTACGCCACCGCGGTGCGCGACGTCGAGGAGCTGGCCAAGGTCGACTGGGCCCGGCTCATCGTCGACGAGGCCCAGGCCATCAAGAACCCGGCCAGCGACACCGCCCAGGAGCTCCGCCGCATCCCCGCCCGCAGTCGCCTGGCGCTGACCGGCACGCCGGTCGAGAACGGGCTCGGGGACCTCTGGTCGATCCTCGACTTCACCAACCCCGGCCTGGTCGGGCCTCGCACGGTGTTCATCGAGGCGTTGTCGCGGCCCCGGCCGATCGCCCCCAGCGACGGCGCGGCGGCCGCCGGCGGTGGCGGCAGCGCGCCGGCCCGATCCGGCGAGCAGGCGCTGCGGGCCCTCAACGGCCTGCTGGTCTTCCGCCGGACCAAGGCCGAGCCCGAGATCGCCGCCGAGCTGCCTGACAAGATCGACGAGCTCGACCACTGCGCCATGACTCCGGAGCAGGTCGGGCTGTACCAGGCGGTGCTCGACAACCTGCTCGCCTCCACCGGCAGCGCCGCCGACGAGGACTCCACCGCCCGCAAGGGGCACGTCCTGGCCGCCATCACCCACCTCAAGCAGATCTGCGACCACCCGGCCGCCTACCTCGACGGTGACGACGCTCCGCTGGACGGGCGCTCCGGCAAGCTGGCCCGCCTCGAGGAGCTGATCGAGGCGGTGTTCGAGGCCGGCGAACGGATGCTGGTCTTCACGCACTTCGCCCGCTGGGGCGAGCGGCTGGCCGAGCACCTGACGAAGAAGACCGGGCTGCCGATCCACTGCTACCACGGCGGGCTCACCCGGACGCAGCGCGACCGGATGGTCAAGGAGTTCCAGGAGGGCACCGGCCCGGGGGCGCTGGTCGTGTCGATCAAGGCCGGTGGCACCGGGCTGAACCTGACCGCCGCCAGCCACGTCGTCCTCTACGACCGGTGGTGGAACCCGGCGGTCGAGGACCAGGCCCGGGACCGGGCGTGGCGGATCGGGCAGGCCCACACGGTGATCTGCCACCGGCTCGTCTGCCCGGGGACGGTCGACGAACGGGTCGAGGAGGTCGTGGCCGGCAAGCGGCGCATCGCCGACCTGGTGCTGCCGGCGTCGAGTTCGCTGGGCGACCTGTCGGCCGAGGAACTGCGCACCGCGCTCGGGCTGCGACCCGACGCCATCGTCGAAGAGGTCAACGGCCGCCAGGGCGACGAGGAGGCAGCGTGATGTTTCCTGGGCGACACCCCCAGACCCCCGGGCCAAACCAGCCAGGCGGAGGCGGAGGTGGTGGCGGCAACAGCCGCAAGCGCCGCTCGGGCCGGGGCCGGCCGGGCTCGGGCCAGCCGCAGCAGTCGGGTGGCGGCCGGTCGTCCTCCGGCGGGCGGCGCCGCTCGGGCGGGGCCGACTTCTGGGGCCGGCCGACCGAAGGCCCGCCGTCCGACCGCAAGGTCCGGCCGACGATCGACCCCGGCGCCGTGGTGCGGTCGCTCGGGGATCCGCCGCTCGGGCCCAACCCGGCCACCGCCGCCCACCACCTGACGGCCATCTACGAGGAGGCGGTCAAGGCCGCCACCGCCCTGGCGGCGGCCAACGGCCTGCTGGAGATGGACGAGGGTTAGGAGACCGCGGCCCGGCTCAGCGGGCCCCGGGCCGGGACCGCTGCGCCCCGACCGGCGGACGCGACGGCGGCGGGGGCGGAGCGGCGATCCAGTCGTCGAGCGCTCCCCGCTTGAGCGGGATCCAGGCCTCCACCGACTTCTGCAGGGCGTCGCGGTCGAGGCCCATCAGAACGTGGCGGGCCACGAGGGCGGCGACGAGGAACAGCCCGACGCCGAGCACGAACGGGTCGCTCCCGTCCCGGATGACGGCGATCATCGCCGTCACGGCGGCCAGGCCGACGGCGCCGTAGGTGGCGATCGTGGCCGACTGCGAGGTGAGGGGCGGCTCCATCCAGGAGGCGGCGTGGCGGGGACACTGCCGGGCGGCCAGGAACACCATGAGGTAGCCGACGAACCAGCCGATGTCGATCCGCATCCCGCTGGCGTAGGCCTCCTGCAGGGCCAGGTAGCTGAAGCCGCTGTCGGCGACGGCGATGGCCAGCAGCCCCCCGCCGAGCAGCAGCAGGGTGGCCCGTCCGAGCGGGCTGCCCAGCCGGGAGCGGGCCATGGCCAGGAGGACGATGGTGCCCATGATCACGTCGCCGAGGGGATAGGCGATGCCGATGGCGTCGGCCAGGGGGCCGGTGCCGTCACCGCGGACCACCGGGCCGAGGGCCAGAATCCAGCTGACGATCAGGAGCGAGGCACCGATGACGAGCCCGTCGACCACGGTGCGGGCCTGGGCCGCCCGCCGCTGCGGGGCGGTCGGGAAGATCAGCAGCGCCGCCACCGCCAGCGGGACGGTGGCCAGGTAGCCGACGTCGGCCAGTGACGGGAAGGGAACCTCGCGGCCGCCGATCGACTCGTAGGCCGACCACACGACCATGCCGAGGCCCCAGGCCAGCGACGCACCGCCCATCAGCCGCCAGCCCCGCCGCAGGCGGCCGCACACGCCGGCGGACTGGCGGGCGCACTGCCAGGCCGCCACCAGCGGCATCACGGTCAGTCCCACGTTGGAGATGTGCTTGCTCCAGGCGTGCGTCGGAACCAGCAGGATCCACAGGACCCAGGCCGCGGCGGCGACCGCGGCAGCGTTGATGAGGGCCATCGACCGCAGAGATCTCATGGCCTCGGTAACGGGCCGCGTATTCCCGGCCTTGAGGCGAATTCGACCAGGTCAGCGCCGGTGCCGAACGATTTGCCGCGCCTGCCGCTCCTAGCTGCGGGAAGCCCTGAAAGGCCCCTTCGGGTTTACCGCAGTCGGTTTACGGGACCGTGTAGAAGGCGTCGAGCTTGCCTTCGTAGAAGGCGATGCGGCCCTTCAGGTCGGTCCGGTCCGGCAGGGGGTCCTCGTAGGCCCAGGCGATGTTGTCGACTCTCCGCCAGCCGGCGTCGATGCCCCAGTAGGACGCCTCGCCCTTGAACGGACAGGTGCTGTGGTGGTCCGTCCGGTACATGAGGTCCATCCGGACGTCCTCCATGGGGATGTACGTGACCGGCGCCAGACCGGTCTCCCGCAGGAGGAGGGCGTTGCGGGTCTCGGCCACCACCTGCCCGCCGAAGATGGCCGTGACCAGACCCTCGACCGGCTCGGTGGTGATGGTGTGCCCCCTCGGCACGGCGGGCTCCGCCCCGTCCTTCGGAACCGGGTTCCACTGGTACTCCAGCCGGGCGGCCTCGGCTTCCGCCGCCTCCGGGCTCACCAGGCGCTCCACGAGGTGCAGACCCAGGTCGATGCCACTGGTCACGCCGCCGGCGGTGATGAGCCCACCGGCGTCGACGACCCGCTGGTCGACCACCCGCACGCCGGCCGCCTCGAGTTCGGCCCGGGCGCCGTGATGGGTGGTGGCCGGCCGGGCGCCGATGACGCCGGCCCGGGCCAGGAGCATGACGCCGGTGCAGACCCCGGCCAAGACGACGCCGGCGTCGGCCGCCTCCTTGAGCAGCAGGGGCCACTCCCCCAGTTCGGCCTCGGCCCAGGCGCCGGTTTCGGCCCGGGCGATCCAGCCGCCGCCGGGCACGAGCAGGACGTCGGTGCCGAGCGAGTAGACCGCGTCGGCCTTCATGCGGAGGCCATGGCTGCCGGTGACGTCGAGCGGCAGCGTCCGGGTCACCAGCCGCACCCTCAGGTCGGCGCCCTGGGCGGCCGCCCCCCGGAGGACCTCCAGCGGACCGACGGCGTCGAGCTCGTCGACCCCGTCGAACAACACGATGTCGATCGTGGTCGTCATGTCGTTGGACAACCGGCGCCGCGCCGGAGATGTTCCACGGTGCGCCATGCCAGGACCTGGAGACTCCCTCTGCAGAATCGTCCCCTTTTGCGCCACTTTTCGTGAAAAAAAAAGTACGGAAAGCGTTTAAGGGCGAGTTTTCCAGGCAAGAGGAAGCGGTTATGGACCGGCGCGAAGAGAACGCTCTGAACGAAGTGGACCGAATCACCCTGGCCGTGGAGCGCCTCCGCGACCTTCTGCTTGCCGCCACCACTGCCGAACTACGGGCCAAGAGCAAGCAGCGGACCGCGCAGGCGCCACCGAGTTAAGGTCGTCCTCCCCGCCGAGGAGGACGCCGTGCCCGACACCCGCTCCCAATCCCCGTCCCACCCCTGAGCACCGGGGGGCATGGGTAAGCAGTCCCGGCGTAAGCGGGAGCGGCCGCCGGGCGAGGCCAAGGCTCACCGCTACCTGTCCCGCCTCGGCCTGCCCGACCATCCCGACCCGGGGCCCTACCGGCGACTGGCCGCCGCCGATCCGGCCTGGTTCGAAGCGGTGGGTGAGGCCGACGACGCCTGCGTGGCCCTGGCCGCGGCCGGCGACACCGATCCGGCGGAGTTCCTTGCCGCCACCAGGGCCCGCTACGCCTTGCTGTACCGGGATCTCGACACGGCGCTGGCGGAGTACGCCTCCCGGCCCGTGATGATCGCCGCCGCCTGGTTGCGATGGTGGTTCGAGCATCATCCGCCGGCCACCCGCCTGCTCGACGTCGGCTGCGGGCCGGGCGTGCTGACGTGCGCCTACGCCTTGGCTCTCCCCGAGACGGAGATCGTGGGCGTCGACGCCGTTCCCGAAGCGCTGTCCTGCGCCGAGGAACTGGCGGCACGGCTCGGGGTGCGGAACGTGTCGTTCGTCGCCGGCGACTTCCTCGATGCCGCCGCCCCCGGGGGCGGGTTCGACCAGCTCGTGGCCGTGACGGCACTGGCCGACGCCGGCGTGTATCCGCAGCACCCCCCGGAGGGACAGGAGGGATTCTCGTCGGTCACCGATGTGGAGGGACCGGGCGCCGCCTTCCGCAGCCGCCGCCTGGCGGACCTGGTCGAGCACCTCTCCCCCGGCGGAACGCTGCTGGCCTTCGACCGCACGCCCGACGCCTCACAGGCCGTGCGGTTCGGGGCTGCGCTGCTCCACGCCGGCGTCGACCTCGATCTGCGCCAGGCCGGTGTGGAGCTCTTCATCGAAGAAGGCCAGGCGACGACGTTCACCCGCTTCGTGGGGAACCGGTCGCCGTCCCCCACGGTGTCGGAGGCCGATCTCGCCGCCTGGATCAAGGGGGTGAAGGCACCGGCCTACGGCCCGATGTGGCACGACGAGCTCCGCTTCCGGACGTTGCAGGCCAACGGCGCCCGGCTCGTCTGGGGCTGCGAGATCGACTACGCGCCGCACAGCCCGGCGCTCGAACGGCGTGAGATCTGGAGTCTCGGCGACGAGCTCTACGGTTGGGTCACCACCACGTTGGGTCTGCGGGAACTCGTCACGGGCCGTGGCGCCGAAGACCTCTGGCGGGAGTACGCCGGTTACGCCGGCCGCTTCGCCACCGCCGGGCTGAAGGTGCGCTTCTACGAGGAGTGAACGGTCGAAAACCTGTCACCAGCGGCTCAAGCCGCGTCCGGTAACAGGCACGCAGTGCCACCGATGTGGTAAATCCGAAGGGCCCTCAAGCTGTTCGCTCGACGCGGAGCCCGGCACCGCAGCCGGGTCGGACCCAACGCCGGGAGCCGCATGGTACGGAGGGAACCAACGCCGCTGGGGAGCGGAGACGTTCGGACGCCTCCCTTCGTGGGCCGGGCAATGGAACTGGCAGCGCTGCGCGCCGACGCAACCCTTGTGTTGCAGGGGCAGGGCCGGGTGGCGGTCATCGAGGGCGAAGCCGGCATCGGCAAGACGCGGCTCGTCGAAGAAGCGCTGCGCGGCTCTAAGCTCCGCATCCACCAGGCGGTGGCCGAGGAGCTCAGCGGCCGGCGGCCGTTCGGTGCGATCGCCGATGCTCTCGGGATCGACCTGCGGGCCGCCCGGATCGGCCGGTTGCTGCTCAGCGCCGTCGGCAGCGGTGACACCGTCCCCGGCGACCTGGAGTTCAGGGTCACCGAGGCGCTGCTGGCCCACGTCGAAGATCTCTGTGCCGAAGGCCGGGTGGCGCTGGTGCTGGAGGACCTCCACTGGGCCGACCCTTCGACACTGATCTTCCTGCACCGCCTCGCCCGCCGGGCCGGCGAGCTCCCGCTCCTGGTGATCGCCACGCGCCGACCACTGCCGGAGCTGCCGTCACTCGACCGGCTCGTCCAGCACCTGGCCGACCGGGGGGCGCGCCGGCTCAACCTGGGGCCACTGGGCGAGGGCGACGTCCTCGCCTTGGCCCGGCTGGTCCTCGGCGGTTCCCCGGGCCCCCGGCTGGCCGCCCATCTGCAAGGCGCGGCGGGAAACCCGTTGTTCGTCAGCGAACTCCTCGCCGCCGCCGACCGGAGCGGCGATCTCGTGAGCCAGCCGCAGGGCGCCATCGACCTCGCGGCCGACGCCGGACCCAGCCCGCTCAGTGTGCTGGTGCTGCACCGCTTGAGCCTCCTGCCCCCGGAGACGCTGGAGATCCTGCGGATTTCGGCCGTGCTCGGAACGAGCTTCTCGGCCGGTGACCTCTGCCGCGTGATGGGCCTGTCGGCCACGGATGCCGCCCGGCGGCTGCGGCCGGCTCAGGTCGGCGGCGCGCTGGCGGCGGCCGGCGACCGCTTCCGCTTCCGCCACGAAGTGATCCGGGAAGCGCTGTACCACGACATCCCCGAACCGCTGCGGAGAAGCCTGCACCTGCAGGTCGGCCGCACGTTGGCGGAAACCGATGCCCCCGCCGAACAGGTGGCGGTGCAGCTTCTCCGCGGGGCGTCACCGGCCGATCCCGAGGTCGCCGACGACCTCCGCAATGTCGCCGCCGAACTGGCCGGGCGGGCACCTGGTCTGGCCGCCGAGGCCCTCGCCCGGGCGGTCGAGGTGGCGCCGAGTTCAGTGGAGCGGGACGGGCTGCTGGCCGAGCGGGCCGAGGCCCTGTGGCGGTCAGGGCGGCTGGGGGAAGCCGAAGCGACGTGCCGGGCACTGCTCAGCCGCCGGCCCGATCCCTGGGTGCGGTTGTGGCTGATCCAGGTCCTGATCGCCCAGGACCGGCTGAATGAGGCCACACCGGTCATCGAGGAAGGATTGGCCACCGGCGCCCGACCGGCCGCCGTGCACGCCCGGCTGCTGGCCTGGGCGGCCTGGGCTCGGCTGCACGCCGTCACCGGACCGGCCGGGGCCGAAGCGGACGCCGAGCGGGCCGTGCACGTCGCCGGCGAAGCCGGGGACCGCTTCGCCCGCACCGTGGCGCTGATCACGTGGGCGGCGGCGGCCAATCGGGCCGGCCGGTTCCGCCAAGCCATCGAACTGTCGGAGCTCGCCCTGGCGCTCGACGCCGGCGTGGCGGCCGAGGGCGAGCACTTCCCCCTCCACCTGCTGTCGGCGGCGTTCCTTTACGACGCCGGGCGCGATGCCGAGGCCGAGTCCGCCGTCAAGCGGGCCTTCGCCGACTGCGAGGAACGGGGTGCCCGCTGGGAGCTGCCCTACTGCCACCGCATGGCCGCCCTGGGCTGCTTCCTCGTCGGCAACTGGGACGATGCCCTCGTGGAGCTCGAGGCGGCCGCTGCCCTCGCCGAGGACCTCGGCATCCGTCCCGGCACCGCTCAGGGGTATGCCATGAGCGCCTTCATCGCTCTGCACCGCTCCGACTTTCCGGCCGCCATGGAGGCGCTGGCCGCCGCCGACCGGGAACCGATGGTGATCGGGCCGCAGCACCGGCGGGACTGGGTGCTGTGGATTCGGGGCTTGCTGGCCGATGCATCGGGAAAGAAGGACCCGGCCCTGGCCCTCGTCTGGGAGGCCTGGCACCGCTCGAGCGAGAAGGGCAATGTCTCCGCCCTGCCGCAGCTCGGGCCCGATGTCGTCCGGCTCTGTCTCCATGCGGGCGAGCTGGCCCACGCCGAATCGGTGGCGGCCGCGGTGGAGGGGTTGGTGGCCGGCGCCGGGAGCCCCGTCGTGACGGCGGCCGCGCTCCGGTGCCGCGGCCTGGTGGCCGGCGATCCGGAGGCGCTCCGGGAGGCGGCCCGCATCTCGGAGGACGCGGGCCGTCCCTTCGAGGCGGCCCGGGCCGGCGAGGAAGCGGCGGTGGTGATGGCCCAGCGCGGTCAGGCCGACGAAGCCCGGAGCTGTCTGGAGGCGGCTCTCCGGCAGTACGGCGCGCTCCGGGCCAGCTACGACATCGGCCGGGTCGACGCCCGCCTCCGGGAACTCGGCGTCCGGCGGGGCCGGCAGGGATCCCGGGGGCGGCCCCGGCACGGATGGGCGGCGCTCACCGATACGGAACGCTCCGTCGCCGCCCTGGTGGCCGAAGGACTGTCGAACCCCCAGATCGCCGAGCGGCTGTTCCTGTCACGGCACACGGTGCACACCCATGTGTCACACATCTTCGCCAAGCTCGGTGTGAACTCGCGCGTCGAGCTCGCCCGGGAGGCCATGCGCCAGTCCGACTGAGACCGGCTCCTCCGGAAGCGCAGCCGAGAGGGTCCCGAGAAGCTGGAGCCAGCCGGCGAACGGGATCGGCGCCGCGCCGTCCACCACCATCTCGCCGGTTGGAAGCGCCCGGCCGCCCTCGACCCGAATGGTGATCATCACTGACAGAGCTTGATGGCCCGGCCGCGGCGAAACATCACCCAGCCGGGCGATGTTTCCGCTCTTCTGTGATGAAACGCTCTCCCGGTAAACAGGGGCTGGCACATCTCGTTGCGGCAAGGAAGGTTCACCAATGACCGACATCGGCTTCTGGCTGCGCCTCGCCATCGTGCTGGCCGTGACCGGAGTCGGCGCCACGCTCGGCACCCGCCGCCGCAAGGCGCAACGTTGACCTCCCCGGTCGCCGCGCCGCAGCGCTCTTTCCGGGCGCTGCGGCCGCGGAGGCCCGCCGCCGTCAGCGCTTGCGGGCTACGAGGGCGACCGCGCCGAGGTGCTCCCGGTAGCGCCGGAAGACCTTCCAGATCACCGACATCCGTTTGACGGCAACGGGTTGCCGGACCGTCCGACCCACGAACCGGACGGTCCCGCCGAGACCCTCGTCGCGCACGAACGTCGGTGGGGACAGGAGTAGCAGCGGCGCGGCCGAGGCGAACGTCACCTCGAAACCGGCCTCGTCGAGGAGCCCCTTCCACTCGGGCAGCGTCAGCGGCCGGGCCCGCACCCGAAGCGTGCGGGTCAGCTGCTCCTCGATCTCCCGCTTCTTCGGGTCGGGCAGGTCGTCGGGCCGGAGGAGCAGCTCGTGCAGCCCCAGGCGGCCGCCGGGCCGGAGCAGCCGGGCGGCTTCGGCGATGATCTTCCGTTTGGTGGCGTCGGTCTCGAGGCTGAGGACCGCTTCGCCGTAGACGACGCTGGCCGATCCGCCGGCCAGGCCGGTGTCCTCCGGTTCGGCCACGACACAGGTGTAGGGGACACCGCCGGACAAGCGGCGGGCGCGTTCAGCCTCCACTTCGCTGCGTTCCAGGCCTCGGAACGACGCTGGGCCGGCCTCGTGCACGAGCCGCACGGTCACGCCGAGGCCGGGAGCGAGGTCGACGACGTCGTCGTCGGGCCCGATTCCGAGACCGGCCAGCAAGGCGTACGTCACCGGCAGGCCGCCGGGCCGCATGACCTTCTTCCCCAGCCGGGCCAGCAGCCAGTGGGCGGGCATGGTCGCCGGGTCGAGGCGGGCTCCCGGCACCGGCAGAGACGTCGCGGATGACACACCTGATTGGTCGTTGGCCATGGGTTTAGGCTAACCATTTAGCCGGTCTTAGGCAGCCCTAATCATCGCATCCGCTGCACTTCAGGGAGGTGCCATGCAGTTCCGGTGGCAACGTCGGGCCGTTGCCCTGCTTCCGCTTCTGGCCCTGATCGGCACGGCCTGTGGGGGAGAGTCGGGCGACCCGAAACCGGAGCCCTCCGCCGCGCCCGCTCCAGCCGTCGGGCCCTCGGGCGACGCCGGCGTCGAGGCGGGGTCCGAGACAACCGACCCGTCCGATCCGGCGGCCGTGGCGCCGCCGGGCGGAGCCGCCTCCGATCCGGCCGCAGCCGGGGCCGCGGCCGCGGTCGCGGTCGATCCGGCGACCGGCGCCACGGCGGCGACGTCGCCTTCCGGTGC
>JBFLYK010000051.1:0-44001 GCA_040756995.1 Actinomycetota bacterium | reverse complement strand
CCTCGACGTTGCGGCCGTGCACCCCGCCCTTCTCGGCGAGGAACTTCCAGTAGAGGTTGTTGCTCTGCTCGAAGGCGCTCTGGGGGAACGGCGCCGCTCCCGTCACCGGGGCGTGGATGCCGATCCGAATCGTCGTGTCGGTCACGCCCGTCCGGTCGGGCTGCCCCTCGAAGGCTTCCCGGGGCGGGGCCGGCGCCGGCGGGGGGTCGCTCGGCTCCGGCTCCCGCGGCGGTGCCGGCGGTCGTGGCGATGGCGCCGGCGGGCCCATCACCGGCGCGGCCTCGGGGGCGGGAGAACCGGACGGCGGCGCGGTTTGCTGGCTGGAGGCGGCAGCCCGCACGGCCGGGCCGGGGGCGCTCGACCGGCTTGGCGCGGCCGGACCGGACACCGCAACGGCACCGGCTCCGGGGCCCTCGCTGCCGGCGACGGGAAGTGGGGCCGGTGGCGTCGACTCCCCGGTGGGGGCGGCAGGCGCCGCTTCTCCGCCGGGCGTTTCGAGGACGACGCTACCCGCCTCACCGCTGAAATCGGCGGTGATCTCGTGGGGCCGGAGTCGGTCGCTCGCCTCTTGATCCCGGACGACGCTGGGCTTCACGCCGCAGGCCGCGGCCAGGCACAGAGCGACAACCAGCCCGCCAACCCGAAGGCTCTTCCGGGTCACGCAGCTCCTCCCTCTCCATCGGTCCGATCGGCAATGGCGCGGCTGAAGCCGCCGGTTCGCCGCTGGGGAGGAGCCGGCCGCCCTGCCGGACTCAGAACGAAGCCGAGCGCCAGCCCGAGGAGCACCACCGCCAGCGCCGGCAGGACTGCTGTAAGGCCGAGGTCCGCCCAGAAGCCCACTGCCAAAATCACGGCAGCATCGTAGATAGACAGCAGCCTCTACTGTCAATAGGTAGTCAAGGATTAACAGTGAAAACACCAGTTACAGGAGGCGCCAAGATTTTCCTGTCACTGGAGAAGTTTGTGTGTTCTTTGACTTTCCAAGGGACTAGCGTACGCCCCGGTTATCTGAAGTTGCCGGTGACGAAGTTGCTCCGGGGATGCCGATGCCCCGGGGGCGGAGTCAACAGAGTCGCCAGCGAGCCGGTGATGGCACGCCGTCGTGCGGCTCGGGCGGGGGCAGGTGAAGATACGCATGAAGAGGCGATGGCCGGCGGGCCGCCGAGTCGTACTGTCGTTCTCGGTGCTCATGGCGCTGAGCGGTCTTTCGGCGTCGCCGTCCTCGGCTGCCGGGGCAATGCCGCCGGACGAGCGGGACGAAGCGGAGGAGTACGCCACCCGGGCGCCGAAGCGGGCACCGCAATCGTGCTCGTCTGATGCATCGCCCGAACAAGCCGGCGATCACCGGTCGGCCGGTGGCGGCAACGTCGGTCATCGCCAGCGGGCCGCCGGCACCGTGCCGCCCACGCCGAGCTCCCATCGCGGCTCCGGCGACTGCCCGGATGGTGAGGGCAGGGGGCCCCGGTCAGGCGACGCGGTGGAAGCGGAGGACGACCGGGCCGCCACCCCCGGGAACGAGGAAAAACGCCCCGCCGCCGGGGACTCTCGGGTCCGCGACGACTCGACACGTCGGTCCCGGACCGGCGATGAAGGCTCGACCAATTCCCCGGGCGGCTACGAGGGCCGGCGCCGCGATTACCCGGCCGGCTCCGACGCCAGGCGCGGCGCTCCCGCCGGCGGCACCAACGCCGGTGCAGCCGGTGGCGATCCCGGTCGCCGCCCGCAGTACTCGTCGAGCGCCGGCGGCGGCGGCCGCGGCCCGGATGGCGCTCCCCCAACCGGATCGGGCCGGGAGGCGCCGGCGGGATCGGGCCGCGGCGGGACCGGTTCGTCCCCGAGCGGATCCGATCGCGGATCCGATGGCGGCAGTGGCGGTTCGCCGGGCGACTCGTCCGTCGTCGGCGGAGCGCCGAGCGGTCCCTCGAGCGGCGCCGGCGGCGCGCCCACCCGCCGCAGCGGTGCCGGCAACCGGGACCGTCGAACCCCCCGCCCTCCGGACGCCAGTGCCGGCCGCGGCGGTGCCGGGGAGGCATCCAGTGGAAGCCCGGACGGGCCAGCCGGTTTCCGGAGGGCCCCGGCGCCCGCCGTTCCCTCCCGAGGCCGGAGCGCCTCGGACGGCGGAGACACCGTGCCCGGTCTCAGGTGGGCCTCGTTCCGTAGCCCGGGAGTGGCGCTGGTGGCCAGCCCCGACCTTCGAACGGCGGCTGTCGCCCTCCCCGCCGCCACGGCGGCCACACCGGCCGCCCCCGGACCGGCAACGGGGCCGGCGGCCGCCGGCGCGCCGGCAGCACCGCTGGCCCGCACCGGCGGGGAGATCAGCGCCTCGGCTGTCCTGGCGATCCTGCTGATCCTGTCCGGCGCGCTGCTGCGCAGAACCGGCCGTTCCTCAGCGCTTCGCGGCGGCTGAGCTCGAGGAAGCCTCCGTCAGGCGACGCCCCGTTTGAGGTTGAAGACGAAGGCCAGGAGGCGGGCGACGGCTTCGTAGAGGTCGGCGGGGATCGCCTGACCGAGTTTGCAGGCGGAGTGCAGGGTGCGGGCGAGGGGGACGTCGCGCACGATCGGAACGTCGTGTTTCTCGGCTTCTTCCCGGATGCGCTGGGCGATGAAGCCCTGACCTTTGGCCACGACCCGGGGGGCGCCGAGATCGGGACGGTATTCGAGCGCGACGGCGATGTGGGTCGGGTTGACCACGACCACCGACGAGACGGCCACGGCGGCCATCATGCGATTGCGGCTCATCTCGACCTGCCGCTGACGGATCCGCGACCTGATCATCGGGTCGCCTTCGGACTGGCGGTACTCGTCCTTGACCTCCTGCCTGGTCATCATCAGGCCCTTGCGGACCCGGCGGCGCTGGAAGCCGTAGTCCAGTGCCGCCAGGGCCAGGCCGGCCAGGGCCGTGGCCCGGATGAGGTTGACCGTGGCCGACGCCACGGCGGCCAGCACCTGGCCGCTCGGCACCCGCCCGCCGGTGCCCAACGCCGCGGCGAGTTGCGCCACGCCGGGCCAGGCCACCGCCGTCAGCACAACCAGCTTCAGGGTCTCCTTGGCCGCTTCCCAGGCCGAGTGCGGTGACAGCAGGCGCTTGAATCCCTTGGCCGGGTTGATGCGGTCGAACTTCGGGCGCGGCGCCTTCCCCGAAACGGCGAAGCCCGTCTGGGCGAAGTTCCCGACGAGCCCGATGACCACCATGCCGAGCGCCAGGGGGGCGATCGCCAGCAGGCCGCCGATCAGCGCCTGGGACAGGAGACCGACGGCGGCATCGGTGTCGGGCCGGCTCACCAGTACCCCGACGCGGACCATGACCTCGCGAAGCGACCGACTTCCCAGGCCCAGGCAGGCCGGGAGCAGGAAGGCGGCGGCCAGCATCTGGGCCCAGGCCACGACCTCGGTGGAGCGGGCCAGGTTGCCGTCGCGGCGGCCCTCCCGCTTCCGTTTGGCGGTTGGTTGTTCGGTCTTGTCGGAGCTCATCCGCGGATGAGGCCCAGACCCTGTTTGACGACCTGGTTCGCCATGCCGCTCACGGCGTCGGGCAGGAGCGGCAGGGCCAGGCCGGCCAGCGTCAGCGTCACGAGGATCTTCACCGGCAGGCCGAGGACGAAGATGTTCATCTGGGGGGCGGCCCGGGCCAGGAGACCGAGGGCCGCCTCGGCCAGGAACAGCGCGGCCAGCAGTGGTGCCGCGATCTCCAGCGCGGAGACGAAGAAGAGCGCGAGGTCACCGGTCAGCAGTTCGGCCAGCGTGTCGGTCGACAGCGACGTGAGCGGCGCGGCGGTGAACGAGGTGAGGAAACCCCGCACGAGCAGCAGGTGCCCGTCGATGGCGAAGAGCAGCGTCGTGGCCAGCACGGAATAGAACTGGCCGAAGATGCTGACGGGGGCCTGGTTGCCGGGATCGAAGAGCTGGGCCACGGAGTAACCGCTGAAGAGGTCGATGAGCCCGCCGGCGAACGAGAACGTGGCGAAGAGCAGCACGCCGAGGAACCCCAGGGCCAGGCCGGCGGCGACCTGGAGGACGGCGGCGCTGAGCAAAGGCCCGACCTCCAGGGGAACGCCCTGGTCGGCCAGGCGGGGCCCGACGACCAGCGACAGGGCGGCGGCCAGGCCGATCTTCACCGTCATCGGCACGGTCCGGTTCCCGAAGGGCGGGCACACGAACACCCAGGCCGCGGCCCGCACCAGAGCCAGCAGGTAACCGGAAACGAGCGCCGGGGCCAGATCGACGGTCATGTCACGCCGACTGGAGCAGTCGGGGCACCATGTCGAAGAGGTGGTTGGTGAAGCCGATCAGCTCGGACATCATCCAGTGGCCGCTCAGCATCAGGACCAGCCCGACGCCGATCAGCTTGGGCACGAAGGTGAGCGTGACCTCCTGGATCTGCGTCACCGACTGGAAGAGCGACACCAGGAGGCCGACGGCCAGGCTCACGATCAGGATGGGGGCGCAGAGCTTGGCGCAGATGATCATCGTCTGCACGGCGATCTCGACGACGTTGGTGTCCATCAGGCGAAGCTCTTCAGCAGCGAGCGGACGATGAGGCCCCAGCCGTCGACCATGACGAAGAGAAGCAGCTTGAACGGCAGCGAAACGAACACCGGCGGCAGCATCATCATCCCCATGGACATGAGCGAGCTGGAGACGACGATGTCGATCACCAGGAAGGGGATGAAGACGACGAAGCCGATGATGAAGGCCGTCTTCAGCTCCGAGAGGATGAAGGCGGGAATGAGCGCGGCGAGGCCGACGTCCTCCGGCTTCTCCGGTCGCTTCCCGTCGTTGGCGGCGGAGCTGAACATGGCCAGCTCGCCCTTGCGGGTCTGCTTGAGCATGAACGTCCGCAGCGGCGCCACCGCCGACTCGTAGGCCTGACTCTGGGTCTTCTCCCCCTTCAGCAGTGGCTGGATGGCGTCGCGGTTGATGTCGCCGAATGTGGGCGACATCACGAAGAAGCTGAGGAACATGGCCAGGCCCACGATCACCTGATTGGGCGGGATCGTGTGGAGGCCCATGGCGTTGCGGGTCAGCGACAGCACGATGACGATGCGGGTGAAGCTCGTCACCATGATCAGCAGCGCCGGCGCGACCGACAGCAGGGTGATCAGCAGGATGATCATCAGGCTCTGGCTGGGCTTGCCGCCGACGCCACCGAGGTCGAGGCTGACCGAGGCTTTGGCGTCGGTGCCGCCCGTGACCGGGGCCCCGGTGGTGTTGGTATCGGGCAGCGCCGGCGTCGTCGCCGCCGCGCCCCGGGCCGGCGCCGGGGCGGACGCGCCGGGCGCGCCGGAGCCGACGGGCGTGTCGGCGGCGGCCGGTACGGCGGCGGCCGGTACGGCGCCGGCCGCCAGCCAGGCGAAGAAGATGAGCAGGCCCGCCACAGCGGCGCGCCGGCCCCGCAGGGTCAGCATCAGATGGTCTCCGAGCTGCGGAGGTCAGGACCGGCGGACGGTCCGTTCCCGCAGTTGCTCGAGGGCGACCTTCCATGGGAGGGCACCGGCTCCGATCCCTGGGCCGGCGGGTCCTGCAGCAGCATCGGGAGGATCAGGCGGAGCGTCCAGCTCGGCCGGATCGATCTCGGTCAACAGCGACACCTGGTGCTCGGTCACACCGAGGACCAGCGCCCGTTCGCCGAGCCGCACGACGGCGACCGACGAGCCGCGGCTGAGACCGTGGCGGGCGATGACCTCCACCGGCGCCGGCCGGCGCCGGAACCCCCGCCGGGCCGTTCCCGCCGTGCCCACCACACCGCTGCGGCGCAGCACCGCCGCCGCCCCGGCCATGACGGCCAGGACGACGCCGAGGGAGACGACGACGCGAACGAGGAGGGCGACGAGCGAGGTGTCCACGGTAAAGGGTCAGCGGGCGGGCCGCGCCCCTTCCTCGTAGCCGATCACTTCGGTGATGCGGATCCCGAACTCCTCGTCAATGACGACGACCTCGCCCCGGGCGATGAGCGTGCCGTTCACCAGCACGTCGATGGGGGCACCGGCCGCCCGGTCCAGCTCGATGACCGAACCCGGGCTGAGGTCGAGGATGTCGCGCACCAGCATGCGGGTCCGGCCGAGCTCGACCGTCACGCCCATCTCGACTTCGTGGAGCAGCTCGATGGGGCCGCTCAGGCCGGTGCGCACGGAGGCATCACCGGCCGGGGCCGACGAGCCCGCCGGCGCGGCGAGCGGCGTGAACTCGTGGTCGGCGACGCCGGCCGCCACCGTCGTCGCCGCCGTCGCCGCCGCCGGAGCGACGAACGACAGGGTGGCCCGGTGGGTGTCACCGTCGACGAGCAGGAGGCCGTGGGCCTCCTCGCCGGCGCCGGGAGCGAGCAGAGCCACGTCGACCTCGCCGTAGTCGGCCAGCGCCGCGGCCGGCACGCCGAAGGCGCCGGCCGCCGCGGTCAACGCCGGGCGGAGCCCGTTCGCCAGATCCTGAGCCGGAGGCGGACCGGACTGCACCTCCTGCGCCAACGGCGCGGCGACCGCCAGCACGAGCCGCCCGAGGCCGGGCAGCGTGGCCGCCACCGCCTGCGCCGCCGCGCCCGGCGGGACGGGGGCCGGGCCGTCGACGGTCTGTCCCGACCACTCGACGGCGGCGGGCAGCACCTCGCAGGCGGCGCCCGCCGCGGCGGCCAGGGCCTCGTCGACGGCGGCCGGGGCGGCGATGGAGGGACCGGGGGTCATGCGCTCTCCTTCGGGGCGACAGAGGTGATCACACAAGCCAGACGCTTGCCCCGCCGGCCCGGCTTGGCGGCGAAGCGCGGCACCCCGCCGACCGAGACGGCCAGCGGAACGTCGACCCGGTGATCGAGGGGCAGGACGTCGCCCGGCTGGAGGTCCACGATGTCGGCCAACGGCAGCACGACGGGCTGGAAGCACACGCTCACCGTCACCGGCGCACCGCCCACCCGCCCGGCCAGGGCGTCGCGCACCGACTCGGCGTCGGCCTCGACCCGGCCGGCGAGGATGGAGTTGCCGGTCACCTCGTCGAGAACGGGCTGCAGGGCGGCGAAGGGAATGCACAGCGTCGCCTCTCCCTGCTGGCCGCCGATGCGCAGGTCGTAGTCGAAGACGATCACCATGTCGCTGGGCGAACCGATCTGGGCGAACTGCGGGTTCGACTCCTGGTGGATGACCACCGGCTCCAGCGCCGTCAGCGACTCAAAGGCGTAGGCCAGTTCCCGCAGCACCCGTCCGAACAGATCGCGCATCAGCGACTGCTCGATCTCCGTCAGCGGCCGATGCACGGCCAGCGGCGAGCCCGGGCCTCCGAGCAGGCGGTCGACGGCGGTCATCACCACCGGCAGCGGCAGGTGGAAGATCGCCGCCCCGGTCAGCGGCGGCAACGCCAGGATCGCCAGGTACGTCGGGTTCGGGATGTCCCGGATGTACTCGTCGTAGGTCAGCTGGTGGATGCCCTTGGCCTGCACCTGGGAGACGGCGCGCAGCGTCGTCGACAACACCGTCGTGAACTGCCGGGCGAAGGTCTCGCTGGCGATCTGGAGGGCGCGGACGTGCTCCCGGGTGAACTTGTTCGGCCGGCGGAAGTCGTAGGCGACCGGTGTCGCGCTGGGGGACGGCATGCCCCCATCGATCGACGAGGGCGCGGCCGAGTTGAGTCAGTGGAGCGGACGCGCGGCGAGGTTCCCGGTTATTGCATGACGAAATCGGTGAAGTAGACCCCTTCGACCTCTTCGTGGTAGGCGTGCTTCAGCTTCTCGACCAGTTCCTCCTTGGCCTTGGCCCGGCCCTCGACGGTGACCAGCTCGTCGTACGAGTGCCCGCCGAACGTCTCGATGGTGAGATCCAGCGCCCGGGCGAAGCCTTTGGTGGGGTCGTCCGAATCGGGCGCTCCGTGGCCGGCGCCGGCCTCGTACTTGCCCCAGAGCTGCAGCCCGAGACCGATCTTGAGGAACCGGTCGCCCTTGATGTTCACGGTGATCGGGTCGAGCGTGATGATCGGCCCGGGTTTCGTGGTCGTCGTCGTGGCGGCACTGCCCTCCGCCGCCGCCGGCTTGTCGCCCCCGAGCACGAATCCCTTCAGGCCGCCGAGCACACCCATGGCCGCCAGGGCGTAGAGAACGATCGTCTTGCCCTTGCCGCCCCCCGGCGCCGCGTCGCCGTCGCCCGTCTTCTTCTTCGCCATCTCAGTCGTGTCCTTCCGTGATGACGCCGACGGGCGGATCGCCGCCGGCGGCGATGTCGGCCAGGGCGGCGGCCACATCGGCCAGCACGACGAGCTCGACCCGTCGGTTGGCCGCCCGGCCGTCGGCGGTGTCGTTGGCGACCACCGGCTGCTGGTCGCCGTAGCCCGCCGCCTGCAGGCGCGACGGTGCGAGCCCGTGCCGCTCGATCAGTTCCCGCAGCACCGTGGTGGCCCGGGTGGTCGACAGTTCCCAGTTCGACGGATACCGACCCGAGATCGGGACGTTGTCGGTGTGGCCCTCGACCGACAGCCGGTTGGGCAGCCGGCCGAGCGCCGACGCCAGCTTGTTGACCACCTCCCGGCCCTCGGGCCGCAGATCGGCCTGGCCCGGCTCGAAGAGCACCCGGTCGCTCACGATGGTGACGACGAGACCGCGAGGCTCGAGGCGGAACTTGACCGTGTCGCCCAGCCCCTCCTTGTCGAGGCTGCGCTGGATCTCCTGCTGCGCGCCCTGGAGGACGGAGCGCTGCTGGCGGGCGCCGGCCGTGCGGGCCTGGGCGTCGGCCAGCGCCGCCTGGGCGGCCTGGGCCGAGGTCACCGCCTGAGTGCCGCTGAGCCCGTAGTCGAAGACACCGGCGCCACCGGGGAGCGGGCCCGCCCCGCCGTTGAGCGCACCGGCCGCCGACGGGCCGCCGAACCCGCCGGCGATGCCCTCCTTGAGGCGACGGAACTTGGCCAGGTCGACCTGGGAGATCGAGTACAGCACGATGAAGAGCACCATGAGCAGCGTGATCATGTCGGCGTAGGTGATCAGCCAGCGCTCGTGGTTCACGTGCTCCTCGTGCTCCTCGTGGAGCCGGGAGCGGCGGTGACTCTTGGCCGTGGCGGTGGCCATCGGCTAGGCAGCCTTCTCGGTGCTCTCCGGCCGCTCGGCGGCGGGGAGGAACGACAGCAGCTTCTGCTCGATGACCCGGGGATTGGCTCCGGCCTGCACGGCCAGCACGCCCTCCATCACCAGCTGCATGTGATGGGCCTCGATCTCGGCGACGCGCTTGAGCTTGTTGCCGATCGGCAGCCACAGCACGTTGGCCGACATCACCCCCCACAGGGTGGCGACGAAGGCGCCGGCGATGAGGTGACCGAGCTTCTCCGGCTCGGACAGGTTCTCGAGCACGTGGATCAGACCGAGGACGGTACCGATGATGCCGAGGGTCGGGGCGAAGCCGCCCATGTCGTTGAAGAACTTGGCGCCGGCCTTGTCGGCCGCCTTCTTGGAGGCGATCTCGGCCTCCATGATGTCGCGCAGCTCGTCGGGGTCGGTGCCGTCGACGGCCAGCTCGATTCCCTTGCGCATGAAGGGGTCGTCGACCGTCTTGGCCATCTCCTCCAGCGCCAGCAGGCCTTCCCGGCGGGCCCGCTCGGCGAACGAGACGAGGGTGGCGACGGTTTCGTCGGCCGAGTGCTTCTTGCCCATCAGCGCCGTCTTGACGGCGGCCAGGGCGCCGGTGGCGTCCTTCATGAGGCCGCAGGCCAGCGCCACGCCGAAGGTCCCGAGGAAGACGAGCAGCAGGGCGGGAGGAAGGAGGATGGAGGCCGGGTTGCCGCCCTCCATGATCATGGAGATGAAGACGGCGGCGAAGGCCAGACCGATCCCGACGAGAGTTCCCGGATCCATTTCAGCCCTCGTCCTGGTCGTTGACGAGCCGGAGGGCCGTCACCGGCGACACGGTGGCCGCGGCGTTCGGCCCCTCAAAAGGGAGGCGCTGCGTCATTTCGGCGCTGCGGGCCAGCACGCTGGCGCGGAAGTCGCGGACGCGCTCGACCACCTCGGTGAGCGACTCGGCCACGATGTACTTCGTGGCGTCGACGAGCGTCAGCACCGTGTTGGGGTGAGCGTCGACGCGCTCGACCAGATCGCAGTTGATGGCGAATTGTTCGCCGTTGAGGCGGGTCAGGATGATCATCGCTCCGTCCTTGGAGGGTGTCAGGTGCCGGTCCGTGGCGCCCGTGACGAGCCCTCAGATCGGCTCGACGGGAGCCGACCTGAGGGCTTGGGGGCTTTACCAGCCCCCCGTCCGGGCTATCGCTTCAGGTTGACGAGGTCTTGCAGCAGTTCGTCCGAAGCGGTGATGACCCGGGAGTTCGCCTGGAAGCCGCGCTGGGCGATGATCAGGTTGGTGAACTCCTGGGCGAGGTCGACGTTGCTCATCTCGAGCGTGCTGCCGGCCAGTACGCCCCGTCCCCCGCTGCCGGCCTGGCCGATCTGGGGCAGGCCGGAGTTGACGCTGGCCCGGTAGAGCGAGCTGCCCGTCTTCTCCAGACCGGAGGCGTTGGAGAAGCCGGCCAGGGCGATCTGGCCGATCGCCCGGGTGCGGCCGTTGGAGAAGACGCCGGTGACGACGCCGTCCTGGCCGATGGTGAACGACTGCAGCGTTCCGAGGGCCGAGCCGTCCTGGGAGAGGGCGGCGACACTCGACTGACCGGCGAACTGCCGGAGCGCCGTGGCGTCGGTGGTGGCGCCGAAGTCGATGGCGATGGTGCCGCCGGCCCACGCGCCGGTGGTGGCGGCCGGGCTGAGCGTCAGGGACGGCGCCGGGTTGAAGGCCGGCGGGGTGCCGGTGGCGTCCCACACGAGGTTGGCCGTGCCCACGGTCACCGGCGCCGAGGTGGTCTGGTTCGGCATGGTGGCGGTCACGGTCCAGGCGTCGGTGCCGGTCTTCTCGAACGTGAAGGTGGCGTCGATGGGCTTGCCCTGGACGTCGTAGACGGTGAGCGACGTCACGATCTCCGTACCCACGGCGGCGTCGGCGGGCAGGTTGCCGCCGAGCCGGACGTTCTCCGTGACCTGCGGAGCGGTGCTCTGGCCGAGCGGCATGGAGAGATCGCCGACGGCGGCGTTGGCGTTGATGGTGCCGCTGGCGTCGGCCGTCCAGCCCTGGAGGATGGAGCCGTCGGCGGTGGTGAGCCGGCCGAGGGCGTCGAAGTTGAGCGAACCGGCCCGGGTGTAGAGCTGCTGGCCGTTGTCGCGGACGACGAAGAAGCCGTCGCCCGAGATCGACAGGTCGGTGGACCGGCCGGTGAGCTGCGACGCACCCTGGGTGAAGTTGTTGGCGATCCCGGTGATCGTCACGCCGAGGCCGACCTGCGCGGGGTTGGTGCCGCCGGCGCCGTCGGTCGAGTCGTCGGGGACCCCCGCCCCCCGGATGGCCTGGCTCAGCAGGTCCTGGAAGACGACGGTGGCCGACTTGTAGCCCACCGTGTTGACGTTGGCGATGTTGTTGCCGATCACGTCCATCATCGTCTGGTGGCTGCGGAGGCCGGAGACCCCCGAGAACATGGAGCGGAGCATGCGGTTCCTCTTTCTGGTTGCGGGGGTTAGGCGGTCGGGGCGAGGGAGACCTCGCGGACGTCACGGAGTGAGATCTCGGTCGTACCGAGCCGGAGGACGGGCCCGTCGGTGCCGAACCTGGTGCCGGTCACGACGCCGGTCTTCTCGACACCGCCATCGAGGTACGTGACCTGGCGGCCCAGGAGGCCGGTGGCCCGCTGCGACGCCTCACCGGCGACGAGGGCGTCGGTCTGAGCGGCCAGGGCCTGGAGCTTTTCGACCATGGTGAACTGCGCCGTCTGAGCCATGAACTGCGAGCTGTCGACGGGCTCCATGGGGTTCTGGAACTTGAGCTGGGCCACCAGGAGCTTGAGGAAGGTGTCCTTGCCGATCGTCTGAGGGTCGAGCTGGCTGGTGGCACCGTCGGTCGGACCGCTGGTCGGTGTGGGCGGGTTGGTCAGCCCGATCCGGAGGGCATCGATGGTCACCGGTGCTCCTTTCGTCCTAGAGGAACAGGTCGAGCCGGCCGGCGGCCGCCGGGCGGGGAGTGCGGACGGATCCGGGTTCGTGGGCGGCGCCGCCGCCGGCACCGGCGGCCGCGGCCGGCCGGTGGAGATCGCGGTCGCGGTCGTCCGTCTGGCGCCGGTGGCGTGCGCCGCCTCCGCCGTCGAGGCCCACGCCGACGTGGCCGGCAGTGAGGCCGGCGTCGGCCAGCGCGGCGCGCAGCTCGGGCAGAGCGGCCGACAGCAGCCGGCTGGTGGCCGGCTCGGCGGCGTGGAGGATGAGATGGACGGTCTGGTGCTCGACGGACACCTCGACCCGGATGCTGCCGAGGTGGTGCGGTCGGAGCTCCAGCGTGACTTCGTGCCGGCCGTCGCCCCGCCCGTGCAACGGGACGACAGCCGACACGATCTGGTCCGGGACGGGCACCGGTGGGGCCGGAGCGGCCGGTGGCGCGTCGACGGCGGCGGGAGCCTCGGCCCGGGTGGCCGCCAGGAACGGAATGGCGGCCGCCGGCGTGGCTGAGGCGCCGGCCGGGGCCGTCGGGTGTCCGACAGCCGTGGCGGACGGGAGAGCCCCGGGGTGCTCGGATGCCTCGACGTCGACCGGGAGCCGCTCGTGCGAGCTGGCGGGCGGCAGCGGATGCTGCGCCCACTCGGTGCGCGGTGCAGTGGCCGCGGGACCGCCCAGCGGCGGCCGCTCGAAGCGGGCGGCATCGGGAAGGGTCATCGTCACCGGCCGGCGCTCGGGCTCGTCGGCGGAGCCGGTCGTCGGTGGGCGCTGCGGCTCGTCGCTGGCGCCGGTTGGCGTTGACGTTGGCACCGAAGCTTCGACCGGTGCCCCGACGACCGGCTCGCCCCGTTGCGCCGGGGCGGCAGGCTCAGCGGGCTGCGCCGATATCGCCGGCTGGGCCCGGTCGGCCGGGTTGGCTGGGTTGGCCGGGACCGCCGGGGTGGCCGGCTGGGCCCGACGCGAATCGGATCTCGGCGTCGGTGCCTCGGCCGGTGCATTCGGCTCGTCGCCAATGACCGCCGTGGCACCCGGCGCCGCGGACACCTGTCCAATTGGCGCACCCTGCACTTCTGCAACCGGCGCGCCGGTCACCGGCGCCGGGGCTGCACTGGTCATTGCTGCAATGGGCGCATCAGGGGCCGAGGCCTGCGACATCGCGGCGGTGGGCGTCGGCATCTGGGGGAGAAGGGTCGCGCCGGGTTCGGCGATCGACTCGGAGGGAGGCGGAAGCGGCGAGGCCGCCGGGGCACCGGGCTCCACCGGGCGGTTGTCGAGCGGCAGCGTCGTGGAGGCGGTTCCGACCAGCAGCGCCAGGAGGGCGGTGAAGTCGCCGGAGCCGGCGGCCGCCGGATCGTCGGCAGCGGTCACGTTGCCTGGTGCGGGCGGAGCGGCGATCGGGACGAGGTTCATGACAACCCTCCGAGGGCGGACAGGAGGATCGACCGCTGGCCACTGAGGTCGGTACCGAACGACGCAGGGACGTTCGACGGCAATACGCGGCGGATGGCGCTCGGCGTCCGGTAGATCTCCTGCACCTTCACGACGTCACCGGTCTTCGGGGCGACGACCATGAGGTTGTTGCCGGCGTAGATCCCGATGTGGTCGACCGGTTGGCCGAAGGCGACGAGGTCGCCCGGGCGGGCTTCGGCGAGGCTGGCCACCGGCTGGCCGGCCCGGGCCTGGTCGGCGGCGACCCGGGGGAGGTTCACGCCGAGCTGCTTGTAGACGAATTGGAGAAGCCCGGAGCAGTCGAAGCCCGACGGCGACTCGCCGCCCCACACATAGGGCACGCCGAGATACCGCTGCGCGATGTCGATGGCCGGCGAGAGCCCGTCGGGCAGCCGCTCGCCCGGAGCACGGGGGGTCACCGGAACGGTCCGGTCGCCGCCCGCCAGCGAGGCGCCGGTGCGCAGCCCACCGAGCTGATTCGACAGCACGGTGCCGAACGAGACGTTCGGCGCCTTCATGAAGCGCGACTGGATCTCGCTGATGCGGCTCTGGACGGCGGCGATCCCGTCGCCTCCGGTGATGGCGGGGACGGTCACGGCCGGTCCCAGCGGCCCGGGGGACAGGGGGTGTCCCCCTGATCTGGGCGGCGTGAGCCGCTCCGTACAGTAATGATGTCATCGGCGGTCTTCGTCTCTTCCCGCCGGCGTTCGACGGCGTGCGCCTCCCGGCCCCGCTCGTCGAGGTTCTCGAGGGCCGAGACCCGGGCGGCGGCGGACGACCACTCGCCCCGCCGCGCTTCGAGTTCCTCGTCGGCGACCTTGACATCGGCCCGGGCGTCGCTCAGCGCTTCACCGGCCAGCATGGTGGTCTCGCTCCAGGCGAGGAACGAGGCGGCCGGCTGCAGCCCGCCGCGGGCGCACCGGGAGGCCAGAGCGTGAGTGGCGCCGACCTCCTTGGCCGCCGCCGCGGCAGCGGCGCTCCGGGCGGCGGCCAGCCGGGCGGCCGCCTGCTCCTCCTCGATGCGCCGCACCCGCAGCACCTTGGCCAGTGAGAACGTGTACTTCTTCACGCGACCAGCTCCCGGAGGCGCGCCCAGCTCTCCGCGGCGGGAGCGACCTCGTCCATGTCCTGACAGAGAAAGCGGCGGATGTCGGCCGACAGCGCCAGCGCCCGGTCGGCGTCAGGGTTCGTGCCCGCGGCGTAGGCGCCGATCTCGACGAGGTCCTTGACCTCCCGTTCGGCGGCCAGGAGGCGGCGCAGGCCCACAGCGGCGGCCTTCTGCTCCGGAGTGGTGATCGCTCCCGACACCCGGGAGACTGAGTCGAGCACCTCGATGGTCGGAAAGTGACCCATCGACGCCAGGCGCCGGGACAGTACGACGTGGCCGTCGAGGATCGAACGGGCGCAGTCGGCGATCGGCTCGTCCATGTCGTCGCCGTCGACGAGCACGGTGTAGAGGCCGGTGATCGAACCGGATTCGGCCGCCCCGGCCCGCTCCAGCAGGCGGGGCAGGAGCGAGAAGACCGACGGCGGGTAGCCCCGGGTGGCGGGCGGCTCGCCGGCCGAGAGTCCCACCTCCCGCTGCGCCATGGCAAAGCGGGTGAGGCTGTCCATCATGAGAACGACGTCCATTCCCTGATCCCGGAACCATTCGGCGATGCGGGTGGCGGTGAAGGCGGCCCGCAGCCGGACGAGCGCCGGCTGGTCGGAGGTGGCGACCACCACCACCGAACGGGCGAGCCCTTCGGGACCGAGGTCACGCTCGAGGAACTCCCGCACCTCCCGGCCCCGTTCCCCGACGAGGGCCAGCACGGAGACCTGGGCTTCGGTGCCCCGGGCGATCATCGACAGGAGCGACGACTTGCCAACGCCGGAGCCGGCGAAGATCCCGAGCCGCTGCCCGCGGCCGCAGGGGATCAGCGTGTCCATGGCCCGCACCCCGAGCGGCAGGGGCCGGTCGACATTGGCCCGCAGCAAGGGATGCGGCGCCGTCCCGTCGACCGTGACCGTCTCGAGGCCCGCCGGCAGCGGTCGCTCGTCGATCGGCTGGCCGAGCCCGTTGAGCACCCGGCCGAGCAGCGGCCGACCGACGGAGATCGTGGGCGGGTGGCCCGGCGTCCACACCGGGGCGCCCGTCCGCAGACCGTGGAGATCGCCGAACGGCATGCACACGATGCGGTCGCCGTGGAGGGCGACGACCTCGCCGCCGACCTTGCCGGTGGGGGCGAAGATCACGATTGCGTCGCCGATGGCGGCGTCGAGCCCCGACACCTCGAGGTGGATGCCGACGACCCGCTCGACCCGGCCGAAGCGGCGGGGACGGGCCGCCTCGAGGGCGGCCGCCAGCCGGCGAGGTTCGAGGACCCGCACCCGGCTCATCGGTCCCCCAGCAGAGCGGCCCGGACCCGGTCGATCGCCGACCCGAGTTGGGCGTCGATGCGGGAGTCGCCGACTTCGAGGATGCAGCCGCCCCGTTCGATGGCCGGGTCGGCAATGAGCGTCAGGGTTCCCGGGGTGACATCGGCGATGTCGTCGGCGGTCTCCTGCAGGGCTTCGGCGTCGGCCGGGTGCAGCCGGGCCACGGCTGTGCAACCGGCGGGCGTCAGCGCCAGGGCGCGGGCCAGAGCGTCGGCGCCGGGCGAGGCGGACACCTGGAGTTCCCGTCCGACGATGGCGGAAGCCAGGTCGACGGCGGCCCGGGCCAGCGCGTCCTCCAGGCCGGTCAGCTCCAGCGCCTGGCGGCGCCGGAGGTCGGCCGCGGCGTCGACCAGCGCTCGGGCGGCGGCCTCCAGGCCGGCCACGGCGGCGGCCGACTCGGCGGCCATGGCCGCCCGCCCGGCGGCGAGCCCCTCGGCCATGCCGGCCCGGTAGCCGTCGTCGTAACCCCGCTGCTCCTCGGCGGCGGCCACGGCGGGATCGACCTCGGCCGGCGGGCCGGGCAGCTCCGCTTCGAGCGGCGAGAACGCCCGCTCGAACGAGACGCCCCGCAGCACCCGGACCCGGGCGCTACTCGACGAACTCATCGGCGCTCCTCACGAGGACCAGTTGGCCCGACTCTTCCAGGGCCCGGACGACCCGCACGATGGCGCCCTGCGCCTCTTCCACGGTCTTGAGCCGGACGGCGCCGAGCAGGGCGATCTCTTCGAGGAGGTTGGCCCCGGCCCGCTCCGACATGTTGCGGGTGATGGCGTTGCGGACCTCCTGGCGCACGCCCTTGAGCGCCACGGCCAGCTCCTTGGAGTCGACCTGGCGCAGCACCAGCTGGATCGAGCGGTCGTCGAGGCCGGCGATGTCCTCGAAGACGAACATGCGCTGGCGGACCTCGTCGGCCAGCTCGGAATCCTCGTTCTCCAGGCCCTCGAGGATGAGGCGCTCGGTGGCCCGGTCGGAGCGGTTGAGGATGTCGACGAGGCTCTGCACGCCGCCTACCGACGACAGCTCGCTCGGCTGGAGCACCGACGACAGCTTCCGCTCCAGCATCTGCTCGACGTGGGCCACGACCTCGGGGCTGGTGCGGTCCATCACCGCGAGGCGCATGGCGACGTCGCGCTGCAGGTCTTCGGACAGCCCGCTCATCACCATCGCCGCCTGGTCGGGCGTCATGTAGGCCAGCACGAGGGCGATGGTCTGAGGGTGCTCGTCCTGGATGAACGACAGGACCTGGCGGGGGTCGGCCCGCCGGAGGAACTCGAACGGCAGCTCGATCAGCGAGGCGGTCACCCGGTCGAGGATCTCCGTCGCCTTGTCGCCGCCGAGGCTCTCCTCCAGCAGCGTGCGGGCCCGCTCGAGGCCGCCGGCGGTGATCGTCACCTTGGCCTCGGCCATCTCCTTGAACTCGCCGACGACTTCTTCGACCAGGGTGCTGTTGACGGTCCGCATCCGGGCGACCTCGGCCATGATCTCGGCCACTTCGGTCTCCCGCATGGAACGCAGCACCTCGGCGGAGCGCTCCTTGCCCATGTGGAGGATGAATACCGCCGCCTTCTGGGCGCCGGTCAAGGTTCGGTCGCGGGCCATCACGACCTCCGGTCAGCCAGCCAGCCCCGGAGGATGGAGGCGACTTCGTCGGGCTGGCGCTCGATGAGCTCGGCGAGCTCGTCGTTGACGGCGGAGGAGGCGCTGGGCAGCGCCGGGCTGGCGCTGTCATTTCGGGGGACACCCCCGAACCCCCGGGGTTCACCCGGTTCGACGGCCCCGAGGTTCGCCGGCGCGGCGAGCGACGCGCTCCCCGCGGCGTTGGCGTTGCCGGCGCTGAGGCCGGCGCCGGTCTGGCCGGCTCCGATGGCGGTCAGCGCGGCGTGCAGCGCATCAGCGGGAACGGGCCCGGCCGACAGCACGCCGGGGACGGGGTAGCGGGTCACGCCGGCCTTCTTGGCGCTGCGCCAGGCGAGGAACAGCGCCACCAGCACGATGAGCAGCACGCCGCCGGTGCGGACAAGATTCATGAGCTGCGCCTTGCTCCGGGCGTCAGCGGCGGCCTTCTCCTCCTTGGCCGCGGCCTCGGTGGCGCTGCGGTCGAAGGCCATGGCCTGCACCGAGACGAGGTCGCCCCGTTGCGTGTCGATGCCGGCGGCGGCGTTCACGAGGTTGGTGATCTCGGCGGCGGGGACCTGCACCTTGTCGTCGAGCAGAACGGCGACCGACAGCCGCGACACCTTACCGGGAGCGGACTTCACCTGCTCGGTGACCTTGCCGACGGCGAAGCTCCGATCGGCCTGCTGCTTCTGATAGTTGTTGGCCGTGGCCGCCGCGGCGTCGGTCGGCGTGCCAGTCGTACCCAGGACACCGCCGGCGGCGCCGGACGCGCCGGGTCCGGCGAAGGTTTCGTTGCTCGTCGACTCGTTGACCAGCGGGGCGGTCTGGCCGGCCGGCGGCTGGTCGAACCGCTCGGTGGTGGTGGAGCGCTCGTCGAAGTCGAGATCGGCGCGGACCCGCACGACGGCGCCGCCGGCGCCAGTGACGGGAGCCAGCATCTCCTCGATGCTGCGGGCCAGCCCGTCCTCGAAGGTGCGGGCCTGGGCGGCCTGGGCGTCGCCGGAGGCGTCGAGGCCGCCGTCGCCCGGCGCCGAGAGCACGTGTCCCGCCGAGTCGGCCACGGTCACCGCTTCCGGCGAGAGGCCCTCGACGCTGCCGGCCACCAGGTTGACGATGGCCCGCACCTGGTCGGAGCCGAACTTCTTGCCCTGGGTCGTCGGCCGGAGGAGGACGGAGGCGCTGGGCTGGCTGGAGTCGTCGGCGAACACGTCGTCGGCCGGGATGACGAGGTGCACGTCGGCACCGGCGACGCCGTCGATGGCGCCGATGGTCCGGGCCAGCTCGCCTTCGAGGGCCCGCTGGTAGTCGACCCGCTGGCGGAACTCCGAGGTGGTGATGCCCTGCTTGTCGAGGAGGGCGTAGCCCTGCGAGCCACCGGTGGGCAGACCCTTGGCGCTCATGTCGAGGCGCAGCTGATACACCTGCGCCTGGGGCACCATCACGGTGGTGCCGCCGTCGGTCAGCTTGTACTGCACGCCTTTGCTGGCCAGCTCGGAGGTCACGGAGCCGGCGTCGGTGGCGCTGAGGTTGCCGTAGAGCGGCGTCCAGGTGGGCTCGGCGGCCCACTTGGTGAAGAGGTATCCGCCGATGACGACGGCGACCACGGCCAGTCCCAGCGTGGTCTTCTGACCGGAAGTGAAGCCCGACCAGACGGCGGTGGCCCGGCGGCGGGCGGTGGTGAGATCGAAGGACGCCATCGCCTCAGACCGCCATGTTCATGATCTGGTTGAACGCCTCCACGGCCTTGTTGCGCACGGCCACCGTGAGCTCGGTGGCCAGCGACGCCTCGGTGGCGGCGATCATGTAGTCGTGGACGTTGGTGAGGTCGCCGGTGGCGGCCTGGACGGCCAGGCCGTCGGCCTTCGTCTGCGTGGCCTGCAGCCCTTCGAGGGCCTGGGTCAGCGTCCGGCCGAAGCTCTGGGTCCCGGCGACGGCGGAGCCGGCGGCGGTGGCGATATCGGCGTTGGCGGCACCGGCCGCGGCCGCGCCGTTGGCGCCGGCCGGGCCCGCACCCGCCCCGCCGGTCCAGCCGATCTGGCCGGTGGACGGAAGGGTCGGGGTCGTGGCGATCTGCGCCGCGGCGGCGCCGGCGATTGCGTTGATGGCCATGGTCAGCGTCCGATCGTGAGCGCCTGCTGGTAGGCGTCCCGGGCCCGGTCGATGACGGCCAGGTTGGCCTGGTAGCCGCGCTGGGCGACCATGAGTTGCGTCATCTGGTCGCCCATGTCGATGTCGGGCAGGCGAACCATGCCGGCGGCGTCGGCCAGCGGATTGGTCGGGTCCTGCATGAGACGGCCGGCGGCGTCACCGAAGGCGATGCCGGTGACCCGGGCGCCGGCCGGCCCTCCGGTCATCGCCTCCTGGCCACCGCCGATGGCCGTGGCCACCACGAAGCGGGGCTGGAACGCCGCCTCGCTGGTCGGGCGGACGGTGTTGATGTTGGCCAGGTTGTCGGAGACGGCGTCCATCCAGGTGCGGAAGACGCCGAGGCCGGAACCGACGGTACTGAACGTCGGGAACAGCATCAACGGCTCCCGATGGCGGTGCGCAGCAGGCCGAACTTCGAGTTCAGCGCCGAGACCATCAGCTGGTAGGCGAGGTCGGTCCGGGTGAGGGAGACGACCTCGTTGTCGAGCGACACGTTGTTCCCGTTGAGGTTGACGGGGTCGGTCGACCGCAGCGTCGACACCGAGGTGCCGTCGGCGTCACCGCCGCCGATGGCGGCCCGCAGGCTGTCCTCGAACGTGACCCGACCGGCGATGTAGCCGGGCGTCTCGACGTTGGCGACGTTGTTGGCGATGACCCGCTGGCGGGCGGCCAGCCCGTTGAGGGCGGCGTAGATCGCCGAACCGGTGGAGTCGATCATCGCGACCACGACCACGAAGACATACAGACCCGTTCTCCAGGAAGAGCTTGGATGGGCCGCCTGTCCATGGCAGCGGGATCGCACTCCGTGCGTTCGTGCTCCCCCGTTCGGAGAACGTGAACGGGAGATGAGGTGACCGGCGCTCGTTTGTCCAATGCACGGCGGTTTCTTGCCTAGAGTCCCGAGGTGCGACAGCGCCCGTCCGAGCCGGCCTCCGGCATGTCCGCATGCCGCAATGGCCTCTCCGGGGCACCCCCGGGGTCGAACACCGTGGTACCGCAACGCATCACCGGTGCGCCGCTGCGCTTTCGCTGGCGCGCAGACGAGCACCGTCACGACAGGAAGGGTCGGAGGGCGCTGTCGCCATGACGATCGTCGCTGACGTCGCCGACCCCGATGATCCTGGGGAGCCGCCGGAAGACGTCTTTCCCCCGCCCCGGGGTCGGCCGGCAGTCGCCGCGGCGGCGTTGGCCGCCGCCTTCCTGAACGGACGATGGGAGCCGCCGCTCATGGGCCGGCGGGGGGAGCGGAGGCTCGGGGAACGGGGCGAATGGATCACCGACCTGGCGCGGACGGTCCGTCACGAGTATCCCGACAAGCCGCTCGACGGGCCGCGGGAACTGGCCCGGTTCATCAGGGCCTGCCCGCAGTTCCGGCAAGCGGTGGAGGGCCGCGATGGCCGGCCGTGGGACCTGCCCTTCCTCCTCCGGCCCCGGGTGCAGATGGTCGCCAACCCGTTCGCCGTTCCGGTCATCGAGGATGCGGCGACGCTGGCTCGCTGGCTGGGCCTGACCCCCGACCATCTCGACTGGTTCGCCGACCGGTTCTCCTTCGAGAACCGGGTCGGTGACGAACGTCTGCGCCACTACCGGCGCTCGTGGATCCGCAAGGCCGACGGTTCCGGACGGCTGCTCGAAGCACCGAAACGGGAACTGAAGGACCTCCAACGGATGATCCTCCACGGCATCCTCGACCGGATCCCGCCCCACCCCGCCGCCCACGGGTTCACCCGGGGCCGGTCCGCCGTGACCGGCGCCCGGCTCCACGCCGGCCCCGAGGCGTTGCTCCACCTCGACCTCGAGTCGTTCTTCACCGCCGTCACGGCCGGGCGGGTGTTCGGGACGTTCCGCATGGCCGGCTATCCGGAGCCGGTCGCCCACCTGCTCACGGCGCTGTGTACGACCTCCACGCCGGCCTGGGTGCGCCGGCAGGCTCCACCGGCGCCGCACGCCGGTGCGGTGGAGCGGCGCCGGCGCATGCTGGCCGCGCTGGCCCTCCCCCATCTCCCCCAGGGGTCCCCGACGTCGCCGGCGCTGGCCAACCTCGCCGCCTACCGCCTCGACCGCCGGCTGACGGGGCTGGCCGCCCGCTTCGGGGCGACCTACACCCGCTACGCCGACGACCTCACGATCTCCGGAGACCGGTCCCTGATCCGGCGCGCCGGCCGGATCATCGCCCTGGCCGAGACGATCGCCGCCGACGAAGGCTTCCGCATCAATGACAGCAAGACCCGCGTCCGCAGCCGGGCCCAGCGCCAGCTCGTCACCGGCCTGGTCGTCAACGACCGGCCCAATGTGGTGCGGGCGGACTACGACCGCCTCCGGGCCGTCCTCCACGACGCGGTGGTGAACGGACCCGCCGCCGCCAACCGCCAGGGGCTTCCCGACTTCCGGGCCCACCTCCTCGGCCGGATCGGCTGGGCGGCCGCCAGCAATCCCCGGCGAGCCGAGAAGCTCCACGCCGCCTTCGCCGCCATCACCTGGTAGGCGGCATGGGAGCGCCGGTCAGGTTTCGACCGGCGTCCAGATCCAGGCCGAACTCGGCTGGTCCGGGCGGACGTATCCGCCTTCCTGCACCATGCCCCAGACGATCACCTCGCGGCCGGTGGAGACGACGACCGGACCGGAGGAGGACTGGCCCGGGTTCCCCGATCCCGCCCAGGCGTCTCGGCCGGCGTCGTAGAGGCCGAGGGGGCCGTTGGGATTGTCGACCTGGGCGACGACCCGTCCGTCGTCGAGCGCATTGGCGCGCTGCCCGAACGGAACGTCAGCCACGATCGGGGCGTCGACCGTCCGCCAGCGGTCGGTGGCGGGGTCGTAGGCGACCGACGGGATGTCGCGATAGCTGCGGGTCGGAGTCATGACCAGCTCCCGGCCGGTCCAGAACGGCGGCACCTGCGGGTACGAGGGAATCGCCACCGGCGCCGGTGGGCTGGCGCGCCACTTCCGCCCGGCGGCGTCGTAGAGGAACAGCCGGGGCTCCGGGCCGCCCGGCCCCGGGCTCAGGCCGAGGACGGCGAGCCGGCCGCCGGCCACCGTGGCCCGTCCGACCGCGGTGGCGTCATCGATCCCGGGCACGACGGTCCACTGGTCGCGGGCGGGATCGAGCAGTGCCGCCTTGGCCACCGTCGCCTTCCCCGGCTCGCCGTAGGCCACCCCGTAGAGGGCGACCTGACTGCCCGTCCAGGCCGCCATCACCGGCGTCATCTTGCTCGTGGCCACCTCGGCCGGTGGCGCGGCGAGACTCCGCCAGCGGTCGATGGCCGGGTCATAGGCCGCCGTGCTCAGCGGAGGGCCACTCAGGTTGTCGCGGGCCACGCCCAACACCACGAGTTCGCGGCCGGTCCAGGCACCGAGCCGGACGACGTGGTCGGCGTGGGGACCAGGGGCGAGCCGGTCGGCGGGACCGCCGGCGGGGCCGTCGGCGGCAACGGGAACGTCGACGTCGTGGCGACGTCGACCGGGCCGGTGACCGGGACGGACACCGCCGTGGTCGCCGTCGGTTCGCCGCCCTCCCCGGCGGAGAGCTTCACGTCGTCGCCGCCCCGGGCGCAGCCGGCCGTCACTGCCGTCACGATCAGGGCCAGCCCGCCGATGCCGAGCCGCCGGCGCCAGATCGCCCTTTTCCGCATCGATCCAGAGTGCCGCCCGCGCCGTTCGGATGCGACTGGAACGGTGTCCCGGGCGAGGGATTTCTCACCTTCAGGTCAGTTACGTCCGGCGGCGCGTTCGGTGAGGATTGAGCCGCGCCGCCTGCAGGCGTGAAGGAGGTACGGGAATGCTGGGGCGTCGAGAGCTGGTGGCCGCCGTCTCGGCGGCGTTGATGGCCGGTTTGGCGGTCTTCACGGCCGGGGTCGACGACGGTCGGGTCGTCGAGGTGCGGGTGGCCGGCCGACCGGCGCCGGGCCCGGAGACCACGTTGGCGACCGCCAGCACGTCGGGGTCGGGGGCACACGCCGGACGGGTGGTCTGGGCGGAGAAGGGCGACGTCTGGCTCTACGACGCCGACACCGGGCGGCGCCGGGCGCTCACGACGGACGGTGACACACGCCACGACTTCGAACCCCGGTTCCGCGACCCGTCGCACGTCACGTACCTGTCCGCGGAACGGCCCGGTGGGCAGGATCCGGCGCTGGTCTCACTCGACCTCGCCGGCGGGGAACGCCGGGTCCTGCGGCAGCTGACCGGCTGGGTCGGCCGGTACGCCTGGAGCCCCGACGGCAAGACGTTCGCCTACTACCACGTCGCCACAGAAGGTGGGGCCACGGAGTTGCACATCGTCGGGGACGGCCCGCCGCGGATGCGCCGGTTCGAACCGATCCGTGGCCGGGGCGGCTTCGTCAACTACGACGAGACCCGACTCGAATGGTCGCCGGATGGCCGCCGGCTGCTGCTCGTCGACACGGCGCTCGACACGGCCGTCGGCCCCTCGGCCGAGCAGATCCTCCATGTCCTCAATGCCGACGGCAGCGACGCCGTTCCCCCCGGGCTGGGCACGTGGGCGCGCTGGTCGGCCGACAGCGGCACGATCTACTGCCTGTGCTCGACCGACCCGGAGGGCCTGAAGTGGCGCTGGGAGGCGGTCGACATCGCGCTCGGAACGAGAACGCCGCTACCGATCAGCGCCGGGGCCCGCCCGGCCGTCTCGCCCGACGGCCGGTTCCTCGCCTTCGACGATGGCGACGACACACCCAGCGTGCACGTCCTCGACCTTGGCGAGCCGACCGGCCGGCGTCAGCCCACCGCAGGCCCAGGGCCTCGCCGCGACCGACCCCGGTTCCTCGCCCGAGCGGCGCTGGCCCCGATCTGGCTGACCCCGACCCGCCTGGCCGTGACCGACACCCGCCCTTGCCCCCACACCGAGGACCAGTGCCTGGCCGGCGGCCACGGCGCCCTGTTCGAACCCGCCGGCACCGCCTCTGCCATCGACCTGGCCACCGGCCGCCGCTCCCCCCTCCCCCCGATCCCCACCGACGGCGCCGACACGGCGCCCGCCAAATAGGCCGGCCCGAGCCCGCCGGGCCCGCACACTCCCGCCCTCTGCCAGCCCCATCGAGCGCCGCCAACCAAGCCGAGACCTCGCCGGTCGACCACTCGGCGCGCTCCGAATCCCCGCCCGCACATCAAGCACTTCAGCGCTGTTCCCACCCTGCCTCAGCGCGACCGGTCGCGCTCAGGGCCCCGATAGGGCCGCAAACGCGACCGGTCGCGCGGAGGACAGGCCCGCTGAGGATGTGCCGATCTGGGACGGGTTAATCGCTATCCAGATCGGCCTGCAGAAGCTCGAGCGCTCTGCCCTCGATGGCACGCAACTCCTGCAATGACAGCCCGGTGGCTTCGCTGACTTCCTCCAAGGTCCTCGGGTCGCCTCCATCGAACCTGAATCGGAGGACGAGCGCCCGGCGCTCAAGATCGGTAAGGCTCCCTAGAAGGTTCCGAATCTCCTCCGGACAGTCCTCGTCACCTGGCGCCATCGCCCATTATCGCGGCCGAATTCAAGCGAGAGTGCCGATGCCGGACGGATGCACCGGCCGGGTGGAAAGGGTTTGCCTTCGGGCACGCGGGAACAAGGCAGACAATCTCTCCATCGGGGAACAGGGGCGGTGCCCCCGGCTCTCGAACCGGTCCACATGCGCTTTCTGACGGAGACCCGCGCCGGAAGAGCCATTGTGCTGGTGACGCTCATCGCGCTCATCGTTGCCGACCTTCGCCGTGCAGCGGTCCTCGGCTTGGTGTTCATGATCGATGCCGTGGCGACCGTCGTCCACGAGCTCGGGCATCTGCTTGCTGCCAGAACAGTTGGATACCGCGTCGACGAACTTCGCATTGGCCACGGCCGTCGGATCTGGCGGAGGGAGATCCGAGGCGTACCCGTCGTCCTCCGAGCGCTTCCCTTTACCGGTCATGTTCGCTTCAGCTCTGGCACTCGCCCTGCACGTTCGTGGAAGGACGTCGCCGTCGCAGCCGGCGGACCGGCGGCGAACATCGGGGTCGTCGTGATCAGCTTGGCCATCCTGCCTGGCCTCTGGGGCTTACCGATCTACGCGGTGAACGGCATCGTCGCGATCGCCAACCTCGTGCCATTCCGGTCGAAGGTCGGGCCGAGCGACGGCCTCCAAATCCTCCGACTCATCACCAGCACCTTCCGTCCAGCCGGCGCTTGGCGCTAAGCGGCGACACTCGCGGCACAGCGCCTGGTTCACCGAACAGCGCGCTCAAGGTGCCGATCCGGTGCGGCTCCGGGGGCATCCAGCTCGACCCGCGGCTCGGCAATGCCGGGCGGTGGACCGAACCGAGCGGGCGTCGTCGGGTTGGAATCAGTCGTCGTTGCGGCCAAGAGCCGTTCGAGGCGTTCAAAGCGGTTCCAGGCGTCCCAGGGCCCCCAGCGATCCTCCCGCCGGCGATCGATGCAGTCCTGGATGCCCTTACGGAACTCCGGGCGCGCGACGACGTCAGGGGGGACCCACCGGCGGGAGGCCGGGTTGGTGGAGGGAGTGCACCGCCTTGGGTCCTGCTGGGTCCGCTCCTGACCGACCGGGTAGGACACGGCCAGGAAGAGGGACGGGACGGCAAGAATCGGGAGCGCACGCCAGACCAGCTTCATGCCAGGAAAGTACGCCGTCGCCTGGCTCGGCCCTGGGGCCTCCACACAATCTCCGCACTATGGCTGATGAATCTCGGCGAACGTGTCGACTGCGAGCAAGACGGCGAGCGAGCCGGAACTTCGGATGCGGGCGGGTCGTCGTAGTCCCTGGAGGCTGGGCACAGGGAGCAGACGGTGATTGAAATCTGAGCACCGCTGATCGTCGTGGGGTGTGGGCTGGCCTTGTTCGTGGCCGCCATGCTCCGCAAGGCGCCTCCGTTGCTGGGAGGGATCGGAGGCTTCGTCGGCGGCGTTGGGTTCCTCCTTCCGCTCAGTTGTGCCAGCAGCTATGACGGCGTCGAACACACCATCTGCCACTCGGCGCTTGGGATTCCGATCTCGGAAGCGATCGGGGCGGCCGCTGGACTGATGCTCGGTGTGGCCATGGTGGTGCTCGTCATCGTCTTTCGGACGGAGGGCGGGCCGTAAGAGTCTGCCCGGCAAACCGCAACGTGCTTCATCGACGATGGTCGTTGTCGGCTCGTGGCTTCGGGGATAACCGTCACAGCCTCTCGGTAGGATCGGGGCATGATGAACGCTGGGGTCGATAGTCCGCTGGGTGAGTTGCTGCCGTTGGTCCGGTCGATGGTGGGCGGGGTCGACGTCGGCGAGCTCGAGGTGCCGGAGGCGGCTCGGCTGGTGGAGGAGTGCGCCGAGGCCGAACGGCTCTTTGCGGCGATGCGTGTCACGGTGGCCGCGACGCTGGAGAACAAGGCGGTGTGGCGGCGCGAGGGGTTCCGGTCGTTGGCGGCATGGATGGCGTCGAAGACCGGGACCGCCGTCGGGCCGGCTGTCGCCAGCCTGGAACTGGCCGGGCTGCTCGGGGAGCTACCGACCTTGGCGGCGGCGTTCAGGACTGGGCAGCTGTCAGAGGTGCAGGCCCGGGAGATCGCCGAGGTCGCTTCGGAGGTGCCCGAGGCCGAGGATCAGCTCGTCGAGGCGGCCGGGAAGCTGTCGCTGAAGGACCTTCGCGACGAGTGCCAGCGGGTGGAAGCGGCGGCGCTCGTCGACGAAGATGAGCGGTACCGACGAGTGCACAAGCGGCGTCGTACCCGGGCCTGGGTTCGGAAGGGCGAGGGGCACTTCAGCGCCGTCATGACGCCGGACGAGCTGGGCCGGTGGATGGCCGTGCTCGAGGCCGCCACCGCCGATCTCGTGGCCGACGCGATCCAGGGCGGGTGGTTCGAGAACCGTGAGGCGCACAGCGTGGATGCGCTGCTCAGCCTCATCGAGCCTGAGAACACCGTACCGACCGGGCCCAACACCATGGTCCACGTAGTCGTCGACTACGACGCCCTGATGCGCGGTCACACCATCGCCGGAGAGAAGTGCGAGATTCCCGGCATCGGGCCGATCCCCGTCACCGTGGCCCGAGAGATGGCGGACGACGCGATCCTCAAGGTTCTGCTGACCAAGGGCGTCGACGTGGTCGCCGTGGCCCATGGTGGCTACACCGTTCCGGCGCACCTTCGCTCGGCGCTCGAGGTACGGGATCCGCAGTGCATCGTGCCGGGCTGCAACCGCCACCACGACCTGGAGATCGATCACCGCAACAGCTTCAACCGCACGAGGGTCACGAGACTCGAGGACCTGGCCCGGATCTGCCGGTTCCACCACTACTTGAAGACGTACCTGGGCTACACGTATCGGGGCGGCCCTGGCACCTGGGAGTGGATTCCGCCGGAGAACCGCGACGTCGATCTCGTGGCGCTCCGGCGGGTGATCACCTCGGCCAAGCGCTGCTGAGGGGTCCCCCGGGGATTTGGTGCCCGGGGGGTAATGCCTCGGGGGAAGGGCGAGGGTGCCGTCAGGCGCGGGTGTCCAGGAAGTGCGGCACGTTTGGTGCGGCGGTCATGGCCGAGGCGGTTCGGGCGGCGGAGAGGCCGGTCAGCTCCCGGGCTATCTCGGCGCGCGCCGCGTCGAGCGCCGTTTCCACTTCGGCCATGCGGTGCAGGAGCTGCACGGCGCGGTCCTGAAGGGCGGGCGGCAATGGGCCGGGGTCCGCGGGCAGCTGGTCCACCACGACCGGCGGGAACACGTCGAGGCCGGCCTCGATGGCATCGAGCAGGGCGGTCCAGGTCGACGAGGCGTCGTTGGTGCGGGTCGAGGCTTGCGGCCTGGCGGCGGAGGCTTTGCTCATGCGGGCAGGGCGGCCAGGGCGTTGCCGGCGTAGGAGAGTTCGGCGGCCTGGTGCCAGGCGTCGCGGAGAGGTTCGACGAGCTCCCGGACGGACACGACCTTGGCGAGGTCCTTCTTGACGTTGGCGTCCAGGAGCTCGGAGAGCATGAACTGGTAGAGGGCGGCAAGGGCCGGGCCGCCGCTCCACTTCGTGGGGTCGAGGCCGGCGGCCAGCTCCCAGATGATCTCCTGGGCGTGGATCAGGGCGTTGTTGGCGCCTTCGAGATCGGAACCGGCGATGGCCGCTTCGGCGGTGACGAGGTCACGGACCAGACGGTCGTAGAGCATCGTCACCAGGCGGGCCGGTGAGGCGGTGTCGACGCTGGCGCCGACATATCGGTTCCGGATCATCGAGGCGTTCATCCGTGAGCTTCCTCTCAGGTGGTCAGTGATGGTGGCCGGAGCCTTCGTGGCGACCGGGCATGACCAACTGTTCGGCCGTTCCGGCCTGGCTCTTAGGACGACGAGGCGTTGGTGGGCAGGCTGGCCAGCTGGCCGGCGAGCCAGTTGCTCTGGTCGCGCAGCTTGCCCAGAGCCGTCTCCATGGCAGCGAACTGGCGCCGCATCGTGGCCTCCCGCGCCGCCAGCCGCACGTCCCAGTCGGAGATGCGGGCGTCGAGGTCGGTGATGCGCTGCTGCCGGCCGCTGATCGCCGTCGTGATCGAACCGGAACCGAAGTCGATGGCGTCGGAGGCGGCGGCGTCGAGCCGGGCGGCGACCCCGGGGATGTACGTGAACGTCCCCAGAGGGCCCGTCGTCGTGGCGTTGATCGTCAGCGCCAGGCCGCCCAGCGTGGCGTCGGTGGCCGGGGCGATCAGCGCCTGGCCGTTGCCGGTGGCCGTCACGCCGTTGATCGTGCCGGCGACATCCACGCCGGCGTGCAGTTCCCATACGCCGGTGGCGGCGACCAGGCCGGTCTGCTCACCGGCGGCGCCGAGAGCGCTGGAGCGCACCTCGAACTTCGTGTTGCTGCCGTAGTCGCTCGAACGCAGCACGAGCTTCCCGGCGACGACGGTGGCGGCGATCCCCAGCGACTGCTGGGCGAAGGCGGCGTTGAGGCCGTCGGCCACCGACTCGAGCGACTCTCCGGCGGACGCGGCGTAGGTGGCCGTGTTGCCGGTGGCGCCGCCGACGCGCACCTCGATCGTCTCGGCGGCCACCAGGCCCGCCCCCGACAGCGCGGTGCCGGTGACACTGGCCTGGGCGGCGACCTGCGTCACCTCGACGGCGTAGGTCCCGGCCCGGGTCTTGTCCGACGCCGCCAGGTACGACACCCGGCTGTCGGTGGCCGTCCCGCCCTCCTGGAACAGCGCGGCCACCGCCGGCGGGTTGGCGGCGTAGGCGGCGAGGAACTTGGCCTTGTCGAAGGAGACGGTGCCGTCCTTGACCAGCGAGATCCCGACGGCTCCGGCGCTGCCGAGACTGTTGGCGTCGACCACCGAGGAGATGGCGGACAGGATGCGGTCGGTGAGCCGCCGGGCGTTGCCGTCGGCCAGCAGCAACCCCGCCTTCTTCGTCTCGGTGTCATAGGTGGAGTTGGACTTGATCGTCGACAGCGCGCTGTTGGCGGCCTCGACGAGCGCCGCCACCTTGTCGGCCAGGGCGTTGCCGTCCTGGGCGACCGTGATCGTCACGGTGGTGGCCGGGTCGGCCTGGTTCAGCTGGACCGACACACCCGGCAGGAGGTTCGAGATCGAGTCGGTCGGCGACGTGACGTCATAGGCGCCGGCGCCTTCGCCGATGCGGATCAACGCGTCCCGACCGGCCTGGACGGTGGCGAAGGTGCTGACGCCGCCGCTCAGGTTCGTGGTGTCGACGGAGATGTTGGAATCGGCGCCGGTGGTGGTGGACGTGAGCTGGAGGCGGTAGCCGTCAGTACCGACCTTGACCGCCGCGGCCGAGATGCCGGCGCCGGCGGCGTTGACGGCGTCGACCAGTGCCGCCAGGCTGCCGCCGCCGGGATCGACGTTGGCCACGGTCGCCGTGCCGGCCCGCAAGCCCGAGGCGAACGTGGCGGTGATCGTGCCCTTGGGTCCGGTGAGTGACGTCGTCACCCCAGGGCCGGCGCTGGTCACGGTGACCACCGACCCGCCGTCGACGGTCAGCAGCCCGTTGGTCCCGGTGGTGGCCGGCCCCCCGGTGGCCAGCGACAGCGAAGCGGCGGCGGTGCCACCGGTGACGGCCAGGCTGGCCGCACTCCCCTCGTGGGTCGTCGTGACGGTGAGGACTCCGCTGCCGTCGACGACGGCCGTCAGGTCGCCACCCGACGCCGTGGTCAACGCCGACGCCAGCTGCGCCTGTGAATAGCTGCCGGCGGCGATGGTGTAGGTCTTGGCCACGCCGTCGACCGTGACCTCGAGCGTCGCATCGGCGGCGAACGTCGTCGTGGCGGCCAACGGCCCGGTCCCGGTGGCGCGGGCGCCACTGGTCGCCTGCGTGACGCTGATGGTGTGGCTACCGGTGCTGAGCCCCGCCCCGGCACCGAGGTTGGAGAAGCCCAGCCGGTCGGCCCCCCGCGACACGACCACCGGACCCCCGGCCACGATGGCGGCGGTGGACGCGACCGTGCCGGTCGAGGCGACCGAGCCGGCCCGCGACAACTGCTGAACGGTGAAGCTGAGCTGGCCGGCGGCCGCGGTCGACGTGGCGGTGGCCGTGACCGCCGTACTGGACGACGACGCCTTCATCGCCCGCCATCCGGCCATCCGGGCCAGCTCCTGCGCCTTGGAGGCCAGCGTGGAGAACTTGGAGTTCAGCGTCTGGTAGATGGCGATCTCGTTGCTGAGGCTCGTTTTCAGCGTCTTCAGCCGGTTCTGGGGCTGGCGCTCCAGCGACATCAGCTGGCTGATGATCGTGGTGGTGTCGAGGCCGCTGACGAGCCCGTCGACGGAGCTGTTGGCCACCGGTTACCCCTCTCTCCCCTGGATCTTCGCCATGAGGGCGTCGACCACGGCCAGCACCTGCGCCGGTGGTGTCTGAGAGATCACCACGCCCGTCCGCCGGTCGATGAATGTCACGACCTGCACGCCGTCGGACCGCTGCGAGAACTCGACGCCGACGTCCCGCACTCCGGACGTCACCTTCGGCGCGTCGGGCACGCGCTCGCCGGCCGCCACGGCCGGCGGGACGGCCCGCACCGGGCCATCAGACAGGAATGAGGTCAGAACGTCCATGGAACTCCGGAAAGACGAACGGGGGCGGCCCCCGAAGAGCCGCCCCCGTCGACGAACTACGGACTACCTGCTAGCCCCGCAGGAGCTGCAGCACCTGCTGCGGCGCCTGGTTGGCCTGGGCCAGCATGGCCGTACCGGCCTGGGTGAGGATCTGGCTCCGGGTGAAGGACACCATCTCCTGGGCCATGTCCGTGTCACGGATCCGGCTCTCGGAGGCCGAGAGGTTCTCCGTGGCGACCGACAGGTTGGAGATCGTGTGCTCCAGGCGGTTCTGCACGGCACCGAGGTTGGCCCGGCTGGTGGAAACCGTCTGGATGGCCGTGTCGAGAGCCGTGATGGCCGACGAGGCGCTGTTCACCAGGTCGAGGCTCGACGTGCCGAGGATGCTCGACGAGATGCCGTTGAAGCTCACCGACAGGGACTCACCGTTGTTGGCCCCGATCTGGAACGTCTGGCTCAGCGTGTTGGCCTGAGCCGACGAAGCCCCGTTGGCCACACCGGTGTTGCCGGCCGTCCCGGAGATCGTGAACGTGCCACCGGCACCGACGGCGGCGCTGGAAAGCTCGACCTTCCACACACCGCCACCGACGTCGGACACCGTCGCCTTCACGGAACCGGCGGCAACGCCGGCACCGGTGAGGGCGGCATCGAGGCCGTTCTGGAGGGCGGTCTGGTAGGAACCGGCGGTGGCGTAGGTGCCGTTGGTGATCGAGACGGCGACACCGGCACCACCACCGAGGTTCACGCCACCGACCGTGCCGGCGATCGTGAAGCCGGCGCCGGACAGCGCGCCGGTCGTGCCGCCGGTGATCGCGCCGGTCACCTTGGCCGCCGACCCGTTCAGCAGGTTGACGCTGCCGAACTTCGTGGTGCTGCCGATCCGGTCGAGCTCGGCGTTGAGCTGGGTGAGCTCGGTCTGGGCCGCGGTGCGGGCGTTGGTGTCCTGCGAACCGGTCGAGGAAGCCTGCACGGCCAGGTCACGCATACGGCCGAGGATCGAGTGGACCTCGTTCATCGCGCCTTCAGCGGTCTGCACGACCGAGATGCCGTCCTGGGCGTTGCGGACGGCGACCTTGAGGCCACCGACCTGCGCCCGCAGGCCCTCGGAGATGCTCAGGCCGGCGGCGTCGTCGGCGGCCCGGTTGATACGGAAGCCCGAGGAAAGCTTCTCGAGGCTCTTCGCCATCTGGCCGTCCGTCACCGACAGGTTCCGGTAGGCGTTCATGGCGGCGATGTTCTGGTTGATACGCAGACCCATTTGATTCCTCCTTGACTGGGTCAGGGCCCTTCATCCGTGGCGGGCCCCTCGGGCCGCCCTGTTGCGGTCCGACCTTCCCGATCGACCGCTGAGCTACGAAGCTGAGCGGTACTGAGCGGCTTTTTCTCGGGGGGACACCCCCCAACCCCCGGGCTGGACGGGACGCGGCACCGAATCGAGCCGGTCCCGGTACGACGAGCCGGCGGCCACGGCGGCGAAGTAGGCCGCCTTGCGGCGGGCCACCCGACCGGAGGCCGGAACCTCCGCGGCTGACTCGGTCTCGAGCGTGGCGTCGAGTCCCTCCCGCAGCAGGTTCAGCGCTTCGGCCTTCATCTGCGACACCCGCGACTCGGTCACGCCGAGTTCCTTGGCCAGCTCGAGCATGGGGCGCTCTTCGAAGAAGCATCCGACGACCACGACCCGGAGGCGCTCGGGGAGAGCGGAGACGGCGTCGCGCAGGTAGGCGCGCCGTTCCCGACGCAGCAGCACCTCACCCGGGTCGGCGTCGACGGTGGAGAGGGCGTCGCAGTCCTCCGAGTCGCGGAACACCGAGTCGTAGTTGAGGACGGTGGCGCGATGCACGTCATCGTTGAGCCGGCTCACCTCGTTGGCCGACAGCCCGGCGGCGGCGCCCGCCTCGCTGGCGGTCGGCAACCGGCCGAGACTCACCGTGAGCTCGTCCGTCACCGAGCGCATCTTGCGGGCCTGGGCCCGCACCCCCCGGCTGGCCCAGTCACGGCTGCGGAGATCATCGAGCAGCGCGCCCTGCATCCGGCGGCGGGCGTACCGGTCGAACGACACGCCCCGGCTCGGGTCGTAGGCCCGGGCGGCCTGCACGAGGCCGAAGAGCGCCGCTGACGTCAGCTCGTCCCGGGGGATGTGCCGCGGCACCCGGGCGATCATGTCGGCCACCACGTGGTGGACCAGAGGCAGGTGCTGCCGCACCAGATCGTCCGGAGAGGGCGCCACGGCGCGCGACGGCGCAGCAGCCAGGTCGATGTGGGAAGGGGGAGCCGTCTGCATGGACGGCATGATCCGGGTCTGTTAAGAGCGGGTAAACCGGCCGGCAGGATGACCCGGAAGCTCCGCCATCGCTCGATAGGACTAGAGACGCATAGCCTGTTCGTGGTGGCCGTCCGGACAAACTCCCTAAGCATCTCTCAACCTTCCGGCGAGCCGGCCGATGTCAAGCGCAGATGACCTCTCCGTCCTCGTCCCCGCCGAACCTCTCCGGCCTTAAGGCCGTGATCGTCGACGAGTGGGCGCTCTACCGCCAGGGCGTGGCCAGCGTTCTGGGCAATCTGGGCATCGAGGTCGTCGGCGAAGCGGCCAGCGCCAGCGACGGAATGATGCGGTTGTGGTCGGCTCGTCCCGATCTGCTGGTGGCCGGCAGCCCCGCCCATTCCCGTCTGCCCGACCTGGTGGCGGAAGCCAAGAAGGCCTATCCCGAGCTGCGGGTCCTGGCTCTCGTTCCGGTCAGTGAAGCGGGGAAGGTCCGGCCGGTGCTGTCGTCGGGCGCCGATGCCGTCCTCACCCGGTTGGCGTCGGCCGACGAGCTGGAAGCGGCGGTGCGCAAGGTCGCGGCCGGCGAACGGGTACTGGCCGCCGCCGCCCTCACCGTCCTCGTCGGCACGAAGCCATTGGGCTCCAACGCACCGGTCGCCGCCCATCCCCTCACCGTCAAGGAACGCGAGGTCCTCGACCTGCTGGCCAAGGGGCTTTCGAACCGGGAGATCGCCGCCGCATTAGTGGTGAGCACCGCCACGGTCAAGTCCCATCTCGCCCACATCTACGAAAAGCTCGGGGCCAAAAACCGCCAAGATGCCGTTGGCCGAGCAATCGAGCAGGGCCTGCTCGGCTGACCTCAAGTCCACCCCGCTCCGGTCGATCGTGTGGTGACAGGAGGCGAGTATGGGCTTGCGAGAGGTTTCCGCCATTCTGTGGAGAGAGCGCCACCTGCTCGAGCTGTTGCTGTTCAAGCTCGACGAGGAGCAGCTCGTGCTGGCTGCCGGCCGTACCCGCTGGCTGCCCCGGGCCACCCGCGAGGTGGAGATGGTGCTGGAAGAGATCCGCCAGACGGAGCTCGAACGCGCCGTTGAGGTGAGCCGGGTCGCCGTCGATCTGGGCCTGCCGTCGGGCGCCAGCCTGCGCCAGCTGGCCGAGACGGCCCCCGAGCCCTGGCGAGGGATGCTGGTCGAGCACCGGCAGGCCTTCCTGTCGCTCACCGACGAGATCACCAACCTGGTGCAGGCCAACCGGGAGCTGCTGGCCCGGGGTCAGAAGGCCGTGCGAGACGTCCTGGCGTCCATCGGCGACGGACGGGTCGAGGTGACCGCCGGCTACGGCGCACGGCCGGCGGCGGCCGAACCCGGCCGCCCGTTCCTCATCGACGAGGCCCTCTGAGTGTCCGACTTCAACGGCCTGCGGATCGCGCTGTCGTCGCTCTACGCCCAGCGCAAGGCCCTCCAGGTCACGGGCCAGAACATCGCCAACGTCAACACCGAGGGCTACTCCCGCCAGCGGGTCGAGCTCATCGCCGACGCCGGGCCCGCCACCCCGGCCATGGAATCCCGTTACGCCGGCCCCGGGATGGGCGTCCTCACCGGTCACACCACCCGCCTGCGCGACCAGTTCCTCGAGCTGCGGGGCTACCAGGAGCACGCCCTCGACGCCGGGCTGAAAGAGAGCCAGAACGTGCTCTCCCGCATCGAGCTGGCCTTCGACGAGCCCTCCGACGAAGGAATCTCCAAGCTCATCTCCAGTTTCCTGGCCGCCTTCGACGACGTGGCCAACAACCCCGACGACCTGGCCGCCCGGGCCCAGCTGGTGGAGCAGGGTGCGACACTGGCCGCCGGCTTCCGGCAACTCGACGCCGCCCTCGACATGCAACGCGCCTCGAGCATCACCGAACTGACGGCCGTGATCGCCGAGGCCAACGTGTCGGCGGCCCGGATCGCCGAGCTGAACCAGAACATCGCCACGGCGGTCAACAACGGGTTCTCCCCCAACGAACTCATGGACCAGCGCGACCTGCTCATCGGCCGGCTGGCCGAGCAGATCGGCGTCACCGTCCGGCCCGGAGACGGCGGCCACATGGACGTCTTCGTCGGCGGGACCGCCATCGTGCGGGGCACCCGGGCCACACCGCTGCAGGTCGAGGTCGGAACCGATCCGGCCCAAACGGTCCGGGTCACATGGGCCGGCGACAGCTACCCGGCCGGAGTGGCCGGGCAGGCCGGCGGCCTCCTGAGCGGCGTCAACGACGTCATTCCCCGCTACGCCGACGGCTTGGCGACCGCGGCCCAGGAACTGGCCGATGCCGTCAATGCCGTCCACCGGACGGGCTACGCCCTCGACGGCTCGACCAACCACGACTTCTTCGTGCCCGCCGCCGGCGGGGGTATCCAGGTCAATGCGGCCATCGCCGCCGATCCCCGCCTCGTGGCCGCCTCGGCCACGGCCGGCGCCACCCGCGACGGTTCGGTGGCCCAGCAGATCGCCGAGCTCACCGGTGTCGGCGACCGCTACCAACGGCTGGTCGTCGATCTCGGCGTCGAAACCCAGGCCGTCAACCGCCGCGTCGAGGTGCAGGCGGCGATCGTGCAACACGTCGACGCCGCCCGGGAGTCGGCCGGCGGCGTCAACCTCGATGAGGAAATGACGCTCATGTTGCAGTACCAGCACGCCTACGACGCCGCCGCCCGGTTCCTGACCGCAATCGACCAGGCGCTCGACACGCTCATCAACTCGACCGGCCTCGTCGGCAGATAGCAGAGAGGTACCCCGGCCATGTCCTCCGCCTTCCGCATCACGCAGCGCAGCCTGTCGCAGTCGTCGCTGGCGGGCCTCCAGGCCAACCTGGCCCGCCTGCAGCAGACGCAGGCCCGGCTGTCGTCGGGCCGGGCCATCCAGCGCCCGTCGGACTCGCCGACCGGCACCATGGCCGCCCTCCGGCTGCGCACCGACCTCGACCGTTACACGCAACTCGATCGCAACGCCGAAGACGGCAAGGCCCGACTCGGCACCGCCGACAACGCCCTGACCGACGGGTTGGCCCTGCTCCGCGAGGTTCGTGACACCGTCCTGCAGGGCGCCAACTCGTCCCTGTCGGCGACGGACCGCGAAGCGCTGGCCAGCCAGGTGGACGGGCTGCGGGCCAGCCTGCTGGCCGTGGCCAACACCAAGTACCTGCAGCAGCCCATCTTCGGTGGCACCGGTTCGGGGACGTCCGCCTACGCCGACGACGGGACCTATCTCGGTGACAGTGGAACGATGTCGCGGACGATCGCCCCCGGCGTGAAGGTCACGGTCAACGCCACCGGCGAAGAGATCTTCGGTCCGGCCGGCGACAACATCTTCAACGTCCTGGCCGACATCGCCGAGGACCTCCGCACGAATCCTGCGGAGCTGACCTCAGTCGACCTCGGCCGGCTCGACGCCGGGTACCTGCGCATGCAGAACGCCCTGGCCGCGGTCGGCTCCCGATACCATCAGATCGAGATCATGCAGGATCGGAACAAGGCCAACCAGCTCGACACCCAGAACCAGCTCTCCGAGGTGGAAGGCGTCGACCTGCCCGCCGCCATGGTCGAGCTGCAGCTCCAGGAGGTGGCCTACCAGGCCGCCCTGGGCGCCACGGCCCGGGTGATCCAGCCGTCGCTGGTGGACTTCCTGCGATGACCCATCTCCCCACCGACCAGGAACTGCCGGAGCTGCACTTCGCCGGCGGACTGCCGGGCTTTCCCGACGTCCGCCGTTTCGTGCTGGTCCGCCTCGGCGACGAGCTCAGCCCGTTCTCGGTACTGCGCAGCCTCGACGAAGGCACCGACCTGGAGTTCGTCGTCACCCATCCGAGCCTGTTCTTCCCCGACTACGAGCCCGAAATCGACGACGACACCGCCAACCGGCTCGAGCTCAAGTCGGCCGACGACGCGCTGCTCCTCGTCATCGTCACCGTGGCGGACCCGGTGGCGGCCTCGACCGCCAACCTGCTCGGCCCGATCGTCGTCAACCGCCACACCCGCGCCGCGGCCCAGGCCGTGCTCGGCAACTCCCGCTACGCCACCCGAGAGGCCCTCGTCCGCACATCCTGAACCGAGTTCCACGGAAGGAGCTCCGTTGCTCGTCCTCACCCGCCGGGCCAACCAGAGCATCATGATCGGTTCCGATGTCGTCGTGACCGTCCTCGAGGTCCGGGGGGACCAGGTCCGTATCGGAATCGACGCCCCCCGATCGGTCTCCGTGCACCGGGAAGAGGTCTTCCGGGAGCTCGAGGCGGCCAACCGGGCCGCCGCCTCCCCTGCCTCTGGGGCCCTCGAGGGTCTCGCCGCCCTCCGCCCGCCGCCCGAACGCCGCGGTTAGGGCTCAGGCTCGATCGCGGCGAGGATCGTCGCCCAGGGCAGGCGACCTTCCCGGATCAGGTGCAGATCCTCGCCGGTCCCGTCGACCACGGTGGCCGGCAGCCCGTCGCACCGTCCGCCGTCGAGCACGACGGGCACGTCGTCGCCGAACTCCTCGGCCACCTCGTCGGCCGTCTCGAAGTCCGGCTCGCCGCTGCCCCCGGCGGTGGCCACGGCCAGCGGGCCGACGTCGCGGCAGAGCGCCAGGGGGACGGGATGGTCGGACATCCGCACTCCGATGGTGAGGTCGTCGTCGCCGAGGTCGGCGGCGACCTCCGGATCCCGGGGGAGCACCAGGGTGAGGGGCCCGGGCCAGCACCGTTCCATCACCCGCCGGGAGGCGGCCGGGACGGCGGTAGCCAGCTTGAGGGCCTGCCACACCGACCCCACCAGGACCGGCAGATCCTGTTCCCGGGGCCGCTCGGCCAACTCGAAGAGACGGTCGGAGGCGCCGGGGACGAACGGATCGACGGCCAGGACGTAGACGGTGTCCGTCGGGATCGCCACGCACAGCCCGGCGGCCAGCGCCTTCTGCGCCGCCTCCCGGCCCTCGGCCTGCAGCGGATCGGCGGGATAGATCATGTGTCTTTACTGCCCGGTCGCCGGGCCACCAGCACCCGCTCCCGGCCAGCGAGGTCGCGGTGGACGGCCACGGCGTCGTAGCCCGCCGCCTCGGCCGTCGCTCGCAGCGGCGCCGCCTGGTGGGGGGCCAGCTCCAGCACGAGCGCCCCGCCCGGCGCCAGCCAGGGCAACCCGCCCGCCACGAGCTGTTCGAGGCTCTCCCGGCCGGTAGGGCCGGCCACCAGCGCGCCCGTCGGTTCGTGATCGCGGACCTCGGTGGGGAGGCCGGCGAACTCCGCTTCCGTCACGTAGGGCGGGTTCGACACGATCACGTGCAGCCTCCCTTGCAAAGGGGCGGGCAGCGCTTCGTACCACATCCCCTCGGCGAAATGCACCCGGGAGGCGGCGGACGGGCCGACGGCGGCCAGATTCGCCCGGGCGACCGCCAGCGCCGCCGGGCTCACGTCGGTGGCCCAGACCTCGGCCTGCGGCAACTCCGCAGCCAGGGCGAGGGCCAGGGCGCCGCTGCCGGTTCCCAGGTCGGCGACGGTGATCCCGCCGCCGGCTGCGCCGCCATTCCGCCGGCGGGCCTCGGCCAGGGCGATCTCGGCCACCACCTCGGTCTCCGGACGGGGGATCAGGACCCGGGCATCGACCAGGAGATCGAGACCCCGGAACGACCACCGCCCGAGGACGTACTGGAGCGGCTCCCCGGCCAGCCGGCGCTCCACGAGGGCGGCCAGTCGGGTGCGCCCGTCCGCCGGGGCCGGCTCCGACCACCGTGACCGGTCGAGGCCGCTGACCTCCTCCACCAGCCACCGGGCCTCGCCGTCGGGCACCCGGCGGGCAACCTCGGCATGGAGGTCACGCCAGCTCTCGATCAGCTACTCGCCCCCGCCAGTTGGGCGGCCCGATCGGCTTCCACGAGGGCGTCGAGGAGCTGATCGAGGTCGCCGGCCAGGACCTGGTCGAGCTTGTGGACGGTGAGGCCCACCCGGTGGTCGGTGACCCGGTTCTCCTTGAAGTTGTACGTCCGGATCTTCTCCGACCGGCCGCCGCCGCCGACCTGGGCCCGCCGGGCGCTCGACAGCTCGTCGGCCTGACGCTGCTGCTCGGCCTGGAGGAGGCGGGCCCGCAGGATCCGCATGGCCTTGTCCTTGTTCTGCAGCTGGCTCTTCTCGTCCTGGCAGGCGACGACGATGCCGCTCGGCCGGTGGGTGATCCGCACCGCCGAGTCGGTGGTGTTGACCGACTGCCCGCCGGGGCCGGTGGAGCGGTAGACGTCGATCTGGAGGTCGTTGGGATCGATGGTGACGTCGACCTCCTGCGCTTCGGGGAGGACGGCGACGGTGGCGGCGCTGGTGTGGATGCGGCCCTGGCTCTCGGTCACCGGCACCCGCTGCACGCGGTGCGGGCCGGCCTCGTGCTTCAGCCGGCTCCACACGCCCTGGCCCTTGACCAGGAACGTGGCCTCCTTGAAGCCGCCCATGTCGGACGGCTGGCTGGAGAGCACCTCGATCTTCCACCCCTGCTGGGCGGCATAGGCCTGGTACATCCGCACCAGGTCGCCGGCGAAGAGGTTCGCCTCCTCGCCGCCCTCGGCGCCCCGGATCTCGAGGATGACGTTCTTCTCGTCGTTGGGATCCTTCGGCAGGAGCAGGACCTTGAGGCGGCCTTCGAGGTCGGCCACCGCCGACTCCTTTTCCGCCGCCTCCTCCCGGGCCATCTCCCGCAGCTCGGCGTCGGTCTCGCTGCGGACCATCTCCCGGGCCTCGTCGAGCTGTTCCCGGGTACGGCGCAGCTCCCGGAAGGTGTCGATGATCGGCTTCAGCTCGGCGTGGCGCTTGCCGGCCGTGCGCACCGCCTCCTGGTCGCCGGAGGCGTAGATGTCGCCCATGCGCTCCTCGAGCGCGTCGAACTCCTCCTCCAGACCGGCCAGCCGCTCGAACACGCCGTCAACCCTAACGATCAGCGGCCGCAGGCAGGAACCAGGCCGGTAGGGGCCGAATCGGACGAAGGCGCGGACCCGGCTTAACCCCACCGCCCCCGCCGCGCCGATGTGTAAGTCGATCCGAGCCTTTCGACCCCTTCTGGAAAGGTCGACCACTTTTCCCATGCGCATCCAACCGACCTTTCGCAGAACGGGCGTCATCGGCCTCGCCGCCGTCGCCCTGCTGAGCGCGGCCTGCTCCAGCGGCCCCCGGGCGGAAAAGGGCCTCATCGTCGGGGAGTCGACGAGCACCTCGACCGCCCTGCCGGCCCCGACGATCGTCGAGGAGTCGACCACGACGACCGAAGAGGCGTCGACCACCACCGGCGCCGCCCGCAAGAGCGGCGGTGGCGGCGGAACCGGCAAGCCGGTCTCCCCCAAGCTGACCGGTATTCCCGACGGCGCGCCCTACGGCGAGGCGATTCCCTTCACGTCGTCGGTCGAGGTGCCCACCAACCTGGTGTGGATCCTGGCCATCGGCTCCGACGCCCGTCCCGGCGGCGACATGCGCAAGAGCAACGGCGACTCGATCCACCTGATCGGTGTCGACCCCGGCACCGGCGCCGGGACCATCCTCGGCTTCCCCCGTGACTCGTGGGTGCAGATCCCGGGCAAGGGGACCGGCAAGATCAACAGCGCCCTGGCCATGGGCGGCCCGAAGCTGATGGCCGAAACGGTCCGGAAGCTGACCGGCCTGCCGGTCGACTACTACGTGGTCACCGCCTTCGAGGGCTTTCAGAAGATCATCGACGAGCTGGGCGGCGTGAACGTGCGGGTCGACCGCAAGATGAACGACAAGATGTCCGGCGCCCGCTTCGACCCGGGCTGGCACAACATGAACGGCGGCCAGGCCCTGGCCTACTCCCGGGACCGCTACGACGTGCCCAACGGCGACTTCACCCGGTCGCTGCACCAGGGGAACGTGATGATGTCGGGCCTGGCCAAGCTCCGGGCCGAGGTCGGTGACGACGCCGGCCTGCAGCGCTGGATCGGCGTCCTGCTCCGCCACGCCGACCTCGACAGCCCGCCCCACCAGCTCCTGCCCCTGGCCGCCCTGGCCCGCAGGCTCGACCCGGCCAAGATCACCAACGTCGTGGCGCCCGGGCGGATCGGCACGGCCGGCCGCGCCTCGGTCGTGTACCTGACCGACGAGGCCCGCAAGCTGTTCCTGGACCTGCGGCCCGACGCCGCCATCGGCGGCCCGACCGGTGATCAGCCCCGGCCCGCGCCGACGACGACCACCACGACGGCGCCGCCGACCACGACCACCACCGCCCCGGCCACGGCCTCGGGTACGGCGGAGTCCTCCTCGACGACAACGTCCTCGACGCCGCCGTCGACCACCGTCGACGAGCCCGGCGTCCTCGACAGCGTCGGTCGCTGATCGGCCCGCCCGGCCGAGCTGCGGCCGGGCGACGAACTGCTTACTTCTTCTTCGCCGGAGCCGTCTTCTTGGCCGCCGCGGCGGCCTTCTGGGCGGCCTGAGCCTTCTGGGCGGCGGCGGTGGCCGCCTGGCGGCGCTGGAAGCGCTCGACCCGGCCACCGGTGTCAACCAGCTTCTGCTTGCCGGTGTAGAACGGGTGGCACTCGCTGCAGAGCTCGACGCGCATTTCCGGCTTGGTGGCCCGCGTCACGAACGTGTGCCCGCACGAGCAGTGCACGTTGCAGACCATGTAATCGGGGTGGATGCCGGTCTTCATAGGGGCTCCAGTCTAAAGGGCTAACCGGCCGTCGGCGCTTTGGCGATCTCGGCCAGGAACTCGTCGTTGCTCCTCGTGGACCTGATCTTGTCCATGAGCAGCTCCAGTCCGGCCCCACCCTCGAGGGCGTTCAGCACCCGGCGCAGCTTCCAGACCTGCTGCAGCTGCGTCCGGTCGAAGAGCAGTTCCTCGTGCCGGGTGGACGAGGCCTCCACGTCGATCGCCGGATAGATCCGGCGCTCCGCCAGGCGACGGTCGAGCCGCAGCTCCATGTTGCCCGTCCCCTTGAACTCCTCGAAGATCACCTCGTCCATCCGGCTGCCGGTCTCGATGAGGGCGGTAGCCAGGATCGTCAACGATCCGCCCTCCTCGATATTCCGGGCCGCCCCGAAGAACTTCTTCGGCGGGTAGAGGGCGCCGGAGTCGACACCACCGGAGAGGATCCGCCCCGAGGCCGGGGCGGCCAGGTTGTAGGCCCGGGCCAGCCGGGTGATGCCGTCGAGGATGATGACGACGTCCTTGCCGGTCTCCACCAACCGCTTGGCCCGCTCGATGGCCAGTTCGGCCACCTGGGTGTGCTCCTCGGCGGGGCGGTCGAAGGTCGAGGAGACGACCTCGCCGTTCTGGACGTGGCGCTTCATGTCGGTGACCTCCTCGGGCCGCTCGTCGACGAGCAGCACGATCAGGTGCACCTCGGGGTTGTTCCGCTCGATGGAGTGGACGATCTGCTTCATGATCGTCGTCTTGCCGGCCTTCGGCGGGGAGACGATGAGGCCGCGCTGGCCCTTCCCGATGGGCGAGACGAGGTCGATGATGCGTCCGGTCAGGTTGTTGGGATCGCCCGGAATCTCGAGCCGGAGCTTCTCGTCGGGGAACAGCGGCGTGAGGTCCTCGAAGCGGGGGCGGACCCGGGCCTCCTCGGGCGACATGCCGTTGATCTCGTCCAGCCGGAGCAGGGCCGGGTACTTCTCGTTGCTGGCCGCCGGGCGGGTGGCGCCCTTCAGGTAGTCGCCCTTGCGCATCCCGAAGCGGCGGATCTGGGAGGCGGAGACGTAGACGTCGCTCCGGCCGGCCAGGAAGCCGTTCGTCCGCATGAAGCCGTAGCCCTCGTCGCGGATCTCGAGGAGCCCCTGCACTTCGATCGGCTCACCCGTCGGCTCGAAGGGACGGGCCTCCCGCTCCCGCTGGTTCTGGGCTCCGGCGTCGGCCGGCGCACCCTCGTAGCCTCCCCGGTCCCGCCCCCGGCGGCGGCGCCGGCGGCTCCGGCCTTCGGTGAAGCCCTCCCGGGGCTCGCCCTCGACCCGCTGCGGTTGGCCGGCCGGGCGGCCCTGATCGTCGCGCTCGGGGGCGACGGTGACGCCGCCACCGCCGTCGGCCGCCGCCGCACCGGCGCCTTCGCCGCCGGCGGACGCCTCGCTGGCCGGGCCGGCTGCGTCCTTCTGGCCGGCCTCGCCGCTGAAGGGGAATCGCTGCGGTTCGGCGGCCGCCCCCTC
>JBFLYK010000050.1:0-46839 GCA_040756995.1 Actinomycetota bacterium | reverse complement strand
GGTTCTCGTGGCCCGACCGCTCGCCGTCCTGGTCGCCCTGGCGCCGACCCGTCTCGGGCTGCGGGCTCAGGCGATGGTGTCGTGGGTCGGGCTGCGCGGCGCCGTGCCGATCATCCTGGCCACGTTCCCGCTCGCGGCCGGTGTGCGCGAGGCCGAGACCATCTTCGACGCCGTGTTCTTCATCGTGCTCACCTCGGTGCTGGTGCAGGGCACCACCATCCCGCTGACCGCCCGGTGGCTCGACGTCGACGCCCCCCTCGCCGCCCGGCCGCCCTATCCCCTCGAGGCCGTCTCGTCCGCCGATGGCGGCACGTCCCTCCACGAGATCACCATCCCCACCGAATCCCCGGTCGCCGACCGCCAACTCGTCGACATCGGTCTGCCGGCTGGCGCGCTCGTCGTGCTCATCAGCCGCGACGGGCGGTTCGTCGTCCCCCAGGGCGCCACCGTGCTCCGCAGCGGCGACAACGCCCTCGTCTTGGCCGACCCCGACAACCTCGCCCGGGTGAGGGACATCCTGGAAGGCACCAGCCAGGAAGGGCAGCAGCAGTGAGACCGTCCGTCCGTCGTCACGGCGCTCCGGATTGATGAGCAGCCGAGATAGGCTCGACGCTGGGATGGCCCGTCGTTCCGCCCCGTGGTGGCCACGGATGCCGGTGGCCCAGCTCGGAATCGTGCTGAGTGTCTTGGCGGCGACCGCCCACATCGCCTTGCCATCCGCCTTACCAGACGGATCCCGAGGAAGCTCACCGGGAATCACCACCTCGGTCTTCCCCGACGCCGCCGTCCAGGCGAAGGTCGCGCCACGCGACGGCTTCCGGCTCGAGCGCGCCCGGCGGATCCCGTCTCTCATCTCGCCGGAGCCGACCGGCGCCCTCGCTCAGGGACACCCGACCCTGAGGCTGCGACCGGAGCTGGTCCACGGGAGCCCTCGGTGCTCACCGCTACACCGCAATATCGCCCTTCGGGCACCGCCGTTCGCCACCCGACTGAGCTGACGCAACGGTGCCACCCGCCAAGCCGGCGGGACTGAGTTGGACCCTGATTTCCGGGTTCCCCGGCGCGTGCCCATACGGGCGCGCGCCCTCACCTCAAGAGGGACAGAGCAATGACTCCCAGGGTGCGTGTGCTCCGCCTCCGCCGCCGACGAATCCTGCCGTGGATGCTTGCCGCCGCTGTGATGGCGCTCGCCTGGGTCCTCCAACTCTGGCTTCTCGTCCTACTCGGCGTCACCGGCACCATCGCACTCCTCCGTTTCCGCCGCTGGCACCGGCGCACGGCCCTTCCGGCCGTCGTCGCCGGCACCGCTGCCGCCCGACCTCCCGGTGCGACCGCCACAATCGCAGTGGAAGAGTGGGCCGCGACGTGGCTCGCCGTGACCTCCGGAGGACACCCAGAGCGGCTCCGGCAGGCCGCCCAGCTGGTCGCCCGCCGCGAGCAGGACCCGTGGGCCGCCCACGTGGCCATCACCCGCCTGGAAGGCGCCGAAACAGCCCTCCGGCAAGGCCGAATCCTGGGCCTCTCCCCACCGCGAGCGCGCATCACACCCAGATGGCGGGTCGCCCTCTGGACCGTCCTCGCTGCCGGTCTCCTGGCGCTCGCTCACGCCCACGGGACCTGGTGGCTGCTTCCCTGCTCCGGTGCGCTCGCCGGCGCCGCCCTCAGCCTCACCGAACTGGAGGAGTCACGCGTCGCCCCCCGCCTCCTCGCCACTGAAGCACTGACCGGACCCTCCCGGTGGGATGACCGAGAAGCCTCCGCACTGCAACTGTCCCTCCTCGCCGAAGGAGACCGCCACGTCGTCCGCCGAGCCCGCCGGCTCGTGGAGACCGCAAGGTGGGATATCCCCCACCGAGAGGCAGCACTACGCCAGTTGCGGATCGCCGAGGCGATGACCAATGACACCGGGCTCCGGCCCTTCCTCCTCCCCCACAACGGCCTCACCTGGTGGAAAGTCCCGTAGTAGGAGGTCTTCGCCCGAACCAGCGTCGGAGCGGACCTCTCGGGACTCTGTAGCTCTGCCTCACAACGGGCCGTGGAGGAAGGAACCAGAGCAGCGTTGCTGCCCTCGCAATCATTCCGGCTTGTCGGGATCGAGGAGAGCAGCGAGCTGATTCGCAGCCTCGCGATCGCGCGCGCCGAGGAAGGCTGCATAGGTGTTCAGGGTCGTCGATGTCTGCGCGTGGCCGAGCCGGCCAGATACCGTTCGGATGTCGTGGCCGGCGCCGATCAGCTGCGTGGCCACGAAGTGTCGGAGGTCATGCAGACGCGCCGAGTCCAGCCCGACGTCGTGGCGAATGCGACGGAAGACATCGGTGGCCAGGTTGGGGCGGAGCGGCGTCGAGCCGTCCGGGGTTGGCGAAAGGATGAAGGCGTCGGACACGAGCGTCGCCCCGCACAGCGCAGCCCGCTCTTCGACATAGGCACGGTGGCGACGGAGGAGTTCAGCGGTCGCCGGGTCCAGCGACACGACCCGCTCTGCGTGGGTCTTGGTGTCCTTCACATGCCGGACGCTGGCGATCTCCACCACACTCCGGCGGATCCTTACGGCACCGGCGGCTTCATCGATGTCGCACCATCGGAGCCCGCACAGCTCGCCGCGGCGGGCGCCGAGCAGCGCCGCCAAGCGGATGAACAAACCCATCTCCGGGGAGTGCGCCTCGGCCATCGCCATGAGGGCCCTCACTTTCACCGGATCGGGGGGCTGGATCCGGTGTCGCCTGGCCGCAGGGAGGCTGGCGTCCCGGGCGGGGTTGTAGCCGATCCACCGCCACTTGACCGCCTGCTTCAGCGCACCGGAGATGACGGCGTGGACCTGGCGGACGGTGCTCGGCGCCAGGCCGCTCTGCTCGAGGCGGAGGTAGAGCGCGTCGAGATTGGCGACGGTCAGCTTCGAGAGCTTCACGTTGCCGAGAGTGGGGAGGACCTGACGGTCGATGATCCGGCGGTACTCGGCGGCCGTGCTGAGCGAGAGGCGGCCCTTCTTCTGCTCCCACCACCGGTCCAGGAGGAAGGCCATGGTCGCCTGGGTCGTCATTGCCCGACCCTCGTCGGCTGCGGCAACCAGCCGGGCAAGCTCCTTCTCGGCCTCCCGCTTGGTGCCCCGGAACCGGACGCTCTGCTGGCCCCGGCCGCCCGTCACCGGATCCCGCGGCAACGGGATCCGCAGTTCCCAGATCCCGTGACCCCGTTCCCGCATGCTGCCGCGCACGTTCTGAGGGTAGCCGGTCAGCCGGTGGGTTTGGTGGGATTTTCGTGGGCTGTTGTGCCTGCAAGTTGTAACTACACTCGCAGAACTAGCCGCTGACCTGCACTTTTTCTGTAGGCCGCCAGGGGATCGAACCCTGACCTAACGGATTAAAAGTCCGTCGCTCTGCCAATTGAGCTAGCGGCCCACTGAAGATGATCGCATGTCCGGGCGGCCGACCGTCCCGTCGGGGGTCGTCCGGGCCCCGGGGCGGAGGCCAGCGGGCGGGAGCCGGGGGTAAACCGTTCGACGGCACCGGTGCCAGGTCCGTACCCTCGGACGTCCATGCCCGAGCCCGACGAGCGACTCGCCCCGGCCCCGTCCGAAAGCGTCCCTGACCCCGAGGCCCAGGGCCTGCCGACGGGGTGGCGGGCCGTGGCGCCGGACCTGCGGCCGCTGCGCCGGCACCGCGACTACCGGCTGCTGACGGTGGGCCAGAGCGTGTCGTTCTTCGGGTCGATGGTCACCTACGTGGCCGTCCCCTACCAGGTCTATGAGCTCACCGGATCCTCGCTGGCCGTGGGGATGGTGGGTGTCGTCCAGATGGCGGCCATCCTGGCCCTGGCCTTCCTCGGCGGGGCGCTGGCCGACGCCGCCGACCGGCGCCGGCTGGTCCGGTGGGCCGAGGGGGGCGAGCTGGCCTGCTGCCTCCTCCTCCTGGCCAACGCCTCGCTCGACCGACCTCCCGTCTGGCCGGTGTTCGTGCTGGCCGCGGCCATGTCGGGACTCAACGCCATCCAGCGGCCGGCCCTCCAGGGGCTGGTTCCCCGCATCGTCGACCGGGACGAGCTGACCGCGGCGGGCGCCATCGACGCCCTGACCCGCACCATCGGGATGATCGCCGGCCCGGCCTTCGCCGGCGTCCTGCTGGCCGGCCCCGGCCTCGAGGTGGCGTACGCCGTCGACGCCGCCACCTTCGCCGTCTCGCTCGGCGCCCTGGCCCTCATGCGGGCCTCCCCCCCACCGCCCGACGCCGAGCGGCCCAGCCTCCGGCAGGTGGTGGAAGGCCTCCGCTACGCCCGGAGCCGCCCCGAACTCATCGGCACTTACGTGGTCGACATGGCGGCCATGTTCTTCGGCATGCCGATGGCGCTCTTCCCGGAGCTGGCGCAGCGCTACGGCGGGTCGGCGGCCCTGGGGGCGCTGTACGCCGCGCCCTCCGTCGGCGCCTTCCTGGCCACCGTCACCAGCGGCTGGACGGGCCGGGTGCACCGCCACGGCCGGGCCATCACCCTGGCCGCCGCCGGCTGGGGCCTCGCCATCGTCGGGTTCGGGGTGGCGCCGTGGCTGTGGTTGGCCCTCCTGACCCTGGCCGCCGCCGGCGCCGCCGACATGGTGAGCGGGATCTTCCGGATGTCGATGTGGAACCGGACGATCCCCGACCACCTGCGGGGACGGCTGGCGTCGATCGAGATGCTCAGCTACACGTCCGGCCCCCTGCTGGGGAACGCCGAGGCCGGGGCCGCCGCCGCGCTGTTCGGCGTCCGGGCGGCGGTCGTCTCCGGCGGGGTGCTGTGCGTGGCGTCGGTGGCGGGCGCGGCCGGCGTCCTTCCCGCCTTCTGGAACTACGATGTCCGGCGCGATCCGCAGGTATCGGGCCTGGCGCCGCCGAATCCGGCAGAGGGGGACGCGCTGCTATCCTGATTTGGTTCACCTATCGGGAACGGGCCCCCATCGTCTAGCGGCCCAGGACGCCGCCCTTTCAAGGCGGTAGCACGGGTTCGAATCCCGTTGGGGGTGCGACCTCCTCCGGGGGTTGGCAAGACCGCAGCGCAAGGCAGTACCGAGCAGCACAGGCAGTGAAAAGCATGGTCCAGTGGTGCAGTCCGGTTAGCACGCCGCCCTGTCAAGGCGGAGGTCGCGGGTTCAAGTCCCGTCTGGACCGCTCGGTGAGGGAGCCGACCCCAGCCCTCACCGGCTCATCGGCCGGGTAGCTCAGTCGGCAGAGCGCGCGCCTGAAAAGCGCGAGGTCATCGGATCGACGCCGATCCCGGCCACCGACAAAACCCCTGCTCAGCAGGGGTTTTGTTCTTTCTGGGACGACCGCCCGGCCGCGGCCCGGAGCGCCATCCCCCGCTCGGAAGCCGCGGCGAAGTTGCTCCACTTCATCCAGCGGTGGAAGCCGCGCTGGAAACGGGGTAGGCCTTCAAGAACCACCCGCCCCGCTGCGATCTCGTCGACCAGGCGGGAACGGCCCATGTAGACGCGGTAGAAGTCGATGACCGATGAGCGGACGGTCACGACCACCGGAAACCCCGGGTCGTGAAGGCAGATGGAAACGTCATGGCGCTCCATCACCAGCCAGAAGCGTCGTGCGCCCCGGACGCCGGGTACCCCGGTGAAGTCGAAGCGCGCCACCACCCGGTCGGCCGGGAGTTCGTCGACGTTGACATGGCGGGAGATGTAGAGCATCAACAGCTCCGGGTCGGCCTCGACCGGCGACGGGTCCTCCAGCAGCCAGGTGGCCACCCAGTTGCCCAGCTCCCTGAGCACCGGAGCGAGCTCGCGGCCCACGGCGGTCAGGCAATAGCCGCCGTCGGGCGCCCGCTCGATGATCCGGTCGGCGGTGAGCCGGCGCAACCGTGCGCTGAGCACCGAGCGGGAGATCCCCGGCAGGCCACGCTCGAACTCGTTGAACCGCAACCGCCCGAACTGAAGCTCCCGGACGATGAGGATCGTCCACCGGTCGCCGAGCAGGTCCGCCCCTTTCGAGACCGGGCAGTACTGCGAACGGGCCATGGCCTGATGCTAAACGGCTCTGGTCCGCCCTCCCGGTTCGAAATTCGAACTTCCGTAAGCGTGCGCGGCCTGAGATGGTGACGCGCAGGAACCGAAACCAGCAGAGGGAGCCATGGCCGGATACGAACGTGGTCCCGAGGCAGGCGTGTTCCGGGTCCTGGCCGCGGTCGCCTGCGCTGGGGCGCTGGTGGTGAGCGGGCTCACGGTGACCGCAGCGTCCGCCGACCCGTCGCGCCAACAGATGGCGGCAGGGGCCGGCGCCCCGGACGCCTCGGGCGACAGCATCGTCCTGCGCTGGAACGAAGCCGCCGTCGAAGGCATCCGGCGGTCGTCGATCCCGCCGACCGCCATGGCCCGGGGGCTCGCCATCGTCCACACCTGCATCTATGACGCCTGGGCGCTCTACGACGGCCGGGCCGTACCGACGATCCCCGCCCCTCGCCGCCCGCGACGGGAGCGCCGCCCGGCCGCCCAGCAGGAGGCGCTCAGCTACGCCGCCTACCGGGCGGCGGTCGACGTCTTCCCCGCCGGCCGGGAGGAGATCTTCGACCCGCTCATGCAGAGCCTCGGCCACGATCCTGGTCGGCCCGCCGAGGGCGGCGAAGGATCGCCGGCGGCCGTGGGGCAGGCCGCCTGCGCCGCGGTCCTCGAGGACCGCCACCGGGACGGTGCCAACCAGCTCGGCGACGAACCCGGCGGCCGGCCCGGCGTGCCGTACTCGGACTACACCGGCTACCGGCCGGTGAACCGCCCCATGGACCTCCGCCAGCCCTTCGACCGCTCGTCGGTCGTCGACCTCGACCGCTGGCAGCCCCTCACCTACCTCGACGCCGCGGGCAAGGCGGTCACCCCCGACTTCCTCACCCCGCAGTGGGCCAAGGTGAAACCCTTCGCCCTTCCGTCCCCCGATGCCCTCCGGCCGGCCACGGGCCCGGTCCGGGGGGGCACCCCCGACTTCGAGGCCCAGGCGCGACGGCTCATCGACCTCAGCGCCGCACTGACCGACGAGCAGAAGGTGATCGCCCGCTACTGGGCCAACGGGCCGAGAAACGAGTTCGCCCCGGGGCAGTGGTCCACCTTCGCCCAGCACGTGGCGCGGCGCGACGGTCACGGCTCCGGCGCCCGCGGCGTGGAGCAGGACGTGAAGCTCTTCTTCGTCCTGGCCAACGCCATGGCCGACGCCGCCATCGCCAGCTGGGACACCAAGGTTCACTTCGACTCGGTGCGACCCATCACCGCCGTCCGGTCGCTCTTCGCCGGCCAGCGCATCCGGGCCTGGGCGGGGCCCGGCCGGGGCACCGCCGAGATCGATGGCGCCGAGTGGCTCCCCTACCAGCCACCGACCGCCCCCACCCCGCCCTTTGCCGAATACACCGCCGGTCACAGCACCATCGGCGGGGCCGGAGCCGAAGCGCTGCGCCTCGTCACCGGCCGCGACGACCTCGGGTATTCGGCCACAGTGGCGGCCGGCACGTCCGGCTACGAGCCCGGGGTCCCCGCCCAGGACGTCACGCTGCGGTGGGCCACGTTCACCGAAGCGGCCGAGCAGGAGGGCATCTCCCGCCTGTACGCCGGCGTCCACTTCGCCCTGGGTGATACCGACGGGCAGTCCATGGGCCGGCGTGCCGCCACCCTGGTGTGGGACAAGGCTCGGGCGCTCTTCGCCGGCCAGTCCGCAGGCTCCGGGACCCTCCCCGCCACCGGCTGACCACTTGACGTCCGCGCCGGCGGGTCCGTCAGGCGCACAGCAGCTGGTTGAGGGCCGGGGCCACCTGGCGGTAGTGGCGCACGGGGGCGAGGCGGCCGTGGCCGAGGCGGGCGAGGTCGGCGGCCAGCGCGGCGTCGTGTTCGCCGTCGGTCTGGAGGAGGACGTGGAGGCGGGGGAAGCGCCGGGCCACCAGGCGGGGGTCGGGACCGGCGTTGTGCACGCAATCGGAAAGCAGGAGGGCGATGCGCTGCCGGGCGCCGGAGCGGGCCAGCTCGGCGAGACCGACGGTCAGGGCGAAGTGCACGTTGGTCAGGCCCCGGGCCGGGATGCGCAGCAGGTCGTCGAGGAGGGCGGTGCCGGGCCGGCCGGTGTGCAGCGGCTTGAGCAGGGCGGCGTCGCGCCAGAAGGCGACGAGGGCCAGATCCTCGGTCTCCAGGTCGGCGGCCAGCGCCCCGACGGTGGCCGCCATCGTGCGGATCTTCTCGCCCTTCATCGACCCGGAGACGTCGACGAGCAGCGCCACCGCCCGGCGGGTCCGTACCCGTTCCCGGACGATGATGTCGGTGTCCTCGGGGACGGGACGCTCGGTCAGCACCTCCAGCGTGCGGTCGAGGTCGATGTCGTCGGAGCCGTAGCGGTAGGGCAGGCTCTCCAGCGCGCCCGACCCGCGGGTGCCGGCGTGATCCCGGGTCGGGCGGCGGATCGACAGCCGGCGGGCGATGCGCTCGGCCATGGCCCGCACGGCCGGATCGACGGCCGACGGTTCCCACAGGTCGTCGAGCGGGCGCAGCCGGGAGGTCTCGGTCGTGACCAGCGACCCCTGGCCGCCGGGCGGCGGCTCCCGTCCGACGAGGCTCCCGGCGCCGGCCGAGCGGTCCCCGCCCATCATCTCGACGACGACCGGCGCCGATCCGCCGGCCTGGTACAGGCACGGCACTTCGTCGAGCCGCTTCGGCTTGCGGGCCAACGGTTTCAGCCGCCCCGGCGCGGGCGACCCCAATGCCCCCGGCAGCTGCACGGCGTTGTCCACCGCAACCCGACGGGAGCCGGGCGCGGCCCGCCGCGGCCCGAGCTTGAAGTGGTTCTCCCAGAGTTCGGTGATCACCGCTTCGGGCGTCGTGTCGGCGGTTTCGTCGACGGCGATGCGGGCGGAGAGGGCGAGGAGCGCGGCGTCCAGCACCCGCTCGGCGTAGCCGCGCTCCTCCGGCCCGCTCAAGGCGTCAGCCCGCGCCCACCTTGGTGCCGAGGCCGGCGTCGACCCACAGCGAAAGGCCCGTGACGTAACGGCTCTCGTCCGACGCCAGGAACAGCACGGCGTTCGAGATGTCGACCGCCTCGACCCAAGGCACCGGCAGGGCGTTGAGGGCCTGGAACACCGTGCCCATCTCGTCGGCCGTGGTGCCGCCGGCGTACTGGTAGAAGGCGTCGTTCTTGATCATCGGCGTGTCGACCGTGGTGGGACAGACACAGTTGACCCGGATCCGGTACGGCGACACCTCGTTGACCAGCGAACGCATCAGGCCGATGACGCCGTGCTTGGTGGCGGTGTAGTGCCCGATCCCGGCCAGGCCCTTCTCGCCGGCCATGGAGCTGGTGATGATGATCGACCCGCCCGTCCCCTGCTCGATGAGCGTGGGAACGACGGCCTTGATCGTCCGCCACACGCCGGTCAGGTTGACGTCGATGACGTCCTGCCACTGCTCGTCGGTCAGCTCCCAGGTCAGGCCCATGCTGGCGATGCCGGCGTTGGCGCAGACGACGTCGAGGTGACCGAACTCCGACAGGCCCAGCTCCACGGCGGCCTGCAGCTGCTGGCCGTCGCGCACGTCGGCCACCGCGGTGACGATGCGGCGGTCCAGGTTCTCGACCATCTTCGCCGTCTCGGCCAGGTCGTCGGCCGTGCCCATGGGGAAGGGCACCGAGCCGATCTGGTCGCAGATGTCGACGGCGATGATCTCGGCGCCCTCCTCGGCCAGCCGGAGTGCGTGCGACCGGCCCTGCCCCCGGGCCGCACCGGTGATCAGCGCGACCTTCCCGTCCATCCTTCCCATGTCATGTTCCTTTCTGCGCGCTTTTCCACAGTTGCGTGATGACAGCTTCAGGAGTGACGTCGACGGTCTCGTCGACGGCGATGCGGGCGGAGAGCGCGAGGTGCGCGGCGTCGAGCACCCGGTGCTGGTAGTCACGGCTGTTGACGTCGCTCAAGGCCTCGACGATGGCGACGAGGTCGATGGCGCCGCGGACCGACGAACCGCGGCGGAGGTCGGGATGGTGGCGGGTGGACCGGGTCAGGGCCACGGCGTCCTCGATGAGGCGGCGGTCGGTGGAGCCGGTCCGGAGGGCGACGATGGCCGCCTCCTCCTCGGCCGACTGGTAGTCGAGCGCCAGCCGGCACCAGCGGTCGTAGACGGAGGCGGAGATGCGGGCCGTGCCGACGTTGTCGTACGGGTTCATCGATGCCAGCACCCGGAACGTGGGCCGGGCGGTGATCACCCCGACCCGGGGCAACGCCACCTGCCGCTCGGCCATGGCGGCCAGCAGCGTGTTGAGCGTGTCCTCCGGGGCCCGGTTCAGCTCCTCGATGTAGAGGAACCCGCCGCCCTCCATGGCCTGGATGAGCGGGCCGGGCACGAAGTTGTCCGCCGAGTAGTCCTCCTTGAGCACCCGGGCGGGGTTGTGGTGGCCGACAAGTTTGGCCGGGGTCAGATCGGCGTTGCCTTCCACCAGCACGAAGGGGACACCCCAGGCGGCGGTGATGCCGCGCAGGATCGTCGACTTCGACGTCCCCGGCGGTCCCTCCAGCAGCACGTCCCGTCCGGCGGTCACCGCCGCCAGGACGAGATCCAGCTCCCGGCGTCGGCCGATCAGGTTCCGGGCGATCTCTTCCCGGCGCTGTGCGGCAATCGTCACGGCGGGCAGGCTACGTGCCGCGACGATCGGCGGCGAGAGGAACGGGCGCGTCTGTCGCCGGCGTCACTCCGGGCGAGTGATGGCGACGACCATCTCCGCGATCGGATCGTTGGGGCGGGGGACGGGGGTGTCGTGGAAGGTGACGAAGCCCAGGTAGACGCCGGGCCTGTCGAGGCCCGCCCACTCGAGATCGAGCGTGCCGGTGCCGCCGGCGGTGACCGGTACCGGGTCACCGCCGATCCGGAGCCCGGCACCGGCCGGGTCCGTCAGCACGTCGGGGCTGGCGTCGTCGAGCAGCCAGGTGGTCAGGTCGAAGGTGGCGACAGGGTTGGCGCTGATTCCCCTGACGCTGAGCCGGTAGGCCCCGGCCGGTGGCGACACGAGCAACGACGCCTCCTGGGCGCCGGTCTCGCTGGCGTCGAGGAGATCATCAGCCCGGAAACCGTCGCCTTCGTCGTCGTGGAAGACGTAGAGGTCGAGGTCGGCGAACGGGTCGGCGAGGGCGGCGCCGCCGATCTCGGCCGCCAAGACCTGGGCCCCGGAAGGAACCGTCAGATCGAACACGGTCACTCCGGGGCCGGGCCGGGCGATCCGGTTCAGATTCTCGTCCTCGATGTCGTCCCTCCCCACCGTCTGGTCACGGCGGACTTCCGGGGCGGCGAGCCCGTAGGCCAGCGCCGACAACTGCCCCTGATAGCCGGTGGGGACGGGCAGGGGGGCGTGGCCGGCGGACTGGACGGTGCCGAAGTTCAGCTGCTCCGGAGCCTCGAACTCCTCGGGCCGCACATTGACCGGAAGGCGGACGGTCCGCCCATCCCCTTCATGCGTGAGGACCACGGCGCCGTGGACGTATTCCCCCAGCGCCGGGTTCTCCGGCGTGAAGCCGAACTCGACCGTGCGGCCCTGCCCCGGGTCGATCGAGAACCGTGCCGGCGACGCCGTGGCGCCGATGCCGGCCAGTCCTTCGAACGACACCGCCCAGGTTCCCGGCTGGGGATCGACGCTGGTGAAGGTCCGGCGGGTTGACCGGGGGCCGATGAGCGGGTCGAAGGCGATGCTGGGCAGGTTGAGGTCCGTCGCCTCGACCGTCGCCCGCAACGGATCGCGGGCGGGCACCTGGCCGCTGACGTAGTCCTCGAACCGCTCCGTCGTCTCGGTCACCACGAGGCCGGGTTCGGCCGCCCGGTTCGGATCGATGCGGCCCGCTCCGATCTCGAGCGGTGTCGCCGGGACCGATGGAACGAGACGGTCCCTCAGGATGTCGGGAGCCGCCGTGGTCATGAGGGCCGATTTCAGCTCGGCCGGGTCGAGATCGGGACGAAGCGAGAGCAGAAGGGCGGCCGCGCCCACCGTGTTCGGCACCGACACCGAGGTGCCACCAAGCGGTCGGAAGCGATCCGGCTTGGCGTACTCGAACAGGGCCCGGGCGCCCGGCGGTACCTCGGGCGTGTGGGCGGCGATGACGTCGGTCCCCGGTGCCAGCAGGTCGGGCTTGAGCAGGCTCAGCGAACCGAGCACCGGGCCCCGCGAGGAGAAGTTCACCACGACGTCGCCGGTGGCGGTCGGTGTCAGCGTGCCGGTGGTGATCGCCGCCGTCGGGTTGGGCGTGGAGGTGATCAACCGGCGGATGGCGAGCGCGTCGGCGGGGTCGGGAAGGATGACCGAGGGGAGCCACACGTCGTAGGCGTCCCGGAGGCTTCTCCGGTCCTGGTAGAAGATCGCCCCGGCGGCCCCCAGTTCGAACAGGACGGCGCTGGCCACGAGGAAGTGTTCCGGCTGGCACAAGACCGCTTTGCCCTTGACCAGGGCGGGATCGAGCGTGCCGGCGCCGCATCGTGCCGCGGCGGTGGGATTCGTGCCCGGCGCGGCGGCCGCCGCCCCGTCGATGAGGGGGACGGGCGGGAGCGCCGGCGTGGGTGAGACACCCTGCACGGTGAGGGACGGACCGTCCGGCCCGCCTGACACCGTGGCCGTGGCGGCGAACGTGATCGACAGGCCCGAGGCACCGGTGGAGAGCGCCCACGGCGTGTGGCCGGGCGAGTCGATGGTCTCCGGTTCGGGGCCGGCGTTGCCGGCCGGCAGCACGGGCAGCACACCGGCGTCGACGGCCCGCAGCATGGCCTGCGACTCGGGGTCGAGCATCGTGGACTGGTCGCTGATGGGCAGCGTCTCGCCCACCGGCCTGCCGATGGAGTAGTTGAGGATGTCGACGCCGTCGGCCACCGCGGCGTCGATGGCGGCGACCAGGTCACTCTCGGCCGCGTGGCCGGCATCCATGGCGGGGGTGGCCCAGAAGACCTTGTAGTGGGCGATCCGGGCCCGGGGCGCGATTCCGGAGATGACGCCCACCCCGAGATCGTTGCCCTGATAGGACGGGTCGACGCCGTAGTTCCCGGCGGCGATCGACGCCATCGCCGTGCCGTGCCCGTCGACGTCGCGGGGCGAGAGGTACTCCTCGTCGGCCACGTTGGCCGCGCCCAGGCCGTCGAGGAAGAAGCGGGCCCCGATCAGCTTGTTGTTGCACGTCGTGGCCGGCCAGGCCTCGCCCTCCTGGCAGGTGCCCCGCCAGGTGGCGGGCGGGGGGCCGTAGGCGGGGCCGATGTAGTTGCGGGAGCCGTCGGCCGCAACCGGTTGGTCGGCGAAACTGGGATGCTCGGGGTAGATCCCGCCGTCGATGACCCCGATGACGATGTCTTCGCCGGCCTGATCGGGGCCGCCGAGACGGGCCCACAGCCCTTCCGGAAGGTCGAGGTAGTCGGCGGGCTGGCCGCTGAGATCGACGCCCGGGACGGGCGTCGATCGGAGCAGCAGCCCGGCCGCCGGGGCCGCCGGGGCCGCCGCGGCCCGGGCGAGGGCGGCGCCGTGCAGCTGCTTGCCGGGAGTGGCCGTGGCCGGCCGGCGCAGCGGCAAGGTCCGGATCCGGTCGGCGGTCACCGACGCCACCTCCGGCTGTTGCCGGACCCGCGCCACCTCGGTGGCCGTCAAGCGGGCCGAGAACCCGGCCACCGTCGTCCGGTACCGGTAGCCGAGCCGGGCGTCGGACAGGCGGGCCGCCCGGAGCACCCGCTCCTCGATGGCGTCGAGTCGGTGGCGCTGCTCGATCGTGGCGGGGTGGGCGACGTCGAGCTTGCGGCCCCGCTGGCCGTTCCCGGCCAGCGGCTCGGCCCGGAACTGCACGATGTAGCTGGAGCGCTCCGAGGCGGACGGCGACGTCGGGCCCTTCGCCACCGCCGGGACCGTCGAGCCCAACACGGCGACGATCGCCCCCACGCCGAACCGCACGAACCGCCCCTGTCGCCGCATCTCCCGACAATTCGCCCAAAGGCCACGAACTCCTGCTTTCGCCCGGATCAGGAGCGGGTGATGGCGACGACGGTCTCCCAGAGCGGCGGGGACGGAACGGCCGGGTCGTGGAAGGTCACCAGTCCGACGTAGACCCCCGGGCGGTCGAAACCTTCCCACTCGAGATCAAGCGCGCCGATGCCGCCCGAGGTCACCGCGACCGGATCGCCGGTGACCCGCAGCCCCGGGCCGACCGGGTCGGACGGCACGTCGGGTGAAGGATCGGCGAGCACCCAGGTCGTCAGGTCGAACGTGACGACAGGGGCGGCGGTGAAACCCCGGACGCTGATCCGGTACCGCCCGGCATCCGGCGAGAAGAAGGTCAGGGCCTCGGGTTCGGCGGTGGCGCTGAAGTCGACGAGGTCATCGCCGTCGAAGCCGTCGTTCTCGTCGTCGTGGAAGACGTACAGGTCGAGATCGGCCAGCGGGTCGCCCAGAGACGCGCCGCGGTTCTCGGCGGCGAGGATCTGGGCCCGCTCCGGTACCTCGAGATCGAAGACGGCGACACCGGGGTTCGGCTGGGCGATGCGGTCGAGGTCCTCCTCCGGGTCGTCCTGCCCGACCGTCTGGCCGGCACGGGTCTCCGGCCGGGCGAAGCCGTAGCCCACCGCCGTGAGCTGACCGTCATAGCCGGTCGGGAGCATGAGCGGGGCTGAACCGTCGGGCTGGGTGGCGCCGAAGTTCAGCTGCTCGGGCGCCTCGAAGGCGACGGGCCGCAGCAGGACGGGCAGGCGGACGGTGCGGCCGTCCCGGGCGTTGGTGAGGACCACGGCGCCGTCGACGTAGGCATCCGGAGTCACGGTGCCGGGATCGAACGTGAACCGCATCGTCTGGCTCCGGCCGGGCTCGATGGTGAACTGCGCCGGTTCGACCGCCGCTCCGATCCCGGCCAGTCCCTCGAACGACGCCGTCCACGTTCCCGGAGCGGCGTCGACGCTCGTGAACGTGCGCTGCGTCGACCGCGGGCCGATCAGCGGGTCGAAGGCGATGCTCGGCAGGTTGAGGTCCGTCGCCTCGGTCGTGGTCTGCGCCGGATCACGGGTGGGGACCTGGCCGGCGATGTAGTCCTCGAACCGTTCCCTCGTCTCGGTCACCACGAGACCGGGTTCGGCGGCGCGGTTCGGATCGATGCGACCCGCACCCTTCTCGGCCGCCGTCACGGGCACCGATGGAATCCCGCCGGAATCCTCGAGGATGTCCGGCTGAGCCGTGGTCATGAGCGCCGACTTGAGCTCGCCCGGGCCGAGGCCGGGGTGGAGAGCACGGAGGAGCGCGGCGGCGCCGGCGGTGTTCGGCACCGACAGCGACGTGCCGCTCAGCGGCCGGAACAGGCCCGCCTTGGCGAAGTCGAACAGGCGGCGGGCCCCGGGCGGGACGTCGGGCGTGTGGGCGATGATCATGTCGCCGCCGGGCGCCAGCAGGTCGGGCTTGAGGATGCTGGACGACCCGAGCGTCGGCCCCCGTCCGGAGACGCCGGCCACGACGTCGCCGGTGGTCGAAGGCGACACGGTCCCGGCGGTGAACGACACCGTCGCGTTCGGCGTCGACGCGATCAGCTGCCGGATGGCCTCCGCGTCGGCCGCGCTCACGACCACCGACGGCAGCCACACGTCATCGACGACGTACCGGAAACGCGACAGCACCCAGAACAGTCCTCCGGCGGCCCCCAGCTCATGCAGGCGGGCGCTGGCCGTGAGGACGCTGCCCGGCCGGCACACGACCACCTTTCCCTTGACCAGGGCGGGATCGAGGGAGTCGGAGGCGCACCGGGCGGCCCGGGCGGGGTCCTGCCCCGGCGCGACCGCCGCCTCCCCGTCGATCAGCGGCGTCGCCGGAAGCGCCGGCGTGGGTGAAACGCCGACGGCCGTGATGGCCGGCCCGTCCGGCCCGGCCGACACGGTGGCGGTGGCGGCGAACGTGGTCGGCAACAGCGACGAGCCGGCGGAGATCGTCCATGGCGTGTGGCCGGGACTCTCGATCGTCGAGGCCTCGGGGCCGTCGTTGCCCGCCGCCGCCACCGTGAGGACGCCGGCGTCATAGGCCCGCAGCAGCGCCAGGGAAACGGGGTCGAGCATGGTGGACTGGTCGGTCGGGCGCAGCGTGGCGCCGACCGACGAACCGATGGAGAGACTGATGATGTCCACGCCGTCGGCCACCGCGGCGTCGATGGCGGCGGCCAGGTCGCTGTCGGTCGCAAACCCTGTGCCGTCGAGCACCGGGACGGCCCAGGTGGCCTTGTAGTGGGCGAGGCGGGCCCGGGGGGCGATCCCCGAGATCACGCCGAGCCCAAGATCGTTGCCCTCGTACGACGGGTCGACGCCGTAGTTGCCGGCGGCGATCGACGCCATGCCGGTGCCGTGCCCGTCGACGTCGCGGGGCGAGAGGAAATCCTCCTCCGCCACGTTCGTCGCCCCCCACCCGTCGACGAAGAAGCGGGCGCCGATCAGCTTGTTGTTGCACGACGTGGCGGGAAAGGCCTCACCTTCCTGGCAGGTGCCGCGCCACCTCGCCGGCGGCGGGCCGTAGGCCGGGCCGATGTAGTTGCGGGAGCCGTCGGCGGCGATCGGCTCGTCGGCGAAGCTGGGGTGCTCCGGGTAGATGCCACCGTCGATCACCCCGACGATGACGTCTTCACCGGCATGGTCCGGGCCGCCGAGACGGGCCCACAGCCCCTCGGGGAGATCGAGGAAGTCGGCGGGCTGGCCTCCGAGGCCGGTGTCGTCAGCGGTGGTCGCGGTGACGGCCGGTGCCGGTGCGACCGCCGAGGCGCCCACCGACGATTCCCCGCCCGGTCGTGGCTGGCGCAGCACCCGGACGCCGTCGACGGCGACCGATGCGACATCGGAGTGTTGCCGGAGACGCTCCACCTCGGCGGCTGTCAGCCGGGCGGAGAACCCGGCCAGCGTCGTCCGGTACCGATAGCCGACCGCCGTCTCCGGGACACCGGTCGCCTCCAGCACACCGGCCTCCAGGTGGTCGAGCTGCCGGCGGTACTCCGCTGCGTCCGGGCTCGCGGCGTCCAGGCCGGCCGGCGGCTCGGCCCGCAACAGCACGATGTGGTTCGACCGCGGCGGCCTTCCCTTCGCCGGCCCGGGTGGGGAGGCAACCGCCGGAACCACCGATGCCAGACAGGCGAGCAGGCAGGCGGCGACAGCCGTCCGCACCCGCGTCTGCCGACGCCACCTGCGCTCTCGCATCGGTCGTTCCCCCAGGCTTCACGGAGCAGGCCGGCGGGTGATCCCGCCGGCCTGCATCAGTCCGATCAATCTCAACCGGTCCGGCCGTGACGGCCGGATCAGGATCTAGAGCTCGGCGTAGTACTCCTCGAGCTCCGGCGTGCCCCAGTACTGGCCGACGAAGACCTGCTCGACGATGTTGAGCTGGTCCCGCAGGGCCTGGGCGGTCTCCGGAGTCTGGGCCGCCACGTAGTTGGCCAGGGCGGTCTCGAAGGCCACGTTGGCCCGGGTCAGCGCCCCACCGGTCTTGAACGACAGCGGGTACTGGATCCAGTCGGTGTACTCGGTCTGGATCTGGGCCGCCGCCTCGGCGGTGCCCTGGTCGATCAGGTCGCGGATCTCGAAGAACGTGATGACGATGTCGCCCAGGAAGTCGGTGCTGCTGAAGGCGTCAGGGTCGAACACCGGCTGGGTCGACTCGCTCGGAATGCTGTTCCGGGCGGCGGCCGTCACCAGGTTGATGCCCAGCCCGTAGCGGGACGCCAGGGCGGCCAGGGCGTCGGCCGCACCGGGGAAGCCCTGCGCCGGGTCACCCTCGAAGGCCGTGGTGACGGCCTCGACCAGCCCGTCGATCTCCGTGGCCAGCTCCTCGTTGCGGAACGCGATCAGCTCCCGGGCCGTGGGGTAGTCGGCCACGAACTCCGCCCAGTGCTCGGCCGCCGCCGCCGGGTCAGCGGCGGTCGACGGGGTCTGCGGCGTGGCGTCCGGGATGCCGGCCAGTTCCCGCCGGGCCAGGCGGATGCTCTGGTTGATGCTGCGGAGGGTGGCCACGTCGTCGAAGAGCGCGGTTTCCTCCGGCGAGTTCGTCAGGTACTCGGTGACCTCGTCCCAGGCCGCCGCCTGCTCCTCGGCCAGGCGGACGATCGTGGCGCAGTCATACGGCTCGTCGCCTTCCAGGCCCAGGCCCGACGGCACCTGGTCCTGGATGTAGATGTGCTCGAAGAACATGTAGCGCTCGGGCGACGCGAACTGGTGGTCGATCTCCACGGCGTTGAAAACTTCTTCGGCGTCCCAGTACGCCTCACGGGTGGCGTCGAGGTCGCAGCCCTTGGCGACTTCGGTGTAGGCGTCGAGCGCGGCGCCCAGAGCCGCCGCCCGCTCCAGCCGGTCCGCACCGAAGCTGGTACGGGCCAGAGCGATGCCCCCGAGCGTCGACGCCCCCAGGACGACGGCCACCCCGGCGAACAGGGCGCGATTGCGGATGTTACGAGACATGCATTCTCCTCCAGAATGAATGGCGCGGCGCGGCCGATCCCCCCGATCAGCCCGCGGAAGGTGCTTGTGCTCCCCCTTCGGCGCCTGACCGTTCCCCCCACGGGTGTGAAAAGGCGCTAATGCATGATTCGCCGCGAAAGGGACGATTCCTTCTGGCCAAACACGGCGTTTAGGGCGCCCTAAAGCGCCAAAAGAAAGAAGGCCGGCGGGTCGCCCCACCGGCCTTCTTACGGTTGAACGGTCCGGCCATTGACGGCCGGATCAGGTCAGGACGCCAGGTTGTCTTCGTAGTACTGCACGAGCTCGGGCGTACCCCAGTACTGACCGACGAAGGCCTGCTCGGCGACGAGGAGCTGGTCGAGCAGGGCCCGGGTGGTCTCCGGGGTCTGGGCTGCCGCGTACTCGTTGACGGCTTCGGCCAGGTTCTCGTCGGCCCGGGCCACCGCGCCACCCCGCCGGTTGTACAGCGGGTGCGCCAGCCAGTCGGTGTACTCGACCACGACCTGGGCGGCGGCCTCGGGAGTGCCGAGGGCGATCAGGTCCCGCATCTCGAAGATCGTGAGCAGGACGTCGTCCAGCGTGTCCAGAGCGTCCCAGGCGGCCGGGTCGAACGTCGGACGGGTCGCCAGGTGGTTCCGGGCCGCGGCGGCCACCAGGTTCTGAGCCAGGTTGTAGCGGCTGTTCAGTGCGGCCAGCGCGTCCGCCGCGCCGGGGAAGCCCTGAGTGGGGTCACCCTCGAAGGCGGCGGTGACGGCAGCCACCAGGCCGTCGACCTCCGTGGCCAGGTCGGCGTTGCGGAATTCGATCAGCTCACGGGCCTCGGGGTAGTCAGCCACGAACTCGAGCCAGTGCTCCTTCGCCGCCGCCGGGTTGGCGGCGGTGGCCGGGGTCTGCGGCATGGCGGCGGGGTCGCCGCTCAGTTCGGCGCGGGCCAGCCGGATGCCCTGGTAGACGGACCGCAGCGTGGCGAGGTCGTTGAAGAGCGGGCTGCCCTCCGGCGAGTCGGCCATGATTCCGACGATGTGGTCCCACGTGGCCGCCTGCTCCTCGGCGATGTCCACTCGTTCCTCGCAGGTGTAGTCGTCGGCGACCTCACCGGCGAGCCCGAGGCTGGCCCGCACCTGACCGGCGAGGTACACGCCGCTGAAGTGCATGTAGTCGGTCACGGCGGCGTACTGGGCGTCCTGCGAGACGGCGTTGGCGATGGCGTCCGCGGCCTGGTGGGCCTCACGAGCGGCGTCGAGATCACAGGTCTTGGCCCCTTCGACGTAGGCGTCGAGCGCGGCGGCCAGAGCTTCGCCGCGGGCGACGCGGTCGGCTCCATAGCTCGTCTCGGCCTGGACCGAGTTCAACATGATGCCCCCGAGGGTCGGGACCCCCAGGGTCACCACCAACCCGGCCACGAGGGCGCGTGTACGGACAGTACGGGACATGCGTCGTTCTCCTTGAGATGAGTGGCGCGGCGCCGGCTGATCCCTACGTCAACCGGCGGAAGGTGCTGAGCTCCCCTTCGGCGCCCGACCGCTCCCCCTACGGCTGGGACGTGGCGCCGATTGGAAGATTCGCCGCAAAAGGGACATTTCCTTCCTCCGAACGGAAGAAATTAGGAGCCCCTAAGGCAAACCCCGGTTCAGTAGGCGACGGCGCCCACGATCGGCTGGTTGAGGCGGCTCTTGACCAGCTGGCCGAGCGGGCCGGTGTCACCGAAGGCGAAGCCGCCCCCGTCGCCGCCCACGATCATGTAGCCGTTGCGGTCCCGGATGGGAGCGATGGCGACGAAGGCCGCGGCGGCCTGGGGCGGCGGAGTGCCGAGCAGCTCCGCATCGCCGAAGCCGGACACCTCGCCGCCCGAGCCCAGGAGCCAGTACCCCTTGCCCGTCGGCGTGGCGGCCATGCCCATCACCCGCCCGTTGAGCTGCGACCGGCCCAGGCTCCCGTGGAAGGCGGCGTCGCCGAAGGTGAAGATGCCGCCGTCCGACGCCACCAGCCAGTACCCCTTCCCGGACGGCGTGGCCGCCATCCCGACGATCGGCTTGTTCAGCTTGATACCGCCGGTCGAGCCGAAGAAGTCGGCATCGCCGAAGCTGAAGATCCCTCCGTCGGCCGCCACCAGCCAGTAGCCCTTGCCGGACGGCGTGGCCGCCATCCCGACAATGGGCCGGTTCAGGGCGATGTCACCGGTGGAGCCGTGGAACTGGGCGTCACCGAAGCTGAAGATCCCTCCGTCGGCGGCCACCATCCAGTACCCCTTCTTCGTCGGCGAAGCGGCCATGCCGACCACCGGCTGGTTCAGGGCGATGTCACCGGCCGAGCCGTAGAACCGGGCGTCACCGAAGCTGAAGACGCCCCCGTCGGCGGCGGCCAGCCAGTAGCCGCCGAAATCCGCCGTGAAGGGCAGGACCGGGGCTCCGGCCTCCCCTTCTTTGAGTTCGGGTTTCTCGACGTCGGTGACGTTGTCCTTCTCGTTGGCTTCGCCGTCGTTGGCCTGACCGTCGTTGGTGACGGTCACCGGGTTGCGCCGGGTCGTGTACCGGACGGTGTCGTTCCCCGCGCCGCCCTTGATCTCGTCGGCGCCGTTGGGCCTGGAGTCCTCGTCGAAGATGTCGTCCCCGTCGCCGCCGTCGAGGACGTCATTGCCGTCCCCGCCGGCGAAGGTGTCGGCCCCGCCGCCTCCGATGAGCACGTTGTCGTACTTGTTGCCGGTCAGGTTGTCGTCCTTCTCCGACCCGATGACCCGCTCGAAGGCGGTCACCGGGTCGTCGGTGCCCTCGCCCTCGGCGGTCTCGTTGTCGAGGTTCACCCGGACGGGCTCGAACGAGCCGGAGAAGTCGACGGTGTCGTAACCGGTCCCGCCGCTCACGATGTCGTCCATGAGACCGGGGAAGACGTGGTCGTCACCCGGTCCGGCGTCCACGGAGTCGCTGCCGTCGCCGGCGTGGATGACGTCGTTGCCCTCGCCACCGGAGATGATGTCCTCGCCGGGGCCGGCGTCGAGGAGGTCGTCGCCGAAGTTGCCTTCCAGGGTGTCGATGCCTTCGCCGCCGAAGGCGGTGTCGTTGCCGTCGCCGGCGCCCATGATGTCGTCGCCGGGGCCGCCGTCGAGGGCGTCGTCGTCCGGACCGCCGTACAGGACGTCGGCGCCCTCGCCGCCCAGGATCCGGTCGAAGCCGAGCCCGCCGTCCATCGTGTCGTCCATCGGGCCGCCGTCGAGCAGATCGTCATGCGGACCGCCGTTCAGGAGGTCCGTCCCCTCGCCACCGATGACCTGGTCGAAGCCGAGCCCGCCGTCGATCGTGTCGTCGCCGGGACCGCCGTCGATGAAGTCGTCCTCCGGCCCGCCGATGACGATGTCGGTCCCCTCGCCGGCGAGGATCCGGTCGAACCCGGTGCCGCCGTCGATGGTGTCGTCGCCGGGGCCGCCGTCGACCAGGTCGTCGCCCGGGCCCCCGATGATCTGTTCGTTCCCCTCGCCGCCCAGCACCTCGTCGAAGCCGAGTCCGCCGTCGATGGTGTCGTCGCCGGGGCCACCGTCGACGAAGTCGTCCTCGGGCCCGGCAGAGATGATGTCCGTGCCCTCGGCGGCGAAGATGTCGTCGGCGCCTTCCCCGGCGTCGATGGTGTCGTCGCCCGGACCACCGTTGACTTCGTCGTCGCCCAGCTCGCTGGTGATGAGGTCGTTGCCTTCGTTGCCCTCGATGAGGTCGTCGCCGCCCGCGGCGTTGACCGCGTCGTCGCCCGGCCCGGCGATGATGTGGTTGGCGTTGTCGTCCCCGGTGAGGTCGTCGTTGAAGCGGGAGCCGATGACGTCCTCCATGTTGCGGACGATCGTGGCGCCGGTGGCGAAGCCGGCCAGCAGGTTGGCCTCGACGAACTGCGGGGCGGCTGACATGTCGAGAACGTCCTCGCCCTCGCCGCCGTCGAGAGTGACGAACTCGTCGAGGATGGGGCCGGACAGCTGGTCGACCGTCCCCCCGCCCGCCGCCGTCAGCTTGTCGTTTCCCTTGTTGCCGTTGACGACGATCGACTGGATGCCGGAATCGATCAGCCCGGTCGTGTCGCACTCCTCGGGGAACAGGCAGAAGGTCACGTCGGCCTTCAGGTCGCCGTCGAGGTCGACGCCCCCCTTCTCGACGGCGCCGACCAGCGGGCCCCGGCCGACGCTGATGACGTCGTCGCCGGAGGTGCCCTCGATCGTCAGCACTCCGAGCTCGAAGAAGGCCGTGATGTTGAACTTCACGCCCGGAAAGCCGCCGTTGGCCAGGTTGATCGTGACCGACTCGCCGGTTCCGAGGTCCCCGCCCTCGACGTTCACCGTGTCGGTGTTCTTCACCGTGGCTTCGTCGCAGGGCGTGTCGTTGACGGTGATGGCGCCGCCCGGCTGGCGGGCGATCGTGGCCGAGTCACCTTCCTCGTCGAAGACGACGAACACCTCTTTGGTGTCGGGATCGTACTCGCAGCTCACCGCGGCGTTCGCCGTCCCGGCTAGAGGCACCGTGAACAAGCCCGCGACGAGGGCCACGAGCACCGCGATGTGCAGCCTGGATTGGCGACGGACGCGCTTCCGCCCCCAGCGTGAAATCCCCAGCATTGACCTAACCCCCAGCGAGTGGTCATTGCGAACGGTTTGTCCAGGTTACTTTACATTTGTTCCCTGGACAATTCGGGGTTAGGCGCGCCAGAACCTACTTATTAGGTTCGCCTATTCACCGGGAGAGCGCCGCAGGTAGCCACCGAGCTTGGGGAAGAACATTCGGGCCGGGCCCTCCCGCCCTTCGTCGTCGCGGACCCGCTCGATCACCAGACCGTGGTTGGCACCCCGGTGCGAGGCCGGCCCGCAGACGATGATGACGCCGTTGCCGTCGGCGGTCCGGGCGAAGACCCGCCCCGCCGTCCCGCCGCACCGCTCGGCGGTGACCGACGCCTGCAGGACCCGCAGGCGCCGACCGTCGGCGAACGTGTAGGCGTTGGGATAGGGGTCGGACTGCGCCCGCACGAGGTTGACGATGTCGAGCGCCGGCCACGTCCAGTCGATGAGGCTGTCCTCCACCGACCGCTTGTGGAAGAAGGTGGCCTGGGACAGGTCCTGCGGGAGGCGTTGCCCGGTGCCGTTCTCCAGGTGATCGAGCGCCTCGAGCGTGATCGGGCCCATCATCTCGATAGTGGCGTGGAACATGTCGGTGGCGGTGTCACGAGGACCGACGGGCACGCTCCACTGGAGGATGATGTCGCCCCGGTCGAGGCGCTCGTCCATCACGTGGGCCGTCACGCCGACCTCGGTCTCGCCGTTGATGATGGCCCAGTTGAGCGGTGCGAAGCCGGCGTAGCGGGGCAGCAGCGAATCGTGCACGTTGAGGGCCCCGAGTCGGGGGGCGGTGAAGACCTCGGGCGGGATCCAGGTGCGCCAGTTGCAGGCGACCATCACGTCGGCTTCGGAGACGGCCCGGGCCACCTCGGGGTCGGGCCGGTCCTTGACCAGGACGGGCACCCCTTTGGCGCGGGCCAGATCCTCCACCGAGTCGCTCCAGATCGACTCGTAGACGTGGTCGCTCCGGGGGTGCGTGACCACCAGCGCCACCTCGTGCTTGGAACCGAGAAGGTGGTCCAGAACCCGGTAGCCCCAGGTCTGAAAGCCGAACAGCGCGACCCTCACGACGCTTCGCGGGCGCTGGGCTGGGCCTTGAGGTGCCGGGTCGGAGCGTGGGGCCGCTGCTCCTCGGAGAGGGGTTCGGCGGTGAGGTCGACGGTGTCGGTCAATACCGACTCGAGCAGTTCTCCGGCGCGGACGGCGACGTTGGAGAGCAACGTCGAGGAGAGGCCGTGGGCGTACTCGGAGGCGCCGGTGAGGAAGAGCCCGGCCCGGCCCGGGATGGTGAGGTCGAGGCGGTGGTCGCGGCTGATGCTGAGCCGCCCGGCTCCGTCCCGCCGGCACAGCCGGGCGGTGCGGCCGAGGACGCGGGTCGGGTCGGACGGGCGGTAGCCGGTGGCGTAGACGATCGCGTCCGCCTCGAGGCGGGTGACCCGGCCGTCGGGGAGGTACTCGACCACGGCCAGGACACCCTCGGCGGTCTCGGCGAGATCGACCACCCGGGAGGCGTTGAGCACCCGGAAGCGCTGGGTCCCGAGCACCTTCTCCTGGTACGTCCTCCGGTACAGGGCGTCGATCAGTTCATGGTCCACCACGGAGTAGTTCGTGTTCCGGTGGTAGCCCCACAGCATCCGCTTCACGTCCTCGGGCGCCGAGTAGAACGTGTCGACCGCTTCGGGATCGAAGATGCGGTTGGCGAAGCTCGAGTCGTCGGCCGGGGTGTAGCCGAAGCGGGAGAAGACGGCGCAGATCTCGGCGTCGGGAAAGCGCTGGCAGAGGAACTCCGTGGTCTCGGCCGCGCTCTGCCCGGCCCCGACGACGACGAGCCGGCGGGGAGGCCGCCGGCCGGCGAGTTCCTCGACCCGGACCAGGAGCTCCGAGTTGTGCCAGACCCGGTCGGAGCGCGTCACCCCGTCCGGCAGGTGGGGGACGAGACCGGCGGCGATGACGACGTTCCGGGCCCGGCGCACCTCGACCTGCTTCGTCGGACGGCCCACCGTGACGTCGAAGGCGGTGATCACACCGTCCTCGACCACCGGACGGACCTCGGTCACCTCGCTGGAGTAGGTCACGAGGTGGGCGAGGCGGTCGGCGGCCCAGGCGAAGTAGTCGTTGAACTCGACCCGGAGCGGGAACAGCGTCTTGTGATTGATGAAGTCGGCCAGCCGACCCCGGTCGTGCAGGTAGGCGACGAAGGAGAAGGTGCTGGCCGGGTTCCGCATGGTGGCGAGGTCCTTGAGGAACGACACCTGGACGGTGGCGTTCGGGAGGAGCATCCCGCTGTGCCAGCCGAAGGCGGCCTGACGCTCGAAGAACATGCCGGTGAGCGGGCGGCCCCCGCTCTGTGCGACCTGGTTGTTGTGCTCCTCGATGGCGACCGCCAGGCCGAGGTTGGAGGGCCCGAACCCGACGCCGACGACGTCGAAGCCCGAGCTTCGCGATGAATCCATCGGCTCAGGCGGGGGTGGTGTGCTGCTCTGTCGCCTCGATGAGACTCTTCGGCCGCATGTCGGTCCAGTGCGCCTCGATGTACTCGAGACAGGCGTCCCGGCTGTCCTCGCCGTGGACGATCTCCCACCCGGCGGGGACGGGGACGAAGTGCGGCCAGAGCGAGTGCTGGCCTTCCTCGTTGATCAGGACGTAGAACACGCCCTCTTGATCATCGAACGGATTGGTCATCGTCGCCCTCCGCGTACGGTGGCGCAGGCCCCCCAAGGTCTGCGTCAGAGATTACTTAACATACCGATACCGGCCGTCTTAGGCCAACCTTCCTTAGGTAAGCCTAAGACTGATTCGAGGTCTGGTGATGTCGCCCCTTCTGCTCGTCCTGTCGCGGCCCACCGCCCGCGTGCTCGAAGACGCCGCCGCGCTGGGTGACTGGAGACTGTCGGCCCCAGAAGAGGAACGAATGTCGCGGTTGCAACGTTCCGCCGATCGGGATGACTTTCTCGCCGCCCACCTTCTCGTCAGGATCTGCGCCGCCCGGGTACTCGACCTCCGTCCGGAGGAGGTGTCGATCGTGCAGCACTGCCCCACCTGTGGCGGGCCCCACGGCCGGCCGGAGCTCGACGGCCACCCCGAGGTCGGCGTCAGCCTGGCCCATTCCCGGGGCGTCGTCGCCGCCGCCGCCGGGACGGTGCCGGTCGGGGTCGACGTCGAGGCCTTCCCGGCGGCCGGCGGGCTGGCCGCCGGCGATCTGTCGGCCGCCCTGACGGCGGCCGAGATGGCGGCGATCGACTCCGCCCCCGATCCGGGGCGGGCCGTCCTGCTGGCCTGGGCCCGGAAGGAGGCCTGTCTCAAAGCCGGTCTCGTCGATCTCGACGGGCTCGACGGCTTCGACCTCTCGGCCCTGCCGCTCGGCCCCCCACCGGGTGGCCTGGTCCCGCGGTCGGTGGTCCACGGCAGCTGGGCCGTCCACGACTGGTGGGACGGGCGGGCCGGGGCGATCGGCGTCGTGGTCGCGCCGGCCGGGGCCCGGTTGACGCTGGCCGGCGCTTAGGAGACCGGGGCCGTCGAGCCCAGCAGCTCGTCGACCGTGAAGCTGGTTCCCTCGATGGCCACCGGTTCGAGCGTGGCGCCGGCGCGATGGCGCGCCGTCTTCGCCCATCCGGAGGGCCGGGGGCCGGTGTGGACGTCGACCGTCTCGGCGTCGGGGTCGACGAACCAGACTTCCGGAACGCCGGCCAGGGCGTAGATCAGGAGCTTGACGTCCCGGTCGTCGGCCTCGGGGTCGGTGACCTCCACCACGAGAAGCGTGTCGGCCGCCCCGGGATGGCCGTCCCCGTACGGCCGGGTCCGCACCACGGCGATGTCCGGCTCCGGCTGGTAGGCGTCGTCGAGCCGGACGGGCCCCCGGACCCGCACCCGGGCCCGGGGCCCGACCCGGGTGATGAACAGCTCGGTCAGGCGGTCGACGAGCTCGGCGGGCCGGGGCGGCTGGCCGTGGTTGGTCAGGTCGATCACGACCGGGCCGGTGTCGCCCGCCGCGCCGTCGCCGTTGCGGCTCCGCAGGCCGGCCGGGGCGGCGGCCGGCCGGGCCTGCCGCCGCTGGCGGCGCTTCCACCAGACCACCACCCCGGTGCCGGAGAGCACCACCGGCGACAGCCCGACGAAGAGCCAGATCCACCGCGACGTGTTGCCGAGGAAGTCGCCGGCGTGGAGGGGAAGGCTCCAGTCCTCCCACAGCTGGTCCCAGACGTTGCCCTGTTCCGGGGTCCCTTCGTAGATGACCTCGTGGCTGAAGCGGTCGATGGCGACGTACATGTTGCCGCTGGTGTTGTCCCGCTGGCGGGGCGAGTAGCCCCGGGTGAGGTAGGCGCCCCAGACGTCGGCGGTCTCGAGCGGAGGCTCGAGGCTGTTGAGGCGGTAGTTCGGGTACCGCTCCTTCAGCAGCTGCCAGGCCCCGTCGGTCGTGAGGACGGGGCTCGGCTCCTCGTCCTCACCCGGCTCCTCCGAGGCAGGGGGCTCCTCCGGCTCGTGCTGCACGTAGTCGTGCTTGGCCGGAGTCAGACGCTCCCAGACCAGCTTCATGTCGGGGTAGGAGAAGGCGGCTCCGGTGAAGGAGATGACGGTCAACGGCAGGAGGACCAGCAGGCCGAGGGTGCGGTGCAGGTCGAGGTTGAACAGGAAGAAGCCCCGCTTCGTCCGGATCCGGAGGTTGCGGAACCAGTGCTTCACCTTGGGGAAGTACCAGATGTAGAAGCCGATCAGGGTGATGAACAGCATCGACAGGGCGACGAGACCGGCGAGGTCGTCGCCGTCGATGCCGAGAAAGCCGTTGTCCTGCCACAGGACGTAGTGGCCCCGCTTGCACCAGTAGATGAACCCCGACGCCTCCGGGCGGGCGCCGTTGATGGTGCCGGTGCCGGGGTCGAGGTAGACGAGCCAGGAGCGGGACTTCCGTTCGATGGGCGCGCCGGTGGCCAGCTGTTCGGCCGTGGCCCGGGTGCTGACCGTGACGTGCAGGACATACACACCCCGGTTGTCGACCGGGAAGCTGATGTGGTCGACGGCCACGTCCTGGTCCGGGAACCGGGCGATGGAGGCGTCGACCATCGCCTGGGGGCCCTTGTCGCCCGCCGTCGCCTTGAACAGCTCGGGCCGGGACCAGGCGGTGATCTGGGGGGCGAAGACGAGCACCGCGCCCGTCAGGGCGATGATCAGGATCCAGACCAGGCCGCCCAGCGACAGCCAGCGGTGGATCTTGAGCATGAGCGTCCGTGACGGCAGCGGGATGCGGCGGTCACGCCGGGGAGGGGCCGGCAGGACGACCCGGCCGTCGATGTCGACATCGACGTCAGGGTCGTCGGTCGGTCGGATGTCGGTCTTCACTGCAGTCCCTCCCCGGTCAGGAGCAGTTGGTCATGGTGGGGCGATCGGCGGGGGTCCGACCAGGCGGTCCAGAGGGTGGCGTAGCGGCCGCCGGCGGCCACGAGCTGCTCGTGGGTCCCGGTCTCGACCACCCGGCCATGCTCGAGGACGACGACGCGGTCGGCGGCCATCGCCTGGGTGAGGCGGTGGGCGACCACGATGGTGGTCCGGCCCTCGGCGACCCGGTCCAGCGCCCGCTCCAGTACCCGGGCGCCGGCGCTGCCCGCCTCGGCGGTCGCTTCGTCGAGGACGGCCACCGGGGGGTCGGCCAGGGCGAGCCGGGCCAGGGCCAGTTGCTGCGCCTGGGTGGGCGTGAGCCGCCGACCGCCCTCCTCGACGACCGTGTTCACGCCGTCGTCGAGACCCTTGACCCATTCCCGGGCGCCGACGAGGTCGAGGGCGGCCCACAGTTCCTTCCGGGCGGCGCCGGGCCGGGCCAGCCGGAGGTCGTCGGCCAGGCGGCCGGCGAACGTGTGGACCTCCTGGGTGACGAGGGTCAGCAGACCGGCCCCGACCGGTGAGCCGAGGTCCTCGAGGTCGCGGCCCGCGATCCGGATGCGGCCCCGGGTGGGCGGGTGGATGCCGGCGAGCAGCTTGGCCAGGGTCGACTTCCCGGCGCCGGACGGGCCGACGATGGCCAGCCGCTCGCCGGGCCGGACGGTGAGGTTGATCCCGTTGAGGACGGGATGCCCGGGCACGTACTCGAAGGCGACGTCGCTCAGCTCGACGGAGACGGGCGCCGGTCGGCGGCGAGCCCGCCGGGGTTCGAGCGACCCGCCGGCCGGGGCGGGCAGGTTCGCCACGCCGACCAGCCGGGCCAGGGAGGCGGCGGCCCGGGAGATGTCGTCGATGACGCTGAGCACTCCGCTGACCGGCCCGAAGAGCCGGTGGAAGTAGAGGGCGGCGGCCGACGCCTCGCCGACGCTCACCGTGCCGTTGCGGACGAGCACGAAACCGGCGGCCAGCACCGCGGCCATGCTGGTCAGCTCGCCGAGGTTCTGGCGGGCGATGAAGCCCGACCGGGCGGTGACCGTCCGGAGGTTCGCCTGGCAGGCCGCTTCGGAGCGGGCGGCGATGGTGGCGCCGTGGCGGCCGGCGAGCCGGAAGGCCCGGATGGTGGCGGCACCCCCGAAAGCGCCGAGGAGGGCCTGGGCCCGCTCGCCGCCGGCGACGGCGGCGGTGCGGTAGAGCGTTCCCGCCCGGCGCATGTACCACCGCAGGGCCACGAACTGGACGGGGAGGGCGACGAGGCCGGCCAGCGCCAGCCGCCAGTCGAGCAGGGCGAGGCCGCCGATGGTGAGGGCGATGTCCAGGGCGTCGCCGATGAAGTCGCCGAGGGTGTCGTCGGCGACGTCGGAGACGACTTCGACGTCGCCTTCCACCCGGGCCAGCAGGTCGCCGGTGCCGGCCCGCTCCAGGTCGGCCAGCGGAACGGTCAGCGCCCGTCCGACCACCTGCTCCCGGAGATCGGCCAGGGCCCGGCCGCCGGCCCGGGCGACGACGACCATCCCGGCCGCGCCGACGACCCCTTCGGCCAGGGCGGCGGCGACGAGGAGCAGCACCGGGCCGGTGAGCGCCGAGGCCGGGGCGCCGTCGGTGACCAGGTCGACGATCCGGCCCAGCACCGCCGGCCCGACCAGGCCGCTGGCACTCTCGACCACCATCAACAGGACGGCCAGCAGCACGAGGCCGCGGTGGGGCCGCAGCAACCGGCGCAGCGCCGACCACGTCTCGGTCGAGGTGGCGGTGGGGAGCAGCGCCCGTCCGGCGGGAGCCCCCGTCATGCCAGCACCGCCCGGCGGTAGGCGGCCTCCTCGGCCAGGAGCAGGGGATGGGTTCCGTAGACCCGGGAGCCCTTTTTGCCGACGAACACCACGCGGGTGCAGGCGGCCAGCAGCGCCGGGCTGGTGGTGATGATCAGCGTCGTGCGATCCCGTCGCAAGGCCCGCAGGCCCTCGGCCACCTGTTGCTCGGTGACGGAGTCGACGGCGGTGGTGGGCTCGTGGAGCACGAGGACGGGGGCATCGGCGGCCAGGGCCCGGGCCAGGGCGACCCGCTGGCTCTGCCCGCCGGAGAGGCGGCGGCCGCGTTCGCCGAGGTCGGTGGCGGCCCCGGCCGGGAGTGTCTCCACCACCTGTCCGGCACCGGCCGCCTCGAGGGCGGCGGCCAGTCCGATGGTCGCGGGTAGGCCATCGCCGTGGGGCAGGACGTTGTCGGCCAACGGCCCTTCGAACAGGGTGGCGTCGTGGGCGCTGACGAGGACCGCCCGGCGCAGCGAGTCGAGCTCGAGGTCCTCGAAGGGGATCCCGTCGACCTCGAGGGTGCCCGAGTCGGGATCGGCGTCCCGGGCCAGGCAGGCGACGAGCTCGCGGGCGACGTCGGGATCGGGAACGGCGAGGCCGACGAGATCGCCCGGACCGGCCGTGAGGTCGAGGCCCCGCAGCTTTCCCCGGCTGACTCCGCGGAGGACGAGCCGGCCCGTCACCGAGTCAGTGTCGAGGCGGCGCCACCCGTCGGCCACGCCCGGCGGAACGTCGAGCACCTTCGCCACCCGGTTGGCCGACGCCCGGCTCTCGGCCAGGCCGGCGATGCCCCCGCCGAGGGTCTGGAGCGGTGTGATCAGGAACTGTGTCAGCCCGACGGCGGCGACGAACTCGCCGACGGTGACCGACCCGCCGACGGCCATCCGGCCGGCGACGAGCGCCACGAGGGCCAGGAAGCCGCCGGTCATCACCGTGCTGACCGTGGTGGCCAACGCTTCGACCGACGCCGAGCGCAGGTTGGCCTGCAGCGATGACCGGCTGGCCCGGCGGTACCGGTCGGTGGCGGCCCGCTCGGCACCGAGCCCCTTCAGCACCCGCAGACCGGCCATGAGATCGGTGGCCACCGCCGCCGCCTCCGAGGACTCCTCCTGCTCGTCGGCCCACCGGTCGAGCAGCCGGTCGGCGAAGAACTTCTCGACGGCCAGCACCGCCGGAAGCCCGGCCAGGACCAGTCCGCCGAGCCGGATGTCGACGGCGAAGAGGAAGGCCATGGCCACCACCACCGCCGCCGCGGCGCCGACCGCGCCCGGCACGTGGTCGCCGAGGCGGCCGACCTCTTCGGCGTCGGAGTTGGCGATGCTCACGAGCTTGCCGACCTTGAACCGGCGCTCGACGCCGCCCGTCGGAGCCAGCACCCGCTGGACGAGCCGGAGGCGGGTGTCGTGCTCCGCACCCTGGCAGGCGCGCTCGGTGACGACGGCATTGGTGAACCAGGCCGTGGCCAGGAACGCGAAGAGGGCGACGAGGACGGCCAGCCAGCGGAGCAGCGCGCCGGTGTCACCGGTCCCGATGGCCTGGTCGATCACCGCCCCGATCACGATCGGCACGAGCGACTCGCACACCTGATGCACGACCAGCAGGGTGGTGCCGGGGATCAGGTGGCGGCGCTGACCGAGGACGGCCTGGCGCATCACCGTGCGCGCCGCGGCCTGCTTCATGTCCCGGTTCCCCCTCCCTGAGAAACGCCCGCCCGGCTGTGTTGCCGAAATCGTTAGGGCCCCCTAATGTTACTGCCCTTCGACGGTTCGTCGACTTCGAACTTGGGGAACTTCGGGGCCCGCCACGGCCCACATACAAGGAGGGAGTCACCGAGATGACTCGCAAGTTCTGGGCTGCACCGTTGCTCGTCGCGGCCGCCACCCTGGCCTTCCAGCTGCCGGCCGGCGCGACGTCGGCCAGCCATGACGATCCGACCGGCGATCCCAACGGGGGCAAGGATCCTCGGGCCGACATCACCAAGATCGGCATCAGCTACGTCGGCGGGACGATCACCCTGGCGACGGCCGTGGTGAACCCGGAGGCGCCGACCACCCGTAACTGGATCGACGGCGACTCCAGCGTCGAGTGGACGATCTTCCACCCCGACGGCGGCGAGTACTGGGCGAACTTCTCGGCCTTCGCCAGCGGCCTGTCGGCGTCCCTGTGGACCGAGCAGGACAAGGAGCTGTGCAAGGGTCAGGTGAAGCCGTCGTTCGCCGATGGCAAGTACTCGGTGTCGTTCCCGGCCTCCTGCCTGAACAACCCCAAGGAACTGTCGATCGCCGGCGACATCGCCTACGACGACATCGCCTCCGGCCGGGGCAAGAGCGAGGACGCCGCCCCGGACGACGAGGGTGAGTGCTGCAAGGTCACGCCGTCGTAACGATGGTGGCGTGCAGCTCGACCTGAGGATCGACAACGCCAATGTGGTGACCATGGACCCGGCCCATCCGGCGGCCGGGTCCATCGGTGTCTGGAACGGGCTCGTGGTGGCGCTCGACGGGGAAGCGGCGGGGCTGCCGGCCCGGCGGGTGGCCGATGCCGCCGGCGCGACGGTGCTGCCGGGTTTCGTCGATGCCCACACGCATCTGTGCTGGGCGGGACTCGAGGCCGGAGCGGCCGACATCTCCGGCGCGTCGTCGGTCGACGAGGCCCTGGCCCGGATCGGGGCGGCGGCGGCGGACGCCCCGGCCGGCGCCTGGGTCGATGTGGCCGGTTACGACCAGCGGCGGCTCGGCCGGCACCTGACCGCCGGCGAGCTCGACCGGGCCGGAGGTGGCCGGCCCGTCTACGTGCAGCACCGCTCCGGTCACGCCTGCGTGGTGTCGAGCGACGTCCTGGCCCGGTTGCCCGAGGGCTGGCTGACCCCCGGCCGGGAAGGCGTCGACATCGGGGCCGACGGGCAGCCGACCGGTGTGCTGGCCGAGCAGGCCATGGTCGGGGTGCGGGAGTTGCGGGTGCCGTACGCGCTGGCGACCATCGTCGACGCCATCGAACGGACGGCCCGGGTGTGCCTCGCCCAGGGCGTGACCATGTGCGCCGAGGCGGGAATCGGGACGGGGCTGCTGGGCCACAGCCCGGTGGAGCTGGCCGCCTACCAGGCGGCGGTGGACGAGGGCCGGTTGCCGGTCCGGGCGCAGGTGATGGTGGCCTCGGATGGGCTGCACGACGTGACGGCCAACGCCGCCGACGGACTGCGCCGCGGCGTCGACCTCGGCCTGCGGACCGGACTGGGCGACAGCCGGCTGTCGATCGGAGCGCTGAAGATCTACACCGACGGCGGGATGATGGCCCGCACCGCCGCGCTCACCGAGCCGTACATCCCCGGCTCGAACTGCGGAATGCTGCAGCGGGAGCCGGAGGAGCTCATCGGGACGATGATCGACGGCCATGCGGCCGGATGGCAGCTGGCCGTCCACGCCATCGGCGACCGGGCGCTCGACGTCGCCCTCGACGGGATCGAGCGGGCGCAACGGGCCCGGCCGCGTCCGGAGGCCCGCCACCGCATCGAGCACGCCGGGCTGGTCCGCCCCGACCAGTTGCCGCGCATGGCGCGGCTGGGGGTCACGGCGGTGATCCAACCGACGTTCCTCCACGCCTACGGCGACGACTACGCCGCGATCCTGGGGCCGGAACGGGCCGGTTTCCTGTACCGGGGTCGCAGCTTCCTCGACGCCGGCGTGCGGGTCGCCGGGAGCTCCGACCGGCCGGTGGCCGACGGGGCGCCGCTGCGAGCCATCGCCTTCATGGCCGACCGCCGCTCGTGCTCCGGTCAGGTGATCGGCCCCGGCGAGGAGCTGACGGTCACCGAGGCGCTGGAGGCCTACACCGTCCACGCCGCCTGGGCCTGCGGGGCGGAGCGGTGGGTCGGCACGATCACGCCCGGCAAGCAGGCCGATTTCGTCGTCCTCGCGGAAGATCCGCGCCGGGTGGCCCCGGCGCGGATCCCCGAGATCGAGGTCCTCGCCACCGTGGTCGGCGGCGAAGTCCTCCACGGCGGGCTGTCAGGCGGCTGACAACTGACCCCGCAGGACGCCGTCCGGGAAGGCGTCGGTGTGGAGGTTCACGTAGTAGCCGGCCGGGTCCGCCACGATCTCGCCGAGGATCGCCGAGTCGGCGGCGAAGCAGGCCTCCTGACCGGACGGGAGGACCTGCAGGTCCACCACCACCGGGCCGTTCACGCCGGCGCCGCCGACGTGGATGTGGGCCAGCGCGATCGGCCCTCCGGTGTTGGCGTAGGTGATGGTCTGGCAGACCTGGCCGGCCTTGGCGTCGATTTCGATGGTGGCATCCCCCGTCGCGCCCGCCGGACCGGGCGGGTCGTTGGCCTCAGGAGTGAGACTGGCCACGAAGGTTCCCGGGGCCGGGCCCGGACCGGGACCCGGACCCGGGTTCTCGTTCTCCTCGTAGAACTGCTCGAGTTCGGGGGTGCCCCAGTACTGGCCCACGAGGACCTGCTCGGCGAGGAGGAGCTGGTCGATCAGGGCCTGGGCGGTCTCCGCGGTCTGGGCCGCGGCGTACTCGTTGACGGCTTCGGTCAGGTCCACGTCGGCCGCGGTGGAGATGTTCTCCATCTTGCGGGACAGCGGGTACTGGAGCCATTCGTTGTACTCGGTGACGATCTCGGCTGCCGCTTCGGGGGTGCCGAGGGCGATGCGGTCCCGGATCTCGAAGATGGTCAGGACCTCATCGGCCGAGTGGTCCAGGGTCTCCCAGGCGTCGGGATCCCACGTCGGGCGGGTGTGGCTCCAGTTCCGGGCGGCGCGGTCCACCAGGTTGATGGCCAGGCCGTACCGGGAGCTCAGGGCGCCCAGCGCGTCGAGGGCCCCGGGGAACCCGGTCGCCGGGTCACCCTCGAAGGCGGCGGTGACGGCGGCCACCAGCCCGTCGATCTCGGTCGCCAGCGCCTCGTTGCGGAAGGCGATCAGCTCCCGGACCTCCGGATAGTCGGCCACGAACTCCAGCCAGTGCTCCAGGGCCGCGGCCGGGTCGGGATCGTTGAACGGCGTGGCCGGGACGGCCTCCGACCCTTCGAGGAGCATGTCGGCCAGCCGCAGGCTCTGGTTGGCGCTGCGCAGCGTGTGCACGTCGTTCCACAGCGGGCTGTCCTCCGGCGAGTCGGCCAGGAACTCCACGATCGAGTCCCACACCGCCGCCTGCTCCTCGGCCAGATCCACCCGCTCCTCGCAGGTGTAGTCGTTGGCGTCCTCGTCCGAGAGGCCCAGGCTCGACGGCGTCTGCTCCGAGAAGTAGATCCGGTCGAACTCCAGCCACCGGTCGTTGGCCGCGAACTGCACCTCGACCTCGAACGAATGCAGACGACTCTCCGCCTGCCGGTAGGCCACCCGGGCGGCGTCCAGGTCACAGGTCTCGGCCGCCTCGATGTAGGCATCGAGTTCCTCGGCGAACCCCTCGGCCCGCTCCAAACGGGTCTCCCCGAAACTGGTCCGGGCGGACGCCGGGCTGAACCCGAGGCTCCCGAGGCTCGCCACCCCCAGGGCCACGGCGAGCCCCCCCAACAGGGCGCGGTTACGGGTCTTACGGGACATGCGTTCTCCTCCAGAGTGAATGGCGCGGCGCGGCCGATCCCCAGGTCAGCCACGGAAGATGCTCTGCTTCCCCTTCAGCGCCCGGTCGTTCCCCGGAAAGGCACAGAAGGCGCTATTGGAAGGTTCGCCGCGAAAGCCGCAATTCCTCTTGCCGGAGAGAAGTACTTAGGCGGCCCTAACCCTAAAGAGCGGGGCCGGCGAGCTCGGACAGCCGCCGGCCGGGGACGTCGGCGGCGGCGTCGAGGATGGCGATCAGCCCCGCGGCCAGCCGGCGGGCGGTGGCCTTTCTGAAGCGGGCCTTCTGGTAGCGGAGGGTGCCGTTGACGCCGTCGCGGCCGGAACTCTCGTTGAGGTCGATCATCAGATCGAACCAGGCACTGTCCACGCCGGTCACCACGACTTCGGCCTCGGCGCTGCCGTCGTCGACGTGGGGCTCCGGGTCGGGGATGTTGTGGTAGGTCAGCATCACCTGGAACAGCGGGTTGCGGGCGGCGGGGCGGGGCGGATCGAGGTCGGCCACCAGCCGCTCGAAGGGCAGTTCGGCGTGGGCCAGGGCGGCCAGCGACCGGTCCCGGATCCGGTCGAGGAGCTCGGCGAACGTCGGGTCGCCGGACGTGTCGGCCCGGACCACGAGGGTGTTGACGAAGAAGCCGACGAGGTCGTCGAGGGCTTCGTCGCTGCGGCCCGCGACCTGGGTGCCGACGGGGATGTCACCGCCGGCGCCGTGGCGGTGGAGCAGGGCGGCCAACCCGGCCACGGTGACCATGAACATGGTGGCGCCGTGGGCGGCGGCCAGATCCCGCAGGCGGCGGTGGAGGCCGGGCGGGATGTCGAGGTCGACGGAGCCGCCGCGGTAGTCGGGCCAGGCCGGGCGGGGCCGGTCGGCCGGGAGCGGGGTCTCCTCGGGCAGGCCGGCCAGGGCCTGACGCCAGTAGGCCAGCTGGTCGGCGGCCAGCCCGCCCTCGAGGAGTTCCTCGTGCCAGAGGGTGTAGTCGGCGTAGCTGACGGGCAGCGGGTCCCAGGCGGGGACCCGTCCGGCTTTGCGGGCTTCGTAGCCGGTGATGAGGTCGTCGATGAGGGTGGCCTCGGACCAGCCGTCGGAGGCGATGTGGTGGACGACCAGGGAGACGACGTGCTCCCGGTCACCCACCCGCAGGACGTGGGCCTCGAACGGCGCTTCCCGGGCCAGGTCGAAGGGCCGGGCGGCCAGCCGGGCGAGGCGATCGTCGACCTGGTCGGGCCGGCACGGCTCGACGCGCAGGAGCGGCGGGGTCGCCGGCAGCAGCTGCTGGTAGGGGCCGTGCTCGTCGCAGGGGAAGGCGGTGCGGAGCGGCTCGTGGCGCTCGACGAGGTCGCCGAGGGCGTGCCACAGGGCGTCGTGGTCGAGCTCGCCCCGGAAGCGGACGGCGGTGGCGATGTTGTACGTCGGCGACGGGCCCTCGAGCCGGTACTGGGCCCACAGGCCGCGCTGGACGGGGGCCAGCGGCAGGCGGTCGGGCCGGGGCCGGCGGGCCAGCGCCGGTCGGGCGGTGCCGGCCCCGGGCAGCCGGGTGGCCAGGCCGGCCACGGTCGGGGCCTCGAAGACGTCGCGCAGGGGAACCTCGACGCCCAGCGCTGTCCGGAGCCGGGTCACGAGACGGGTGGCCAGGAGCGAGTGGCCGCCGAGGGCGAAGAAGTCGTCGTCGGCCCCGACCCGTTCGATGCCGAGGACCTCGGCGAAGAGGGCGGCGAGGGCCTGCTCCTCGGCGGTGACCGGCTCCCGGGCGGTGGTGAGAGCGGCGAAGTCGGGGGCCGGGAGGGCCGCCCGGTCGACCTTGTTGTTGGGAGTGACCGGGAAGCTGTCGAGCACGACGATCGCGGCGGGCACCATGTAACCCGGAAGCCGCTCAGCCACGAACGTGCGAAGGCTTGCGGGGTCGATACGGGTGGCAGCGGGAGCGGCAGTCACGTAGCCCACGAGCCGACGGAGACCCTCGCCGTCGTCGTGCGCCACGACCACGGCCCGCGCCACCTCGGGGTGCGACTCGAGCACGGCCTCGACTTCTCCGGGTTCCACCCGGAACCCGCGGATCTTGACCTGGTCGTCGACCCGGCCCAGGAACTCGATGGCGCCGTCGGCGTTCCAGCGGGCCCGGTCGCCGGTGCGGTAGAGGCGGGCGCCGGGCGGGCCGTAGGGGTCGGCCACGAAGCGGGTGGCGGTCAGCCCCGGCTGGCGGAGGTAGCCCCGGGCCAGACCCGCGCCGCCGATGTACAGCTCGCCGGGCGCCCCGGGCGGGCAGGGCCGCAGCGCGCCGTCGAGGACGTAGGCCGTCATCTGCGGATCGGGGTGGCCGATCGGGACCGGGCCCCGGTGCCCCGGCGGGCATTCCCACAGCGTCGAGTTGACGGTCGCCTCGGTCGGGCCGTAGGCGTTGAACATCCGCCGGCCGGCGGAGAAGCGGGCCACCACCTCGGGGGGGACGGCCTCCGTGCCGCACAGCAGCGTCGCGCCGTCCGGAAGGTCGGCGTCGTCGGGAAGCATCGTGAGCACCGACGGCGGCAGGGCGAGGTGGGTCACGCCGTGCTCGGCGAGATAGTCGGTCAGCTCCCGGCCGGCGACGCGCCGGTCGGCGGGGACGACGACGAGGCAGGCGCCGGAACCGAAGGCCTGGACCAGCTCCCAGAAGGCCAGGTCGAAGCTCGGGGAGGCGAACTGCAGCACCCGGCTCCCGCCAGTGATGCGGAGCCGGTCCGTCTGGGTGGCGATGAGCTTGGCCACGCCGGCGTGGGGCACGACCACGCCCTTCGGCCGGCCGGTCGATCCCGAGGTGTAGATGACGTAGGCGGCATGCGCCGGCCGCAGCGGCGCCCGCCGTTCGTCATCGGTCAGGTCATGGGCCGGCCGCGCCGCCAGCCGGTCGACGGTGGCGGGGTCGTCGAGCAGGATCGCCGGCCGGGGCCGGGCCGTGGTCGGGACAGCGTGGCTGCTGACGGCCACCACCGGCGCGGCGTCGCCCAGCATCATCCGCAGGCGGTCGGGCGGGTAGTCGGGATCGAGGGCGAGGTAGGCGGCGCCGGACTTCAGGACCGCCACCAGCGCGGTGATCAGGTCGAGGGAACGGGGCAGGGCCACGGCCACCAGCGACTCGGGCCCGGCGCCGGCGGCGACGAGGAGCCGGGCCAGGCGGTTGGCCCGTTCGTTCAGCTCCCGGTAGGTCAGTTGCTCGTTCTCGAACACCACGGCGACGGCGTCGGGCGTGGCGGCGGCGTGGGCCTCGAAGACGGCGGGGAACGTCACCTCGGGAGTGAGGGGACCGGTGGCGTTCCAGTCCCGCAGCACCCGACGGCGTTCCTCGGCGCGGAGGAGGTCGACGCGACTCAGCGGCACGTCGGGCTCGGCGACCGCCGCCGTCAGGAGCCGGACGACGCGGTCGAGGATGGCCCGGGCCTCGGCCTCGGCCCAGTGGTCGGCCCGGTAGCGCAATCCGACGGTGATCGTCTCGCCCGGGGTGACGATGAGCGTGAGGGGATAGTGGGTGACGTCCTGAGCGTCGACCTCGTCGAGGGTGAGCCCGCCGCCGTCGTCGTCGCCGTCGTCGAGGTCGGGGAAGTTCTCGAAGGCGACCAGGGTGTCGAAGAGCTCGTCGGCGCCGGCCGCCTCCCGGATGATCGTGGACAGCCCGAGATGGTGGTGGTTGAGCAGCCGGGCCTGGTCGGCCTGGACCCGGACGGCGGTGTCGAGCAGTGGTTCGTCGAGGCGCAGCGGCACCCGGACGGGGACCGTGTTGATGAACAGCCCGATCATCGACTCGATGCCGTCAATCTCGGGCGGCCGGCCGGCCACGGTGGCGCCGAACACCACGTCGTCCCGGCCGGTGGCCAGGCCGACCACCGCCGCCCAGGCCGCCTGGACCACGGAGTTCACGGTCAGGTGGCGGCGGCGGACGGCGTCGGTGAGGCCGACGGTGACCGCCTCGGGCAGCTCGACCTCGAGCAGGCGGGGAGCGGGACCGGGCGGCAGCCCCGGCGCCACCAGCGTCGGGCCGTCCAGCCCGGCCAGCGCCTCCCGCCAGGCGGCCAGGCCGGTGGCGGGATCCTGCCCCGCCAGCCAGACGAGGTAGTCGCGGAACGGCGGGGCGGGTTCGAGGCCGGAGGCGTCGCCGCCGGCGTCGTAGACCCGGGTCAGCTCATCGAAGAACATCGGGGACGACCAGCCGTCCATCAGGGCGTGGTGGCTGGTGACGACGAGCTGGGCGCGGCCCCGGCCGAGGTGGGCCAGCGTGGCCCGCAGGAGCGGCGGGCGGGCGAGGTCGAAGCCGGCGGCCAGGTCCTCTTCGGCGAGCCGGGCCACCGCCGCCGCCTGGTCCGGCTCCGGTTGCGCCGCCAGGTCCACCTCCCGCCACGGCACCGGCGCCTGGCGGGGCACGACCGACACCACGGCGCCCGAGGCCAGCTGGCCGAAGCCGGCCCGCAGGTTGGGATGCCGGTCGAGGACCGCTTCGAGCGAACGGCGCAGGACTTCGGGGTCGACCGGCCCGAGGTCGAAGATGACCTGGGGCAGATAGGGGTCGTGGCCGTCCTCCAGCCGGGAGTGGAAGAAGAAGCCCTCCTGCAGCGGCGTCGCCGGCAGCACGTCGGCCAGTGGCCCGACCCGGGCCTCGAGATCGTCGAGGTCGGCCCGGGTGAGCTCGACGAGCGGGAAGTCCGTCGGGCTGACGGCGCCGGCCCCCGGCGTGGCGGCGTGCACCACCAGTCCCCGCAGCGCCTGGAGGTACAGCCCGGCCAGCGCCTCGACGTCCGACCGGTCCAGCACGCCGGTCGGCCAGTTCCACGTGACCTCGAGCTCGAGTCCGGCGCCGCTGTCGGTCGCTTCGGCGTTGATCTCCAGGACGTGACCCACGGGCATGGCGTCGCTGCCGTCGCCGAGGTCGACGTCGTCGGCGGCGACGTCCCAGTCGGACGGCGTGGTCCGGTCACTCCGGCCGCCGTAGTTGAACAGGATCTGCGGTCCCGGGAGGGCACCGAGGCGGGCCGAACCGCTCGGGTCGAGCCACCGCAAAAGGCCGTAGTGGAAGCCGCCGCCGGGCAGCGTTCGCAGCTGCTCCTTGACGGCCCCGAGGGCGGCTCCGGCGGCCGGCCCCCCGGCCAGCGCGGCGTCGACGTCGACGCCGGTCAGGTCGAGGCGGACGGGATGGATGGCGGTGAACCAGCCGACGGTGCCGGTGAGATCGAGGCCGGCCAGGGCGTCGGCGTCGCGGCCGTGGCGCTCCAGGGCCACGAGGCAGGCGGCCGGTTCGTCGTGACCCGCCCGACGGCGCCAGGCACCGGTGGCCAGGGCCAGTCCGGCGAGGAGGACGTCGTCCGCCCCGGCGTGGAAGGCGGCCGGGACCCGGGTGAGCAGCGGCCCGGTGACGTCGGCCGGCAGGGTGACGGAGAGCGTGTCGGTGGTCGAGCCGACGTCGACGGCCGGGTCGAGCGCCCGCCGGCCGATGACCGGGTTGGGGCGGGACAGCACATCCTCCCAGAACGGCAGCTCGGCGGCGACGTCGAGCGCCGCGGCGTGGTCGACCAGCCGGCGGGCGTAGGTCCGGAACGACGTGGTGGGCGGGCCCGGCTCGCCACCGCCGGCCAGCTCGGCCAGGTCGTCGCCGATGACCGACCAGGACACGATGTCGACGACGAGGTGGTGGATGACGAGGAGCAGCCGGCCCGGCCGGTCGGAACCGAGGTCGAACCACACCGCCTGCACCATCACGCCGCCGTCGGGATCGAGCCGCCCGGCGGCCGCCTCCGCCTCCGCCTCGATGTCGGCCAGCGCGGCGGCGGTGACGTCCACCCGGCGCAGGACGTCGACGTCGGTGGCCGGGGCGGCGGGGATGTCGAGCGACCAGGAGTCGGGCCGGCGAAGGAGCCGGGCCCGCAGCACTTCGTGACGGCGGAGGAGCCCGTCCAGCACGGCCTCCAGCTGCCGTTCGGCGACGCCGGCCGGGACCTGGAACAGCTGCGACTGGTGGAACGTCTCGATCCGCCCGCCCTGGACCTCGGCGACGTGGCGGAGCCAGTTCATGATCGGCGTGGCCGGCACCGGGCCGAACCGGTCGGCGGCCGTCTCGGTGATGAAGCCGGCCGGGGTGTCGCCGGCGGCGGCCACCAGTTCGGCCACCGTGCCGCTCTCGAACACCTGGCGGGGGCTGATGGCGAGCCCCGCCCGGCGGGCCCGGCTGACGAGCTGGATCGACAGGATGCTGTCGCCGCCGAGGTCGAAGAAGTTGTCGTCGATGGTGACGCCGTCAACCCCGAGGACCTCGGCGAAGAGACGGCACAGCGTGGCCTCCCGGTCGTCGCGGGGGTCCCGGCCGGCGCCGGCCTCGAACGCCGGAGCGGGAAGCGCGGCCCGGTCGACCTTCCCGTTGGGAGTGACCGGGAAGGCGTCGAGGACCACGATGGCCGCCGGGACCATGTACGAAGGAAGCCGCCCGGCCACGAACGTGCGGAGTCCGGCCGCCTCGGGTCGACGCCCGGCGGCGGTGACGTAGCCGACGAGCCGCCGGACGCCGTCGTCGTCCCGCGCCACGACCACCGCCTTGCCGACCTCGGGGTGGGCTTCGAGGGCGGCCTCCACCTCACCGGGTTCGATGCGGAAGCCCCGGACCTTGACCTGGTCGTCGACCCGGCCGAGAAACTCGATGGTGCCCTCGGCCGTCCAGCGGGCCCGGTCGCCGGTGCGGTAGAGGCGGGCGCCGGGCGGCCCGTAGGGATCGGCCACGAACCGGGTCGCCGTCAGGCCGGGCTGGCGGTGGTAGCCCCGGGCCAGGCCCGCCCCGCCGACGTACAGCTCGCCGGTGGCGCCCGGGGGGCAGAGCCGGAGGGCGTGGTCGAGGACGTAGGCGGTGGTCAGCGGCGCGGGCCGTCCGATGAGGACGGGGCCGGAGTGGTCGGGCGGGCATTCCCAGATGGTCGAGTAGACCGTGGCCTCGGTCGGCCCGTAGGCGTCGAACATGCGCCGGCCCGGGGCGAAGCGGGTCACGACCTCCGGCGGCACCGCCTCGCCGCCGGTGACCAGCGTCAGGCCGGCGGGCAGCTCGACGTCCGCCGGCAGGGCGGCCAGGACCGACGGAGGCAGGTCGAGGTCGGTGACGCCGTGGGCGGCGATGTAGTCGATCAGCTCGGGCCCGGGAAGGCGCCGGTCGGCCGGGACGACCACCAGGCAGCCGCCGTGCCCGAAGGCCCGGACCAGTTCCCAGAACGAGACGTCGAAGCTCGGTGACGTGAACTGCAACCCCCGGGTGGCCGAGGTGACGCCGAGCCGGCGCTGGGCCTCGAGCAGCTTGGCCATCCCGGCGTGGGGCACGACCACGCCCTTGGGTCGCCCGGTCGTGCCCGAGGTGTAGATGACGTAGGCCGGGTGGGCGGGCAGGAGCGGCGCCCGCCGGTCGGCGTCGCCGAGATCGCCCGGCGGAAGCCCGGCGAGCCGGGCGACGGTGGCCCCGTCATCGAGGAGGACCGTGTCGGGCCCGGCGGCGCCAGAACCGGATCCCACCGTGGCGGCCAGGGCCGTGGTGGTGATCACGGCCACCGGCGCGGCGTCGTCGAGCATGAACCGCAGGCGGTCGGCCGGGTAGTCGAGGTCGAGGGGGAGGTAGGCGGCGCCGGACTTCATGACCGCCACCAGGGCGGTGATGAGGTCGATGGAGCGGGGCAGGGCGACGGCCACCACCGTCTCGGGTCCGGCGCCGGCGGCGACGAGGAGCCGGGCCAGGCGGTTGGCCCGTTCGTTCAGCTGCCGGTAGGTCAGCTGCTCGCCGTCGAGGACGAGGGCGGCGGCGTCGGGGGTGGCGGCGGCGTGGGCTTCGAAGACGGCCGGGAACGTGACCTCCGGGACCGCCGGGCCGGTGGGGTTCCAGTCGACGAGGGCCCGCCGCCGTTCGGCGGCGCTGAGCGGGTCGAGGCCGGCCAGTGGGGCGTCGCCGTCGGTGATGGCCGAGATCAGGAGCCGGGTGACCCGCTCGAGGAGGCTGCGGGCGGCGGTTTCGGTCCAGTGGTCGGCCCGGTACTTGAGCTCGAAGGCCAGCGTCGGTCCCGGCGACACGGAGAGGTGGAGCGGGTAGTGGGTGACGTCCCGCCCCTCGACCTCGTCGAGGGTGAGCCCGCCGCCGGAACCGTCGGTGACCGGATCCTGGGGGTCGTCGAGGTCGGGGAAGTTCTCGAAGGCCACCAGCGTGTCGAACAGCTCGTCGACGCCGGCCGCCGCCCGCACGATGGTCGACAGCCGGAGATGGTGGTGGCCGAGGAGCCGGGTCTGGTCGGCCTGGATCCGTTCGGCCACGGCCAGCAGCGACTCGGCCGGGTGGAGCCGGGCCCGGACCGGCACGGTGTTGATGAACAGACCGACCATCGACTCGACGCCGTCGAGCTCGGCGGGCCGGCCGGCCACGGTGGCCCCGAACACGACGTCGTCCCGGCCGGTCTCGATGCCCACCACGGCGGCCCAGGCCGCCTGGATCACGGAGTTCAGCGTCAGGTGCCGGCGGCGGGCCACCTCGGCCAGGGCGGCGGTGTCGGCCGCCGGCAGCTCCGCCTCGACCGCCCGGGGGACTTCTCCGGGGGCCTGGCCGGGCGCCACCAGCGTCGGACCCTCCAGCCCGGCCAGCGCCTCCCGCCAGGCGGCCAGCCCGGTGTCGGGGTCCTGCCCCGCCAGCCAGGCCAGATAGTCGCGGAACGGCCGGGCCGGTTCGAGTCCGGCGGTGTCGCCGCCGGCGTCGTAGGTGGCGGCCAGCTCCTCGTAGAAGATGGGCAGCGACCAGCCGTCCATGAGGACGTGGTGGCTGGTGATGACGAGCCGGGCCCGGCCGGCGCCGAGGTGGGCCAGGGTCAGGCGGATCAGCGGGGGGCGGCCGAGGTCGAAGCCGGCGGCCAGGTCCTCTTCGGCGAGCCGGGTCACCGCCTCGGTCTGCTCCTCCTCGGTGAGCCCGGCCAGATGGATCTCCCGCCAGGGCAGGGGCGCTTCCCGGGGCACGACGGAGACGACGATCCCCGATGCCAGCTGGGCGAACCCGGCCCTGAGGTTGGGGTGCCGGTCGAGCAGGGCTTCCACCGATCGGCGCAGGACGGCGCCGTCGACGGGATGCGCTCCGTCGCCGAGGTCGAAGATCGTCTGGGGCAGGTAGGGGTCGTGGCCCTCCTCCAGCTGCGCATGGAAGAAGAAGCCCTCCTGCAGCGGCGTCACCGGCACCACGTCGGCCGGCGGGCCGATGCGGCGCTCGAGATCGTCGAGGTCGGCCTGGGTGAGACGGACGAGGGGGAAGTCGGACGGGCTGGCCCCGCCGGCGCCCGGCGTGGCGGCGTGGGCCGCCAGCGCCCGCAGCGCTTCGGCGTACAGGGCGGCCAGGGTTTCGACGGCCGCCCGGTCCAGCATCCCGGTCGGGTACGTCCAGCTGATTCCGAGTTCCGGGCCCTCGGGCCCGTCCGACGCCTCGGCGTTGATGTCGAGGACGTGGGTCACCGGCATGGCTTCGGTGCCGGCGGTGATGTCGGCGTCGTCGCCGGCCGGTTCCCAGTCGCCGGGCTCGTCGCCGTCGTCCCAGTCCCGCCGCCCGGCGTAGTTGAAGGCGACCTGCGGGCCCGGGCGGTCGGCGGTCGGGGCCAGGCGGGCGGCGCCGGCGGGGTCGAGCCAGCGGAGAAGCCCGTAGTGCGCCCCGCCGGCGGGGATCGCCCGGAGCTGCTCCTTCACCGCCTTGAGCGCGGCGCCGGCGGCGGGGCGGCCGGCCAGGGCGGCGTCGATGTCGATGCCGGTGAGGTCGAGGCGAGCGGGGTGGGTGGCGGTGTGCCAGCCGACGGTGCGGGTGAGGTCGACATCGTCGAGGTCGCGGCCGTGGCGCTCGAGGTCGACGACGCAGGCCGGCTGTCCCTGCCACCGGGCCAGGGCCAGGGCGAGCCCGGTGAGGAGGACGTCGGTGACGGTGGCGTGGAAGGCGGCCGGGACCGAGGTGAGCAGCGGGTGGGTGTCGGCCGGGTCGAGGGTGATCGACACGGTCTCGGTGGAGCGACCGACGTCGACGGCGGGATCGAGCGGCCGGCGGCCGATGACCGGCCCGGGGTCGACCAGCGTCTGTTCCCAGTACCCGGCTTCGTCCTGCACGCCCGGCTGATCGAGACGGTCGACGAGCCGGCGGGCGTAGGTGCGGAAGGAGGTGGACGGCGGCGCCGGCCGCTCACCACGCCCCAGATCGGCGAGGTCGTCGCCGATGACCGACCACGACACGATGTCGACGGCGAGGTGATGGATGACGAGCAGCAGCCGGCCGGCGCGCTCGGCGCCAAGGTCGAACCAAACCGCCTGGAGCATCACGCCCCGGTCAGGATCGAGCCGCCGGGCCGCGGCCTCTCCTTCCCCTTCGAGCGTGACCAGCAGAGTCTCGTCGTCGTCGCCCTCGACGGCGACGCGCCGGAGGACCTCAGCGGCGGGGGGCGGGGCGGCGGGGATGTCCAGCGTCCAAGAGTCGGGTGTGCGGACGAGGCGGGCCCGGAGCATCTCGTGCCGGTCGAGCAGCGCCTGCACGACGCCGGTCACGGTTTCGAGCGAGGCACCGGCCGGGACTTGGAAGATCTCCGACTGGTTGTAGGCCTCGATGCGTCCGCCCTCGATGTCGCCGACGTGGCGCAGCCAGGCCACCATCGGCGTGGTGGGGACGGGCCCGATCCGGTCGGCGGCGGTTTCGATCGGATGGGCGGCAGAGGACGGGAGCGTCCCGGCCAGTGCCGCCAGCGCGGCGAACGTCGGCGCCTCGAAGACCTGCCGGGGGGTGACGTCCACGCCCCGGCGGCGGGCCCGGCTGACCAGCTGGATCGACAGGATGCTGTCGCCGCCCAGGTCGAAGAAGTTGTCGTCGATGCTGACGGCGCCTCGGGACTCGAGGTGGAGGATCTCGGCCGCCACCTCGCACAGGGCCGTCTCCGGCTCGTTGCGGGGGGCCCGGCCGGCCACCGGGGTGAACAGGGGCGCCGGGAGCGCGGCCCGGTCGATCTTGTTGTTGGGCGTGAGCGGGAAGGCGTCGAGCACGACGACGGCGGAGGGCACCATGTAGCTCGGCAGGCGACCGGCCAACCAGGCCCGAAGCGCGCCGGGGTCCGGGGGCGGGCCGGGGGCAACGGGGGGGT
>JBFLYK010000049.1:0-47457 GCA_040756995.1 Actinomycetota bacterium | reverse complement strand
ACGAGCAGCAGCGGGCCGTTGGTGCGGGCGGCCCGGGCCGCGGCCGAGGCGCGGGCCCCGAACCCGCCGGCGCCGACGGCGCCGCCGCCCGAACCGGGCGGGGGAGGAGGCGGCCCGTAGCCGCCCCCGCCGCCGTATCCACCGGCCGTGGCGCCTCCGCCGCTGCTTCCGGGCGTGATCGTGGCCAGAGCCGTCCCGGGGCTGGCCGGCGTCGAGCCGGACCAGCCGCCGCCGGCCGACGCGCCGGCCCCGGTGTCCCCGGGCGAGCCGGTGCCGCCGGTGCCGCCGCCGGGTCCGGAGCCGGTCCCGCCTGTCCACCCGGGCGAGCCGGTGCCGCCGGTGCCGCCGCCGGGTCCGGAGCCGGTCCCGCTTGTCCAGCCGGGCGAGCCGCTGCCGCCGGGGCCGGAGCCGGGCCCGCCCGTCCATCCGGAGGACCAGGCACCCCCGGAACCGGGACCGCCGTCGGTGGCCGGCATCCAGGGGAGGTGCCGGCGGAAGAGCAGCAGGCAGCCGCCGATCAGCAGGATCAGGCCGAGGAGCGCCTCGCCCACTTCGAAGCCGTGGTCGTCGCCGAGCCCGAGGATGTGGAAGGGGAGCAGGCCGATCCCGAAGACGGCGGCGGAGACGATGCCGAGGATGGCGCCGATGATCTGGAGGACGCCGAGCGCCGCCACCACCGTCAGGCCGATCCGGATGTACTTCGCCGTCGGCTCGGGGGCGGGGACGAGATACCGGCCCTTGGCCGGGTCCTCCGCCGGGATCACCGCCCAGGCGATGACGTAGGCGAGGACCCCCCAGCCCGTCAACCAGCCGAGCACGATGGCCAGCCGGACGAGCGTCGGGTCGAGGCCGGTGACCGCCGCCAGCCCGCCGGCCACACCGCCGAGCTTCTTGTCCTGCTTGGACCGCAGGATCTGAAAGGGCAGAGCCCAGCCGCCACCACCGCCGCCGCCGCCGGTCGGCGGGTCCGGAGTCGGGCCGGGGGGCGGAGGTGGATCGCCGGGGGTGTCAGCGGCCGGATCGCCGGCGTCCGGCGCGGACTGGTTGGGCGGAAGTTCGGGTTCCATGCCAGTGATGATCGGGTTTTCGGGGCGGGCGGAGTATCGGGGATGACCCTGGTCGTTCCCTGACCCGGCCCCCGGGCCGCCCGGGGTATCCCCGATAGTTCCCGGACGCTGGGCGTGCGATCATCCGGACGATGAGTGAGGACGCTCCGTTGCTGGTGGCCCGCCTGACCCGGCGGCGCGAGGGCCGCTGGATGGCGGGAGTCTGCAACGGCCTGGCCACGGCCCTCGGCGTGCCGGTCGGGGCCCTGCGGGCGGTGGTCATCGTCCTGGCCCTCGGGAACCTGCCGGCCGTGGCGCTGCTCTACGCCCTGGCCTGGGCCTTCCTTCCGCCCGAGGGCGAGGAGGACGCCGCCGCCGGCGCTGACGCGAGCCGCTCGGCCGCTGAGCCGGAGACCGCCGCCGGCCTCCGCCTCGGCGGCCGGCCGGCCGACGTCCTCGACACGGTCGCCGTCCTGGCCATCGCCGCCGGAGCGGTGCTGCTCCTCGGGCAGTTCACGGCCTGGCTGCCGGCCGAGGTCGTGGCGCCCGCCCTGCTGGCCATCGTCGGGGCCGGCGTCGCCTGGGGCTGGGGTGGCCGGGCGGCGGCCGGCGGAGGGGCACCCGGCGGCCGGGAGCGGCTGCGGCCGCTGTTCGTCGCCGTCGGCATCAGCCTCGTCCTCATCGGCGGGTTCGCCACCCTGGCCGCCGTCGGGGACCTGAATTCCATCGGTCGCAGCGCGGCCGGCGCCGCCGTCCTCCTGGCCGGGGCCGTACTCCTCTTCGGGCCGTGGATGGCCCGCCTGGCCCGCAGCCTCACCGAGGAGCGGCGGCAGCGGATCCGCTCCGAGGAGCGTTCGGAGATGGCCGCCCACCTCCACGACGGCGTCCTCCAGACGCTGGCGCTCATCCAGAAGCGGGCCGGCGACGACAAGGCCGTCCGCAGCCTCGCCCGCCGCCAGGAGCGGGAGCTGCGCTCCTGGTTGTACGGCGGCAGCAACGGTCAGGCCGGCACGTTCTTTGGCGGCTCACGCCGCCCTGTCGGGGGGACACCCCCCGCCCCCCCGGGTACCGTCGCCGCGCTGCTCCGCCGGGAGCTCGACGACGTCGAAGACCACTACGCCGTGCGCTTCGACGCCGTGCTGGTGGGTGACGCTCCCCTCGACGAAGCCGGACGGGCGCTCGTCGCCGCCGGCCGGGAAGCGGCGCTCAACGCCGCCCGCCACGCCGGCGTCGACACCGTCGACGTCTACCTGGAGGTCGAGCCCGACCGGGTGTCGCTGTTCGTGCGGGACCGGGGCCGCGGCTTCGATCCCGGCACCGTGCCACCCGACCGGCGGGGACTGGCCGACTCCATCTCGGCCCGGGTGAAGCGTTACGGCGGCACCGCCGAGATCCGCTCCGCCCCCGGCGAAGGCGCCGAGATCGAGCTGTCGATGCCCCGGGCGGTGGCCCGAAGCGAGGAGAAGCCGAGATGAGCCAGGCCGAGGCTCCGACCGGGCAGGGCCAGCCGGCGGTGGAGCCGCCGAGGGTCTTCGTCGTCGACGACCATCCCCTGGTGCGGTCCGGCGTGCGGAGCGAGCTCGAGGGACGGGTCGACGTGGTCGGCACGGCCGGCGACGTCGACGAGGCGGTGGCCGGCATCACCGCCACCCGACCGGACGTCGTCCTCGTCGACGTCCACATGCCCGGCGGAGGGGGCGCCGAGCTGATCAAGCGCGTCCTGCGGTCCGGCGCGGCGGCGGGCCCTGGCGCCGAGGAGCAGGTTGCCCCCAGATTCCTGGCTCTGTCGGTCTCCGATGCCGCCGAGGACGTCATCTCGGTGATCCGGGCCGGCGCCCGCGGCTATCTGACGAAGACGGTGTCCGGCGCCGAACTGGCCGAGGCCATCGGGCGGGTGGCGGCGGGCGACGCCGTGTTCTCACCCCGCCTGGCGGGATTCGTCCTCGACGCCTTCGCCGGGTCGCTGCCTCTTCCGTCGGATCCGGAACTCGACCAGCTCACGGCCCGGGAGCGGGAGGTCCTGCGGCTGATCGCCCGGGGCTACGCCTACAAGGAGGTGGCCCGCCGTCTCAACCTGTCCGTCAAGACGGTCGAGACGCACGTCTCCTCCGTACTGCGCAAGCTCCAGCTCTCCAGCCGTCACGAGCTCACCCGCTGGGCCACCGAGCGGCGACTCGTCTGAGGGAACGGGCGGCCGGCCTGCGGCCGGAATCAGACAGTGGCGGGTTCGGAGACGTCGACGTCGGCGGGGGCGAGGCGGCGGGCCAGTGTGCGCAGACCCCGGTGGGACAGCACCCGCACGTTGCCCGGCTGCTTGTTCAGGATCCGGGCGACGTCCTCGGTGTCGAGGCCGGCCATCACCCGCAGCCGGACGGCCGCGGCCTGCTCCGGCGGCAGCTGGGCCACCAGCCGGACGGACTCCGCCGTCGACAGGTCGGTCAGCACATCGGCGGCGGGGTCGTCGGGGCCCGGGCGCTCCGGAAGCCAGGCCACCGGAGCGGTGCGGTGCCGGGCGGCCCGCCGGCGGGCGTCGATGAGGCGGTGCCGGGCGATGGTGAAGAGCCAGCCCCGGAAGTCCCGCTCGTCGCCGGTGAACCGGTCGAGCCGGCGGGCGACCTCGAGCCAGGTGTCGGAGGCGAGGTCCTCGGCGGCGCCGGGATCGACCGCCCGCAGGTAGCGCAGCAGCCCCGGCTGCAGGGCCCGCCACAGGGCGGTCAGGGCGCGTTCGTCGCCCTTCCGGGCGGCGTCAAGGGCGTCGGCGAACTCGCAACCGGGCGTCGAAGGGCATTGGCCGGGGGGCACGATGTCCCGATTCGACGCCCGGAGGACCGACCCTGCCCGACCCAACCACGCTTAAGGCCGCGTTGATCTTGTGGGGGTTCGATTGGGGGGAGTGGACCGCTCCGGGCTTTCGGCGACCGGAAGATCTCAAGAACGGTCGGCGGCGATGGCCGCCACGAGGCTGTCGAGGGCGTTGAGCGCCGGAGAGGCCGGCGTCGTCCCGTTGACGACCACGGAGAAGACGACGGGACGCCCGCCGGCGGTGGTGAGGTAACCGGACAGCGAGCGGGCCTCGTCGATCCAGCCCGTCTTGGCCCGGACGTTGGCCTCGGCGGCGGTGCGGGCGAAGCGGCGGACGAGCGTGCCGGTCCGGGCTCCGAGCGGCAACGACCCGACGAGCCGCTCGGCCCACGGTTGACCCTGCGCCGCCTGGAGCAGCGACCGCCACTCCCGCGCCGAGCGCCGATCCTCCCGGGAGAGGCCCGAGCCGTCGGCCGCCACGCCGGTCAACGGCACCCCCAACTGGCGGACGGCCTCGTTGATGGCGGCCAGCCCGCCGGCGGTCGATCCCGGCGCCCAGCCGGCTCCGGCCGCGGTGTGCGGGGAGGGGCCGGGCTCGAGGGCGGCCCTGGTGGTCCCGGTGGCGGTGGCCGACCCGGTGCCGGGCGCGGCGGCGGTTCGGGCCGTGCGGTAGCCGACTTCTTTCACCAGCAGTTCGGCGATGAGGTTGTCGCTCTGATTGAGCATCTCGCCGACGAGGTCGCCGACCGGTGGCGACGGGAGGGCGGCGAGCACGGCGCTGGTGGCCGGCGCCGCACCGGCGAGGTTGGGGCCGAGGACTCGGACCCCGGCCCGCAGGAGCGCGGCCCGGAAGTACGGCAGCGTGCCCGGCACCGGGTCGGCGGCGTACTGCGGGTCGGGGCGGAGCTGGTTGCGGTCGACGACCAGTGCCGACAGCGGCCCGATGAACACCGGCACGTGCTGGGGCAGCCAGCCCGGCGCACCCCGGACCGCGTCGTAGCGGGTCTCGTCGCCCACGAGAGCGCCGCGGATCTCGTCGATGCCGCGGGCCTTCACGGCGGCGGCGAGGTCGTCGAGCGAATGCCGCCCCCGGGCGTTGAGGGTCGGGTCGCCGCCGCCGACCAGGAAGAGGTCGCCGGTCAGCGTCCGCCCCTCCAGCGCGCCGGTGGCCCGCACCTCGGTCACGAGCCGGTCGGTCTGGGGGATGAGCGACAGCACGCCCATGGCCGTGAAGAGCTTCTGGTTCGACGCCGGCGTGAGCGGAAGATCGGCGTTGTGGGCCGCTACCTCCCCGAGCCCTTCCACCCACACCGACAACCCGACCGTCGTCCCGGCCAACCGGGGGTCACCCAGCCGGGCCTGCACCAACCCGGCGAGCGCCGCCGCCGCCGGATGGACCGCCGGCGGCGCCGCCGGCCCCGGGAGAGCGGCCGGCTGCTCCGCGACCGCCGGGCTCGACTCAGCCGCACTCGCCGCCGGAGCCGCCGCCAAACACGTCCCCGCAACCCCCGAGACCCCCGGCGCTGCCGCGGCCGCCGGTCCGGCGACGGCGGCGGCCCCCGAGACGGCGCGGGTTGCAGCACCCGGCGTCGCGGCGGCGGCCGGCGACGGGGCAGCGGGATCTGGGCCGGCGGGCGGCGATGGGACGGCGGGCGGTGCGGCAGCGGGATCGCTAGTGGAGCAGGGCCCTTGCGGCGCGGCGGCGGGCTGGCCGGAACCGGGTGGCGGGGGAATCAGGCGCTGGGAGGTGCCACCCGGCCGCTCCAGGATGTGGGAGCGCTCCACCCGCGGTGGCGGTGGCCGGTCTCCCCGACGGAGCGTGCCGAGGGCAGTCGCCAGGTTGAAGGCCAGCAGCGCAGCCACGAGAGCGGCCAAGCGGTGCCGGCGGGACGGTGGTGTGGAGGCGACCCACATCTGCCGCCGGACTGTGGCAGAGGCCGTCCCCGAAGTGGTGGATACCCGACAAACCGCCCAACCCGCCCCACCTCACCCCCAACTGGCGTTCCTTTTCCGCTGTATCCCGGTTTTCGAACGCCAGTTGGGTGGGCGGCGCTCTCACCGCCTACTGGCGTTCCGTTTCCGCTGTATCCCGGCAATCGAACGCCAGTTGGGTTGAGCGGCGGCGCCCTCAGCGCCTGCGTTCGTTCCCGCTCTGCTGAGTCAGTGGTCACACACGCGGAAAGTGGGAACTATCCCCACTTTTCGCGGGAGTGGGGCGGCCGCGGCCGGTAGGCGACCGCCTTTCGGTTGTTGCCGGGGTCAGTGGTGGTGGTCGTGGCGGGAGGGTGGCGGCGTCGAGGCGACGGGCGGTGGGGTCTCGCCCCGGACGTCGGGGGGCGCAGGAGTGCCGGCGGCCAGGTCCTCGGTCTCGTAGATGAAGGCCATCATGATCCCCATGGCGTCGGGGACGGGTTTCGAGGAGTTGTAGACCGACTCCAGGTCGAGGACCTCGCCCTTCTTCACCGTGCCGACCCGGTCCCAGGTGCAGCCGCTCATCGACTCGATGGAGCCCTGGAAGGCCGCCTTCGTGCCCCAGCCGGCCCAGCTCGTGCAGATGTGCTCCCCGGTCGTCTGGTTGGTCAGCGTGGTGCGGACCCCGCCGTCATGTACGTGTCCGGCGGTGGAGAGGATTCGGCCGGTGAGGTTCGAGGTCCACGTCCAGTGGGAGGACGACTGACCCGCCGGCACGGAGTACTCCGACGTGCGGCAGTTGTTCATGTCGAGCCAGATCGGCGTGAGGGGGCGGATGCCGCCCGCCGAGGCGGGCGACCACCGCACCTTCACCCGGAAGAACACCGACTTCGGCTCGGCGCCGTGATTCATGACGTGGAAGATGCCGCTCCAGTTGCCGCCGTCGACGTAGTAGCCGAAGCCGGGTGGGAACAGACCGGGGGTGCGTTCGTTGCCGGAGGCGAAGAAGCGCTGTCCGAGCTTGCCGGGGAACGGCTGGTCCGGACCGCACGTCGCATCGGGGCGGCCGGCGGAGAACAGCACGGCGTGGTGCAGCATCATTCCGGTGTCGAGGTTGGCCGACGTCCCGTCGGCGTAGACGAGGTCGGGCTGGAACTCCAGCAGGAAGCAGTTGGTGCACGGCTTCGGCAGGCTGGGGACGGCGATGTTGGCGTGGTCGGCGTCCCCGCCGGCGCCGGCCGGCGTGACCACGAACGGCCCGTAGCGCACGTCGGCCCAGGTACCCACCGGTGCGTCGCCGGGCGGCGGCGAGCCCTGCTGGTGCTCTCCCGTCCCGCCGCCGGCGGACGGCCCACCGGGCCCGCCGGCTCCGGCGGGATGGTCGTGGCCGGCGCCCGACCGGCCCCCGGCGGCGTGGTTATGCCCTGCCGGGCTCTTGGTGCCCGCCGGTCGATCGGTTGCGCCCGAGCCGTGCCGCGGGCGGCGCCCGCCCGCGGCTCCGTGGTCGTGTCCGCCGGTGGAGGAAGAGTCGTGCTCGCCGGCGGAAGCCGAGTCGTGGCCGTGGGCGGTCGAGCCGGCCGGCCCACCCTTGTCGGCGACGTGATCGTCGATGATCGACGTCGACGTGGCGAGCTCGTCCGATCCGGCGTCGCCGCCGGAGTCCGTCCCGTCGCCATGGTGGTGGCCATCGGCGCCGCGGGCCCCGGCCCCCGGTCCGCGGCCGTCGCCGTGTGACCCGTCCACCGAGGCGGCCAGCTGACCGGAGGGGTCGTGGTCGTGGCCCCCGGGTGCCGCCGGGTGGTCGTGCCCGGCCTGGGCCGCCCACGACGTGACCGCCGCCGCCGACAGCACCACCGCCGTGCTGACTGCGAGGAACGCCCGGTGGACGCCGGGTCGGGCCCAGCGGCCGGCCGAAGCCGAGCGCAGCAGCGTCTCGCAGCCACCGATCAGGCTGACCAGCACCAGCCCGATACCCAGGCCCATGAGCCCGTGGCTCGGGTTGCGGAGGGTGAAGATCCCCTCCCGGCCGGCCAGTGAGGGGTCGTTGGCGTGGGCCACGGCGTCCCAGGCCAGACCGGTCAGGAGGAGGACGACACCGACGAACCCCAGCCCAAGGAAGATCCCCAGTCGCTTGGTCATGGACTTAACGGTACGCCTGCGTACCTATTAGGACAAGACGGCCGGGTGTGGGGCAGGGGCCCCACACACCGGAGAAGCCCGGGGTTGGGGCCCCGGGCGGGGCGGCGAAGCCGCAGGAGTGGACCTAGGCGGCGAAGAGCCGCCTAGGTACCCACTCGGAGGAGTTGGTCGTGGACGGCCTGGCAGCGGGCCAGGGCCGCCCGGTGCCGGTCGCTGGTCAGGCGGGCCTTCATCTCCCGGGTCGCCTCGGCCCGGGCGGCGTGGGGCCGGGCCACCCGCCACTGGCGGTCGAGCTCCGACGGGCTCGAGGCCGCCTCCCGGTCCATTTCGGCGAACACGGCCGCCTTGGCGTCGGGATCGTCGTGGTCGAAGAGATTGAACCGGGTCGAGAACCGGGCGTTGACCTCGGCGATCACGTCGCCGAAGCGGTTCGACGTCACCTCGAAGGGCGCCAGCACCACGGAATCCGCCACCCGGGCCACCCGCTGGAAGAAGCGCTGGTAGCGGTGCAGCTCCCGATCGAGGTCGTCGAGGCGCATCCGCACGGCGTGCGACGCCACGGCGTCGAGCGGAGGGCGCAGCAACACCACCACCGGCTTCCCGAACTGCAGCCCCCGGGCGACGTTGGCCCAGCTGTGGGAGTGGCTGGCGATGCGGGCCTGCGGGTTGGCGTGCTCCATCGCCTTGCGGGCAAAGGTGTTGCCGCAGCTCTGGTAGCCCTCGATCACGACATCGGTGTCGGCGTCGACCAGGAACCACTCGGGATGCCGCCGCCGCATGACGGCGCAGAAGGCACTCGGAACCTGCTCCAGGAGATCGGAGGCCAGGGTCCGGACCCGGAGGGAGGCGGCGGCGCCGGCGGGATGCACTCGAGAGTTCTTAGCATCCCGCCGGCTCGCCGCCGGGGAACGGCCCCTACGTCCGCAGCGCGTCCGTGGGGGCCAGCCGGGCGGCCCGGAGGGCCGGGTAGAGGCCGGCCACCGCTCCGATGAGCAGCGCCGCCCCCATGGCCCCGGCCAGGGCGGGGACGGGCACCGCCACACCCCACGACCGGCCGGCGGCGTAGGCGGCGGTGATGGCCGCCCCGATCGCCACCCCACCGATGCCGCCCGCCCCCGACAGGAGCAGCGACTCGGCCAGGAACTGGCGCCGCACGTCGCCCCGGGTGGCCCCGAGCGCCCGCCGCAGGCCGATCTCCGGCCGCCGCTCGAGCACCGACACCACCATCACGTTGGCCACCCCGACGCCGCCGACGATCAGCGCCACCGCCCCGAGCCCGAGCAGCAGGCCGGTGAAGGCGGTGTCGGTGGCGTCCCGGGCGGCGAGGGCGTCGGACGGGCGGCTGACCTTCACCTCTTCGGGGTGTTCGGGACTGGCCGTCGGGGCCAGCACCGACCGGACGGCGTCGACCTGCGACGGATCGGTCCGCAGGTACACCGTGCCCGGAGGAGCCGGCTGGCCGGCCAGTTCCTCCGCCATCGGATACCCGATCAGCGCCGACCGGTCGATCTCCGGCGCCAGCGGCACGTCGTCGAGGATGCCGATGACGGTGAACCAGCGGTCCCCGAGCCACACCCGGCCACCGACCCGGTCGATCCCGAGCCGTTCGGCGGCCACCGAGCCGAGGACAACGGTGGGGTAGCGGCCGGTGGCGGCGTCGAGGAACTTCCCGGCCGCCATCGTCGCCCGCAGCGTGGAGGCCAGCGCCGGCTGGGCGGCCCGCACGCTGATCCCTCCGGTCTCGGCCTCGGGGATGTGGTCGGTCCGCCGCACCGTCGTCGACACCCGGGTGGTGGCCGCCGTGGCCTGCACCGGGCCGATCCGGCTGATCATCCCCGGCGCCTCCTCGGGCAGCGTGGCGTTGTCGCCCAGCAGCGTCTGGCCCGGCTCCACCGTCAACAGGTTGGTGCCGAGGGCGTCGAGCTGGGCCAGCAGGTTCGTGCGGCTGGAGGCCGAGATGCCGAGGACGGCCACCATGGCCGCGATCCCCAGGGCGATCCCGGCCGCGGAGAGGATCGACCGCAGGCGACGGGCCTTGAGCCCGCCGCCCGCCAGGGCCAACAGGTCTCTCATCAGGCGGCCCTCCCCGGAACGAGGTCGTGCTCGATCCGCCCGTCCCGCAGGACCACCTTCCGGCCGAGCCGGTCGGCGACCTCCCGGTCGTGGGTGATGACGGCGATGGTCGTCCCGCCGGCGTGGAGCTCGAGCAGGAGGTCGAGGATCCGGTTGCCGGCGACGGAGTCGAGGTTCCCGGTCGGTTCGTCGGCCAGGACCAGCGCCGGGCGGCCGACCAACGCCCGGGCGATGGCGACCCGCTGTCGCTCACCACCCGACAGCTCGCCGGGCTTGTGCTCCAGGCGGTGGCCGAGCCCCACCCGCTCCAGCGCCTCGGCCGCCCGGGCCCGCCGCTCGGCCGGGGTCATGCCCCGTTCCCGGTAGAGCAGGCCGGTGGCCACGTTGTCGACGGCGCTCGACCCGTCGAGAAGGAAGAACCGCTGGAACACGAACCCGATCGAGCGGGCCCGCAGCCGGGACAACTCGGCATCGTTGCAGACGGTCACGTCCTGGCCCTCGAGGAGCACGGTGCCGGCGCTGGGCCGGTCGAGCGTGCCCATCACGTGGAGGAGCGTCGACTTGCCGGAGCCCGACGGGCCGACGATGGCCAGCAGGGCGCCGGAGTGGATCGTCAGGTCGACCCGGTCGAGAGCCACCACCGGCGGCGAGCCGGGGTACTCCTTGCTCACCGCCCGGAGTTCGAGGACGGGCGGGATCAGCGTCCCGCCCGTCACGCCGGTGGGGGTGGGGTTCATGCCGGCACCACCACCTTCACGCCGGGCTGCAGCCCGTCGCCCCGGACCTCGACCATGCCGTCGGCGAACAGGCCGGTTTCCACGGCCACGAGCTCGTGGCTGTCGGCGAGTTCGACGCCGTAGCCGCCTTCGGCCAGCGCCAGCAGGGCGCTCACCGGCACGGCCAGGACGTTCTCCGCCTTCTGGCGGGTGATGTACACGTCGACGGGGGAGCCGTCGAGCCCGTCGGTCTCGCCCTTCGGGGTGATGAGGACCTCGACCTCGGGGTCGCCGCCCCCGCCTCCGCCGCCGTTATCGCTGCTGGCGGCCGACGTGCCGACCGAGGCGACCGTGCCGGGGATGCGCTTGCCGCTGGGCAGCTCGATGTCGACCGTGTCGCCGGCGGCCACGAGGCCCCGCTTGGAGGCGTCGAGCTTGACGGTCACCAGCGGGGCGGCCGGGGTGGCGGTGAGGACCTCGCCGCCGGGACGGGCGTCCTCCCCGAGGTCGGCCGACTGCGAGGAGATGATGACCGCGCCGGGGAGGAACACGACCTCGCCGAGGTCGACGACGCCGTCCTGGTCGAGGCCGACGGCCTTCTGCCACCGCTTGACGGCCTCGGTGGTGGCCGCCGTCCAGGCGTCGCCGGTACCCAGGCTCCCGGCCGTGGCGAAGCCGAGGGCCACGAGGTTCTGCTTCAGCTGCTTCACGTCGGCGCCCTGGGTGTCGGGCCCGAGCGTCCGCCAGGCGGGGCGGTCACCGAAGAACAGCGGCACCTTGTGGCCGTCAACCTCGTAGAGGGCCTCGCCCCGCTCGACGGTGGAGCCGGCCGGCGCCAGCCAGGTCAGGGTGCCGTTGCGGCGGTTCACCACGGGGGTGGCGTCGCCGTGGCCCAGCGTGCCGTCGAAGTCCTGCTGCTCGACGAGGGTGCGGCGGCTGATCTCCGCCGTCTCCAGGCGGGGGCCGTCGCCGTCGTCGGCCTGGGCGCCGCCGCCGGGGAGGCCGGCCACGGCCAGCACCCCGACGAGGGCCAGCGCCGCGCCGCCGGCCAGGGTCATGGTGCGGCGGCGGTTCACTTGGCACCTCCGCCCACGGAGGCGTCCGGGCTGCTGAAGACCATCGCCCCGCCCTTGCCGCCGCCGCCCTCGCTCTTGCCGCTGACCGACAGGCCGGCCCCGGCCTTGGCGCCGGCCGGGCCGAACGCCTCACCGCAGGCCTTCTGGGCCTCCTGGAACTTGGGGTCCTCGGGATCGATGCCCTGGCCGCCGTCGATCCGCATCATCACCTGGCCGCCTTCACCGAAGGTGGGATCGGGCATGTCGACGCCGTGTTTCCGCATGCAGCGGGAGAAAGCGAGCGCCTGGTCCTGCATCTCCTGCTGCCGCTCCGGCGACAGGTTCTGGGGCCGGGCACCCTCCATGAGGTGCTGGCAGGCCTTGTGCGCCTCCTGGAACTTGGTGCCGTCGGCGTCGATCCGCTGCCCGCCGGCGGCCGGGGCGGCGAACCTCACCACGCCGGGGCCGCCGCTCGTGTCGGGGTCGGGCATGTCGATGCCGTGCTCCCGCATGCAGCGGGTGAACTCCAGCATGGCGTCTTCCGGGTTGGTCTTCTTGCCCTGATCCTTGCGGTCGGACGGGTCGGAATCGCTGCTCTTGTCGCTGGCGGTCTTGATGCTGGCCACGCCGTCGGAACCCGAGCCGGAGCCCGAGCAGGCGGCGCCGGTGGCGAGGCCGGCGGCCAGCAGCAGGAGAACGGGGAGCCGGTGTGACCGGCGAAGATGAACCATGGGGCGTCACTCCTTCAACGAGGGGGTCGGAACGTTGATGGGACCCGGGGGACAGGGGGTGTCCCCCTGATCCGGGCGGCGTCAGCCGCTCCAAGGAGTACGCCGATGGCTCTAAAACCCCGGTAAAGCCAGAGCTTTATGGCGGCTTTACGCGGCGGGGGGCACCATGGCGCCGTGCGCGTGCTGGTCGTGGAAGACGAAGAGGCCCTCGCCGACGCCATCGCCCGGGGTCTGCGCCGAGAGGGGATGGCCGTCGACGTGGCCAGCGACGGCGGCGTCGCCCTGGAGAAGGCGGCCACCAACGGCTACGACGTCGTGGTCCTCGACCGGGACCTCCCCGTCGTCCACGGCGACGACGTCTGCCGCTCGCTCATCGCCTCGGCGCCGGCGCCGGGGGCGGCCGAAATCCCCCGGATCCTGATGCTGACCGCCGCCGGCGACCTCGACGACCGGGTCGAGGGACTGACGCTGGGCGCCGACGACTACCTCGGCAAGCCGTTCGCCTTCGCCGAGCTGGTGGCCCGCATCCGGGCCCTGGCCCGGCGGGGCTCGCTGGCCGTGAAGCCCGTCCTCGAAGTCGGCGACGTCGTCCTCGACCCCGCCCGCCACTACGTCACCCGGGCCGGGCGGCCGCTCCCGGTCACCCGCAAGGAGATGGCCGTGCTCGAGGTGCTGATCCGCGCCGGCGGCGCCGTCGTCAGCCCCGAGCAGCTGCTGGAGCGGGCCTGGGACGAGCACGCCGATCCCTTCACCAACACCATCCGGGTGACCGTCATGAACCTGCGCCGCAAGCTCGGCGACCCGCCGGTCATCGAGACGGTGGTCGGCTCCGGATACCGGATCGTCGTGCCATGAACCTCCTCCGGCCGACCGTTCGCCTGAAGCTCACGCTGACCTACGGCGGGCTGTTCCTGCTCGCCGGCGCCCTCCTGCTCACCGTCAACTACGCCCTGGTCCGCCGCAGCCTCGGCCCGGCGCCCGACGTCGGCCTGACCTTCGTCGCCGGGGCGCCGGCCGGCGGCGGGCCGGGCTCGGGCGCCGTCCGGGTCTTCATCGGCGACAAGCGGGATGTGATCGGCACCGTCACGAAAGGCCCGGGGCCGGGCGGCATCCTGCCCGAGCCCGTCACCCCCGACGGCCGCAAGGTGTCCGACGTCCTGCAGGAGGTCACGGACTCCTACCGGTCCCGGACGTTGCACGAGCTGGTGGTGAAGTCGCTCCAGGCGCTGGGGCTCATGGCGGTCCTGTCGGTCGGGTTCGGCTGGGCGATCTCGGGCCGGGTCCTCGCTCCCCTCCACCGCATGACGGCCACCGCCCGGAAGCTGTCGGACGAGAACCTCCACGAGCGCATCGCCCTGGAGGGGCCCGACGACGAGCTGAAGGAGCTGGCCGACACGTTCGACGCCATGCTGGCCCGCCTGGAGGCCGCCTTCGAGAGCCAGAAACGCTTTGTGGCCAACGCTTCCCACGAACTCCGCACGCCGCTGTCGATCATGCGGACGGAGGTCGACGTCGCCCTGGCCGACCCCGATGCCGGCCCCGACGAGCTGCGCCGGATGGCCGAGGTGGTGCGCCGGGCCACGGAACGGTCTGAAGCCCTGATCGACGGGCTGCTCATGCTGGCCCGCTCCGACCGGGGGCCGGCGGCGATGGCGCCGGTCGATCTGGCCGAGCTGGCCGAGGAGGCGTTGGCGCAGTCGGCCGCCGAGGCGGCGGCGGCCGGCGTCGAGACCCGTTCCCGCTTCGATCCGGCGCCGACCAACGGCGACGCCGCCCTGCTGGGCCGCCTGGCCGGCAACCTGATCGAGAACGCCATACGGCACAACGAACCGGGCGGCCGGCTCGAGGTCGTGACCGGGCCGGCGCCCGACGGCGGCGAAGTCCGCCTGGCCGTGGCCAACAGCGGGCCGGTGATCGACGCCGCCGAGGTGGACGGGCTGTTCGAACCCTTCCGGCGCCTGGGGACTGACCGGGTGGCCAACGCGGCCGCCGGCGCCGGCGGCGCTCCGCCCGGGCGGGCCCGGGGCGCCGGGCTCGGGCTGTCGATCGTCCGGTCCGTGGTGGCGGCCCACGGCGGCCGGATCGCCGCCCATCCCCGGCCCGGCGGGGGACTGGTCGTCGAGGTGTTCCTGCCCCGGACCCCGCAGAACCCGGCGCCGTGAACCCCTGGGGGGTTTGACCCGTTTTCAGTCGTTTCGCTCCGGGAAGAACTGCCAACGAGACGGGTTCAGCGGTTCAAGGAGCGACCTTCATGCGTACTTTCCGCATGTCGTTGCTGGGGTTGGCGGTTTCGGCTCTCGTTCTCGTCCCGACCGGCGGCGCCGGAGCATCGAACGATCCGTCCTTCAAGGACCAGTGGGCCCTGGCCCGCATCGGTGCCGAACAGGCCTGGACGCGCACCGCCGGGGCGGGCGTGCGCATCGGGATCGTCGACACCGGTGTCGACCTCGAGCACGAGGATCTCGCCGGCAAAGTGGTTGAGTCGACCAGTTGCGTCGGTTCGAGCGGCGACGTCGCCAAGTGCAAGGGCAGCGCCCAGGACGATCAGGGCCACGGCACCCACGTGAGCGGCATCGCCGCCGCCCTCCGGGACAACGGCAAGGGGGTGGCCGGCGTCGCACCCGACGCCCAGCTGGTGGTGGCCAAGGTGCTGAGCGCCACCGGGACCGGGTCCGGCTCCGACGTCATCGCCGGCATCAAGTGGGCGGTCGACCGCGGCGCCAAGGTCGTCAACCTGTCGCTCGGCGACCCGGCGCAGCCGATCAACGCCCTCATCAGCGAGAACGAGCTCCTGGAGGGCGTGAACTACGCCTGGGGCAAGGGTGCCGTTCCGGTGATCGCCTCCGGGAACTCCAACGCCCTCGGGATGGGCCTCGAAGGGGCGAACTACGGCGACATGAACGCCATCATCGTCGGCGCCACCGGCCCTGACGACAGCGCCAGTTCCTACTCGACGTCGACCGGCGGCGCCAAGTGGGCGGTCGCCGCCCCGGGGGGCGCGGGCGGTCCGAAGAAGGGTGACGACATCTACTCCACGTTCTGGATATCGAAGCAGAAGAACGCCTACACCTACCTGGCCGGAACGTCGATGGCCGCCCCGCACGTCAGCGGCGCCATCGCCCTGCTGCTGGCCCAGGGTTACAGCCCCGAGGCGGCCGTCACCCGCCTGCTCGACACGGCCGACAAGGGCGTGGGCTGTGAGGCCAACAGCACGACCTGCCGCGGCCGCATCAACATCGACCGGGCCACTGCCAAATAGCAAGCAGGTTGCGCTAGCGATCGGTATCGAACCCCGCCCGGCGTTTCCTGGGGCGGGGTTCGCCGGTCTCCAGGTACTGCGACAGGGCCTGGAGACGGTCGTCCCACTGGCGGCCGACGTCGGCCATCCAGGAGACCGCGTCGGCCAGCGGCTCGGGTGTGAAGGAGAACCGGGTCTCCCGGCCCTGCCGGTCGGAGCTGACCAGGCCGGCCTCGGCCAGCGTGGCGAGGTGCTTGGCCACCGCCTGGCGGGTGACCGGGAGCTCGCCGGCCAGTTCGGTGGCCGTGGCCGGGCCGCCCTGAGCCAGGCGGCGGACGACCTCCCGCCGGGTCGGGTCGGCCAGCGCCTCGAAAACGGCGCCCGGCCGGAGTTCCCTGGATCCCATCAGGCCACGGCCAGCGCCGCCGGCGCGGGGGCCCGCTCGACCACCGTCAACCGCGTCGCGCCCCGGTCCGGGAGGGCCTCGAGGAGGAACTCGACGTCGCCCGCCGAGCCGGCCGGTTCCTCGTCCGCGCCCCACACGAAGCCGATACGCCAGGACGGCGGGAGCCAATGGATCTCGAGGTGGCGCAAGGGTTCGAGGTCGACGATGACGCCCCGGCGGAGCCGCCCGTCCTCGCGGACGGTGATCTGACCACCGGGGAACGGGCCGACTTCGACGTCGCCGCCGAGCCAGGCGGACAGCTGCCCGGGGTCGGTCAGCGCGGCCCACACGGCGGCCACCGGCGCCCGCAGCACGATGCAGCGGCGCACCGCTCCCAGGTCGCTCCGGCCCGTTCCGTCCGGTATGTCGGCCATCGCCCCAGCCTCCTCGAATTCGAACCCGCCGAGACGTGCAACCATTTAGTTGCGCGTCCGCTAGGCTGATGTGCAACTCGTTGGTTGCATCATACAGGAGGCCCCATGGCGCCCGAGCCCACCGACCCGACCCAGCCGGCACCGGCCATCCCCGGTTTCGCCCTGCCGCTCGCCGCCTCCGCGGCGCAGCTGACCGAGCGGCTGCTCGACGCCCGCATCGTCGTGGTCGGCGGCCAGATCGACGACGCTCTGGCCAACACCGTGTGCTCCCAGCTCCTCGTGCTCGACGCTGCCTCACCGGAGGGCATCTCCGGCCCTCCGGGCTGTCCGGGGGACACCCCCGGGCCCCCGGGCGACAGACGGAAGGACATCTCGCTCTACATCAACTCACCGGGCGGGTCGGTCGACGCCGGCTTCGCCATCTACGACACGATGCAGTCGCTCGACTGCGACGTGGTCACGGTGGCCATGGGACTGGCGGCCTCGATGGGGCAGTTCCTCCTGGTGGCGGGCACGCCGGGCAAGCGTTTCGCCCTGCGCCACAGCCAGATCCTGATGCACCAGCCGCTGGGCCAGATGTCGGGGGTGGCGAGCGACATCCTGGTCCACGCCGACCACGTCGCCTACCTGCGCCGGCTGATGGCCCAGCGGATCGCCTTCCACACCGGCCAGCCCGAGGAGCGGATCGTGGCCGACTTCGACCGGGACCGGTGGTTCACGGCCGACGAGGCCCGGGAGTACGGGATGGTCGATGCCGTCCTCGACGACCGCTCGCAGCTCCGGTCCCTGCCCTACGGCACGAAGCTCCGGAAAACCGGAGCCTGACCGTCACAGGGGCCGACTACCGTCGGAGATCCATGGGGACCTTCACGTTCGACGGCCTGTCCGTCCACTACCGCGACGAGGGCGACGGCGACCGGGCCGTGGTCTTCGTCCATGGCTTTCCGTTCCACTCCGCGATGTGGGAGCCGCAGATCCCGGTCGCGCTGGAGGCCGGTCACCGGGCGGTGGCTCCCGACCTGCCGGGCTTCGGCCGGAGCGACGTGCCGGCGGAGCGGTCGGCGTATTCCATCGACCGCTACGCCGACGTGGTCGCCGGGCTGATCGGTGAGCTGGGCCTCCGCCCGGTGGTGCTGGTCGGCCTGTCGATGGGCGGCTACATCGCCCTGGCCGTCGCCCGCCGCCGCCCCGAGCTGCTGGCCGGCCTGGTCCTGGCCGACACCCGGGCCGATCCCGACACCGCGGAGGGCCGCCAGACCCGCAGCGAGCAGCAGGCCCTGGTCGAGGAGAAGGGCGACGTGGCGCCACTGGTCGACGGCCTGCTCGGCCGGATCCTGTCCGAGTCGTCGCCCCGCCACGCCGAGGTGCGGGCGACCCTCGGCGCCATGATGCGCTCCACCGCCCCCGCCGCCTGGATCGGCGCCCTGGAAGCCATGAAGACCCGCCGCGACCAGACCGACCTGCTGTCGACAATCCGGGTTCCGACGCTGGTCGTGGTGGGGGAGAGCGACGCTCTGATCCCGCTGGATGTCGCCGAGGCCATGGCCAAGGCGATCCCGGAGGCTCGCCTCGAGGTCGTCCCGCAGGCCGGCCACGTCGCCAACCTCGAGAACCCCGAAGTCTTCAACCGGGCCTTCGCCGAGTTCCTGTCGACGCGGCCGTGACGTTTCCCGGCCCGGAGGAGCTCGGCCGGGGCCTCGTCGTCCTGCCGGGGGCGGCGGTGCCGGCGCCGTTCGCCGAGGCGCCCCGGGTGACGATCGACGAGGCCGTGCTGGGTTCGCCGCCGGTCGTGGCGGCCATGGCGGCGGTACTGCACGAGGCGTGGGACGAGCGGCGCCGCATCGTCATCGAGCTCGGGGTTCCGCTGGAAGCACTGCGGGCGCCGGAGGTCGAGCGGCGCCCGCCGTATGAGCTCGACCCCGGCTTCACGTTCGAACGGGAGCGGCTCCAGTTCCTGGTCTGGGCCAACACCTACGACGCCCGCAAGCAGGGCGAACCCATCTGGTGGCACGGAGTCCGCGCCTCCCGCATCGGCGCCACGCTGGGCGGCCCCGCCGATGTCCTGCTGCCGGACGGCACTCCGGCCTGGTGCGACGGCGGCCCCCGCCGCCCGGTGCTCACCGGTGACGCCTCCTCCGTGATCCACCGGGACTCGATCGACGCCGGGCTGCTCACCCCCGCCCGGCTCCGGGAACCGCAGGCGGAGCTGGCGCCCGATCAGCTGGCGGCCGTGGCCCATCCGGGTGGGCCGGCCCGGATCATCGCCCCGGCGGGGTCGGGGAAGACCCGGGTGTTGACTGAGCGGATCCGGCATCTGCTGCTCGACCGGGGGCACGAGCCGCAGCTCGTGACCGCCGTCGCCTACAACGTGATGGCCGCCGACCAGCTCCGGGAACGCACGGCGGGATTCCGGCCCACCATCAGGACCCTCAACTCGCTGGGTCTCAACGTGTGCTCCCGGCGGGGCGAGTGGCGCATCGCCGAGGAGCCGTTCTGCCGGGAGGTGCTGTCGGGGCTGGTGAAGACGGCCCGCAAGGTCGGCACCGATCCGCTGGCGCCGTATCTCGACGCGCTGGCCACCATCCGGCTCGGCCTGATACCACCGGAGAAGGCGGAGGACCTCCACCCCGACGCCGCCGGCATCGCCGCCGCCTTCCCCGCCTACCGGGACGCGCTGCACGCCAGCGGCCGCCTCGACTTCGACGAGCAGATCTACAAGGCCGTCGAGCTCCTCTTGAGTGATCCCGACCTCCGGGCCGAGGTTCGGGCCGACGCCCGCACGCTGCTCGTCGACGAGTTCCAGGACCTGACGCCCGCCCACCTGCTCCTCATCCGGCTGGTGGCCGGGCCGGCCGCCGACGTCTTCGGCGTGGGCGACGACGACCAGGTCATCTACGGCTACGCCGGGGCCGACCCCGGGTTCCTCATCGACTTCAAGCGCTATTTCCCCGGCGCCGCCACCTACGACCTGCAGGTCAACTACCGCTGCCCGCCGGCCGTCGTCGACGCCGCCCGCACCCTCCTCGGCCACAACACCCGCCGGATCGCCAAGACCATCCGCGCCGCGTCCGGCGCCGTGGGCGTCGGGCTGGACGTGCGCCGTGTGGGCAGTGACGAGATGGGCCCGGCGACGGTCGAACTCGTCCGCCAGTGGGCCGACGCCGGAGTCGACTTCTCCGACATGGCGGTCCTCACCCGCGTGAACTCTTCGTTGCTCCCGGTGCAGCTGCTGCTCGGTCAGGCGGGGATCCCGTACCGGGCGGCGGTCGGGCCGTGGATCCTGGAGCGCGCCGGCACCGCCGCCGCCCTGGCCTACCTGCGTATCGCCGCCGATCCGACCCGGATCACCCGGGCCGACCTGCGGGCCACGGTGCGGCGCCCGTCCCGCAAGATCTCCCCGAAGGCCATCGACATGCTGGCCCGCGACGCCGTGACGTCGCTGCGGTCCATCCGCGGCCTGGGGGAGTGGCTGTCGGACAAGGACGCCTTCGTCAAGGATGCCGACCGTGTCCACGCCTACGCCGCCGACCTCGAGGCGTTGGCCCAGGCCATGGCGAAGCCCGGCACCACCACCGCCGACCTGCTGCGCTTCGTCCGCGACACCATCGGCCTCGGGGAGGCCATGGAGACGCTTGACGCCAGCAAGGGCGCGCTCGACCGCTCCAGCAACGGCGACGATCTCGCTGCCCTGCTGCAGGTGGCACCGCTCCATCCCGACGCCGCCACCTTCGAGGGCTGGCTCCACCAGATGCTGTCCGCCGCCCGGGCGGCGAAGGCCGAGCCCGGAAACGGTGCCGCGGAACCGGGCGTGCACCTCGCCACCGTGCATCGGGTCAAGGGGCGGGAGTGGCCGCGGGTCATCGTGTTCGGGGCCGACGCCGGGCTCTTCCCGCACCGGCTCTCCATCGATGTCGAAGAGGAGCGGCGCATCTTCCACGTCGGCATCACCCGGGCCAAGGAGCAGGCCGTCGTCCTCGCCGACGCCGCCGGCCCGTCACCGTTCGTCGAAGAGCTGCACCGTCCCGCACCACCCCGGCCCGCCATCGACCCCAACGACCCGAACCCCTTCCGTCGGGTCGCCCTGCCGGCCCCGCCGGTGTCGCCCACCCGGTCGGCCAGGAGCGCGGCCAAAGGCAAGGCGGCCAGGACCAATGGCGAACCCGGCTTCGCGGCGGTCGCCGGCGCCGAGATCACTCTCGCCGGCGGCCTGCGGGCGACGATCAAAGAGATCCGGCGCGGCGAGGCCCTGGTCGAGACGGCGACCGGCTCGACCGTCGTCAGCTTCGGCAGCGCCATTCGGGCCAACGGCGAAAACGTCCGCCTCGTCGCTCCGCCCGACCGGGTGGCCGCCGGCGTGGCCGCCCTCAAAGCCTGGCGCACCGCCCTCGCCAAGCAGGAGGGCAAGCCGCCCTACGTCTATCTGAGCGACGCCCACATCACCGACATCGCCGAGCGCGACCCCGACACCGCGGCCCGCCTGGCCCGCTGCAAGGGAATCGGCCCCGGCAAGCTGGAGTCCTACGGCGAAACGATCCTGGCCCTGCTCGAGGAGTTGTCGCCCTCGCCGGGTTCGGCGAGTTCGTAGCGGACGGGTTCGCCGGGGATCTCGCGCAGGACTCCACGGCGTTCCAGGGCCCGGATGTGGGCCATCGCTTCGGAGACGGCGGCCCGGCGCATGAACCCCGAGATGCGGTCCCAGGAGCGGGACCACTTCATCCCGGCGGCCACCGCCCAGGGGGTGTCGTCGCCGGCCCGGATCGACTCGACGACCTCGGCGAAGCGGTGCTCGTGGTGCTCGATCAGCTCGGCCAGCCGGGCGGGCAGGCCGACGAAGCGGTGCTCGTGGGCCGGCAGGACCTCGTCGCTGTCGTAGGCCCGCAGCTTGTCCAGCGAAGCCAGGAAGAACCCCAGCGGGTCGTCGCCCGACTGGGGGTGGAAGGAGATGTTGGGCGTGATCCGGGGCAGGACGTGATCACCGGTCAGCATCACCCGGTTCCGCGGCTCCCAGAAGCACAGGTGGCCCGGGGAGTGGCCCGGAGTCCAGATCGCCTGGAGGTCCCACCCCGGGATCTCCGGCTTGTCCCCGTCCTCCAGCAGCACGTCGGGCTTCACGGTCGACACGAAGGCCAGCACCGGCATCGAGGCGTGGGACAGGCCCTCGGCCTCCTCCGGCGGGGCGCCGTAGTGGAGCATGGAGGCCGACATCCGGGCCAGCAGCTCCTCCGGCTCCTCGTAGCGGTCCCGGATCAGGGCGGCGTCTGCGGGGTGGAGCGCCACCCAGGCCCCCGACGTCTCCCGCACCCGGCCGGCCAGGCCGTAGTGGTCGGGGTGGATGTGGGTGATCATCACGCCCCGGACGTCGCTCACCGAGGCGCCCAGCGTGGCCAGCCCGGCGGCCAGCGTCTCGAACGCCTCGTCGGTGTTCCAGCCGGCGTCGACGATGTAGATGCCACCGTCGGTCTCGAAGGCGTAGACCAGGACGTACCGGAGAGGGTTGTTCGGAATGGGGACGGGGATGCTCCACAGCCCCGGCCGCACCCGCTCGACGGGCGGGAGAGGAGCCTGACTCATCCCCCGAGCTTGGCATGAGTGCCACCCGTCCGTCGGAATCCGACCGGCGGGCGGACTACCTCACGGGGAAGTGGTCGCCTGGTCCGCCTCTCCGACCCGGCGATCGGACCAGTAGCCCTTGGCGCTCGCCTTCAGATCGAGGGCGGCCGCCGAGGTCAGCAGGTCGCGGAGCCGGTTGACCACCGGATGGATCCGGTGCACTTCCTCGAGAGCGTCCCCAGCTTCGTTGTCTCTCTGCATGCTGGCGCCTGCCTTGTTGAAGCGCGTGAGCACCGGTGAATGTGTTCGCCCTCTTTACCCAATCTGGGCCATCTCTAACCGGCCCGATACGGTTCCCGCCGGCGCCGTGGCCCCCCGGCACGGCACGAAGGAGGCGGGCATGTCGCAGGCCGAGCACATCGGAATGTTCACCACCGTTGACGCTCTCGAGGATCCCGGCGTCTTCATCGGCCTGATGGACCGGGTGCAGGACGTACCCGGCGTCCGGGCCATCCGGGCCGAACTCCTGGCCCGCCTGGGTCTGCGGCCCGGGCAGACCGTCCTCGACCTCGGCTGCGGCACGGGCGACCACACCCGGGAGATGGCCGCCCTGGTCGCCCCCGGCGGCCGGGCGGTCGGCGTCGACTTCAGCACCAGCATGGTCAACGAGGCGACGCGTCGGCAGGTGGCGAGCGAGGCGCCCGCGACCTTCGAGCAGGGCGACGCCCAGCAGCTGCGCTTCGAGACCGGCACGTTCGACGCCTGCCGCACCGAGCGCATGCTCTGCCACGTGCCCGACTGCCTGGCCGCCCTGCGGGAGATGGTCCGTGTCGTCCGTCCCGGCGGGTGGGTCGGGGTGCTCGACTTCGATGCCGCCGGGACGCTCATCGACCACTCCGACCGGGTGACGACCAGCGCCTTCGTCGCCACGCTGAACGACGTGGTCCGGAACCCGTGGATGGGCCGGATGCTGCGCCGTCTGATGGGCGAGGTCGGGCTCGTCGACATCGACGTCCGGCCCGCCGTCCTCGAGGTCGGCTACGGCATCGTCGAGCCCATGATCGCCATGCACGCCGAGCTCCTGGTCCAGTCGGGCCTGGCGCCCGAGACGGTCGAGGCGTGGCAGCGGGAGCTGGAATTCGCCAACCTCAAGGGCACCTTCTACATGGGCATGACGATGTTCTCGGCCGTCGGCCGCAAGCCGTAGTTAACCTGGCCCCATGAGCGCCGACCCGTCCCTTTCGGAGCAGCGGCGGGAACGGCGCTGGGAGTCCCGGCGGGACCTCATCGTCCGGGCGGCGGCCGAGGTCATCGCCGAGATGGGGCTGGAACGGGCCACCCTCGACGCCGTCGGCGACCGCGTCGGCCTGTCGAAGGCCAGCCTCTACTACTACGTGAAGTCCAAGGAGGAGCTGCTCGGGCACGTCATCGCCCACGTCCTCGCCACTCAGGAGGAGGCCATGTCGGCCCTCACCCGGGAGGGGATGAGCGCCGAGGAACGGCTGCGGGCCTTCTGCCTCGGCCATCTGCGCAGCCTCTTCGCCGATCCGGCCGGGCACATCGCCGCCCGGGTGGCGCTGTCCGACATCAAGGACGAACTGGTCCGCCGGCCGCTGCGGGGCTACATGGCCCGGCTGGAGGCGATCCTGGCCGACGGGGTGGCCGAGGGTGCCTTCCGCCCGGCCGACTCCCGGGTCGTGCGCTACTCCCTGTTCTCGGCCCTCAACGCCGTGTCCCTCTGGTACTCCCCGGGCGGCCCGCTGACCCTGGAAGAGGTCGGCAACCAGATCTGCGACCTCGTCATCGAAGGATTGCGACCATGAAAATGCTTTCCCGAATCCTCGTCCTGGTTGGAGCGGTGGCGGTGGTCGCCTCGGTGACCCTGCCCTGGGCGAGGGTTGAAAGCGCCGTTCCCGGCATCAGCGGACTCGACTTCGACCTGCTGGGCGCCAAGATCTCCGACCCCGGAATGAGTGTCTCGGGCACCGATACGAAGGCTTGGCCGGTGGTGGTCGCCGTCGGCGTCCTGGTGGCGGTGCTGGCCCTGCTCGGCCTGGCCCGCCGGCTGCTCCTGCTGCTCGGCCTCGTCAGCACGGTGGGCGGCGCAGCACTCCTCTACTACGTGCTCAACGTCGTCGAGATCAAGACCGAGGGCAACGTCCTCCAGCCGGTGGCCAAAGCGGCCCTGGACAGTGAGACCGGCGCCGGGCCGATTCTCCTGCTGGCCGGGGGGCTGGCCATTCTCATCGGCGCCTTGTTGCCCTAAGCCTGCGCCTCGAACGGCCCCTCGTCGAGGCCCGCCTCCAGCCAGCCGATCAGGCCCCGGAGTTCCTGGTAGGCCGCCAGGCGGGCCTCGTCGGTTCCGGCCGCCTCGGCCCGGGTGACCGGCTCGGCCAACCGGCGCACCCAGGCCGGCCCCACCTCCAGCAGCGCGTCGCTGCCGGCGCTCACCCACTTCACCAGGGCGTGGCGGCACACCGCCCCCACCGGCAGCCCGACGTAGGCGGCCAGGTTCCGCAGCGTGGGCAGCGGGTCGACCAGCGCCCCGCTCGCCACCTCCCGCTTGAAGTTGGCGTGGGCGTCGGTTTCCTCAACCGGTCCCGTCCAGCGCTCCAGCGTCACCACGTCGGGGGCATCGCTCATCGCACAAGTCTGACCGGCGGGTGTCCCGGGGTATGAAGCCGGGGTGTCCGAGAGAGGAACGTCGGCCAACGCGGCCGCGGCGGCCATGACGGCCGCCGCCCAGGGCCTGATCGCCGCCCTCCCGGCGGAACAGCGGGAGGCGCTGCATTTCCCCTTCGACGATCCCAGCCGCCTCCACTGGCATTACACGCCAGGGCCCCGCCGGGGCGTTTCCCTGGCCGAGATGGACCGGGTGGGAGGCAAGGCCGTCCACAACCTGCTCACCACGGCCATCTCCCGGCCGGCGCATGCCCGGGTGGCGGCCATCATCGGGCTGGAGGACATCCTCGACGAGAGCGAGGGTGGCCGGCGCGGCCGGCACGCCGGGGACTACTGGTCGGCGGTGTTCGGCGAGCCGGGCATCGATCCCTGGAGCTGGCGCTTCGAGGGCCACCACGTCTCGCTCAACGTCACGGTGGCCGGGGGCGCGGTGTCGGCCACGCCGTGCTTCCTCGGCGCCAACCCGGCCACGGTCACCGACGAGGAGGGCCGGACGGTGTCCCGGCCGCTCGCCCCCGAGGAGGACGTCGCCCACGAGCTCATGGCCGCCCTCGACAGCGACCAGCGTGACCGGGCGGTCATCGGGCGGGAGGCGCCGAACGACATCCTCACCGGCGATGCCGCCGAGATCGGCGGCGACGACAGCCCGAGCTGGCCGGCCGGCCTGCCGGCCACCGCCCTGCGTCCCGACCAGCTCCTGCTGCTCCGCAGCCTGGCCGCCATCTACGTCCACCGGCTGTCGGCCGACCTCGCCGACCCGCTCCTGGCCCGTCTCGACCGGGACCTGCCGAGCTTCTGCTTCGCCTGGGCCGGCCCCCGGCGGCCGACACCGGGCCAGCCCCACTACTACCGCCTCGAAGGACCCCGCTTCCTGGTCGAGTTCGACAACCGCCAGAACAACGCCAACCACATCCACTCGGTGTGGCGCGAACCGGGCGGGGACTTCGGCGCCCGGCTGCTTCCGTAGAAGAAACCCGGCGTATCCTGACACCTCGTGCCAGACGAGGGAGGGCCACCGCGGTGAGGAAGCGCGAGCGCGTACTGCAGGTGGCGGCCGTCCTCGGCGAGCTCATGGCCGGCGAGGCGAAGCTCCGCTGGCAACGCAGCCGCAACGGCCTGGCCGACCCTGAGGACTTCGAACGGGCCCGGGCCGAGGCCATCCGCCGCTCCCTGGAGCACCTCGGGCCGTTGTACATCAAGGTCGGTCAGATGCTGTCGACCCGCCCCGACCTCGTCTCCCAGACGGTGATCGACGCCCTGGGTGACCTCCACGAGCAGGTCATGGTCCGGCCGTTCTCGGAGTTCGAACCCGTCCTGGTCAAGAACCTCGGCAGCCACTGGCGGTACCGGTTCAAGGAGATCGACACCGATGTGCCGCTCGGGGCGGCGTCGATCGCCCAGGTCTACCGGGCGATGCAGAACGACGGCCGGGAGGTCGTCGTCAAAGTGCAGCGGCCCGGCGTGGCCGCCTCCACCCGTCTCGACATGGAGATCCTGGCCCAGGCCGTGAAGCTGGCCATGAAGCGGGCGCCGAACGTGGCCGAGATCTTCCAGCCCGAGGCCATGCTCGAAGTGGTCTTCTCCGCCATGCGGCCCGAGATCGACTTCACCGTCGAGGCGGCCAACATGGAGGAGTTCGACGAGATGCTCGAGCAGTTCGACCATCTCGAGGTGCCCGAGGTCCTCGACGTCACCAAAGAAGTGCTCATCATGAGCAAGGCGCCCGGCGTGTCGATCCGGGAGTGCAACCTCGACGACTTCAGCAACAAGGAGCGGGAGGCGATCGCCCGCGACATGTGCGCCATGCTCTTCCACGGCTTCATGGTGGACGGCCTGTTCCACGCCGACCCGCACCCCGGCAACGTGTTCGTCGCCCCCGGCGAACCGGCGACCGTCATCGACTTCGGAATGGTCGGCCGCATCGACCGGCGGATGGCGCTGGGCTACACCCGGTTCATGATGGCCACCGCCCTCAACGACGGGGAGGCGGCCGGCCGGGCGGCGCTGGAGATGGGGACGCTGACGTCGCGGGCCAACGTACCCGGCTTCCTGTCCGACATGCAGCGCTACATCCCCACGATGGCCAAGCAGTCGTTGCAGAACATGGAGTTCGGCAACGACTTCAACCAGTTCCTCGTCTTCTGCACGAACCGGGGCATCGCCGTCAACCCCGGCATCGCCCTCTTCGGCAAGGCCACCGCCAACCTGGAAGGGACGCTGCGGCGTTTCGCCCCCGAGCTCACGCCCTTCGACGTCTTCCGGGACACGATGGGCGACATCGTCCGGGACCAGGCCAAGCAGATGATGGCCGAAGAGGAGATCCTCCGGATCGCCAACGAGGCGTTCTCCGCCTCCCGGTCCCTGCCCGAGCAGGCCCGCTACCTGTTGCAGGCCATCGTCAACGGGCAGTACGTGCTGCGCACCAGAGACGACTCGGCGGCCATCCACGAAGCCCGGGAGGACGCCCGGGCCAAGAAGATGCGCCGCACCATCATCGGCATCGCCGCCGCCGCGCTCTGGTTGGAGCACCGGCGACGGCCCACTGCCTGAGAACTACTTCCGTTCCGCCGCCAGGCGGTCGAGCTTGGCGTTGAGTTCGGCCACCGCCTTCTTCAGCTCGGCGATGTCGTCCGACAGTTCGCCACGGTCGTCATCGTCGTCCCGCAAGCGGTCGATGCTGTCGTCGACGAGCTCCTTGGTCTCGTCGAGGACGGTCTGCCACCAGTCGAGCACCCCGGTGCGGGCGCCACGGCGCTTGGCCATCGGTCGTGGTCCTTTCTGGTCTGGGTCAGGGAGTCGTCTTGGGGGCCGGCTTGCCGGCTGCCTCGAGGGCGTCGAGCTTGGCCGACAGGTCGACGATGGAGCGCTTGAGGTCGCTGACCTCCTTGGACAGGCGCTCGTCGTCGTCATCGTCGTCCCGGAGACGGTCGATGCCGTCGTCGATGAGATCCTTCGTCTCGTCGAGGACCGTCTGCCACCAGTCGAGGATGCCCTTCCGCTTGCTCCTGCGGGCCATCCGTCCCCCTTTGCTCCGTCTGATACGTTTCTCAACAAATGCTGAACTTGTTCCTCAACATATGTTGAAGGATCCGCAGCCGTCAAGCCGCCGGGGTCGCCGGCCGGAAGGCGACGCCCGCCGGGCCCTGATCGAGGCCGCCCAGGCGATCCTGGCCGCCCGGCCGGCCGGCAAGCTGACCGTTCGGGAGGTCGCCTCCCGGGCCGGCTGCGACGTCGCCCTGGTCAACTACTACTTCGGCAGCAAGGAAGGGCTGCTGGCCGCGGCGCTGGAGGACGCGCTGGCCGAGCTGCGGGAGGTTCTCGAGACCTACACCCGGCGGGAGGGCTCGTTCGAGGAGCAGGTCCGCCGCATGGTGCGGGAACCGATCCTGGCCCTGGGCGAGCGCCGCCACCTGCCCCGGATGATCATCGGGCAGATCCTGCTGGAACGCGGCCCGCAGGCCGACCGGTGGATCGCCGCCCTCGGCATGTCCCAGCTCCAGGCGGTGAGCGACGTCGTGGAGGACGGGATCCGCTCCGGGGCCTTCCGCCGGATCGACGCCCGGGCGCTCGTCTACTCGTTCTCGGCCATTCCGGCCTTCTTCTTCCTCATGGCGCCGGTCATCGAACGGATCCTGGGCGAGGAGGCCGTGAGCCAGGAAGCGGTGGAGAGCTTCGCCGACGCCGTGACCGATCTCGTCCTCCACGGCCTGTTGGCCCCGGACGCGGAGTAACGAACGCCCCCAACGGCGCAGACCTGTTGTGCGATGGCGGGGGTTCGGGAAAGGCCCGTCACACGGCTCTTGAGCATGCGTTAGGGGAGCGACGGCGCAATCGTCCGGAGCGGTTCCCCCGATCCCGCCCCGGACGAGCGGCCGTTTTGTGACAGATACCTCCCCTCAACCGAAGCAGAAGACAGAGCGCAACGTTCTCCCCCCAGTCCCGGGTGACCGGCACGAGTGCCTCCGGCCGGTCACCCGGGACCCCGCTCTGCTTCTGGTCGTCCCCAGGAGCTTGCTCAAGTGTCCCGTCGTGCGCTCACCGCTCTCCTCGCCGTCGCCCTCGCCGCCACGGCCTTCGTGCTCCCCGGAACCTCGGCTCAGGCCGTCGCCGCCGACATGCCCGACACCTCGGCCTGGGTGACGAACGGTGACGTGCACACCGTTGTCCAGGCCAACGGCCGCACCTATCTCGGCGGCCTCTTCGACCAGGTCGGCCCCAACACCGGCTTCGGCGTCCCCCTCGACGCGGCCAGCGGCGCGCTTCCGGCCGGCTTCGCCTCCAAGGTCAACGGCCCGGTCTACGCCGCCGTGTCGGACGGGGCCGGCGGCTGGTACATCGGCGGGAACTTCACCCGCGTCGCCGGCGTGTCGCGCCACAACGCCGCCCACATCAAGGCCGACGGTACGGCGGGCCGCTGGAATCCGAACACCGACTACACCGTGTACGCCCTGGCCGTCGACGGCGACCGGATCTACATCGGCGGCGAGTTCTCCACGGTCGGAGGCCAGAGGGTCGCCGGGCTGGCCGCCACCGCCAAGCTCAACGGCGATCTCGATCCCGGTGCCGCGCTCCCTTCGATCAAGCCCGGCGTCGACGCCGCGGGCCGCCTGGCGGTGAAGTCCCTGGCGCTGTCGCCCGACCGGAGCCGCCTCTTCGTCGGCGGCACCTTCGCCGCCGTCTGCTCGTCGTGGACGCTGGCCGGCTGCAGCAACGAGATCGCCCGCCGCGGCCTGGCCGCCCTGAACCTCGGCGGGACGCCGGCCTGGGACGCCGCCTGGGCGCCCCAGCCGGACGGGCCGGTCGCCGCCCTGAGCTTCGCCGCCGGTGGACTCTTCGTCGGCGGCTCCTTCACCACGATCGCCGGTGGCAGTCGCGTCGGCTTCGCCCTCCTCGACCCCTCGGGCACCGGCGGCCTGAGCCCTGCCTGGCGGGTGCACACCGACGGGCCGGTCGACTCCATGCTGGTGGCCGACAACGGCGCCTCGCTCTACATCGGCGGGTCGTTCACCAAGGTCGGCTACCCGAGCACCGGCACGATGGCCTGGTTCGACGTTCCCAGGCTGGCCAAGCTGGTCCTCGTCGTGCCGGGCGGAATCGGCGACGTCTACAACAACTTCCGCCCCTCGCCCGATGGACCGGTCCTGGCGCTGGCCCAGTCTCCGGACGGCAGCCGTCTCTACGCCGGCGGGTCGTTCCCGTCGCTCGATGGCGCCGGGCCCCGGTTCCTGGCCGCACTGGACCCGTCCACCGGTGCGGTCGACCCGAACTTCAACGCCCGGGTCGCCGCCACCGTCCGGGCCGTGGCGGCCTCCGGCACGACGGCCTACGCCGGTGGCGACTTCACCAGTGTCGGCGGTGTGATCCGCCGCAACGTGGCCGCCCTGTTGCCTGACGGCACGCTCGACCCCGCCTTCGAGCACGCCGACACCGACGGCGAGGTCAACGCCCTCGTGGTGAGCGGGAACTCCCTCTACATCGGAGGCACGTTCAAGAACCGGCACATTCCCGACTCCGGCCGTCGCCGCCGGGGGGTCATGAAGGTCGACGCCCGGACCGGTGAGCTCGACGTGAACTTCAAGGCCAACATCGACTCGACGGTGATGGCGCTGGCGCTGGCCGGTTCCCACCTGTACATCGGCGGCAACTTCTCGACGGTGAACGCCGAAGCCCGGTCGCGGGGAGCGAGTGTGAATGCCGCCACCGGCGCGGTCGAGGCCTGGAATCCCAACACCGACGCCGCCCTCCAGGCGATGGTGGTCTCGCCGGACCAGTCCAAGATCTACATCGGCGGTGACTTCTCGCAGGTGGCGGGCACGAGCCGGACCCGCCTGGCGGCCGTCGACCCGATCAGCGGCGCTCCCACGAGCTGGCGGCCGGCGCCGCCGGCGACGATCGAGAAGATGGCCCTCTCGGCCGACGGGTCGATGATCTACCTCGCCCTCCGCGGGGCGTACGGCGTCGGGAACCGGGCCCAGGCATGGGCCACCGGCAGCAACACGCTCCGCTGGGAAGTCACCGGGGACGGCGACTTCCAGGCGGTGGCCGTGACCAGCTCGCTCGTCTACATCGGCGGGCACTTCAACCGCCTCAGCTTGCCCGGTGGAAGCAGCTACGCCTTCGACCGGCAGCACCTCACGGCCCTCGACCCCGCCACGGGCTACGTCCAGCCGTGGGGCCCGCTGATCGGCGGCGTCCACGGTGTGCTCGACCTCCACGTCACCAACGACTACGTCTACGTGGCCGGCGAGTTCGACAACATCGGAAACGAGGCGATCCAGGGCATCGCCCGGTTCAGGAACCTCGGGGACACGCCGCCGGTCACGCCGACGACGCAGCCCCCCGCCCCGACGACCACGACGACCACGACGACCACGACGCCCGGTGGGGGCGGCAACCCGAACAATCCGCCGGTCATCCCGGCCGACACCAAGGCCGGCTACTGGATGGTGGGTTCCGATGGTGCCGTCTACGGCTTCGGCGATGCCGCCCACTTCGGCGGCGCCGCTCCGGCCGCCGGCAGCAGCACCGTCGACCTCGAACCCACCCCGTCGGGCGCCGGCTACTGGATCGTGACCGACAAGGGCGTCGTCACCACCCACGGCGACGCCGGCTTCTTCGGCGCTCCCGCCGCCGCCACGCTGGCCCGGGGCGAGACGGTCACCAGCCTGTCGGCCACGCCGACCGGCCGGGGGTACTGGATCTTCACCTCTCGGGGCCGGGTGATGAACTTCGGCGACGCCGCCTTCTACGGCGACGTGTCGAAGGTCACGCTCAACGGGCCCGTCCTCGACTCCATCCCGACGACGACCGGCCGGGGTTACTACATGGTGGCCAGCGACGGCGGCATCTTCGCTTTCGGTGATGCCGTGTTCCACGGCTCCATGGGCGGCACGAAGCTGAACAAGCCGGTGCAGTCGCTGGTTCCCGACGGCGACGGCGAGGGCTACTGGCTGGTGGCGTCGGACGGCGGCATCTTCGCCTTCAAGGCCGGCTTCCGGGGCTCCCTCGGTGGCGTGAAGCTGAACAAGCCGGTCACCGGCATGGTCCGCTACGCCGACGGCTACATGATGGTCGGCGAGGACGGCGGCATCTTCAACTTCTCCACCAAGCCGTTCCTCGGCTCGCTGGGCACCAACCCGCCGGCCCGCCCGATCGTGTCGGTGGCCGCCCTCGGGTAAACAGTCCGCCATGGAGTTCACGTGGCGGGAGGAAGACGAACTGTTGCGGGAGACGGTCCGGCGCTACGCCATGGAGCGGCTGGCGCCGGACTACGCCCGCTGGGAATCGGAGCCGTTCCCCCGGGAGCGGGTGAAGGAGCTCGGCGACCTCGGCGTGCTCGGGATGCTGATCCCCGAGGAGTACGGCGGCTCCGGCGGGCGGTACGTGTCGCTGGGAGTGGCGGCCGAGGAGATCGGCCGGGCCGACTTCAATGTGACGGCCTTCCTCCAGCTGGCCGGGATCACCGCCGGCCTGCTGGCGTTGGGCGACGACGACGTCAACAAGGCGTGGCTCCCCGGCGTGGCGTCCGGCGAGCTGGTGGTGGCCTTCGCCCTGACCGAACCGTCGGTCGGGTCCGACGCCGCCCGGCTCGTGGTGACCGCCCGGCGGGACGGCGGCGACCTCGTCGTCTCGGGCGAGAAGGCGTCGTGCACGTTCGCCGGACTGGCCGACGCCTGCGTCGTCTTCGCCCGCACCGGCGGGCCGGGCGCCGCCGGCATCAGCATGGTGCTGGTGCCCCTCGACCGGCCGGGGGTCACCCGACAGGTCTACGACAGCGTCGGCAACAAGCTCACCGAGCGGGGTTCGCTGTTCTTCGACGACGTGCGGGTCCCGGCCTCCAATCAGCTGGGGGCGGAGGGCGCGGGCTTCGTCGGCGCCATGAAGGGCTTTGACTTCAACCGGTCGATCATCGCCCTCGGATGCATCGGCGCCGCCCTGCAGTCGCTCGACGAGACCATCGCCTACGCCAAGGAACGGACCACCTTCGGCAAGCCGCTGGCCAGGCACGAAGGCGTGGCGTTCCCGATCGCCGAGCACCTGGCCCTGCTGTCGGCCACCCGGTTGCTGGCCTACGAAGCCCTGGCCCGGGCCGACGCCGGTCAGCCCCACACGGCCCAGGCGGCCATGGCCAAGTGGCTGGGTCCCAAGCAGGCGACGGAGGCGATCCACTCCTGCCTGCTCTTCCACGGCTGGACGGGCTACGGCAATGACCTGCCCTTCGCCCAGCGCCTCCGCGACATGGTCGGGTTCGAGATCGGCGACGGCACCGCCGAGATCATGAAGGCGATCATCGCCCGCGACGCCTTCGGCCGGGAGTTCGCCGCCTACAAGTAGCGAACAAGTAGCGCAGCAGCGGGCTACGAGGCGCGGGCCACGGTCAGGATCAGCGGCACGACCAGCCGGAACCGCCATTCCACATCGGGTTGGGCCAGGACTTCGAAGCCGGCGTCGGTGGCCATCCGGCGCATCGCCGGACGGGTCGGCCAGCTGACCGGTGTCCTCGACGCCGCCGACGAGAGGCGGCCGAACCGCCGGCTGCCGATCTCGGTGCGGGGATTGATCATCCCGACGAGGGCGTGCCCCCCGGGAGCCAACACCCGGCGGAACTCCCCCCAGGCGGCGGGCTGGTCGAAGAAGTGGAAGGCCTGGGTGCACACCACGGCCTCGAAGGCGCCGGTGCGGAACGGCAGTCGGGCCGAGTCGCCCCGGATCCACCGCACCCGGCGGCTGCGGGCCGCCGCCTCGGTCAGCATCCCGGTCGACAGGTCGCAGCCGACCACGCCGCCGGGGGCCAGTTCCCGGTCGAGCCGGGCGGCGAAGATGCCGGTCCCGCAACCGACGTCGAGGATCGAGGCCGGCTGTCGGGCCTGCAGCTCGTGCCGGGCGCGCTCCTGGACGGCGGCGTAGAGCGCCCGCTGCAACCAGCCCGTGTCGTAGAGATGGGCGACACGGTCGAAGATGCGGTGCACGGCGACGTCGGGCATCCGGCCAGTCTGCTCCATGGGGGCCTTCGGGGCCGGTAGGGTGCCGTTGGTGTCGATCGAGGAGATGGACCCGTTCGCCGAGGCGGTGGGCCGGCTCTCCGAGGAGGGTCTGGCGCTCGAGATCTCGGGCCGCACGTTCCGCATCGTGGATCCCGTCCGGGGCGACGCGGGGGCGGCGGCCCTGCGGCTGCTCGGCATGGTGCAGACCGCGGCGCCGGTGGCCATCGCCACCCACGGTGCGACGCAGGTGGCGGCGGCGGTGTGGACGCCGCCCCAGCTCTACGTGGTCCGCTGGGCCCGCAACCGGTGGGTGGTCGGGTACCGGCTGGCCAGCGGGTCACGGCCCAATGACTACGTCCGCAGCGAGGGTCGCATTCCCGGCCACCTCGAGATCGGCAACTGGTACGAGTCGGTGCCCGACGAGGTGTCCGACACGTTCCTGGCCGTGGGCCTCTCGCTGACCTCGCCGCCATTCCCGGTGCCGGCGCAGCCGCAACCGGAGCCGCCCCCTCCGGCGCGACGGTCGGCGTCCGCCTCCACCGGGCGGGTGTCGGCGGCCGAGAAGGCGCCGCCGGCCCGGCCGGCTCCCCGCCCGCGGGCCCCGAAGCCGCCGCCGGCGCCCAAGCCTCCGCCGGCTCCGACCACCAAGGTCTGTCCCGGCTGCAACATGCGCCGGACCGTCACGCAGTTCGAGCCGGGCTCCGACCTCTGCGTCGACTGCCGGGCATAGCGCCGATGCGAATGCGGTTCGATCCGCCGGCTGATCCCGGCGCCTATCCGTTCAGCCATCGCCTCCGGGTGCGCTTCTGTGAGACCGACGCCATGGGCGTCGTCCACCACGCCTCGTATCTCGCCTACCTCGAAGAGACGCGGGTCGAGTACCTCCGGGCTCTCGGCCGACCCTATGACCGGCTGCGGGCCGACGGTGTCGAGTTCCCGGTGGTGGAGGCGGCGCTGCAGTACCGCAAGCCGCTGCGCTTCGACGACGTCGTCGACGTGGCGGTGATGGTGGCGTCAGCCGGTGGCGCGACCTTCCAGATGAGCTACCTGGTCTGCTGCGGCGGCGCGACGAGTGCGACCGGCGTGACCGTGCACGGTGTGGTCGACGGCCAGGGCCGGCCGACCCGCGTCCCGGGCTGGCTCCGCGAGCTCGTCCCCGCCGGATGACTACGCGGCCTCGACGCAGGGGTCGTGACAGCCGTGGGTCTGGGCCGGGTGGGTCACGGCCCGGACGCGGGCGGCGTCCCTGACGAAGAGCCAGGCGATCACGGCCCCGGCGGCGCAGGCGGTGGCCGAGAGGCGCAGTGCGCCGGGGTAGCCGCTGTCGAGGCTGCGGGCCACGCCCGATTCGGTGTCGATGCCGGCGACGGCCGGGATGACGGCGATGCCGAGCAGGCCGGCCAGGCGGGCGGCGACGTTGTTGACCGCCGAGGCGACGCCCGCTCGGCGGCGGTCGACCGCGCCGAGGACGGCGGCGGTGAGTGGTGCCACCGTCACCGTCATCCCGAGCCCGAACAGCGTCACGGCCGGCAGCACGGCGACAACGTAGCGATCGCCCGGGCCGACTTCGGCGAACAGCAGCAAACCGACCGCCGACAGCAACGGCCCGACCGTCATGGGGATCCGGGGACCGACCCGCTGCGCCAGCCCGCCGACGCGGGCCGAGAGCGTGACCATGAGGGCGGTGAAGGGCACGAGTGAAGCCCCCGCCTCCAGCGCCGAGTAACCCAACGTCACCTGGAGGCGAAGAACGATCAGGAACATCGCCGCGCTCATGGCGCCGTAGACGGCGACGGTCGTGAGGTTGGCCCCGGTGAACTGCCCGGAGTCGAAGAGCGAGAGCGGCAGCATCGGATGGTCGCGGCGCCGTTCGGTGGCCACGAACGCCACCAGCGCCGCCAGGCCGGCCACTCCGGCCATGACGCTGGCCGCGCCCCGGCCGTGTTCGATGAGGGCGTAGGCCACGAGGGCGATGCCGGCGCTGACCAGCGCCGCGCCGGGCACGTCGAGGGCACCGGCTTCGTCGTCGCGGCTCTCGGGCACGTGGTGGAGGGCGATGGAGGCGGCCGCCGCCGCCAGCGGCACGTTGAGGAAGAAGATGAACCGCCAGGAGGCGGCGTCGACCAGCCACCCGCCGAGCAGCGGCCCGACCGCACCGGCCACCGCCGCCAGGCCCGACCAGGCGCCGATGGCCCGGCCCCGGTCGTCGGCGTCGAAGCTCGACGAGATGATCGACAGGCTGGCCGGGACGAGCAGCGCGCCGGCCACACCCTGCAGGGCCCGGGCGGCGATGAGGAACCCGGTCCCGGGCGCCAGGCCGCACAGCACCGAGGCGGCGGAGAACCCGGCCAGGCCGATCACGAAGACCCGCCGCCGCCCGTACCGGTCGCCGGCGCTGCCGCCGAGCAGCAGCAGGGCCGACAGGGTGACGAGGTAGCTGTCGAGCATCCACTGCAGACCCCGGACCGACGCATCCAGATCGGCGCTGATGGCCGGGAGGGCGACGTTGACGACGGTGCCGTCGAGGAACACCACGCCGGAACCGAGGACGGCGGCCACGATCACCCACCGGCCCTGGGCGGTGCCGACGTGGAGCGAAGCTTCGTCGCTCACCGCTGGCAGAGTACCGGTATGGGGTTGGAGCTGGAGGAACAGGTACTGGAGGTGCTGGAACGCTGGGACCGCCGGCTGGCGGCGGCCACCGCCGCCTGGGCCGAGCTGAGCCCTGCTGAGCAACGACACCGGGAGGCCGAGCTCGACGCCGCCGGCGAAACCGACGAGTGGGTCCTCGTGCTCTGGAACTGGTGGAACCAGGCGTCGCTGGCCGACCAGAGGCAGCTGCGGTCGGACGTGACCGTGCTCGCCCGGGCCCTGTGGGCGGCGGCCGCCGACGGCCGCCTCGACGCCCCGACGGAGGAGGCGGCCTCGGCCCGCCATCTGCTCCGGGCCCTCGACCGGATGGCGGACATCCTGGCACCCCACCCCACCGGAACCGGAGGTTCCGGCGGGGACCCCAGGGTGGACTGACCGATCATTCGGTCAGTACGCTCGCCGCCGTGCCGCTCCCGACGAACGCTCCCGAGACCGACCTGTGGCTGCCCCGCCCGTCCGCCGGCGAGACCTGGGACCCGCACACGATCCACACGCACTACTTCGGGCTGTCCGTCCCCGAAGCGGAGATCGGGATGTTCATCTATGTGCGGGCCCAGCCGGTCTTCGGGCTGTGCAGCGGGGGAGTGTGCGTCTTCCGGGGCCTGGCCAACCGGTTCCCGCTCGGGATCGAGCATCTCGACTGGGTCGTGACGATGCCCTACCCGGAGATCGCCGACGGCGTGCTCACCACCGCCAACGGTCTGCGTATCGAGTTCCTCGAGCCGGGGCGGACGATGCGGCTGAGCTACCGCAGCGCCGACGGCGCCACGTCGCTCGACGTCACCCAGACGGCGGTCAGCCCGCTGCTCGTGCGGGGGCACGTCATGCCCGGCGAGGACCGCGACACCGACCCGGCCCAGCAGCCCGGCGGCAGCGAGCAGTTCATGCACTGCACCGGCGAGCTGGTCGTGAACGGCGAGCGTCACGCCGTCGAGTGCTTCCCGATCCGCGACCGGTCGTGGCGCCAGGTGCGCTCCGAGCGGGAGGTCGACCATCCTCCGGTGGCCTGGTCGCCGATGCGGTTCGGCGACGACCTGATGTTCAACCAGGTCGGCTTCGAGTCGCCCGACACCGGCCCGGCCTGGAAAGGGCTCTTCGACGTGCCCGACGGTGCCCGCACGTTCCACTTCGGCTGGGTGTGGGTCGACGGTGAGGCCCGCCACCTGACGCGGGTCCGGCGCGACGTCGCCCGCTACCACCCGGAGCTGTTCGCGGCGCTGGAACAAGAGATCGAGGCGGAGGACGAGACGGGCGCCACGTGGCGCTTCCACGGACGGGCCGTGGCCATGGCCCATCTCCCGTCGTGGGCCAACAACTTCTTCGTCGATTCGGTGTACCGCTGGGAGGACGAGGCGGGACGGGTGGCCCACTGCACCTACCAGGAGGCGTGGTACCGGCGCTTCCACCGGGCGATGACCGTGCGATGACGGGGTGATGACGGACGGATGACGGCGTAGCGCGCGAACGCCCTTGATCCCGACAAGCTGAGTCGCTCCGACGTTTTCCGGTGGGGATCCGGCCCCTCGGTGCCGAATCTTCGGAGTGATGCACCCCCCACGGCTCGGACCCCGCTGGCTCGTCGCCCTCGGAGCGGCGCTCGGTGTGGGCGCGCCCATGTTCGCCGTGCCGCGGGCGGCGGGGGCGGCCGAACTGCCCATTCCTTCCGGCTACACAGTGGTGAAGCGGGACATGGCCGCCGAGGGCGTGGAGCATCTCGTGCTGTCCCGGAAACAGCCGCCGTTGCTGGTCAACGTGGCCCGCATCACCGCCGGGGCGCCGGTGTCGCTGCGGGCCGTGCTGTCCAACGACCGGGTGGCGGAAGACGGAGCCCGGCTCGAGACGACGAGCCGGATGTGCGCCCGGGTCCACTGTCTCCTCGGCATCAACGCCGACTTCGCCGGCGTCGGAACCGATGCCCCGCTCGGCGCCTTCGTGACCGACGGGGAGCTGCTGCGCTCGCCGAGCTCGACGCACCACCAGCTGTCGCTCACCGCCGACGGGAAGCTGACCGACCAGACCTTCTCCTGGACCGGCAAGCTGGTGACCACCGACTTGAACCAGCTGTCCTTCGACGGCGTCAACGTCGATCGGGCGGCGAACAAGACCGTCCTGTACACGCCGGCGTTCGGGCCGACCACGCAGACTCCGGTGCCGGGCGTCGACCTCGTGCTGCGGGTGGTGGAGCCGGCCGGTGAGTTCCGCCTCGGCCAGACCGCCCGGGTCGAACTGCTGGCCCTCAACGAAGGCGCCCAGAATGCGCCGATCCCGCCCGATGGCGCCGTGTTGTCCGCCGACGGCGGCGGGGCCGATGCCCTGCGAGCGGTATGGGCCCAGGTGGCCAGGGGCGTCGCCTCCAAGCAGGCGCTGCTGCAGGTGAAGTCGACCGACATCGATGTGCGGGAGAGCGTCGGCGGCAGCCCGATCCTCGTCAAGGACGGCAAGCGCTGGTTCACCGACCCCGGCGACAACTTCACCAACGGTCGCCATCCCCGCACGCTCGTCGGCTGGAGCCCCGGCGGTGACACGTTGCTGGTGACGGTGGACGGGCGCCAGCCCGACGTCTCGGTCGGCATGAGCCTCCACGAGGCCACCGATCTGCTGATCGGGCTCGGGGCCACCGAGGGCATCAACCTCGACGGGGGCGGGTCGACGACCTTCGTCCGCGGCGGCAACGTCGTCAACAACCCGAGCGACGTCCAGGTCCGCAACGGCGGGAAGACGGTCGTCCGCCACTCCGTCCAGAAGGGCGACACCGTCGTCGGCCGGGTGGAGCGGCCGGTGGCGTCGGCCCTCGTGGTCGTGCCGAGCATCGCCGTGTCGGTCCCGCCGGTGGACCCGCTGGCCGGGGTCGCGCTCGGCCTGCGGGAACAGGCGCTGGCCCTGCCCGGCGGCCCCTCCGCCTCGGCCCGCCCGAAGGCCTCCGCCGGCGACGCCGCCTCCGGGATCTACACCCTGGCCGTCGGCGACCCGGCCTCCGCGCCCGATGGCCGGCTCCCGGCCCTGATCGGGCCCCGGCCCTCGGTGGAGTCTCCGTTCATCCGGGTGGCGATCATCCTCGACGTGCTGGCCATCGCCGGGCTGGCCGGCGTCGCCGCTTCGTTCCGGTTGCGCTTACGGAAGAATAGAGAGACATTTTTCCGTTCAGTTTGAGGTAAATCCGCCGAGCTGAACATCACTGTCGGAGCAGGAAAACATCTCCGAAACCGGCCGCACTCGCCTTGACTGAAACGCGCCCATATGGGGCATGCTCTTGCGGACGCCGTATGAACGTTGCGTCGCTGCTTCTTCGCATTTCGCACCTTCAAGCAGCATTTCGCCGCGCTCATTCACAGAAAGCGAGGAGCAACATGATTCGTCGAATCGCAGCTGGTGCGTTCGTTCTTTCCGCCCTGGCGGTCGTGGTCCCGCCGGCCGACGCCGCCGACTCCTGGACCGTGTGCAGCATCGCCGGTTCGGTGGCCCCCACCCCGGGCGTCGCCTACGCCCCCCAGGAGGGGAAGTACGACCTCAAGGGCACGATGGACTGCACCTCTGACAACCCGAGCCACGGCGAGGTGACCGGGACGGGGACGGGCACGGTCGGCTGCCTGGGCGGGTCGAGCACCGCCACGCTGACCGTGGCTTGGGAGGGGGGCAAGACGAGCACCATGAAGGTGCAGATCGGTGATTTCACCTATGGGACCGGCGGGCACGGCACCGTCGAGGACGGCGAGTTCAAAGGCTCCCACGTGATGCTCGGCTGGGGCCGGCAGGCGGCCGGCGCCGAAATGCGCTGCGCCACCGGCGGCGTGAAGTCCTACCAGTTCGCCGGCGGGCTGGGCATCGGCTGACCATCGTCGACGAAGCCGGGCTCCGAACCGGGAGCCCGGCTTCGCCGCGCCTAGATTCGGCGGCGTGATCATCGACATCGACCTCACCGGCGACCACGCCGCGATCGAGCTGGTGGAGCCGGAAGACTGCAAGCGTTTCCATGTCGCGGTGCGAGGAGGCGACCCCGAGGCGCTGGGCGCCGCCCTGCCCGCCCACGACGTCGGCCGGCTCCTCCCGTCCGGCGACGCGCTCATCGACATCGGAGCCGTGCGGCGGCTGGCCGCCGGCCGCGTTCCGGAAGGGTGGGACGCCGACTTCGCCGCCATGGTCGAGTACGCCAAGAGCAAGGGTTGGCTCGACGAGCGGGGCGAGGCCATCCAGGCCCACGTCGAGTGGGCCGGCTGATCGCCTCGGTCATGCCCACGCTCTCGGAGGCGGAATCCAAAGCGCTGCTGGCCCGGCACGGAGTCCCCGTGCCGGACGAGGAACTGGTGGCCTCACCGGAGGAGGCGGCGGCCGCCGCCGGGCGCATCGGCTATCCGGTGGTCGTGAAGCTCTGCGGCCGGGCCATCGCCCACAAGACGGAGCGGGGCCTCGTGAAGCTCAACCTGCGTGACGCCGACGCCGTGGCCGCCGCCGCCACCGAGCTGCTGGCCGCCGCCCGGCCGGAGGACTGGGGAGGTTCACCTGCCTCCCCCGAGGCAGACCCAGGGATGGGTCTGCTGGTCGGCGCCATGGTGTCGGGCGCCCGGGAGCTCATCGCCGGCTTCGTGCGCGACGACGAGTTCGGACCCTGCGTCATGCTGGGCATCGGCGGGATCTTCGCCGAGGCGCTGGGCGACGTCGCCTTCCGCCTGGCGCCGCTGGAGCCGATCGACGCCGACGACCTCATCGACGATCTGTCGAACCAGGCGCTGCTCGGCGCGGTGCGGGGCGAGCCGCCGGTCGACCGGGCGGCGCTGGCCCGGATCCTGCTCGGGCTGGCCGAGCTGGGCGAAGGGGACGAGCGCATCCGCTCCATCGACCTCAATCCGCTGATCGTGGCGGGCGGTGGTGTCCCCACCGCCGTCGACGCTCTGGTGGAGCTCGGATGAACGCCGCAACGTCGTCTGATTCCCGGCTCCGCCACCTCTTCGACCCGCAGGGTGTCATCGTGGTCGGGGCGTCGAGCCACCCGGGCAAATTCGGCTTCGCCGCCCTGCACAACATCCTGGCCGGCGGGTTCTCCGGGAAGGTGTTCGCCGTCAACCGTGACGGCGGCGAGATCCTCGGGCGGGCGACGGCGACCGACGTCGGCCAGCTCCCGTCCGGCGAGGCCGATCTGGCCGTCCTGTGCACGCCGGCGGCGACCAATCCCGACGTGCTGCGGGCCTGCGCCGCCAAGGGAGTCAAGGCCGCCTATGTCGTCTCCGGCGGCTACCGGGAGACGGGCGCCGACGGCCGGCGGGCCGAGGAGGAGCTCGTCGAGTTGGCCGACAAGCTCGACATCCTGCTGGCCGGGCCCAACGGGCAGGGTCTGATCTCGACACCGGCCCGCCTCTGCGCCCAGATCGTCGGTCCCTATCCGGTGGCGGGCGGGATCTCCGTCGCCAGCCAGTCCGGCAACACCACCTCGTCGTTCCTCAACTACGCCAACCAGACCGGCGTCGGCATCGCCCGGGCCGTGAGCGCCGGCAACGCCGCCGCCACCACCGTGAGCGACTATCTGCAGTGGTACCGCGACGATCCCGCCACCCGGGTGGCCTTCGCCTACCTCGAGCACTCGGCCGACGGCCGGGCGACCTATGAGGGGATGCGATCGGTCACGGGGGAGAAGCCCGTCGTGCTGGTCAAGGGCGGCGTGACCAACGCCGGGCAGCAGGCCGCCGCCTCGCACACCGGTGCCCTGGCCGGTGAGCAGCGGATCTTCACCGGGGCCATGCGCCAGGCCGGCGTCTGCCTGGCCCGCACCGTCGAAGAGGCGTTCGATGCGGCCGCCACCTTCGCCACCCAGCCGCTGCCCAAGGGTCCGAACACCGTGGTGGTGACCACCGCCGGCGGGTGGGGCGTCATGACCGCCGACGCCCTGGCCGCCTCGTCACTGCGGCTCCTGCCGCTGCCCGACGACCTGCGGGCGGCGATCGACACCAAGCTGCCGCCCCGGTGGAGCCGGTCGAATCCCATCGACATGGCGGGAGGGGAGAGCCGCGACACCGTGCCCGAGGTACTCGAACTGGTGGCGTCGCACCCGGACGTCGACGCCGTGATCTTCCTCGGGCTCGGGATCCAGTCGAACACCGCCCGCCTGCTCCGGGACGGCGGCTACTACCCCGATCACGGCCTGGAGCGCATCGTCGCCTTCCACGAGCGCCAGGACCGGCGTTTCGCCGAGGCGGCGGCCGAGGTGTCGGCCGCCAGCGGCAAGCCCGTCCTGACCGCCACCGAGCTCGGCGTGACCGACCCGGCCAACCCCGGGCCCGCCGCCGTCCGGGAGACCGGGCGTCTCTGCTACCCATCGGCCAACCGGGCTGTCACCGCCCTCGAGCACCTCTGGCGCTACGCCCGCTTCCGCCAGCGCCGGGGCCGGTGACCGGGCCGGGCCGGTCAGCGGATCAGGGCGGCGGAGCCACCGACCGCCACGTGACGCCGCCGTCCGAGGTGCGGTAGAGGCGCCGTTCGCTGGGCGATCCGCCCAGCACGGTCCCGTGCTCGGCATCGACGAAGCGGATGGCGGGCGCGACGCCGGCCGACACGGTCGTGGTGAAGGTCATGCCGTTGTCGGCCGAGCGCATGACGTCGCCGTTCTCCAGGCCGATGATCGTCGCCTGGCCGGTCACCGCCAGCGAACTCACCTGGCTCGGGAACGTGTGCTGCCACACGACCGCCCAGGTCCGGCCGCCGTCCGAGGAGGTCTGGAGCTCGACCGGGGCGCTGGGCGCCGGAGGGCGGCAGGCCGCGACCAGCCCGTCCTGCGCCTGGATGGTGGCGACCAGGGCCCGCGGGCAGGGGAGCTGGCGCCGCTCCCAGCGTCCGCCGCTGGTTCGGGCCAGGAACGTCTGGTCGAGACCCCGGACGATGACGGCGTACACGCCCGAGCGGCTGACGACCAGGTTGCCGACGTCGGTGTGCGGCAGCTCGAACCCGAGGCCGACGTAGCGCCAGCGGCCGGTCGAGACGGTCCCCTCGGCCAGGCGCATCGGCTGGGTGCAGTTGCCCGCCCCGACGCCGCAGGCGCCCACCAGGGCGTAGGCCGAGGCGCCCGAGGACGCCACGGCCGCCACGGGATTGCCGAGGTCGACCCGCTGCCACCGCCGGCCGCCGTTGAAGGTGGCGAAGAGGCTGCGGTCGTACACCCAGCCGTGCCGGGCGTCGGCGAAGTGCACGCCGCTCACGTAGTCCGTCGTGCCCCCCGGGCTGGTCCCGACGTCGAGGCGGGCCAGGCGGGTCCAGCTGTCGCCACCGTCGGTGGTGCGGGACACGACGCCGCAGCGGGCCGTGTCGGCGCCCGTCCGGGGACACGGCTCGGCGAAGAGGGCCCAGACCTCCTTGTCTCCCACGGCCCAGGCGTCGACGTACCGGCCGGGGGTGGTGGGCACGGTGGAGGAGGTGCTGCCGGCCGAACCGCCCGTCCGGCTGGTGGGCGGTGCCGCTCCGTCCGAGCCGTCGTCAGAGCAGCCCGCGACGAGGGTGCCCACGAGCGCCAGGGAGGCCAGGAGGAGCGGGAGGGGTCGCCGCACGGCCCCCCATGATGCTACGAGGAGAAGGCGTGGAGGAGTTGAGCCACATCGTCCTCGACCTGGCGGCCGATGGCGAGGGCCTCGGTGACGTCGAGATTGAGGGCCCGCAGACCGGCGTTCTGGCCGTGCTCGAACTCGTAGGAGGGGGTCTTGAAGAGCCGGCTGGCCACCGACTCCGCCGCCAGCAGCAGCAGCGTGTGGGGCTCGGTCACCACTGCCGGATGGGCATGGTGGTCGGCCACCGCCTCGATGAACGTCTCGGGGAACCGCCAGGCGGAGAAGACCCGGGCGGCGGCGTCGTCGTGGGCCATCCCGAAGGCGGCCTTCTCGGCCGCCCGGAGGGTCCGGCCACCTCGGGCCTCGGCCTGGACCGCCTCGTAGCGCTCCGGGTCGGCCCGGAACAGCAGGGCGCTGCCCAGGTCGTGGAGCAACCCGAGGGGAAAGGCCTGATTGGGCCGCACGCCGGCCCGGGGGGCGAGGACCGAACAGAGGCTGGCCGTGGCCACGGAGTGCTCCCAGTACCCGTCGGGCACGCTGTGCTCGCCCGGTTCGAACAGGCCGCTGGCGTGGACCGCGGCCATGGCCCGCACTGTCGGGAATCCGACCACCGTCACGGCGAAGGCGACGTCGGCGATCCGGCGGGACAGGCCGTAGTAGGCGGAGTTGGCCAGCCGCAGGACCCGGGCGGTGAGCGCCGGGTCGGCGGTGAGCGCCGCGGCCAGGTCCTTGGACGAGGACTGCGGCTGGTCGGCGACCCACACTGTCCGGACGGCTACTGAGGGCTGGGCCGGCAGCCGCTCGAGTTGCTCGATGAGGACGTCGACGAGCGCCGTCCGTTCCCGTTCGGCCGGGCCGGCTTCCGCCTCGGGGATGTGCCTCCGGAGGACCAGCCGGCGCGTCTCGCTCACCGGCGGGCCCCGACGTCGGAGGCGACGCCCATGCCCCGCAGCCAGGCGGTCGCCTCGTCCTCGGGCATCGGGCGGGCGTAGAGGTAGCCCTGGGCGAAGCGGCAGCCGAGCGCCTGCAGCAGGCGGGCGTCGTCGTCGGTTTCCACGCCTTCGGCCACCGGCGACAGGCCGAGCGCCTCCGAGAGGGAGACGACGGCGGCCACGATGGCCGGGGCGGTGGGATCGGTCCGCAGGCCGGCCACGAACGAGCGGTCGATCTTCAGGAACTCGCCGGGGAAGCGCCGCAGCGACGAGAGTGAGGAGTAGCCCGTCCCGAAGTCGTCCATGGCCAGGCGCACGCCGAGCGAGCAGAGGTCGCGCAGCTGGCCGACGGCGCCTTCGATCTGGTCCATGAACACGCTTTCGGTCAGTTCCAGGCAGAGCCGTCGGGGCGCCAGGCCAACCGACTCCAGCGTGTGCATCACGGTTTCGACCATCCCCGGCCCGGCCAGTTGCCGGGCCGACAGGTTGACGCTCAGGTAGGCGGGGGCGAGATCGCCGAGCTCGTTCTGCCAGCGGGCGAACTGCCGGCACGCCGCCCGCAGCACCCACTCACCCAGACGGTCGATGATGCCCATCTCCTCGGCCAGCGCCACGAACACCGCCGGCGATACGTTCCCGAACTCGGGGTCGTGCCAGCGGGAGAGGGCTTCCACGCCCACGGCCCGTCCGGTGGGCTGGTCGACGATCGGCTGGTAGTACACGGTCAGCTGGTCGGCCTCGATGGCCCGGCGCAGGGCGTTGGCCATCGCCAGTCGGGTCGTGACGCCCTGGCGGACCCGTTCGTCGAAGAGCGCCCAACGGGCCTTCCCCGTCGCCTTGGCCTGGTACAGGGCCGTGTCGGCGTCGCGCAGCACGGTCTCGGGGTCGAGGCCCGCTTCGGTCGACAGCACCAGCCCCATGCTGGCCGACACGTTGATCTCCCGCCCGGCGATGGTGAACGCCGGGCTCAGGGCGTCGACCAGCCGGCCGGCGATCCGTTCGGCCTGGGACGCGTCGCGCACGTCGGTGCAGACGATGACGAACTCGTCGCCGCCGAAGCGGGTCACGAGGTCGTGAGGGCGGACGGCATCGGTCAGCCGGTCGGCCACCGCCAGGAGGAGCTCGTCGCCGGTCTCGTGCCCGAAGGAGTCGTTCACGAACTTGAAGTCGTCGAGGTCGACGAACAGCACCGCCACCGCCGGTTCCGGCCGCTCCAGCTGGTCCCGCAGCGCCTCCCACAGGAGGCTGCGGTTGGGCAGGCCGGTGAGGCGGTCGTGGGTGGCGTCGTGCGACAGTGCCTGCTCGAGGAGGCGGCGCTCGGTGACGTCTTCCACGGAGCCGACGAAGCCGCCGGCCCGATGGGCGCTGAGGACGGGTGCCACCCGGATCGACACCCACCGGGCGGAGCCGTCGGGCCGCTCGACTTTGACCTGGTCGACCTCGGCCTCGGCGCCCTGCAACACGCCCTCGAGGGCGGCGACGACCCGGGCCCGGTCGGACGGGGCGAGCGTGTCGAGCCAGCGGCTGCCGTGGAGGCCGGCGCCATTGACGCCGAGGATCTCGACGCAGCGGGCGTTGGCGTAGCCGAGCCGCAGGCCCACGTCGGAGCGGAAGATCCCGATGGGGGCCTGCTCGGCCAGGACCCGGAACTGCTCTTCGGAGAGGCGGAGGTGTTCCTCGGCCCGCACCTCCTCCGACCGTTCCCGGACCACGATGACCGACCGGCGCGAGCCGTTGTGCTCGTTGAGGGGCTGGACGCTGATGCGGACGGCCAGGCCGGGGCCGTCCCGGCAGTCGGCGAAGGAGTCGGCGGTGCCGGCCACGCCGGTGTCGAGAAGGTTGCAGATGACCTCGCCGGCGTCGCCGAGACCGAGGTCGCCGATGTCGGCTCCGGGATGGGGAAGGCCGGCCAGGTTGGAGAAGGCGGGAGTGGCCCACTGCAGGCGGTGCTGCATCCGGCCGCGATGGACCGCCGACTCGACGAGGGCCACCGGATCGGGCAGCGCTCTCAGGACGAGATCGATGACAGCGGGTTCGATCGCGGCATCCAAGCCAGGCACTCCTTGCCAGGGGGAGGCAGGTGAAGCTCCCGAGACCCATTCCGTGGGTCAAGCGCAACGATCGGCTCGGATCGCCGTCGGCTGAGGGTTTCCGATCGGCTGGCCGGGCGGACGACGGGCTGATCCCAGCACCAGCCCGCCATCCGTCCGGCGGGACTCCCGGCCTCGTGAACTCCGGGTGTCCAGCCCGGTGGTGGATGGGTGTCGAGGCGGGAGATCTAGGCAGGCATGTAGCGACTCGAGCGGTGGTACCAGGCCCATCCGCCCACCGCGATGGCGAAGAAGCCCAGGGCGAGGCCGGCCACGAGCAGCAGCTTCGACCCCTTGTCGGGTGGTTTCTCGCCGGAGGCGGCGGCCAGCGTGTCGATGATCGCCGGGTCAAGCGGCTCGACCGGCGACGGCCCGGTGGAGGTGGCGGTCTCGGGCGGCGCCGTGCTGGCCGTGGCCAGGGCCTCCAGGGCGGCCAGGGCGGCCGGGTCCAGGAGGGCCGGTGCCGGCGGGGTGGTGGCGTCGGTAGGGGGCGCGGGCGGCGCCGGGGGCGCCT
>JBFLYK010000048.1:0-47941 GCA_040756995.1 Actinomycetota bacterium | reverse complement strand
GCCTGAGACTCGGCGCGACCGGGCGCGCTGGAGGCCCTATCGGGGCCCTGAACGCGACCGGTCGCGGTGGGAACAAGTAGGGCGCTCAAGGCGCGGTGCCGAAGAGCGCGGGCCGGCAATGCGGCTCGGGACGCGGCGAGGCCCGGTCCGAAGACCGGGCCTCTGAAGCCGTTTGGTGAGGGTGAACTCAGCGAGCCGAGACGGCGTTGCTCATGACGGCGCCGACGACCTGGCCGCCGACCTGCTCGAACTGGATCCGGACCTGCTCGACCTCGTCGCGATCGGTGTGCTTGGCGTCGGCCACCACGAGGATGCCGTCGACGAGGGGAGCGAGAGCCAGGCAGTCGGAAGCGTTGAGCGCCGCCGGAGCTTCGATGATCACGAAGTCGGCCACCTTGCGGCGCTCGGCGAGCAGCTCACGCATCAGGTCGCTCTGGAGCAGCTCGGCCGGCTGGGCCGGCACCGGGCCCGACCCGAACACCCAGAGGCGCTCGAGGCCGGCCGGCTCCTGTACGGCCTCCCACGGCGGCATCTCGCCGGCGAGGACGTTGGAGAGACCACGCTCGTTGTCGAGACCGAAGTACTGGTGCACCTTCGAACCCCGCAGGTCGGCCGAGAGCAGCACGACCCGCTTGCCGACCTGGGCCAGCGACACGGCCAGGTTGGCGGCGATGGCGGTCTTGCCGTCTTCGCCGGTGGGCGAGGCGACCATGATCGTCTTCAGACCCTGGCGCTCGGCCATGACCAGCACACGGGTCCGCAGCGCACGGTACGCCTCGGAGGCCGGGCTGTTGGGGTGCTGCATGGTGACCAGCGTCGGAGCGGTGCGGCCGTTGCGCCGGGTGCGGGGCACCGTGGCGAGCACCGGGGCCCGCAGGTACTCCTCGAGGTCGACCCGACCCCGGAGCCGGTTGTCGACCCGGTCCCGCCCGAAGGCCACGAGCAGCCCGAGGAACAGGCCGAAGAAGGCGCCGAGGATGGCGTTGGTCTTGGGCTTGGGGCTGGCCGGAGCGCCGGGACGGTTGGCGGCGCTGACCACGGCACCGGCGTCGTTGACGTTGAGCTTGGCCATGTCGGCCAGGACCTGGCGGTAGGGGGCGCCCTGCTGCTGCAGGCTGTCCAGCGTCGATTCCGCTTCGGCCTGGGCCGGGCTGCCGACGGGGGCGGCGGCCAGGCGCTTCGTGGCCTCCACGATCTGGGCGTTGATCGGGTTCAGCGCGGCGTTGGCGTTGGCCACCCGGGCGTCACGGTTCTTGGTGGCTTCCTCCGCCTTGTACTGCAGGTAGGCGTCGGCGAAGGCCTGGGCGCAGGTCTGGGCGCCGAGCTTCGTCTTGTCGCTGCAGGCGAAGTTGAGGAACTGCGTTGTGCCCACGACGCTGACCGTGAGCTTCTTCTGCAGGGAGGAGATGGAGGTGGTGGCGGGCGCCTTCATCCGCTCTTTGGCGATCGTCGCCACGTCGGCCGACGTGGCGATCTCGCGCTCGGTCCCCATCACGACCAGTCGTTCGACGTTGTCCGGCGTGACGTCGGACGTGATCGGGCGGACCAGCACCTTGGCGTTCGACACGTAGGACTGCTTCGCCACGGCGACGGAGTAGAACAGGGCCAGCGCCAGCCCGGCGAGGGTCATGGCGGCGATCAGGAGCTTCCGCCGGCGGATGACCGACATGTAGTCGCCCATCTCCACGGAGGTCTCCGATGAGATCCTTGTGCTCACGAGGGTCGCTTTCTTTTCGCTCCAGCGGGGGGTTCAGCCACTCGTCACCTCAACGCAGAAAGAGCCCGTCGATGACGAAGAGCGGCCCGACAAGAGCAGACGCGCGACGGGCCCGCGCCGCATGTCTACCTGCGAAGTAAGGTACCACGGCAGTGACCAGAACCCCAGGGGGCTCTTTCGGTCAAATGGCGTCGGGCCGAGAGTACAAAACCGACATCCCGGACAAAGGCGGTGTCCAAACGGCCAAGGATTAGTTACGAAGTACTAGTACTCCGGCCCGGACCCGACCCCAATTTCGCCGCCGGACTGCTACCCTCAAGAGGTCCTCAAGCCGCCGTGGAGGCCCGTTCAGTCATGTCGTCCGCCGTTCCCGGCCGGCTCCGGGACTTCTTCTCTTCCCGGTCCGGTATCGCCGTGCTCGTGATCGGTGCACTCGGCCTCGCCGGGGTCACCGCCTTCGCCCTCCGGGGCGACGACGAGCCGGAACCCGAGGCCATCCCGTTCACCACCACGACCACGACGACGGCACCGCCGGCCCAGCCCACGACCGGTGTGCTCCTCGGCGCCAGCACCAGCCCCGACATCCGCGGCCTGGCGGCCGAGAAAGCGGCGGTCGAGGAGCTGGAACAGCAGATCGGCCGCACGCTGGACATCAATCACAACTTCTACACGTGGGACGAGGCCTTTCCCACCGAGACCGAGCGGTGGGACCTGGAAGCGGGCCGCATCCCGATGATCAGCTGGAACGGCCGGGGCGTCACCACCCGGGCCATCGCCGCCGGCACCCAGGACGGCCTGATCCGCCAGCGCGCCCGCCAGACGAAGGCCCTCGCCGAGCCGGTGTTGATCCGCTGGTTCTGGGAGATGGACGGCAACAAGAAGGCCGAGTTCGCCGGTACCCCCGAGGAGTACGTCGCCGCCTGGCGCCATATCGTCAGCACCTTCCGGGAAGAAGGGGCCGACAACGTCCGCTGGGTCTGGTGTCCCAACGCCTCAGCTTTTGAGGACGGCGAGGCCCAGGAGTTCTATCCCGGCGATGATTTCGTCGACTGGACATGCGCCGACGGGTACAACTGGGCCCCCGGCCGGGCCGGTGACCAGTGGGAATCGTTCAAGGAGATCTTCGGCGGCTTCTACGCCTGGGCGACACTCCACAACAAGCCGATCATGGTCGGTGAGTTCGGCGTCCAGGAGCGCAAACCGGGCGAGAAGGCACAGTGGATCACCGAGGCTCGCGAGGCCATCAAAACCGACTTTCCGCAGTTGCGGGCGCTCGTCTATTTCAGCAGCAACGCCGATTACGATTGGCGGCTGACGACGTCGGATTCCGCACTCGAGGCCTTCCGGCAAATGGCCCACGACCCCTGGTTCAACCTCGGGGCGAATCGGCGCTCGCTGCTGTAGCCGGCCCGGTCGGGCGGCTCGCGCCGCGCCGCTACGGTGCAGGTGAGCAAGGCCGCCCAGGGCCCCCGGGGCCGCATTGTTGTCTCCCGAGACCCTGTGCGAGAATGAAATCCCCATCAGTAGGGCTCGAACCGGCGTGGAAGTGGACCCGATGCCCCTCTCCGAAGACGAACAACGAATCCTCCAGGAGATCGAGGCGCAGTTCTATGCCAATGATCCCCAGCTCGCACAACAGGTCTCGGAAACCACGCTGTACCGCCACGCTTCCCGCAACATCAAGTGGGCGGCGCTCGGCTTCGTGGTCGGCTTCGTCGTCCTGCTGACGTCGTTCGCCTCGTCGCTCTTCTTCGGGTTCATCGGCTTCCTGGCCATGCTCGGTTGCGCCTTCGTGATCGTGAGCAACCTCCGGAAGATGGGGAAGGCCGGCCTCGAGAGCATCACGGCCTCGATGCGGGGCAAGCGCCTGAAGAGCTTCTTCGGCGATGCGGGCAAGAACATCCGCAAGCCCTTCCGCAAGGAAGACGGCAGCTAGCGCGTCTCGCCGTTCAGCCGGCCGAGGGCCGGGGCAGCAGCGTGGCGGGGTTCAGGCGCCGGCGCCACCGCCCCACCCACGAGTCGCCTGAGTCGAGGGCCTTCGTCAGGCTCTCCACCTCGGCCCACGCCTGGATGACGTCGTCTTCGGACGGGTCACCGGCCGAGTACGACGCCTTGGTGAAGATGCGGGCCAGCTTCGTCATCGGCGGGCCGACGTCGGCGACCAGCGAGCGGGTGCCGCCCCGGGCGAACTCCATCGGCGTGTGCGTGGCCGCCGGTGACGTCCCGGCCTCCCGCAACCGGTCGAGCGCCTCCGACCAGGCCCCGGCCACCCGGGCCCGGGCCGGCCCGACGCGCTGCCGCCGCGTCCGTCGGCGGCCCTTGAGGAACGGAGGCAGGGCCAGCAGCGCCGCCACCGCCACCACGATCGCCAGCATCCGCAGCACGGTGCCGACGACCCCGCTGCCCGACGCCGTCTCCTCCGTCTGGAAGGGATCCTCCTCCGCCCGCTGCGGCCGCTCCGTGGTCGGCGTCGGTGCCGCCGGGTCGGCGGCGCTGGTGGTCGTCGTCGTGGTGGCGAGGATGGGGTTGGCCGACGGGTTGTAGGTGCCGGTGTAGTTCGTCGGGTTCGGATCGAAGCGGCCCGGCGTCGGCTCGAACGACACCCAGCCCATTCCGTTGATGTAGACCTCCGGCCAGGCGTGGGCTTCCTTCGTCGTGACGTGGAACACGTCCAGCGTCTGGTCGTAGGCGCCGGGCGTGAAGCCCACCGCGACCCGGGCGGGCAGGCCGATCGAGCGGGCCATGGCGGCGTAGGCGCCGGCGAACTGCTCGCAGTACCCGATCTTCGACCGGAACAGGAAGTAGCGGAGGTGGTCGTCCGAGTGCCCGGCCGGGGCGGCCTCGTCGTAGGTGTAGTTGTTGCGGAGGAAGTCCTGCAGGGCCAGCGCCTGCTCGTAGGGCCCGTTGGCGTTGGCCGTCTTCTCCCGGGCCAGATCCCGCACGTCGGACGGGAAGTCCTCCGGCAGTTGCAGGTAGGGCTCCAGGTCGTCCCCGGGGACGCCACCGGCCTGGGCCAGGTCGGCCGGGGTGTAGCGGGGGATCTCCGACTGCACCTTGTAGATGAGCCCCTCGGCCGACTCCTTCTCGGTCAGCAGGGTGAGTGACTCGGCGTTGACCCGGGCGCCCTCGAGGTCGACCCGGCCCGGACGGTAGGCGGCTGGCAGCCAGAACGAGTCCAGCGGCCCGATGCGGTAGTCCTGCACGACCTTGTAGGTCAGCGCCGTGTCGCCGGGGTTCTTCGGCAGCTGGTCGCCGGCCGGCCGGTACGTCCCCCGCGACGACCAGATCCGGCCGTCGAACTCCTCCAGGGCGGTGAGACGCCAGTAGGCCGGCACCGGGGAGCGCACGGTGAACAGCTCCGTCACCGGATTGCTGGTGAGGCGGGTCTTGAGGTCGACCAGCGGGCTGACCGTGATACGCGACGTGTCGCCGCCGCCGCCCGTCCCCCGCAGTTCCACCAGCGGTGTGGCCTGGGCGCCGGGAAGGTTGGGCCCCAGCACGAGCCCGGCCGCCGCCACCAGCAGCGCCACCGGCGCCGCCCCCATGGCCAGCCGGTAGAGCCCCGGTGGCGAGGCCCGCCCGGAGAACCAGGCGCTCGGCAGGGCGGCGGCGTGGTTGGCGGCGACGAACAGCAACGCCGCCACGACGAAGACGAAGGTGGTGGGGAGCTGGAAGCCGTCCTTCCCCAGCGCCGCCCCCATCACGTAGAGCACGAACGGCGGGAGGATGGCCGTGAGGGTGGCGTCACCCCGGAAGGCCAGCCAGTCGGCGGCGGTGGCGCAGATCCACGTGCCGCCGACGCTGAGCAGCAGCAGCCCGGGCGTCACCGGGGTGGGCGCCACCGCGTTGCGGAACGAATCGAGCCCCGCCGTCCACGCCCGGCCCAGCGCCGAGAGAGTGCTGGACGTCGGCAGCCCGAAGAACGTCGTGTGCCCGGCGACCACGGCGCACAGCAGCAGGCCCATGACCGCCGCCGAGGCCATGACGGCCAGCGGCACCGGCCAGCGGCGGGTGGCCAGGCCGACGAGGTGCGCCCCGACGGCGGCCAGCAGCACCGGCAACAGCCACGAGCCGTCGTCGAACAGCCGGGCGAAGCCCAGCGCCGCCACCACCGACAGGGTGGCGAGCGTCAGGAGCGAACCGTTGCGCCGCGCTGGCATGTGACCACGGCCTGATTCCAGGCGGTCCGGAAGGGGCTGGAGGACGAGACGGGCACGGTGAGGGCCCCCGGCACGGGCGGAACCGGCCCGACATCGAGCTCGCCGTAGGCCGAGGGGCGGATGGCGACGACGAGCACGAGGCCCAGCCGGGGTCGCAGCGCCCCGAGCGCGGCCAGGTCGCCTTTCTCGGTGTCGGCCACGATGGCGGCCAGCGGCCCGTCACCCCGGCGGCGCAGTCCCTCCATGACCTGGTCCCACCGGACGTAGGTCTCGACGGAGGCGCCGGCCAGGTACTCCATGATCTGGGGATAGCGGTCGACGCCCGAGGACTGGATCTCCACGCCGCCGGTCGTCAGGAACCTGACCTGGCGCCGGCCCCGGCACATGGCGGTGGCCAGGGAAGCGGCGATCTCCACCGCCCGCTCGAACGACTCGCCCCGGTGGGTGGACGGGCGGGTGTCGAGCAGGATGGTCGAGCGGGCCTCCCACGGCATCTCGTCCTGGCGGAGCATGAGCTCGCCGGTGCGGGCGGTCGAGCGCCAGTGGACCCGGCGGAGGTCGTCGCCGACCTCGTACTCCCGCAGGCCGAAGAAGTCGAGCCCGACCGGCACCCGGGAGGCCTGCATCGACCCCATCCGGGCCTCCCGGCTGGCGGCGCCGGGCATCGGCAGGACGTCCTCCACGGCCGGGTAGACCACGAAGCGGTCCTCCCCGGCCAGGGTCAGGCCGCATTCGACGACGCCGAAGGCGTCGTGCACCGACAGCGTGAGGGGCCCGACGGTGTAGATGCCCCGCCGGTTGGTCGGGAGGCGGTAGGCGGCGTCGGCCGTCTCGCCCGGCGTGAGCGGCGGCACGAGGAAGCGAGCCACCCGCTTGCCGGTGTCGAAGGAGTCGACGGCCGACAGCACCGGCGTCGTGCGCTTCCCGAGGTTCATCACCGTGAGGTCGGCCCGAGCGGCCGTGCCGGCCTCCGCCCGGGTCGGGCGCAGCACCCGCTCGGCCGAGATCCGCAGGCGGTGGCGGCGCACCCGCAGGAAGGCCACCACCACGACCAGGAAGGCGGCTGCCGCCAGCATGGCCAGCTCCTCGACGCCGAGCACCCGCGCCCCGACGAGGAGCGCGGCCCCGGCCCCACAGAGGGACCAGCCCCGATTGGTGAGCGACGGCCGCACCCGGCGCAGCCCCTGCCCTACCCGCCGGCCCCGGCGCGGACGCTCGGCACCGGCACGCGCCCGAGCACCGTCTCGAGCACGTCGGCGGCGGTCGCCCCGCGGAGCTGGGCCTCGGGGGAGAGGATCAGGCGGTGTTCCAGCACGCTCCCAGCCAGCAGCTTGAGATCATCGGGAATCACATAGTCGCGCCCCGACGAGGCGGCGTAGGCGCGGGCCGCCCGCTGCAGGGCCAGCGCCCCCCGGGGGCTCACGCCCAGCACCAGGTCACGCTCGTGGCGGGTCGCCTCGACGACGTCGACGATGTAGCCCTTCAGGCTGGGAGCCACGTAGATGTTGGTGACGGCTTCCTGGAGGCGCACCACGTCGCCGGCGGTGAGGACGGGGGCGAGGTTGTCGACCGGCTCCACCGCCCCGTGGGTCTCGAGGATGTCGATGCCGGCCGCCCGGTCGGGATAGCCGACCTTGATCCGCATCAGGAACCGGTCGAGCTGCGCCTCGGGCAGGGGGTAGGTGCCCTCGTACTCGATCGGGTTCTGGGTGGCGATGACCATGAACGGACGCTGGAGGTCGTGGGTCACGGCGTCGACCGTGACCTGGCGCTCCTCCATCGCCTCGAGGAGGGCGGACTGCGTCTTCGGGGAGGCCCGGTTCACCTCGTCGGCCAGGACGATGTTGGCGAAGATGCCGCCCGTCCGGAACTCGAACTCGTTGTTGGCCCGGTTCCACACCGACACACCGGTCACGTCGGACGGGAGCAGGTCGGGGGTGAACTGGATCCGGTGCCAGCTGCCGTCGATCGACCGGGCGATGGCCTTGGCCAGCATGGTCTTGCCGACGCCGGGCACGTCCTCGATCAGCAGGTGCCCGTCGGCCACCAGGCAGGCCAGGGCCTTGTGGATGACCTCGCGCTTGCCCTGGATCACCCGCTCGACGTTGCCCACGAGGGCATCGAACTGCTCCTCGAAGGTTGCCGCGCCGAGCGCCGTCCTGCGTGCCACGGGCCCTCCCTCAGGGGTCGAAAGATGTCTCCCCAACGATGTGATTCTAAATGGGGACGGGCCCGGTCCTGGCGGTCATCCGGGTGCGAAGCTGTCGGCGGCCAGAGCCATTAACCGGGCGGACATCTCCACCTCGTATCGGGCGGGGCTGGTGAGGTCTCTGTACTCCTTCGGGAGGACGGACCAGTCGGCCTCGAAGCGGTCACGGGCCGCGGCCAGCGCCTCGCGCTCGCCGGGCTCGGCGGCGAGGTCGACTTCTTCGAGAAGCGGCTCGGCCCCCGGGGCGGGGCTCGGTTCATCGGCCAGGGCGAGGACGTCGCCGCCGAAGCCCGGCCGGCGCCACACCTGTTTGGCCCCCGGCAGCGTCGCCTTGCCCGTCGACCGCTTGGCCATCGGCCGGCCATCCACGGCCACCAGCTTGTAGACGGTCTCCAGCGTCGGGGCGTCGGCCGAGGTGGCGAAGTTGGTCCCCACCCCGAAGCCGTCGATCGGCGCGCCGGCGCCGAGCAGCCGGGCGATCTCGAACTCGTCGAGCCCGCCCGAGGCGAAGATGGCGACGTCGGGAAGCCCGGCGGCGTCCAGGCGCTCCCGGGCCAGGCGAGCCAGCGCCACCACGTCGCCGGAGTCGAGCCGGATCCCGGCCAGCCGCCGGCCCGCCGCCGCCAGCTCCTTGGCCACGACGATGGCGTGGTCGATGCCACCGGCGGTGTCCCAGGTGTCGACGAGCAGGACGGGGTCGCCGCGGTAGTGACTGGTGAAGGCGCGGAACGCGTCGAGCTCCCCCGCGGGGTCGTTGCAGGCCACTGCCGTGAGAAACGAATGGGCCATGGTCCCGCTGGCCGGAATGCCGTAGCGGGCGGCGGCCGCGACGTTGGAGGTGGCGGCGAAGCCGGTGATCGCCGCCCCTCGGGCCGCGGCGAGGCCGGCCGCGCCGCCGTGCGCCCGGCGGAGTCCAAAGTCGACCAGCGTCCGCCCGCCGGCCGCCTCCCGGCAGCGGGCGGCCTTGGTGGCCACGGCCGTCGGGAACGTGAAAAGGAACAACAGGGCCGTCTCGAGCAGCTGCGCCTCCCCGAACGGCGCGTCGACCTCGATGAGCGGCTCATTGGCGAACACCATCCGGCCCTCCGGGACCGCCCGGACCCGCCCGGTGAAGCGCAAGGCCCGCAGCCAATCGAGAAACGCCGGATCGAGCCGCGCTGTCCGCTGGAGCCGGTCCACCGCCTCATCGTCGAACCGCCACTCCCGCAGGAACTGCACCGCCTCGTGCAACCCGGCGGCCACCAGGTAGCCGCGGGAGGGCGGAGGGTTCCGCACGAACAGGCTGAACGTCGCCGGCTCCTCGGCCTTGCCCTCGGCCAGGAGGGCGGCCGCCATCGTGAACTCGTAGAGATCCGTCAGCAGAGGGTCCACCACGGGCGACGCTACCCTCCGGCCGTGAGCCCCGAAGCCCCCGCCCCGCATCCGTTCTGGCGTTCGTTTTCCGGGATATGGCGGAAATGGAACGCCAGTTGGGCGGGGGCCGGCCGGGGAACCGTTCTGGCGTTCGTTTTCCGGGATATGGCGGAAATGGAACGCCAGTTTGTGGGGGTGGCGGGATGAGGAGGGGGGCAGCCAGGCCGACGGCCGGGTGGCGGTGGTGGTTCCTCGCCACCGTCGCGGTGTTGCGGCGGCCCCGCTTGTGGCCGACGGCGCTGCGCCAGGCGTTCCGCCTGGCCCGCCCCGGCTGGTGGCGGCGGCCGCCGTTCCTGCCGTTGCCGGACGGCGACTACGTGCGGTTCCGGATGCAGACGGCCTACGGCTCGACGGGCAGCCCCGACCCGGAGGACCTCGTGGCGTATCTGAACTGGTGCCGGGAGTTCAAGGCCTGATCACTCGCGCTCCCGGAAAGCGATGCCCACCTGGGTAAACTTGTTAGTGGCAACGTCGCCAACGGAAACGGAGGAGGGTGGGGCTTGGGGAGAGCGCTCGTGCTCAACGCCACTTACGAGCCGCTCTGCGTCGTGCCGGTGCGCCGGGCAGTTGTCCTCGTGCTGAAGGAGAAAGCTGAGGTCCTCCAGCACCGCGACGAAGAGCTGCACTCGGAGCGCATGTCCCTCCCGGTCCCGTCCGTCATCCGTCTCGTCCACTTCGTCCGCGTCCCGTTCCGGGCCCGGGCACCGCTCTCCCGCCGGTCGGTCTTCGTCCGCGACGGCCACCGCTGCCAATACTGCGGCGCCCCGGCGGAGAACATCGACCACGTGATCCCCCGCTCCCGAGGGGGTGAGCACGTCTGGGAGAACGTCGTCGCCTCCTGCCGGCCGTGCAACGCGGCCAAGGAGGACCGGCTCCTGTCCGAGACGCACCTGAAGCTGCGCCGCCAGCCCTTCGCGCCCAAGGAAACGATCTGGATCGTGGTCGCCGTCGGCACCGTCGACCCCGCCTGGGCGCCCTACCTGGGGCCGGCGGCGGAAGCTCTTCCCGCCTGAGCCGGCACCGGATGAGACGCATCACGCTGGGTCTCGTGTTGTTGGCGTTCGCCGTGACGGTGGCGCCCGGCCCCCCGGTGGGCGCCGAGGCGACCGGAGCGCCGGCGCAAGCCGACCCCGGGCCCGCGCTCGAGTCGGATCCGGTGGTGCTCGAGACCTCGCTCGACTGCCCCGAGGGTCTTCGCCACCCCGACCAGGCCGTGGTGCTCCTGGTCCACGGCACGGCCACCACGGCCGCCGAGACCTGGCCGTCGGGGCTCGGGCGGGTGCTGACAGATGCCGGCTTCGACTGGTGCACGGTGCAGCTCCCCGGCCGGGCCCTCGTCGACATCCAGCAGAGCGCCGAGCACGTCGTGGCCGCCGTCCGCACGCTCCACCGGCGGACGGGCCGCAAGGTCTCGATCGTCGGCCACAGCCAGGGCGCCCTGCAGCCCCGGTGGGCCGTCCGCTGGTGGCCCGACGTCCGCGCCGCCGTCGACGACCTCATCACCATCGCCGGCGCCAACCGGGAGATCCCCTGGACCAGGGCGGCGTTCTGCAACCCGAGCTGCGCCCCGCCGATCTGGCAGTTCAGCACCGGAGCCAGCTTCATGCAGGCTCTCAACCGGCTGCCGATGCCGCCCGGCCCGTCGTACACGACGATCCGGAGCCACACCGACAACCTGATCCAGCCGTCGGTGCCGGCCGACATGGCGGTGGCGACGATCGACGGGGCCGTGAACATCGCCGTGCAGGACCTCTGCCCGGGTCGGGTCGTGGAGCACGCCGGACTCGTCTTCGACGCCGTGGCGCTGGCCGTGGTCCTCGATGCACTCGGCAATCCCGGGGGAGCGGCCGATCCGGGCCGGGTCGGCACCGCCCGCTGCGCCGACGTCTACGCCAGCGGAATCGACCCGGCGGTGGCCACGGCCGCCATCGCCGGCATCTACGCCAACGCCTTCCCGGCCGTGGCCGCCGGCCCGCAGGTGGATTCCGAGCCGCCGCTCCGGGCCTACGCAACCGGCTGATCCGCGCCTCAATAGTTGACAGTGGCCACAGTGGTGGCGACTTCGGCGCGTCCGTTTTCTGCCCGTTTGAAGCCCCAAGTGGTTTGTGAGGTCGCTTTTGGGGGGATTTGTGGTGCGAAATGGAGTTGACGGGAGTGAAGTGGAGGAATAAGGTCCACGACGTGACCTAGACGGCGGAGAGCCGGGGCGGAGCGGGTGAGTCGAGGTAGTCGGCCGTGTTTCTCGGGCAGTACCAGCACTCCCTCGACGAGAAGGGCCGGGTGATCCTGCCGGCCAAGTTCCGCGGCCAGCTCGAAGGCGGTGCCTACATGGCGCGGGGTCTCGACGGTTGTGTGTGCGTGTATCCGACTGACGAATGGGAGCGGGTGTCGAACAACATGCGGGAGTTGGCGACCAGGGGCCCCCAGCAGCGCCAGGCGGCGAGGACGTTCTTCGCCGGAGCCGCCGAGGTCACCCCCGACCGCCAGGGCCGGGTGCCGGTGCCGGCCCATCTCCGCGAGTTCGGCGGCCTCTCCCTCGAGCGTGACGTCGTCGTCGCCGGCGTGCTGTCCCGGATCGAGATCTGGGATGCCGAGCGGTGGGCCCAGCGTGAACAGGAGGGTGAGCAGGTCATCACGGCCGCCGAAGGCATCCCCGACTTCGGCATCTGAGTCCCTTGACAACGTGGGCGTGCATCGCACGGCCTGCGCCCAGTCCCCCCGGTGGTGCGGTGGAAGGCCCTACTCCGCCCGCTTCCATCCGTGTGTCAGTCCGCGATTCTTTCCGGACGGCCCACCTGGGGGGCTGGGCCCAAGCCGTGCGTAGACCCGGATTCGCACACGACCCGGTCATGGTCGCCGAAGTGGTCGACGCCTTCGCGCCCGTTCCCGCCGGCCTGCTGGTCGACGGGACGGTGGGAGGCGGCGGGCACGCCGGCGCCCTGCTCGAGGCCCTCCCGGACAACGTCGTCCTGGGTCTCGACCGGGACGCCGAGGCGGTGGCCGCCGCCGGGGAGCGGCTCTCCGGTTACGGCGCCCGGGTGCTGATCCGGAAAAGCGGATTCGAGGAGCTGGCCGGCGTGGTGGCCTCGCCCGAGGTGGCCGCGCTCGGCCTTCCAGTAGTCGGGGTGCTGTTCGACCTCGGCGTGAGCAGCTGGCAGTTGGACGAGCCGGGCCGGGGCTTCACCTACCGGGCCGACGCCCCGTTGGACATGCGGATGGACCGGTCCCAGGCGCTTTCGGCCCGGGATGTCGTGAACGGATACGAGGAGACCGAGCTGGCCCGAGTCATCGCCCGCTACGGGGAGGAGCGTTTCGCCCGGCAGATCGCCCGGGCCATCGTGGCGCACCGACCCCTGGAGACCACGGCCGAACTGGCCGAGGTCGTCCGCCAGGCGATTCCCGCTCCGGCCCGCCGGACCGGCCCGCACCCCGCCCGCCGCACCTTCCAGGCGATCCGCATCGAAGTGAACGGCGAACTCGAGCACCTGGAACAGGGTCTCGACGCCGCCTTCTCGGTCCTCGCCCCCGGCGGGCGCCTGGCCGTGCTGTCGTACCACTCGCTGGAGGACCGGATCGTGAAGGAGCGCTTCACGGCCTGGACCTCCCGCCCGCCCGTCCCTCGCGGCCTGCCGGTGACGGGCATCCCCGGTGAACCGCCGCCGGCCCGCCTCGTGACCCGCGGCGCGGCCCGTCCCACCGCGGCAGAGATCGCCGCCAACCCCCGGGCCGAGAGCGCCCGCTTCCGAGTCCTGGAGCGTGTGTGATGGTGAAGGAACTGATCAAGAAGAAGCGCCGCACGCCACCGATGGGCCCCGGGGTCCGCCAGCTGCACCAGCGCCGCCTGGAGCGGAGCCGGGTGCGGGGCGGCCCCCGCCAGGGCCCGACCCCTGATCGGCCGCTGCGGCTGGCTCTCCTGGCCGGCGCTGTCCTCACCGTGGGCACGATCTTCGGCGCCGCCGTCTTCCACGTGCTGCTGATCCAGTCGGAGTTCCGGCTCGACCAGCTCAACAAGGAGGCGGCCAGGGAAGAGGCCCGGTACGAGAAGCTCCGCCTCGACGTGGCCCAGCTATCGGCCCCCGAGCGCATCGTGGCCACGGCCCAGCAGCGGCTGGGCATGGTCGTCCCGCCGCAGGTCGCCTATCTCATGGCGCCCGCCCCCCAGGACGGCGGCGCCACTCCCGACGATCCCGCCGCGCCGAGCCTGGCCGGCGGATGGGCGGAGGTGAAGCCGCACCTTGGCACCCGGCCCTGACGACGAACGGCGAGCCGACCGCGGCGACGGACCACAGTCGCGGCGCCCGCCCCGAGTCAGAACCACCACCACCGGGCTGCCCAAGCCCAACCGGCGGATGGCCGCCCGGCGGGCCAAGTTCGAAGCCGGCAAGGCCGCCACCGGCAACCGCCTGACCGGCCGGCGGGCCATGGCCCTGCTGGTCGTCCTGTCGCTCGGACTGTCGGGGATCATCCTGCGGCTCACCCAGGTCCAGGCCGTCTCCGCCTCCGAGTACGAGAAGCTCGGCACCGGGCAGCGCATCCGCAAGATCACGCTGGCCGCCGAGCGGGGGGCGATCTTCGACCGCAACGGCGTCGACCTCGCCCTGTCGGTCAACCAGCAGACGGTGTGGGCCAACCCCAAGGTCGTGACCGACCCCGTGGCCTACGCCGCCAAGCTGGCCCCCGTCCTCGGCATGGACCAGAAGGTGCTGGCCGACCGGCTGGGACAGAAGAGCCATGCCTTCGTCTACCTGGCCCGCAAGGTCGACGACGCCACCGCCGAGGCGGTGGAGAAGCTCGACCTGGAGGGCGTCGACTTCGTCCCGGAGTCGAAGCGCTTCTACCCGTCGGGCACGATGGCCGCGCCGCTCCTCGGCAACGTCGGCATCGACAACGACGGCCTGGCCGGTCTCGAGGTGCAGTTCGACAAGAAGCTGGCCGGCAAGCCCGGCGAGCTGGTGGTTGAGCAGGACCCGCAGGGCCGGCGCATACCTCAGGGCTACAGCCGCCTCGAGCCGGCCGTCCGGGGCAACGACCTGATCCTCTCGCTCGACCAGTCGCTGCAGTACGAGCTGGAGCGGGCGCTGGTCGACGCCGTGGCCGCCGCCACCGCCAAGGGCGGGCTGGCCATCGTGGAGGACACCCGCACCGGCAGCATCCTGGCCATGGCCAACGTCACCGGCGACGGTGCCGGCGCCGCCCGGCCGTCGAGCCAGACCGAGAAGAACCGGGCCATCACCGACGTCTACGAGCCGGGCTCGACCAACAAGGTCATCACCATGGCCGGGGCTCTGGAGGACGGGCTGGTCACGCCGGAGACCAAGTTCACGGTGCCCGACAAGCTGCCGATGGCCAACGCCGTCTTCGAGGACCATGAACCGCACCCGCCGATCCCCTGGTCCGTCACCGACATCCTGGTGAACTCTTCGAACGTCGGGACGATCATGGTCGGCCAGAAGCTGGGCAAGACCCGGCTCGACCACTACCTGCGGGCCTTCGGCTTCGGGACGAAGACGGGTGTGGGGTTCCCCGGCGAGCCCGCCGGCCTCCTCCTCGACCCGGACCACTGGTACGTCACCAGCATGGGGACCGTCCCGATCGGCAACGGCCTGGCGGTCAGTGCCCTGCAGATGCTCCAGGTCTACGTCACCGTGGCCAACGGCGGCCTCTACAAGCCGCCCCGCCTGGTCGAGGCCACGATCGACGCCGACGGCGTGCGCCACGAGGTGCCGGCGGCGGAGCCCCGGCGGGTGATCTCGCCCGACACCGCCGGGAAGCTGTCCTCGATGCTGACCCAGGTCGTCTCGACGGGGACGGGCACCAACGCCGCTGTCCCCGGCTACCTGGCGGCCGGCAAGACCGGCACGGCCCGCAAGCCGCTGGAAGGCGCCCGGGGCTACTCCGGGAACTACGTCGCCAGCTTCGTGGGGTACGCGCCGGCCCAGGAGCCGCGGCTGGCGGCGGTGGTCGTGCTCGACGAGCCCACCCCGATCTACGGCGGCCAGGTGTCCGCGCCGGTGTTCTCCCGGATCATGCAGTACGCCCTGCGGCTGGAGCGGATCCCGCCGCCGCCCGGGTCGCCTCCGCCCGCCGCCCCGACGCGGGGTGGCCCGGTGAGCGCCCTCGACGAGGCGCCGGTCAACGACGATCCCCACGTCCCGAAGGCCACGACGTCGACGACCCTCAAGAGGTCGACGACGCAGACCACGACGAAGGAGTCGAAGCCGGTCGTCAAGTCGTCCACCACGACGACGACCGCCCGGGGGGCGACCACCCGGTCGACGACCAGGTCTTCGACCACGACCACGACCGCCCGGGGATCGAGCACCAGGTCGACGAGCAAGTCGTCGACGACGACCACCACCATGCGCAGCGGGACATCGAGGTCGTCGACCACGACCACGACCAAACCGCGGTCGTCATCGTCGGCGTCGTCGTCCACGACGACCACGACCCGGTCGAAGTCGAGCACCACCACGACCACCGGCGGGCGGTCGAGGACGTCGGCCGGTGCGTCAGGGGGCACCCAGGGCGATACCCTCGGGCGCAGTGAGGGCCGTTCCGGTCCGAGCCCTTCGGGCCAGTCAGGCACTAGCAGATAGGGGCTTCTTCCGGGTGCTGCTCCATGAGCTCCTCGACTCGGTCGACGTGCTCGAGCTGCGGGGAGATCCGCGCACCGAGATCGCGTCGGTCACCCACGACAGCCGAGCCGTCGCCGCCGGCGACCTGTTCTGCTGCGTGCCGGGTTCCACCAGCGACGGCCACGACCACGCGCCGGGCGCCGTGGCCGCCGGCGCCGCCGCCCTGCTGGTGGAGCGGCCCCTGGGCCTGCCGGTGCCCGAGGCCCGGGTCGCCTCGGTGCGGGCGGCCATGGGCCCGGTGGCGGCCGCCGCCTGGGGTCACCCGTCGAGCCGGCTGGCCGTGCTGGGGGTCACCGGCACGAACGGCAAGACCACCACGACCTACCTGCTGGAGGCCATCACCCGGGCGGCCGGCATCCGGCCCGGCGTGATCGGGACGATCGGAGCCCGCATCGACGGCGAGCCGCTCCCGGGCGAACGCACGACGCCCGAGGCGACGGAGCTGCAGCCCCTGCTGGCCCGGATGGTCGAGGCCGGCGTGGGCCTGGTGGCCATGGAGGTGTCGTCCCACGCCCTCGTCATGCACCGGGTCGACGGCACCCGCTTCGCCGCGGCCTGCTTCACCAACCTCTCCCACGACCACCTCGACTTCCACGCCAGCCTGGAGGAGTACTTCGAAGCCAAGGCCCTGCTCTTCGACCCGGCCCGGACCGGCGCCGCCGCCGCCAACCTCGACGATCCCCACGGCGCCGAGATCGCCCGCCGGGCCGAGGCCGCCGGGCTGTCGGTGCTCGGCTTCGGGCTGGAGAGCCCGGCGGCGGTGGTGCGGGCCGAGCGCCTCGACGCCGGGCCGGGCGGGAACCGGTTCCAGCTGGTCACGCCCTACGGCTCGGCGCCGGTCGACTCGCCGCTGGTCGGCCGCTTCAACGCCTCCAACGCGCTGGCCGCCGCCGCCACCGCCCTGGCCGCCGGCCTCGACGTCGGCGCCGTGGCCGCCGGCCTGTCGGCCCCGCTGGTCGTGCCCGGTCGGATGGAGCGGATCGACGCCGGGCAACCCTTTCCCGTCCTCGTCGACTACGCCCACACGCCGGACGGGCTGGAGCAGGTGCTGCGGGCCGCCCGGCCCCTCGTCGGCGAGGGCGGCCGGCTGGTCGTCGTCTTCGGTTGCGGGGGAGACCGCGACCGGGCGAAGCGGCCGGCGATGGGGAAAGCGGCAGCCGGGCTGGCCGACGTGATCTTCGTCACCTCCGACAACCCCCGGTCCGAAGACCCGATGGCGATCATCGGCGAGGTCGTCGCCGGAGTTCCGTCGGGCGTCTACCCGATCGTCGAGCCCGACCGGCGGAAGGCCATCGCCCTGGCCCTGGCGGTGGCCAACCGGGATCCGGGGGACGTCGTCGTCGTGGCCGGCAAGGGCCACGAGTCGGGTCAGACGGCCGGTGGGGTCACGGTCCCGTTCGACGACCGGGTCGTGGCCCGGGAGGAGCTCGCCCGGCTCGGCTGGGACGGCGGCGGCGCAGGTCCGGACGGTCCGAGGCCCGCAGCGTGAAGTTGACGTTGTCGGAGATCGCCGGCATCACCGGCGGACAGGTGCTGGGCGGCGACCCCGACGCCGTCGTGTCCTCCTATTCGATCGACACCCGCACGCTGGCGCCGGGGGCGCTCTTCGTCGCCCTGCGGGCCGAGCGCGACGGGCACGACTTCGTCGGCGACGCCCTCGACCGCGGCGCCGCCGGAGCGCTGGTGTCCCGGCCGGTGCCGGGGATCGGTCTCGTGCTGGTCGACGACACCGCCGTGGCCCTCACCACCCTGGGCCGGGCGGCGCGGGAGCGGCTGGTGGGGCGGCCGGTGGTCGGCATCACCGGCAGCACCGGCAAGACCTCGACCAAGGACCTCGCCGCCGCCGCCCTGGCCCCGGCCGGGCCGGTGGGGGCCAGTCCGGTTTCGTTCAACAACGAGATCGGCGTGCCGCTCACGCTGCTGTCGGCGCCGGAGGGGGCGGCGGCGGTGGTGACCGAGATGGGGGCCCGGGGGATGGGTCACATCGCCGCCCTGTGCGCCGTCGCCCAGCCGACGATCGGCGTCATCACCAACATCGGGATGGCCCACGCCGAGTTCTTCGGCAGCCGGGAGGAGGTGGCCCGGGGCAAGGGCGAGCTGCTCGAAGCGCTCCCGGCCGACGGCCACGCCGTCCTCTCCGCCGACGACGACATGACCCCCGGCCTGCGCCGCCGGACCGAGGCCGCCGTGTTGACGGCCGGTACGGCCGCCGCCGCCGACGTCCGGGTCAGCGCCCTGCAGCTCGACCAGGAGCTCCGCCCCGCCTTCCACCTCGACACGCCCTGGGGGGCGGCCGACGTGCCGCCCCTACCGGTGCGCGGTGCCCACCAGGCCGTCAACGCCGCCATGGCCGTGACGGTCGCCGGCGTCGCCGGCGTGAGCCTGGCGGACGCCGTCACCGGCCTCGCCGGCGCGGTCGGCTCGCCCCTGCGGATGGACCTGCGCCGCAGTCCCGCCGGCCTGCTGGTGCTGAACGACTCCTACAACGCCAACCCGACGTCGATGGCGGCGGCGGTCGACGCCCTGGCGGCGCTGGGTGGAAGCGGGGGTGGCCGCCGCTTCGCCGTGCTCGGCCAGATGGCCGAACTCGGGGCCCACGCCACCGCCGAACACCACCGCCTCGGAAAGCTCCTGGCCGCCGCCGAGGTGGAGACCCTCGTCATCGTCAGCGGCCCCGCCGGGCCGGGGTCGCCGAGCGGCGGCGCACCTTCGCCCGAACTCGGCGCCCTCGCCGAGGGGGCGCGGGAGTCGGGGGTCGAGGTGGTGGTCGTCGCCGGTCCGGACGCCGCCGTCGACGTCCTCACCCCCCGGCTCCGTTCCGGGGACGCCGTGCTGGTGAAGGCGAGTCGGGTCGTCGGCCTCGAACGCGTCGCCGAGGCCCTGGTGGAGGGTGCCGCGTGATCGCACTCCTGTTGGCGGCGGCGACCTCGCTCATCCTGTCGCTGGCCGGAACACCGTTGCTCATTCGGGTGCTGCGGGCCCGGGGCATCGGCCAGCAGATCCGGGAGGACGGGCCCGAGGGTCACCAGACCAAGGCCGGCACCCCGACCATGGGCGGCCTGGCCATCGTGCTCTCGGCCGTGGCGGGTTACGTCGTCGGTGACCTGCGCCCGGGCAGCCAGGGTTTCCAGCGCAGCGGCGTGCTGCTCATGGGCCTCATCGTCGGCTGCGCCCTGGTCGGGTTCGTCGACGACTACCTCGGGATCCGCTTCCAGCGGAACCTCGGTCTCAACAAGCGGGCCAAGTCGGCCGGGCAGCTGCTGGTGGCCATCGGTTTCGTCCTGCTCTGCATCCACTGGGTCGGCATCTCGACCAACCTGTCGTTCGCCCGGGATCTCGACCTCGACCTCGGCCCGTGGGGCTGGGGCATCTGGGCCGTCCTCATCATCATCGGCTCGGCCAACGCCGTGAACCTGACCGACGGCCTCGACGGCCTGGCCTCCGGTGCGTCGGCCTTCGTGGCCGCCGCCTTCGTGATCATCGCCTTCTGGCAGGGCCGCCACGGCCTCATCTACGGCGTTCCGGCCAACGAGGCCATCGACGTGGCGGTGGTGGCGGCGGCCATGCTCGGCGCCTGCGCCGGCTTCCTGTGGTGGAACGCCGCGCCGGCCCGCATCTTCATGGGCGACACCGGATCGCTGGCCCTCGGCGGCGGCCTGGCCGGCCTCGCCCTCCTCACCCGGACCCAGCTGCTGCTGCCCATCATGGGCGGGCTGTTCGTGCTGGAGACCGTGTCGGTGGTCATCCAGGTGATCTCGTTCCGGGGGTTCAAGCGCCGGGTGTTCCGGATGGCTCCGATCCACCACCACTTCGAGCTGGCCGGATGGCCGGAGTTCACCGTGATCGTGCGGTTCTGGCTCATCGCCGGCCTGTTCGTGGCCTTCGGCCTCGGCCTCTTCTACGCCGACTTCATCCGGATCCCGGGGGCGATCGATTGACCGGGGCCGCCCCCGCCCGCTCCCGTTTCTCCGTCTCGTGATCCTCGTCGTCGGGCTCGGCATCACCGGCGAAGCCGTCGCCCGCCGGCTGGCGGCGGACGGGCCGGTCACGGTGGTGGACGACCGGCCGGAGTCGGCCGGCTTCGCCGCCCGGCGGACGGCGCTCGAGGCCCTGGGCGTCAGGGTCGTCGGTGGCCCCGGCCCCGAGCAGCTGGCCGACCTCGTCGCCGGCGCCGAGCTCGTCGTGCCGAGCCCCGGCGTGCCCGAAGCGCATCCCGTCTACGGCCTGGCGGCCCGGGCCGGCGTGCCGATCTTCTCCGAGATCGAGCTGGCCGGGGTGGCCGCCGCCCGGCGGGGACTCCCGCTCGTAGCGGTGACCGGCACCAACGGGAAGACGACGGTCACCACGGTGATCGCCGAGATGCTGAACGCCGGCGGGCGGCGGGCCCTGGCCGCCGGCAACATCGGCCGTCCCCTGCTCGACGCCGTGCACGACGACGTCGACGTCGTGGTGGCCGAGGTGTCCTCCTTCCAGCTCCGCTTCACCGAGACGTTCCGGCCCCGGGTCGCCGTCCTCCTCAACGTCGCCGAGGACCACCTCGACTGGCACCCGACCTTCCAGGACTACGTGGCGGCCAAGGCACGGATCTTCGCCAACCAGTCTGGCGACGACCTGCTCGTCTTCAATGCCGACGACGCCCCGGTGGCCGAGGTCTCGGCGACCAGCCCGGCCCGATCCGTCGCCTTCACCCTCCGGTCCGACCGGACCGACGCCTGGCGGCTCGACAACGATCGCCTGCTCCGACCCGACGGCACGCCGCTCATCGCCATCAGCGATCTGGCCCGCCGCGGCCCCCACGACATCGCCAACGCCCTGGCGGCGGCGGCCGCCGCCGCCGATCTCGGGCTCTCCGACGAGGCGTTGCGCTCGGTGCTGGCCTCGTTTTCGGGGCTCCCCCACCGCGTCGCGCCAGTGGGCCAAAGTGGGGGGGTGACCTTCGTCGACGACTCGAAGGCGACCAACCCCCACGCCGCCCTGGCCGCTCTGGCGGGCTTCGACTCGGTGGTGCTGCTGGCCGGTGGCCGCAACAAGGGCCTTGACCTCAGCGTGCTGCGGGCCGAGGCCGGCCGGATCCGGGCGGTCGTGGCCATCGGAGAGGCGGCCGGTGAGGTCGAGGCCTGTTTCGCCGGTGTACGCCCGGTCCACCGGGCCGGGTCGATGGCCGAGGCCGTCCGCCTCGGAGCGGAGCTGGCCGAGCCCGGCGACACCGTCCTCCTCTCGCCGGCCTGCGCCTCGTTCGACTGGTACACGAGCTACGCCGCCCGGGGCGACGACTTCGCCCGGGAAGTGCAGGCGCTCCTGGAGTCCCGCCGGTGACTCCTCACGGGGGACACCCCCGCACCCCGGGGCAACTCGACGAGCACCGTACGACGGTGGCCCGCCCCGGCGGATCGCGAGCGGCCGGCGCCCGCTCCCCCGGCACCCGCAGTGGGGCCACCCGCGCCCGCCGCCGGGTCGTCAAGCCGAATCCCGCGCCTCCGCCGCCGCCCCGCAAGGAGCGGCGGGAAGCCCGGCAGTCGACGGTCGGCCGCATGGTCCGGCAGGCCCGGGAGGCGTGGCGCGACGGCGGGCGGCTCCGCCCGCCCGGGTACTACGCCCTGCTGTCGACGATCGTCGTCCTCAACCTCGTCGGCTGCGTCATGGTGCTGTCGTCTTCATCGGTCGAAGCGTTGGCCAACTACGGATCGCCCTGGCTCTTCTTCAAGCGTCAGCTGGCGTGGGCCACGCTCGGGTTCGCCGCCCTGTTCATCACCTCCCGCGTCGACTACCGCCTGCTGCGGAGATACGTGGGGCCGCTGCTCGTCGTCTCCGCCGGTCTGCTCCTGTTCGTGCTGGTCCCCGGCGTCGGCATCAACGTCAACGGGTCGACCCGGTGGTTGGGCTTCGGAGCACTCCGCTTCCAACCCTCGGAGCTGGCCAAGCTCGGCCTGCTGCTCTATTGCGCCGATGTGCTGGCCCGGCGGGCCGCTAGCGTCGGCGACTGGCGGGCCGTGCTGCGGCCGGTGGGTCTCATGTTCTGTTTCTTCGCCGGCCTGGTGATGCTCCAGCCCGACATGGGCACGACCATCACCATGGCCATCCTCACCGGCAGCATCCTCTTCGTCGGCGGAATCCGGGCCCGGCACATGGCCGTCGTCCTCGGCGTCGCAACCGTGGCCGGCACCTTCCTCGCCTTCATCGAGCCCTACCGCCGGGCCCGGCTCATGTCGTTCATCGACCCTTTCGAGCACTACAAGGAGGGTGGGTACCAGGTCGCCCAGTCGCTCATCGCCTTCGGCGAGGGTGGGTGGACAGGCGTGGGCCTCGGAGCCGGCCGGGCCAAGTGGCTGTTCCTCCCCAATGCCCACACCGACTTCATCTTCGCCATCATCGGCGAGGAGCTCGGGCTCGTCGGCTGCGCCCTCGTCCTCGTCCTGTTCGGCGCCCTGGCGGTGCTCGGGGTCCGCACGACGCTGCGGGCCCCCGACCGGTTCGGGCAGCTGCTGGCCGCCGGCATCACCGGGTGGATCGTCGGCCAGGCGATCATCAACGTCGGCGCCGTCACCGGTGCCCTGCCAGTCACCGGCGTGCCGCTCCCCTTCGTGTCGTTCGGCGGGTCGGCCCTCCTCTTCACCATGTGCGCCAGCGGCGTGCTCCTCAACATCGCCCGGCAGGGGAGATGACGGTGAGGACGTACGCCCTCATCACCGGGGGCGGAACGGGTGGTCACGTCTATCCCGGTCTGGCCCTGGCCGAAGCGCTGGTGGCCCGGGGGCACAGCCGGGAGTCGATCCACTGGGTGGGCAACGCCGGCAAGCTCGAAGAGACCGCCGTGCCCGCCGCCGGATTCAGCATCGACCTGCTGCCCGGCCGGGGCCTGCAGCGCCGCCTCACGGTGGAGAACGTCTCGGTCGTCCTCAAGACGAGCCGGGCCTTCGGGCGGGCGATGCGGATCCTCCGTCAGCGGCGCCCCGAGGTCGTGGTGGGCGTCGGGGGCTACGCCTCCCTGCCGTGTCTCGTCGCCGCCCGGCTGTTGCGGGTGCCGACGGTGGTCCACGAGCAGAACGCCGCCCCGGGCCTGGCCAACCGCATCGCCGTGCGGCTCGGGGCGCAGGCGGCCGTGTCGCTGCCCGGCACGCCACTGCCCGGAGCCGTCGTCACCGGCAACCCGGTCCGGGCGGCCGTGGTGGCGGTGGAGCGGCGTCCGGACCCCGTCCACCCGCTGGTGGCGGTCTTCGGCGGCAGCCTCGGCGCCCGCCGGGTCAACGAGGCGGCTGGCCAGCTCTACGACCTCTGGCGGGGCCGGGCCGGCCTGACCGTCCACCACGTGAGCGGCCCGGCGGGGTTCGAGGCCGCCCGGGCGGCCTGGGAGGCGGCCCGGCGCGACGGCGACGCCCTCGACTACCGGCTGCTCCGGTACGAGGACGACATGCCCGGGCTCTACGCCGCCGCCACCGTCGCCGTCTGCCGGGCCGGCGCCACGACCGTCGCCGAACTGGCCGCCGCCGGGGTCCCCTCGGTGCTGGTGCCCCTGCCCGGCGCCCCCGGCGACCACCAGACCCGCAACGCCGAGGCGCTGGTCGCCGCCGGCGCCGCCGTGCTGGTCCCCGACGCCGACTGCACCGGCGCCCGTCTGGCCGCCGAACTGGAACCGCTGCTGGCCGATCCGGCCCGCCTGGCGGCCATGGCCGCCGCCGCCCGCGGCCTCGCCCGTCCGGACGCCGCCGCCGACCTCGCCGCCCTGGTGGAGTCGGTCGCCGAACGACGCGACCAGCGGACGGTGGTGCTGTGACCCTCGACCTCAGCGCGCCTCGCAAGATCCACATCGTCGGCATCGGCGGGATGGCCATGAGCGGGATCGCCGCCGTGCTCACCCGGCTCGGCCACACGGTCAGCGGGTCGGACCTCAAGAGCTGGCGGGGCCTGGAGCGGCTGCGGTTCCTCGGCGTCGACGTCCACGTCCCCCACGACGCCGCCTGCCTCCCGGCCGACGTCGACGCCGTGGTGGTGTCGACCGCCATCCCGCCGACGAATCCCGAGGTGGTGGCGGCCAAAGAGCGCGGCGTGCCGGTGCTGCGCCGGGCCGAGGCGCTGGCCGCCATCGTCGACACCCGCCGTACGGTGGCCATCTCCGGTACCCACGGCAAGACGACGACGTCGACGATGACCACGCTGATCCTGCGGGCCGCCGGGTGGCACCCGTCGTTCCTCATCGGCGGTGAGCCCAACGAGGTCGGGAGCAACGCCTCCTACGACGAAGGTGAATGGCTGGTCATCGAGGCCGACGAGAGCGACGGCACGTTCGTCGAGATCGCGCCGGAGGCGGTGATCCTCACCAACGTCGAACCCGACCACCTCGACCACTACGGCGACATGGCGGCCCTCGAGGCGGCCTGCGTGCGGTACCTGTCGAGCGCACCCGGCCCCCGGGTGGCCTGCGCCGACGACCCCGGCGCGGCCCGCCTGGCCGCCGAGGTCACCGCCGCCGGCCGGCCGGTCGTCACCTACGGCGAAGCGGACGGCGCGGACTACCGGATCGAGGGCTACTCCGGCGACCGGCTCGGCAGCCGCTTCACGCTGCTCCGCCACGGCGAGCCCCTCGGCGAGATCGTGCTGCCCGCCCCCGGCCGCCACAACGCCCGCAACGCCGCCGGGGCGGCGGCGCTGGCCACCGAGATCGGCGTACCGTTCGACGCCGTCCGGGCCGCCCTCGGCCGCTTCGCCGGGGTCGCCCGCCGCTTCCAGTTCCACGGCGAAGTCGGCGGCGTCACCCTCGTCGACGACTACGCCCACCTCCCCGGCGAGATCAAGGCCACGCTGACCGCCGCCCGGGAGGGCGACTGGTCCCGGATCGTGGCCGTCTTCCAGCCCCACCGCTACAGCCGCACCGCTCGCCTCTGGCCGGATTTCGGCGACGCCTTCACCGACGCCGACATCGTCGTCCTCACCGACGTCTACGCCGCCGGCGAGCCACCCCAGCCCGGCGTGTCGGGCCGCCTGATCCTCCAGGCCGTGACCGAAGCCGAACCGAGCAAGCGGGTCCTCTATCTCCCGAAGCGGGCCGACATCATCACCCGGCTCCCAGAGCTCACGAGGCCCGGCGACCTGGTGATCACCCTCGGCGCCGGTGACGTGACCTCCCTGGCCGACGAGTGGCTCCGCTCCGGCGCGTTCGGTTCCCCGGCGCAGGCTCCGGTGCCGGTCGCATGACCGCCTCGGCCGCGCTCGACGAGGCCGCCGCCCGGCTCGGCCACGCCCTCGGGGGGCCGGTCGAGCGCGACGTTCCGTTCTCGGCGCTCACCACCTACGGGCTCGGGGGGCCGGCCGCCGTGCTGGTCCGCGCCCGGGGCGAGGAGGACCTGGCCGCCGTGGCCGGCGCTCTCCCGGCCGGGATCCCGTTCCTCTGTGTCGGCCGGGGGTCGAACCTACTGGTGGCCGACGAGGGATTCGCCGGCGTGGCCGTGCTGCTCGAGGGTCCGCTGGCCGAGCTCGAGATCGTCCCCGATCCGGGCGACGCCACTCGGGCAGGGGTCATGGCCGGCGGCGGTGTCCGCCTCCCCGTCCTGGCCCGGAAGGCGGCCGCCGCCGGATGGGGCGGCGTCGAGTTCTTCGCCGGAATCCCCGGCTCGGTCGGCGGCGCCGTGCGCATGAACGCCGGCGGCCACGGCCGGGAGACCGTCGAGGTCCTCCGGCGGGCGTGGGTGGTCGACGTCGCCGGCGGCGAAGGCCGGGTCGACGAGCGCCCGGCCGGGTCGCTCGACCTCACCTACCGGCACTCGAACCTCGGGCCGGCCCACGTCGTCGTCCGGGCCGAGTTCACGGTGACCGCCCGGCCGGCCGAAGACTGCAAGGCCGAGATCGACGAGGTCGTGCGGTGGCGGCGGGCGAACCAGCCCGGTGGCAACAACGCCGGTTCCGTCTTCACCAATCCACCCGGCGACTCCGCCGGCCGGCTCATCGACAGCTGCGGGCTCAAGGGGTTCCGGGTCGGCACCGCCTGGGTCTCCGAACGCCACGCCAACTTCTTCCAGGCCGAGCCCGACGGGCGGGGCCGCGCCGCCGACGTCGTCGCCCTCGTCCTCGAGGTTCAACGTCGGGTTGAGGCCGAGACCGGCGTCCGGCTGGTGCCCGAGCTGCGCCGGGTCGCCTTCGCCGGGCTGGCCGGCGCCCGCCCCGGCGCCCCCGAAGCCTGGCCCGGCGAAGACAACGCCGCGGTCGTCGACCGATCGGCCGCAACAACCGGAGGATCCCCGTGAGTCGTCGAGAGGATCGGACCCAGCGCCGTGTCACGGTTGTGCGCCACACCCGGCCGCCGGCGTCGGGGCGGTTCGCCCGCCGACCCGGTCCCGACCGGCGGACGGCCGGCGGCCCCGAGGGCTGGCGGGCCAAGCTTCCCGCCGCGCTGCAGCGGCCGCTGGCCTGGCAGGCCCCCGTGGCGGGACGGGCCGTGGCCGGCGCCGGCAAAGCGGCGCGCCGAGGTCTGCACGCCACCCGTTCCCTGCGCGACGCTCTGCGCCGACTGACCAACTGGTTGCCGCAGACACTGGCCGGTCGCATCGTCGCCGCGGTGGCGGCGATCCTGCTGTTCACAGGCGCGACGTGGACGACCACCCGCTCCGCCCTGCTCGACGTCGACCACATCCGGGTCACCGGCGGCGCGGTCGTCACTCCCGAGGAGGCCACCGCCGGCGCCGGCCTCCGCCGCGGGCAACCGATGGTCTCCGTCGACACGGCGGCGGCTGAGCGGCGCCTCCGCCGCCTCCCGCGGGTCGACACGGCGACCGTCGAGCGGGGGTTCCCCAACGTCGTCCGCATCCATCTCACCGAGCGCGTGGCGGCCGCCATCGCCGCCCGTCCGGCCGGCGGCTGGGTGCTCCTCGATCGGACCGGCCGCGTGCTGGCCGAGCGTCCCGACCGCCCCGGCGAGCTGCCGGAGGTGATCGGGGCCGGCGCGGCTCCGGCCCCGGCCGACGTTTTCGACCGCGCCCGCCCGGCGCTCGACGTAGTCGCCGCGTTGCCGGAGACCATCCGGAAACAGGTCACCAGTGCCACCCTCGACGGCGAAGCCGTCACCCTTCACGGGGGCGGACGGGAGATCCGGATCGGCCCGGCGACGTCACTGGCGGCGAAGGTGGCCGCGCTGAGCGTCCTTCTCGAGCGCGTCGGCGATCGGTCCGTGGCCGTTCTCGACGTACGGGTTCCCCAGGCTCCGGTGGTTGTTCCGACCGCTCCCACCGCTGCGACCAGCATTCCTGCACCGGGCCGCGGCACAACTGCTCGTCCGAGCCCCGGAAAGCCGCGCGATTGAAGCCAGATAAGGGATCGCGGCAATTGCACCGTTCCGCGCCATTGGTTTAGAGTCTCGGCGCCAACCGCAGGTTCACCCCTCGTTCAGGCTCAAGTAGAGCTTCAAGCGACGGACCTGCGGGGCGCCCCGAAGGCGGCCGGGGGCTGGGATGGTCGTCAGAACGGAATCACTGCAGCACTGCTGAATCCCTTGCTGGACAATCGTTTTCTGACATACCGGCCAGGTAGGTCGCGGCCTGACGAGGTCGCGAGGGGAGGCCGGAATTGGCGGACGGCTTGAAGCCACGAGCACGAGAGAAGGTTGCGATGGTGGGCGCTCCTCAGAACTACCTGGCCGTGATCAAGGTCGTCGGTGTCGGCGGCGGTGGTTGCAATGCGGTGAACCGGATGATCGACGCCGGCTTGAAAGGCGTCGAGTTCATCGCCATCAACACCGACGCCCAGGCGCTGCTCGGCAGCGACGCCGACGTCAAGCTCGACATCGGTCGTCAGTTGACCCGCGGTCTCGGCGCCGGTTCCGATCCCGAGGTCGGCCGCCTGGCCGCCGAGGAACACCGCGACGAGATCACCGAGGTCCTCAAGGGGGCCGACATGGTCTTCATCACCGCCGGCAAGGGCGGTGGTACCGGGACGGGCGGGGCACCCGTTGTCGCCGAGATCGGCAAGAGCCTCGGTGCGCTGACGGTCGGCGTCGTGACCCGGCCGTTCACGTTCGAAGGCCGGCGGCGTTCGATGCAGGCGGAGGACGGCATCCGCAAGCTGAAGGAGAAGGTCGACACCCTCATCGTCATTCCCAACGACCGGCTGCTCCAGGTGGTCGACGACAAGACCGCGCTGACGAGCGCCTTCAAGGCGGCCGACGAGGTCCTCCTCCAGGGTGTGCAGGGCATCAGCGATCTCATCACGACGCCGGGTCTCATCAACACGGACTTCGCCGACGTGAAGATGATCATGACCAACGCCGGTTCGGCGCTCATGGGCATCGGCCTGGCCAACGGCGAGGGACGGAGCGTCAACGCCGCCCGGGCCGCCGTCTCCAGCCCGCTGCTCGAGGCCGGCATCGAGGGCGCCCGCGGCATCCTGCTCAGCATCGCCGGTCCGGCCGACATCTCGCTCCACGAGGTCAACGAGGCCTGCGAGCTCATCGCCCAGGCGGCGCACCCCGACGCCAACATCATCTTCGGCACCATCATCGACGACTCGCTCGGTGACCAGGTGCGGGTCACGGTGGTGGCGGCCGGGTTCGACCGGTTCGACGGCGAGCGGCCCCGGGTGGCCGAGCGGCGGATCGTCGACCTCCGTTACCACGAGGACGAGACCGGCCCGCTCGACGAGCTCGACATGCGCGAGGACGAGCTCGTGGAGGACGAGTTCGACGTGCCCTCGTTCATCAACCGGCCCTAGCGCTCTGGCGTTGTCCTGGATCCGCCTCGAGCTTCCCGGGGCCGAGATCCTCTTCAGTGACCGGACCGGAGGAGTCTCGGCACCACCGTTCGACACGGCCAATGCCGGCTACGCCCGGGGTGACGACCCCGCCAACGTCGACGAGAACCGTGGCCGCATCGGCGCGGCGCTCGGTGGGCCGGGCTCCGATCCGGCGGACTGGATCTCCCTCCATCAGGTGCACGGCGCCCGCGTCTATCCCGCCGACCTGGCGGGGCCGACCGCCGGCAAGCCGGCGCCTCAGGCCGACGCGGCGGTGAGCACCCAGCCCCAGACGGTGCTCTCGGTCCTCACCGCCGACTGCGCGCCCGTGGCCCTGGTGGCCCCGGGCGTCATCGGAGCTGTGCATGCCGGATGGCGGGGGATCGTGGCCGGCGTCCTCGAGGCGGCGGTGGCCGAAGTTCGCCGGCGCACGACGGGCCCGGTGCGGGCGGTGCTCGGGCCCTGCATCCACCCGGAGTGCTACGAGTTCTCGGCCAGCGACCTCGACCCGCTCGCCGCCCGGCTCGGGCCGGAGGTCGCGGGGACGACGGCCGACGGCCGGCTCGCCCTCGACCTCCCCGTCGCGGTGGCGTTGGCCCTCAGCGAGGCCGGTGTGAGCGACATCGACGATGTCAACATCTGCACCGCCTGCTCGCCCGAACATTTCTCGCACCGGCGCGACACGCGCCGGCACGGCGCCACCGGGCTGCAGACGATGCTCGTGGCCGCCCGGTGAACCCGGTTGATGCCACCGCCGTCGCGCCGGAGGACGTCGCCGATCGGCTGGCGGCCGTCCGGACGCGGGTGGCCGAGGCCGCTCGTCGGGCCGGCCGGCTGGCTTCGACCGTGCGGCTGGTCGTCGTGACCAAGGGCGTGCCACCGCCGGTGATGCAGGCCGCTCTCGACGCCGGCGCCACCGAGCTCGGCGAGAACCGGGCCCAGGAGCTCCTGGCCAAAGCCCCGCAGCTGCGCACCCGGCCCACCTGGCATTTCATCGGGCGGCTGCAGCGCAACAAGGTCGCCGCCCTCGCCCCGGTCGTCGACCTGTGGCAGTCGGTGGACCGGATCGAGCTCGGACGGGCCATCGCCGGCCGGGCGCCCGGAGCGGCGGTGCTGGCCGAGGTCAACGTGGCCGACGACCCGGCCAAGGCCGGCGTGGTTCCCGACGACGCGCCGGCGCTGGTCGACGGGCTGCGGTCGGTGGGGCTGAGCGTCGACGGGTTGATGACGATTCCGGCCGCCGGGCGTGATCCCCGCCCGGCGTTCGCTGCCCTGGCCGAGCTGGCCGACCGGCTCGGCCTGGCCGAAGTGTCGATGGGAATGAGCGACGACTTCGAGGTGGCCGTGGAGGAAGGGGCCACCATCGTCCGGGTGGGGCGGGCGATCTTCGGCAGCCGGGTGCCAAAGGGTCCACGATGAGCACCGCCGAGTCTGCAACGATAGGTTCGGCCGGAGAAGGAGGGCTGTTCGATGGCTGCGATGTGGCGACGGGCAATGGTGTACCTGGGCCTCGTCGACGAGCCGGAAGATGAAGTGGACATCGGGACGCCTTCCCGCGCCGCCGATCCCGGCCCCAACGTGCGGCCGCTGAGCCGTGACGAAGGGCCGGCGGCCGCCCCCCGGCCGAGCGTCGTGCGGACGATGCCGTCGGCCTCCACCGCGGCCCGGGTCCACGTCGTCGAACCACGGGGGTTCAACGATGCCCAGGAGGTGGGCGACCGGCTCAAGGCCAACCAGCCGGTGATCCTCAACCTGCAGGGCCTCGACCGTGACCTCCAGCGCCGGCTGATCGACTTCTCCAGCGGCCTCGCCTATGCCCTCGGCGGGTCGATGTCGCGGGTGGCCGACCAGGTCTTCCTGCTCACGCCGTCCAACGTCGAGGTCTCCCAGGAGGAGAAGGAGCGCCTCCAGGCCCGCGGGTTGTTCCGGGCCTAGCGAGTCCGAGAGTCGCCACGGCGTGGATCTTCTCTGCTCCCTCATCAGCGTCTACTACATCGTTCTCCTCGCCCGCGTCTTCCTCTCCTGGTTCCCGCTCCAGCCCGGCACGGCCATGGCCTCGATCGCCTCGATCGTCTACCAGTTGACCGAACCGGTGATGGGGCCCGTCCGCCGGCTCATCCCCTCGATCGGCATGATCGACATCTCTCCGATTGTCGTGTTCATCGGCCTGCAGATCCTCCAGAGCGCCATCTGTCGCTGATAAGCGCCGCCTGAGACTGCCGGTCACTGCCCGTAGCCGGGTCCACCCACCTCGGGTGGCTGATCGTTAGGATCGCCCTATGGATGTAACGCCTCATGATCTCCGGAATGCGGAGCTGCGGGAGGCGTTCCGCGGCTACCGGCCCGACGAGGTTGAAGAGCTCCTCGAGCGGGCGGCCATCACGCTCGAGCGCATGCACGAGCGGAACCGCCAGCTCCAGGAGAAGATCGCCACTCTCGAAGCCGAGGGGTCCTCGGCCAAGGAGATGGAGACCGTGCTCCGCCAGACGCTTCTCCTGGCACAGCGCACCGCCGACGAGACGGTGACGGCCGCCCACGAGAAGGCTCGACAGCTTGTCGAGGAAGCCGAGGACCGGGCCCTCACGCTGACCAGTGAAGCGGAGGATCAGGCCCGGATCATCGGCGAGGCCCAGCGTCAGAAGTACGAGGCGATCGTGTCCGAGCTCTCGGCCCGGCGCGAGCTGCTCAGCCTCGACATCGACGCGCTGGAGCGGGTGCAGGCCGACTACCGCGGCCGGCTGCGGGCGATCCTCGAGAAGGAGCTCGAGGAGCTCGACCGCCGGGGGACCCTGCCGCCGCCGGCTCGTCCCGAGCTGCACGAGATCGACCTGTCGGCCGTGCCGATTCCGCCCGAGGGCAGCGAGCCGGAGATCGCCGAGCCGTCCCCGTCCCCGTCCCCGTCCCCGTCGGCGTCTACCTCGGCGAGGACGGCGTGGGGCCGGCCACCGGAGCCGGCCGACAGCGGGCCGCCCACCGAGGCGCTGGTCGTGCTCGACGAGGAGTTGGCTGATTCGGGCCCGTCCGGAGCCACCACTCGCCGCCGTGGGTAGCGCTCCGACCGGCGACGTTCGGCGCGCTCACGCCGGCGTCACCGGCCGGAGGACCTATTCGCCCCGTTTCGGGGCGCTCGAAAGCACTCAGACGGGTAGAGTCCGCCGCTACCATCTTCCGTGGTCATAGCCATACCGAGGGCGGTGCGCTCGTGCTCCTCGTGAGCTTCCTCCTGGTGATCGTCGCCACGATCTTCCTGCTGTCGGGGCTCTTCCTCACCAAGGATCTGGCGCTCATTTTCATCTCCATCGCGTGTTCGGCCCTGGCGGGGATCGTCCTCGTCGTCGCCGTCATGCGCAGCCGGCCGCGGCCGGCCACCGAGCCCGCCGTCGAGGGCGGCGGGGCGGCGCCGGAGCCGGCCACCGTGGGCGCGGAGGCGAGTGCCGCCGGCCGCCCGGCGGGTGCCCGCCGGGCCGACGGCCGGGAGTTCCCGATCCCCGACTACGACGCCCTCGAGGTGGTCGAGGTGCTGCCGCTCCTCGGCGATCTGGAGCCGGCCGAGCTGGAGATGGTCCGCCAGCGGGAGGCATCGGGGCGGGCCCACCCCTGGATCCTCGCCCGGGTCGACGCCCTGCTGGAGGCGGAGGCCGACGCCGACACCTCGGAGCACGCCTGGGCCCCCGGCCCGATCGGCACCTCGGCCCAGGGCCGACTGCTCGAGGACGACGAGGAGGACGAGATCCTCGAGGTCGAGCCGGACGACGCCGACTGGGCCTCGCCCCGCGACGCCGACTGGGCGGCTTCGGACTTCCCGCTCGAGGCCGGGGCCGACTACGACGTGGCGCGGGACTTCCCCATCGACCGCTACGACGAGCTGCGGGTCACCGAGATCCTGCCGCTGCTGGCCAACCTCGACGCCGAGGACCTCAAGATGGTGCGGGAGGAGGAGGCGGCGGGCAAGGCCCGGGCCAGCATCCTGGCCCGGATCGACGGGCTCCTCGCCCGCGAGGTCGGCGCGGGCCGTGCGGCGCCGGCCAAGCGCCCGGCGGGCAAGGCGCCGTCACGGGCGTCGGCCAACCTGCCGATTCCCGACTACGACAACCTCACGGTCCCCCAGATCGTGGCCAACCTCGTCGGCCTGAGCCCGGCGGAGCTCCGTCAGGTCCGGACCTACGAGAAGCGGCACAAGAACCGGGCCGGCGTCCTCACCCGGATCGAAGGGGCCCTGAAGGCCCGCGGCTAGATCGACCCGGCCGGCTTAGCCGGCGATCTGCATCGAGACCCGGACCTCGGCGCCTTCCACGTCGAGCACGTCGCCCTCCGCCGGCTCGTCGGGGTTCACCACCCAGCTGACGGCCAGCACCTCGCCGGCGATCCACGAGCCGTGCCGCTCGGCCGCCTCGGCCACGAGGCCGTTGGCCCACAGCCGGACCTTGATGCGGTCGGCGATGGCCAGCCCGCTGGCCCGCCGGTGGTCGTTGATCGCCCGCGACAGCTCCCGGGCCAGTCCCTCGAGCCTCAGCTCGTCGTCGACCTTGAGGTCGAGCGCCACGGCGAAGGGACCGTCCTGGGCCAGGGCGAACTCCTCGTGCTCCTCGGCCCGCACCTCGAGGTCGTCCGCGCCGAGGGCGATCGGTTCGCCGTCGATGGTGACGGTGTAGCTGCCCGTCTCCTCCAGCGCCCGGCTGACCTCGGCGCCGTCGGCCGACGCCAGCGCCGCCTTGACCGCCGGCAGCTTCGGACCGAGGCGGGGGCCGAGCGCCCGGAAGTTCGGGACGACCGAGTACCGGATGAGGCCGGCCAGGCTCTCGACGACCTCGAGGCGCTTGACGTTGAGCTCCTCCGACACCTGCCCGGCCACCTCGGGGGAGAGCCGCCCGGCGCCGGGGACGAGCAGCAGGGCCCGGCGCAGCGGCTGGCGCACCTTGAGCCGTGCCTCGCCCCGGGCCGCCCGGCCGAGGGCCACGAGCCGCCGGGCCAGGGCCATCTCGGTCTCGAGCTCGGCGTCGATGACCGCCGTCCGGGCCTCCGGCCAGTCCTGGAGGTGGATGGAGGCCTCGGGCATTCCCAGGACCCGGTGCAGCTCGTCGGCCACGAAGGGGCAGAACGGGGCCAGCAGCTTGGCCACCGTCGTGAGCGACTGGTAGAGGGCGGTGAAGGCGCCGGGATCCGACGCCTTCCAGAACCGGGGCCGGGACCGGCGGACGTACCAGTTGGACAGGTCGTCGACGAAAGTCTCCAGCGTCTGCGCCGCGGCCAGGCTGTCGTAGGCCTCCAGGGCCTCGGTCACCGCCATCACCGTCGCCTCCCGCCGGGAGGCGATCCAGCGGTCGAGGACGTGTTGAGGCTCCGCCTCCTCACCGGGTTCACCGGGTGTGAAGCCCTCGAGGTTGGCGTAGGTCACGAAGAACGACAGCGTGTTCCACAGCGTGAGGAGGAACTTGCGGATCGACTCGTCGATGCCCTCGCCGTAGACCCGGCGGTTCGTCCAGGGTGAGCCGGCCGAGAAGAAGTACCAGCGCAGCGGGTCGGCGCCCTTGGTGCGGAAGATCTCCCAGGGGTCGATGACGTTGCCCTTGGACTTCGACATCTTGGCCCCGTCCTGGTCGACCACGTGGGACAGGACGACGACGTTGCGGTAGGGCGTCTGGCCGAAGACCAGCGTGTTCACGGCCAGCAGCGAGTAGAACCAGCCCCTCGTCTGGTCGATGGCCTCGCAGATGAAGTCGGCCGGGAAGCGCCGCTCGAAGACGGCCTCGTTCTCGAACGGATGGTGGAACTGGGCGGCCGGCATCGACCCGGAGTCGAACCAGGCGTCGAGGACGGGCTCCAGTCGCGTCGCCATCGCCCCGCAACTCTCCACCGGGCAGGGGAACGTCACCTCGTCGACGTACGGGCGGTGGAGGTCGAGGTCGGAGAGATCGCGCCCGGCGAGGTCGGCGAGCTCGGCCACCGACCCGACGCAGGTGTCGTGGGGCCCCGTTCCGTCTGCTCCGGCGCCGGCGCAGCGCCAGACCGGCAGCGGCGTCCCCCAGTAGCGGTCCCGGGACAGGGCCCAGTCGATGTTGTTCTCCAGCCAGTCGCCGAAGCGGCCGTGCTTGATGTGCTGGGGATGCCAGTTGATCGCCTCGTTCTGCTCCAGCAGCGCCGCCTTCTCGGCCTGCGTCCGGGCGAACCAGGAGGTCTTGGCGTAGTAGATGAGCGGCGTCCCGCACCGCCAGCAGTGGGGATAGGAGTGCGTGTAGGCCTCGACCTTCTCCAGCCGGCCGGCGGCCCGCAGCGACTCGATGATGCCGGGATCGGCCTCTTTGACGAACAGGCCGGCCCACGGCTCCACGATCGGCTCGAAGCGACCGGCGCCGTCGACGGGGTTGACCGTCGGCAGGCCCTCGGCCTCGCCGACCTCCCGGTCGACCTCGCCGAAGGCCGGCGCGAGGTGGACGATGCCCGACCCGTCCTCGGTGGTGACGAAATCGGCCACGACCACCCGGTTGGCGTCTCCGTCCAACGCGACGAACCGGAACGGCCGCTCGTAGTGCAGCCCGACGAGGTCGGCGGCCCGCAGGCTTTCGACGATCTCCCAGCGGGTCTCACCGGCATCGGGATCGGAGCCGGGTTCGAGCATCGCCTCGGCGACCGGCCCGAGCACCGCCTCGACCCGGTCCCGGCCGAGGACGACGTCGCGCTCGACGCCGGGCCGGCGGACCCGCACGTAGTCGACGTCCGGCCCGACGGCGGCGGCCACATTGGAGATGAGCGTCCACGGCGTCGTCGTCCACACCAGGAGGTCGAAGTCCCGGTCGGCGACCGGGAAGCGGACGTAGACGGAGTCCTCGGTGATGTCCTGGTAACCCTGGGCGACCTCGTGGCTGGACAGCGCCGTGCCGCAACGACCGCAGTACGGCACGACCTTGAACCCCTCGTAGAGGAGGCCCTTGTCCCACATCTGGCGGATCAGCCACCAGACCGTCTCGATGAAGCCGTTGGTCAGCGTCCAGTAGGCGCCGGCGGTGTCGAGCCACATGCCCATCCGCTCGGTCAGCGCCTCCCACTCCGAGACGTAGCGCTGGACCGACTCCCGGCACCGCCGGTTGAACTCCTCGATGCCGAAATCGCGGATCTGCGTCTTGCCCGACAGGCCGAGCTCCCGCTCGACCTCCACCTCGACCGGGAGGCCGTGGCAGTCCCACCCGCCCTTCCGGGCGACGTAGCGGCCCCGCATGGTGTGGAAGCGGGGGAAGAGATCCTTGAACGAGCGGGCCCAGACGTGGTGGAGGCCGGGCCGGCCGTTGGCGGTGGGCGGCCCCTCGTAGAACACCCACTCCGGGGCGCCTTCCCGGCGCCGCAGGCTCTCGGCGAAGACGTCGTGCTGCCGCCACCGCTCGAGGACGCGCTCCTCGAGGGCGACGAAGTCCACCGATGAGTCGACAGGGGGGAATGCCATCGGCCGTAGGATACTGGGGAGGTTCACCTGCCCCCCCAGACGCAGGCTGATCCCCCCCTTTCTCGCCGACCCCTCGTTCCCTGGTGGAGGCCTTGCCGTGTCCGAGCTCAGTGACCTCTACGACGACAGCCCGGAGGGCATCGTGCTGCGGATCCACGTGCAGCCCGGCGCCGGCCGGAGCGCGGTGGTCGGCCGCCACGGCGACGCCCTGAAGGTCCGGGTGGCGGCGCCGCCGGTCGAGGGCCGGGCCAACGACGCGACCCGCAGCCTGCTGGCCGAAGCGCTGGCTCTCCCTGAAGCTGACGTCGAGCTGACGTCGGGTCAGTCGTCCCGGGCCAAGCGCTTCCGGCTGAAGGGGATCGACTCCGAGGAGGGGGAGAAGCGGCTCCGGGTGGCGCTCGACGAAGCCAAGGCCACGGGCGGCGGGTCCGGCCGGGGCCGTTGACCGATCGTGGATGACGCGTTCGGGCCGGTCGGAGGCCTTACGCTGGTAAAATCACCCGTTTGAGTACGGGCCGCTCCTGAGCGGCCCGAGACGCGTCTGCCGGAGGCGAGAAGGCGGTCATGGCACGAGCAGGGGCGAGTAAGTCCCTCGACAAGCCGGCTCCGAGGGCACGCGGCACTTCCGGGGCTGGTACCTCCACCACGGCCAAGGCCGCTTCCAAGGGCACCGCCAAGAAGGCCGCCGAGCCGGCCGCCTCCAAGGCCAAGGCCAAGGCCAAGGCTCCGGCGAAGGCGCCGGCGAAACCCCCGGCCAAGGCGCCGGTGAAAGCGCCGGCCAAGGCGCCGGCCAAAGCCCCGGCCAAGGCCACCAAGGCGGTGAAAGCAGGAAAAGCAGGGCAGGCAGCGAAAGTGACCAAACCCCCCGCTTCGTCCGGGAAAGCGGGGGTCAAGGCGGTGAAGGCAGGGAAGGCAACCAAGGCGGCCAAGGCGGCGAAGCCGGTCAAAGCCGCCAAGGCCCCCCCGGCCCGGACCAAGGCGAAGGCCGCGAGCCCTACGGTGGCTCGAAACACCCGTCCGAAGAAGAACGCGGAGGTAGCGCAGGTGGCGGAAGCCAAGGGCAAGCGGGGCGGTGCGGCGACGAAGACTCCCCCCACCGCGGCGCCCGCCACAGCCGAGAAGGTCGACGCCGGCTTCCCGGCCAAGACCCTCGACAAGCTGCGCCGTCTACTCGAAGAGGAGCGGGAGACCTACGTGCGCCAGGCCCGTGACCTGGCCGCCGAGGCCGAGGCGCTGGCATCGGAGCGGGAGCCGGGTGACACGCAGTTCGACGAGGAGTCGGGCGAGGGCGACACCCTCAACGTGGAGCGGGAGCGCGACCTGGCCCTCTCCGCCTCGGCGACCCAGGCGGTCGAGGAGATCGACCGGGCCCTCCGCCGGATGGACACCGGCAGCTACGGGATCTGCGAACGCTGCGGCAAGAAGATCGCCGTGGCCCGACTCGAGGCGCTGCCCTTCGCCGCCCTCTGCATCGAGTGCAAGTCCCGCGAGGAACGGCGCCGGTAACGGCGCGGTCGCCGGTCGGCCCTCTGGCGGTCGCCGGCGTCGTCGTCGCTCTCGATCAGCTGACCAAGATCTGGGCCGTCGCCGCCCTGTCGGACGGGCCGGTCGAGGTCATCGGCACGCTGCTCCAGTTCCGCCTGACCCGCAATCCGGGCGGCGCCTTCAGCCTCCTGACGGGCCTCACGCCGGTGCTGGCCCTGCTGGCCGTGGTCATGGTCATCTACATCGTCCGCACGACCCGGCGGACGGCCGACGTCGTGATGGCCTACTCGCTGGGCCTGGTGCTCGGCGGGGCGGTCGGGAACCTCGTCGACCGCATGCTCCGCTCGCCGGGGTTTCTGCGGGGTGAGGTCGTCGACTTCATCAAGGTGCCGCACTGGCCGACCTTCAACGTCGCCGACTGCGCCATCACCGTCGGAGTGATCCTCATCGCCATCCGGGGCTGGCGGGCGTGATCTTCGCCGTCCCCGCCTCGCTGGCCGGGGAGCGGGTCGACCGGGCGGTGGCGCTGCTGACCGGCTGGAGCCGGGCCGATGTCGCCGACCTCATCGAGGAGGGCGCGGTGCGGATCGGGGGCCGGCCGGTGGCCAAGAGCCGGCGGCTGACCGAGGGCGAGGAGGTCGAGGTCGAGGGTGAGCCCGAGGCGGAGGCGCCGCCGCAGCCGGAGCCGGTCGACTTCACCGTCGTCCACGCCGACGACGACGTCGTCGTGCTGGTCAAGCCGGCCGGTCTCGTCGTCCATCCCGGCGCCGGACATCAGGCCGGCACGCTGGCCGGGGGGCTCCTCCACCGCTTTCCCGAGATCGCCTCGGTCGGCGACCCGATGCGGCCCGGCATCGTCCACCGCCTCGACCGCGACACCAGCGGGCTGATGGTGGTGGCCCGCTCGCCCCGGGCCTACGACGCCCTCGTGGAGGAGCTGGCCGCCCGGGAGGTGGAGCGGCGGTACCTGGCGTTGGCCTGGGGCCGATTCGACGCCCGGCGGGGAACGATCGACGCGCCCATCGGCCGCTCGGCCACCCGCCGGACCCGGATGGCGGTGCGGGAGGCGGGCAAGGAGGCCCGCACCGGCTACGAGGTCAAGGAGCAGTTCGACCATCCGGTCTGCGCCCTCGTCGAGTGCCGGCTGGAGACCGGCCGCACCCACCAGATCCGGGTCCACCTGGCCGCCATCGGCCATCCGGTGGTCGGCGACGGGACCTACGGCGGCGACCGCAACCCGCTGCGGCCCGGGCGGCCGTTCCTTCACGCCCACGCCCTGGCGCTGACGCACCCCACCACCGGGGAGCGCCTGGAGTTCTCGGATCGGCTGCCGCCCGATCTGGCGGCCATGCTCACGACCCTTCGGTCGTGATCCCGATCTGCTGGCCGGTGGCGTCGGGGTGGCCGATGCGGGCCCGCTCGACGAGGTCGGCCAGCGTGAAGCCCTCCAGGATCGAGCGCATCGACTCCGAGACCTTGACCCACACGTCCTGGAGGGCACAGTGCCCTTCCCGGTGGTCGTGGGAGTCGAAGTACGTCGTGATCGGCCCGTCGGCGGCGGCCACGATGTCGGCCAGCGTGATCTCCTCCGGTGGCCGGGCGAGGACGTAGCCGCCGCCCACGCCCCGCTTCGACCGGGCCAGTCCGGCGCCCTTCACCGCCAGCAGGATCTGCTCCAGGTACGGCTGCGGCAGGCCCGTCCGCTCGGCGATCTCCTTGACCGACGTCGGCCGGTCGTAGCCGTGCAGCGCCATCGACAGCAGCGCCCTCGCCGCGTAGTCCCCCCGGGTCGACACCTTCACGCCCGCCATGGTCGCGCGCCCGCCGCCCAGGGTCGACCCAGGCTCGCCTCAGGGTCGACGGCAACTCCGGCGATGGCGGTTACCCTCCTGGCAGATGGATCACGACCAGGATCTGGTTCGGCCCGACTACGCCGGCGCCTCGGTGTCGGCGGTCGTCCCGGCCCTGCTCGGGACGCGGGACGCGCCGTGGCTGCCGGCCTGCGTGGTTGGCGCCCGGGCCGTCGTGCTCCTCGTGCTCGACGGGTTCGGCTGGCGGGCCATCGAGGCCATCCGGGCCCGGCTCCCCGAGCTGGGCGCCCTGCAGGGTGGGCCGATCACCACGGTGGTGCCGTCGACCACCGCCGCCGCCCTCACCTCCATCGCCTCCGGCCGGCCCCCGGCCCGCCACGGGATGGTGGGCTACCGCATGCTCGTCGGCGGGCAGGTGCTCGACACCCTGCGGTGGAAGGTGCCCGACGGCCGGGCGCCGGACCCGGCCAGCGTCACCCTGGTCGACCGGTCGTTCTGCGGCCGCGACGTGCCCACGGTGGTGCGGGCCGAGTTCCACCGCAGCGGGTTCACGGAGTCGCACATGCGGGGCGTGCGGTTCGTCGGCTGGCGGACGACCGCCACCCTCGTCACCCACGTCGCCCGGCTCGTCGCCGCCGGCGAGCCGTTCGTCTACGCCTACTACGACGGCGTCGACAAGGTGGCCCACGAGTACGGCATCACCGACGGGTTCTTCCCCGCCGAGCTCTGCGCCACCGACCGCATCGTCGGCGACCTCCTCGACGCCCTGCCGCCCGACGCCGTCCTCGTGGTCACCGCCGACCACGGCCAGGTCCAGTTCGAGCGGTGGGTGACGATGGAGCCGGTGTCCCGCCAGGTCCGGGCCTACGCCGGCGACGCCCGGCTGCGGTATCTCTACGCCCGGCCCGGCACCGAAGGAGAACTGCTCAAAGCGGCCGCCGACGCCTTCGGCGACGTCGCCTGGGTGTTCGGCCGCGACCAGCTCGTCGACGAGGGCTGGCTCGGGCCCGAGCCGCCCCCCGGCGACGTCCTCTCCCGCCTGGGCGACGTGACCCTGGCCGCCAAGGGCAACGTCGCCTTCGCCGACCCCACCCATCCCCACGAGACCCGGCTCCGCGCCGGCCACGGCAGCCTCAGCCCCGACGAGATGCTTGTCCCCCTCCTGGCCGGCCGCGGCCGGCGCAACGAGTCCTGAAGCGAGGTCTCCAATGATCGGGTTCGTGCTCGGCCTGCTCCTCCAGGGCGCGCTCTTCGGGGTGGCGCTGCGGGCGATCCTGCCCGGGGAGCAGACGTGGACGATCGGCCAGACGATCGGCATCGGCATCGTCGGCTGGATGGTCCTCGGCTTCGTCCTCCGGGCGATCTTCGGCGCGCTGACCGGGCTGCTGCTCCCGCTGCTCATCCTGGGCGGCGTCTACCTCTGGGTCACCCAGCGCCGCGGCGGAATCGCCGGGCGGCGATGACCCCTTCCTCCTAGGAGGCGGCTCCCATGATCAGCTTCATCCTCGTCCTGCTCATCAGTGGAGCCATCGTCGGCGGACTCGGGCGGCTGGCGCTCCCCGGACGCGACCCGATGACGATTGGCGAGACGATCCTGATCGGCATCGGCTCGTCGCTGGTCGCCGGGGTCCTCTTCCGGGTCCTGTTCAACTCCGGAGCCGGGATCGTCGGCTCGGTGCTCGTGGCCACCGGCGCCGTTTACCTCGTCCGCCGCTCCCGGGGCGGCGGCCTGCCGATCCGCTAGGCCGGACCGGGCCGGTCGGGGAGGGGCGTCACGGTCCGTCCGTCCTTCACGGCTTCTCGCCAGGCGGCGAGGACGGCCTCGGCATGGTGGGGGAAGGCGATCTCGGCCGGCAGAGCGTCAGGTTCGAACCAGCCGAGCTCGCTCGTCTCGGCCGCGTCGGGCGGGCCGACCTCGGCACCGGCGACGGCGTGGTAATAGGCGTTGAGCGTGGTCGCCGCCCGGTCGGGATCGGCCGGGTTCGGATAGTGGTCGAGCCACAGGCCGAGAAACCCCGTGACCTCCACCTCGAGGCCGCACTCCTCCCTCGCCTCCCGCACGGCGGTGGTGATCGGGTGCTCCTCGACCTCGCAGAACCCGCCCGGGATGTCCCACCGGCCGAGCCACGGCTCGTTGGCCCGGCGCAGGAGCAGCAGCCGGCCGTCCCGCATGACGAGCACGCCGGCGCAGGGCTTGGCGTTGACCCAGTGCTGGGTCCCGCACGCCGGGCAGGCGATCGGCGGCCGGCCCTGCAGCTTCGCCCCGCACGCCGAGCAGTACGGGAAGCCGACCTTCACAGCACTTCCCGGAGGTCGCCGTCGTCGACGTCGAGGATGAAGCCCCGGATGTTGTCCCGGTGGGGCAGGAAGGGGCAGTGCCGGATGCGGGCCATCGACTGGCGGACGTCGGCCTCGAGGTCGGTGAACCCCTCGAGGGCGAACGACGGCCGGAAGCCCACCTCGGCCTGGAGTTCCGCTTTGACCTGGTCGTCGGACAGGCCGAGGACCCCGCACTTGGTGTGGTGGATGACCATGACCGCCCGGCTGCCCAGAAAGCGCTGGGACAGGAGCAGGGACCGCAGCACGTCGTCGGTCACGACGCCGCCGGCGTTGCGCAGCACGTGGGCGTCGCCGGGCTGCAGCCCGAACATGCGGGCCGGGTCGATGCGGGTGTCCATGCAGGTGAGGATGGCGACCCCGAGTTTCGGCGGTCCCGGCACGGTCCGGTTGCCCTGCGGCTCGAGCCGGGACAGGAGTTCCTTGATGGCGTCCATGGCCGAAGAGGGATAGCACGCCGCGGCGGTTGCGCCCCGACGGGCGGTCGCTTACCCTGCGGTCAGGCCGAGTTACAGCGGTGTCATTCTCCACAACCCGTCCACAGCCTGTGGACAACCGAAGAGGCACCAGGGTGAGTTCCTCCTTCGTCCACCTCCACCTCCACACCGAGTTCTCGATGCTCGACGGGGCGGCGCGGATCAACGACGTGATGAAGGCCGCGGCCGACGACGGGCAGCCGGCTATCGGCATCACCGACCACGGCAACATGTACGGGGTTCTCGACTTCTACGCCGCGGCCAAGAAGGCCGGGATCAAGCCGATCATCGGCATGGAGGGCTACTTCGTCACCGGCTCCCGCCACGACCGGCCCCGCCGGTCCGACCACGAGATCTTCCACCTGACGCTGCTGTCGGAGACGACGAAGGGTTACCAGAACCTCATCAAGGTCAGCTCGGCGGCCTACCTCGACGGGTTCTTCTACAAGCCCCGGCTCGACTTCGAGCTGCTCGAGCAGCACCGTGAAGGGCTGATCGCCACCAGCGGGTGCCTCGGCGGGGTCATCTGCCAGACGCTCCTCAAGGGCGACTTCGACGGTGCCGTCGAGGCGGCCGGCCGGTTCCAGGAGATCCTCGGGAAGGACAACTTCTTCGTCGAGCTGCAGGACCACGGCCTGCCCGAGCAGCACCAGACCAACCCGCAGCTGGTCGAGATCGCCAAGCGGATCGGGGCGCCGCTGCTGGCCACCAATGACAGCCACTACGTCCACAAGCACGACGCCGAGGCCCACGACGCCCTGCTGTGCGTCCAGACCGGCGCCACCCGCGACGACCCGAACCGGTTCAAGTTCGACGCCGAGGAGTTCTATCTGAAGTCGGCGGCGGAGATGCGCCACCTCTTCCGGGACTGGTCCGACGCCTGCGACAACACGCTGTGGATCGCCGAGCGGGCCAACGTCGACATCGAGTTCGGCAAGGTGGCCCTGCCCAACTTCCCCACGCCGGACGGGCTGTCGCAGGACGAGTACCTCCGGCAGCTGACCTACGAGGGGGCCCGCTTCCGGTACGGCGACCCGATCCCCGCCGAGGCCCGGGAACGGATCGACTACGAGCTCGGCGTCATCGCCGACATGGGCTTCTCGGCCTACTTCCTCGTCGTGTGGGACCTGATCAAGCACGCCCGGGACATGGGCATCCGGGTGGGCCCCGGCCGGGGGTCGGCGGCCGGCTGCTGCGTCGCCTACTGCCTGCGGATCGTCGACCTCGACCCGCTCCGCTACGGCCTGTTCTTCGAGCGGTTCCTCAACCCGGGCCGCAAGCAGATGCCCGACATCGACATGGACTTCGACGAGCGCTACCGGGGCGAGATGATCCGCTACGCCGCCGAGCGCTACGGCGCCGACCATGTCGCCCAGATCGTGACGTTCTCCACGATCAAGGCCCGGGCGGCGGTGCGGGACGCGGCCCGGGTGCTCGGCTACCCCTACGCCGTGGGCGACAAGATCGCCAAGCTCATGCCGCCGCTGATCATGGGGCGGGATACGCCGCTCCACGCCTGCTTCGAGAAGAAGGACAAGTACGAAGACGGCTACAAGATGGCGGCCGAGCTGCGCGACCTCTACGAAGCCGACCCCGACGTGAAGCGGGTCTGCGACGTCGCCCTCGGCCTCGAAGGGCTCCGCCGCCAGGACGGCATCCACGCCGCGGCGGTGGTGATCACCCGCGAGCCGCTGACCGAGTACCTGCCGATCCAGCGCAAGCCGGAACCGGGCGGCCGGCTGGAGGACGCCCCGATCGTCACGCAGTACGAGATGCACGGCGTGGAGGACCTCGGCCTCCTCAAGATGGACTTCCTGGGCCTGCGGAACCTGTCGGTCATCGACCGGACCCTGGAGCTCATCAAGGCCGCCCACGGCGTCGACCTCGACATCGACAACATCCCCCTCGACGACGAAAAGACGTTCGAGATGCTCCGCAAGGGGCTGTCGATCGGCGTGTTCCAGCTCGAGGGCGGGCCGATGCGCTCGCTCATGCGGTCACTGGCCCCGACCACGTTCGAGGACATCGCCGCCCTGGTGGCGCTCTACCGGCCCGGGCCGATGGGCGCCAACATGCACACCGACTACGCCGACCGGAAGAACGGCCGGAAGCCGGTCGCCTACTACCACGCCGACCTGGAGGAGATCCTCGCCCCCACCTACGGGCTGATGATCTACCAGGAGCAGATGATGCAGGTCGCCCAGCGGATGGCCGGCTACTCGCTGGCCGAGGCGGACAACCTCCGCAAGGCCACCGGCAAGAAGAACCGGGAGCTGATCGCCAAGGAGCGGTCGAAGTTCGTCGCCGGTTGCGACGCCCAGGGCTACGGAGCGGCCTTCGGCGAGCAGATGTTCGACGTCATCGAGCCGTTCGCCGACTACTCGTTCAACAAGAGCCACTCGGTCGGTTACGGCTACGTCTCCTACCAGACGGCCTACCTGAAGGCCCACTACCCGGTTGAGTACCTCGCCGCCCTGCTCACTTCGGTGAAGGACGACAAGGACAAGACGGCCGTCTACCTCAACGAGTGCCGCGTGCTCGGCATCCCCGTCCTCGTCCCGGACGTCAACGTCGCCGAAAGCGACTTCGTCGGGAAGGGCGGGTCCATCCCGTTCGGGATGTCGGCCATCCGCAACGTCGGCGAGGGGATCGTGGCCCACATCGTGGCCGAGCGGGAGGAGAACGGTCCGTTCACCTCCTTCGCCGACTTCTGCAACCGCGTCAACCCGCAGGTGCTGAACAAGCGGGCGCTGGAGTCGCTGATCAAGGCCGGCGCGTTCGACTCGCTCGGCCATCCCCGCAAGGGCCTGCTGATGGTCTTCGAGCGCATCGCCGACTCGGCCCTGGCCCGCCGGCGGGAGGCCGAGGCCGGGATCATGAGCCTCTTCGGCGAGGCGACCGTCGGCGGCGGGCCGGCCGAGATCGACCGGGTCGACATCCCCGACGTGGAGTTCGACAAGATGCAGCGCCTCGCCTACGAGAAGGAGATGCTGGGGCTCTACGTCTCCGACCATCCCCTGATGGGGGCGCAGGCGGCGCTGGCCCGCCACGTCGAGTCGACGCTGACCGAGGCCAAGGAGATGTCCGATGGCGCCCCCACGACGCTGGGCGGCGTCGTGACGGCGCTCAACCGCCGCTACACCAAACGGGGCGACCTCATGGCCACGTTCGTCCTCGAGGACCTCGAGGCGGCCATGGAGGTGTTCGTCTTCCCCCGGACGATGGCCGACTTCGGTCACCTGCTGGAGGAGGACAGCGTCGTCTGCGTGAAGGGCCGCATCGACCGGCGCGACGACCAGGCGAAGTTCATCGCCATGGAGATCAAGCGGCCGGAGCTCGTCGTGGGCGAAGGGCCGCCCGTCCGGCTCAAGATCCCGGCCTCCCGGCTGACCGAGCGGCTGGTGTCGGAGATCAAGCGGATCCTCGAGGGGCACCCGGGCGAATCGTCCGTGCTGCTCCACGTGGAAGACGGGCGCCGCACCACCGTCCTGCGCCTCGGGCCGCACTTCTGCGTCGACGCCGGCAACGCCCTCCACGCCGAGCTCCGGGTCCTGCTGGGAGCCGACTCCGTCTTCTGAAACTATCTACGACTTTCATGGAGGGGCCCGGTCGCGCCAGAATGGCACGCCATGGACGTCGATATCCGCGATTCGGCTTCCCTCAAGCCCGCCGAGCTGGACGAACTGTCGCAGGTTCTCCGGAAGGCCGGAAGTCCCCTCCCTGAGAGCACGATCGACGATCAGGTCGAGCGCTTCAGCCGTGTCACGATGGTCATGGAGGAGGACGAGATCCACGGGTTCCTCTTCGGTTCCCTGGAGCGGATCGGCGGCACCCCCTGCGTGCTGTGGGGTCTCGGCACGACCACGGTCGAGGAGCCTCGACCGGTGCTCGAGGCCATGACCACGGAGCTGTACCGCCGGGCGGCGATCTCCTTCCCCGACGAGGACGTCCTCGTCGCCGGACGCATCGCCCACCCGGCCCTCTACCAGCTGTTCGGCACCCTCCAGGAGCCCTGCCCGCGGCCTGGCTACAAGGCCAGCGGCGAGGACCGGGCCTGGGGCCGGCGGCTGGCCAAGCGGTTCGGATGCGACGACCGCTACGACGACCGGGCGTTCCTGTCGGCCGGCAACGGCTCGCCGGAGCCCAAGCTCGACATCCGCCTCGGCGATGAACCCGAGCCTGAGGTGCAGGCGCTGCTGGCGCCGGTCGACCCCGACAAGGGCGACACGCTCATCGCCTTCGGCTGGGCCCCCGCCGAGTCCCTGGCCGCCGTCCTGGCCAAGAACGGCCGGTAGCCCGGCCGCTCCGAGCGCGGAGCGAATCACTCTTGGTGCTCTTGTGGCCGGAGTGACTTTTGTGTCAGGGTAACGGGCTATGCGAACAGGCCTCCGCCTGGTTTTCGCCGCGTTTGTGGCCGGTGCGTTGCTGGTGCCGGCGGCGCCGTCCGCCCAGGCCGCCAAGGGCGGGAGCTCGAACAAGAAGTCGAGCCCGCCGACCAAGGCGACCAAGGGGCCGGCGCTCGTGACCGACGTCGCTCGCATCGAGCCGCTGGCGGTCGCCGGAGCGACCACGGCCCCCACCGTGACGCTGGCCGGCGTCGGCGAGTACCGCGGCCTCCTGGAGATCCGGCGGACGGGCGGCGGCGTGGGGGCGGTCAACGAGGTCGCTCTCGACGACTACCTGAAGGGCATCTCCGAGGTGCCGTCGAGTTGGCCGCCGGAGATGCTGCGGGCCCAGGCGATCGCCGCCCGGACCTATCTGCTGTGGACGCTGGGCAATGGGGCGCCCGGCGCCGCCGCCGCCCTCGGCGCCCAGATCTGCGCCACCGAGAGCTGCCAGGTCTACAGCGGCGTGGCCAAGGAACGGGCGCCCAACGGCGAGCGGTGGGTGGCGGCGGTGCGGGACACCGCCGGGATGGCCCTGCTGTCGGGCGGCGGGCCGATCCTGGCCAAGTACTCGGCCTGCAACGGCGGCCGCAGCGTGAGCGGCGGGAAGCCCTACCTGAAGGTGATCGACGACCCCGACGACGCCAAGTGCCCGCTGCACCGCTGGGCGCTCACGGTGTCCTACGACGACATCGGCCGGGCGCTGGCCGTGCCCGGGACCGTGAAGTCGGTGCGGGCCACCGCCGGCGACGTGGTGGTCGGTTACTCCGCCGAGGGCGGTGGCGGTGAGGTGACCGTGCCCCGCACCGCCTTCCGGGCCAAGGTCGGCGGCGCCGTCCCGCCGCCACCGGACCGCAGCCGGACGGTGCCGTCGATCCTCTTCACACTCCGGGCCGACGACGGCGCCCGGGTCGCCACCCTGGACGGCCGGGGCTTCGGTCACGCCATCGGCATGAGCCAGTGGGGCGCCTACGGCAAGGCGCTGCGGGGCATGAAGGCGGAGGCGATCCTGGCCGCCTACTACGGCGGGATCCAGCCGACCAGGGTCCCGGCGGCCAAGCTCCCGGCCCGGGTGCGGGTGGCCATCGACGACGGGAAGCCAGCCCCGCCGCCCCCCGCCAAGCCGGCCCCGGCCCCGCCGCCCGGCCCGGCCAAGCCGGCCCCGCC
>JBFLYK010000047.1:0-48628 GCA_040756995.1 Actinomycetota bacterium | reverse complement strand
GGGCACGGCGCTGTGGGGCTTCGCCCTCCCCCAGGGACTGGGCGCCTGCCTCGGCTTTCTGGCCGTCGCGGCGCTGGTCACCGGTCGGTGGCGGGCCGCGGTGGTCGCCTCGGTCCTAGCCGCCCTGGCCCACGTGCAGCACGGCGCCGACCTCGGTCCGGTCCTGCTGGCCACCGCTCTCCTCGCCACGCTGCGCCCGCCGCGCCACCGGCTGGCGCTGACCGCGGTCGGCGCCGGGCTGATCGCCCAGGCCGCCGTCGTCGGCCATCTCCGCGGGATCGAGAACGGCGGCGACGGCTGGCTCGAGGCCTGCCGCCTGGCCATCCCGTTCCACTGCGACGCGAACTCCTGGACACCCGGCGTGTTCGTCGGCGGTGCCGTGGTCGTCGGCCTCGCCCTCGCCTTCGCCGTCGCCCACCGCCGGGAGCGCCGGGCGGTTCTTCCGGCCGTCGCCTTGCCCGCCGTCGGGTTGCTGGCCGCCGCTGTGGCGGACCGGCTCGATGTCCCGCTGTTCGGTCAACTGGCCCAGCGGTTCAATGTCTACCGCCTGGCCGGCCTCGTGCTCCCGATGGCCGCCTTCACGCTCGTCTGGCTGGCGGCCCGGCTGTGGGACGGGTATCGGACGCCCCGCCGGGCGGCGGCGGTGGTCATGCTGTGGGTCGTCTGGCTGGCCGGGCCTGATGCCGCCTTCCACCAGGGCGGGTCGTTCGCCGGGCTCACGAAGATCAATGTCGGATATGACCGCTCCGATCCCGGTGTGGCCGCCGCCCTGGCCGTCGGGCGGGTCACCGAGCCGGGCGCGGTCATCGCCGCCGACCCCGCCATCTACTGGCTGCGGGCGGTGTCCCGGCGGGCGGTGGTGGCCGACTGCAAGGGCATCGCCTTCGGTGGCGCCGCCTGGGCGGAGGACAACGCCCGCATGGAGGCGCTGGGCGGCTGGGCCTGCACCCCCGGGCTGCGCCGGTTCGCCGGCGTCACAGCCGACGCGGTCGAGGCCCTCGCAGGCCGGTACGGCGTGACGCACGTGCTGCTGGCCGGCAACGACCCGAAGCGGGAGTACGCCGAGACGCACTGGGACCTGGTTCTCGAAACCGAACCGCAGGCCTACCCGCTGATGGAGTTCGGGTGGTCGCTGTTCCGGTTGCCCGGATCGCCCCGCTCGTAGCGCGCCGCGGCCTCAGCCGTCCAGCTTGCGGGCAACCAGGAAGAGCAGCCGGGGGATGGTGGCCGCCTCGCGGTACTCGGCCGCCCGCTCCAGGAACCCTTCCGGCGGCGGCGGCTCCTCCATCCGCTCGATCAGCAGGCCGTGGCCGGCCATGGCGTTCACGTACCGGTTGAGCGGGCGGTGGATGAACGGCAGCCACACGCCGGGGGCGACCTCCTCCCGCGAGTCGTCGTCCACGAGGTACGGGCCGATCCGCCAGTACTGCTCCTCGAGGATGTGGTCGTCGATCCAGCCGCTCCCCGGTGTCTGGAGCAGCGGGTGGTTGAGGAAGAACAGGAACCGGCCGCCGGGCCGCAGCACGCGGGCGACGTCCCCGATGGCCTCGGCGTAGTCGACGATGTGCTCGAACACGAGGCAGGCCACGACGGCGTCGAAGCTGCCGCTGCGGACGGGCAGCGCGGCGGCCGCGCCTCTGGCGTAAACCGGCCCTCCGGCCCGCTCCCGGGCCGTCGTGAGCTGACCCCACGTGGGATCGACGCCGAGAACGAGGCCGGCGCCGCCCTTCACCGCCAGCCGGGCCAGCTGCCCTTCGCCGGTGCCGACGTCGAGGACCCGGTCGGCGCCCCGGAGCCATTCGGCCGCCAGCGGAAGGATCTGCTCCTCGTACTCGGGGTCGGCGCCGTCGGTGAAGCCCTCCTGCCACCACCCGGCGTGCTGCTCCCAGGGATCGGCGCCGGCGACGTCGTCGGTGGTCACGATCCGAGTCTCGCTCAGGGCGACGACGAGGAGGCGAACGGAAGCGCGTAGTACCAGGGCAGCACGAGGAGAGCGCCGGCGCCGGCGATGGCCAGCCGGCGGGCGGTGCGGCCCGAGGTCCGCATCCCGAGGGCGATGAACAGCGGGAAGGCGGCCAGCACCGACCGGGGCCGGAGCGTGTCGACCCGGTAGATCGACGCCAGGACGATGATGCCGGCGGCGTAGACCGCCAGCGGCGCCGGCCAGCCGCAGCGGCGGACCAGCCGGACGAGGGCGACGAGCCCGACGACGGCCACGGCCAGCCCGCCGGCGATGAGGATGCGTTCCCCGGCGCCGTAGGGCGCCGGGAGGGGCCAGCTGATCACGCGCAGGAGTGTCTGGCCGAAGTCGATCTGCTGGTTCCAGCCGCTGTGCTGCACCCGCAGCCAGGCGCCCGGTTCGCCGGTGCGGACCCACAGGAAGGCCAGGAAGGCAGCGAGGCCGGCGACGCCGAGCACCGGGGTGACCAGGCCCCGCCGGTCGCCGCGGCGGGCGGCCTCCACCGCCGCCCAGCCGCAGGCCAGCACCAGCACGACGGCGTTGGGCCGGCAGGCGGTGGCGAGACCGGCCAGCCCGCCGGCCACGACCCAGCGCCGCTCGTGGAGGGCGAGGAAGCACCCGGCCGCCAGGGCGATCATCAGCCCCTCGGAGTACACCAGCGAGAAGACGATCGACCCCGGGAAGAAGCAGAACAGCATCGTGGCCCGGCGGGCGACGGCCGGTGTGGCCAGGCGCTCGGCCAGCCGGTACACGAGCCAGGCGGCCAGACCTCCGGTGGCCGACGACACGACCAGCCCCGCCGCCGCGTCGGACACCCCGGGAATCGCGCTCACCAGCCGGATCGCCAGCGGGAACACCGGAAAGAAAGCCAACGTGCTCGCCGTCGCCTTCCCGGCGACCTCGGGGACGGCGGACGGGTACCCGTCGCCGGCGAGCTGCAGGTACCACAGCCCGTCCCAGAGGACGGGGATCCGACCGAACGACATCCCGGCCTGGAACGCCGCCGCGGCGGCGAAACCGGCCAGGACGCACAGGCGGGACAGCCCGTAGGTGAAGGCGACGAACAGAGGCGCGGGCCAGGACGACGGCCGCCACGGAACCCGGCGGGGCCGCACGACCGCGCCGGCGGGGGCGCCGGCGGGCGCGACGCGCTGGGGTGTACCGATGGTCACCCCCGTCCATCGGCAGCGGGATCGGCCGGCTTGAACAGGACCGCCTTCAGAACCGCCGGAACGATGCCGACATGTGAAAGCAATGTCAGTCGGGACGCGGCGGCTCGAACGCGAACATCGGACGGCGGTGGCCCCCACCGTTCTCGGCTCGCTGCCGGACGGCGAGACCGGCCGGGCGGGACGTCGCCCGCCGCTCCTCCGCATGGACCGCCCGAGCCTGGCGGTGGCCGGCGGCCTGGCGATAGCGGTGTTCGTCCTGGCCTGGTACCGCCATGCGACGTTTCGCTCGGGCACGCTCGACCTCGGCGTCTTCGATCAGGCGATCTGGAAGATGGCGCACTTCACGGCGCCGGAGGTCACGAGCATCGGGTGGAACGCCTTCGCCGACCACCTGTCGCCGGTCCTCGTGCTGTTCGTCCCCCTGTACTGGTTGGCGGCGACTCCGCTGTGGCTGCTCGCCGCCCAGGCAGTGGCGGTCGGCGCCGGCTATCTGGCCCTCCGGCCCGCTCTCGACGCCGTCGGCACGCCTCGGCGGGCCGCGGCGGCCGTGGCGGTGGCGTATGTCTTCAGCCCGTTGCTGTGGAACGCCGCTCTGTTCGACTTTCATCCCACAACGCTGGCCATTCCGTTCCTGCTGGCCGGCATCACCGGCGCGCTCACCGATCGCCGGATGGCCTTGGTGGCCTGTGCCGCCGCCATCCTCCTGCTCCGGGACGACCTCGGCCCGGCCGTCACCGCCATGGCGCTGGTGGGCGCCACCCGTCCGGCGGCTCGGGCGGGCTCAGGGCTGCGGCTCCGCCTGGGACTGGCCGCCCTGGGCCTCGGGTGGACGGTCTTCGGGAGCGTCCTGGCCAAGGTTCTGGGCTCCGACCGGCACTGGAGCTTCCACTACGGCTACCTGGCCGAGAGTCCCACCGACGCGCTGCTCCACCCGCTACGGAGCGCCGTGCGACTCGTGGAGGGCGTCGGCCGGCTCGACAACCTGTTCCTGGTGCTGGCCTTCCTCGGGCCGCTCGTCCTCCTCCCGCTGCTCAAGCCGAAGTGGGTCCTGGCGGCCGGCGTGATGATGCTTCCGCTGCTGGCCTCGGCCGGCTCCCAGTTCCACTCGCCCAAGTTCCACTACGGCGGGCCGATCCTTCCCTTCCTCCTGGTGGCCACGGGAGCGGCACTGGCCCGACTGCCCGAGCGACTGCGGGAACCCCACGCCTGGATGTTCCTGGTCTCGTTCACCCTGCTCGGGTTCTGGCTGTTCGGCCCACCGGCGACCGACAGCCTCACGAAGGATGCTCCCGACCCGGCCGGGGCCCGGGCCGCTCTGCGTCTGATCAAGCCCGGCGATGGGGCTGCGGTGGGCATGTCGCTCGGCGCTCATCTGGCGCACCGGGATCAGCTGCTGCTGTACCCGTATCCCTTCTACTACGTGAAGCCGCTGATGCCGCTCACGCCCAAGGCGCGCCGGGTAGACGCCGAGACCGCCGCCACCATCGACGTCGTGATCCTGGCCGCTCCCCGCGACGCCCAGGGGCAGGAGATCCTCGACGCGTTCACATCGTCGCCCTATGCCCGGGATTTCCGGCTTCAGGGCCGGTTCGCCGACGTCCTCCTCTACCGCCGAACGGGCTCATGACGGCGGTGAGCCTGGCCCGCGGCACCGATCGCCGGTCGCGGGTGCTGGCGGTGGGGATGGCCCTGGCCGTGTTCGGCCTGGCCTGGTTCCGGCACGCGACGTTCCGGTCGACCAGCCTGGACCTGGCGGTCTACGACCAGGCGATCTGGAAGCTGGCGAACTTTCAAGCCCCCGAGCTCAGCACGATCGGGTGGAATGCCTTCGCCGACCACTTCTCCCCCGCTCTGCTGGCCTTCGCGCCGCTCTACCGGCTGGCCGCCTCTCCGCTGTGGCTTCTGGCCGCCCAGGCGGTGGCGCTCGGCGCCGGGTTCCTGGCCCTGGGGCCGTTGCTCGACACGGTCGGCGTGACCGGCCGATGGCGGGGGGCGTTCCGCTTCGCCTACCTGGCCAGCCCGCTGCTGTGGAACGCCGCCCTGTACGACTTCCACACCACGACGCTGGCCGTGCCCTTCCTGCTGGTCGGGCTGCGGGCCGCTCTCCTCGACCGGCGGAGGTTGCTGGTCGGCTGCGCCGTGGCGCTCCTCGTCCTGCGGGACGACCTGGGTCTGGCGGCGGCGGCGATGGCGCTGGCCGGGTTCACGTCCGTGGATAGCACGGGTCGTCGCTTCCGGCTGCTCCTCGTCGCCGGTGTCCTCGGGTGGATGGCCGCCGGCGGAGCCGTCGCCGCGCTCCTCGGCTCCGACCGGCACTGGGCCTACCACTACGGCTATCTCGCCGAGAGCCCGTCGGTGGCGCTGCTGCATCCGCTCCGCAGCGCCGGCCGGTTCCTCCTCGGCATCGCCCGGCTCGACAACGTGTCGCTGATTCTCGTCGGGCTCCTGGCGCCGCTCGGGTTCCTGCCGGCGCTGGCGCCGCGCCGCCTGGCCTTGGCGGCTCTGCCGGCGCTGCCGCTGCTGGCGTCGGCCATCCCCCAGTTCCACTCGGTGCACTTCCACTACGACGCCTACCTTTTCCCGTTCCTGCTGCTGGCCGCGGCCAGCGCCGTGCCCCGGGCCCACCAGGTCGCCGCCGCCCTCGACAACCCGAAGTTGGCCGTCGTCGGCAGCGGTGCCCTGCTGGTGGCCGCCGGCCCGCTCGGCCAGCTCACCACCACGGCCGCCCCGATCAGCGATTACCGGCGGGCGCTGGCCCAGATCGGTCCGGACGAGACCGTCATGGCGACGGACGAGATCGGCCCCCATCTGTCACATCGTGAGCAGCTTCTGCTCTTCCCCTTCGCCCTGGCCGAGGTGACGCCGGCCTTTCCGTTGCCGGCCGCCGCCCGGACGTCGACACCGGAGAAGGCGGCCGCCATCGACGCCGTCGTCGTGGGCCCCGTGCTCCATCCCGAGCAGGCCGTGGCCTACGACGCCTTCGCCCGCTCGCCCTACCTGGCCGACTTCCCGTACGTCACCCGCTACGGCCAGGTGACCCTCTACCGCCGGACACCGCGGTGAGCATTGTCGCGCCCGCGCCCGCCGCGGGCCCGGAGCCTCTCCGCGAACCAGCCCGACAGAGTGGGCTGCGGGCGGCGCTCGGCGTCTATGCCCAGTCCCGGTTGCTCACGCTGATCGTGGCGACCGTGGCCGGCATGCGGGTCGGTGTCGGGCCGGTGGCCCTGCTGAACCGCTGGGACTCCGGTTGGTTCCTGCGGGTCGTCGAGGAGGGGTACCCGCAGGACGTGCCGACGGTGGCCGGCCACGCGGTCGAGAGCACGCTGGCCTTCTTCCCGCTGTTCCCGCTGCTGATCAAGGTCCTGGCCTTCCTGAGCCCGCTGTCGAACGCGGTGGCCGGTATCGCCGTCTCGGTCGCCGCCGGCGCCGTCACCGTCGTGGTGGTGCATCGCCTCGCCCTCCGCCTGACCGGTGACCCCGGCCGGGCGTTGCGGGCCGTGACGCTGTGGGCGTTCTTCCCCGGTTCGATGGTGCTGTCGATGCCCTACTCCGAGGGCGTGATGGTGGCACTCGCCGCGCTGTGCCTCGTGGCGCTGCTCGACGAACGCTGGTGGACCGCCGGCCTCTGCGCCGCTCTGGCCAGCTTCTCGCGGGCCTCCGCCCTCGCCCTCGTGCCGGTCTGCCTGTGGCAGGCCGCGGTCGTGATTCGCCGCGACGGTTTCCGGCTCCGGCCTCTTGTCGCGCCCTTGCTGGCGCCCCTCGGGACAGTGGCCTACTTCCTGTACCTCTGGATCCATACCGGCGACCCGCTCACCTACCTCCATGCGGAGGCCGCCTGGAACAGCGGGCTTCACGGCTTCGGAGAGCCGGCGCTCACCATGGCCTGGGAGTTCGTGCGGGCCCCGTTCTCCGAGGCGATGCCGGCCACGGCCACCCTGTCCCTCGTGTTCGCCGTCATCACCGGGGTGATCCTGGTGCGGCGACGGTGGCCGAGCGTGCTGGCGGTCTACACGTTCACCGTGCTGACGATCAGCGTCCTCACCCGGACCGACGGCCTCCGCCCCCGCGACCTCCTGACCGCCTTCCCGTTGTTCCTGGCCGCCGCCGACGTCCTCAACGAACGGTCGACGCGCTATGCCGTCCCGGCCAGCGCCGCCCTCCTCGCCCTCTCCCTCACCTTCCACAACCTCGGCTCCTGGGCCCAGCCGTAGCCCCGCCGGCGTAGCTCAGGCTTTGCGGGCCCGTCTGGCGGGGGCCTTCCGGGCCGTCGCCTTCGCCTTGGTGCCGGCAGGGGTGGCCGACGCCGCGGCCACCCGCTTGGCCGTCTTCGGTGCGGGCGGATCGGCCGGTGCCGGCTCCAGGCCGAGCATGCCGGCCAGGAAGCGGCCGGTGTGGGACTCGGGGACCTTGGCCACCGCCTCGGGCGGGCCTTCGGCGACGACCCGGCCGCCGCCGTCGCCGCCTTCGGGGCCGAGGTCGACGATCCAGTCGGCGGTCTTGATCACGTCGAGGTTGTGCTCGATGACCAGCACGGTGTTGCCGGCGTCGACGAGGCGCTGCAGCACGCCGATGAGGTGCCGCACGTCTTCGAAGTGGAGGCCGGTGGTCGGCTCGTCGAGGATGTAGATCGTCCGCCCGGTGGCCCGCTTGGCCAGCTCGGAGGCCAGCTTCACCCGCTGGGCCTCACCGCCCGACAGCGTCGTGGCCGGCTGGCCGAGCCGGATATAGCCGAGGCCGACGTCTTTCAGCGTGGTCAGGTGCCGGGAGATCACCGGCTGGTTGGCGAAGAATTCGCAGGCCTCCTCGACGGTCAGGTCGAGCACCTCGGCGATGTTCTTGCCCTTGAACGTGACGTCGAGCGTGTCGCGGTTGTAGCGGGCGCCCTTGCACACCTCGCAGGGGACGTACACGTCGGGCAGGAAGTGCATCTCGATCTTGATCGTGCCGTCGCCGGCGCAGGCCTCGCAGCGGCCGCCCTTCACGTTGAAGGAGAACCGGCCCGGCTGGTAGCCCCGGACCTTCGCCTCCTGCGTCTGGGCGAAGAGGTTGCGGATCTTGTCGAAGACGCCGGTGTAGGTGGCGGGGTTCGACCGGGGGCTGCGCCCGATGGGCGACTGGTCGATGTCGATGACCTTGTCGAGGTGCTCGGCCCCCTCGATCGTTCGGTGCCGGCCGGGCACCGTCTTCGACCGGTAGATCTTCTGCATCAGGGCCAGGTAGAGGATGTCGTTGACCAGCGTCGACTTGCCGCTGCCGCTCACGCCGGTCACGGCCACCAGACAGCCGAGCGGAAACTCGACGTCGATGTCGGCCAGGTTGTGCTCCCGCGCTCCCCGCACGACGACCCAGTTGTCGCCCGGCGAGCGGCGCATCTCCGGCACCGGGATCTCCCGGCGGCCCGACAGGTAGGCGCCGGTGATCGAGCGGGGCTCGGCCACCAGGTCGTCGAGCGTCCCGTCGACCACGATCTCGCCGCCGTGGATGCCGGCGCCGGGCCCGATGTCGACGATGTGGTCGGCGACCCGGATCGTCTCCTCGTCGTGCTCCACCACGATCACCGTGTTGCCCAAGTTGCGCAAGCGCACCATGGTGTCGATGAGGCGGCGGTTGTCCCGCTGGTGGAGGCCGATCGACGGCTCGTCCAGGACGTACAGCACCCCCACCAGGCCGCTGCCGATCTGGGACGCCAGCCGGATGCGCTGCGCCTCGCCCCCGGCCAGCGTGCCGGACGACCGGGCCAGCGACAGGTAGTCGAGCCCCACGTCGAGCAGGAACGTCAGCCGCTCGTTGACTTCCTTGAGGACCCGCTCGGCGATGATCCGGTCCCGCTCCGACAGGTCGAGCTCGGCGAAGAACCGGGCCGAGTCGCGGATCGGCAGGCTCGTGATCTCGTGGATGTTCCGGCCGCCGACCTTCACCGCCAGCGTGGCGGGCCGCAGCCGGGAGCCGCCGCACTCGGGGCACGGCACCTCCCGCATGTAGCCCTCGATCTGCTCCCGGGTGCGGTCGCTCTCGGCCTCGGAGTGCCGGCGCTCCAGCCAGGGGATGACGCCTTCGTAGCGGGTGGAGTAGGACCGGGCCCGGCCGTAGCGGTTCCGGTACTGGACCAGGACCTGCTTCCCGCCGGTGCCGTAGAGGATGACCTTGCGGTCGGCGGCCTTGAGCTTCTTCCACGGCGTGGAGGTCGAGAACCCGTAGGAGTTGGCCACGGCCTGGAGGACGCGGCCGAAGTACTCGCCCCGGAAGCCGGCCCAGGGGGCGATGGCCCCGCCGTCGATCGACAGCTCGTCGTCGCTCACCACCAGCTCGGGATCGACCTCGAAGCGGGTGCCGAGCCCGTCGCAGCGTTCGCAGGCGCCGTAGGGCGAGTTGAAGGAGAAGTTCCGGGGGGCCAGCTCGTCGAACGACAGGCCGCAGTGGGCGCAGGCCAGGTGCTGGGAGAAGGTCAGGGTCTCACCCTCAACACTCTCCTCGCCGTCCCGGGCCACGATCTCGACCTCGGCCACGCCCTCGGCCAGGCGCAGCGCCGTCTCCAGCGAGTCGGTCAGGCGCCGCTCGATGCCGGGCCGGCGGACCAGCCGGTCGACCACCACCTCGATCGTGTGCTGCTCGTAGCGGGCCAGCCGGGGCCGGGCCGCCTCGGTGCCGGTCAGCTCGATGACCTCGCCGTCGACCCGGGCCCGGGTGTAGCCCTGCCGGCCGAGGTCGGCCAGCAGCGACTCGTACTCCCCCTTCCGGCCCCGCACCACCGGCGCCAGCACCTGGAAACGGGTCCCCTCGGGCAGCTCCAGCACCCGGTCGACGATCTGCTGCGGCGTCTGCCGGGTGATCTGGCGGCCGCACTGGGGGCAGTGCGGCACCCCGATGCGGGCGTAGAGCAGCCGGAGGTAGTCGTAGATCTCGGTGATCGTCCCGACCGTCGACCGGGGGTTGCGCGACGCCGACTTCTGGTCGATGGAGATGGCCGGCGAGAGCCCTTCGATGAAGTCGACGTCGGGCTTGTCCATCTGGCCCAGGAACTGCCGGGCGTAGGACGACAGCGACTCCACGTAGCGGCGCTGCCCCTCGGCGTAGATGGTGTCGAAGGCCAGCGACGACTTCCCCGACCCCGACAGGCCGGTGAAGACGATCAGCCGGTCCCGGGGCAGCTCCAGGTTGACGTTCTTGAGGTTGTGTTCCCGGGCGCCCCGGACGATCAGCGTCTCCGACATGGGGTTCGGGAGGTTAACCGGCCTCGCGCAGTTCGCGCTTCAGGTCGTTGATCTCGTCGCGCAGGCGGGCGGCGTACTCGAAGCGCAGCTCGGCGGCCGCCTCGTGCATCTCCTCCTCCAGGCTCTGGATGAGCCGGCCGAGCTCCTCGTGGGGCATCTCCAGGATCTCCTGGCGGCGGGCCTGCTCCCGGGCCGTCGGGCGGCGCCGGCCCCGGGCCGGCACCGGGGCGCCCTCGTCCTTCCCCCGGATCATCTCGAGGATGTCGCTGACCTTCTTGCGGATGGTCTGGGGATCGATGCCGTGCTCGGCGTTGTAGGCCGCCTGCAGGCCTCGGCGGCGCTCGGTCTCCGAGATGGCCTTCCGCATCGAGTCGGTCATCTGGTCGGCGTACATGACGACCTGGCCCTCGACGTTCCGGGCCGCCCGCCCGATCGTCTGGATCAGCGACGTCTCGGACCGGAGGAAACCCTCCTTGTCGGCGTCGAGGATGGCCACCAGCGACACCTCGGGCAGGTCGAGGCCCTCCCGGAGAAGGTTGATGCCGACCAGCACGTCGAACTCGCCGAGCCGCAGCGCCCGGAGGATCTCCACCCGCTGGATCGTGTCGATGTCGGAGTGGAGGTAGCGGACCCGGATGCCGAGCTCGAGGAGGTAGTCGGTCAGGTCCTCGGCCATCTTCTTGGTCAGCGTGGTGACGAGCACCCGCTGGTCGGCCTCCTCCCGGGCCCGGATCTCGGCCACCAGGTCGTCGATCTGACCCTTCGTCGGCCGGACGATGATCTGCGGGTCCATTAGCCCGGTCGGCCGGACGATCTGCTCCACCACCCGCGACGACACCTCGAGCTCGAAGGCCGATGGGGTGGCGCTCATGAAGATCACCTGGCCGACCCGCTCGGTGAACTCCTCGAACCGCAGCGGCCGGTTGTCGATGGCCGACGGCAGCCGGAACCCGTGCTCGACCAGGGTCTCCTTGCGCGACCGGTCGCCCTCGTACTGGCCGTGGAGCTGGGGGACGGCGACGTGCGACTCGTCGATGATCGTGAGGAAGTCGTCGGGGAAGTAGTCGAGCAGGGTGTAGGGCCGCTGGCCGGCGGAGCGCCCGTCGAGATGCCTCGAGTAGTTCTCGATGCCCGAGCAGACCCCGACCTCCCGGAGCATCTCCAGGTCGTAGGTGGTGCGCATCCGCAGCCGCTGGGCCTCGAGGAGCTTGCCGGCGCCCTCCAGCACGGCCAACCGGTCCTTCAGCTCCTCCTCGATCTGGGCGATGGCCCGCTCCATGCGGGTCTTCGACACCACGTAGTGGGAGGCCGGGAACATGACCAGCTTCTCGAGGTCCTCCACCACCTCGCCGGTGACCGGATCGACGGAGACGATCCGCTCGATCTCGTCGCCGAACATCTGGATCCGGGTGGCCCGCTCGTCGTAGGCCGGGAAGACCTCGATGGTGTCGCCCCGCACCCGGAACTTGTTGCGGACGAAGTTGAGGTCGTTGCGCTCGTAGCCCATGTCGACCATGCGGGACAGGATCGCCCGCTGGTCGCGCTCCTCCCCCACCTGCAGGGTGAGGAGCTGGTGGGCGTACTCGTCGGGGGCGCCGAGGCCGTAGATGGCCGAGACCGAGGCGACGATGATCACGTCGCGCCGGGAGAGCAGCCCGCTGGTGGCGGCGTGGCGCAGCCGGTCGATCTCGTCGTTGATCGAACTGTCCTTCTCGATGTAGGTGTCGGTCGACGGGATGTAGGCCTCGGGCTGGTAGTAGTCGTAGTAGGAGACGAAGTACTCCACCCGGTTCCTCGGGAAGAACTCCCGGAACTCGCTGGTCAGCTGGGCGGCCAAGCTCTTGTTGGGCGCCAGCACCAGCGTGGGCCGCTGGGCCCGGGCGATCACCCCGGCGATGGTGAACGACTTGCCCGACCCGGTGATGCCGAGCAGCGTCTGGAACCGCTCCCCCGCATCCAGCCCCTCGCTCAGGGACTCGATGGCCGCGGGCTGGTCACCGGCGGGCGCGAAGTCGGATACCAGCTCGAACGGCGGCATGAGGCCACCTTATCGGCGGGGTCTGACAGTTATGCCCGGAGCGAGGCGGTGAGCTGGGTCCACAGGGAGTCGAGCTGGGCCTCCAGCTCCTCCTCCGACCCGGAGTTGTCGAGGACCACGTCGGCCACTCTGCGCCGCTCCTCGTCGCTGGCCTGGGCGGCCATCCGGCGCCGGGCGTCGTCTTCCGACATCCCCCGGCCGACCAGCCGCTCCAAGCGCACGGCCTCGGGCGCCTCGACGATCACCACGACGTCGTAGCCCGACCGGGCCGCCTCCACCAGCAGCGGCACGTCCATCACCACCACGGAGTCGGCCGGGACGGCGGCCAGCCGCCGGGCCGTCTCGGCCGCCACCAGGGGATGGACGATGGCGTTGAGGTCAGCCCGGGCGGCGGCGTCCTCGAAGACCAGCGCGGCCAGCGCCGGCCGGTCGAGCCGCCCGTGCTCGTCCAGAACGCCCGGACCGAAGCGCTCGACCACCGCCGCCAGCCCGGGCTGGCCGGGCTCGACTACCTCCCGGGCGATGGCGTCGGCGTCGATCACGATCGCGCCGCGACGCGCTAGTCCGCGGGCCACGGTCGACTTCCCCGATCCGATCCCACCGCTCAGTCCGACACGAAGCATGCCGAACGAGGGTAGGCGAACACCCTTGCCGCACAAGGGATTGGAGCTTCGGGGTGGTTCGAACCCCGGGCTAGTCCGGAGGGGTCTGGGAAATGGCCCGACCGGGCTATCCAGCACCCCGCAGGGATGGTCGAGACGCAATTACGGAGCCGGAGGGAACAGGTTGAGCCACGCCGTCACTAACAGCATCTCCTGCCGAGCCGGGGACCAGCGGGGCGCGGCGGTCGTCGAGTTCGCCATCGCCAGCGTCGTGCTGCTGATGCTGCTCTTCGGGATCATCTCCTACGGCTACGCCCTGTCCTTCAAGCAGGGACTCACGCAGGCCGCCGCCGAAGGGGCCCGGGCCGCCGCCGTCGCCTCGTCGGGCACGGCGGCCACCGCCGCCGCCAATGCCGTGGTCCCGGCCCTCGGGGCGTTCAAGAAGTCCTGCACCAGCGCCGGCATGAGCTGCACCTACAGCACGGCACCGGCCGACACCGGCTGCACCGGCAGCAACTGCATGCGGGTCCAGATCACCTACGACTACAAGAACCACCCCCTCCTCCCGAAGTTCCCGGGCCTGGGGCTGCTGCTGCCCGACACGATCAAGTCGACCTCGATCACACAGGTGAACTGATGAACATGCGCTGGTTCCGCCACCGGGCCGGCGAGCAGAAGGGCGCCGTCCTCGTCGTCACCAGCGTTGCCATGGTGACGATGATCGGGGCGACCGCCCTCGCCGTCGACGTCGGCCGGGTGACCAACAACAACCGGACGCTCCAGGCCAAGGCGGACGTGATCGCCATGGACGCCGGCCGGACTCTCGGCGGCAGCACCGCCGCGTCGCTGTCGGGCGCCTCAGGTGCGGTCGTGACCGCCGTCCAGGCCAGCGCCAGCCGCAACAACATGCCGTTCTCCAAGCTGACCGTCGACCTGGGGACGATGAGCGGCACCACGTTCTCGCTCATCGCCACGCCGGTGCTCAACGGCGCCATCCAGACGGTGACGTCGACGTCCGTCCCCACCGCCGTGCGGGTCACCGCCTCCGGCACCGTGGACTTCGCCTTCCAGCGAGGGGCGAAGACGACCAGCCGGGCGGCCACCGCCACCCAGGTGGCCACCGGCGGCTTCTCCATCGGGTCGTGGCTGGCCAGCATCCCGGCCGGCGGGAACGGGGTCCTCAACGCCCTCCTCGGCGACGCCTTTGGCCTCAACGCGGTGAGCTACAACGGCCTCGTCAACGCCAACGTAACGTTGGAGCAGATCGGGCTGAACCTGCCGGTGACCGCGCTCTCACCGACGCAGCTGCTCACCACGTCGGTGGGCATCTACGACTTCATGGTGGCCTCGATCGCTGCCCTCAACGCCCAGGGCAACACGGCGGCGGTGAACCTGCTCAACAGCATGATCCTCGGCGCCTCCCTGGAGGGGACGGTGCAGCTCGGCGAGTTCATCGAGATCGCCTCCGGCGCCGAGACGGCCGCCGCCACCGCCTCCCTCAACCTGCTGCAACTCCTGACGGCCAGTGCCTTCGTCCTGGAGAAGCAGGGCGGACACGCCCTGTCGATCCCGACCACCACGGTCTCCGTCCCGGGCGTGACCAGTGTCACGGCGTCGGCCACCGTGATCGAGCCGCCCAAGATCTACTTCGGGCCCGCCGGCGGGCCGTCGATCGAAACGGCCCAGGTGCGCCTCTCGATCAACCCGGTCATCAACCTTCCCATCGGCATCCCCGGCCTGCTCAGCGTGAGTGTGTACGGCGCGCTGCCGATCGACCTCACCGCCGCCGGTGCCACAGGCACGCTGTCGGCCATCAACTGCGCCACGCCGAGCATCACCGTCAATTCCACGACGCAGGCGGTGAACCTCAATTCCGCCATCAGCCTGGCGGTCCGGGCGACGGTGCTGTTCATTCCGATCGACGTGGCCCAGCTGACCCTGGCCGCCGGGGCCAAGACCACACCGGGGAACTACAGCACAACCTTCAACTACCCGGGCGAGTTCGGCCCCAGCAATGCCAAGTCGGTCGGTTCGAGCAACCTCGGGCTCGACGGCCTGCTCAATTTCTCGAACGCCAACATCTCGATCCTCAACGGGATCATCAACCTGGGTCAGATCGCCTCGATCGTGGTTCCGGCCATCAACGGTCTGTTGGGCGGCCTCGACGACGCCCTGGTGGCGCCCTTGGCCGAGGTGCTCGGCCTGCAGTTCGGCGGGGCCGACATCGCCGCGCTGGCCGTCAACTGCAGCGGCCTGCGGCTGGCCGGGTGACCGCCCGTTGACCAGTCCCGGGCCGAGGGTTCTCGTCCTCGACCGCACGACCGACCTGGCGGCCCGACTCCGCCACAACGTCGTGGCGGCGCGGGGATCCGGGGCCGAGGTGAGGGCCTGCCCCGACGCCGACCGGGCCGAGGCGCTCCTCGACGGGTCGGCCTGGGACGTCATCGTCGCCGGCCCGTCGCTCATGCACCGGGCGGGCCTGCGGCGCCTGGCGTCGCTCCACCGGCGCCATCCCTGGGTCACCGTCCTGCTGGCGCTCCGCGATCGGCCGCCGGTCGAGCTCGAGGAGATCGTGCGGGTGGGGGCGTCCGACCTGCTGCCGCTCCACGACGCCGACGACGATCTGCACCGGACGCTGCTCCGGGCCACCCGGATCACCCGGGCCCGACTGGGGATCATGGCCGACGGCGCCGGCGGCACCGGCCGGGGCCGGGTTGTCACGGTGGCGTCGGCGTCGGGCGGCTGCGGCAAGACGTTCCTGGCCACCAACGCCGCCGAGTTCCTGGCCCGCACCACCGACCGGCCGGTGGTGCTGTTCGACCTCGACCTCCAGTTCGGCGAGGTCTCGACCGCCCTCCGGCTCCGGCCCGACAAGACGATCATCGACGCCCTGGCCGCCGAAGCGGAGGGCTATGACCTCGAGGAGATCCTCGACGGATTCCTGTTGACCCACCCGGACGGCTTCAGGGTGCTGGCCGCCCCCCGCCAGCCGGAAGAGGCGGATTCGGTCACGCCGGGCGACGTGACCCGCATCCTCGACGTACTCCGGGCCCGCGGCGCGTGGGTGGTGATCGACACCCACGAGGGATTGAGCGACCTGTTCCGCGCCGCCCTCGACGCCACGGACCACGTCCTGGCCGTGGCCACACCAGACCGCCTCAGCCGCGTGAGCCTGGGCCGCTACCTGGGGATGCTGGAGCGCCTCGGCGTGACGCCGGCCGGCGTCTCGGTCGTCCTCAACAAGGCCGAGGCCGACTCGACCATCGACGGCGGGCAGATCGCCATCCCCTACTCCCGCGACGTGCCCCGCTCGATCAACGTCGGGGTGCCGCTGATCGCCGGGAAGCCGAGATCGACGATCAGCACCCTGCTGACCACGGCCCTTTCGGCGCTTCTCTCCGAACCGCTCCCTGCCGAACCCGCTCCGGTTCTCGAGGACGGTCCGACCTTCGACGACGAGCCGATCGAAACCGAGATCGACCTGCGGACGCCGGAACCGTTCACCGAACTCGTCCTCACCGACCACCCGCCGGTCGAGATCGATTGTGCGGAATCACCGTCCTGTCGCGAACGGGCGCCGCCCGCCATCCGATATGGCCCCACTCGTCCCCCGCACTAGTTCCCGTCTGGCCCTCAAATGACCCGCCCGGACTATCAGTGATACCTGGTACCCAGCCGACATAAAGAGTCACAGGTCGTTCAACGCGCTCAGGAGAGTCCATTGGCGATGCGCCGCTCCACCCAGATGCTGATCCTCGGTCTGGTCATCTTCGCCATTGGCGCGGGTGTCGTCCTCGTCTCGTTCACGGGTTCGGACGACTCCGACAAGACGGCCGCCTCCACCACCACCACGACCCTCCAGGCCGGCACCGTCGTCATCAACAACGCCGCGCCCGCCGCCCCGACCAGCTTCACGATCCCCGACGGCAAGCAGGCCGTGGCGGTGCAGGTGCCCTACGTCGGCGGACTGGCCGGCTACGCCAAGGCCGGCGACACCGTCAACGTCTACGGGATCCTCGACGAGAAGGGCGCCGGCGCCGACCCGGCGGGCCCCGCCACCCGTCTGATCCTGTCCGCCGTCGAGGTCCTGGCCGTCACCAGCCCCGGCCCCGGCGCTGACACCGGGAACGCCACCTACCTCCTGGCCCTCGACACCGTTCAGGCCGAGCAGGTCATCTTCTTCGCCAAGTTCCAGTCGCTGTGGCTGACGCTGGTGCCGAAGGGTCAGGCCCCGCAGCCGCGGCCGGCCGGTCACACCTACAAGAACGCCTTCTAGGGGGAATGGTGAAGCCCAAGATTCTCGTCCTCGAGCGCTCCGCCGACCTGGCGGAATCGATCCGGGAGGCGGCGGAAGGAATCGATCCCTCGGTCGAGGTCGTCGCCTGCAACCGGGTCGGTGCCGTCAGCGACGTGCTGCAGCAGGAGGGCCCCTTCACCGTGCTCTTCGCCGGTCCGTCGCTGGCCAGCCGCTCCGGCTTGCGGCGCCTGGCCGGGCTGCACGAGGACGCCCCCGCCACCTCGATCGTGCTCGCATTCTCCGACCGGCCCGACGCCAGCCTCCGGGAGATCGTCCAGGCCGGCGCCGACGACATCCTCCGGCTGCCCTTCGACCATGACGACCTCGTCATCGCCCTCGAACGGGCACTGGACATCGGCGGCCGCCGGATGGCGGGCACCGCGCCGAAGACGGCGCCGGGCGTGATCCCGCTGCCGGTCGCTCCCCCCGTCCCGACGCAGGCCCGGGTCTTCACCGTCAGCTCCGCCACCGGCGGCTGCGGCAAGACGTTCATGGCCACCAACATGGCGCTGTTCCTGGCTCGCCACACCGGAAGGCGGGTAGTGCTGGTCGACCTCGACCTCCAGTTCGGCGAGGTGTCGACCGCCCTGCGGCTGCGCCCCAACTACACCATCTACGACGCGCTCCACCGCGACGACGACGAGTTCGACTTCGGCGAGCACCTCGACGAGTTCCTGGTGCAGCACGAGGGCGGCTTCTCCGTCCTGGCCGCCCCCAAGGACCCGGCCGAGGCCGACCGCATCGGACCGGCCGACGTCACCCGGATCCTCGACGTCCTGCGCAGCCACTGCGACTACCTCGTGGTCGACACGCCGGCCGCACTCACGGAAGTCGTGCTGGCCGCCTTCGACGTCAGCGAGCACCTGTTCTCCCTGGCCACGGTGGACCTGCCCAGTGTCCGCAACCTCGGCGTGTTCCTGCAGACGCTCGACAAGCTGCGGATCCCGTCCGACAACATCTCGCTGATCCTCAACAAGGCGGAGCGCGATGTCGGCCTCGACATCGGCCAGATCACCCGGCTCTTCCCCCAGGGCTTCAAGGCGATCCTGCCCTACGCCCGGGAGGTCTCCCGGTCGATCAACATGGGAATGCCGGTGCTGGCCTCGGATCCCACCGCCGAGGTGTCCCGCAAGCTGGCCGCCTGCCTCCTCGAGTACCTGCCCGACGCCGAGCGGGCCAAGGCCAACGCCGGCCTCGAGGCGCCGGTCAAGAGCCCCGGCCGCTTCAAGCTCTTCGGCCGGAACCTGCACCTGACCACCGCCGGGAACGCCTCATGAAACTCTCCGAGCGCCTCGGCGCCGTCGAGAACGAACCGGCCAAGCCGCCCGCCGCCCGCAAGCCGGCCGCCGCCAAGGCGAAGCCGGCCGCGGCCCGCCGCGCCGCCAGCTTCGAGCCCGAAGTGATCGAACCGATCGAGACGCCGGCCCCCCGGCCGGCGCCGGTCAAGCGGGCCAACGCCGGCTGGGAGGGCAACAAGAAGCGCGTCCGCGACCTCGTGCTGGCCGATCTCGGCCCTCGCCTGACCGGCGCCAAGCGGGTCGGCAGCGAACTGGAGAAGGAGGTCAAGGCCGCCCTCGACCGGGCGCTGCAGCGGGAGGACGTCCGCATCTCCCCCGTCGAACGGTCGAAGTTCGTGGCCGAGGTCCTCTCCGACATCCTCGGGTACGGACCCCTCGACGGCCCGCTGGCCGACCCGACGGTCACCGAGGTGATGTGCAACGCCTACAACCAGATCTGGATCGAGCGCCGCGGGGTGATCGAGCCGACCGACCTGACGTTCACCGACGACGCCCAGTACCGCCAGGTGATCGACAAGATCGTGAGCGCCGTCGGACGGCGGGTCGACGAGTCGAGCCCCATGGTCGACGCCCGCCTCCCCGACGGTTCCCGGGTCAACGCCATCATCCCGCCGCTGTCGCTCAACGGCCCCACCCTCACAATCCGGAAGTTCGCCGAGGATCCCTACACCGTCGCCGACCTCATCAGCTTCGGGTCGATGACCATGGACCTGGCGCTGTTCCTCGAAGCCTGCGTGCGGGGCAAGCTCAACGTCCTCGTCTCGGGCGGAACCGGTACCGGGAAGACCACGACCCTCAACGTGCTGTCGTCGTTCATCCCGGAGCGGGAACGGATCGTCACCATCGAGGACGCCGCCGAGCTCCAGCTCCAGCAGCCCCACGTCGTGCGGCTGGAATCGCGCCCGGCCAACGCCGAAGGCCGCGGCGAAGTCCGCATCCGCGACCTCGTCCGCAACGCCCTGCGGATGCGACCCGATCGCATCGTCGTCGGTGAGTGCCGGGGCGGCGAAGCGCTCGACATGCTGCAGGCGATGAACACCGGTCACGCCGGATCGATCACCACCGTGCACGCCAACAGCGCCCGCGACGCCCTGTCCCGGCTCGAGACCATGGTTCTCATGGCCGGTTTCGACCTGCCGGTCCGGGCCATCCGGGAGCAGATCGCCTCCGCCATCAACATCATCGTGCAGCTCGAGCGGGCATCGGACGGCGTGCGGCGCATCGTCTCCGTCGAGGAGGTGCAGGGCCTCGAGGGCGACGTCATCCTGCTCCAGCAGCTGTTCCGCTACGTCCCGCGCCTGTCGTCGGACGGCCGCCAGGTCGGGGAGATCGAGGCGGCCGGGCTGCGGCCCAAGGCCCTCGACGCGCTGGTCCATTCCGGCGTCGACCTGCCGGCCTCGGTCTTCCAGGCTCCCGTCCGGCCCCGGGAGGTGCGGCCCAAGGCCCGTTCGGTGCCGTCGGTCGCCGAGCTGATCACCCGCAGCGGCGGGCCGGTCGGCAACCGATGACGGGAGACCGCCGATGATCATCCTCATCGCCGCCCTGGCCGTCGGAGCCGGACTGGCCCTGGCCGTCGTGTCGTTCCTCCAGCGGGCCAAGGAGCACGACGACGATCTGGCCGCCATCCTGCGGCTGCCCTTCGGGGAGCGGGACGTGCCCATCGAGGCGGTGACCGAGTCGCGGGCCGCGCTGCTGGAACGGACCGTCTCGCTGGCCACCGAAGGGCTCGAGCACTTCAATCTCATGGCCCGAGTGGCCGGCGAGCTGGAACGGGCCCGCCTGCCGCTGCGCCCCGGTGAGTTCGTGCTCGCCGCCGCCGGCGGCGGCGCCGGCCTCGGCCTGCTGGTGTTCATGCTGACGGGTCAGCTGCTCCTCGGCGTGTTGTCCGCCCTGGCCGGGCCCTTCCTGGCCTGGAACGTCGTCAAGTTCAAGGTGGCCCGCCGCCGCAAGGCGTTCGAGGCGCAGCTCCCCGACGCCCTGGCCCTCATCGCCTCGTCGCTCCAGGCCGGCCACACCGCCCTCCGGTCGGTGCAGTCCATGGTCGAGGAGAGCGAGCCGCCCCTGTCCGAGGAATTCGAGCGGGTGGTGGCCGAGACGGCGCTGGGCGACCCGCTGGTCGACGCCCTCGACCGCATGGCGAAGCGGCTCGACGTCGAGGATCTCGCCTGGGTGGTGCAGGCCATCCGCATCCAGCAGACCGTCGGCGGCAAGCTGGCCGACCTGCTCTTCACGCTGGCCGAGTTCATGCGGGGCCGGGAGGAGATCCGCCGGGAGGTCAAGGTCCTCACCGCCGAGGGCCGCCTGTCGGCCTGGGTGCTGGGCGGCCTGCCCATCCTCCTGTTCTTCGCCGTCAAGACGATGAGCCCCGGCTACCTCGACCCCCTGCTGCGGGCGCCCGGCGTGTTCGCGCTCATCGGGGCGGGCGTGTCGGTGGCGATCGGCATCGGGATGATCATGCGCATGGTGAAGATCGACATCTGATGGATCCCATGATGATGACCCTGGGCCTGGCCGCCGCCGTCGTCGGCGCCGTGCTGGCCGTCAACGCCATGCGGACGCCGCAAGTCGACGCCGAGGCCGTGCTGGCCGAGCTCGATACCGAGCCCGTCGTCCTCGACGAGTTCGCCGTCCGCCTCAAGGAGCCGATCGTCACCCGGCTGCTGCGGCCGCTGGCCGGCTCGCTGGGCGAGATGATCGCCGGGCTCGTCCCCCGCCAACGGGCCGAACGGCTCCGCCACCGCCTGCTGATCGCCGGGGTGTCGGCCAAGGTCGGCCCGGAGGAGTTCGTCGTCTTCCAGGGAGTCGGCCTCGGCGCCGGCGTCCTCCTCGGGCTGCTGGTGGGCAAGGCGGCAGGCTACACCGGCTTCGGGTTGCTGCGGATGGTCGCGCTGCTGGCGGCCATGGGTGCCTTCGCCCCCGTGGCCTGGCTCCGGCGCAAGCAGGACGAGCGGCAGGCGTCGATCAAACGGGACCTACCCGACGTCTTGGACCTGCTGGCCATCTCCGTCGAGGCCGGTGTGGGCTTCGAGGGCGCCGTCGAGGTCGTCACCCGCCACTTCGACGGCCCCCTGGCCACCGAGCTGGCCCGCACGTTGCAGGAGATGGAGCTCGGCCTGCCCCGCCGGGAAGCGCTGCAGAACCTGAAGCGGCGCACCGAGGTCCCCGAGCTGTCGAACTTCGTGCTGATCCTCGTGCAGGCCGACGCCCTCGGCATGCCGATCGGCCGGGTCCTGCGGACCCAGGCGGTCGAGATGCGACTGAAGCGCCGCCAGTGGGCCCGGGAGAAGGCGGCCCGCCTGCCGGTGAAGATCCTGGTGCCGTTGACGGTGTTCATCCTCCCCGCCCTGTTCGTCGTCATTCTGGGCCCGGCGGCGATGAGCATCGCCAAGAACCTCTGAGCATGGCGGCCATCGCCGCCTTCCTCCGGTGGGCGACGGTCACCACCGGCGCGGCGCTGACGCTGGCCAACCTGCGCAGCTCGGTGGCGGCCATGGCCGCCACGTCGTTGCTCTGCCTGTACGCCGGGTTCCGCATCCTGCGGCCCCTCCCCCGGCCGGACGGGCGGGACGCCCCGGTCCCCGCCATCGCCGTCGAACTGGTGGTGGCGCTGGCGGCCGTGGCCTTGAGCGGCGGCTTCGGCAGCCCGTATGTCTTCGTCGCCCTGCTGCCCATCCTGCTGGCCGGGTTCACGAAGGGCTACCACGGCGGGTTCATCGCCGCCGCCGCCCTCAGCGTTCCGCTGCTCGTGGTCGGCGCCACGGTGTCGTCGGCCCGGGTCCCGACGGAGACGGCATCGCAGGTCGTGCTGGTCTACGCCGCCACCGGCGCGCTGGCCGGCTACGCCCGCCGCCTGTTCATCGACGCCGCCGCCTCGCACGCCTCGTATCAGGACCGGGTGTCGCAGCTGACCGAGGCCAACGCCCTGCTGGCGCAGCTCACCCAGGTGGCCCGGACGCTGCCGTCGTCACTCGATCTCGGCGAGACGGTCACGGCGGCCATGGGCCACCTCCACCAGCTGTTCACCTTCGACGCGGCGGCGATCCTCGTCCTCGACGCCGCCACCGGCACCTGGCGGGCGGAGGCCGTCACCGGGCTTCCGGCGCCGCCCCCGATGACCACCACCCAGTTGCCGTCTCCGCTGCTGCAGCTGGCGCTGCGCAACGGCGCACCGGGAACCGAACTGGCGGCGGACGCCGGCCACGGCCTGTGGGCCGAAACCCGCCACGGTCTCTACGCCCCGTTGGTGGCCCGCGATCACCTCGTGGCGCTGGTGGCGCTGGAACGGGTGGCGGGCGACGGGTTCGAACGGCGCGACGCCGACGTCCTCAACAGCCTGGCCGAATCGCTGGCGCTGGCCATCGACAACGGGCTGTGGTTCGACCGCCTGCGGAGCCTCGGCGCCGAAGGGGAACGGGACCGTCTGGCCCGGGACCTCCACGACCGCTTCGCCCAGGGGCTGGCCTACGTCAATCTCGAGCTCGACCGGCTGTCCCGCCATCCCGAACCCGGACCGCAGCTGGTGGAGTTGCGCCAGCAGGTCCACGGACTCCTCGGCGACGTCCGCGAGACCCTGCGCCAGTTGCGCTCCCGCGTCACCCCGACGACGGGACTGGCCGACCTGCTGGCCGCCGAGCTGCCCCGCTTCGCCGAGCGCACCGGGATCACCGCCCGGTTCAACGCCGGGCCGTCCGGCTCACCGCGCCTGCCGGTGGCCGTGGAGCAGGAACTGTGGCGCATCAGCCAGGAGGCCCTGGACAACGTGGAGCGTCACGCCAAGGCCACGACGCTCGATCTCACGTGGACATGTGACGGGCGTCACGGCCGGCTCGTCGTCGCCGATGACGGTGCGGGATTCGATCCGGGGGGGATGATCACCGCCGCCGGTGGGACGTCGGGGATGACCGCCATGCGGGAACGGGCCAACGCCATCGGCGCCCGGCTCCTCGTCGATTCCCACCCCGGCGGCGGCACCTGGATCTCCATCGAAGTCGACACGGGACAGGAGGCGGCGGCATGAGCCCCACGCTGCTCCTCGTCGACGACCACAAACTCCTGCGCCAGGGACTGCGGAGGGCGGTGGAGGAGGCCGGCTTCGACGTCGTCGGCGAGGCCGGTGACGGCGAGGAGGCCGTTCGTCTGGCCGTCGAGCTCCGGCCCGACCTCGTGCTGATGGATGTCACGATGCCGGTGCTGGACGGGATCGAGGCGACCCGGCGGCTGCGGCATTCGGCGCCCGAGGCCCGGGTCGTGATCCTCACCATGCACGGCGAGGAGGAGACCATCAGCCAGGCCCTGCGGGCCGGCGCCGTGGCCTATCTGTTGAAGGACTGCTCCACCGATCAGGTGGCCGAGACGCTGCACGCCGTCGCCGCCGGTGACACCGACCTCTCCGCCGATCTGGCCCGCACTCTTCTGGCGGAACGGGCCGTCGCCACCACGCTCAGCTCTCGGGAGATCGAAGTCCTCCAGCTCTTCGCCGACGGCTGTTCCACGGTGGAAGCGGGTCAGCGGCTGTTCATCAGCGCCAAGACGGTGAAGAACCACCTGGCGTCGATCTACGAGAAGCTCGACGCCCGGGACCGCACGCAGGCCGTCCTCACCGCCGTGAAGATGGGGATCATCTCGCTTCGCTGAATGAGTCGATCGACCTATCCAGCCGGCTCCTCCGTCAGCCGATACCTGAATCATCAAGGCGCCGGGGCGCTGACAAGAGGAGAAAAGACACATGGACCTGTTCATTCTGAAGACCTGGCTCGAGGCGAAGTTCAACAAGGACGAGACCGGTGCCAGCATGGTCGAGTACGGCCTGCTCCTCGCTCTCATCGCTGTCATCGCCATCGTGGCCGTGAAGGCGCTGGGCAGCAGCGTGTCCACCAAGTTCTCCTCGGTGAACAGCAGCCTCAACTAATCCGATACGCAGCCGATCACAGAGCCGGTGCCGGGTTTCCGGCGCCGGCTCTTCGGCTTTCTCCGGGCCACGGAAGGAGACGCCCCGGTGAGCATCGTCGCTCTCTTCACCTGGTTGCAGAACCGCCTCGACACCGCCTCCGAACGGGGCGCCGGGATGGTCGAGTACGGCCTGCTGGCCGGGCTCATCGCCATCATCGCCATGGTGGCGGTGAAGACGTTCGGGTCCGGAGTGTCGTCGCAGTTCTCGTCGATCAACAGCGCGGTCAACTGACCGCTGACCACATCCGCCGGGCGAGCTCGGCGAAGGCGGCGAAGGCCCGTTCCTCGGCCGGGCCGGGGTGGTCGGCGTCACAGCAGGGAGCGGGCCACGGCCCGCTGAGGGTCACGAGCAGCAGTTCGTCGCCGCCGGGCAGGGTGATGATGCCGGCGTCGTGGGCCCAGTGCCGACGGTCGCCGGTCTTGTGGGCGATGGGCGTGCCGGAGGGCAGCCCCCGGGGGAACCGGTCGTTGACCTGCTGGGCTCGGAGCAGGTCGCAGAGCTCAGCGGTGGCCGCCTCGCCGCCGGGGCCGAGCAGCGTCCCGTCCCGGGCCCGCTCGAGGAACCGGGCGACGTCGGCGGCGGTGGTGCGCTGAGGGCTGGCCAGCGACGTTCCGGTGAAGCCGTCGCGGGCCAGGGTGGCGTCGAGCCGGCCGGAGCCGACCTGCCCGAGTCCCCAGAGGCCGCACGGATTGTCGGACACGACGATCATGTCCCGCAGGCAGTCACCGGCGGTGCGGGGCTTCCCGTCCGCGGTGGCCGCCGCCGGCGCGGCCCGGTCGAGCGTGCCGGTGTGCATGCGCCGCACCAGCTCCCGGGCGACGAACAGCTTGTAGAGGCTGGCGGAGAGCACCTGGCGGTCGGCCTGCCGGGCGACCTGGGGGCCGTCGGGCAGCCGGCGGGCCACGACCCGGAACGGCACGTCCTGTTCGGCGACGAACCGGTCCACGACCTCGTCGAGCGGTGGCGGCGCCGCTCCGCCGCGGGGAAGATCCGGGTTGGGCGGTTCCGGAGGCGGCGCCTTGGCCCGGGTGAACACGATGGCCTTCTTGTCCCGGTGCACGACCGTCCACCCGGGGTCGGTCTCCATCAACTGCGCGACCTGGGTCTTGGCCGACCACACCACGACGTCGATCCGGTTGCGGTCGAGGACCTCCCGCCACCGCCGGTCGGCGTCGGAGAAGTGAAGGAAGTCCTCCAGGACCGGCCGGGGATACATGTCGTAGCGGTCGTCGACGAACACCTGCTGGCGGGGCCAGTACTTCAGGATGATGTAGCCGCCCCAGGCGTCGTCGGTCATCAGCCGTTGGCCGAGGAGGCCGTGCTCCTCCACGTAGCGCATGGCCGTCACCGGGTAGATCGACGTGTCGAAGTCGGGATCGCCGGCCGCCTGGCCCGTCCAGATGAGACCGAGGCCGACGAGGGCGGCGGCCACGAGCCGGTTGAGCGGCGAGTCGCTGGCCGGGCGGTAGTCGTGGCGGGCGACGCAGCGGGCGGCGGCGGCCACACCGACGAGTGGTGAGAGGGCGATGTTGCGCTGGGCCCAGAAGGCCAGCAGCAGGAACGGGACACTGACGACCACGTCGCGCCGCGAGGGCCGCTGCCGCCCGATGGCGAAGCAGGCGACGAACACCGCCAGCCAGCCGGCGAACATGAGGCCCTGGATGGTGCGGAAGTCGGGCGAACGCCACTCCGTGACCCGTTTGAGGATGTCGCCCCGGGTGAGCAGCTCGACCGGAAACAGGAGCAGTCCGGGGCCATAGGGGTTGAGGGCGGCCACCACGACGGCGATGACCGTCGCCTGCGTGATGACCCGTTCCCGGCCCGTCCAGAACGGTGCCCCTTCCAGCCACCGCCCGGCGAGGTGGAGGCCGAGATAGACGAAACCGAGCGAGAACGTCCCGTGGATGTTGGCCCACAGCCAGACGAGGACGGGGATCGTGCAGATCGCCCGGCGGCCCAGCCACGAGTCGGGGACTTCGACGATCCACAGCAACCCGAGGAAGGCCAGGATCCCGAGGAACAGAGGCCGGGCCGACCACAGCGTGAACGAAGCGCCGATGGCGGCCAGGGTGAGGCCGACGGCCGCCAGCCGATCACGGCTGATCCGGTGGACGAGACGGTAGGTGACGGCGGCCACCGCCGCCCCGGTGAACGCCGTCAGCAGCCGCAGGCCGAACGGGCCGACCGCCTTGTCGATCACGCCGTAGAGCGCCTCCGCCAACCATGACTGGGCCACCCACCGGTGCCCTTCGGCGGTGAAGGAGTACGGGTCTCCGTGGGGAATGCCCTGGTCGAGGATCAGCCGGCCGGTGCGCAGATGCCAGAAGAAGGAGTTGTCCGACAGCCGGCTCAGCCCGGCCCGCCACCCACCGAGGGCGAAAACGAGGGTGAACAGGCCGGCCATGGACGGCCACACCTTGGAGTCCCGCGTTTTCACCACCGAGGCAGAGTAGCGACCCGTCGGGCGGATAATCGGGGCATCTCTCCGGCCAGAATCGCCCCTGGCTGCGTCCTCCTCCTCACCGTAGGACGACTATGCCTCGTCGTGCGTCCTTGCCAGGGACGATTCTGACTCGGAGATCTGTCCCCGCTATCCGCCCGACGGATCGCTAGGGTTTCGGTGTCGGTGCGGTGCTGATAGAGGAGGAGACTTGAACCAGTTCTGTCCCCGCTGCGGCGCCGCGTTCGCTCCCGACGTCAACATGGAGTTCGCCAGCACGCAGGTGCTGTGTGTGGAGTGCGGGCTCTCGATGGAGGATCCGCCGGAGATGCTGGTCCCCTCCGACAACGACGACGACCAGATCGCCTACGACCTGGTGGAGTGGCCGCCGGAGGACCGCACCGTGGCCACCGCCGATCTCGTCGAGCTCGGAATCCCCTACCGCTGGGAAGACGGCATGGTGCTGGTCGTGCCGGCGGCCGCCGAGGAGGAGGTCGACGCCATCCTCGACGAGATCGACGAGAACGCCCTCGCCGACGGAGGGGAGTTCGCCGACGACGCCCTGCTGCTCGAGGAGGAGGGCGAGGACGGTGGCGAGGAGGCGGCCGAAGCGATGAGCGACCTCTTCATCGCCGCCGACGCGCTGCAGCACGGCACCTACGACGAGCAGCGGGTGGTGGAGTTCATGGAGGCGGCGGAGGCCGTCGGCCAGTGCCTCCCGCCCTACGGCATCGAGCCTCAGGTGTGGTCGCGGGTCCAGCAGCAGGCCTCGGCCATCGTGACCGCCCTGGAGAAAGGCGACGACGAGGAGGCGACCACGGCCGCCGCCGCGGCGCTGCGCAACCTTCTCCGCCAGTACGTCTAAAAATCCTCGAGGACGTTCGACGGCACCACACCCCACCGGTTGGCCAGGGCCTGGGCCAGCACCGATGAGCACTCCAGCGCGGCGGCGGTGACCGCCTCGGCGCCGTAGGTCACGAGCAGTTCCCGGCGGGTCGCCGGGGCGGCGCCGGCCCCGGCGACCACCGCCCGGATCAGGGCTTCCCGGCTCGGGTCGGGCCCGGTGATCAGCAGATGGTCGGCCAGCGCCTGCCCCAGGTCCCGGACGTCGCCCAGCGCCGGGGCGAAGCCCCTGGGATCGGACAGCTCGAGGAGCCGGTCGAGGATCGTCAGCGACCCGACGAGGACGACGTCGGGTGGGAAGGCCAGCAACGCCTCGAGGCGGGCCTCGGCCCGTTCGTGCTCGGCGAACCAGCACGCCTCCACCCACTCGCCGAAGGCGGGCACGAACGCGTCGAGGTCAGAGAGGTCGCCGATGACCTGAACGTACCCCTGTTCGTGCCGGGAATGATCGTTCTGTGTGTCATGCCGGCGACAGTGACCCGGAAACCGCCTGCCGGCCCATCGGCCTGACCGAGGCGGCGCTCACCCGGCAGACGACCCAACCCGGCGTCCCCGAAAGGGGTGCTGGTTGGGCGCTCCACCGCGAGCGCTGAGCAACCGGCTCAGCACCGCCGGACGCTGGTGATGATCTTACGGAGTTCAGTGAGGTCCACGTCGAGGTTCTCTGGTGGGATCCACTCCCAATTGCCCGGGCCGCCTCGGTACGTGTAGCCGCAGAACGTCTTCAGGTAGTGGTGCCAAGGGCAGAGGAGCGCCAGATCTTCAAGTTTGGTGACCTGCGTCCGCCCGAAGGAGTTGCGGTGGTCACGTTGCAGGCCCGTGGTGCCGTCGCAGCGGGGCACGATGCACTTGCGGTCCCGCACCTCCAGCGCGCTGGCCAGGTGAGCCGGGATCGTGCGACCGCCATGGGCGACCGCCATCACGTCGACACCCCTGGTAAGCAGCACCTTCAAGATGGCGTCTTCGCTCATCTGGCGGGCCAGCGTCACGGGAATGGGCCCGATGCCGGGAATCTCGCACTGCTCGCCCGGGATCGTATGACCCCGCATCAGCGCCTCGTAGTCGACCATGACGTGGATCATGTTCTCCGGCCCGGGCGGCTCGGCGCTGTCGGGCCGGGCCAACTCAACGAGCGCGTCGGCCCGATGGGCGTCGCGGCCTTCGAACCAGCCGCCCCGAACCGCGTCGACCACAAGGTCGTCGCAGCGCCGCTCGATCTCGTTCGTGACCCGAGCCAGATCGTCCGGCGTCAAGCGGGCACTCACATGCCCGACACCATGGCGGTCGACCCACGACCGCAAGCTGCGTCGCCGATGGATCTGCCGGTACCGCTCGTCGTCATCGACCGCCGCCGCCGCCTCGACCCGACGGCACTCCTCCCGCAAGCCCCGCAACGACAGCTTCCCGGCCGCCTCCAACAACTGCTCCTGCGCATCGGGCAACCCGGAGGCGACCTCGACGATATCCCGGGCCTGCGCTTCCGACAGCCGGCCAGCCCAGAACGCCTGAGCCACCAAGGGCAGATCAGCCAGCAGTTCAGCCATCTCCAAAGTGGCGATGGCGGTGCCGACCGCCCCACCGGTCTTGGAAGCCATCCACGCCCCCAGCGACCGGAAGCCCTCCCGGCGCCACAACGCCTTGTCTTCCAACGTCGCCGTGGCCAGCACCCGCAACGCCGCCAGCAGCCGCTCCGCCTCGGCGCAGTCCTCAACCAGCCGGGCCGCGCTCGGCGCGGCCAGGTCGTCGACCTCGATGGCGGCCATCACGGACCGAATCGAAGCCAACACCCCATCCAGCGGACTCGCTACCCCAGCGAACATGCCCCTCATCCTAAAGAGGGGGTACGACAGTTAACCCCCTATCCTGGTGCCGTGGGCGGACGGATCATCGACGGTGAACGCTGGATCGCAGAACGGATGAAGTTCCTGCGCGAGCGACTCGCCGGCGAACTGACCGACGATGAGCGCCAACATCTCGAGAATGAACTCGAAGCGCTCTCTAAGGAACGGCCTCGGCCGTCGCCCGGCTACCGGTTTCCTCGAATTTTCCGGCGCCGCAGGACAAAGAAGTAACCGGCCCGACCATCAGCGCCGCGGTGCAGCCTGGTCTCAGCCCAGCGGTCGTGGAGGCGGGAAATCGCTCACTCGATCGCTTCTTCGGCCGCTTGGCGGGCGGATTGCTCGAGGCGATCGCGATAGGCGGCCCACCAGGCCTCGTCGACGTCGGGGAGGTTCGAGACGTCGGCCCGCAGACCGGTTGAGCCGTCGATCAGCTCCCGGACGATGTCGGCGTGGCCGGCGTGGCGGTTCGTCTCAGCGACCATGTGGACGAGGATCCGGTGCAGGGTCACGGTGTTCCGGTCGCTCGGCCACCACGGCACATGGCCCTCGGCGTCCAACGAGAGGGTCGAAATGGTGGCGTCGGAATGGGCCCAGGCCCGATGGTAGAGCCCGGTGATGTCAGCGCGCGATTCCGAAGCCGTGGCCCACAGATCGGCGTTGGGTTCGGCACCGGGTTCGAACCACGGCAAGGGTTCGCCACTCGGCCTGCCGAACGTCTCGCCGAAATAGCCCAGCTCCACGCTGGCCACGTGCTTCACGATGCCGAGCAGGTTGGTGCCCGTCGGCGTCAAGGGCCGGCGGACGTCGTATTCGGACAGCCCGTCCAGCTTCCACAGCAGCGCCTCCCGGGCCGCCTGCAGGTAGCGGTGAAGATGGTCCTTCGGATCGGAGTCGGTCATGGCGACAGTCTTCCACTGCCGCCGGCCGACACCGGGCGCCCCCGCCCGCCACCGGTCTCAGGCCAGCCCGGACCTCGTGATCTGCAGGACCGCCGGGCCGAGGATGACCACGAACAGGCTCGGGAAGATGCAGAAGATCAAGGGGAACAGCATCTTCACCGGCGCCTTCTGGGCCGCTTCCTGGGCCCGCTGGCGACGGCGGATCCGCATGTCGTCGGCCTGCGCCCGGAGCATCCGGCCGATCGACACGCCGAACGTGTCGGCCTGCAGCATGGCCAGGATGAACGAGCGCAGCTCGGGTACCTGGCACCGTTCGTCCATCGCTCGCAGCGCGTCCGCCCGGCTGGCGCCCATGCGGGTCTCCTGCAGCATGCGGCGGAACTCGTCGGCCAGGGCTCCCGGCACGGCGTCGACGGTGCGGTCGATGGCCTGCTCGAAGCCGAGGCCGGCTTCCACCGAGATCACCAGCAGGTCGAGGACATCGGGCAGCCGGGTGGCGATCTCGTACTGGCGCTGATCGGTCTTGCGCTGAACCCAGACGTCCGGCCCGAAGAAGCAGATGCCCCACAGGAGTCCGGTCACGATCAGGCCGTAGAAGCCGCCCAGGGCCGCGAACTTGAAGGCGAACCAGGGCCAGAAGACGATCGAGCAGGCCCCGAGCAGCTTGAGCGTCATAAACCGGTCGACGTCGAGACCGGCCGGAGACCCGGCGGCCAGCAACTTGTCCCGCACGGCCTCCCGGTATCCGGCCGGCGTGAACCGCCCCAGCAGCTGACCAGCCTTGGCCGCGAACGGCGCCAGCACCCTCTCCTGGATCGACTTGAGCATCTCCTGCTCCCGCATGTTCGACGGGAGCTCGTAGTCGGCCAGGTTGCGCAGGGCGTCGCGCACGTCGCGGCGGTCCTCCCCGGCGGAGAGGAACACGATCGTGGCCACCAGCACGGCGAGGAACATCCCGCCTACGGCGATGAGAAGCATGCGTCAGACCTCGATCTTGATGATCTTCTGGATCCAGGCGAAGCCGGCGGCCGCCATCACCGCCGAGCCGACCACCATGGCCCAGCCCGCCACGGAGCCGAACAGGTCATCGATGTAATCCGGCGAAGCGGTGAACATGAACAGGCCGAGCCCGACGGGCAGCAGACCCATGATGATCCCGGAGATGCGGCCCTCGGCCGTCAGCGCCCGCACCTCACCCCGCAGCCGGCTGCGCTGGGTCATCGTCTCGGCCACCGTCTGGAGGAGCTCGGCCAGATTGCCGCCGACCTCCCGCTGGATGCGGATGGCCAGCACCGACCAGTCGAAGTCGCGGCTCTCCATGCGAACGGCGACGTCGCCCAGGGCGTCCTCCAGCGGACGGCCGAGGCGGGCCTCCGCCAGCACCCGGCGCAGCTCCCGGCCCATCGGATCCGACGTCTCCTGGACCACGGCCTCCAGCCCCTGCAGGAACGAGTACCCCGCCCGCAGTGAACCGGCCAGGAGGTTGAGCGTGTCGGGCAGCTGCGCTTCGAACGCCTTCAACCGCCGCTTGCGCAGCTGGCGGACCACGATGACCGGTGCCACGGCCACCAGGCCGGCGAAGATCAGCCCGACGGCAATCGAGGGGGCAGCCAGCACCGCCGCCAGACCCACCAGCGTGACGCCGGCGCCGTAGAAGAACAGGGCCTCCGCCGGCCGCAGCGGCAGGTTCGCCTGCTCCAGCAGATGCTCGACCTTGAGCAGCAGGTCGCCGCGACCGGCCACCTTCGACGTGAGCCCGACGGCCCGCCGCACCAGGCTGGTCTCGACCAGCCCCGCCCCGGGTGCGGCACCGGCGGCATCGTCCTCCGCCGGACTCATCCCGGCGTAGGGGCTGAGCCGGCTGTGGAGCGTGTCGGTGCGCGTCCCGAAGATCTGGAGCAGGGCGAAGCCCAGCACGGCGGCCGTCGCCGCGGCCAGCACCAGCAGCAGCACCTTCGCCGCCCCGGAGCGGAACAGGCCGCCGGAGCCGACGACGGCCGTGGGGGCGGCGGCGGTGCCCGTCGTCCCGGCCCGTGTCTGGGCCGAGAGCCTCGTTTCGCCTGCGGTGAGGTCGAGGGCCAGCGAGCCCCCGTCCGACTTCGATTGGTAGGTGATCTCGTACTGGTTCTCGATGGCGTTGCGGATCTTCGTGAACTGGGCGCTGAGGTCAGCGGGATCGCCGCTGGTCGTCACCGTGCCGCCGGCCGCGCCGACCAGGCCGTTCAGGCGGGCGGGGTCGAACTCGGTCGATGCGATGCCCACCGCGAACAGGGTGGCACGGGCGGCGTTCAGCGCCGAGATCGCCTGCTGCTCGGTGCCGCTGCTGATCGAGTCGGCGCCGTCCGACAGGAGCACGACGTTGGGCTGCAGGTCCGGGCGCTGGTCGTAGAGGTGGGCGGCCATGCTGATCCCGTCCCACAAGGCGGTCTCGCCGACCGCCTGCAGCGAGTCGATCGCCGCGTTGAGGGCCGCCGCGTCCTGGGTGAAGTTGGACCGGATGACGGGGGTACTGGAGAAGGAGACGACCGCCGTCCACTCGTTCTCAGCCCGGCCGGCCACGAACTGGCGGGCGGCCGTCTTGGCCTGGTTCAGGGCGCCTCGGGTCGCCATCGACCCCGAGGTGTCGATGACGAGCACGGTGCCGACCGGACGGGTGCTCTGGCGCAGCGACCGGACGGTGAGGTTCCCGTCCGGCACCACCACACCGTTCTCCCGCAGGTGGAAGTCGTTGAGGTCGGGGGCCGGGCCCGAGACGCGCACCTCGAGGCGGACGGTCGGGAACTCGGTCGTGTCGACGTTGCGGATGGCCGACGCATCGGCCCACGCCGTGCCCGGCAGGCTCAGCAGCGCGGCCGTCGCCGCGCCCAGCGCCAGTAGTGCCCGCTTCATCGCGCCCCACTCATACGGCGGGCGAAGGGTTCCTGGGCGAAGATCTCCGGTCGGAGCCGGATCCCGTGGTCGGCCAGGCGCTCGCCGAACTTGGGCCGGATGCCGGTGCTCTTCAGGTGTCCGAGGAACCGGCCGTTCTCGTCGACGCCCATCCCGAAGTCGAACAGGAAGAGGTCCTGGAGGACGATCACGTCTCCCTCCATGCCCTGCACCTCACTGACGTGCGTCACCCGCCGGGTACCGTCCCGCAGCCGGGTCAGGTGCACGATGAGGTCGATGGCCGACGCCATCTGCTCCCGGATGGCCCGGACCGGCAGATCCATGCCGGCCATCAGCACCATGGTCTCGATGCGGGCCAGCGTGTCCCGTGGCGAGTTGGAGTGGACGGTGGTGATCGACCCGTCGTGGCCCGTGTTCATGGCCTGCAGCATGTCGAGGGCCTCGCCGCCCCGGCACTCCCCGACCACGATGCGGTCGGGCCGCATCCGCAGTGTGTTGCGGACCAGGTCCCGGATGCGGACCTCGCCCTTCCCTTCGATGTTCGGCGGGCGGGACTCCAGCGACAGCACATGCTCCTGGTGGAGCTGGAGCTCCTTGGCATCCTCCACGGTCACGATGCGCTCGTCGTGGGGGATGAACGACGACAGCACGTTCAACGCCGTGGTCTTACCGGTGCCGGTACCTCCGCTGACGATGATGTTCAGTCGGCCCTTCACGCAGGCGTCGAGGAACTGGGCCACCGTGCGGGAGAACGACCCGAAGTTGATCAGGTCGTCAACGGTGAACGGATCGGTGGCGAACTTCCGGATCGTGAGGAACGGCCCGCCGATGGCCAGCGGGGAGATGACGGCGTTGACCCGGGAGCCGTCGGGCAGGCGGGCGTCGACCATCGGGTTCGCCTCGTCGACCCGGCGCCCGACCTGGGCCACGATCTTCTCGATGATCCGCCTGAGGTGGTTCTCGTCGATGAACGACGCCCCGGACTTCACGATCTTGCCGTTGCGCTCGATGTAGACCCGGCTCGGCCCGTTGACCATGACCTCGTTGACGTCGGGATCGGCCAGCAGCCCGCTGATGGGCCCGTAGCCGAGGACGTCGTCGGTCAGGTCCTGGACCAGCTGCGTCCTATCCGCCGTGGACAGCGGCACCCGCTCCCGGCCGAGGATCACCTTGAGGTGCTCCTGCAGCTGGCGGCGCAGCTCGTCTTCGCCGATGCGCCGGTCGTAGAGCAGCGGCCCGACCTCGTCGATCAGCAGGTGGTGGACCCTCTGGCGGAGCTCATCGAGGACGGGATCCCGGCCCAACTCAGGCGACTCACTGCGCTGCACCTCGTGGAGCCGTTGGTAGAGCGACATCGATGATCCTTCCTGCCTTCTTGAAATCCAGTGGACGCTACGACCGGGCGAAGAGCGACCGGCCCTTCTTGACCGGTGCCGGAGAGGGCGCCGCGCCGGTGAACCGCTCGGCGAGCAACTCGAATGACTGGGCCACTTCAGAGCGAGGAACGTCGAGGACGACCGGAACCCCTTTGTTGACCGACTGCGGCACGACGATGTCGCTCGGGATCAGCGCCGCGGCCCGCAGGCCCAGCGTGCGCTCGACTTCCGTCACGTCGAGCTGCACCCTGGCGTCGGCCCGGTTGATGAGCAGGTTGATCTTCTCCTCGCCAACTTCGAGGAGGCGCAGGGTCTGCAGCCCGAGCTTGGTGTTCTTGATGCTCGGGATGTCGAGGCCCGTCACCATCACGATGTCGTCGGACTGTTCGATGAGCGCGATCACCACGTCGTTGAACTGCGCCGGCGTGTCGATCACCACGTAGGCGCAGAAGGACTGCAGGATCTCGATGATGCGGGTGATGTCCAGCGCCGTCACGCGCTCGGCGAACGACGGCTCGAGCGGCGCCGGCAGCACCAGCAGGCCGCTCGGATCGTGCCGGACGAGGAGGCTCTGCAGGTACTGGGCGTCGAGCCGCCCCTGCGCCGACACGGCGTCGACGAGGGTGTGAGGGGTGACGAGGCGCATCATGACCGCCACGTCGCCGAACTGCAGATCGGCGTCGACGAGCACCACGGGCCGGGACGACTTCCGGGCCACGGCCGCGGCCAGGTTCGTGGCCACCACGCTCTTGCCCGATCCGCCCTTCGTCGACGACACGGTGATGACGCGGCCGAGCGACGAAGCGTCATCGGCCGAACCCCCGCCCGTCGGCACCATCGTCAGCGTCTGGGCCACCCGCTCCACCGACTCGGTAAGCGACGTCGCCTCGGTGGGCGCGCCGAGGACGTCACGGATTCCCGAGCGCAGTGCCTGCTGCAGCAGGCTGGTCGACAGCTCGGCGGCGACGAGGATGGCGCCGACCTCCGGCCGGGCCCGGGTGAACCGCTCGATGTCGGCCAGCCCCGGGCCGTCGGCCAGGCCCGGCCCGAACACCACCACGATCGGGCGGCCGGGAGGCTGGTACTCGGCCAGCGCGGCAATCTCGGAGTAGGTGACGACGTCGGCGTCCTCACCCAGCTGCAGGGCGAGACGGGTCCGCAGCTTCGGGTCAGGGTCGACCACCACCAGGGCGAGGGATTCACCCTCGACCGCCGGCGGGCCACCCTCACCCCGGGGGTTGGGGGGTGTACCCCAAGACAAATTAGGAGAAGAGATTGCCACGGTTCACCGGCGCAACCGGGGCCGGCGCGAAGTCCGGCGGGACGAGGGTCAGGTGGATCGTGCCGATCTCGTTGGCGTGCACGACGCGCTCGGCGTCGAGCGCCGGAACGGCGAACGTCATCAGGCCCGAGTCAACCGTCTTGGCCTGCCCGGCCTGGAGGTCCTGGGCCTGGACCGCCTGCTCGCCCGGCTGGATCGTCGTCGTGTTCCCGACGGCGAGCACCTCGATGTTCTGCAGGACGAACTGCGTCTGCTTCCCTCCGCCGGCTGCGGCGCCCGGGCCCTCACCGTCGAGGGTCACCATGAGATTGACGTGATCGCCCGGCACCACGAGGCGGGCGACACCCTGCACGTCGCTCACGGCCAGTGTCACCGCCTGCATGCCCTTCGCGAGCCGCTGGGCGAACGACTCCTGCGCCAGCCGGGGTTCGACGAAGCTGCCGTCGACCACCGGCACCCCGGGCGACAGCGGGGCCAGCGCCACCTGGCCCCGGAGGGACTGGGCGTTGGTGATCGCCTTGGCCGGGAAGAACTTGCGGGGAATCGACTCCCGGCTGACGTAGCCCTCGTCGAGCGCCCGGTCGCCGGGAAAGCCCTTGGGGATGTCCTTCTTCACCAGCAAGACCGAGACGAGCTCGGCGTCCTTGAAGGCCCGCTCGTCGGCGGAATTGGCGTAGTTGAAGGTGAGGAATGCGGTCAGGCCGGCCAACGCCACGGCGATGACCAGTATCAGCATCCTGCGATTGCCCACGGCGTTACCTCGCTGAACGTCTCCGAGTGTCTTGGATGGGGTTGTCGGCACGGAATTCGCAGGACCGCGCCCCCCCTCACTCGCAAAGACCGTTGTGCGGCCGGAGATGCCCTTCGCCCTGGTCTCGGCGTCACTGGCCGACCTGACCCCGACCCTGGCGTCCGAGAAGTAACCCGGTCGCGCCTCTAGCGGGCGAACGTGTCGGCCCCGCCTCAATCATCGGCGGCGCGCGCTCGAAGGGACCGTATGCCGACGACGAGCAACCGCGAACGAGGCGCCGCTTTGGTCGAGTTCGCCCTGGTCCTTCCCTTGGTCCTGATGCTGGCCTTCGGGATCGTGACGGCCGCTGTGACCTACAACCACAAGATCGACCTGACGCACGCCGCCCGCGAGGGTGCTCGCTACGGAGCGACCCTTGCCCAGCTGCAGTGCAGCGGTTCGCCCAATCCCTGTGGCACGAAGACGTGGGCGCAGGTGGTGCAGTCGGTCGTCGTGGAGCGGGCGTTCGGCGATGTGACGGCGGCCGACGTCTGCGTCTCTCTGGTGAGCGGTAACCCGGGGGCGGTGCTCGGCAGCGGGTTCTCGGCCAACAGTCCCAACGCCAACGGGACGTGTTACAGCGACGGCAACGACGACCCCGGCAAGCGGGTCCAGGTGGCGATCCGGAAGACCGGCGACTCGATCAACGCCGTGCTCTTCAAGATGCCCGTCACGCTGACCAGCCAGGCCACGGCGAAGTTCGAACAGTGAAGCGGATACGCGACGAGCGCGGCGCCGTCCTGGTCCTGTTCGCCGCGCTGATGGTCTCGATGCTCGGGCTGTCGGCCATCGTCGTCGACCTCAGCCAGCAGCGCTCGAGCCGGCGCAGCGCCCAGTCGATCGCCGACCTCGCCGCGCTCGGCGGAGGCAAGAGCCTCAGCGCCGGTGATCCCGCACAGGCCTGCATCGACGCCATCACCTACCTGAACATCAACGTGAAGGACCTCTCCCCCAAGATCAACGCCTCGGGCTTCTGCACCCAGCCCGGCCACCACGTGGCTCTGACGAACTGCAACGTCACCGGCGGAAACGTCCAAGCGAAGCCCACCACGACGGCCGGCCGCTACACCGTCACGCTCATGTATCCGGTCCTCGACTCCGACATGGCCGACGCCAACTTCACCGGAAACGGCAAACGGGACGGGACGGCTTGCCAGCGGATGGGCGTGAAAGTTGGCATCTCGGACGGCGCCATCTTCGGGCGGATCTTCGGTAAGACGAGCCTCAGCACCTCTCGCACCGCCGTCGTGAAGATGACCAACTCCCGCGGCAGCCGGATCCCCGCCCTGTGGCTCCTCGACCCCTACGGCTGTACGTCCCTGTCGATCACCGGTGGGGCCCAATTGACGCTGGGAGACGAGTCCGTATCCCCACCGATCCCCGGCGTCGCCACCATCGACTCGGACGGGACGCAGTGCAACCAGAACCAGAAGACCCTCGACTCCGGCGGGACCGGCACCTTCCTCAAGGCTGTACCAACCACCGGTGTGAATCCCGGTGTCATCTCGCTCTTTGCCCTGCCGGTCGATGCCACGACCTGCGTCGGCACCGCCTGCGACCAGGCTGACGTCAACAACGGGAGCATCTCACCGCAGCCGGTGCCCGCCCTGGAGCGGGCCACCCGCGCTCCGATCGACTGGCGCTACAACTGCAAGCGGGGGCCGAACGTGTTCACCCCGGCCTACCCCGCCTACCACGGCGTTCCGATGGCCGACTGCCCGGTCGACGTCAACCTCCCGCCGTTCGTCGACCAGTTCACCGCCGCCATCGGGACCAGCGGTCAGCCGGTCAACTCGTCGTTCGTCCGCTGGAGCAGCCGCTACAGCTGCAACAACCCACCGACGGGCACGCTGGTCTTTGACGGCAACACCTGGGTCGACTGCAACACCCTGAACATCGGCTCGAGCACCAACGTGATCTTCAATGGCAACGTCGTCTTCGACGGAAGCGTCAAGATGACCGGCACCGGTTCGCTCCGATTCAACCCGTCGAACCCCACGTCGAACCTTCCGAGCGCTTGCCTGATGGCCATCACGACCACCTGCCTCTCCTCCTCCAGCCAGAAGGCCGCCTGGGCCTACTTCCGCAACGGCAGCCTCGAGGCCAGCGGGGGGACACTCCAGATGAACCACACGCTGATGTTCCAGAAGGGCGGCGCCATTTCGCAGACCGCGGGCGCCGCCCCCGTCTGGTCACCACCCAGCGAGGGGCCGTTCAAGTCGCTGTCCCTGTGGTCGGAGGCGCACACGGCCTACAAGATCACCGGCGGCAGTGGACTCGACCTGACCGGGGTGTTCTTCACTCCGGAGGCCGACCCGTTCGCCATCAGCGGCGGCGGCGGCGTGAAGCAGCAGCACGCCCAGTTCGTGGCCTACAAGCTCGACATCTCCGGCAACGGCGAACTCAAGCTGTCCCCGGACCTCGAGGAGTACGTCGCCATCCCGCCCAAGGCGGGGACGCTGATCCGCTGAGCGCTGAGCGCTGACCGCTAGGCCTGCGGTTCCTCGCCCTCGGCCTCGACCGGCGCGGCCGCCTCGGGGGCGACCCCGGCGTCAGGCTCGACGGCCGCCGCTTCGGCCCCGGCACCTTCGCCGGCGCCGCCTTCCCCTTCGGCGGCGGTGTAGTCGGGCCCGATGTAGTTGCCGTGCTCGTCGTAGGCGTGCTCGCCGTAGAGGTCCTGGTACTCGGCCGCCACGGTGCCGCCCTCGGCCGCCTGCTTGATCGACAGCGAGATCCGCCGCCGCTCCAGGTCGAGGTCGATGATCTTGACCCACAGCTCCTCGCCCGGCGAGACGACCTGGTCGGGGAGGTCGACGTGGTGGGCGGCCATCTCGGAGATGTGGACGAGACCCTCGATGCCCTCGCCCACCTGGACGAAGGCGCCGAACGGCACCAGCTTGGTCACCCGCCCGTAGACCAGTTCGCCGACCCGGTGGCCGCTGGCGAACTGCTGCCACGGGTCCTGCTGGGTGGCCTTGAGCGACAGCGAGATGCGCTCCCGGGACAGGTCGACGTCGAGGACCTGGACGGTGACCTCGTCGCCCACCTGGACCACCGACGACGGGTGGTCGACGTGCTTCCAGGACAGCTCGGAGACGTGGACGAGCCCGTCCATCCCGCCGAGGTCGACGAAGGCGCCGAAGTTGACCACCGACGAGACCACACCCCGCCGGACCTCGCCCGGCTTGAGGTTGGCCAGGAACTCGTCGCGGGCCTCACGCTGGGTCTCCTCGAGGTGGGCCCGGCGGGACAGGACGACGTTGTTGCGGTTCTTGTCGAGCTCGATGATCTTGGCCTGCAGCGTCCGCCCGACGTAGGGCTGGAGGTCGCGCACCCGGCGCAGCTCCACCAGGGAGGCGGGCAGGAAGCCCCGGAGGCCGATGTCGAGGATGAGGCCGCCCTTGACCACCTCGATGACCGGCCCTTCGACGACGCCGTCGGTCTGCTTGATCTGCTCGATCGTGCCCCAGGCCCGCTCGTACTGGGCCCGCTTCTTGGACAGGATCAGCCGGCCTTCCTTGTCCTCCTTCTGGAGGACAAGGGCCTCGATCACGTCGCCGGTGGCGACCACCTCATGGGGGTCGACGTCATGGCGGATCGACAGCTCGCGGTTGGGGATGACCCCTTCCGACTTGTAGCCGATGTCGAGGAGCACCTCATCCTTGTCGACCTTGACGACGGTGCCGGTGACGATGTCGCCTTCGTCGAACTCGACGATGGTGCCGGAGATGGCGTCGGCGAACGACATGCCGCCGAGGTCGTCGCTCACGACCTGCATCGGCTGGTACTCGCCCTCGGCATCGGTGCCACCAAACGTCGGGGACGGGGATTCAGCGGGAGCGGGAGCAGCAGCCGGAGTGGCCGGAGCCTCCTCCGCTTCCGTGGCAGCCGGGGCTCCCTGGGTGGTGCTCTCGGGGCCAGCGACCTCGGGGGCGGGGGTGGTGCTCTGACCTTCCTGCTCAAACATCGGTTGCCTACTCCTTGCCGGACACTGAACCCGTTGCGATCGGCGCGCGGGGCGTGGCGACGGGTGTCGCCAGGGGGCAAGCGTAGCGGTTATTCCACATCCGTGACATGGGGAAAGACCCTCTTGCCCGGTTACCCCTTCGCGTCCGCCCAGGTCGGGCCGTAGGCGATGTCGACCCGCAGAGGGACTTCGAGGGTCACGACCGATTCCATCACCCGTCGCACGAGTTCCACGGCGGCGTCGTGCTCGTCGAGCGGCACCTCGAGGACGACCTCGTCGTGGACGGTCAGGACCATGCGGGACCGCATGGATCGCTGCTCCAGTTCGGCGTCGAGGTTGACCATCGCCAGCTTGAAGATGTCGGCCGCGCCCCCCTGGACGGGGGCGTTCTGCGCCATCCGCTCCCCCATCTGCCGGATGCGGAAGTTGTCGGAGGACAGCTCCGGCAGCAGCCGGCGCCGGCCCATCAGGGTGGTCGTGTACCCCCGGGACCGGGCCTCCTTGACGGTCGATTCCATGAACGACTTCACGTTGGGGAAGGAGGCGAAGTAGGCGTCGAGGATCTCCCGGGCCTGGTCGGTCGGGATGTCCATCCGCTGGCCGAGCCCGTAGGCCTCCATCCCGTAGGCCAGCCCATAGTTGACGACCTTGGCGAAGCGGCGCTGGAACGGCGCCACCTCCTCCTCGGGGACGCCGAAGACCTTGGCCGCGGTGGTGGCGTGCACGTCGGCGTCGCGCCGAAAGGCCTCGATCAGCCCGGGGTCCTTGGCCAGGTGGGCCAGGAGGCGCAGTTCGATCTGGGAGTAGTCGGCCACCAGCAGCTCGCAACCCTCGGCGGGGATGAAGGCCCGGCGGAACTCCCGGCCGCTGGCGGTGCGCAGCGGGATGTTCTGGAGGTTGGGCGATTCGGACGAGATCCGACCGGTCGTCGCCTCCGTCTGGTTGAGGATGGCGTGGATCCGCCCGTCCGGCCCGGCGAGCGGCGGCAGGGCGTCGGCGTAGGTGCTGCGGAGCTTCTCGACCTCCCGGTAGCGGAGCAGCTCCTCCACGATCGGGTGGTCGGCCGCCATCTTCTGGAGCGAGTCGGCGTCGGTCGACGGCCCCGTCTTCGTCCGCTTGACCGGCGTCAGCCCGAGCTTCTCGAACAGGATCTTGCGGAGCTGGGGGACGGAGTTGATGGTGAAGCGCTCGCCGGCGGCGGCGTGGATGCGGGCCTCGAGCTCGCCGCACTCCTTGGTCAGCTCCACCGAGAGCTCCCGGAGGAACTCCAGGTCGACCCGCACCCCGGCCTCCTCCATGCGGGTCAGCACCCGCACCAGGGGCCGCTCCACGGTCTGGTACAGCTCGGTGAGCTCCCGGGCCGCCATCCCCTCTTCCAGGGCCACGGCCAGGCGGTGGACGGCCGCCGCCCGCCGGCCCGTCTCCTCGACGCCCGAGCTGCCGTCGAGGTCGAGCTGACCTTCCTCGGCGGGCGTGCCGGCCGCCAGGTCGAGGGAGAGGTAGCGGCGGGCCAGGTCGGGCAGCTTGTAGTCCTTCTCGGCCGGGTCGAGCAGGTAGGCGGCGATCACGGTGTCGAGGTCGAGCGTGCGGGGGTCGATCTTCCGGCCGCCCGGCAGGCGCCGCAGCCCATGGGTCAGCTCCTTCACCTGGTGGGCCACCAGCGGCGGGCCGCCCGGCCCGAGGAGGCCGGCGAGGGCGTCGACCACGACCGGAGCTTCCAGCACGTGGGTCGGCAGGTAGGTGGCGCTGGAATCGTCGAGCGCCACCGCCAGCCCGAGGAGATCGCTGCGGCCGGGTGGGCCCGAGAACCGGGGCTCGAGCACGTACCTGCGCCCGCCGGACGCCACGCCGGCCAGGTACCGGGCCGCCTCCTCCGGGTCGCCGAGGTTGGCGACCACGCACTCAAACTTGTCGGTCTCCGGCGGCGGCGCCGACTCCCCCATGGCCATCGGGAGCCGGGCGAACAGCGACCGGAACTCCAGCTGGTTGAACAGTGTGCGCACCGCCTCCGGATCCCAGGGGCCCTGGCGGAGGTCGGTGGGGGCGAAATCGAGCTCGACGTCACGCCGCAGGTAGGTCATCGTCCGGTTGAGCAGGACCCGGTCCTTGTGCTCGCCGAGGTTCTGGCGCTGCTTGGGCGGCAGCTCGTCGAGGTGCTCGAAGACCCTGTCGAGGTCGCCGTACCTCACGATGAGCGAGGCGGCGGTCTTCTCCCCGATGCCCGGCACGCCCGGCAGGTTGTCGCTGTTGTCGCCCCGCAGTGCGGCGTACTGGGGATACTGACGGGCGGTCACCCCCAGGTAGCGCTCGGCGATGCCGGCCTCGTCGTAGAGGACGTAGTCCGACACGCCCCGCCGGTTGTAGAGGACCTTGATGTGCGGATCCTCGATCAGCTGGAAGGCGTCCCGGTCGCCGGTCACGACGATGACGTCGACGCCCTCGGCCGCCGCCTGGGTGGCCAGCGTGGCGATGACGTCGTCGGCCTCGACGCCCTCGACGCACAGCTGCGGAACCTGCATCGTCTCCAGCACTTCCCGGATGAGCGGCATCTGGGCCGCGAACAGGTCGGGCGTCTCCTTCCGGCCCGCCTTGTACTCGGGGTCGAGGTCGTAGCGGAACGTCCGGGCCGGGGCGTCGAACGCCACGGCCACGTACTCCGGCTTCTCGTCCGACAGCAGCTTCACGAGCATCGACGTGAACCCGAAGACGGCGTTCGTCACCGTCCCGGCCTTGGTGGCCAGGTCGGTCGGCAGGGCATAGAACGCCCGGTACGCCAGCGAATGGCCGTCGAGAAGGACAAGCGTCGCCATCCCCGGCATCGTACGTGCCGCCGCTGACAGCCGGGCCTGATCGAGGCCCCGGGGCGCCGCTAGATCGCCGCCTGGCGGCCGAGCACGGCCAGCGCCTCGTCGGCGTGGCGGGCCATGTCGATCTCGGAGCTGATCCGGGCCAGGAGCCGCCCGTCCGATCCGATCACGAACGTCGTCCGCCGGTTGAACAGCGGGCCGGGTCGCTTGACCCCGTACTGCCGGGCCACGACCCGGTCGGGGTCGGACAGCAGGGGGAAGTCGAAGCCGTGCTTCTCGGCGAACTGCCGCTGCCGGTCGATGGGATCGGCGCTGATGCCGAGGCGGCTGGCGCCGAGGGCGGCGAACTCGGCCTCGAGGTCGCGGAAGTGGCAACTCTCCTTGGTGCAGCCCGGTGTCATGGCCCGGGGATAGAAGAAGAGCACCACCGGACCCCGTGTGAGTTCCTCAGAGAGGCGGACGGGATGGCCGTCCTGGGCGGGCAGCTCGAAGTCGGGAACGGGCTCACCGGCGCGCATACACTGAGTAAACACCGCAAGCCCTGAGAAAACCCGAATGCCCTCCCCGGTTCGGGCGGGGGGCGCCCCGGCCGGGGAGGGCTATCGGGTGAGTCAGGAGCACCTTCGAGAACATCTTAGGCACACCTAAGAACTCGTGTCAAGATGTCCGATACGCACTTTTGCTGGCAGCTCCGCGCCAGACATTTCCTCGGTACGATGGAGTCATGGCCGACGCGATGCACCCTCCGGTCGACGAGTACCTCGAAGCGATCCTCGAGCTCGAGGAGGAAGGCGCCCGCGTCATCCAGGCCCGTCTCGCCGACCGTCTGGGCGTTTCGGCCCCCTCCGTGTCGGAGATGGTCCGCCGGCTGCGGGCCGAGGGCTACCTCGAGATCAATGGTGACCGGACCCTCACGCTGACCCAGAAGGGGCGCGACTGGGCCACCACGATCGTCCGCCGGCACCGGTTGGCCGAGCGGCTGCTGACCGACCTCCTCGGCCTCCCCTGGCACCGGGCCCACATCGAGGCCTGCCGATGGGAGCACGTCATCTCCGCCGAGGTGGAGGAGCTCATCCGGGCGAAGCTCGACAACCCGCTCACCTGCCCGCACGGCAATCCCATTCCCGGCGCCGGAGCCCCGGAGATCGACGTCGTGCTGCTGTCCGAGACGCAGGCGGGCGACGCCATCCGGCTGGAGCGGGTGAGCGAGGAGCTGGAGATCGACCACGACGCCCTCGTGTACCTCGACGACCACGGCTTCGTGCCCGGCGTCACGGGCAAGGTGTCGACCGTGGCTCCCGACCAGACGAGGGTCGTGACCATCGCCGGCAACACGACGATCGCCGTAGGGTCGGCGATCGCCAACAGCCTCTACGTCAGCCGGCAGCCGGCTTAGCCGTCGCTGACCCGGCCGGGCCCGTAGTCCTGGCCTAGATTTCCCGCCGATGGCGGCCAGCGCCGTCCGGCTTCCTCCGACTGTTCCGGCCGATCGCGACCTCACCGGCGCCACCGATCTCCTGGCCGCCGGCGGGGCCTCCCGCGTCGCCCGCTTCCTCGACGAGCGGGGGCTCGAACCTCACCGGGTGGAGCCGGCCCAGGCCCATTACCGGCCGGGGCGGTGGTTGGCGGTCTGCTTCCGGACGGCGGCGGTGGAGCGGTCGTCGGGCCGGCCACTGACCCCGACCGTGACCGTCGAATGCCGGGCCGGCGAACCGGAGGCCGTCTGGGCCTTTCCCGAGGACCCGGCGCTCGCCGGACTGGCGGCCGCCTTCGACAGCCATCTGGTGCGCCGGCGCCTCCGGCCCCGACCGGCGGCGGTCGAGGTCGAGCCGCTCCGCTACCGGCCCCGCCGGCGGGCCGTCCTGCGCTATCGCCTGGTGGAGGGCGCCGCATCGGCGGCCCACCCCGGTGGCCGCGTGTTGTACGGGAAGGTCGTCACCCCGGCCCGGGGGCGGCGTCTGCTGGCCCTGGCCGGCGCCCTTGGGCCCAGCGGCCTCCGGCTGGCGCTCCCGGTCGGTCGCCTTGCCCCCGGCGCCCTCGTCCTCCCCTGCCTGCCGGGCGCGTCGCTGCGCGACCGGCTGCTCACCGGGAAGCCCGTCCCCGCCCCGGAACGGCTGGTCGGCCTGGCCGAGGACCTGCACCGGCGCTGTTCGCCGCTCCTGCCGGCCGGCCGCCCGTCCGACCCGGGAGCGCTGCGCCGCCGCGTCGACCCCGGCACGGCCCTGGGCGCCGCCCAGGTGGTGGCCCGGCTGCGGCCCGATCTCGGCTGCACGGCCGCCCGGGTGGCCGAGGCGGTGATCGGGTGCGCCGAGGAGTCGGAGCCGCCCGAGGCGCGGATCACCCACGGCGACCTCTACGAAAACCAGGTGCTCGTCGACGGCGAGACCCTGGGCCTCCTCGACCTCGACGACCTCGGGTGGGGCGACCCGCTCCTCGACGCGGCGAACTTCAGCGCCCACCTCCTGGTCCTCGGCACCGCCGACCCGTCGAGGGCGGCCACGGTTCTGCGCTACCGCGACGAGCTGCGGGCGGCCTTCTGCGCCGGTCTCGGCGCCGATCCCGTCGCCCTGGCCTGGCGGGAGGCCTACTGCCTGCTGCGCCTGGCGTCGGGGCCGTTCCGGGTGCTGCACCCCGACTGGCCCCGGCGCATGGCCGATCGCCTCACGCTGGCGGCCCGAGCTCTCCGTCGATGATCATCTGGGCCACCTGATGGACCTTGAGCCGGCGGTTCATGGCCTGCTGCTGGATGAACCGCCAGGCCTGCTGCTCGGTGAGGCTGTGGTTGTCCATCAACTGGCCCTTGGCCCGGTCGATGAGCCGGCGGGCCTCGAGCCGCTCGGCCAGGTCGCCGACCTCCCGTTCCAGGGCCACCAGCTCGGAGAAGCGGCCGAGGGCCACCTCGATGGCCGGGATGAGGTCGCTCTTCTGGAACGGCTTCACCAGGTAGGCGAGGGCGCCGGCGTCCCGGGCCTGCTCGATCAGGTCGCGCTGGGAGAAGGCGGTGAGGATGAGGACGGCGGCGCGCCGTTCGCCGGCGATGTGGCGGGCGGCGGTCAGGCCGTCCATCCCCGGCATCTTGATGTCGAGGATGGCGAGGTCGGGGTCGAGGTCTCGGACGAGGTCGACGGCTTCGTCGCCGCGGCCGGTCTCGCCCACGACCTCGTAGCCCTCTTCCTCGAGCAGCTCTTTGAGGTCGAGGCGGATGATGGCCTCGTCCTCGGCGATCACGACGCGCGTAGATGTCTTCACGAAAGGGCGCTCCGGGGGTTGGTCAGGGCTGCGAGGACAGCTCGTTGGCCATCCGATCGAGGAGGGCGTCCTGCTCGCCGAGCAGTTCGGTCAGGGTGGTCTCCAGGGCCTGGCGATGCCGGGTCATCGCCTCGGCGTGGCGGCGGGCCTCACGGGCCTCGGCGTCGCTCAACGGGGTCTCGGAGACCAGCGCCCGAAGGCGGGCCTCCTCGCTCTCCTCCTCGAGGAAACGTTGTTGTTCGACCGCGACGGCGAGCTCGGCGCGCACCCGCTTGAGGCGCTCGGAGACGTCGAGGAGACGCCGCTGCAGAATCGACCTGGACATTCGAGCCAGTCTACGAGGTGCGGGGCCAGCCGGACACCTCCGCTCCCATCGGGGTCGAGGGCGGGGCGTCGAAGAGGTACTCGTCGAGGATCGAGGCCCAGTCCCGGGTCGCTCCCAGCTTGGCGAAGAGACCACCCAGCCCGAGGTGGATCCGGGTGAGCATCAGCTGGTTGCGGGGCAGGGTCATCTGGCGGATCACGTCGCCGTAGGGGCCCTCGATATTGAACATGGCGTCGATCGTCTCGGCGATGTACTCCCGGGTGTAGGTGAACGGACGGTGGTCGACCAGGGGCAGGACCGACAGCCGGGCCAGCTGCACCATCCGCTTGTGGTCGATCTTCATGCCGGGCCGCAGCCAGCCGTGGCGGACGATGGCGTCGATGACGGCCTGGTCGTCACCGCTGCGCAGCGCCGCCACCCGATCTTTCAGGTGCTCGATCTCCGCGGCCTCGAACCGCTTCACGAGCCCGAAGTCGAGAAACCAGATGGATCCATCCGCCTCGAAGAAGTAGTTGCCGGGATGGGGGTCGGCGTTGAACAGCAGCAACTTGCTGACCGACCCGGCCCAGAAGCGGAACAGCTGCTCCCCCACCCGGTCCCGCACCTCCGGCGGCTCGTCGAGCAGGTCGTAGAACGACCGGCCCGAGACCCACTCGGTGACCAGCACACGGGCCGTCGAGATCTCACGGTGGACGGCCGGGATGCGCACCCAGGGGTGCCCCTCGTAGGCCAGGCGGAACTCCTCCTGGTTGGCGGCCTCGATGCGGTAGTCGAGTTCGTCCCCCATGCGCTCCCGGAGCTCGCTGACAACGGGTTCCGGATCGATGCCGGGGGCGATCGCCCGGGCGGCGGAGTAGAGGAGGAAGGCGTTGTCGAGGTCGGCCCGGATGGCGACGTCGACGCCCGGATACTGCACCTTGACCGCCACCGGTGTGCCGTCGAACAGCTTCGCCCGGTGGACCTGCCCGATGGAGGCGGCGGCCACCGGCTCGGGCGAGAACTCGAAGAAGGCCCGCTCCGGCGGCTGGCCCAGCTCGGCCTCGACGACGTCGGCCACCAGGTGGGCGGCCATCGGCGGAGCGCTCTGCTGGAGGCCCCGCAGGGCCTGCTGGTACACCTCGGGCAGGTTCTCGGCCACCACCGAGAGCATCTGGCCGAGCTTCATGATGGCGCCCTTCATGCCGCCGAGCAGCTCGAAGACCTGCTCGGCGGTGTGGACGTGGAACTCGTCGAGCTCCTCCTCCCCCGCCCGGCGGGTCCGCAGCCGGGCCAGGGCGAAGGTCCGGCGCACGGCGAGGAAGGCGATCCGCCGGCTCCGCCGGGCCCGCTCCA
>JBFLYK010000046.1:0-51145 GCA_040756995.1 Actinomycetota bacterium | reverse complement strand
GAGCCGGCCGCCGCCGAGCCGGCCGAGTCCCAGGACCACGCCGTCCAGGAACTTCCGCTGAACGAGAACGCCGACCGGCCCCCGGCCAAGGCGGCGACCAGGAAGTCCCCGGCCGGCAAGCGGGCGGCGGCGGCGATCACCGAGACGGCGGCCCAGAGCGTCGTCGCCGTGCCGCCGTCGGAATCCTCGGGGTCGATGCCGCCGACCGACCTCGACGTCGTCGACATGGTCGTCGACCTGCGGGCGCTGGACGAGGACGCAGCCCGCCAGCCGGCACCCATCGGTTCTCCGCCGGCGCCGCCCGGAGGCCCACCCGCCTCCTAGGGCTTGAGCTTGAACAGCGGCGGGCCTGTCGTCGTCGTGGTCGACGACGTCGGCGTCGTGCGCCCCCTGGTCTGCGTGGCGGTGGTTTCGGCGGCGGGCCGGATCGCCACCCACAGGAAGTAGAGGACGAGCCACAGCGCGGCCAAGGCCAGGGTCGGAAGGAAGCGGGGGGGCTTCGAAGGCATAAACGGGTCGCAGGATAGCGACTTGTTACGCTCGGCCGACGTATGGCGGAGATCGTCCTGGCTGGTGTCACCAAGGAGTTTCCCGGCGGGGCGGTGGCCGTTTCGTCGCTCGACCTCGAGGTGGCGGACGGCGAGTTCCTGGTGCTCGTCGGCCCGTCCGGCTCGGGCAAGACGACGGTGCTACGCATGGTCGGCGGCTTGGAAGAGGCCACTTCGGGGGAGATCCGCATCGGCGGCCGCGACGTCACCGGCCTGGCGCCCCGCGACCGCGACATCGCCATGGTCTTCCAGACCTACGCCCTCTACCCCCACATGACCGTGGCCGAGAACATGGCGTTCGGCCTCAAGCTCCGCCGGACACCCCAAGACGAGATCCGCCGCCGGGTCGAGGAGACCGCGGCGCTGCTCGGCCTGTCCGACCTGCTCAACCGCAAGCCCCGGGCCCTCTCCGGCGGGCAGCGGCAGCGGGTGGCCATGGGCCGGGCCATCGTGCGGGAACCGGCCGCCTTCCTCATGGACGAGCCGCTCTCGAACCTCGACGCCAAGCTCCGGGTGCAGATGCGGGCCGAGATCACCCGTCTCCATCAGAAACTCGGGACGACGACGCTCTACGTCACCCACGACCAGACCGAGGCCATCACCATGGCCGACCGGGTGGCCGTCATGAAGGACGGAACGCTGCAGCAGCTCGACGCCCCGCCCGCGCTCTACGACGATCCCGTCAACCTGTTCGTCGCCGGGTTCATCGGTTCCCCGGCCATGAACGTCGTCACCGCCTCGCTCACCACGGCGGACGGGCGGGTCTTCGCCTCCTTCGGCGACCACCGGCTCGCCGTGCCCGAAACCGTGCTGGACCGGCGCCCCGGCGCCCGGCCCCTGATCGCCGCCGGCGGCGAGGTGGCGCTCGGCATCCGGCCGGAGGACATCGAGGACGCTGAGTTCGCCACCGGCGCCGGCCCGGACGAGCTCATCGAGGTCACCATCGATCTGGCCGAGCCGCTCGGCGCCGAGACGATCGTGCACTTCGACGCGCTGTCGTCTTCCGGAGGAGAGCCCCGGGCCCCCGGGCCCGGCGCGCCGTTCACGGCCCGGCTGACGCCCCGCACGACCGTGCGGGCCGGCCGGCGGGCCAAGCTGGTCGTCGACGTCGAGCGCCTCCACCTCTTCGACGCCGTCTCGGGCCGGAGCCTGCGCAGCGTTTAGCCTCCTGGAGTGCCGTCGCTCCTGGTGACCAACGACTTCCCGCCCAAGGTGGGCGGGATCCAGTCGTATCTGTGGGAGCTGTGGCGGCGCCTCCCGGCCGGCGATGTCACGGTGCTCACCACGCCCTATCCGGGAGCGGCGGAGTTCGACCGGGCCCAGCCGTTCCGGGTCGTCCGGGACCGCGACAAGGTGCTCCTGCCCACGCCGGCCCTGGCCGCCCGGATCGATGCCCTGGCCCGGGAGGTCGACGCCACGGTGATCTTCCTCGATCCGGCCCTGCCGCTCGGCGCCCTCGGCCCCCGCCTGCGGTCGGCCCCCTACGTGGTGGTCCTCCACGGCGCCGAGGTCACGGTCCCGCGGCGGCTGCCCGGCGCTCGGGCGCTGCTCCGCCGGGTGCTCGACGGCGCCGCCGGTGTCCTGGCCGCCGGCCACTACCCGGCGCAGGAGGCGGCCCGAGCCGCCGGCCGGCCGCTCCCCGGCCTCGTGATCCCGCCCGGCGTCGACGTCGACCGGTTCCGGCCCGGCGCCGACGATCCCGCCGCCCGGGCCCTCACCCGCAAGCGGTTCGACCTGCCCGAGACGGCCCCCCTGGTCGTCGGCGTGAGCCGGCTCGTGCCCCGCAAAGGCTTCGACGTCCTCATCGACGCCGTCGCCCGGCTGAGCCGACAGCGATTCCCCGGCGCCGCGTCGCACCCGGCCGGCGGCGCCGACGAACCCGTCCACCTGGCCCTGGCCGGCGCCGGCCGGGACCGGGACCGCCTCGCCCGCCGGGCCGCCCGGGCCGGCCTCGGCGACCGCTTCCACCTCCTGGGACGGGTCCCTGACGACGACCTCGCCGCCGTCTACGCCACCGCCGACGTCTTCGCCATGTGCTGCCGGGAGCGCTGGGCGGGCCTGGAAGCGGAAGGCTTCGGGATCGTGTTTCTGGAGGCGGCCTCCTGTGGTGTTCCGGCCGTCGCCGGCCGCAGCGGCGGCGCCGAGGAGGCGGTCGAGGACGGCGTCACCGGCATCGTGGTCGACCCGCTCGACGCCGGCGCCGTCGCCCGGGCCCTCCACCGCCTGCTGGCCGACCCGGCGCTCCGCCGCACGATGGGCGCGGCCGCCCGGGCCCGGGCCGAGAGCGCGTTCAATTACGACGCCTTGGCCGGCCGACTCACACCCCTCGCCTCGGGCGACCTGTCGGTTCTCGAGCCGGTCGGGGCGGCGCCGTGATCCTCCAACGGCTCGCCGCGCTTCCCGGCCACCGGATCGTGGAGGCCAGCCTGGCCGGCACGGTGCTCTTCGCCGCCACGACCCTCCCGGCGATGGCCGGCGTCGAAGCCCTGCACGTTCCCGCCTCGGTGATCAGCCTCGTGCTGTTCGCGGTGTCGATCCCGCTGGCGCTGCTGGCCCTGGCCCGCGCCGCCGTCCGCACCGCCCGCCAGGAGGACAGCATCGGCGTCGGCAGCCTCTTCTTCCTCCAGGGTTCGGCGCCGCGGCCCGTCCGGCTGCTCCTCCTCGGCTCCCTGGCGGTGTCGGTCATCGTCAGCATCGTCGCCGCCGCCCGGGAGCCGTTCGGCATCCTCCAGCCGGTCTTCCCGCTGTCGCTGGCCGCCCAGTGGGCCGCCCGCCACGGCACCTTCCCCCGCATCCGCAATCCGGAGAAGGGCCCCCGCCGGTCGGGTTGATAGGGTCCCCGAAACATGTCCGACGAGGCCCGCGAGAGCATCCACATCGACGCCGAACCCGAGCGGTGCTACGCCGTGGCGATCGACTTCGACCGCTACCCGGACTGGGCCACCGACGTGAAGGACGTCGAGGTCCTCGACCACGACGAAGCCGGTCGCGGCACCCGCGTGCGGTACGAGGTCTCGGCTCTGGGCAAGACGATCGGCTACATCCTGGCCTACGACTACGCCGATGCCCCCGCCGGCTTCGCCTGGACGCTGGAGAAGGCCGACTACCTCCGCCGGCTCGACGGCTCCTACAGCTTCGACGCCGAGGGCGGCGGCACGCGGGTGGGCTACGTGCTCACGGTCGACGTCAGCCTGCCCCTGCCGGGGTTCATGAAGCGTGCGGCGGCGGGAATGATCGTCGACAACGCGATGAAGCAGCTGAAGAGCTACATCGAAGCCGGCGGCGGGGCCGACTGACTTGCCTGCCCCGCCCCTCGAGCCTGGGAAGGGGGCGTCGATGATCAGCGAGGACCGGATCCGGGCGCTGGCCGGCCACCGCGCCAGTTCGGTGGTGACGAGCTGTTACCTCGATGTCGACGGGCGCCGCCATCCCCGGCCCGCCGACTACGAGACCCAGCTCGCCCATCTCCTCCGGGAGGCCCGGGAGAAGGCGGCCGGCTTCGGGCCCGAGGCCGTCCGCTCCGTGGCCGGCGACCTCGACCGGATCGCCGCCTGGGTGCGGGGCGGCTTCGACCGCTCCCACGTGAGGGGCCTCGCCTTCTTCGCCTGCTCGGCCGACGGCTTCTTCGACGTCGTCGAGTCGCCGCTGCCGGTCAGCAACGAGATCGTGGTCAACCACACGCCCCACGTGCGGCCCCTGGAGTCGATCCTGCAGGCCTACGAACGGTTCGCCGTGCTGCTCGTCGACCGCCAGCGGGCCCGGCTGTTCCGCTTCGAGCTCGGCGAGCTCACCGAGCACACCGAGGTGTTCGACGCCGTGCCCCGGGGTGGTGACCAGGCCGGCCACCCCGCCCAGGGCAGCCGGGGCGCCCGCGTCCAGCGCCACACCGAGGAGGTCGCCCACCGGCACCTCAAGCACGCCGCCGAGGTGACGTTCACCGAGCTGCGGCAACGGCCCGTCGAGCACGTGATCCTCGGCGGCCCCCACGAGGTCGTCGTGGAGCTCGAGGGGCTCCTCCATCCCTGGATCAGAGACCGGGTCGCCGACCGGCTGGTGATCCCGACCACGGCCAGTGCCGAGGAGGTGCGGCAGGCGGCGCTGGCGGTGGAGGCGGCCGTCGCCCGCCGGAGCGAGGCGGCGTTGGTCGAGCGGCTGCGCGACGCCATCGGCACCGGCGGCGGGGTGGCCGGCCTCGAGCCGACGCTGGCCGCCCTGGTCGAGCGGCGGGTCGACGTGCTGCTGGTCTCCGAGGGCTACGCCGCCGAGGGCTGGCGGTGCCGGTCGTGCCGGTACCTCGGCCTCCTGGGCCGGCGCTGCCCGGTCTGCGGCCGGTCCATGGACCTCGTCGACGACGTCGTCGAGGAGGCGGTCGAGGAGGCGCTGGCCAACAAGTGCCGGGTGCAGATGGTGCGGGACAACGCCGACCTCGACGTCCTCGGCCGTATCGGCGCCCTCCTGCGCTTCTAGGTGGGCGGCCGGCCGGCGGTGGGGAGCGGGCAGGGAGTGCTCACGGCCGGGATCGACATCGGCGGGACGAAGCTGCTGGCCGTCGCCGCCACCGAGAAGGGCGAGATCGTGGCCGAGCGGCGACAGCCGACGGCCGCCGGGCCCGACGCCATCCTGTCGGCCGTGGCCGCCGTGGTCCGTGACCTCTGCGCCGCCGAGCCCGACATCGCCGCCGTCGGCGTCGGCCTCCCCGGCCTGGTCGACCTCAATGGCGCCGTGCTCTACGCCCCCAACCTGCCGGGGTTCGTCGGCGTCCCGGCCCGTGACCGGCTGGCGGCCGGCTGCCCGGTGCCGGTGGTGGTCGACAACGACGCCAACGTCGCCGCCCTCGGCGAAGTCCTCCACGGCGCCGGACGGGGCCACCGGGAAGTCCTGGTCGTAACGCTGGGGACGGGCATCGGTGGCGGTCTCATCATCAACGGAGGGGAGTACCGGGGTGGCCACGGGTTCGCGGCCGAGATCGGCCACGTCACCGTCGATCCGGACGGGCCGCCCTGCGCCTGCGGCGCCCGGGGCCACTGGGAGGCCATCGCCTCCGGCACCGCCCTCGGCCGGCGGGCCCGGGAATGGGCGGCGCGGGGCGACGCTCCCGCCGTGCTGGCCCGGGCCGGAGGCGCGGTCGAGGCCGTCACCGGCCATGCCGTGCGCCTGGCGGCGGTGGCCGGCGAGGCGGACGGGCTGGCCATCCTGGCCGAGCACGCCCGGGCCGTGGCCGTGGGGCTCGGCGGGCTGATCAACATCCTCGACCCCGAGGTGGTGGTGATCTCCGGCGGCCTGGTCGAGCTGGGTGATCTCCTGCTCGACCCGCTGCGGGCCGTGCTGCCGGAATACGTCGAAGCCGCCGCCCTCCGCCCGCTGCCCCCGGTCCTGGCCGCCGCCCTCGGCGAGCACGCCGGCGCCGTCGGCGCCGCCGCCCTGGCCCGCACGCTCCTCCCGCCCTCGTGACGCCCCGGGTCGGGCTCACGCTGCCGTCGTTCCAGTCCGAGCCGGAGCGGGTGCTCGAGGTGGCCAGAGCCGCCGAGGACGCCGGACTCGACGGCGTGTTCCTGTTCGATCACCTGTTCCGCCAACGGGGCGACGCGGCGGATGCCGAACGCCGGCCGGCGCTGGAGCTTCTGACCATGACCGCGGCGGTGGCCGCCGCCACCCGCCGCCTGGCCGTCGGCACGTTGGTGGCCCGGGCCACGCTCCGCCCGCCGGCCACGACGCGGGCCGCCTTCGACACCCTGGCCCGTCTCGCCCCCGGCCGGATCATCGCCGGTCTCGGCGGCGGTGACGAGGAGAGCATCGCCGAGGACCGTGCCTTCGGTGTCCTCCCCGCCGATCCCGAACCGGCCGGCACCCAGGACACCGGTCGTCAGGCCCTGGGCGCCTACCGGGTCGCGCAGCTGCACACGACCGTGGAAGCGCTGGCCGGGCGGGAGTATCCGGTGTGGGTGGCCGGCCGGTCGCCGGCCGCCTTCCGCCTGGCGGCCAACACCGCCGACGGCTGGAACCACTGGGGGAGCGTGCCGGCCGCCTTCACCGCCGCCGCCGACCGCCTGCGGGCCGAGCTGGCGAACGCCGGCCGGGATCCGCTCGCCTTCACCTACACCTGGGGCGGACTCGCCGTCCTGGCGCCGACGCCGGCCGAGGCGGCCGCCAAGTGGGACCGCCTCGGCGGCAACCGGCCGGGCATCATCAAGGGCGATCCGCAGCAGGCGGCGGAGCAGATCGGTGCCTACGCCGACGCCGGCGCCGACTGGGTCATCCTCGGTCCGATCGACTCGGCCAACCCCGACAACGCCGCCGTCCTCGGAAAGGCCGTCAGGGTCCTCCGAGGTTCGGCGTAGCTTCTCAAGCGCAACCGGTTGCGTTTCCGTGCCGGATTTGGGGGTGAAGTGCAACCGGTTGCGCTTCAGCCCGCTCCGTTCAGCAAGGCGGCGGCGACGGCGGCCAGATCCGGTACGTGCGGGTGCGACCCGTCCTCGCAGAAGCCGTACGGGTCGAGGTGGACGGGGCGGACGCCGGCGGCCAGGGCGCCGTCGACGTCCGCCCCAACGGTGTCGCCGATGTGCAGCACCCGCTCCGGGGCCACCCCGCAGGCCTCGAGCGCGATGTGGAAGATGGCCGGATCGGGTTTCGCCACACCGACGACGTCGGAGTCGACGACGATCGTCATGGGGACGCCGTCGCCCGGCCCGACCTGGCAGATGCCCTCGGCCCGGAGGCGTTCCTCCAGCGTGCCGTCGGAGTTCGACACGATGGCCAGCGTCACGCCGGTGGAGGCCAGCGCCCGCAGCCCGTCCAACGAACCGGGGGCCGGGCGACTCCAGACGCCGTCCCGGGCGAAGGCGGCGTCGAGTTCGGCGATCGCCTCGTCGAGGCGGTCCTCCGGCACGCCGACCTCGAGGGCGTAGGCCCGCTCGTAGGCCGCCCACAGCCCGACCCGCACATCGCCCACCGGCCAGACCTCGAGGGCCTTGGCCCCGGCGTAGTGGGCCCGGTCGAGGAGTTCGGGATCGATCGCCTCGCCCAGACCGACCCGCCGCAACGCCGTACCGACGATGTCGGGCGACGGAAGGTGCAACACCCCGCCCACGTCCAGGAAGACCGCCTCGACCTCGCCACCGAATGCCCGCAGACCCGACATGCCCGAAATCGTAAGGGGATCGAGACACCTCACTGGTACCGTGAATGAATGGAGTTCCGCCGAATCAACGCCCTTCCGCCCTACGTCTTCGCCGCCATCGACAGCCGGAAGCTGGCCGCCCGGCGGGCCGGTGAGGACATCATCGACCTCGGATTCGGCAACCCCGACATCCCCTCGCCGGAGATCGCCGTCGACAAGCTGGCCGAGGCGGCCCGCAACGGGCGCAACCACCGGTACTCCGCCAGCCGCGGCATTCCCAAGCTGCGCCTGGCGATCTCCGATCTGTACCGGCGCAAGTTCGGCGTCGACATCGACCCCGAGACGGAGGCCATCAACACCATCGGCGCCAAGGAGGGCCTGTCGCACCTGATGTGGACGCTGGTGCAGCCGGGCGACGTGGCGCTCGTCCCGAGCCCGTCGTACCCGATCCACATCTACGCCCCGGTGCTGTGCGGCGCCGAGGTCCGCCAGGTCCGCCTCGGGCCGGATCAGGACTTCTTCGCCAACCTCCAGCAGTCGTACGAGGAGAGCTGGCCCCGGCCCCGGGTGATCGTGATGTCGTTCCCCCACAACCCGACGACCCAGTGCGTCGACCTCGACTTCATGACCCGGGTGGTGGAGTTCGCCCGGGAGCGCGAGGTCCTCATCGTCCACGACTTCGCCTACGCCGACCTCGGGTTTGACGGTTACGAACCGCCGTCGATCCTCCAGGTCCCCGGCGCCAAGGACGTCGCCGTCGAGCTCTACACCCTCACGAAGTCGTTCTCCATGGCCGGCTGGCGGGTCGGCTTCATGGTCGGCAACCCCGAGGTCGTCGCCGCCCTGGCCCGCATCAAGAGCTACCTCGACTACGGCACGTTCCAGCCGATCCAGATCGCCTCGATCGTTGCCATGAACGAGGCGCCCGAGTACCCGAAGCACGTCTGCGAGATCTACCGGGGCCGGCGCGACGCCCTCGTCGACGGGCTGGCCCGCATCGGCTGGGAGATCGAGAAGCCCAAGGGCACGATGTTCGTGTGGGCGCCGATCCCCGAGCCCTACGCCGAGATGGGGTCGATGGAGTTCGCCCTCATGTGCGTGTCGGAAGCCAAGGTCGCCGTGTCGCCCGGTGTCGGCTTCGGCCTCGGCGGCGACGGGTTCGTGCGCTTCGCCCTCGTGGAGAACGAGCAGCGCATCGCCCAGGCCGTGCGCGGCCTCCGCAAGGCCCTGACCAAGCTCGGCTAGCGATCGGCTACCGGGCGGTCAACCCGCCCATGACGAACCGGACGGCGACGTCGGCCACCAGCCCGACCGGGGCATCGCCGTGGTACAGGTACGTCCGGGCCAGATGGCGGGTGGCGCCGACGAGGGCGTGGGCCAGCATGGCCGGATCCTGATCGGGAATGCTCCCGTCGGCCATGGCCTCCTTCAGGTGTCGGGTGATGTCCTCGATGGCCACGGCGTCGTTCTGGCGGAGAACGGCGGCGAAGCGCTCCTCGGTGGCGGCGAACTGCGACAGGTTGAAGAGGTGCCGGTTGTCCCGGAACCACTGCAGCGACGCCCGGATCCCCAGTTCGATGCGGCGCAGCGGGTCGGGTTCGTCGCCGATGGCCGCCTGCTGCAGGCGCCGCAGGTCCTGCGAGGAGGAGGCCAGGATCTCGAGGAAGAGATCCTCCTTCGACTCGAAGTACCAGTAGAAGACGCCCTTGCCGACGCCCAGCGACTCGACGATCTCGGCCACCGACGTGGGGTGGTAGCCCCGCTCGGCGAACAGCCGGGCGGACTCGTCGAGAATCTGCTGGCGACGGTGCTTTCCGCGGGCGGTGAGCTTGCGCTTCACCCGCGCCACGCTAGGAACAACTTGACCGGGCGGTCAATCAGAGGCGACCGGAGAGCCGGTCAGAAGCCGGTCAGAAGGAGGACACGTCGACCAACGGCTCCTTGTGGCCGTCCGGGTCGTCGCGGTTGTTCCATTCGTAGTTGCCGGCGGCGATGAGGGCTTTGCGGACCTCCGCCGGGGTGGCGCCCCGGTGCTGGCTGATCCACAGGGCGGCGGCGCCGGCCACGTGGGGAGCGGCGAACGACGTGCCCGTCAGCGTCCCGTAGCCCCCGGTGTCACCCAGGGCGGCGCTGCCGTCGATGGGCATGGTGGAGAAGATGCACACACCGGGAGCGGCGATGTCGACGGTCCGGCCGTAGTTGGAGAAGTTGGCCAGCGTGTCGTCCTCGTCGGCCCGGCAGTCGGGCGAGCCGCCATCGCCGCCCGGCCGGCCGTCGGAGTCGGCGATGGCCGAGACGGTGATGACCTCGCCGTAGGCGGCGGGGATCAGCGTGGAGGCGTCCTCGTGGTCGTTCCCGGCGGCCACGACGTAGGTCACGCCGGCGGCCACGGACTTGCAGATGGCCTGGTGGAGGATGTCCTTGTCGAGCTCGCCGCACTTGCCGTCGTCGCTGCCCACGCCACCGAGGCTGAGGTTGGCGACGTCGATGTCGTTGCGGGGATCCTTGTCGTAGCGGGTCGACGTGACCCACTCGATGCCGCACAGCAGCTCCCGGGTGGTGCCGTTGGCGTCGTCGTCGAGGACCTTGACGCCGAACACGCGGGCGCCGGGAGCCACCCCGACGACGCCGGTGCGGTCGTCGAGGGCGCCGATGATCCCGGCGGCATGGGTGCCGTGGCCGTAGTGGTCGTCGTAGCTGCGCCCCTTGGCGCAGGAGTACCCGCCGGCCACGTTGAGATCCGGGTGCGAGGTGTCGATGCCGGTGTCGAGCACCGCCACGTTCACGTCGACCCGGGGCGGGTCGACGGCATCGATCGAGGCGGTCGGGCTCTCGTCGGCGTGGACCCGCACCACGCCCGTCGGAACGACCTGGGCGAAGGCCCGGAAGATCGGCCGGTCCTGCTGGACGCTGGCCACCAGCGGGCTGGCCGCCAGCCGGCGGGCCACCGCCGGCCTCATGGTGGCGGCGAAGCCCGAAACGGAGTGCTGGTACGTGTCGAGCAGGGTGAAGCCGAGAAGCCGGGACTGCAGGGCGGCGAAGTCGAGCGCGTTCCCGGCCAGGGGCCGCAGAGCCACGATGTAGGTGGACTCCGGGGCGCCCTGCGCCTGAGTGATGGAGGGAATAGACGCCCCGAGGAGGACCGCCCCCGTAAGGGCCACGGCTCTAAGCCGACGCACCTGACAACCCCCAGTCGCGGCACGCCGCCCGCGCCGTCGCCTGATCAAGGATGTTGAAGGCTGAAGCACCTGTCAAGGCAGTCTCAGCCGTAGCCTGGGTTTTCAATGGGTTACTGGATCACCAAGTTCATTCTGACCCCGTACCTGCGGTTGTTCTTCAGGATCCGGGTCGAGGGGCGGGAGAACATCCCGGAACGGGGGCCGGCCATTCTGGCCTCGAATCACATTTCGTTCTGCGACTCCTTCTTCCTCCCTCTCGTCGTCCCCCGGCGGGTCCGGTATGTCGCAAAAGCGGAGTACTTCGACAACTGGAAGGTGGCCTGGTTCTTCCGGGCCAACGGCCACATCCCGATCCGGCGGGGCGAGGGTGCGGACTGGAAGCGGGCCATGGACGCCGCCGCCGAGGCGCTCGAGGCCGGCGAGCTCTTCGGGATCTATCCGGAGGGGACCCGTTCGAAGGACGGGCGCCTCCACCGCGGCCACACCGGTGTGGCCATGCTGGCCGCCCGCACCGGGGCGCCGGTCATCCCCATCGGCTTCATCGGCACCGACAAGGCCCAGCCGGTGGGTTCGAAGATGATCTGGCCCTTCAAGACGATCACGATCCGGATCGGGCCCGCCATCGATTTCGGCCCCCAGGCCGACCAGCCGAAGGGTCAGCGGGTGCTGCGGGCCATGACCGACCAGGTGATGACGGAGATCCAGCGCCTCTCCGGCCAGGAGTACACGGGCAAGTACGCCCCCCTGGGCGACAAGGTCTGAGGACGCGAAGCGGGGGCACCCTGCTGAAGGTGCCCCCGCTTTGCGCTGTCCCCAGCGCTCGCCTAGGTCCCCAACTCCACCGGCTTGCGCCGATCGTGGTCAGCGCAGGTCGTGATGCCGGCAGCCTAAGCGAATCTGGCACTTGGTGCAAGATGGCACGACATGCCCTAAGTGGACAAAACGGACATTTCCGCTACCAGAGCGTGACCTCGGCGGTCAGGTCGCGGCCCCGGCCCCGGTCGTAGCGGTAGTAGCCGCCGGTGGGCCGGAAGACGGTCTTGCCGTCGGCCCCCCGGAACTCGCCGCTCCCGCCGCGGACCGGCAGGGTGGCGTGACCGTCGTCGAAGTCGTCGCCGTCGATCGTGCCCGCCATCCGCAGGTCGCCGTCCGGCAGCCGGAAAATGATGTCGCAGTGCGACTTCGAGTCCCGCCAGTGGCGGTTACGGGCGTGCGTCACCCGGCAGTCGGCGAAACCGTCGCCGACCCGGCTCCGCCAGTCGACGAGGTTGAACGCCACCGACCAGCGGTCGCCCCGGCTCACGCCCCGGCGGCCCCGGTCGTCGGCGTCGTGGTCGACGATGCGCACCCCGAGCGTGAAGCGCCGGTTGTGGTCGTAGCGCGAGTAGCGGTAGCCGTACCGGTCGTAGCGGTAGTGGTCGTGCCGCCGGTACCGGTCGTCCCGGTCCCGGTGGCGGTCATCGGCCGAGGCGGCCGGGGAGGCCAGCACCAGGCCTCCCAGAGCGATTCCGGACGCGACAAGAACACCCAGCCTTCGCACCGCGTTCCCCCAATCTCCCTTGGCCGGAGTGCGGCTCACTCCGGCAGGTTGCCCAAAGTCGGCCCTGTTGGGCTGTCAGGTTGTTGCGCAGCGTAACCAGATGCTGACATTCGGTGCAACGTTGCACCTGGTGAACAAATCGGACATTTGGGACTAGTCGGACGACGGCTCGGCATTCGGGCCGTACTGCGTCCCCTTCCGGCGGACCCGCAGCCGGTCGCCCGGCCCCAGCAGAGCCGCCGAGCCGAGCGCATCGGAGCCGAACCGGGCCCGCACGGCATCGACGGCCGACTGCAGTTCGTGGGCCGAAGGCCCTCGAACTCCAGCGTCGCTCGGGTCGGGAGGGCGCCGCCCGCCCGACCCGAGATGGAGGTGGGTGGCCGCGGCCCGCTCACCGAGCGCGGCGCCGTCGTCGTCGCCGAACAGCGACTCCTGGTGGGCGGCGGCGGCGATCAGGTTGCTCACGGTCACGCCCAGCAGGCGGATGCCGCCGGCGGTGTCGACCTTCTCCAGCAGTCCGAGGGCCAGCCGGGCGATCTCGGCCGACACCGAGAACGGCTCGGGGAGGGTGGCCGAGCGGGTGATCGTGCGGAAGTCGGGGAAGCGCACCTTCAGCGTCACGGTCCGGCCGGCCAGATCGTGATCCCGCAGGCGGGTGCCGACCCGCTCCGCCATCCGCAGGACCTCCCGGCGCAGGGCCTCCCGGTCCGAGACGTCCCGGGGGAAGGTCTCCTCCTGGCCGATCGACTTCGTCTCCCGGTCGGGCTCCACCGGCCGCTCGTCCCGGCCGCAGGCCAGCTCGTGGAGCTGGTGGCCGTGGGCCCGCCCGAGGGCGTCGATCAGGGTGGGTTCGGGGAGGGCGGCGAGATCCCCGATCGTCTCGACCCCGAAGCGTTCCAGCCGGGCCAGGGTGGCCGGGCCGACGCCCCACAGCCGCCCGACCGGGTGCGGGTGGAGGAAGGCCAGCTCGCCGCCGGGCTCCACGACCAGCATCCCGTCGGGCTTGGCGTCGTCGCTGGCCAGCTTGGCCAGCAGCTTGTTGGGGGCCACGCCGACCGAGGCGGTGAGGCCGGTCTGCGCCCGGATCCGGGCCCGGATGGCGGCGCCGATCTCAGCGCCGGTGCCGAGCCTTCCCGGGGGCCGGGGGGTGTCCCCCCGATACGGCCGCCGTGAGGCGGCACGGACGGCGCCGGTGACGTCGAGGAAGGCCTCGTCGAGGGCGATCGGCTCGATGACGGGGGTGAACTCCTGGAAGATCTGGTGGACGGCCCGGCTCTTGGTCTCGTAGACGTCGAAGCGGGGCGGCAGCACGATCGCCTGGGGGCAGAGGCGGCGGGCCCGGGCCATCGGCATGGCGGAATGGACGCCGAAGCGGCGCGCCTCGTACGAGGCGGCGGCCACGACGCCCCGCAGCCCCGTCCCCCCGACGAGGACGGGCTTCCCCCGCAGCTGCGGGTTGTCGAGGACCTCGACCGACGCGTAGAAGGCGTCGAGGTCGACGTGGAGGATCGTCCTGTTGTTCACACCCTCGTCAGGGCACGCTGCTTCCGGCGGGCCCGGAGCCGGCCGGAGAGGCCCCACCAGGTGACCAGGAGGAGCGCCTCGAGGACGATCCGGGACGACATCTTCGACCGGCCGAGCGTCCGGTCCCGGAACTCGATGGGCACCTCGGCCAGGATCCCGCCGGCCCGGACGACCTTGTAGGCCATCTCGATCTGGAACCCGTAGCCGTCGGCCCGGACGGCGGTGAGGTTGATGCGCTCCAGGGCCCGGCGGTGGTAGGCCCGGTAGCCGGAGGTGGCGTCGCGGGCGGGCAGATCCAACATGAATCTGGCGTACAGGTTCCCGGCCCGGGAGATCGCCCGCCGGTACCACGACCAGTCGGGGATCTTCCCGCCCGGCATGTAGCGGGTGCCGATGACGATGTCGGCGCCGCCCTCGATCTCGGCCAGCAGGTCACCGAGGACGGATGGATCGTGGGAGAGGTCGGCGTCCATCTCCACCAGCGCCTCGTAGCCCTGGCCCAGACCGATCTTGAAGCCTTCCCGGTAGGCGCTGCCGAGCCCGGACTTCGAGGGCCGCCGCAGCACCTCGATGCCGCCGAGCTCGCCGGCCAGGGCCGCGGCCAGGTCGGCCGTGCCGTCGGGGCTGCTGTCGTCGACCACCAGCACGTCGACGTCGGGCAGGCCCACGGCCCGGATCCGGCGGAGGACCTCGGCGATGGTGGCGGACTCGTTGTATGTCGGCAGCACGACCAGCGCTTTCATGTGCCCGCCGAGGCTACTGCCGAGCTGAGACAGTCAAGTGCCGAGCCGCTCAGGGGCGCCGTTACGATGCGATCGTGGAGCCCCGCCCGAGCGACCAGGATTCGCATCCCTACGCCGCCAGCCGCGGTGCGCTGATCGGGGCCTTCGTAGCGGTGGTGGTGGCCGGGCTGTCGGGCGCGGCCATCGGCTACGGGCTGGTCGACATCGGCTGCACGGGCGACTGCGGGGCCGTCGCCGGCCTCGGCGGCCTCCTGGGTGGGCTCCTCGCCGCCGGCGGGGTGGCCATCGTGGCCGTGCTGCTCCTCCGCTCGATGGCCGAGTGGAAGGCCGGCGGCATCCGCCGCCGCTAGCGCCGCGACGCCGCCCTACCCGGCGAAGCTCAGGCGCCGGAACCCTTCCGCGTAACGGACACCGGCGGCGCGCCCGCCTTCCTCGGCCCGCTCCCGGAGGAACTCCCGGAACCATTCGCCGGTCTCGGTGAGCTGGCTCTCGTGGCAGAAGAGGGCATCGATCTTCGTCTCGATGTCATCGCCGATGTCCACCCAGCAGTTGGGCTCCAGGGTGCCCGAGAGGTAGACGGCCGAGACGCTGTGGACCGTCAGGCCGGCGGCCAGCTGCTCCGGGAAGTAATGGGGATTGCCGGCGCTGGGTGCCACCGCATCGAGCGTGGCCCAGCCGGTCACCCGGTGGTCGGAGTGGTTGAAGTAGCGGTCACCGAAGAACACCGCCGTCGGGTCGGGGCAGATCACGACTTCGGGCTTGAGCCGGCGGACCAGCTCCACGATCCGGCCCCGGAGCTCGAGGTCGTCCCGCAGCTCACCGTCGCCGTAGTCGAGGTGGTAGTGACCGGCCAGCCCCAGCACGGTGGCGGCCTTGGCCGTCTCCTCGACCCGGATGGCGGCCAGGGCCTCCCGGTCCTGGGCGGGGTCCTGGGAGCCCTTCTCCCCCCGGGTGCAGATGAGCTCCCAGACGGTGGCGCCGCCCCGGGCCCAGCGGGCCAGCGTGCCGCCGGCCGAGATCTCCGGGTCGTCGGGATGGCCGTACACGGCCAGGGCGCTGGACGGGATCTCCTGGACGAGGTTGACGCTCGGGGACATGCCCTCCGAGGCTAGGCGGTAGTACCTGGCCCCCGTTCCGCAAGCTGGCTGGCTAGCCGGCGGTGCCCTGCAGCGCGGCGCTCAGGCGGCCGACGGCGCCCCCGAGGCCCAGGGCCTCGGCCAGGGCGGTGACCTGGGGAATCGGCGGCGTGCGGGGCCGGTCGAGGTCGAACTCGGGGAGCGGCAGGTCTCGGGGAATGGCCACGACCCGGCGGGCCCGGTGGATGTAGTCGAGGTGGGCGGCGACCCGCGACAGCGCCCCGGCGCCCGGGGCGGCCTCGGCCGCCTTGATGATCTCGTCGAGGCTGCCGTAGGTGTTGAGCAGCGAGGCGGCGGTCTTCTCCCCGATGCCCTTCACTCCCGGCAGCCCGTCCGACGGGTCACCCCGCAGGACGGCGAAGTCGGCGTACGTCCGGCCGGGAATGTGGTACCGCCGGGTGACCTCGGCCTCGTCGACGCGCCGCATCTCGCTCACGCCCTTGATCGGGTAGAGGACGTAGATCTCGGGGTCGCGCACCAGCTGGTACAGGTCGCGGTCACCGGAGACGATCGCCACCCGCGTGCCGGGCCGGGCGGCCTCCCGCTCGGCCAGCGTGCCGATCACGTCCTCGGCTTCGCAGGCTTCCAGGCCGACCACCGGCACGCCGAGCCCTTCAAGAAGCTTGAAGACGTAGACCGACTGGCGGCCCACCTCGTCGTCGGCGGCGGTCTGCTCTGCGGTGGCGACGCCCGCCACCCGGGCCGCCTTGTATTCCGGGACGAGGTCGACCCGCCAGGTGGGCCGCCAGTCCTGGTCGACGGCGCAGGCCAGCCGGGCCGGGTCGTGGTCCACCACCAGCCGGGCCAGCATCCCGAGGAAGCCGTGGGCCGCGTTGATCGGCGTGCCGTCGGGAGCCCGCACCGAGTCGGGCGTGGAGAAGAACGCCCGGTACAGCAGGCTCGAGGCGTCGACGAGGAGGGTGAGCTGCCCGGCCATGGCGACGGTCAGCCGCCGATCTTGCCCAGGGCGGACAGCACCCGTTCGAGGTCGGCGTCGTCGACGTCCTTGTGCGTCACGAGCCGTACGGTCATCTGGTCGATCGTCCCGCCCCGCACCCCCTGGGCGGCCAGGTCGTCGAGGAACGAGGCCGGTAGCGCCGAGGAGGCCAGGCAGACGATGTTCGTCCGCACCCGGTCGGGGTCGACCGAACCGGGGAAGCGCTCGGCCAGCGCCTCGGCCAGACGGCGGGCCCGGGCGTGGTCGTCGGCCAGCCGATCGACCATCTCGGTCAGGGCGACGATCCCGGCGGCGGCGATGACCCCGGCCTGGCGCATGCCGCCGCCGAGACGGGCCCGTTCCTGGCGGGCGGCGGCGATGAGGTCCGACGATCCGGCCAGCAACGAGCCGACCGGCGCCGAGAGGCCCTTCGACAGGCAGAACATGACGGCGTCGACCGGGGCGACGAGTTCGGCGGCGTCGACGCCCAGGGCAATGGCGGCGTTGAAGATCCGGGCTGCGTCGCAGTGGACGGGGAGGCCGTGGCGGCGGGCGGCGCCGGCCACCGCCGCCACCTGGGCGGCCGTCCACGGCACACCGCCGGCCGGCATGTGCGTGTTCTCGACGGTCACCAGGCTGAGCGGCGGAAGGTGGTGCGCCGGCCCCCCGGCGGCGGCATCGACGGCGGCCGGCTCGAAGACGCCCTCCCGGTCGTGCAGCGGGCGGACCTGCACGCCGGCGTTGAGCGCCGCGGCGGCCGCCTCGTACTGGCGGATGTGGGCCCGGGCGGCGCAGAGGACCTCGGTTCCCGGCCGGGCCAGCAGCCGCAGGGCGATCTGGTTGCCCATCGTCCCCGAGGGGACGTAGACCGCCGCCTCCTTGCCGACCCGGGCGGCGGCCAGTTCCTCCAGGCGGTTGACGGTGGGGTCCTCGCCGTACACGTCGTCGCCGACCTCGGCGTCGGCCATGGCCCGGCGCATGGCCGGCGTCGGGGTGGTCACGGTGTCGGAGCGGACGTCGATCCGTCCGTCGGGAGACGGCATTGGCGGCGCCTCCTCAGCCCTTGTAGATGCGGCTGACCCGGGCGGGGTCGACCGGACGGATGAGCCCCTCCTGCACGACCGAGACGGCCAGGGCGCCGTCCGTGCGGAAGATGCCGCCGTAGGCCAGCCCCCGGCCGCCCGACGCCGAGGGGCTCGTCTGGCTGTAGAGGAGCCACTCGTCGGCCCGGAACGGGCGGTGGAACCACATCGCATGGTCGAGGCTGGCCATCATGATGTCGTCCCGGAAGTACGACACGCCGTGGGGGATCAGCGACGCCCCGAGCAGCGTGTAGTCGGAGGCGTAGGCCACCACGCAGGTGTGGAGGACGGGATCGTCGGGCAACGTGCCGTCGGCCCGGATCCACACCAGCTGGCGGGCGGCGGCCCCGGCCGGGGAGGGCCTCCGGTCCCACGGCGGCCCGTCGACGTAGCGCATGTCGACCGGTTGCCGGGTCCACAGCCGTCCCGGCACCGGCGGCTCGAGCTCGTCGGCCCGGGGCAGCGACTCCGGCGGCGGCGCCTCCGGCATGGAGACCTGGTGGTCGAGGCCCGTCTCCTCGACGTGGAACGACGCCTGGAGGTTGAAGATCGCTTCGCCGTGCTGGATGGCCACCACCCGGCGGGTGGTGAACGACTTCCCGTCGCGGATGCGGTCCACCTCGTAGACGATCGGCACCGAGGGGTCGCCGGGGCGCAGGAAGTAGGCGTGGAGGGAATGGACGTTGCGGTGGTCGCCGGCGCACTCCACGGTGCGGCTGGCGGCCACGAGCGCCTGCCCGGCGACCTGACCGCCGAAGACCCGGGGCCGGTCGTCCTTCCAGCTGATGCCCCGGAAGAGGTTGACCTCGAGCTGCTCGAGGTCCAGCACGGCGATGAGCTCGTCGAGGGCCTGCATCGCCGAGATGCTAAGCGTCCGGCCGGGGCCAGGTCCTAAACCGCTTAACCGAAGAAGACGCTGGCGGCGTCGAACAGCCGGCGGTCGACGGTCTTCAGCTCCCGCACCGCGTCGGCGATCGGCACCCGCACGATGTCGGCCCCCCGCAGGGCCACCATCGTGCCGAAGTCGTTCTGGTGGACGGCGTCGATCGCCTCGATCCCGAAGCGGCTGGCCAGCACCCGGTCGTAGGCCGTGGGCGTCCCACCCCGCTGGATGTGACCGAGGATCGTGACGCGGGTCTCGAAGCCCGTCCGGCCCTCGATCTCGTTCTGGAGGATCGTGCCGATGCCGCCCAGGCGGACGTGGCCGAACTGGTCGACCTCGGCCTCCTGGGTCACCATCGTCCCCTCCTTCGGGACGGCGCCCTCGGCCACCACCACGATCGAGAAGCGGGCGCCGCGCTGGTGGCGGTGGCGGATCCGCTCGCAGACGTCGTCGACGTCGAACGGCTCCTCGGGGATGAGGATCACGTCGGCGCCGCCGGCCATGCCGGCGTAGGTGGCGATCCAGCCGGCGTGGCGGCCCATGACCTCGCAGACCATCACCCGGTCGTGGGACTCGGCGGTGGTGTGGAGCCGGTCGATGGCGTCGGTGGCGATCTGGACGGCGGTGTCGAACCCGAAGGTGAAGTCGGTGGCCGACAGGTCGTTGTCGATGGTCTTCGGCACGCCGACGATCCGTACGCCCTCGTCGGTGAGGCGGCTGGCCACGCCGAGCGTGTCCTCGCCGCCGATGGCCACCAGGCAGTCGACCCGCTCCCGTTTGAGCGTGTCGAGCGCCCGGCGCACCCCGTCCTCCGACTTGTAGGGATTGGTCCGCGACGTGCCGAGGATCGTGCCGCCGCGGTGGAGAATGCCCCGCGTGTTGCTGACGGTCAGGTCGATCGTCTGGCACTCCACCACGCCCCGCCAGCCGTAGCGGAAACCGAGGAGGTTGTGCCCGTAGACACCCTCCCCTTTCCGGACCACCGCCCGGATCACCGCGTTGAGCCCCGGGCAGTCGCCTCCGCCGGTCAGCACCCCGATCCGCATGTGTCGAGCCTCCGCGCCGCTGTCAGGTCGTGTGCCGGTAGCCTGCGGCAGCTTATGCCCGCTCTGATCGCCGTCGATGCAGGCACCACCGGGGTCCGGGCCTTCGCCGTCGACGGTGAAGGCCGGCCCTGTGGCTACTCGTACCGCGAGCTCACGCAGTACTTCCCCCGTCCGGGCTGGGTCGAACACGACCCGGTCGAGATCTGGACGGCGGTGCAGACCACGCTGGCCGACCTGGCCGGGCGCCTGGCCGGCGAAGGCATCCCCGTCGCCGCCGTCGGCATCACCAACCAGCGGGAGACGGTCGTGGCCTGGGACCGCCGCACCGGCCGGCCGCTCCACCGGGCCCTGGTCTGGCAGGACCGGCGCACCGCCGAGCGCTGCGACGAGCTCCGGAACCTCGGCCGGGAGGCGGAGATCCGGGCCGCCACCGGCCTCGTGCTCGACCCGTACTTCTCCGCCACCAAGATGGAGTGGCTGCTCAAGGACGGCGGTGTCAGCGCCGCCACGCCGGGCCTGGCCCTGGGGACGGTCGACGCCTGGGTGGCCTGGAACCTGACCGGCGGCCCCGACGGCGGCGTCTTCGCCACCGACCCCTCCAACGCCAGCCGCACCCTTCTCTACGACATCCGGCGCCTGGCGTGGTCCGAGGAGCTGTGCGACCTGTTCGGCGTGCCGCCGGCCACCCTTCCCGAAGTGCGCCCGTCGTCGGGCCGCATCGGGCTCTGCGATCCGGCCCGGGCCGGCGGCGTCGGTGCACCCCTGTCGGGCATCGCCGGCGACCAGCAGGCCGCCCTCTTCGGCCACGCCTGCTTCAGCCCCGGCATGACCAAGAACACGTACGGAACGGGCTCTTTCGTGTTGATGAACACCGGTCCCGAGCTGCCGCCGCCGGCCCCCGGCTTGCTCACCACGGTGGCCTGGACCCTGGCCGACGGCACGACCGCCTATGCCCTGGAAGGGGCGGTGTTCGTGACCGGAGCGGCCATCCAGTGGCTGCGCGACGGGCTCGGCATCATCGCCGAAGCGGCCGAGACCGGCCCGCTGGCGGCTTCCGTGCCCGACACCGAAGGGGTGTTCCTCGTCCCGGCCTTCACCGGCCTCGGCTCGCCCTACTGGGATCCCCACGTCCGGGGCGCCCTGCTCGGCCTGACCCGCACCGTCGGACGGGCGCACCTGGCCCGGGCGGCCGTCGAGGCCATGGCCCACCAGACACGCGACGTCGTCGACGCCATGCAGGCTGCCGGTGGCACGTCGATCTCCGAACTGCGGGTCGACGGCGGCGCGGCGGTCATGGACCTGCTCTGCCAGTTCCAGGCCGACCTGCTCGGCGTGCCGGTGCGCCGGCCCACGCTGCCCGAGACCACGGCCCTCGGGGCGACGTATCTGGCCGGTCTGGCCGAGGGCGTGTGGGCCGGCCCCGACGAGCTGGCCGGCTACTGGCTGCTGGAGAAGGAGTTCACGCCGGCGATGAACCCGAAGGACGCCGACCGCCGCCAGGACGCCTGGGCCCGGGCGGTCAGGCGGGCGCGCGCCTTCGGTTCTTCCGCCTGAGCTCGCCGACCAGCACGGTCAGCTGCAGCGCCTCCCGGTGCCGCCACAGCAGGGCCAGGTACAGCAGCCCGGCGACCACCTGGTAGAGGACGAAGACGGCGAACGACGTCCCCAGCGCCACCCGCAGCACGAGGCCCAGCGCCCCGTAGGCGGCGAGGGCGGCCAGGGCGGCCTTGGGGAAGCCCCGGCCGAAGGGATGCATCCCGAGGAACTTCCACACCTGGAGGAGCGGCAGCAGGTTGGTGAACAGGATGCTCGACGACCAGGCGATGGCGGCGCCCGTTCCGCCGTAGCGGGGGATGAGCAACAGGTTCAGCACGATGTTCGACGACAGCGCCACCACCGTGTTGAACAGGTTCCAGGAGCTCTTGCCGCCCATCAGCAGGACGATGTCGACCGTGCCGACGGCGGTGGCGGCCAGCATGGTGAGGCCGAGCACGGTCAGGGCGTCGGCGCCGCCGGCGAAGCCCTTGCCGAAGAGCTGCAACAGCGTCGGGGCGAAGAGGGCGAAGGTCAGATAGAGCGGCCAGGTCGCCACCATGAGCCAGCCGGTGGTCGTCTGGTACACCCCCCGGGCCCGATCCCAGCTGCGCTGGGCCATGAGCTCCGACAGCTTGGGCCCGGCAACCTGCTGGACGGCCACGCCGACCATGAGGCCGGCGGTCACGTACCGGGTGGCGGCGTTGAAGATCCCGGCCGACTTGGTGGAGTCGAGGCGGCCGACCAGCAGGGTGTTGAGCCACAGCACGACGATCTGGAAGATGCCGGCCAGCCCCCGGGGAGCGGTGAACCGCCAGAACTTCTCGGCCAGGACGCCGGTGGGACGGCTGCGGCGCCGGCCGTTGGTCCGCCGGTCGCGGCGCTCGGCCTTGAGGAGGAGGCCCCACAGCCACCACATCCCGACGACGGAGCCGGCCACGAACGGCAGTCCCCAGGCCAGCGCGATGAGGCCGTGGTTACCCTCGTCGCCGCCGACGAGGAGCAGGATCCCCAGCGCCAGCGCCACCTGGGCGAAGGGCCGGCCGAGCTTGTCGACCACGACGCTCGGAACCATCGTTCCGAAGCCCCGGGTGCCGGACAGGATCACCCGGATCACGCCGGCGGCGGGCAGCATCGGCGCCATCCACCGGGCGAAGTCGGTGATCTGGTCGCGGCCCTCGCCCTTCCCGAAGATCTCGGCCAGCTGTGGCGCCCAGATCCACAGCACCACCCCGAACAGGGTGGAGACGGCAAGCGGGGGCAGCAGCGCGACGTACAGCGTCTTGCGGACGTCGCGGACGCGGTCGAGGGCGCGGAGGCGGGAGACCGAGCGGACCATCCCGGTGTCGGCCCCCAGCTCGGCGGTGTTCGACAGAATCGTGAACAGACCCATGGCCGACACGAACGCGCCGTAGCTCGCCGCGCCGAGGCCCCGGGTCAGGACCGTGACCAGGGCGAAGGTGAAGAGGCCCGTGCCGGCCGCGCCGACGAGGTTGAGAAGGCCTCCCCGGGCCATCGCCGAGATGTCGGCGTTGGCCTTCCGTTCCTCTTCGGCCGCCTCCTCCGGGCCTGGAACCGCCTCCGGCTCGGTGGTGGCGATGGCCATCAATCTCCCCAGCTGAAGCGCGGCCCCAGGAGCTTCTCCAGCCGGGCGTTGGAGTCGGCGAAGTGCTCCTCCAGCCGCCGGCGCGTCTCGGCCGCCATCGGGGTGCGCTTGTACCCGTTGTGCTTCTTGTAGTCGCCCAGGCTGTGGGACCGCAGGCCGAGGAACTCGAGGACCTTGGCGTACTCCACTCCGGGGTCGGCGAAGAAGTCCTCCGCCTTGATGAAGTGCAGCTGCTCCCGGGGGAACAGCGAGAAGTACACCTCGACCTGCTCGGCGTAACGGCTGCGGGCCATGTACGAGTGGTGCTGGTGCGAGAAGCTCTTGTAGTCGGGGTCGGCGTTCATCTTCTCGACCTCGCCGGCCAGGCGGCCGGCCTCGGCGTCGAGGGCCGCCTCGAAGGAGTCGAGGTGCTCGAAGCCCCGGGAGAGCTCGTGCTGCCACTGCGAGTACGTCCGCTCGATCGGGTCGCGGAGCATGGCAATGAGCTTGACGTTCGGCAGGTGCTGGTGCAGCCGGAACGGAACGTGGGGGTGGAAGAGGTAGTAGGGGCTGGCCTCACCGGTGACGAGGTCACAGCCGTGGCGGGCCCGGTACATCGCCCGGTAGGCCGTGGTGGGGAAGTGGGCCCGGTACCAGGCCATGCCCTTTTCGTAGCGGGTGTCGAAGAAGTGGACGCCCTTCGTCTTGAGCGTGGCCGAGCGGAACTGGGGGTGCTCGGACAGGTACTTGTAGAGCGACGTCGTCCCGGTGCGCTGGGCTCCGATGATGAGAAACTCCGGCAGCGGACGGAGCCGGCTGGTGGGCACGGTGTAGGCCCGAGCGGCCTGCTTGAGGCGGGACTTCCAGGTCGTCGGGCTCTCCGAGCGCACACTGGCGGCAGCCAGGGCCATGTCCTTGTCGGTCATCATCGAACCGTCTCCAGGGGGGTGGTCAGGGGGGTGAACCGGTCACGGTTTCGCGCCCGGGGTCGGCAGGAACACGCCGATTCCGGGCTGCGGACGGCGGTTGATCCGGGAGAAGTTTCCTCCGTAGATCACCATCCGTTGAGGTACGACCTCGACGTGGAAAACTCCTTCACTGGTATCGAACTCGGGGTCCCAGTTCTGGGCAATGTTCCCCTTGAAGTCGAATGCGGCGGCGTGCTTCCGGCGATAGGCGCCGCCGTCCACGAAGTCGTAGTGGCCACCCCAGTACCCGATGGTGTCGGAGACGTCGACCGACACGGCGTCGCCGTCGAAGAGGTGCATCCAGACGGGGTCGTGGTACTTGATGCTGCCGGAGCCGATCTGCGGGTCCCAGCGGATCGCCCGTCCGCCGGCGCCGCCCCCGGCGGCGAAGAGCAGGCCGTTGTTCGGGTCCACCTTGGCGTCGAAGATCGGGATGCCGTTGGGCGCCTGCGGCTGCCAGGGGGTCATCTTGCCCCGATTGGGCCCGTCGGCGTAGAGCGCCATGATCGTGTTCCGGTGGCCGCTGTTGTCCATCTCGGAGAAGCTGCCCGAGGCGAACATCTGCCTGCGGTCGGGTGAGAACTGGATCGACAGCACGGCACCGGTGCCGCAGGCGGTGTCACCGGAGTTGGAACAGGTCTTGCCGCCGTTGCCGATCAGGCCCGGCCCGGTCGACGTGGGGGGCTGGAAGCCCTTGTCGATCACGCCGGTGCGGGCGTCGACGGCCACGATCTTCGACCGCTTCCAGACGCAGCGGTTCTGGGGCGTCAGGGTGGAGTCCTTGTGCTGCGGGGTCCCGCAGCTGGCGTCGTTGTCGGGCCGGCGCAGCCGGTGGCCGGACGGGATCTGGAAGGAGTCGAAGTCGCCGCCGGCGTAGAGGAGGCCCGAGCCCGGTTCGTAGTGGACGACCCGGATGGTCCCCTGCGGCTCGCCGGCGTCGAAGTTCTGGTCGAGCTCGCCGCTCGGCAGGATGAGGGCGGCCAGGTTCTTGCGGGGGACGCCGTTGACGTGGTCGAAGTTGCCGCCGATGAACAGGCGGGAGCCGTCCGGCGAGATGTCCATCGACTGGATCACCGGCGGAAGGCCGGCCTTGGCGCCCTGCCCGAGGTTCTCGATCTTCGGGGCGAACGGGAGAGCGGCGCCGAAGCCGGGCCCCGGGGTCAGGTCGATGGCGCCGACGTAGGTGCGGGGCGTGGCGCCGAGGTTCGTGAAGTTGCCGCCGGCGTAGACCAGCGACCCCGAGGCCGTCAGCGACGACACCGCCCCGGTGGCGTTCGGATCCCAGTTGGTCAGCGCCCCGGTCCGGGAGTCGACGGCGGCCAGGTTATTGCGGACCTCGTCGCGGACGCGGTCGAACGCGCCGCCGAAGTACACGCGGCTGTTGTCCTCCGACAGGGTCAGCGCCGAGACGACGGCCTTGGCGCCGGGATCGGGATTGAATGCCGGGTCGACCGAGCCGTCGCCGTGCAGGGCGGCCAGCTTCGTACGGGGTTGCCCGCCGATGCTGTTGAAGTCACCGCCGACCCACACGGTGCCGCCGTCCTTGGCCACGGCCAGTTCCTTCACGCCGCCGCCACTTGTCGCCGCGTTCCAGATGACGCCGCCGTTGCCGTCGACCGCGGCCAGGCCGCCCTTGCCCCCGATGTAGATCTTCCCGTCCGGCGCCACGCCCAACGCCTCCACGGGGCCGACGTTCGGCGCCCAGGGCGACAGCCGGTTGCCGCCGCCGTCGCTGACGAAGGCGGCGATGCCGGGCCGGGGCTGGCCGGCGACGGTCGAGAAGTCGCCGGAGAAGTACGCCGTGGAGCCGTCAGGGGAGACGGCGATCGAGCGGACGGGGTTGGGGGTGTTGTTGTTGCCGGTGTCGGGGTTCCAGTCGGGATCGACCGTCCCGGAGGTGGCGCTGACCCGGGCGATGTGGTTGCGGGTCTGCGCCTTGGAGGTCCCCCGGGCGCCGAACTTCGTGAACTCGCCGCCCACGTACAGCCAGGGGCCGGACAGCGCCAGGGCGGTCACCGCGAACGACTTCGACGGTTGGTTCTGGGCGCCGACGATGGCCGGCTGGAAGTTCGTGTCGATGCTGCCGTCGGCCAGGATGTGGGCCAGGCCGTTGACCTGGACGTCGTTGAGCTTCGGGAAGCTGCCGCCGACGAACCAGCCGCCCTTGCCGTCGGGGGTGGCGGCGAAGACCTCGCCGCTCTCGACCTTGGGGAAGCCGGGCTGGGGCGCGCCGCTCTGGCCGTCGACCGCCCCGGCCAGCGCCGTGGTGGGCGCCAGGGACGTGAACTCCCCGCCGATGTAGGCGACGTTGCCGTGGGTCACGGTCGTCCACACCCGGGCGGAGAAGGGGCTCGGCGGCGGAAGGTGCTCGGTGCCGTAGGTCGGCGTGGGCTGCTTGTTGATGGGGATGGTGAGAGCTTCGGCGGCCGCCGGCGACGGTGCCACCATGTCGGCCAGCAACCCCAGGGTTGTCAGGACTCCGACGACTCGGCCACACCGGTGGGGACAGCGGCGGGGCGAGAGGCGAAGTGTGGGCATCAGCCACCCTCCATGTCACGGTCGAACATCTCGAGGATCCCCTCGTGGATTTTCGACTGCCGTGCCAGCACCCCAGCCATGCGGGCTTCGTCGTAGCGGAGCAGGAGCTCCAGGCGGTACAGCGACCACAGGGCGCGCTCCGAGCCGGGCACCACGTCGAGGACGGGCAGCAGGCCGGCGGCGCGCTCCGAACACGTTTCGACGGCGTGCGCCGGGGCCCGGCCCTCGAAGCGGCACACGCTCTGGAACAGGAAGTGCAGGAGGTCGAGCCCGGCCGGCCCCGGCGCCGCCCGTTCCCAGTCCCACACATAGGTGGCCTGGGGGAGGCGGGCCATGTTCCACGGCGTGAAGTCGCCGTGCCAGGCGCCGAAGGCGATCTCGGTGGCGCCGAACTGCCGCTCGATCCAGGCGACGGCCTTGTCCAGCACGTCTGAGCCGGCCTGGGCCGCCAGCCGCTCCCGGACCCCGGCCCAGTAGGGGCTGTCGGCGAGCCGGGCGGTGCTCCGGCCCCACAGGCCGGCGATCTCGGCGATGACCTCCATCGGCGGGTCGAAGACCTGGGCCTGATCGGGCCGGGCGGCGTTGGGCAGGGCGGAGGCGGCGATGAGCTCCAGGTCGCCCCACGGCCCGGCGGCCACGAGCGCCGGCGGGGTGAACGTCGTCGGCCGGCGGGCGGCCAGATGGCGCAGCACACGGGTCTCGTTGCGGACGAGCCCGGCGGTGAGGTCGTTCCAGGCGGCCTTGACGTAGCCCACGACCGTGCCGTCCGAGGCCAGCACCTGCAACACCGGCTTGCGGTTGAGGCGGGGCACGCCGAGGATCACGGCCATCTGCAGGTCGGCCCGGCCGAACATCGCCCGCAGGTGGTCGGTGAGAAGGTGCTCCGGCCGCAGCGCGGCCGGGAGGGCCGGGTCGACGAAGACGTCGACGCGATCGGCCACCCGTTGGGTGAGGCCGACCCGCAGGCCGGCGCCGAGCGCCGCCCGACCGATCCGGGCCTTCGTCGACGTGGCGTCGTGGTTCCGGGCCAGGGCGGCGGCGGCCGCCGCCGGCGAACTCAGCGGAACCAGCAGCCGCGGGTTGGCGGCCCGGGGGAGCGCCAGATAGGACTCGACCCGCTCGAAGCCGGCCGGAGCGGCCTGCCCGCGGCGCCGGGCCACGACCCGCCCGTCCGATTCGAACAGCAGACGACAGGCCCAGTCGAGCCCCGCCGTGGGCATTACTTCAGCCACCGGGCTCGCCTGGGCGCGCGTCACGACCAGCCCTCTGGGGCATCACCCGCCCGACCCCAGGGGGTCAGGTCGCTACCGGTCAGCGGCTTGTGCCCGTTGCCGTTCCCGTTGCCGTGGTGGCCGTTGCCATTGCCGGCGCCGGCGAGGGCCGGCACCCGCTCGGTCAAGGATTCACTGACCACGTAGGCCCGGGGCCGGGGCGGAGCGATGGCTTCGACCGACTCGTCGGGGTCGACCATCTCCCGCGACGCCAGGGCGAAGGCGATCAGGAAAATGTGCACCTGCATGTGCAGCCAGCCGTAGAACGGCATGATGATGAGGCCGACCAGGAGCGTGATGTGGCACCACAGTGCCGCCGAAGTCCTGGCCCGCCTGGTCCGCAGGAAGGCGTAGCCCACGAAACCGACGAAGAAGGCCGCGCCCGGGAAGCCGTGGGAGAAGAACACGAGCCAGAACTGGCCCTGGGTCCCCACCGGCGGCAGGTTCGGGTTCCGTTGCGAGGCGCGGGGCGCGCCGTAGCCGAGCAGCGGCGACTTCTGAACCGAGTCCTTGGCCTCGTTGTAGAGGAGCGCCCGACCGGAGTTCGAGTGGGCGACCCGGGCCCGGTCCTGGATCAGCTTGCCCGTCGGGCCGAAGTTGAACAGCAGGTACCCGACCACGGCCACGGCGCAGATCGCCTGGAAGCCGCCCTTCTTCCCCCGCACGGCGAAGCGGGCCCCGCCGTAGACGAGGATCACGATGAGGGCCAGCCACAGCGTCCGGTTGAGGGAGAAGACGACCGGCACGAGGGAGCCGACGGCCACCAGCCGGAGGAGGTTCCGGCGGGCCAGCGTCCGCAGCTGACCCCAGAAGGCGCAGACGAACGGCAGCATCAGGGCGAAGTTGGCGCCCCAGTTGTTGGAGAAGTCGAAGGGAGCCTGGGGCCGGGGCACGTCATAGCCCAGGAAGGACTGGACCTCGGCCACCTTGGGGTGGATGAGCGTGTAGACGAGGTCGTTGTTCTGAAGGTTTCCGGGGATCACCTTCTCGGCCAGCGTCGAGAACTCCATGGTGGGGCTGGCGATGCCGAGCCAGCCGCCGGCCACGACCACGATCCACATGTAGGTGATGACCTTGAGGACCGTGCGGGTGGGCAGCAGACGCTTGGGGGCGTTGTAGATGTACAGGCACCAGATGCCGGCCGAGTAGTAGAGCCCGGCCCGGTACAGGAACCCGAAGATGCGGTCCATGCCGCTGCCCTGGAGCTGGATGATCGTGGCCAGCATCCAGATGAAGAACAGCATGTAAAGGCCGAAGCCCCGGGGCACTTTGACGCTCGACCGGGCCACGAGGTGGAACGTCATCGGGATGGCCAGGAAGAACCACATGAGCGCGCCGAAGCCCAGCACGTACCAGATCGGGAAGAGCCCGAATCCGACGTACAGCGGCCAGCCGTAGGGCAGGCGGGCAGTGCCCGCCCGAACGCGGGTGATGGGCGGCTGGAGGGTGACCCCGGTCGCGGACATCAGAACTCCTTCGTTCGGGACATGATCCTCGAAACTTGCGTACCGGTGCAATACCGGTCCAACAGCTGAAACACCCGCTTACAGGCCTTTCCCGGTGGCGTGGGCGAGCTTCTGGACGGTCTCGACCTTCACCAGGCGGGCGGAGATGGCCATGGCCAGGTAGGCCCGGCGCTCCTTCCAGTTGAGCCGCATCGTCCGCCGGGCCCAGCGGCGGGCCAGGGCCCGCTCGCCGGAGGCGGCGTGGGCCAGGGCGATCTGACCGGTGATGCGGGCCAGGCCGGCCGGCTCCCGCTCGAACTCGGGGACCTTCTCCAGCAGGTAGGTGAGGGCGTCGACGATCATCTTCCAGCGAGCGGTGAAGAACGACGACTGGTGCCAGTGGACGTTGACCAGCGGCTCGCCGATGGCCAGGATCCCGGTCTCCCGGGCACCGCGGAGGAGCCACTCGTAGTCCTCGGCGTAGGAGCCGGGGATGTACTCGTCGACGAAGCCGATCCGGTCGAAGGCCGCCCGGCTGACGATGACCGTCGACGGGTGGGCCTCCATGACCCGGCTCTTGAGGAGGTCGGTGAGGGTGATCCGCTCGTTGGGGAAGACCCGGGCGGTCGTCTTGTCGTCGTAGACGACCCAGATGCCGCTGGTGGCGATCTCGCAGTCGGGGTTGGCCTGGAGGGCGGCGATCTGCTTGGCGAGCTTCTCCGGCAGCCACTCGTCGTCGTCGTCGCAGAAGGCGACCCACTCGCCGCTGGTGGCCAGGACGCCGCTGTTGCGGGCGCCGGCCAGGCCGGGGTTGCGGTCGGTGTTGCGGATGACCGTGAGCGTCCGCCCGGCGGGTACCTCGACCTCGATCGGGTGGGGCTCCGACTGATCGAAGACGATGACCACCTCGATCTCGCCGGCGTACGTCTGCTCCATCACCCGGCGGATGGCCCGGTGGAGGAGGACGGGCCGTTCGCGGGTGGCGATGACGACGCTGACCTTGGGCAGGGCGGTCTGGGTCATGGTTGGGCGTTCCTCTTCTTCGAGTAGCCGTAACGGAGTTGGAGGGGCCAGGTGATGGCCGTGACGACCTTGCGGTCCCGCTCGGGGAGCTTCGTGGCCCACGCCTGGTCGAGGCGCAGGTCGAGGCGACCCTGGTGGAAGCGCATCGGGTTCCCGGCCACGGTGTGGTCGACACCGAGGTCGACCCAGCCGTTGCCGAGGAAATCGAAGTTGTCGGCCGGGGGCTCTCCGGCGTGCGCCAGGATCTTCTGGAGGCCGGCCCGGGGGTTCTCGAGCAGGCTCTCGTACCGGAGGAGCAGCGTCCGGTCGAGCAGCCCGAGAGCGTCGAACATCAGGTTGTAGGCCATCCACTGCCGGCCCGATGACGACGGGCTGTACTGCGGCATGAAGGCGTCGTCGCCGGTGACCTCGGGCTTTTTGACTTCCTTGGTCCAGGAGTAGGCGACACCCCGGCTGTCGCGCACCAGGTGGACGACCCGCAGGTCGATGCCGGGCACCCGCCGGAGGAGGAAGGCGGTCGAGGCGTGCTTCGAGGCGTCGATGACGACCCGGGCGCCGGCCACCTCGCCGATGGCCCGGTAGAGCTTGGACAGCACGCCGGAGTAGCGGTCCAGGTCGGCCTGGGCTCCCGGCCGAAGCTTCGGCGCGACCATGGCGGGGATGTACCGGTTGCGGTCGACCCGCTTCTGGAGCGCCAGCATCTCCCGGGGGTCGATCTGGTCCCACCCGCCGAAGGCGGTCTTCCCCACCCGGGTCCAGAAGTCGCAGTCGGGGACCGGCGTGCCGCAGCCGCACAGCTGCCCGTCGATCAGGCCTCGCTGCCAGAGGAAGACGACTTCACCGGAGGAGCAGAAGCCGGGCAGTTGGCCGAGGATGCGCTCGACCAGGGTGCTGCCGCTGCGCCCGAACCCACCGATGTACAGCAGCTTCTGAGTCATCGGCGCGACCGTTTCCGGTCGAACAGCCCGTCCACCAGCTCCTCGAACCGGGCCACAGCGGCGGCGATCTCGGCGCCGTCCTGGCTGACGGCGAAGGCGGTCGGGTCGGCGATGGCCTTCTCGACCAGCTCGAACATCTCGTCCTGGCTGGAGGCCAGGTGGATCTCGCCAAGCTCGGCCATCCGGCGGGCGAACCGCTGCTGGTGGTTGTCGACGTGCTCGCCGAGGTCGGCGTTGCGGGGCACGACGATCGGGACCCGTCCGAGGCGACGGGCGTCCATGATCGTGGCCGGCCCGCCGTGGCAGACCACGGCCACCGCCCGCAGCATGTAGTCGCACATCTCGTCGTAGCGGATGTAGTCGCGGGCCGGGGCGTGCTCGGGCGCCTTCGACGTGCCGGACTGGACGAACCACGGCACCTCGGGATGGCGGCCGGCGGCCACCCAGGCGTCGGCCCAGCCGCAGAGCCGGTCGAAGGGGTGGTGGTCGGTGCCGACCGTGACGAAGACGAGCTGACGCTCGATGGCCTCCATTGCCGAGTTGGCGGTCACTAGAAAAGCCTCCCGATGACCTGGCTCTTGGGGTAGAGCTTCTGCTGCTCGTCCCACTGGACGAGGAAGAGGTCGGAGAACGGGTAGCAGAGCTTGCTTGTCAGCGGCTTGGAGTCGATGCGGTCGTAGACCTCGACGTAGACGGTCTTCATCCGCAGCGCCTTGGCCATGACGAAGAAGGGAAAGGCCACCCCGGCGCCGGTGGAGACGACCACGTCGGGCCGGTACCGGCGCAGCACCTTCCAGGACAGCTTGAGGTTGCGCAGCATGTTGGGGATGTTCCGGGTGGTCGGCTGGTACGCCCACTCGGCGTCCTCGCCGGCCAGGAGCGAGATGGCGTCGGGTTTCTCGAACGTCACCCACTTCCGGTCGTGGCGCTCCCACCACGGCTTGAGCTGGTGCAACTGGGCGAGGTGACCGCCCGACGAGCCGACAAGAAGGGTTCTCATCGGGTTCATCATCGCTGGGATCTCCTGGGGGGACGCGGCTTTCAGGGGGTTTAGGCGCGCGTTGCAACCTGTCCCGAGCGACTCACGGCACCTGTTCGCCACTCGTTACGGCGTGTTCATTCGCCGTCGGACGGGACGAGCCCTTCCACCGGCCCGGCGGCCCGGTCGGGATCCACCAGTTTCGTCCCGCGCTACGGCAACATCGGGCCCACATGCCACAGCGGTACTGAGGTTGGGGAGGGCCCCATGCAGATTCGTCCGGATCGGGGCTGGATCAAGGCGGGACTGGCGGTCCTGGTCACGGGGGTGCTGGGAGGTGGCGTCCTGGCCGCCGCCGGTGGCTCACGCCCTCCCGGCAAGGTGACCGCCGACGGGGTGACCGACAACGGAGGGGTCCTGGCGCCCGGTGGCCAGCGGTTCGACCTCGGCGCCGTCTCGCCGGCGGGAGCCGACCAGGCTCCCCGGACCGACCCCGTCGTCGGGGACAAGGTCCGCATGGGGGACGGGAGCGTCACGGTCTCGGCCGTGGAGGACAACGTGAGCGCCGGCCGGCTCTTCGGCGCCGGCAAGGGCTTCAAGTACATCGCCGCCGAGGTGAAGGGCTGCGCCGGCCCCAACGAGAAGAACATCACCTTCGAGCCGGCCTACTTCCTGCTCCGCCTCGACGACGGGACGATCCGGGATCCCGGGGTCGACGCCAAGAAGCCGTCGCTGGCCGGCGGGACCGTCCCGCCCGGGAAGTGCCTCTCCGGGTGGGTCACCTTCACGGTCCCCGAGGGTGCCCTGGCGACCGGCGTGATCTACGACGGCTCCGTCCGCACGACGTGGACGGTCGCGCTGCCGAAGAACGCCAAGCAGACGACGACCACGACGTCGAAGCCGGGCGCCACGACGTCGACGACCGGCGGCGAGGACGAGGACGAGGCCGGCCCCGAGGGCACGACGTCGACGACCGGCAAGCCGAAGACGACGTCGACCACGGCCAGGACGACTTCGACGACCGGGCGGAGCACGGCCACGACGGCCCGGAGCAGCACCGCCACCACCTCGAAGCCGACGGCCACCACCGGCCGGTCGTCGTCGACGGCCACCACGGCCAAGTCCTCCGGGTCGACAACCACGACGTCGAAGTCCTCCTCGGGGAGCACGACGACGACCTCGGGTTCGACCTCCGGCGCCCGGTCGGGCGGGTCGACCACCGGCACCACCGGGAAGCCGGACCCGACGACCCCGGGCGGCCCGACGACCTCGACGACGACCGGGCGGGGTTAGCCCGCCTCGCCGGCCAGGAGCGCCCGCTCGGCGGTCGTGACCAGGACCTCGATGGCCCGGTCGACCGGCAGGCCCCGGCCGGTGTGGAGCAGGTCGAAGCTCTCGAAGCTGCACAGCACCCAGAGGACGTCGGTCGCCTCCTCGACCGTGACGTCCGGGCGGAGGAGGCCGTCCCCGGCGAGCCGGCGGGCGAGGTACTCCATGCCGCCCCGGCGTTCGTCCTCCATCGTCCGGACGGCCCCGCCGACCGACTGCGGATCGAGCTGCGCCATGGAGAACAGGACCCGGTAGACGTCCCGCTCGGCGGCGTACATCCGGGTTCCGGCGGCCATCCCGCCCCGGAGGTGCTCCCGGGCGTCGGGGTTCGCCACGGCCTCGGTCAGGCGCGGGAACCCGGTGCGGGCCCAGAGGTCCTCGGCGAAGGCGTGGAAGAGGCCGGCCCGGGAGCCGAACACCAGGTAGATCGTCGAGCGGGCGACCCGGGCCCGGCGGGCGATGTCGTCGAGACCCAGCGAGCCGGTGGGCGAGTCGCGCAGGGCCGCGTCCACGGCTTCGAGGATGCGCCGCCGGGTGTCCTCCGCCTGTTCGGCCCGGAGGCGCTGCTCGTACTTCCTCGTTCCCATGGCGACAGCCTTCCACATTTCGGTTGACAGCCTGTAGTTCAAACTACATAGTGTCCAGCTAACTACAGGCTGTCTAGTGAAAGGCGGGCGGAGATGCCGACGGTGGGGGATCAGATCGAGCGCCATGACGTCGTCGTGGTCGGCGCCGGCCCGGCCGGCCTCACGGCGGCCATCACGCTGGCCCGCCAGGGAGTGGACTGCCTCGTGGTCGAGCGGCGGGCCGAGCTGTCGGCGCTGCCCCGGGCCACGACGGTGAGCCTCCGGACGATGGAACGGTTGCGGTCCTGGGGGATCGAGGCCGAGGTGCGGGCGGGGGGCGACGACGTGGAGCTCCTGCTCTGGGACTGCGAGACGCTGGCCTCGGCCGCCGCCGGCACCGCGGTGGACGTCGGCTACCCGACGAGGGCCCAGAGCGCCGTGCTCAGCCCGACGTCACCGGCCAGCGTCCCCCAGGACCACCTCGAGAGCGTGCTGGTCGGGTACCTCTCGAGGTTTCCGTCGGTGGGGGTGGAACTCGGGGCGGTGGTGGCGACGGTGGAACCGGTGGCCGGAGCTTCCCGGCTGGTCCTGTCCTCGGGGCGCATTCTCGAGGCGCAGTACGTCATCGCCGCCGACGGCGCCCACAGCGCCGTCCGTTCTTCGTTGGGAATCCCGCTGGACGGCTCGGATCGGCTCGCCGACGGCCTGTCGGTGCAATTCCGGGCGCCGTTGTGGGACGTCGTCGGGCGCCACCGCTACTGCATCTACAACGTGACCGGCGCGACCGTCCCCTGCGTCCTGGTGCCGGCGGGCGACGGCGACCGCTGGGTCTGCGGCATCGAATGGAACCCGGAGGCCGAGCGCCTGACCGACTACGGGCCCGAGCGCCTCACCGACATCATCCGTCGCGCCACCGGGGTTCCGTCGCTCGCCCCCTGGCTCGAGCGCATCGGCACCTTCTCGTTCGCGGCCCAGATCGCCCGCCGGTTCCGCCACGGTGACGTCTTCCTCGTCGGCGACGCCGCCCACCGGGTGACCCCTCGGGGCGGGACGGGCATGAACACCGCCGTCGCCGGCGGTTTCGATCTCGGCTGGCGCCTCGCCTGGGTCCTGAACGGCTGGGCCGCCCCGACGCTGCTGGACGGCTACGAACGGGAGCGACGGCCGCTGGCCGAGCACAACGTGGCCCGCTCGGCCGCCCCTGACGGCAGCCGGCGCGACGCCCTGAACGAGACGCACGTCGACCTCGGCGGCCGGATCGTCCACCACTGGGTGGAGACGCCGGCCGGCCCCGTCTCGACCCTGGACCTGATCGGGGAAGGGCTCACCCTGTTCACCGGTCCGGACGGCGACCCCTGGCGGCGGGCGGTGGGCGCCGTCCCGGGAGGCCCACCCGTCACCGTCCACCGCCTCGACCGGGTGGCGGCCCGGGCGCTCGGGATCATCGGCCCCGGCGGGGCGGTGCTCGTGCGCCCCGACGGCGTCCCGGTCGCCGGCTGGTCCAACCCGCATCGCGCCCCGGCCAGACTGCGGCCCGAGACCGCTTTGCTCAGCTCGCCTGGCGGTCGATGACGCCGAGTTCCACCGACGCCGATACCGCCTCGTACCACGTCTCCTGAAGGGCGTTGCGCTCCGCTCCCTCCGGGGCGACAGCCCGATGACCTCACCGGCGTGCCGGGTCGGCAGCTCGGCCGTCACGAGCGCTTCTTGCGGACCTTCACTTCGTCTTCGAAGTCGCCAAACACGTTCGAGTAGCGGCTCTCGTCGACGCCGGGGCAGTCCCCGTCGTCTTTCGTAGGAACCCAGCAGACGTAGACCTGGTCCTCGAAGACCTGCTTGCGGAGCTTCCCGTTCTGCCGATAGGTGACCTCGATCCCGACCGCCTTGCCGGCACCTTCCGGCTTAACGGCGAGACCGAACATCACCACCGCCTGCTCATGGTCGTCCGGCGCCGGTGGAATCGGCGGGTAGTCCCGCAACGGCACCGCGCCCCGAAGAGGCCATTCCAGCCACGTGATCGGGGGATTCATCCCGTAGGCGTTCGGCCCCGTCGGGAGAACTGAGAACCCGAGCAGCTGCAGGTCAGGGTCCAGGCGCAGTAGTCGGGCACTCACCAGCTCAATCGGATTCCGGCTCTGATTGGTGATGGTCACGATGCCCAGCGACAACGGAGTGTCAGGGGGCAGCGGCTGGACAATCGCCCCTCCGTCTGTGTTGTCCAGCGCTGCTCCCTGAGCGACATCCTTCTCCTCAAGAAGCAGTCGTCCGCCGATCAACAGACCGGGTACAACCACGAGCGCGCCGGCGATGGTTGCTAACCGCGCACTGGAGAGCCGGCGGCCGTCGGACGTCATGCCCTGTGCTCATCCATTGCGGCAACGCGCGTCCGGCCCTCGAAAGGGTTACCGGACTCTCCGCAGACATCCCGAGGATGGCCCAAATGATTCCTCCAGCCGAGCTTGACCTCCCTGGAGTACCCCACCTCAGCCTGCCCGCTAAAGCCGAATCCTGCCGCGCTTGCCGAGTACTTCGAGGTCTTCCCCTCGCGCCGCCATCCCGTCGTATTGCCGGCAACCGGCTTCCGGTTGCGCGGGTTGCAGGGCACGATCGGTTCGCCTTGGTTGAATGTCCCCCCGGTCCAGCTCTCTGGCTCCACGGTTCGAATGTAGAACGGACCAGGGCTTCTCCTGCTGGCGCACCGCCAGAGGACCTTGGCATGGACGAGTTGCACCTGGTACGACTCGCGGAACCGACCCGGGTAAGGACCGTACTCGCTGTCAAAGCCCCTGTCGCGACTGTTGGAGAACGACGTGGTGCCCCCGGCCTTCCATTGGCCGCCGCTTTGTTCCACGCCGATATCCCAAGACGTCGTCTTCGTGTCGGTGTAGGACAAGACGTACGACCATGCTGGCCCCACATCGATGTCGGAGATCGTTCGGAAGCTTTCCTCCCTGCCTTCGACGGCCAGGGCGTTGCACCCGATATACGGGTCGCCAGGACCCTTCCAGCGGCCGGAGGCGGGGCCCGTTCCAGCCGCAGTGATCCTCGGCTCCCCGAGTTGGAGGACGTCAGGTCGCTCCGCCCCACCGGTGAGGTCTTCGGTGATCAGTCGGGCGAGGGACGCGGCATTGGGCGGCTCCCGGTCGGAGAGGGCGGCTCGGACCCGGTCCTCGCCTGCGGAGGTCGAAACCCAGGCACCGAGTGCCAGGGGGGTGCTCGGAGCGATGTACCGCATGGAGTCGTTGGCCAGGGCCCAGGAACCTTCGGCTGATTCGGCAAGGACCATGACGTGGAACCAGCCATCGGGGTGGTACGCAAGGGGAACGTCGCCCGGCAGCGCAGCCCGCAGATCGAACCGGCCGTCAGGCCCGGCGATGCTCGAGGCGAGCGGAACCGACGCCGGCGCGGGCCCATTGGACTCCGCCGTCGGAATCGCTGAGGCGGGCGGGCGGAGGAAGGCCGTGACATGGGCGGCCGACGGCTCGCCGTGGCGGTCGACAATTCGGCCGCTCCAGAGCAGAGGAGCCTGGCCGGTCCCGCTGGCGTTGGCGGCGGCGATTCGGGGGATCGGGACAGCGAGGCACATGGCCGTGAGCGCGAGCAAGCGGCGGAACCGCTGGGACATCGGGGCACCTCCGGTGACCGGGCGGGGGGATTCGTACCTTCAACGACGGTTCGCGCCGATCGTGACGTCGGAAGTGCCCGGGTTTGGGCGAATTTTCCGTGAGCGTCGGCACGAAGGGCGGCACGGCGACTGCACCGTGACGGCCGGTAGGCTCGGCCCCATGAGCACCGATCCCTTTGCCGCCGTATCCGTCGTCGACCCGGAGCTGGCCGACGTCCTCCGCCGGGAGGTCGCCCGCCAGAACACGACGGTCCAGCTGATCGCCTCCGAGAACTTCACGTCCCCGGCGGTGTTGGCCGCCCAGGGCTCCGTGCTGACCAACAAGTACTCCGAGGGCTATCCGGGCAAGCGGTACTACGGCGGGAACTACGTGGTCGACGACGCCGAGGAGCTGGCCCGGACGCGGGTCTGCGCCCTGTTCGGCGCCGACCACGCCAACGTCCAGCCGCACTCCGGGGCCAACGCCAACATGGGCGTCTACCTGGCGCTGTTCGAGCCGGGCGACAAGGTCATGGGAATGCGGCTCGACCAGGGCGGGCACCTCACCCACGGTTCCCCGGTGAACTTCTCGGGCCGGCTCTACGAGTTCGTGGCCTACGGGGTCGACCCCGAGAGCGAGGTGCTCGACTACGACCAGATCCGGGATCTGGCCCGGGCCGAGCGGCCCAAGGCGATCATCGCCGGAGCCACCGCCTACCCGCGGATCATCGACTTCCCGGCCTTCCGGTCGATCGCCGACGAGGTCGGGGCGCGGCTGATCGTCGACGCCGCCCACATCGCCGGCCTGATCGCCGGCGGGGCCCACCCGTCGCCGGTGCCCTACGCCGATGTGGTCACCTTCACCACCCACAAGACGATGCGGGGTCCCCGGGGGGGAGCGATTCTCTGCCGGGAGGAGTACGCCAAGGCCATCGACAAAGCGGTCTTCCCGGGCATGCAGGGCGGCCCGCTCATGCACGTCATCGCGGCCAAGGCCGTCTGCTTCCACGAGGCGGCCCAGCCGTCGTTCCGGGACTACGCCGAGAGCGTGGTGCGCAACTCCCGGGCCCTGGCCACGGCCCTGGCCGGCGAGGGGTTCCGCATCGTCTCGGGCGGGACCGACAACCACCTCATGCTGGTCGACCTCCGCCCCTTCGGCGTGACCGGCAAGGTGGCGCAGGAGGCGCTCGACCGGGCCGGGATCACCCTCAACAAGAACACCATCCCCAACGACCCCGAATCGCCGTTCGTCACTAGCGGCCTACGGATCGGCACGGCGGCGGTGACCACCGCCGGGATGGGCGAGGGGGAGATGGCCGAGATCGCCTCGCTCATCGCCCGGGTGCTGCGGGCCACCGACGACGAGCAGGTCGCCACCGAGGTCCGGGAAGCGGCCAATCGCCTCTGCAGCAAGTTCGTGCCCTACCCTTGACCGAATGACGCCGCCGACCCCCGGCGCCGCGCGATCCTGAACGGCTGGCATGGCGGAGTATCTCCTCATCCTCGTGGTGGCGGCCCTCGTCACCTGGCTGCTCACGCCGACCGTCCGGCGAGTGGCGATCCGCCTCGGCGCAGTTGTCTCGCCTGACGCCCGCCGGGTCCACGAGCGCCCCACTCCGACCCTGGGCGGGGCGGCCATGTATGGCGGGTTCCTGGCCGCCATGGCCGTGGCGTCGCTGCTGCCGCAGTTCCGGCCGGTCTTCCGCGGCACGTCGGAGCCGCTCGGCCTGCTCATCGGGGCCACCACGATGTTCGCCGTCGGCGCCCTCGACGATCTCCGGGACGTGTCGCCGCCGGCCAAGCTGGCCGGGCAGGTCTTCTCCGGCAGCCTCCTGTCGATTCTCGGCATCACGCTGTTGTTCTTCCGGATCCCCTTCGCCGGTTTCGTGGTGCTCTCGCCCGACCTGTCGCCGCTGCTCACGGTCATCTGGGTGGCGCTCATGGTCAACGCCGTCAACCTCATCGACGGGCTCGACGGCCTGGCCGCCGGCGTGGTGGGGATCGCCGGCATGGCCTTCTTCCTCTACTCCCTCCGGCTGCACGACTCCGGCCTGCTGGCCGACTCGAACCTGGCGCCGCTGGTGGCGATCATCGCCGTGGGCGTCTGCCTCGGATTCCTGCCCCACAATGCCCACCCGGCCCGCATCTTCATGGGCGACGCCGGGGCGCTGTTCCTCGGGCTGCTGCTGGCGGCCAGCACGATCCTGGTGGGCGGCCGGACCGCCGACCAGTTCAGCGGCCAGACGTTCTTCTTCTTCGCTCCCCTGGTGATCCCGTTCGTGATCCTCGGTGTGCCGATGCTCGACATCGCCCTGGCCATCGTTCGCCGGGCCGCCCGGCGCACGTCGATCGCCATGCCCGACAAGGAGCACCTGCATCACCGGCTCATGGGCCTGGGGCACGGCCAGCGCCGGGCGGTGTTCATCCTCTGGGCGTGGACGGCGGTGCTGGCCGGCTTCGTCCTGGCTCCGACGTACACCAACGAGGGCAACGCCCTCGTGCCGTTCGGGATCGCCGCCCTGGCCCTCGTGCTCTACGCCATCTTCCACCCCACGGCCCGGGAGGCCCGCAGGGCGGCGGTGGAGGCGGAGGCCACCATCGAGGACCAGCTGGAGGAGCAGCGCCTCGAAGAAGAGCAGCGCCTCGAAGACATCGAGCTCAATGCCGACGACGACGTCGTCGTTCTGCTCGAACCGTCCGACCCGAATGGCAACGGGGAGGCCGAAAAGCCCCGGCCTCCCCGCCGGGCTACTTCGTGGCCAGCTTGATCCGGGTTTCGGACCAGGCCCGCTGCTCCAGGAGGTCGGCGAACTCTTCGTCGCTCTTCGGGTGCTGCAGGTTGGCCAGCGTCTCCTCGAGTTCGCGGCGGGCTTCGGCCTCGTTGACGTCGGTTTCGGTCACGGCGCGGTCGACGAGGATCGTCACCCGGTTGCTCCCGACTTTGAGGAAGCCGCCTCGCACGGCGAAGCGGGCGACCTGGCCGCCGGCCAGGCCGATGCGCAGCGGGCCGGCGCCCAGTGCGGCGACGAGGTCGGCGTGCATCGGGCGAATGCCGAGCTGCCCGTCGGCGCCCGGCACCGTCACCCACTGCGCCTCGCCTTCGTAGAGCTGGCGCGCCGGGCTGACGACGACGACGTCGAGGATGCCGCTCGCAGCGTGTGCTTCCGCCACCGGTGACTACCTCGACTGCTCGGCGGCGGCGACGACCTCGTCGATGTCGCCCTTCATGTAGAAGGCCTGCTCCGGCAGGTGGTCGTACTCGCCGGCGACCAGACCCTTGAAGGAGCGGATCGTGTCGGCCAGCTTGACGTAGCGACCCTCGAACCCGGTGAACTGTGTGGCCACGAAGAACGGCTGGGACAGGAACTTCTGGATCTTCCGGGCCCGCTGGACGATGAGCTTGTCCTCTTCCGAGAGCTCGTCCATACCGAGGATGGCGATGATGTCCTGCAGGTCCTTGTAGCGCTGCAGGATCTGCTGCACGTCCCGGGCGACTTTGTAGTGCTCGTCGCCGACGTACTGCGGCGCCAGCACCCGTGATGTCGAGTCGAGCGGGTCCACCGCCGGGTAGATGCCGAGCTCGGCGATCTGGCGGGAGAGCACCGTCTTGGCGTCGAGGTGGGCAAAGGCCGTGGCCGGGGCGGGGTCGGTCAGGTCGTCGGCCGGCACGTAGATGGCCTGGACCGACGTGATCGAGCCATTGTCGGTCGATGTGATCCGCTCTTGGAGGGCGCCCATCTCCGAGGCCAGGGTCGGCTGGTAGCCCACGGCCGAGGGCATCCGGCCGAGGAGGGCCGACACCTCGGAGCCCGCCTGGCTGAACCGGAAGATGTTGTCGACGAACATGAGGACGTCACGGCCGCCCTCGTCCCGCAGGTACTCGGCCATGGTCAGGCCCGACAGGGCGACCCGGAGACGGGCGCCGGGCGGCTCGTTCATCTGGCCGTAGCAGAGGACGGCCTTCTCGATGACGCCCGACTCCTGCATCTCCAGCCAGAGGTCGTTGCCCTCCCGGGTCCGCTCGCCCACGCCGCAGAAGACGGAGTAGCCACCGTGCTGCTGGGCCACGTTGTTGATCAGCTCCATGATCACGACCGTCTTGCCCACACCGGCGCCGCCGAACAGGCCGGTCTTGCCGCCCTTGGCGTAGGGGGCAAGAAGGTCGATGACCTTGATGCCGGTCTCGAAGATCTCCGTGTTGGTGGAGAGCCGCTGGAACAAAGGCGACGCGGCATGGATGGGCCGCCGCTCCCGCACCTTCACCGGCCCCCGGAAGTCGACCGGTTCGCCGAGCAGGTTGAACACCCTCCCGAGGCAGTCCTCGCCGACCGGCACCGTGATCGGCCCGCCGGTGTTGAGTACCTGGGTGCCCCGCACGACGCCGTCCGTCGAGGACATGGCCACCGCCCGGACCTGGTCGCGGCCGATGTGCTGCTGCACCTCGGCCACCAGCGTCGTCTTGTCGTCGCCCTCGCCCATCTCGACGGTCAGGGCGGTGTAGATCTCGGGCAGGGCGGCCTCGTCTTCGAACTCCACGTCGAGGACGGGGCCGATGACCTGGACGACCCGGCCGTAGCGGGAGTCGCCCTTGGTGGCGCCGTTGGTGGTGCCGGTGCTCAGCGTGCTCGTCATCTCATTACTCCTTCAGGGCCTCGGCACCGCCGATGATCTCGGCGATCTCCTTCGTGATCAGTGCCTGGCGGGCCCGGTTGTACTCCCGGGTCAGCAGGTTCACCATCTCCGTGGCGTTGTCGCTGGCCAGCTTCATGGCCAGACGCCGGGCCACCTGCTCGGAGGCCACGGCCTCGGCCAGCACCGCATACATGATCTGACGCCCGTAGAGCGGCAGCAGCCGGTCGAGGATCTCCTCCGCCGACGGCTCGAACAGCGGGGGAGGGCCGGACGCCGCCTCGACGCCCTCGGGGGCGATGGGGAGGAACCGCAGCAGCGTCGGTGGCTGGCGCCCCAGGCTCTCCCAGTGGGGATAGACGACGAGGACCTCGTCGACCTCCTTCTCCAGAAACGGCGTGGCCAGCTCGTTGAGGAAGTACTCGGCATCGTCGGGCGTCGGGCGGTCGCTGAGCTGGTCGATGTAGACCCGCTCCGGCGTGAATCCCTGGAAGCGCAGTGCGCTGTTGCCCTTCTTCCCGGCCACGAACAACCGGACGTCCCGGCCCTCGGCCACCTTGGCCCGGTAGGTGTCGCGGGCCAGGCGGACGAGGTTGGTGTTGAACGCGCCGCACAGGCCCCGGTTGGCGGTGATGACGAAGAGCAGGGTCCGGTTCCCCGGCCGCACTTCGAAGTGGGGCCACTTCGATACGTCAACGCCGCTGGCCCCGATCTCGGCCATGAGCGACCGGAGATTCTCCAGATAGGGGCCCGACGACTGGACGCGCTGCTGGGCGGACTTCAGCTTCGCGGTCGCCACCATCTCCATGGTGCGCGTGATCTTCTTCGTCGATGCGACGCTCTTGATCCGCTTCCGAATGACCTTCGGTTGTTCGGGCATGCTCTCCGGGCCTCGGTTAGGCCGGAACCTCAGCCGGCTTCCACTGGTTGGCCTTGAAGGCCTCGATCTCTTCCCTGAGCTTGGTGGCGGTGTCGTCGTCCAGCGCCGTGGTCTCCTTGATGGCCTTGAGCGCGGGACTGCCGCTGTCCCGGAGGTACTCGACCATCTCGGCCTCGAAGCGCTTGATCTCCTCGACCGGGACATCGTCCATGAGACCCTGGCCGACGGCGAAGATCGTCGCCACCTGCTCCTCCATCGGCCAGGTGGCGGCCGTCAGCTGCTTGAGCACCTCGACCGTGCGCTCGCCGCGGGCCAGCTGGGCCCGCGTGCCGGCGTCGAGGTCAGAGGCGAACTGGGCGAAGGCCTCCAGCTCCCGGTACTGGGCGAGGTCGAGGCGCAGCTTGCCGGCCACCTTCTTCATGGCCTTCGTCTGGGCGTTGCCGCCCACCCGGCTGACGGAGATGCCGACGTTGATGGCCGGTCGCACGCCGGCGTAGAAGAGGTCGGGCTCCAGGTAGATCTGGCCGTCGGTGATCGAGATCACGTTGGTGGGGATGTAGGCCGACACGTCGCCGGCCTGTGTCTCGATGATCGGCAGGGCGGTGAGGGACCCGCCGCCCATCTCGTCGGACAGCTTGGCCGAGCGTTCGAGGAGCCGGCTGTGGGCGTAGAAGATGTCGCCCGGGTAGGCCTCCCGGCCCGGCGGCCGGCGGAGCAGCAGCGACAGCTGGCGGTAGGCGGCGGCCTGCTTCGACAGGTCGTCGTAGACGCACAGCGTGTGCTTGTTCTGCTTGTACATGAAGAACTCGGCCATGGCGCAGCCGGCATAGGGGGCGATGTACTGCATCGGCGCCGGGTCGTTGGCCGTGGCGCTGACGACGATCGTGTAGTCCATGGCGCCGTGCTCGCGCAGGATGTCGACGACGCCGGCCACGGTCGAGGCCTTGAGCCCGATCGCCACGTAGACGCAGATGACGCCGGTGCCCTTCTGGTTGAGGATGGCGTCGATGGCGACCGACGACTTGCCGGTCTCCCGGTCGCCGATGATCAGCTCCCGCTGGCCGCGGCCAATGGGGATCATGCCGTCGACCGCCTTGATCCCGGTCATCAGCGGCTCTTTCACCGGCTGGCGCTCGGCGATGCCGGGCGCCCGGCCCTCGACCGGCATGAAGTCGGTGGTTTCGACAGGCCCCTTGCCGTCGAGCGGCTGGGCCAGCGGGTTCACCACCCGGCCGACGAGGGCCTCGCCGGCCGGCACCGAGAGGACGCGGCCCGTGCGCTTGACGGTCTGGCCCTCGCGGATGTCGAGGTAGTCGCCGAGGATGACGACGCCGACCGAGTCCTCCTCGAGGTTCAGCGCGAGGCCGAACGACCCGTTCTCGAACTCGACCATCTCCGACGCCATGACCTTCTCGAGGCCGTGGACGCGGGCGATGCCGTCGCCGACTTCCAGCACGGTGCCGACCTCGTCGACGTGGAGGTCGACGTCGAAATGCTCGATCTGCTGTCGGATGATCGAGCTGATCTCGTCGGTCCTGATCTGCGCCATGGTTCCCTATCCCTGTAGCTGGGTGGCGGCGAGGCTTCGCCGCATGTCTTGGAGGCTCCGGCGGAGGGTCCCGTCGAGGACCCGGTCGCCGACGTTGACCCGGAGGCCGCCGATGACCTCGGGGTCGATGGTCTCGGTCAGGTCGACCGACCTCTGCGTTCGCTGCTCGAGCGCCGAGCGCAAGGTGTTGAGAAGCTCCTCGTCGAGCTTGCGGGCCGTGACGACCCGGGCCCGGACCCGACCCTCGTGCTGGTCGCGGTAGCGGCTGTACTCCTCGACGACGTTGTCGAGGAGGGATTCCCGCCGCTTCTCGACGAGGACGTGGAGCAGGCCGAGGACCGGCCGGCACACCTTCCCCTCGAAGGCCAGGTTGATGATCCGCCGCTTCTCGTCCCGGCGGAACTGCGGCAGGTTGAAGAACGTCCGAAGGTCGGCATCGAGCCCGTTGAGCGCGTTGTAAGCGGCTTGCAGGTCGTCGTAGATCTGGCCGACTGTTCCCGTCTGGAGACCGATGTCGAACAGCGCCTGGGCATAGACCCGGGCTGCCGCCTGCGAGACGTTCTTCATAGCCTGGTCGCGACCTCCTCAACGACCTCCCGGGCGAGGCGCCGGTGATCCTCGTCGCGGAGTTCCCGCCGGAGGAGCCGGGCCGACGCCTCGAGAGTGAGGTCGACCGTGACCTGCTTCAGTTCGTCGATCGCCTTGGCGCGCTCGAGGCCGATCTCCCTCTTGGCCCGCTCCCGCTCCGCCCCGATCTCCTCCTGCGCCTGACGCATGAGATCGTTCTTCACGTTGTCGGCCGCGGCCCGGGCGTCGGCGAGGAGCTTCTGCGCCTCAGCCCGCGCTTCGGCCAGAACCTGCTCCTGCTTCTGCGCCAGCTCACGAGCCCGCTCCTCGGCCTCTTCGGCCTTGCGGAGCCCCTCGGCGATCCGGAGTTCCCGCTCCTCCAGCTTCTTCGCCAGGCCGGGCCAGGCGACCTTGCTGAGGATCAGGAACGTGACGATGAACGCCACCCAGACCCAGACCGCCGTGACCGGCTTGAGGTCGGTGAATGTCGGTTCGTCTCCACCGGCCTCGGTGGCGAGCAGGAGCGCCTGCGACCAGTGCATGGGTCTAGGCCGGGCCGCCGGCGGTGCCCTGGACCAGCAGGCAGACCACGACGGCGAAGAGGCAGACGCCTTCGATGAAGGCGGCGGTGATGATCGTCACACCCCGGATGTCGTTGGCCGCCTCGGGCTGCCGGGCGATGGACTCCGTGGCGCTGGAGGCGATCCGGCCGATGCCCATCCCGGCGCCGATGGCCGCGATGCCGGCCCCGAGGCCCGCGCCCATGAGGCCCCAGCCCCAGAACTGTTCGGACTGTGCTGCTTCTACGGCCAGGACCAGCGGGACGAGCATTGCTTCGAACATGGGTTCTCCTGTTTCCTTTCTAGTGTTCTTCAGCCACGGCCAGGCTCGTGAAGATGGCCGTGAGCACGGTGAAGATGTAGGCCTGGATCAGGGCGACCAGGACCTCGAACAACATGATGAAGAGGATGAAGCCGAACGAGGCGATGGTTGAGGGAACCCCGATGAGGCCCTCGTTGGCGTCCGGCACCCCGTAGAGGAAGCCGAACAGGACCAACAGGATGGCGTGGCCGCCCGTCATGTTGGCGAACAGACGGACGGTCAGGGCGAAGGGCTTGGTGAAGAGGCCGATGAACTCGATGACGAACACGAGCGGCCACAGGAAGATGGGCGTGCCCGGCGGCACGAGGTGGACCCAGTAACCGAGCGGGCCCTTGGCCGCCATCCCCGCTCCCTGGATCACGAGAAAGGCGAGCAGCGCCAGCGCCCCGGTCACGGCCAGGTTTCCGGTGGCCGTGCGTTCCCAGGGGTTGAACGGGAACGGGAACAGCCCGATGGCGTTGTTCAACAGGATGAAGAAGAACAGCGTCCAGAAGAACCCGAGGAACTTGCGGCCCCGATCGTGGCCGAGCCAGGGATAGACGATCTCGTCCCGGATCCAGACGCAGGTCAGCTCGACGAGGGCGGTCACGCCCTTGCGCTTCGGCACTGTCTGGATGCGCCGGGCGATGATCGTGAAGCCCACGATCATCATCACCGCCACCCCGGCGATGAGGAGCTGGTGAGCGGTCAGGCCGCCGGGGAGCTCGTAGTCGAGCAGGTGGTGGACAACGTCGACCGCGCCCAGGAAGGTCATGCCGTGACCTCCCTCGAGCGGCCCAGCGAACGTTCGACAAGGATCATTTCCACACCGAGGTAGGCGAAGAAGAACACGAGGAAGGTGAGGGCGAAGGCGGCGGGGTCGACGGAGCCCGTCCGCCGGAAGAGCAGGATCAACGAGACCACCACGAACAGGCGGGCGATGAACCCGCCGGCCAGGGTGGCCATGGCCGACTTCATGCCGTGCCGCAGCGACCGGCGGGTGATGACGTAGCCGACGGCCAGGTTCAGGAGACCGACGCCGGCGCCGATGGCCGCGCCCCGGGCGCCGTCACCGTCGGGCTCGACGAAGGCCACGGCGGCGAGGACGAGCAGGCCCATGAAGCCCCCGACCATGAGCAGCCCCTGCGAGGTCGTGCGGCTCACGGCTTCCCCTTCGGCTTCTTGTCCTCACTCAGGACCTCCCGGACCAGAACCCAGGTGGCACCGACGAAGGCCAGGAGCAGGAGGACGACCAGGAACAGGGGAGAGGTCTCGAACTTGTTGTCGAGCCAGATGCCGGCCAGCGTCAGAACCAGGATGGTGAGGGCGTACTGGACCCCGACCCCGGCGAACCGGAGGTACTTTTGCTCGACGCGCTTCCGGTCATCTCCGGGAAACGTCGTGGGGATCCTTTCGAGGGGTAGCTGGCTCAAGGCCGCTTGCATCCGGCGCACCCTAGTTCGTCGCGCAACCGTGGCGAAAACCACGGACTGCGCCGCTTGTGAATTGATTCACGTACTCTAGCAGCGCTGTTCAGCTGAGCGTCAAACCAAGGCGGACGGGCCCTCCAAGCTGGGCAAATGCTGTGCCGGGAGACGCCGGGGGTGCTTCCCTTCGGCGGCTCCGGTGTGATGTGCTAACGCCGATGCGGGCGATCCTGAGCAGGCCGGTCGTGGCCAAGCCACTCCTCGCGGCGGCCCTCGTCGGGGCCTCCACCTGGGCCGGAGCGTCCCCGGCCGGCGTCCCACCCCAGCGCCAGACCCTCCAGGTGGCGGCGGCTGATCTTCCCGTCCCGCCGTCGTCGACCTCGACCTCGTCGAGCACCTCCACGACGGCCGCGCCGACGACCACGAGCGTCACCGCCGCGCCGACGACGACGGCTCCGAGGCCGACGACGACCACGGCCACCCGGGCCGCGGCCACCCCGACCACGGCGCCGCCGCCGGCGACGCGGGCGCCGCTCCCGCCCGCCCCTGTGGCGCTGCCGCCGGTCACGCCGCCACCGGCCCGCGACGTCTCGGTCTACCGGGGGCTCGGCACCTGGATCGACGCCTACGACTTCAGCCCGCAGTACCAGCCCAATGGCGCGCCGCCGCCGGTCACGCCGGAGTCGATGAACGATCTGGCCGCGGCGGGGATCAAGACGGTCTACGTGCAGGCGTCCAAGGACGACGCCCGCTCACCCGGCGACCTGGTGAACCCCGAGATCCTCGGGCCGATGCTGAACCGGGCCCACGCCCTCGGCATGAAGGTCGTGGCCTGGTACCTGCCCAAGTTCTACGACCTCGACTCCGACATGCGCCGGTTCCTGGCCATGCGCGACTTCCGGGCCAACGGTGAGGGCTTCGACGGCATCGGCAACGACATCGAGTGGACGAAGGACGTCCCGAACCACGCCGAGCGCAGCCTCCGGCTGATCGAGCTGTCGCGGCGGCTGCGGGAGGCGATGGGTTCGGCGGCCCTGTCGGCCATCCCGCTGCCACCCGTCCTCATCGAGACCGTCAACCCGCGGTACTGGCCGGGCTTCCCCTGGCGGGAGCTGGCGCCGCTGTACGACGTGTGGATGCCGATGGCCTATTGGACCTTCCGGACCCAGAGCTCCGGGTACCGGGACGCCTACCGCTACACCGAGGAGAACGTGCGGCGAACCCGGGCCAACCTCGGGTTGCCGGGCGCGCTGGTCCACCCGATCGGCGGCACCGACAACAAGTCGAACGACAACGACTACCGGAACTACGTCCGGGCCTGTGTCGACAGCGGCTCCATCGGCGGGTCGATCTACGACTGGCGGACCACGCCGATGGGCAGTTACAGCATCCTGCGGGGCGTCCCGGCTTAGCCCTTCGGCTTGGGCTTCGGCTTGGGCTGGTCCTTGTCGTGATCCTCGGGGTCGTGATCCGGCTTGCCGTCACCGTCGTGGTCGTGATCGTCCTCGGCCGGCTGTTCCTGGCCGTGATCGAGTACCTCGTACCCGCCAACAGGCCAGGACGGTGTCGCCGACGCCGCCGTGGGGATCAGGGCCAGGGGCCCACCGACCAGGACCGCAGTGAAGAGCCGCTTGAGCATGGGAACGCTTCCTCCTTGGACGGAGGGGCACGCTACCCAAACGTGGCACTCAGTGCACGAATGTAAGTGGCGGCTGAATCAGGCGTAGGCCGATGACTGCAGCGTGAAGAGCTCGGCGTAGAGGCCGCGGCGGGCCATCAGCTCGTCGTGGCTGCCAACTTCGAGGACCTTGCCGCCGTCGACGACCACGATGACGTCGGCCATGCGGACGGTGGAGAACCGGTGCGAGACGAGGACGGTGACCGCCCCCCGGTTCCGGGCCCGGCGGGTGGCCCGGGCGATGGTCTCGAACAGGGCGAACTCCGCTTCGGCGTCGAGGTTGGCCGTCGGCTCGTCGAGCAGGAGCAGGAGCGGGTCGCGCATCGAGGCCCGGGCCAGCGCCAGGCGCTGCCACTGGCCACCGGAGAGCTCGACGCCCTCGAAGCGCCGGCCGAGCTGGGTGTTGAGCCCCGCCGGCAGCGAGGCGAGCACCTCGCCGGCCCCGGCCCGCTCGATGCCCATGAGGATGTGGTAGGCGTCGTCGATCTTCTCCGTGTCGCCGATGCCGACCGTCTCGCCGAGGAGGAACTCGAAGCGGCAGGCGTCCTGGAAGGCGGCCGAGAGCCGGGCCCGCCAGGCCGCCGGGTCGAAGCGGGCCAGGTCGGCGCCGTCGATGGTGATCCGCCCCGCCGACGGCTCGTACATCCGGCCGAGGAGCTTGACCAGCGTGCTCTTGCCGGCGCCGTTCTCGCCCACCACGGCCACGACCGACCCGGGCGGCAGGTACAGGTTCACGTCGTTGAGGACTTCGGTCTCGGTGCCGGGGTAGGCGAACGACACGCCCTCGAAGGCGATGCCGCCCTGCAGGCGATCGGGGGCGGCCAGCTCGCCGGAGCGGGCCGAGTGCTGCTCCCGGGCGTAGTCGAGGAGCCAGATGTGGCGTACCGCCACCTGCAGCGTCTGGACGAGCATGCCGGTGGTGTTGGCGATCTCGGCGATCTGGCCGTTCAGCATCGACGCCAGACGCATGATCATGATGACGTCGCCGATCGAAGCGGCGCCCTCCTGGGCCTGGTGGACCACGAGGGCCAGGGCGCCGATGTTGGCCGCGACGGCGATGAAGCCGCCGAACGCCTCCCAGGCGGCGTTGCGCACCGCCGCCCGGACCATCGTGGTGCGGGCCGCCTCGGCCGCCCGGCGGTGGCGGGTGAGAATCTCCTCCGCCAGGCCGAAGACCCGGACCTCCTTGGAGAACCCGTAGGTCGTGGCCGTCTGGAAGTGCTCGCGGGCCAGGCGGTCGTCGGCGGCGCTGTCCTCCGCCGCCTCGACCATGATCGACCCGCCCTTGGCGTCGGTGATGAACGAGACGAGGTTGAGGACCGGCAGCACCAGCAGCAGCGGGTGCACGTGGAAGAGCAGGTAGCCCGTGACCCCGGCCTGGATCAGGACGCTGATGGTCCCGGTGACGCCGTAGACGGCCTGGGCGAAGGCCGCCCGCTGGTCGCGCAGGACCTCGAGCTTGTCGAGGTACTCGGGGCGCTCGTGGTGCTCGATGCCCGGGAGGGCGGCCACCATGGCCAGCAGCTCCCGCTCGAAGTACAGGCTGGTGCGCTCCTGGAGCGTGAAGCGGATCTTGGCCATCACCACCACGCTCAGGTGGTGGACGACCAGCGAGGCGGCGACGAGGATGGCGGCGAAGCCCGCTTTTCCGGCGTCGCCTGAGGCGAGGCCGTCGAAGAGCATCTTCAGCCACAGCGCACCGAGGACGGGCGACAGGCTGATGACCGGCGAGCCGATGAAGACGAAGGCGGCCCGCGCCGGGTCGGCGGCGAACGCCGTGCGGACGACCCGGCCGATGGCCCGGAACCAGATCATCGGGCCTCTCCTGCCTCGGCGAATTCCGACTCGGGGTACTCGAGTTCCCAGTCGTCCCAGTCGCTCGGGGCGGGGTCGGCGTACTCCGACATCCCGGCGGCCCGGGCGGCGGCGGCCTTGGCCTCGGCCACCTCGGCGGCACGAGTGGCTGCCGCCTTGGTTGTCGTGGTCTTCGTCCCCCTGCGCTTGGGAGCGGCCGCCTTGGCGGTCTTGACCGCCTTGGCC
>JBFLYK010000045.1:0-51329 GCA_040756995.1 Actinomycetota bacterium | reverse complement strand
GTCGTCGTCGTGGTCTCCAGCGCCGTCGTGGTCGTGGTCGGCGCCACGGTCGTCGTCGTGGTCTCCAGCGCCGTCGTGGTCGTGGTCGGCGCCACGGTCGTCGTCGTGGTCTCCAGCGCCGTCGTCGTGGTGGTCGGCGGGTCGACGATGATGATCGGCTCCCGGTTGACGGTGATGGTGCAGACGACGTTCTGGCCGTCGGCCACCGTCACGTTGCCGGCGTTGACGGGAACGGGGTTCGTCCCGTCGGTGCAGGTGATGGAGGGAGCGCTGTAGTCGTCGAGGTCCGTGCCGGTGCCCGCCGTGTGGCCGACGCCGTGGGACCCGGAGGAGACGGTGATGGCACCGGTGGTCCCGCCGTGGCCGACGTCGGCGCCGGTCCCGGCGGTCGTGCCGTCAATCTGCAGGTTGAACCGGCCCGGGTCGTCCGAGGGGTCGATCACCTGGTTCAGCGTCAGTGTCCCCGCCTCACGACGGTTGTGGAACACGCAGGTGGCGTTGGTCGGCGTGTTGCCCGAGGCGACGCTGGCGGTGGCGACGCCGGCGACGATGCCGCAGTTGGCGGTACTGCCGGCACCGGAGGCGAAGGTGTAACCGGTGACTCCCACCTCGGTGACCGAATAGCTACCGGTGGCCAGGCCGACGAAGGAAACGGTGTCCTGGCCGGGCGACGGGCACTGCGGGGCGAGGTTGTAGGGGTTGGGCATGATGTTGAAGCAGAACTGGTCGGCGGTGGCGCTTCCGCTGTCGACGACCTTCTGCACGGTGATTGTGCCGAGCTGGATGATGGCCTCGGTCTTGATGCCGACGTTCTTCGCCGACCCGCCGAGGCGCTTCGACTGGCGGCCGCCGGGGATGTGGCGGGCTCCGTTCGCCGGGCCGACGCCGGCGTCGGCCGGGGAGGCGAGCCGGCCGCCCCACAGCACATAGGCGCCGGCCACGACGCCGCCCGGTCCGCCGGCGATCGTGATCTGCACCTCCGTCTCGCGCTGGCCGGCGCCGCAGGCGCCCTGCCCGCCGACCTCGTGCACCGAGTCGATGTACACGCTGCCGACCGCCGCCGCCCCGGTGAAGGGCTGGGCCGAGCCTTCGGCGGCGTCGGTCTCGGAACCCGACAGCAGCGACGCGCTGCCGGAGAAGCTCGTGTCGTACGGCTGGAGGCTGAGGTAACCCCGCACGTCGCCGTTCATGTAGTCACGGCAGACGGAGAAGTCGAACGTCCCCGCGCCGGCGCTCGTGACGTTGAGGCGGAAGGGAACGGTCTCGCCTTCCTCGTAGGTGGATGCACCGGTCCCGTTCAGGCCGAGGGCGCCGGTGACCCAGGTGGAACCGACGTCGGCGAACTGCTCGAGCGTCACGTTGTTCGGTAGAGCCGCGGCCGAGGCCGGGCCGGCCAGTCCGCCGAGGACGAGACCGCTGACGCTGATGGCGCCGATGGCGCCGGTCACCAGCCGACGACGGTTGGCCAACAGCGTCCGGATGACGTTGGGGACGAGACTGCGATGCTGCGGCACCGAGCAACTCCTTGAGTGGGGGCAGGCGAAGGAACGGCATCCATTACATCGGCTACTGATGAGATGGTGTTACGGCGCGCTTAACACTCCGAGGCTGGTTCCGGGCATAGCTGCAGCGATGAACTAGTTCGGTGCGGCTAGGAGCCGGCCGGACGCGACAGGACCCCGGCAAAACGACCGGGGTCCTGGGCGCGGCGAGTGTTGTCCGGGCTAGTTCAGTCTTTACGACGCCTTGATCGCACCGGCCATGCCGCTCGGGGCGTGGTAGATGCAGATGTACTGGTAGTCGCCCGCCGTCGGCACCGAGAACGTGAAGCTGCGGGCGGCTTCGGGCGGGCCGGCACCCGGCGGCGCGTTGGGCGGCAGCAACCCGGTGTTGAACAGATCCGTGGCGTTGAGCCGCTGGGGGGACGGGCCGGGGGCTGCTTTCTGGGCCGCCGGGTCCTCCGGGTTGGTGATCGGCGGCTGCTGATTAAAGAAGCTGGCGGTGTGCGGCGCCATCGAGTTGTTGACGAACGTCACCTTGTCGCCCCGCTTCACCTCGGCCGGGACCGGTGCGAAGGCCAGGATGTCGGTGTGGGCGGTGGTGGTGCCCATCTCGACCTTCCAGGTCGTGCTGCCGTCACGGTTCCTGGTCGAGACCGGCTTGGCCGCCATCAGCTTCTCGTAGGCCTCGTTCCCCTCGGCCAGCCACTGGCCCTTCTCCTGGTCGCCCCGGGTGGTCACGGCGGCGGCGGTCTCACCGGCGTCGCCGGCGGCCACGACGATGGTGCCGACCATCTGAGGGTGGATGACGCAGATGTAGTTGTAGGAACCGGGCTTGGAGAACGTCATCTCGAACGGCGGGACGGCCTGAGGGCCGAGCGGCAGGAGGCCGCTGTTGACGAGCACGCTGCCGTCATACGGTCCGGTGGGCGGGGTGGGGGCGAACAGGCTCGTGTCGCTGCCGGGATCGGGCGCCGTCTGACCCGGGGCCAGGAACGTCACGGAGTGGGGCTCTTTCGTCTCGTCCCAGGTCCAGCGGACCTTCTGGCCCACCGCCACCGTGGCCTTGGCCGGCATGTACTGCAGCACGGCGATCTGGTTGCGCGTGGGGTCGTTGACGCCGGCGCGGATGGTGATGGGCGCGCTGGAGACCGCGCCCGCCGTCTTCGCCTTTGATGAGGAGTCGTCCGACGACCCGCAGGCCGCGCCGAGGGCGACCGTCGCCACGGTCGCCGCCGCCAGGGCGGCGCGCCGGCGCCGTGTTGCCAATGCTGCCACTGGAACCTCCGCCGTTTGGAGAGAATGGCGCGCCGCGGCTCGCGGCGCCCCGGGGACGCCTTGTACGGTAAGGGAACCAGGCCCCCAGGGGATGGGGACGAGCGCCCCAAAGCTGCCGCCGAAATCGGTGGTTCTCATGGCCAGCAGCGCACTTGTGGCGATTCCGGTCGCCCCCGGGCGAACCTCCGGACTACGCCTGGAGGAGCCCGAGCCGGATCAGCGTCGCCCGAAAGGCGCGGTGGAGCTCGAGCTCGGCCAGCCGGTCATGGGCCACCCAGCCGGTCTCGGCGGTCTCCCAGTTGAGCGGCTCGGGCGCGGCGAAGGGCTCCGGCACCTCGACCACCACCGTCCAGTACGACCAACCGCCGTGGTCGTCCTCATGCACTTCGACGACGCGGAACGCTGCTTCGTCGAGGACGCGCCCGACCTCCTCAGTGAACTCCCGCAACGCCCCCTCGACCGGCGATTCGCCCTGATTGAGGGCGCCGCCCGGAATCGCCCAGCACCCCCCTTGATGACACCACTCGGAGCGCCGGGCCAGGAAGTACGACCACGGTTGGTTGTCGCCGCCGGAGCAACGCACAAGCACTCCCGCCGCCCCGAATCGCCCCCACCGCAGACTTCCGTCGGCCAGCGTGACGAACCCGTCACCCGAGACGGGCGTCCAGCCCGGCTGTCCGTCTGCCCCATGACGCATAGCGCACCAAGGTTATCGGGCGACGAAATCCGCTCTGGATTCCGACGAGCTCCCTCTAAGATTCACACGCCCTCGGGAGCCGGGGCCATCGCTCCCCGACCTTGCAAGCCCCGCCTTGAGGAGCGACCATGGCTCTCGATGAGCGATCTCGCCACCGGCTCTTCCTCCGGCTCGAAGAGGCCCTCGGCCCCGAGGCCGCCACGACCCTGATGGAGCACCTCCCGCCCACCGGCTGGGCCGACGTCGCGACAAAGCGCGACCTCGACGCGCTCGAACAGCGCCTCACCCTGCGGATCGAGAACGTCGAGCTCCGCATCGAGGCCTCCGAGCACAAGCTCATGGCGACCTTCCGGGGCGAGCTTCAGTCGGCGCTCACGGCCCAGAGCCGTCAAGTGGCCATCTCACTGGCCGGGACGGCCGGCGCCCTGTCGGCCCTGGCCTTCGCCGCCGCTCGCTTGACCTGACTGATGCCGTCCTAGTAGATCGCCCGACAAATTCGATCACGTGAACAGCCCGGCTGAGCAGAACGGTGACAAGCGCCGACCCTGAGCGGTTTACCCACACCTACTGTGGGTTTTGCGCTCGGGGTCCTGCATTCTGTGCGATCCGGTTACCACAAGGGACGACACCCGCATACGTGATCGAAATTGCGAGCTCGAACACTAAACCAGGTTCGTGGAATACAGCGCCGACACCCATCTGGGCACCTCCCGGCCCAACCACCTCCCGGCCCAAAGCCCGAGCGGATAACCCACCGTAACGGTAGGTAATCCGCTCGGGCTCTTCCGTCGTTGTGAGATGGCCAGCGCTGCATTACACGAAGATCAGTAGGCCCTCACGAAACGACGGCAGATCGCCGCCGGTTCGCCAGGCCGAGGACGCCTCGACCGAGGCCTAGAAGGGCGATCAGGCGCAGAACGCCGTCTCCGAGACCGCCACCGGTCCGGGGCAGCGCCGCACCGGGCGAGAGGGCCGTGCCGACCGAGACCGGTTCCCCCCGCTCGAGTTCTGCCCCGAGCGGGAACTCCGTGGGATCGCCTCGTTCCGCACCTTCGCTGCCGACGGAGACCGAGCCCGACACCGATCCGTTCCCCGACGGGTTCACCGGCGGCTGGCCGCCGCCGTCGCCGTCCGGCGTTCCGCTATCGCCGCCCGGGGCCGGGATGATGGCGACCACCCGGTCGAGGAGGCCGCCGGGGTCGATGCCCGAGCCGCCAGGGATGAGCCCGCCGAGATCTCCAGGCACTGCGTCACCGGGATCTTCCGGCAGGTCACCGCCGGGATCGCCGGGATCGCCGGGGATGACGTCTTCAAGCTCGCCGGGGTCGAGATCGTCCAGCCCACCGGGGAGGTCGTCACCGGGCTCGCCCGGCAGAGGACCATCCCCGTCGCCGGGCAATCCGCCTTCCACGACGCCGGTCACGGTGGCGACCACCTCAGCTGCCAGTGAACCGGGGTCATCCGGCACGACATCGTCAATGTCGCCCGGCACGGAACCGCCCGGGTCGCCGCCCGGAGGCAGGTCGCCCAGGTCGTCCACGCAGACCGACACCGTTGCCGTCCCGTCCCCCGCCGCTTGGACCTCGGCCGCATCACCCTGCGGGACGAGCGACCCGCCCGCCTCCCCTGTGCCAGCGGTGGCGGTCACGCAGCCGTCCTGCACCGTGGCCGAGGCGTGCGGATTACCGCCGGCGGTGACGTCATCGGCCGATACCGGCACGCCAACACCGCCGAGGATCAGCCCACTGGCGCCGAGGGCACCGACCGCCCCGATCACCCAACGGCGCCGGCGAGGCACCGACGATCCAACGATGCGGACGATGGCACTGCGCTGCTCCGCCATGACGGGAGCCTCCTTGAGGACGGACAAGCCGACGGTGTTGTCCGGGGAACGGATCGACCCGGCGACTTTCTTGCGGTCCACAGAACATTTCCGCGGCAGATTTGGCCAAAGCTGCGGACAATGCCCCAGCCCGCGGCCCGCTAAGTCCCTCCGAGCCCCCTCGCCACCTTCACCCCTATCAGAGCCCGCGACAGTCAGTGGGCGGCGGGTGGTATTGCGATCATTCCGCTGAGCAGCGTGGATGCGGCATACAGGCGCCACTGCTCCGGGTCACCGGGCGCCCGCGCCCGAGCCCGCTGGCTGAGCAACAACTGCGCCGCCAACACCTTGTTGTGCGGCTGCCCGCTCATGACTCCCTCGATGCGTTCCCAAGCATCGGCCATGACCGCCTCGACGAGGTCGACCAGCTCCGCGACGGGCAGTCCCGCAAGAGCTTCAGCTGAATCAATGAACTCCGTGATGGCCCGTTCCGCCGCCTCGGGATCGAAGTCGCCCTCGTCCTCGGCGAACGCATCGCTCATAGCGGACGCGCTACGACGCCGAACCCATGGCGCCGTCGACCGTGCCCGCGCCATCCACCACGCCCGCGCCGGCTGCCGTGTCCGCGCCGTCCTCCATAGCCCCGCCGTCCACCGTGGCGGCAGCGGCCGCCGTAGCGGCCGGGTCCGCCGTAGCGGCGGGGTCCGCCGTGGCGGCGCCCGCCGCCGTGTTCGCGGGGTCGGCAGCGCGGGATTCCGCGCCGCTGTCCATGAGCGCGGCGGTGATGTCGCCGGTCAACACAGCGGCGACGGCGGTGGTCCCGAACACCCACTGGCTGAATTCGTCCGCCTCGGTCTGGCTGAGACCAAGGAGCCGACGAAGACTCCGGCTGATGTCGTCCTTGGTACCCCCGAGCAGGTCAGCCAGAAAAGCGGCGTCGCTCTCTCGCACCCTGACCGGCGCCCCCGGAACGATTCCCCGCTCTTCCCGAACGGCGGCGAGAAACCGTCGCAGCGTGTCTTCGTCCGACCGTTCAAGCGTGAAAGCAACCGACCCGATCCGGATCACCGCCCGCTCGGCGTCATGCTCCACCGCCGTCGGCCGATCCGGCACAAGATACTGCGGCGCCGTCCCGTAGGCGGCAGCCATCGTCTGGCGAACCTCCAGCGGAATGTCCTCCCGCCCCGACTCCCACCGCCGCAGCTCCATCGGTCCCACCTTCAGCCGCCGCGCCGCCTGCCAGAGGCTCCACCCCTTCGCCTCCCGAGCAGCCAGCGCCCGACTCCCGATCGTCTGCCGCTTCGACATCTCACCCTCCGCGCCGACTCAACCGCTACGCCTGCCTTCGAAAGGATCGACCATTCAAGCCGCCAGATTGATGCGACACACGCCCCCGAACGGGCCTTTCGCGGTGCCTCCGAGGCGAGGTCTCGCATTCGCGAGCCGGCAGAACCTTGACGGGCACTCCCCGAAGCCAGCTCCCTGCACCCGACGGCGACCGGCGACCGGCGACCGGCAACTGTTTACCGCCGCCTGCGCACAGGCGGTGAAGCCTCTGCGGCGCCACCCGCAGGGACGAGTCCCCCAGGGACGGCATGAGCGCCCCGAGAACCACCATTCCTGATCGGCCGCTCCATCGGGCGGGCGGCTCGGCACGAGTGTGGGGCCCGGCTAGGCCGAGCCCCACACTCTTCTCGTCTTCCGTCAGCAGGGGACCGGGATGGACCCGACGTACTCGCTGAAGGTGGTGCAGGTCGTGGTCGGCTTGGCGGTGGTCGTCGTCGTCGACGGCTGCGGCTGCGGGGCGACCGGAGTGACCGGCGTCGGCACCGGCTCCGACCCGGACCAGCCGGCGTCGTAGATGCTCACCTCACCCTGACCCAGACCGTACGGCAGCGACACCTTGGCCGGGAAAGACACCACATAGTCGGCCACCGGCGACACCGGCTCCCCGAGCTTCTCCCACGGCCCGAAACGGATCGCCTGGCGGCTGCCGTCGGCCAGGGTGGCGGAACCCGTCAGCCGGTAGCGGCCGAGCGGGATGTCGTGCAGCGTGTTCGTCGTCTCCAGCGGCCCGAAGAAGTTGGCCACGGAGGCGACCGTCCGGGTGAACGTGAGCACCTTCCCGGTGCTTCCGTCGGCCAGCGGGCCGCTGGGTGTCAGCGTGAGCGTGAGCTTGGCGTCGCCCGGCAGGCTCTTCGGCGACTCGTGCATCAATGCGATCGCCGCGCCGCTGTAGAAGCCGGCGTTCTTCGGGTCCGCGCCGGCGAGGCACTGCATGAACCCGGTCAGGCGCAGCGTGAAGTCCTTGACGATTCCGCCCCCGGACATCTGCTGCTGGCAGTTCCCGTCGGCGGGATGGAGGTAGAGCGCCTTGTATGTCTTGCCGTCGAAGGCGAGGTCGGCCTCGCCGCTCACACCGTAGAGTCCGGCGGGTACCGCCAGCCGGTACGCACCCTTTGCGTCCGTGCGGACCTCCCGGATGAAATCTGCCGCTGAGAGGCCGTTGGGTTTGCCTGTGTAGCCGGCGATGCGGATGCGAGCGCCCGGCACCGGGTCGCCCTGCTCGTCCCGCACGACTCCCTTGATCACGTTGGCCTCCGCGCCCGCCGCCGGTGGGGACGACGACTTGGCCGTCGTCGGGGCGGTGCCGGGCTGCGGCTCAGCCGAGCCCGGAGCCGGGGCCGGGCCAGACGCCTGCGGCGGCGTCGTTCCCGGGTCGGACGCTGACGGCGCCGGCCCCGGCTGGTCGGCGGGCGGCTCTCCGCCCGGGCCGGCGACCTGACCCGGCTGGTCCTTCGGCTGCGCCTTCTCGTCGTCGCCGCCAAAGAGGCAACCGGTCGTCAAAAGGGACACGAGAACTAACAGCCACGCCAGACGAAGCGATCTCACAGATTCCAGCTCCTGGAAATTTCGGCACTAGTGCCGCCACTGTCGGCTACGAGGATCGCTCCTGGCCGGTCATCCGCCTTCAGCAGAATTGATGAACGGTGTCGTCCACTGCACTGCCGGCTCAGCGCCCGGTACGCCGACGATCTTCAGCCCGCTGTAGGTGTCGAGATTGGTACACACCTCAGTACTGCGGCTGGATCCGGCAGTCGGAACCGGTCAATGCGGCAGTTCTCCGCTGATGGGGCCAGATCATCGCTCATTACTCCCTGGATGCCCTCCCAGGCATCGGCCAAGACGGCCTCGACGAGGTCAACCAGGTTCGTGGCTGACAGTCCGGGAAGAGCTTCAGCTGAATCAATGAGCTCCGTGACCGCGACCTACCCGCTCATCTGTCCTCCAACGGCCCGACGCCCAGCCGCCGCGCCCTCGCGCACGTCATGCGGCGGACCGCTCCTTGCAGTGGAAATGGCCCTGAGCCACGAGAATCCCTTCGACAGCCAGCCCCAGGTCGTACGGCTCGCCTTCACCGAGCGAACGGCAGGTCTCAGGTGTGATGCCGCGGCCGGCAGCGGCGTTGCGCTCCCGGATATCCGGCCCTTCAGCCCTGTTGGGAGGAGGGACTTCCGGCATGACCCGCCCGGCGCGGTCGTAGAACGCGAACACCTGATCGCGCAGGCTCTCGATGCGGTACCCGCCCTCGTGGACCAGGCGATGATGGTGGCTACACAGCAAGATCAGGTTGATAAGCTTTGTCTCGCCGCCGTTGATCCAGTGCACGATGTGATGGGCGTGAAGGAAGCGACGGTTCCCGCACCCCGGAAATCGGCAGCCGCCATCCCGCCGCCGCAGCGCTCGGCGCAGTGGCGCCGGCGGCGTACGCCGCTTGCGACCGACGTCGAGCGGCGTTCCGTTCGCCGCCTCGATCATCGCCACGATCGTGGCGTCACAAGCCAGCCGACGGGCCGTCTCCGGCGGAATCGCTGCTCCACCGTCAAGGTGGCAACGCCCTTCGTCGCTGGCGCCGCTGAGCGTCGCCCGGTCCACCACGACGATCTCCGGGGCCGGCGGAGCACCTTCAGCCGGCGCCGCCAGCGCCAGTTTCGCCATCGCCACGAACGCATCGGCGCTCTTCGCCTCGGCCAGCAGTGATTCAGCTGAAGCACCCGCGGCGTCCGACGGCGGCCTTGCCGGCGGCTCGGCCGCTGCCCGACCCGCTTCCAGCGCGGCCAGCACGACGGCACCATCCTCCGGGCTGAGCCGGGCGGTGAGCACCAGCGATCCGTCGTCCTCCCAATGCCAACGGGCGTACCGGGCGTCGTGCCGGTCGTTGGCGTTCCGCAGCTCCTCCCGCCCGGTGACGCTCCGATAGGCCCGCACGATCTCCTCGAGCTGCGCCGTCGTGGCGTACCGGGCCATCTCGAGGAGCATCGCTTCAGTTTCCGGCCTGGCCACCCGGCACACGGCCCGGACCTTGGAGTAGCTCAGCTCCCCGGCCGCAAACGCTTCCCTGACCAGGGGAAGCTCCCCGAGCCGCCGCCCGACCCGCAGCTTCTCCCGAGCCGCCTGCAGCCCGATCCCACATCGGTGGGACACCCAATGCGCACAAGACTGGAGCCCCCACCCCGTCCATCCCTTCCGCCGGTCGAACTCACTCAGCAAGAGCAACCACCGGCACTCCCCCGCCGCCAGATGCCCCGCCAGCTCACAGATCTCCTCCTCGAGCCGCTCCAGCGGGATCTCGTGAGCCGCCTCCTCCGACACGCGCTCGCCGCCGTCGACAAGCACTGCTGTCACCGTCATGCCCCAACACCTCCAAAGGACGAGGGCTCCGTGCCCTACCTTCGGAGGATAAGGAGAAGGTGAGACAGTTTTAGGGCTCTCATCGCCCCGCTGCGACGGACCTCTCGCCATAGCCGCGGCGCTCGCTGCCACTTTCTCAATCCGGAGGAAGATCGCTCACCGTCGCACCGGATGGGCGGCGTTCAGGCTCCAGCCCGCTGTGACTCCCCGCTTGACCGACCCGCGTCAGCCCCCGATGCTGAAGGGGCTTGACCGCGCCGACGGTCCGGCCGCTCGCCACGGCGACCGCCTCAATCGAAACGCCTGCGACGAACTGGAGGATGACCACGGGTTTCAGGGTCGGTTGCGGCCGCCAGCTCCGGGATTGCCCAGCCGGCCGGCCGGGCAGCGGCAGGACCGCCGCTGGCCGTCGAACAGGCGGTGGTGGGCAAATTGTGAAGACCCTACGGCGAACGTCCCTACCGTCGCCGCGGAACCGGCCGGTGTCGCGGACGATCTAGAGGAATGTCTCCCTCAGGAGGTCCTCCGGATCGGGCGAGCCCTGACTGCGGAAGTAGCTGAGGACGTCCGAGGCCAACTGCCGATACACCTCGGCGAGGTATGCCGAAGCGGTCACATCATGGAATAGACAACGTGCCCGCAGAAGCGACGTATGAACCAGATTTCGGCGGTGAGAACGCTGCTGCAGCGGCCGCGCATGCAGAGTCCCCCTCGGCCTGAGTCGCCGGGACGCCCGCGACAACGAAGAAGTCGCCGTTGGTCGGAGCCAGATCGACGCACAACGAGTTGATGGTTGAAGCCCTTCGAAGGAAGCCAGCTGACACAAGCTCGGTCTGGGTTGCATATCGCCCCGTGTTCCGGTTGGCGAAAAAGGCTTCCTCGGCTCTGGACAATACTCGCTCGTCGCCAACTCTTGCCTTGGACTTCCCCGCCCCAACCGCTGGCCCCACGGCAAAGATGGCTATGGCCGCAAGCGATCCGAGAATGACAATCAGCAACAGCACCTCAACGAGCGTGAACCCATCAACTCTTCTGTCGTTCGGCGATGTCAAGCAGAGCACAGCGGAAGCCTTTCGCTTTTGAGAACGCGAAGCGGGACGGGGGCGGAATAAGGTTCCGACCCCCGTCCCAAAAACTCCGTTGCCCGCCCAAGGTTGGGCGGGCAACAGGGGCTGTTGACGACTTAGTTGTCTTCGGTGCCGGCTCCCAGCCCAGTGCCGTTCCAGTCGGTGCCGGCAGGGCAGGTGCCGCCCTGGGGCACAACCGAGTAGGACTTGTTGTCGGCGGTGCTCAGGCAGATGCTGTTCTTCGAGGAGACCGCACGGAGGTACTTGCCGGTCACCAGACCACCCTCGGTCGTGTACACGCTGGCGGACTGGTTGGCGAAGTAGGCCTCCTCGGCCGTCTCCAGCACGGCGACGTCCGTCTTGCTGGCGTTGCTCTCACCCTTGTCGGTGATGCCACCAACGGCGAAGACGACGATGGCGGCGAGGATGCCGAGGATCACGATGACGACGAGGAGCTCGACGAGGGTGAAGCCTTCCTCGTTCTGCCGCTTCCGGTTGATGCGCTCAATCATTGAGTTGGGTTCTCCTTGGTCTGTGGTGCTCGATCTTCGAGCCGCTTCCCGAGCCGACCGTTTTCCGGTAGCGGCTTCGATTTGATTCTCGGCTGTTTGGCTGCCCGCCTCATCCACAACATTGATGAACCGCTCGCCTGCAACGGCCCGCCTGCGGTCCGGAACGCGAGAATGCGGGCGCCGTAGCCGGCGCCCGCACCTCGAAGCTTGAGTTGGACTCGGTCAGATGATGATCACGCCAAGGCTGTTTCCGCCGAAGGTCAGGGTCTTGACGTTGATCGACCCCGCCTGCAGGTACCCACTGGTCGACTGCACGAGCAATTCTCCGGCGGGCAGGTAGATCGCCCCATTGATCGTCACATCGTCGTTGGTCTTGACGGCGGACGCTATACCTCGAGCCTCAAATACTGTTATTCCCGCCTGATCGCCGGTGGTCAACGGAGACAGCGTGACGTTCGAGAAGTCGCCCCCGCCGTCGGCGATGTAGATGTGGACGCCACCAGGTGCGGAAGTCACGTTCTTCAGAACCACCCCAGTACTGAAGTAGTACGTCCCAGAAGCGAGACACCCGTTCTCCAGCGCCCAGTCCTTCGGGTAGAGACCAGGCTGGAAAGTCGGCTGACTTGTCCCACAGGCGGTAGAGTTCGGCGGTTTGTAGCCGTTCTTCTTGTCTGGCTCGGTGGTCGACGTTGCCGGAGCCGTGGGGGCAGCCAGATCGATCAGAGGGTCCGACGGCGCCGTTCCCGAACCGGCGTTCTGGCAGCCGGTATTCGACTCAGGGTAGAACCCGTCTTCGACGTCAAAGGCTGGGCTGGTGTCGTTGTCACCGTTACATTTCGACTCTCCGTCCACGGTGACTGTCCCCTCATCCACCTTGATCGTGGTCTTGCTTCCTCCGGTGGTGATCCCACCTTGCCCGACGTAAATCGCGATCCCGCCCATCGGCCCAGTGGGGCCGGAGCCGGTCGTTCGCGGGTCCGCCCGTACGGTGTAGCTGTACGCACTCTCATAGGTTCCGGCGGTCTCCGTTACGGCCATCTCAAGATATGCAGAGTTCGCCGAGCACGGAGTGGACGGACAGGTGACTTCGGGGATCGTAGAGCCGACGTGCCTCACAAGAGTTACGTCATACTGCTTGGTTCCGTCCTCGCAGTAACGGCGAATGAGTTCCGAAGGGCTACCGGACAGCCCGTAGATCGCGTCCTTCCGGACAGTCCCCTCCGTCCACTCGAAAACTGCGACGTTGTCCGCTCCGAAGTCCGAGCACGATCCCATGGCCGGGGCGGGAACCGTACTCTCCGAGAAGTAGCTGGCGTTCTGCGCATCGCTCAGGAAGTACGTGCTCGTTTGCTGCGCATCACGCGAGCGATCCACTCTGTCGTTCGACGAAGTGGCAGCCCGTGTGCTCACGACGAAGCTTGATCCGACCGCGGCCACGATGATTCCGCTGATCACGACCACGACCAGCATCTCAGCCAGGGTGAATCCTGACTCGCCCTGACGCAGTCGCTGCTTCGCAGCCCGGACAAATCGGAGAGCAAGTTTCATCGATGCACGCTCCAAGCGCTGATCTTCACCGCTGCGGGACTGACGGTCCGGTTGTACTTTGCTTTGGCCACAAGTGTCCTGGTCGATGCTGTGCAGGCGACGCCCGTGTTCGGGCAGGCCGTGAAGGTGACTTCGACACCGCCGGTGCCGGCGTCAGAGCAGTCAACACGCATCGAGAGGGAATCGACCATGGCAACGACGCAGCCGCTGGAGTTCGACGAAGCGGCAGTCCTTCGCACCAGGTTGATCGCTGCCTCGACGACGCCATCGGCGGCGTACTCACGAGCGCGTATATCTTGAACCGTTACCGTCGCGCGATGACCGGTGGTGGTGTAGTTCACGAGAACGGCGGCAACCACACCGATGAAGGCCAAGAAGCCGAGGACGAGGACGAGAATGACTCCATCCTCCTCACGGGCTCGCGACCTGATCCGGTTCATGGTCTCCTCACTACGATCTCAACCGACTCGCTGGCACGGCCGTCGGACGACGCGGCCACGAGCTTCAGCAGCTGCGCGCCCTGGTCCCGTTCAGTGCTCGGCGGAACCGCCGTGGGGCAGGCGGCGTCGAAGCTTGACCCGTTCCAGTACTTCACGCTGTCGACACTGACGGTGTATCCGGTCGGAGCAGTCCATCCAGAAAGTGAGGCGTACGACGAAGTGGTCGTTGTCGGACACTGGACGTAGGCACCCACCGCCACCTTCTGCTTGATGTGCTCAGCGAAGCTCTTCAAAGCAGTGTCAGCGGTCGCGGCCTTGCGGTGACGATCCGAAGATGATGACGCCTGGGCAAGGCCGCCGACGATCGTGGCGACCGCGATACCCAGAATCGCGACCGCTACCAGGATCTCGGAGAGGGTCATCCCGGCCTCGGATGTCCAGCGGGTTTGGGGCGTGTTCATCCGATCGTGGTCTGGTTAAAGATGCCGTACATCGCTGTGACGAGGGCGATGGCGACGAAGCCGACGACGAGACCCATGAACAGGATGACGGCCGGCTCGAAGAGGTTGGTGAAGCGAGCGATCTTGAAGTCGAGCTCGGTACCGAAGTAGTGGGCCGAGGTTTCGAGCTGCTGGTCGAGCGTGCCGGTCTCCTCGCCGACGCGGATCATCTGGCGAGCCGCACCCGGAAGGAAGTCGGCCCGGGCGATCGGCCCGGCGAGGCCTTCGCCCTGGAGCATGGCGGTCCGCACCGTTTCGAGCTTCTCCCGGTAGACCACGTTGTTCGTGCCTGTCGAGGCGACCGCCAGCGCGTCGGGGAGGGGCACACCAGCCCGCACCATCGAACTCAGCGTGCGGCAGAAGCGCTCGATGATGGCGGTCTGCAGCATGTCGCCGATGACAGGGAGTCTCAACAGGGACTTGTCTCGCAGGTCACGGCCCTTCGGGTGCCGCGGCCCGAAGCCCAACACCAGGCCGACAGCCAGCACACCAAGAATGAGAAGCGGCCAGAAGTCGGTCAGGATGTCGGTCAGCGAGAGCAGCATGCGGGTGGGCAGAGGGAGCGTGGCATTCAACTCCGAGAAGAACTTCTTGAACTTCGGAAGGACGTAGGCCGCCAGAACGACGACCGTGGCGATGGACATGAGGAAGACCACGGCCGGATAGAACAGGGCCGACTGGATCTTCTTGCGCGCCTCGAGGTCACGCTCGATGTACTTCGCGACCTCCTCCAGAGCCGATGCGAGGTTCCCCGTCAGCTCGGCGGCCTCGAGGACACCGAGGAAGAACGTCGGGAAGGCCTCGGGGTGCGAGCGGGCCGCACCGGTGAAGGTCGTCCCCGACTCCAGCGCCACGATCATGTCGGCGAGGCACTCGGCGAGCACGTTCTTCTTCTTGGGCAGCTCTTCCTTGATGATCGTGAGAGCGTCGATCACCGGGATGCCGGCGCGGAGGAAGACCGCCATCTGGCGAGAGAAGTGCATCAGTTCCTTGCGGGGAACCTTCTTCTTGGTGATCTCGAACTGCATGATCGACTTCTTTTCCTGCGCTTCTTGGATCGCGAGGTCGCGGTCGCGCAGGAGAAGGCTGAGGGCGCCAAGGCTGGGGGCTTCCTCGACCCCGTTGACCTGGGCGCCGTCCGGGCCGACGGCGACGTAGTTGAACTTCGGCATTGGCTGTGAGTCCTTAGCTCGCGTAGATGACTCGAATGACTTCGGAGATCGTGGTGGTGTCGTTGGCGACCAGGTTCAGGCCTTCTTGCAGAAGTGTCCGCATACCCTGGGAGATGGCCATGCGGCGGATTTCTTCCTGCGTGGCCCAGCCGACGATAAGGCGCTTGATCTCGGGTGTAATCCTCAATAATTCGTATACGCCGATGCGGTCCTGGTAGCCGGTGCCGCCGCAGAAGTTGCAACCTTCCCCAATCCAGAACTGGTCCTTGGTCGGACCTTCGGCCTCGAGGTAGAAGGCGAGTTCCTCGTCAGTCGGCTGGTAGGGGATCTTGCACGAAGTGCAGATCTTGCGGACCAGGCGCTGGCCGACGATTCCCAAACCGGCCGAAGCGACCAGGAAGGCCTCGATTCCCATGTCGAGGAAGCGGTGCACCGCGGCGGCGGTGTCGGTGGCGTGCAGCGACGACAGGACCAGGTGGCCGGTCAGGGCGGACTGCACGGCGATGCGAGCCGTCTCGGCGTCGCGGATCTCGCCGACGAGGATGACGTCGGGGTCCTGGCGGAGGATCGAGCGGAGGCCGTCGGCGAAGGTGACGCCGGCCTGCTCGTTGATCTGGATCTGGTTGATCGAGGGGAGGATGTACTCCACCGGGTCCTCGATCGTCATGATGTTGCGGTCCGATGAGTTGATGTCGCCCAGGGTGGCGTAGAGCGTCGTCGTCTTGCCAGAGCCGGTGGGGCCGACGCAGACGACCATGCCGAACGGCGAACGGACGAGCTTGCCCCAGTCCTCGTGGGTGTCGGCGGGCATGCCGAGGTCGGCGCCCTTGTAGAGGGGGCGGCTCTTGTCGAGGAGCCGCATCGTCACCTTCTCGCCGAAGACCGTGGGGGTGGAGGCGATCCGGACGTCGAGGGCGCGGCCGTCGACTTCGAGCGACGTCTGCCCGTCCTGGGGACGGCGCCGCTCGACGATGTTCATTCCGCCCATGATCTTGATGCGGCTCACGACGGCCGGGCCCATCTCCGCCGGCAGCGTGGTGACGTCGTGCAGCGCGCCGTCGACCCGGAAGCGGACCCGCATCTGCGTGTCCTGCGGCTCCAGGTGGAGGTCGGAGGCCCGGTCCCGCAGGGCCTGGGCGATGAGGAGGTTCACGACCTTGACCACCGGAGCCTCGGCGTCGCCGCCGGCAACACCCGTCGTCGCGGCGGTCGCCGCAACAGCCGTCGTCTTGCGGAGGGCGTCGTTGGCGGTGAAGGCCTGAACGTGCGACTGGATGGCGCCCAGCGCCCGGTAGGTCGCCTCGATGACCCGGGTCACCTCGGACGCCGGAGCGATGAACGGCACGATGTCGAGCCGCGTCTTCTCCCGCAGCAACTTCAGCGTGGCGGGCGTCGGGTCGGCGATGACGACCTCGAGGCTGTTGTCCCGGATGCGCAGCGGCACCGCCACCAGTTCCCGGGCGACGCTCTCGGGGACCTTGTCCACGGCGTCGGGCTCGGGGCGGTCGTTCCGCAGGTCGGCCATCGGGATGTTCAGCTGCTCGGACAGCGTCTCGGCCAGCTGCCGGTCCGTGATGGCGCCGGCGTCGACCAGCAGGTTCCCGAGGCGCTTGCCGCTGCCGGTCTGCTGGAGCAGGGCCTCCATGATGGCGCCCCGGCTCACCAGCTGCTTGCGGACGAGGAGCTCGCCGAAACGGCCGCCCTCGGGAACGACGTTCAGATCCCGGTTGTCCTGCTCGACCGAGGGGCGCGGCTCGGTGGCCTGCGATGCCTCCACGGCGTCGTCCATCTCCGGCACCGAGCTCAGCGCCTCAACGGGCGGGTCTTCGGTCGGCTTGCGGAAGGAAAAGGCGCGCTTGCTCATCGGATCTTCTCCGCAGCGGCGTTGTCGAACCAACCGCCCTGGCGGGCCAGCGCCACGGCGGCCACCTGGGAGGTCACTTCGAGCTTCAGAAGGATCGAGCGAATCTGGGTGCGGACGGTGGCCAGCGACACGAAGGACTCCTTGGCGATGGCGGATGCCTGCTTGCCTTCGACGATCTGGCGGAGGACGTCGCGCTCCCGGGCAGAGAGCGCCTCGAACGGCGCCTTGCGCTTCTCTTCGGCCCGGCGCTGGGCGGCCAGGTCGGCGAGGAGCTGCGTCCGCACGGTGATCGGCGTGACGGTCTCACCGTCGGCGGCCCGGCGGATCTGGTCGAGCACCGCACTGAAGCCGTCGGCCTTGTCGGCGATGCCGAGGGCGCCGGCCTCGAGGCAGCGGGCCAGCTCGATCTTGTCGACGGTGCCGGTCAGCATCAGGACCTGGGCGCCGAGCTCCCGGAGCGGGGCGATGAGGTCGTAGCCGTACCCGGCCCCCTGGAGGTCGAGGTCGAGCACGACCAGCGTCGGGCGCACGGCGGCGGCCTCGGCGAGCACCTCGTCGAAGGACCGGCAAGGAGCCACCGACACGGCGAAGCCGGCGTTGATGAGGGAGACCTGCAGCGTCTCGACGAGGAGCCGGTGGTCGTCGACGAGGAGCAGGCGGGCCCCGTCCGAAGACGCGGCGCGATCGACGTGCGAGGCGGTGAGTGTCAGCGTCATTCCTCTTCCTGGGAGCTGGTATCCGCAGCGGGGAGCCTGACGGCGAAGCGGCTCCGTCCGGCGGCAGACCACAGGTCGCACCCTTGCTCGGCGAGGAGCCGGGTTGCGACGTAAAGGTCTATTGACTCATCGTCGTTATCGTCGGTCGGCTTGAACGATTCGACGCGAATCTCTTCCCAACTCTCGGCCAACAGCGCGAGATCCTCGCTGCCCACCGGCTCGACCCAAACCAGCACCGTCGAATCGACCACGTCGGAGCGGAGCAGCAGGTCGTCACCGGTCTTCCGCCCGGTGACCGACAGGAGGGTCCGCAGGACGGCGGCGACATCGGCCGCCCGCCCCACCGCGGTCAACGGGCTGGCGACATCGACCCGAACGGTCCGGCCCGCCCGCCGCTCGGCCTGGGCCACCGCCCGGGCGACACCGTCGAAGGCGAAGGGCTGGATCTCCTCGGCGCGGACGTCGATCAGCTCGCCGAGCCGCTGGACGCTTTCGGCCAGCATCTCGGCGAAGCCCCGCCGCTGCTCGGCCGACAGGTTCGGGTCGGACAGCGTCCGGGCCGCCCCGTCGACGACGAAGAGCATCGAGCGGACATCGTGACGGTGGACAGACTGCACCGTCTGGTGGGCCTGCCGCCGGGCCCGTTCGATCCACGAGGCGGCGAGCGAAGCGTGCCGCTCGACCCGCTGCCGGCGAACACCGGACTGGAACTGCCCGCCGACCCACGCCAGCGGGACGGCGACACCAACCAGGACGAACACCCAGGCGGCAACGCCCCAGAAGTCGTCTGACCCGGAGCCGATCGTCGTGGCCAGCGCACCCTGGCCGAGCCCGAGAACGATGACGGCTCCGGCGGCCGGGCGAGGCCACCGGCCGCTGACCTGGAGATGGGCCACCGCCAGCGTGACGAGCACCAGGGCGACCACCGCCGCCCCGACGGCCAGCACCTCGCCGAGGGCGGTGACGTCGGCGGCGGCCGGGGCGGTGACCCGGGCGGCCAGAACGGTGAACACAACCCACACCGCGGCGAAGAGCGGCAGGGCCACGGCGAGGGGCGACCAGTTCGGCGGGCTGGGAGCGGCAGCCAGCGCCGTGGCCGGCTCCGGCGAGGAACCGGAAGCCGGCAGGGGCCGGAGCGGCGGCAGCGGAGTTGGCTCCCCCGGCGGCTCGGTCGGGCCCCGGAACCTCAGCTCGCGGCCGGCGATGACCTGTGCCCTCCTTCCGGGCGCGCGCCCGGCGCGCTCGACCGCGGGCCGGCGGTCGCGACCGAGTCCTGGCGCGTGGGCTCCCATGACGTGATCATCGGTGCGGAGAGGCAGACGATGAACAACGATTTATCAACTCTTGCCCAACTCCGCGGGAAGACTCGCGCGGCGGCCCCGCCGGGCGGGGGGTATGCCCGGAGAAGCCCTTAAGTGCCCGAAGTGCCCGTGTGCTGCGGCCGGTCGGCGGTGGCCACGGCGCCTTGGATGACCTCGAGGATCTCGTCGCCGATCAGCTCGTGGCGTTCGAGGAGAGCGTCCCGGAGAGCCTCCACCACATGCCGGTTCTCGGCCAGCATGGCCCGGGCCCTGAGACGGGCGGCGGAGAGTCGTTCCTCGATGCGGGCTTTGCCCTCATCGCTCGACGCCACCCGGGCGACGATGTTGGCCGCCGAGGGCATCTGCATGGCCTCGTAGGAGAAGAGCGTCCCGTCCATGCCCAGGCTGCCGATCATCTGGGCGGTGAGCGTGGTGGCCGCCATCAGGTCGCCGGACGGGCCGGACGAGATCTCACCGAAGAACACCTCCTCGGCCGCCAGACCGCCGAGGGCGATCTCCACCAGGCCCTCCAGCTCCGACTGCGACTTGAGCCAGCGCTCCTCCCGGTCGGAGTGGGCCAGCAGCCCCAGGGCGTCCTTGCGCTTGATGATCGAGAGGACCTCGAGCTTGCGGCTCTTGCCCACCAGCCAGGCCACGGTGGCGTGGCCGGCCTCGTGGGTGGCGATGGTGCGCCGCTCGGCTTCGGTGTACTCCACCGGCTGGGCCAGGCCGATCTCCTCGGTCATCTTGGCCCGCTGCACGTCGCCCCAGCTGAGGCGGTCGGCTCCCCGGCGCAGGGCCCAGACCAGGGCCTCGTCGAGGAGGTGCTCGATCATCACCGGCGAGTAGCCGGACGTCATGGCGGCCATCGTGTCGCGCCGGTGGGCGTCGTCCAGCTCGGGGTCGTGGGCCTTCTTGGCCAGGTAGTAGTCGATGATCTCCCGCCGCCCCGCTCGGCTCGGGAGGTCGAAGTAGATCGACCGGTCGAACCGCCCGGGCCGCAAGAGGGCCGGGTCGAGATCGGCGGCCCGGTTGGTGGCGCCGATGACCAGGATGTTGGCGTACGGGGTGGGACGCTTCTTCAGCGCCCGGTGCGAGGGCAGCAGCCGGTTGACCCGCTCGACGAACCAGTGGCGGACCCGCATCCCGGGCGGCGGGGCGTCGAACGACTGGAGCTGGATGAGCAGCTCGTTGACGACACCGGCGATCCCCTCCCGGCCGTTGGCGCCGCCCATGCCGGCCCGGGAGGCGCCGATGGCGTCGATCTCCTCGATGAAGCCGATGGCGCCGCCCTCGGCCCGGGCCGCCTTCCGCAACTCCTTGAAGTAGGACCGGATCTTGCGGTTCGTCTGGCCGTAGTACATCGACTGGAAGGCCGACGACGACACGAACAGGAACGGAACCTCGGCCTCCCGGGCCATGGCCTTGGCCATGTACGTCTTGCCGGTCCCCGGCGGACCCTCGAAGAGGATGGCCCGGCGGGGTGTGCCGCCCATCCCGTCCTTGAACGTCTTGTGGGCCAGGAACAGGTTGAGGGACTTCACGACCTCGTCGACGACGACGGGCATGCCCTTGACGTCGGCCAGCGACGTCTCGATCTCGCTCGACCGGTAGAGCACGTGCGGCGAGCGCCCGGCGCCGAGGAACGGCAACAGGACGGCGGCACCGAGGATCACCACCAGCAGCAGGAGCGGCATCGCCTGGGCGATGGCCGGGTTGAGCCGGGGCCGGCCCGGAAACGCCGACTGGCCGTCGAGGACCCGGTTCCACATCCAGACGCAGATGAAGCCCAGCGCCAAGGCGATGCGGAACAGCCGGCGCTGCCGGGAACGCTCCCGGGAGCGGGCGACATCGGCCGTTGCGCCCCGGAAGACCCGATTCTGCTTGAGGGAGTGGAGATCCATTCCTTTCATATTCGGCGGATGGGCTGTCCGTTCCCCACCCGCGCCACCGCCGCCTCGGAGCCGCCCGGCAGCTTCGGGAGGCTTGCGGAGATAGGAGTCGACGTGCCCCTTAGGGCTCGAAGCGGTATCCCACGCCCCGGACCGTGGTGATCCAGCGGGGATTGTCGGGATCCTCCTCGATCTTGCGGCGGAGCCGGCGGACGTGCTCGGTGACGGTGGCGTCCGACTGCCAGTCCGACGAGGAGCCCCAGACCTGGTGGAGCAGCTGGTCCCGGGAAAAGACCTGCCGGGGGGAGCGGGCCAGGAAGGCCAGGAGATCGAACTCCTTGGCGGTCATTTCGACGCGCTCACCGGTGACCGTGACCTCCCGCGTGCCGAGGTCGATGACGAGCCCGTCGAAGGCCATCCGGGCCGTCGGGGCCTGGGGGTCGGCCCGGTGCCGGGCCCGACGCAGGACCGACTCGATCCGGGCCGACAGCTCGGCGGCCGAGAACGGTTTCACCACGTAGTCGTCGGCGCCCAGCTTGAGCCCGAGCACCCGGTCGGCCTCTTCGCCGAGGGCGCTGACCAGGATGACGGGCACGTCACTCGTCTGGCGCAGATCACCCAGGACGTCGAGGCCGTTGCGGGCCGGGAGCATGACGTCGAGCAGCACGAGATCGGGCGACTCGGCGGCGACCTTGTCGAGGGCGACCTCTCCGTCCTCCGCTTCGATGACCTCGTAGCCCTCCATACGGAGCAGGCGGGAGAGCAGGTTGCGCAGCATCGGCTCGTCGTCGACCACCAGAACCGTGCGGGGGGCCGCTCCCGGGCTGCTCATACAGTCGGAAGCCTACCGGCGCCCACGGAACGTGGCCGCTGAGCCTCCGCTGGTTCGGACGGGACCCTTCCTAGGCCTCGGGCCCTCGACCCAGGTCGGCACGAACAGTGGCCTCATCGGGGAGGATCACCTCTGATTCGGTGATCGAAAGGTCGATGACCGGACCCTCCTCGACGATCTGCCAGTCGACCACGAATCCCGTATCTGGAGGGAGCGTCATCTCCTGCATGCTCCCATCCCTACCCCGGAACGGCCCATCGCACCAGCAGGGATGTCACCCCTTGCGACGATTGAGGAAGCTCTCCATTCGCTGTCGCTTGTCCTCGCTCTCGAACAGGAGCGACTGGGCGGCCATGTCGAACGTTGACGTCGCCGGGCGGTGCAGGCGCAGGGCCAGCTTGGTCAGCTCCAGGGCGCGCCAGGAGCGGGTGGCGATGGTGGCCACCATTTGGAGGGCCGCGTCGAGCAGCTCCTCCGCCGGACGGACGGCGTCGATCAGACCGGCGGCCAGGGCGGCCTCGGCGTCGAGCGTCTCGCCGAGGTAGAGCATCCGTCTCGCCTGGGCGACGCCGACGAGCTGGGGCAGGCGCCAGTTGGCCCCGGCGCCGGCCAGGATGCCGAGGTTCAGCTCGGGCTGGGCGAATGTCGCCCGGGGAGAGGCGATCCGCAGGTCGCACGCCATGGCCAGCTCGCACCCGCCTCCGAGCGCCGGCCCGTCGACGACGGCGATGGTCGGCCACCGGTGGGCCTCCAGGCGTTCGAAGAGCTTGACGTTGATGCCCACGAAGGCGTCGTCGGCATCCCGGGCCAGCAGCTCCCTGATGTCGGCCCCGGCTACGAACATCCCCGGCGTCGTCGAGTGCAGCACGAGGATGCACCGCTCCCGGGCATGGTCGGAGAGCACGTGATGGAGCGCCTCGGTGGTGGCGAGGTCGATGGCGTTGCGCTTCTCCGGCCGGTTGAACCCGACCAGCAGCGCGTCCCCCCGCCGCTCGCAAACCAGAGGCCCGTTGGAACCCGCCATGGGCGGGGACGGTACCCCAGCCGCCGGGCGCCGAGCCGCCCGCCGGTCCGGATGGTGGAGGGCGATCGGCAGCGGCCGCACCGGCAGTCGACCGGCGTGCCGTGGCACCGGCGGTGGACCGTTCAGTGGCACCAGCGGTAGACGGGCGTTCGGTGAAGGCGCCGCCCGGGGAGGCGGTCGGTGCGGCGGCGGCGGTGGCGGCGGAGTTCGTGTTCCCGGTGGACACGCCGGGGGCGGCTGTGGTGGCGCGGGCTTGGAAGACGGCGGGCCGGCGGCGCGGTTCCCGGCGGGAATCGCGGCAGCCTCGGCCGGCGAAGGTGAAGCGGGGCAACGGGGGGACGGCCGGGGCGGTCACGGTGCGGGTCATCGTGGCTCCTGACGGTGAGGGGAGGGACGGCGCCAGCATTCCGCCCCACCGGCCTGGCTCACATCGGGCAGATGCCTTATTTGGATGCCACCGACCGCCTTATTCGCCACCTTGACCGCCGCGAACAGGTGGGGTCAGAGTGACGCGTGCCTCCGACCTCGCCGTCCGCCTTCGTGGGTCGGGAGGCGGAACTCGCCCGGCTCGGAGCGGCGCTGGAAGACGCCGGGCACGGCCGGGCGCCGGCCATTGTCATCGAGGGGGAGAGCGGGGCGGGGAAGACCCGCCTGCTGCGGGAGTTCGCCGCCCTCGCCGCCGACCGCGGCGCGACGGTCCTGCTCGGCCGATGCGTCGATTGCGGCGACGCCGGCCCGCCCTTCTGGCCCGTCACCGAAGCCCTCCGCCGCCTTCCGCCCGGTGACCAGGCCGGTGACGGCCCGAGCGGCGATCGGGGCGGCTACTTCGAGGAGGTTCTCGACCGGCTGGAAGCGGCGGGCCGGCGGTCCCCCGTCGTCCTGCTGCTCGACGACCTCCACTGGGCCGATCGGTCGACCCGGGATCTGCTCGGGTTCCTGCTGGCCAACCTCGCCGGTGGGCCGGGGCCGTTGGTGGTGGTCACCGTCAGGAGCGAGGCGCTCATTCCCGGTCATCCGTTGCTGGCGCTGCTGGCGGAGCTGCGCCGGAGCCGGCGGGCGGAGTTTCTGGTCCTCGACCGGCTCCGCAAGGCTGAGGTCGCCGCCCAGCTGACATCGATCATGGGGGAAGGTCCCGAGCCGGAGCTGCTCGAGGAGATCTGGCGGCGCTCCGAGGGCAACCCGTTCTTCGTGGAGGAACTCCTGGCCGCCGCCCGATCCGGGCAGGAGCTGACCTCAACGGTGCAGCCGATCCTCGCCGCCCGGCTCGCCGCCCTCTCCCCCGACGCCCGGACGGCGGCCGGCGCCGTCGCCGCCTCAGTCGGCCCGGTCAGCCACCGGCTCCTGACCGAGGTGGCCGGTCTGGCCGAGCCGGCTCTCCTCGCCGGGCTGCGGGAGTGCGTCGATCATCACGTCCTCGTCGCCGACGGCCGGCGCGGGACCTACACGTTCCGCCACAGCCTGCTGCGGGAGGCCGCCTACGCCGGGCTCCTCCCCGGCGAAGCCCGGCGCTTCCATGCCGCCTACGGCCGAGCCCTCTCGGCCGGAATCGGGGGTGGCACTCCGGTGGCCGCCGAACTCGCCGCGGTGGCGTGGCACCTCTATGCCGCCGGGGATGCGGAACAGGGGCTGCCCGCCGCCCTGGCCGCGGCCGGGGCCGCCGAGGCCGCCGGCGGCTACGCCGAAGCCCACCTCCAGTACGAACGGGCCCTGGAACTCGCCGACCGGAGCGTCGACCGCGTCGAGTTGCTGGAGCGGGCGGCGGAAGCGGCGCAGCTGGCCGGTGAGTCCGGGCGGGCCGTCGAACTCTTCGAAGCCACTCGGACCGCCGCCCCCGCCGAGGATGCGCCACGGTTGCTGCTGGGCCTGGGCCGGGCCCGGTGGGCGGCGGGCGACAGTGCGGGGGCGCTCGAGGCTTACGACGAGGCCATCCGGCGGGTGCATCGGGAGACCGCCGAGGGCGTCCGGGCGGTGGCGGCGGCGGCCGAGGCGCTCATGCTGGCGGGGCGGTACGGCGAATCGCGGCGGCTGGCCGAGGAGGGGCTGGCCCTCGCCCAGCGTCTGGGGCTGCCGCTCGAGGAGGCGGAGATCCTCGGCACGCTGGGCGTGGACCTGGCGCTGCTCGGTGACGCCGACCCGGCGTTGCGGGCGCTCGACGAAGCGATCGAAGTCGCCGAGAAGGCGGCGGTCACGACCGGTCCCGGAGGCGGGCCACCGGCCGACGGTCGCGGACCCCGGCGGCTGGCCCGGGCGCTGCTCAACCGGGCCGAGGTCCTCTCCGGGCCGCTCAACCGCCTCGACGAGGCGGCGGACGTCGCCGCCGCCGGCGTGGATGTGCTCCGGCGGCTCGGCCTCGGCCGGTCCTATGCCGCCGGCCTGGCCGCCGTCCTGGCCAACACGTTGTTCCGGGCCGGCCGGTGGGACGAGGCCGATCCGGTCATCGAAACCGCTCTCGCCGAACGGCCGACCGGCGCCCCGGCCATCGACCTGCTCCTGGCCCGGGCCCGGCTGGCCGTCGGCCGGGGACGGCTCGACGCCGCCCGCGCCGACCTGGAGCGGGTCGACCACCGGTGGACCCAGGCGGTCGCCCCCCGCTACCGGGCACCACTCCTCACACTCGAAGCCGGGCTGGCGCTGTGGGAGGAGCGCACGGCCGACGCCCGGGAGGCGGTGGCCCGGGCGCTGGAGCTGGTGGCCGGCAGTGACGACGTCTGGCTCGTGGCTCCGGTGCTGTGGCACGGACTCCGGGCCGAGGGCGACCGCGCCGAACGGGCCCGGGCCCGGGGCGACACCGTCGATGCCAAGGCGGCGGCCGATGCTGCGGCGACCCTGGTCGAGCGGGCCCAGGCCCTGCAGCGGGCCGCCGCCCCCGCCGTCCGGCCCGTCGTCGCCGCCTACGAAACCCTCTGCGTCGCCGAGGCACTGCGGACGGGCGCGGCGGTCGAGGTGGGCGCGGCGGTCGAGGCCGGTGCGGTAGAGGCCGGCGGGGCGGTCAAGCCCGGCGGTGCGGTCGAGGCGGCCGTCGTCGACTCCTCGGCGGGGACGGGGGCGGGCGAGGCCGAGGTCTGGGCCGAGGCGGCCGAACGGTGGGGGGCGCTCAACCAGCCCTACCCGTCCGCCTATGCCCGCTTCCGGGAGGCCGAGGCTCTCCTCAAACGCCAGGCGCGCTCGGCCCGGGCGGGAGCGGCACTACGCGACGCCCACACCGTCGCCGTACGCCTCGGCGCCGAGCCGTTCCGGCGGGAGATCGAGGCGCTCGCCGGCCGGGCCCGGCTGACGCTCGCCGCTCCGTCGCCCGAGCCGTCAGCCGGCAGGCCGATCGCCAACCGGCGGCCAGCCAAGGCGGCGGCCGCCCTGCCCGGTCCGCTCGATGCGCTCACCGCCCGCGAACGCGACGTGCTCCGGCTCATGGTCGAGGGGCGCACCAACCGGGATATCGCCGCCACGCTGTTCATCTCCGAGAAGACGGCCTCGGTGCACGTCTCCCACATCCTGGCCAAGCTCGGCGTGCGCAGCCGGGTGCAGGCCGTGGCCGTCGCCCACCAGGCCGGCGCGACGAGCCGGCCGTGACCGGCTAGTCGCCCTCGCGGGCCCAGGCCTCGACGAACTCTTCGGTGTCGAGGCCGGGCTGGAGCTGGCGGCGACGAATGGCCCGTACACAGGCGTTCCAGCGGATGACAGCCGAATCGTCACCCGGCGGCCGGATGGCGGCGGCGGCGGCGAAGCGGTCCATGGCCTCGCAGTAGCGCAGGAACACGAGCACCGGGGGCGTGTCGAGGTCGAGGTGAGCCCGGGCTTCCCGTTCGAGGACGACGGCTTCGTAGTAGCGGCGCTGGTACTCGTCCTTCAGCTCGCCCACGATCTTCATGGCCAGTTCGACCCGCGGCCGGCGCTCCCGGCCGAACTGGTCGGAGATGGCCAGGATCAGGTCGATCTTGGCCTCCTGGTTCTCAGGGTCGACCTGAAGGATGTCGAGACAGACGCTCTCGGCCTCGTCGGGTTCTCCCAGGAGCCGATACCGCTCGGCTTTCTTCATCGCGTCGGGGATCGAATCCTTGGACAGGAGCCGGAAAGCAAAGGACGAGGGCATGCTCCACCTGCTCGGTCGAGGGTTGCCGGGGGGCGATTCGCCAATCTAGGGCGGCCCGTCCCGTCCGGAGCAAACGGTGAGCCGCCGGAGGGGCATCACCCGGCACAAGTCGACAATGATGGAAGGAAACACCACGACCTCAGGAGGCCCGGTGGCACTTTCTGTCGGAGACACGATCCCCAACGTCAAGCTCATGACCCTGACCGCCGAGGGCCTGAAGCCGGTCGAAAGTGGCGACGTGCTCGGCAAGGGCAAGGTCGTCCTGTTCGGCGTCCCGGGCGCCTTCACCCCGACCTGCTCCGACCACCACCTCCCCGGTTTCGTCATGCAGGCCGAGGAGATCCTGGCCAAGGGTGTCGACCGCATCGCCTGCATCGCGGTCAACGACCCCTTCGTCATGCACGCCTGGGGCAACGCCCAGGGAACCAGCGACAAGATCACCATGCTGGCTGACGGCAACGGCGATTTCGCCGCCCAGACCGGCCTCGAGCTCGACCTGACCGGGATCGGCCTCGGCAAGCGGTCGCAGCGCTACGCCGCCATCCTGCAGGACGGCGTCGTCGAGAAAATCTTCGTTGAGAGCAACCCGGCCGGCGTCGAGGTCAGCTCCTCGGACGCAGTGCTGAAAGCCTTGTAGAACTCCGGCGCGCAGACAGGAGCCCGGCCGCCGCCCGGCGAAACCTAAGGACGACCTGTCCCGATTCACACGGTTCGCACGGAAAGGCCGACATGTCGGCGACGCAGAGGAATGACCGGCTCTGGGAAGCGGAGGTCGCGGCGCCGGAGGCCAACGGCGTGGTGCTGGCCGACTGGTGGCGTCGCGTCGCGGCGCTCGTCATCGACACCGCCATCCTCTGGATCCCGGTGATGCTGGCCTTCCGCTCCATGGAGCGGTTGCCCCGCATGGTCGTCTTCACCGTCGTCAGCATCATCTATTTCGTGCTGCTGAACGGCAGCCGCCGGGGGCAGACCCTCGGCAAGATGGTGTGGGACATCAGGGTGCGCGACGCCGCCACCGGCGGCCGGCTCGGCCCGGCCAAGGCCCTGCGCCGTCACCTGATTCCGGCTCCGTTCTTCATGATTCCGATCCTCGGCCTGGCGCTGTGGCTGACCAACGGCCTCTGGCCGCTATGGGATCGCCGCCGCCAGGCGGTGCACGACAAGCTCGCCGGAAGTGTGGTGGTGAGCGCCCACTGAGGATCGTCAAGGCCCGGCTCCCCAGCCGACGCCGGTCGGCCCCGCTCGTGGGCCGACCGGCACCCATCTCAGCCCGCTGGTAGACGCCACGGTCGGCCGCCCCATCCGGAGGGCGGCCGATCCGCGTCGATCCCCAGTCAACGTGCGGCACCTCGGCCGGAGCGGGTAGAGACTGGGACATGGCCGACGTCACCTTCTTCTTCGAACCGGTCTGTCCCTGGACGTGGCGGGCGTCCCGCTGGCTCACCACCGTGGCCGAGGCCCGCAACCTCGACGTCGAGTGGCGGCCGCTCAGCCTGCTGGTCCTCAACGACGGCCCCGACGAGGAGCACGGCGCCGACCTCGAGGTCACCCACCGCGCCCTGCGCCTCGTCGAGCACCTCTCCCGGGTCGGCCGTCAGGCGGAGATCGCCGCCTTGTACGGGGCGTTCGGCCAGCTGGCCCACGAGGAGGGCTACGCCTTCGACGACGACCTGGTCGCCACGGCCGTCCGCACCGCCGGCCTGACCGACGAGGGCGCGGCCCTCGATGACCCCCGCCTCGACGCCGGCGTGCGGGCGTCGACGGAGGAGGCGGTCGCCGCCGCCGGTCCCGGGGTCGGGTCGCCGGTCATGGTCGTGGCCGGCGCTCGGCGGGGCCTCCACGGGCCCGTCCTCAAGACGGTGCCCGACAAGCGGCAGGCGCTGGCCCTGTGGGAAGCGGTCGAGGCCCTGGCCCCCATCGACGACTTCTTCGAGATCAAGCGGGGCCGAAACTGAGTAAGCACCCATTTGCACTTTGGAACTTATGGGACGGCCGGACGGACTATCACCGCGTCACGTTCCGAACCGTCTCGAGGCAAAGGGTGATTCGATGCGCACTCGTCCCGTCGCCACCATGACCGCCGCCATCCTCCTCTCCGTCGCCGCGCCGTTCCTGTCCGCCGCCGCCCAGGCGTCGACGACGGACGACCATTGCGAACAGCCGGTCACCCTCGAGAAGAAGTGCGAGAACACGAAGGGCTGATTCCGCGGAACTCGGCGTCGGTCCGGGCCGTCCAAGGAGGCATGCGGACCAAATTCACGATCACCGCCATCCTCCTCGCCGCCCTCGCCCTCGGCGCCTGCGGGCGGGGTCAAGCCTCCCAGGCCGGCAGCACCGGTGCGACCGACGGTGAGCCCTGGGGGCGGACGTTCCTGTCGACGGAGGTGACCGAGGACGGCCGGCCCCGGCCGCTGGTCGCCGGGACCCGGATCACGTTGAACTTCATCGAGGACGGGCACCGCCTCGGCGCCCAGGCCGGCTGCAACTCGATGGGCGGCCCGGCCCGCTCCGCCGGCGGCCGCATGATCGTCAGCGACCTGGCCACCACCGAGATGGGGTGCGACCCGCCCCGCCACGCCCAGGACGAGTGGCTGGCCAACTTCCTCACCAGCCGCCCCGAGTGGAGCCGAACCGGCTCGACCCTGACGCTCGACAACGGCACCACGCGGATCGTGCTCGAGGACAAGGAGGTGGCCGACCCCGACCGCCCGCTGAAGGGCACGAAGTGGGTCGTCGACACGATCATCGAGGGCGAGACCGCCTCCTCGGTGCCGGCCGGGGCCGAGGCCTACCTCACCCTCGAGGACGGCGACCGCTTCACCGGCAACACCGGCTGCAACGGCATGGGCGGCACGGCCGTCGTCGACGAAGGCCGGTCGAAGATCACGTTCTCCGAGGTGATCACCACCAAGATGGCCTGCGAGGACGACCGGATGCGGCTGGAACGGGCCGTCCTCAGCACGCTCGACGGCGACGTCCGCTACCAGATCGACGCCGACGTCCTGCGCCTCGACGGCCCGGGCGGCCACGGCCTGCGTCTCCGGGCCACGAGCTGACGGCAGCCGCCGAACCGGCGGAGGTAGTGCCACCAAGGCCTCAGTGCCAGACGGCATCCCTGTCGGTCGCCCCTCAGGCGAGGGGTAGACTGACGGGGCATGCCTGGGCTCCGCGAGCGGCACATGGATCGCACCCGAGCGGCGATCGTCGATGCGGCCCTGGCTCTCTTCTCGGAGCAGGGCTTCACGGAGACCACCGTCGATGCGATCGCCGAGCGGGCCGACGTCGGCCGGCGGACGTTCTTCCGCTACTTCCCGGCCAAGGAGTCGGTGCTCTTTCACGACATCGACGCCCAGATCCAGGCCCTGCTCGACAGCCTGGCCGCCCGACCCGACGACGAGCCGCCGTTCATGGCCCTCATCTCGGTGCTGCGGGAGTCGGCCGGTCGCTTCAGCGCCGACCTGGAGAAGCGGCAGCTGCTGGCCAAGGTGGCCCACGAGTGCGACAACCTGCTCGTCCACCACCGGGCCGTCGTGATGCGCCGCCTCGAGGACTCCGTCACGGCCGAGATCGCCCGCCGGTCCGGCGTGCCTGAAGAAGACCTGGCCACCGGAGCGGCCGTGGCGGCGATCCTGGCCGCCTACGGGTCGGCCGTCCGCCGGTGGATCCTCCGGGGGGCCAACGAGCCGCTCCAGCCGCTGGTGGAGACGGCGCTGGCCGCCACCCAGGAGGCCCTGGCGTCGACGAGGGTGGACAGGTCTAGCTCGGACCGGTGAAGTTGAACCCCCGGCCCGAGCCGGCGGCCAGGTAGCCGGCGACCGGCACGACGATGGCGCCGGGGTCGAGCTCGCCGCCCGTCCCGGGGATGACCACCCGCAGGGCGCCGTCGGCCGGATCGACCCGGACCAGCGCCCCGTCGCCGGTCACGAGGTGGGCTTCGCCGTCCTGGGCGAGGATCCGGTGGACGGGCCCGCCGTCGACCGGCCGCTGCCAGCGCACCGCACCCGTCGACCCGTCGATCCCGAGAAGGCCGAACGGCCCGCCCCCGACGAGGACGGTGTCGCCGGCCACTCCGGCCTGGAGGGATTCACCGTCGCCGCACTGGCATGGCGTCTGACTCACGTAGCCGCCGGTGGGCCCGAGGGTGATGATCTGCTGGACCATGCCGCCCTGGTAGACGACCACGGAGTCCGGCCCCACGGCCAGGAGCCGCAGGCTGGGGGTGCTGATGGCCAGCTTCCAGCGGGTCTCGCCGGTGCGGGGGTCGAGCAGGAAGACCCGCTCCTTGCCTCTCGGGCAGCGCTGCGACATGGCCACGCCGGCCGGGCCGGCCACGATCTCATGAGCCTTGCAGTCGTTGAGGCCGGGATGCTCCCACAGCGTCTTCCCGGTGCGGGTGTCGACGGCGTTGGGCACGCCGAACTCGGTGCGGGCGTAGACCACGTTGTCGGCCGGGCTGGCCAGCGTGGGGGCGTAGTCGCCGGGCCGCTCCCCCAGCAGGTTGTACACATGGCGGGTCCACAACACCTTGCCCGACAACGGATCGAGGCCTTCGAAGCTGGCCGCCTTGTGGGTCCGCCAGGCGAGGCGGCCGGCGCTGTGGTGGTAGGCGAGCACGACGGCGGCGTCGGTCACGGTCCAGGCCTCGATGTGGCCGGTGCGGCTGCGGGCGTTGCTCCAGCGCACGGCGCCGGTGCGGGCGTCGACGGCCGTCGCCCGCCAGGAGCGCCGGGCGACCTCCTCCACGTAGATCACCAGTCCCAGCCGGGGGAGGACGGCGGCGTCGGTGATGCGGCCCTCCGCCTTGACCGTCCATCCGACCCGGGCGCCTCCCGGCTGCAGCGGGGCGGGGGCGGGAGCACTCGAGGTCACCTGGCGGACGGGCGTTCCGAGCCGCCGGACCGCCGCCACCTTGCGGACGGCGAAGACGCCGGGCACGACGAGGACGACGGCGGCCACGGCCACCAGAAGGCGCCAACGCGATCGCATGCCGTCACAATGCCGGAAATCGGGCCGATCGCCCGTTCAATCAGCACCGCCCGTCGGCCGAAAAATGTTCGATGGCGACCGGAATCCAATGTGACGACTGCGGAACCAACGTTCCGTCGCTGGGCAGTCTGCAGATGCACCGGCTCCGCTACCACCCGGCTCCGCCGGCTCAGTCACCGGCCGGGCCGCCCCCGCCGGCGGCGGCCGTCAGGCCGGGTGCAGCCCCACCCCGCAGCCGGAAGCGCAGCCCGCGGTCCGGTCCCCGGGGCGGTGTGGCCGGCGCCCTCGGCGTCGCCATCGTGGCGCTGCTGGCCGGCGGCGCCTACGCCGCCACCCGGACCGGATCCGAGGGGCTGTCCACCGCCGAGCTGACCGCGCTGGCCCGGCGGGCGGTGCTCACCCCGGCCGACTTCCCCGCCGGGTGGACGGCGGACCCGCCGGACCCCGAGGACGGGCCGGACGAGGCGGACCGGGCGCTGGCCGAGTGCCTCGGCGCGCCCTACGACGACAGCCCCCGGGAGGCCGAGGCCGGCTTCTCGTCCGAGGGGCTGAGCGTCACCTCCGAATTCTCGGTCGCCCCGTCCCTGGAGTGGGCGCGGGCCGACTTCGCCACGCTCCTCGACGACGCCGCCCCGGGCTGCTTCGAGAAAGTGATGGGCGGCATGCTCAACGCCGAGCGGCCCGCCGGCACCTCCTTCGACATCGCCGTGACCCGGTTCGACGTCGCCTCGATGCTGCCTCCGGCCGTCGCCCGGGACGCCACCGGCCTGCGGGCCACCATCACCGTGCAGCGCGACGGGCTGACGCTGCCGATGACGTTCGACGCCATCATGATCCGCCACGACCGGATCGAAGCGACCATCGGTTTCAACTCGGTCGGCGGCACCGGCTTCCCGGCCGAGCTGCGCCAGATGCTGACGTCCGCCGTCGTCAACCGGCTGACGGGCTGACCGGCCGACCGGCTAACCCGCTGACCGGCTGGCCATCCGGTGGCTCCGCCGGCGCCGGCCCGGCAAACTCCTCCCCCGATGAGTCTCGTCGACACCGTCACCGCCGCCTTCGTCGAACGGGTCGGTCGTCCCCCCGACGGCGTCTGGCGGGCCCCCGGCCGGGTCAATCTCATCGGGGAGCACACCGACTACAACGACGGGTTCGTACTGCCGGTGGCCATCGACCGGTCGGTGGTGGTGGCGGCCGGACGTCGTGACGACGGCGTCCTCCGGAGCTGGTCGACACGCGACCGGGGCGGGCCGGTCGCCCGCCCGGTGGCCGAGGCCGGTCCCGGGACGTCGTCGGGCTGGGCGGCCTACGTCGAGGGGATGGCCTGGGCCTTACGGGACAAGGGGGTCGCCGTCCCCGGCGCCGACGTCGTCGTCCACGCCGACCTTCCCGCCGGCGCCGGCCTGTCCTCCAGCGCCGCCCTGGAAGCGGCCGTGGGCCTCGCCCTGCTGGACCTCGCCGGCCACGGGCCGGCCGTCGACCGGGTCGCCCTCGCCCTGGCCGGGCAGCGGGTCGAGACCGAGGTCGTCGGCATGCCCTGCGGGATCATGGACCAGATGGCCGTGCTGCTCGGCCGGGCGGGCCACGCCCTCTTCCTCGACACCCGGAGCCGGGAGGCGGAGCTGGTGCCCTTCGACCCCGCCACCCGGGGCCTGACACTGCTGGTCATCGACACCCGCGTGAAGCACGCGCTGATCGGATCCCCCTACGCCGAACGGCGCCGGGCCTGCGAACGGGCCGCCGCCGCCCTCGGCGTGACCGCCCTGCGCGACGTCACGCTCGACGACCTCGGAGCAGCCCGGGCGGACGGGAAGCTCGACGACGTGACGTTCCGCCGGGCCCGCCACGTCGTCACCGAGAACGACCGGGTGCTGGACGTCGTGACCGCGCTGCGGGCGGGCGAGCCGGCGGGCATCGGTCCGGCGCTGGCCGGCTCCCACACGTCGCTGCGCGACGACTTCGAGGTCTCCTGCCCCGAGCTCGACGTGGCGGTCGAGGCGGCGGTGAGCGGCGGCGCCGTGGCCGCCCGCATGACCGGCGGCGGGTTCGGCGGCTCGGCTCTGGCCCTGGCGCCCCTCGACGCCGCCGGGCCGGTGGAGCGGGCGGTGACCGAGGCGTTCGCCGCCGCTGGTTTCGGGCCGCCGGTCGTCTTCGCGGTATCCATCGCCGACGGTGCGCAGCGCGTCGAGGCCCGACACCCGAGGTGAGCCCATGGTCGGTGAGTGGGAAACGGAAGCGGTGAAGCAGCTCGGGATCCGGCTGCCGATCGTGGGGGCGCCGATGGGCGGCGGGCCCAGTTCCCCCGCGCTGGTGGGGGCGGTGAGCGAGGCCGGCGGGCTCGGCTCGCTGGCCGGCGGATACTCGTCGCCCGACCGGCTCCGGGCGGACATCGCCGCGGTGCGGGCGGCGACGTCGAAACCCTTTGCCGTCAACCTGTTCGCCCCCACCCCGGCGCAGGTGACCGCCGAGGACATCGAGACGGTGCTCGGCATCCTCGAGCCCTACCGGCTGGAGCTGGGGCTGCCGCCCCGGCCGACGGCCGACGGACCCTGGTCGGAGGACTTCGACGCCCAGGTGGCGGTCCTCGTCGAGGAACGGGTGCCGGTGACCAGCTTCACCTTCGGGTTGCTGCCGGCGTCGGCGGTGGCCGCCCTCCACGACGCCGGGTCCCTGCTGATCGGCACGGCCACCACCGTCGACGAGGCGGTGTCGGTGGTGTCCTCCGGCGCCGACCTCGTCTGCGCCCAGGGCAGCGAGGCCGGCGCCCACCGGGGCACGTTCCTGGCCGACGCCGAGCAGTCGCTGATCGGCACGCTGGCCCTCGTCCCCCAGGTCTGCGACGCCGTCGACGTGCCGGTGTTGGCCGCCGGCGGAATCATGGACGGGCGGGGCGTGGCCGCCGTCCTCGGTCTCGGGGCCGGCGCCGCCGTGCTGGGCACGGCCTTTCTCCGCTGCCCCGAGGCGGGGACGTCGCCGCCGTACCGGCGGGCGCTGGCCGACGCCACCGAGACGTCGACCGCCCTCACGCCCGCGATCACCGGCCGCCTGGCCCGGGGCATCGAGAACCGGCTGATGCGCGACCTGCGCGACGTCGCCGTGCCGCCCTACCCGGTGATGCACACGCTGACCGCCGACCTGCGGCGGCGGGCCGCCGAACGCGACCAACCGGAGCTGATGTCGCTGTGGTGCGGCCAGGGGATCCGGCTGGGAACGGAACTGCCCGCCGCCGAGCTCGTCCGCCGCCTGGCCGACGACGCCGCCGCCACCATCGCCCGTCTGGTCAAGGTCAGCGGCGGGTGAGCCGCCCGCCCCGCCCGGCCGTCGTGGTCGGCAGCCTCCTCGGGTTCACGCTGCTGCTCCTCGTTCCGCTGATGGGCGGCGACGAGAGCATCCCGGAGAGCTCATCGGGCGCCCTGGTGCGGCAGCCGGCGGCCGGTGGACAGCGGTGCGGCCCCACGTGGGGTCCCGCCCGGGAGATCGGCCGGCTGCCCGGCCAGCGCAAGGAGGTGTCGGGCTTCGTGTCGTCCCCGGCGCGGCCGGGGCTGGCCTGGATGGTGCGGGACTCCGGCAACCCCGCCGTGCTCTACTCCTTCGAGCTGGCGCCCGGGTCGCACTCGATCCGTTCCGAGGCCTTCCCCGTCCGGGGAGCGACCAACGGCGACTGGGAGGACCTCGCCTACACGACCGGGCCCGACGGGCGGGGCCGCCTGTGGATCCTCGACAACATCAACCGCCACACCGCACCGAAGACGCTGTGGGAGGTGGTCGAACCGGACCCGGAACGGGACCGGGAGGCGACGGTGGTCGGCCGCTACCGGTGGGCCTATCCCGACACGCCCGACGGCAACCACGACACCGAGACCGCCTTCTTCCTCGGCGGCAAGCTCACCGTGGTGTCGAAGACCGAGCCGAGCCGGGTCTACCGCTTCGAGGCGCCGCTCGACCCGTCGGCCGTCAACCGGCCGGTGCCGGTGGCCACCGTGCCGGCCGGGGTGAAGATGACGCTCGGCTCCCCGTCCGCCGACGAGCGCCTCCTCCTCACGTCGTCGACCCGCAACCAGACGGCCTGGGTCTACGCCAACGGTCATGACCCGCCCGACGTCACGGGTTTCTTCGCCGGCGGAGCGCCGCTGTTCAGCCGGAAGCTCTCCCGCTCCCAGCGGGAGGCGGGCGACTTCTTCCCCTACGACGGTTGCGACATCATCCTGCTGTCGGAGCGCCAGAACGTGTGGCTGCTGGCCAACCGGCGCTGAACGCCTCCACAGCGCACACCGCCGATCTCACAGCCCGGAATCCGTCCAGCTGCCCAGGCCGGTGACGAGGTCGAAGCCCGGCAGGGCGGGAAGGCCGTTGCTGCCGGCGGTGATGTCCCGCAGCGGGATGACCGACGGCGTGGAGTACAGCAGCTTGGCGTCGACCACGAGGCCCGACGCGGCGGCCCGGGCGGCCCACATCGGAGCCGCGGCGCTGGTGCCGCCGAGGGTCGTCCACGGCTTTTCGGTCTTGTAGGAGTTGTAGACCGACACGCCGCTGCGGGGATCGCCGACCAGCGCGACGTCGGGCGCCGCCCGCTTCCCGGCGCACTTCACGGCGGCGTAGCCGGCGAAGGCGGCCTGCGCCGGATGGGCCGTTTCGTAGCGGGAGCAGCCCCCGCCCGACCCCGACCAGCCCGTCTCGGCGAAAGACGCCGTGCCGATGCCGGTGAGTCTCGTGCCACCGACGGCGATGACGCCGGGGGCGGTGGCCGGGTAGCCCGGCCCGGCGGCGGCGCCGTCGTCGCCGGAGGCCACGAAGATGCTCACGCCCGGCTTGTTGAAGTGGTAGTTGTGCCGCGACTGGCCGGAGAACTCCGGCAGCCCCCAGCTGTTGGAGACATAGTCGGCCCGGCGGGTGGCGTAGTCGTGGGCCTTGAGCATGTCGCTCAGCCGGTCGCTCTTCGCCTCGACGAGCAGGATCTTGGCCCCCGGAGCGATGGCATGGACCCACTCGACATCGAGAGCCACCTCCATCGACCACAACTTGTTGCGCGCCGGCCAGTTCTTGCCGCCCCGGTGGTCGACCTTCCGGAAGCAGCCGTTCGACTTGGTGCAGGGCGGCAGGCCGAACTTCCGGCTGAACTCGTTGAGGTCGTGCTCGATCCGGGGATGGTCGTACGGCGCCACGACGGCCACAGTCTCACCGGCACCGGCGTTGGGCGACGTCGAGAAGCCGTAGGCCGCCTTGACCTGGGCGGGAGTCAGTCCGGTGGGCGAGCTCGTCGCCCTGGGCGCCACGGTGGCGTGCGGCCGGTACACCCGCCGCTCCACTTCCCGGCTGGCCCAGGCGCCGTTGGCCAGCCCCGACGCCACCATCCCCACCACCATTGCGGCGACCACGCCGCGCCGATCCCGCAGCACGCCACGAGATTCGGGCTCTCTGGGACGGATCCTGCCGAAACGGACAAATCGGGCGGAGCGGATTGCGGGGGATGCTCTGACACGATGCGGAGATCCGGCGGAGATCGCACGGAATCGGCCGTGCGGGGGTCGCCACCGAGGCGTCGGTCCGTCACCATGGCCCGATGTCCCGGAGGAACCTCACCCGCCTCGGCCGGCGCGCCCTGGCCATCGCCGCGCTGGCCGCCGTCGCCGCCTCCGGCACCCCGACCGCCGTCATCGACTGGGTGGCGGCCCACGACAAGGTCGACGTCCCCTACGTGCGCGACTGCCGCGGCATCCTGCGCCATCCGGAGGAGTGCCCGCCGGCGTAGGACGAACCAGGCTTGGCGCGCGGTCGCGGCGTCAGCGGGCCAGGTCGGCCCGGGAGGGGTCGGTCTTCGTCGGCTGGCCGGCGAAGGCCTGGGCGAACGTCATCCACGTCCGGGCGTCGTCGCCGACGACCCGGAGGGCGGTGTCGGCGGCGAGGCGGCGTTGGGTGACGACCAGGGCGAAGTCGAGGGCCGGTCCGGTGACGCGGTCGGCGGCGTCGGGCGGACCCCATTCCCAGAGGCGGCCGTCGGGCGCCGTGAGCTCGACCCGCAGCGGCGTCTCGGGCGGCTCCAGCCCGTTGTTGCGGTAGCTGAAGGGCCGGGCCCGGATGCCGATGTCGCACACGTGGCGAAGCCGGGCGGTCAAGGACCGGGCGACGCCGAGGGCGTCGGCCACGTCCTGGCCGTGGGCCCAGGTCTCCATGATGCGGGCGGTGATCGACGACGGCACGGCCATGTCGGGCCCGTACCACGGCACCCGCGCCCCTTCGGGCATCGCCAATGCGGCCTCCACCAGCGTCCGCCGCTCTTCGGTGAACCGGTCGAGCAGCTCCGAGCCGGGGATGCCCTGCCCGTAGGCCAGCGTGGCGTGGACGAACTTCTCGATGTCGGCCACCGCCTCGGCCCGCAGGGCGCGGAAGGCGTCGGGGTCGACCATCGACAGCCGGGCCGCGCCGTCGAAGTAGGCCAGGTGGGAGAGCTGGTCCCGGATGGTCCAGCCGGCGGCGGGTGTGGGCCGGTCCCAGTCCTCCTCGGAGATGTCGACGAGGATGGCCCGCAGGTCGTCGTGCTCCGCCACGGCGTCGCGGCACAGGGCGGCGAGATCAGCCACCGGAGCCCTCGGGCTCGCCGTCCTCGCTGTCGCTCCTGATCACGGCGATGACCTGATCGATGTCGACCTGGCGGCCGACGTCGACCAGGATCTCGGCCACCGTTCCGTCGCCGGCGGCGCCGATGGTGTGCTCCATCTTCATGGCTTCGATCACGACCACCGGATCGCTCTTGGCCACGACGTCGCCCGGCGCGGCCAGCACTTTCACCACGGTGCCGGGCATGGGGGCCACCAGCGAGCCGGACGGGCGCTGGGATTCCTTGCTCGGGAACCGCTCCACCGTCCGTAGGGCGGTCGAACCCAGTGGCGAGTCGACGTGGACGACCGGTCCGTAGGAGCGGACGTCGATGCGGCGGCGGACTCCGTCGACCACCAGCTCGACGGCGTCGGGCCGGGCGTCGATGAGCGTGACGTCGAGCTCGTCGCCGTCAACGGTGAAGAGCGGCCGGCGCCCCAGCCGGTAACCGACCGCCAGCCGGCGCTCGGAGTCGCCCGTCCCGACGGTGAAGCGGCGCAGCGCCGGCGGGCCGGGGTTGTTGCGGAAGCCTGACCGGACGGACCGCAGGACCGGCGTCGCCGCCCGGTGGGCGGCCTGGGCGGCCAGGGCGGCCGCCAGGGCGTGGATCTGGAGCGCCCGGGGGTCGAGCGCCGAACCGACCAGTTCCTCGGGTGGATGCCGCTCGAGGAAGCCGGTGTCGGCCTTGCCGGCGGCGAACTCGTCGTGGTCGAGGATCGCCACCAGCAGGTCGCGGTTCGTGCCCACGCCGTGGATCCGGGCCCGCCGCAGGGCGTCGACCAGCAACCGTACGGCTTCCGGCCGCGTCGGGCCGGTGGCGATCACCTTGCCCAGCATGGAGTCGTAGTCCGTCCCGATCACCGACCCGGCCTCGACGCCGGAGTCGATTCGCAGGCCCGGGAGGTGGGGGAACTCCAACGCCTCGATCCGGCCCGTCTGGGGCTGGTAGTCGTGCAGCGGGTCCTCGGCGTAGAGCCGAACCTCGACGGCGTGGCCCGACATCCGGGCCTGGTGGACCTCGGGCGGCAGCGGCCGGCCTTCGGCCACCGCCAGCTGCAACCGCACGAGGTCGAGGCCGGTGACCAGCTCGGTGACCGGATGCTCCACCTGGAGGCGGGTGTTCATCTCCAGGAAGTAGAACGACCCGTCGGGGCCGAGCAGACACTCCACCGTCCCCACGCCGTGGTACCCGACGGCCCTGGCGGCCGCCACGGCCGCCTCCCCCATGCGGGCCCGGAGGTCGTCGTCGACCGCGGGCGACGGAGCTTCCTCGACCAGCTTCTGATGGCGGCGCTGCACGGAGCAGTCCCGCTCGAAGAGGTGGACGACCGTGCCGTGGTGGTCTCCGATGACCTGGATCTCGACGTGGCGGCCCGGAGAGACGTAGCGCTCGAGAAACACGGCCGGATCACCGAAAGCGGAGGCCGCCTCCCGGGCGGCGTCGGCCACCGCGCCGGCCAGGTCGTCGGGCCGGGTGACGAGCCGCATTCCCTTGCCGCCGCCGCCGGCCGATGCCTTGACCAGCAGGGGGAATCCGACCGCGGCGCCGGCGGCGGTGATGCCCGCGTCGTCGGCCGGGTACTCGTTACCGGCGGGCCCGCCGGCCACCGAGCCTTCGGCCGGCAGCAGCGTGGCGCCGGGAACAACCGGAACGCCGGCCTCCTGCATCAGGCGGCGGGCCTCGATCTTGGAACCCATCGACTCCATCGCCGCCGGCGGCGGGCCGACCCAGATGAGGCCGGCATCCATGCAGGCCTGCGCGAACTTGGCGTTCTCGGCCAGGAAGCCCCAGCCGGGGTGGACGGCGTCGGAGCCGGTCGCCTCGGCGGCGGCCAGGATCTGCTCGATGTCGAGATAGCCCCGCACGCCGTCGAGGGGGACGGCGGCGTCGGCCTCGCCCACGAACGGCGCCCCGGCGTCGGGCGGTGTGTACACCGCCACCGTTCGGATACCGAGCGCTCGGCAGGTGCGGAAGACCCGGCGGGCCACCTCGCCCCGGTTGGCCACCAGTAACGTTCGGATCGCAGTGGTCGTCGTCGTCATGGCCGCTACATCCGGAACACGCCGAAGCCCCGCCGGCCTTCGACGACATTGGAATGGACGGCCGAGAGGCACATGCCGAGGACGTCGCGGGTGTCGCGGGGATCGATGATGCCGTCGTCGTGCAGCCGGGCCGACAGGTACATGGCCAGCGACTCCGACTCGATCTGCTCTTCGGTCGCCCGGCGGCGCCTGGCGTCCTCCTCCTCGTCGAACTCGCGGCCGGCGGCCTTCGCCGCCTGGCGGGCCACGATCGACAGGACGCCGGCCAGCTGCTCGGGGCCCATCACCGCGGTCTTGGCGTTGGGCCAGCTGAACACGAAGCGGGGGTCGTAGGCCCGCCCCGACATGCCGTAGTTCCCGGCGCCGTAGGAGGCACCCATCATGATCGTGATGTGGGGGACCTTGCTGTTGGTCACGGCGTTGATCATCTTGGCGCCGTCCTTGATGATCCCCCGCTGCTCGTAGGACGTGCCCACGATGTAGCCGGTGGTGTTCTGCAGGAAGATCAGCGGCGTGTCGTTCTGGTTGGCCAGCAGGATGAACTCGGTGGCCTTCTGCGCCTCCTCGTTCTGCAGCACGCCGTGGGCGTTGGCCAGGATGCCGATCCGGTAGCCGTGGATGTGGGCCCAGCCGGTGACGAGGGCCGGGCCGTAGAGCGGCTTGTACTCCGAGAACTTCGAGCCGTCGACGATGCGGGCGATGACTTCCCGGGGGTCGAACGGCACCTTGAGGTTGACCGAGGCGATGCCCAGCAGGTCCTCGACGTCGTGGAGCGGCTCCTCCACCGGCCGGTCCGGCCCCCGACCGAGCTTGCGGAAGCCGAGGTCGGCCACGATCTGGCGGCCGATGCGGATGCAGTCGAGCTCGTCCTCGGCCATGTAGTCGGCCAGACCCGAGACCCGGGCGTGCATCTCGGCGCCCCCGAGCGACTCGTCGTCGGCGTCCTCCCCCGTCGCCATCTTCACCAGCGGCGGCCCGCCGAGGAACACCTTGGCCTGGCCCTTGACCAGCACGGCGTAGTCGCACATTCCCGGCACGTAGGCGCCGCCGGCGGTGGAGTTGCCGAACACCAGGGCGATCGTCGGGATGCCCATGGCCGACAGCTCCGTCAGGTCGTGGAACAGCTTGCCGGCGGGCAGGAACAGCTCGGCCTGGCTGGGCAGGTCACCGCCGGCCGACTCCACGAGGTTGATGCACGGCAGCCGGTTCTCCCGGCAGATGGTCAGGGCCCGGGCGACCTTCTTCCACGTGTAGGGGTTCGACGCCCCGGCCCGCACCGTGGGGTCGTGGGCGACCAGGACGCACTCCGTCCCCGACACCACGCCGATCCCGGTGACGAGGCTGGCCCCGACGTGGAACTGCGTGCCGTAGGCGGCCACCGTGGAGAACTCGAGGAACGGCGAATCCTCGTCGAGGAGCAGCTCGATCCGTTCGTGGGCCAGGAGCCGGCCCCGGGAATGGTGCCGCTCCACCGCTTTCGGGCCGCCGCCGCCTCGGGCCAGGGCCTGTTGCTCGGCCAACTCGGCCAGCAGCTTGTCGAAGGCGGCCGCGTTCTCGGCGAAGGCGCCGCTGGTCGGATCGATCCTGGACGCGAGCACGGTTCCCACGCCGGGACGGTACCATAGTTCGTCTGTAAGTCAAATATTCGACCGTTGGTCGAATCACTCTTCACTCGAACGGCGGACGCCCGGCACGGCTTCGTCCGGCTCGTTCAGGAACTCCGCCGGCATGCCGGCCGCGTCGGGATCCCCCTCCTCGCTGGTCCACTCGTACTGATCGGGCGGCGGTTCATCGGGAACGGTGCGGTCGGTCGCGTCGGTCATGGCTCGGCCCTACCCGCGTAGCCTGAGAGGCAAAGCAGGGAGGACGCGTGGATCTGGGACTCGAACGGCAAGTGGTGCTGGTCACCGGGGCCGGTCAGGGTTTGGGGCGGGAGATCGGGCTGGCCTTCGCCCGCGAGGGTGCCCACGTGGCCTTCCACTACCACTCGTCGGGGGCCGGCGCCGAGGAGGCGGCCGCCGAGGCCGGGGGGCTGACCGGCGCGGCGCTGGCGGTGCAGGCCGACATCCGCCGGGACGACGAGGTGGCGGCCATGGTGGACGCCGTCGAGTCGCAGCTGGGTCCGATCGGCGTGCTGGTCAACAACGCCGCCGCCACCGGCGGGAAGCCGTTCCTGAACACGACACCCGACGACTGGTCGTTCCAGGTCGACGTCACCGTGACCGGCACGCTGCGGGTGACCCAGGCGGTGGCCCGCCGGATGGTGGACCGGAAGGACGGAGTGATCGTGAGCCTGATGGGCGACTCGGGCCGGGTCGGCGAGTCGGGGCTGTCGATCACCGCCACCGCCCGGGCGTCGACGATGGCGCTGACGAAGTCGTTGGCCAAGGAGCTGGCCCGCCACGGCATCCGGGCCAACTGCGTGTCGATCGGCCTCGTCCAGACCGACCGGTTCGACGAGCACGCCGGTCTCTCGGGGGCGGGCGCGCCCGACGAGGAGCGGATGAAGAAGATCCTGGCCCAGTACCCGCTGCGCCGGCTGGGCCGCCCGTCCGACGTCACCCCGATGGTCCTGCTGCTCGCCTCTCCGCTGTCGGGCTGGATCACCGGTCAGGTGATCTCGGTCAACGGCGGCTACGCGATGCCGTGACCGGCCAGCCGATTCTGGGTTCGTCGGTCCCCCGCAAGGAGGACTACCGGCTGCTCACCGGCCGGGGCCGCTACGTCGGCGACCTGGTGGTGCCGGGAATGCTGCACGCCGCCTTCGTGCGCAGCCCCTTCGCCCACGCCACGGTGAACGGCGTCGACACCACGGCGGCGCGGGCGGTTCCCGGTGTGGTGACCGTGCTGCAAGGCGATGACCCCCGGGTGGTGGGCGTGCGGATCACCGCCCGGTCGCAGCTGGAGAGCTACGTCGAGACGTCGCAGCCGTTGCTGGCCTGGCCGAAGGCCCGGTTCGCCGGGGAAGCCGTGGCGGTGGTGGTGGCGGAGGACCGGGCGGTGGCGGCCGACGCCGCCGAGCTCGTGGAGGTCGCCTACGAGCCGCTGCCCGTGGTCGTCCACCCGATGGCGGCCCTCGACGTGACCGACGGCGAGGCGGTCGTGCACAAGGCCGCCCCCGACAACGTCTACCTCCGCCGCACCTTCGAGGGCGGGGACCCTGAAGGCGCTCTGGGCCGCTCCCATCTGGTGCTCCAACGTTCCTACCGCATCAACCGCCAGGCGGGTTCGCCGCTCGAGGCCCGGGCGGCGGTGGCCTCGTGGGATCCGGGCGACCGCTCCCTCACGCTGTGGAGCAGCACCCAGGTTCCCCACGTCGCCCGCCACGCCCTGGCCGTGCTCCTCGGCCTGGCCGAGCACCACATCCGCGTGGTCGCCCCCGACGTCGGGGGTGGCTTCGGCGTCAAAGCCTCGCTCTACCCGGAGGAGGTGGTGCTGTGCCTGCTGGCCATGCGCCTCGGCCGGCCGGTGAAGTGGGTGGAATCCCGCTCCGAGCACATGGTCGCCGCCCACCACGCCCGCGACCACGTGTACAACGTGACGGCGGGTTTCGAGGCGGACGGGCGCCTGTGCGCCCTCATCGCCGAAGCCGTCTGCAACGCCGGGGCCTACTCGGTCTACCCCTGGACGGCCGGGCTCGAGCCGCTCATGGCCGGGGGCCTGCTGCCCGGGCCCTACCGTCTGGAGCATTACCGCTGCGATGTGTTGGGCGTGGCCACCAACACCGCCCCCGCCGGGCCGTACCGCGGTGTGGCCCGGCCGGCCACGGTCTTCGTGATGGAGCGGCTGCTCGACACCGCCGCCGCCCGCCTCGGCGTCGATCCCGTCGAGATCCGGCAGATCAACCTCATCAGCCCCGACGAGATCCCCTACCGGGCCGCCACCCGGCTGGTCCACGACTCCCGCACCTACGGCGCGGTGTTCGACGCCGCCCTGAAACGCCTTGACTACCAGGCGTTCCGGGCCGAGCAGGCGGCCGCCCGGGACGAGGGCCGGCTCCTCGGCGTGGGCTTCGCCGTCTACAACGAGCTGACCGGTATGGGCGGGAAGTCGTCGCCCGGGCCCGGCGTGACCTTCCGCCCCGGCCACGAAATGGTGACCGTCCGGCTCGACGCCCTCGGCGGTGTCACCGTGTCGACCGGCGCCTCGGCCCAGGGCCAGGGCATCGAGACGACGTTCGCCCAGATCGCCGCCGACACGCTGGGCGTCGGTTACGACGACGTCGAGGTCCGCCTCGGCGACACGGCCACCGGCGGATTCGGCTTCGGGGCGTTCGCCTCCCGGCAGGCGGTCATCGGCGGTGGAGCCGTCCTGCTGGCCAGCGAAGCGGTGCGGGACAAGGTGCTGCGCATCGCCGCCCACATCCTGGAGGCGTCCCCGGCCGACCTGACCATCGAGGGCGGACGGGTGCGGCCGATCGACGCACCGCAGGCCCGGTCGCTGGCGGTGGCCACGATCGCCCGGGCCGCCTACCTCGACACGCAGCGCCTGCCCGAAGGCGAGGAGCCGGGCCTCGAGGCCACGCGCAGCTACGACCCGGGGCGGGGGACGTTCGCCGCCGGTGCCCAGGCGGCCGTCGTCGAGGTCGACCCCGAAACCGGGTCGTTGGCGGTGCGGCGCTTCGTCTGCGTGGAGGACGCCGGTCGCGTCTACAACCCCGCCATCGTCGAGGGGCAGGTGGCCGGCGCCGTCGCCCAGGGGATCGCCGGCGCCCTGTTCGAGCACCACGTCTACGACGACGACGGCCAGCTGCAGACGTCGACGCTGGCCGACTACCTGATGCCGTCGGCCGCCGAGTTGCCCGGTTTCGAGCTCGACCACCTCGAGGACCCGGCCGACACCGCCACCGGTGCCCGCGGCGTGGGCGAAGGCGGCACGCTCGGCGCCGCCGCGGCCCTGGCCAACGCCGTCTCCGACGCCCTGGGCGTCGACGTCGACGACCTGCCGCTGAGCCCCGAAGCGGTGTTCCGGGCCCTGACCGCCGCTAGAGGCGGGAGTACTGCTCCTCGGCCAGCGCCGTGACGAGCGACTGCAGGCCGGTGGGCGACGAGCCGTTGACCACCATCTGGACGGAGTAGGGGCCCTTGACGAACGTCACCGTGGAGGTGGCGAAGGTGGCATCCCAACCGTTGACGCCGATCGAACCGGCGATGCTGGGAACGGTGAAGCGCTCGATCGTCACGCCGGCGGTCTGGGCCCCGGCGTCGGCCGTCAGGCGGTTGGTGTACTCCACCGCGCCGGCGTGGTCGGCGAACTGGTACACGTAGGCGATGATCTCGTCGTCGTCGGAGCGGCTCCACATCCGCTGGTAGCCCCGCACGAAGCGGGTGCGGGTGAGGACGTCGCGGGCGTCGTCCTCGCCGTCGTCACGGACCGCCTTCTCGAGGTCGGACGGGCCGGTGTCGCCCACCTCGTCGGGCTGGAGCAGATAGCCCTCCGGCACCGAGATCTTCAGGGCCTCGCCGAGCTCGGTCGACTTCCCGTCTCCGCCGCTGGTGCAGCCGGCCAGCGTCACGGTTGCCAGGACGGCGAGGGCCGCCCAACGGAAGCGGGTCGTAGACATCACGGCCTATGTCTCGGCCTGGGGCGACCGTCCCTTTAGCCCTCCAAGGCGCCGAAGAGGTCACCGCCGTCGACGACGTCGTTGTCGGCCGGCGGCGTCACGGTGACGGGCTGGCCGAAGTCGAACATGTCCATGCTGACGCGGAAGGTCATGGGCGGAGCGCCGGCCCCCAGCGACATCGACATCTCGTAGGCCATCCGCCGAGGGAGGCCGTCGGCGTCGAGCCACACCTCGGCGGGCATCGTCGTCGTCCCGAGCCGCGACAGCCCGTCGGACACGAGCGTCCGGAGGTTCTCGGGAATCTGGCTCATCGCCTTCCGCAGGTCGACGGTGAACTTGTAGTGGGTGGTCGCCACGCCCCGGACGTCCTCGGCCCCCACCGTGGTGACGTCCTGGGCGCCCTCGAGGACGGCGACGTTCTTGCTCGGGTCCGCCTCCCGCATCTGGTCGATCATCGGCTTCAGCGGGTTGCCCTCGCCCAGGGTGGCGAGATCGAAGCGGAGCCAGTGCTTGCCGCCGGTCTCGGCCGCCAGGCCGGGGTACTGCATGTACATCGCCTGGTCGGTCAGAACCATCTCAACCTTGGTTCCGGCCTTGCGCTCCGCCGGCGGGATGAGCGACGCCATGTCCATCGTCATGCTCATCAGCGGGCCCCGGGTGTCCATGGCGCCTTCGGCGGTGAAGGAACCCTGGGGCACGCCCATGGTCATGGTGAACCGCATCGTGCTGGTGTCGGCGACCTTGTCGGAGGAGGCCAGCACCAGGTCGAGCGGCGTCGGAGCGGCGGTGGTCGTCGTCGTCGACGACGACCCGGCCTTGTCGGCGGGAGCGGCGGACTTCGACGCCGGTTCCCCGCCACCGCAGGCGGCCAGGGTCAGCAGAGAAAGAGTGGCGGCGGCAGCGGCACGGCGGAACCGGGGCACAGGTGTCTCCAAAGGCTCGAAAAGGACGGCGACCGCGCCGAAGCGGCGAGGTGTCCCGGAGATCGTCGGCCAAATGGTCCCCGGTCTGTAGCAGTGATCTCCCCCGGGGGCGACGAATGCGTCGGTCGCCGTTCAACTTCGGTGATCGGCGGCCGATATCGACGGCATGAGCACGACGGCGATCCGGGGCTTGATGGAGGACGGCGAGCGTGTCCTCGCCGAGGACGTCGTCGAGGGCGTGAACGGCAAACCGACCCCGCTGGTCGTCACGTCCCGGGCCTTCTATCTGAGCGTCGGCGGCCGCTACACGCGCTACGCCTACGGGCGCATCCGGGCGGCGACGTTCGACGCCCACGATGTCTTCATCGCCCTCGACGGCCAGTCCGTCCGCCTGAGGTACCGCCCGAGCACCGAGCGGAGTGAAGCGCTGCAGCAGCTCCGCCGCCAGGTCGCCCTGGCCCGCTTCAGCGCCGCGTAACGATTCGCCGTTCCGCGTGGCGCCCGGCTCCCTGAGTACCGTGGGCGCGGTGGAGTGGGCCATCGAGACGGCCTATGGCGCGGAAGCGGAGAGCCGGCTGCACGGCTGCGCGGCCTGCAGCGTGACGTGGTTCGGTACCGACGACCGGTGCTGGGTCTGTGGAACCGGCGGCTCTAGTGGTGGTGGCGGTGCTCCACGGCCAGGTGGGAGTGGCCGACACCGATCGGCTGCCCCTGGCGGTCCTCCCGACCGGGCCACGGCGCCCGGTAGGCGCAGAGGTCGCAGTTGACGGCCGGGATGCCGCGCACGGCCTCGGAATAGCGCTCGACGATGGCCGGGACGAGGCGGGGGTCGGGGCCGAGGTAGCCGGCGTCGACCACTTCGACGCCCGTGGCGGCCGAGAAGGCGGCGATCTCCGCCCGGGCCCGTTCGACCAGCACCCCGGTGCAGAGGAACCAGAAGGCCACGGCCATGCGGGCGTGGCCGAGGCGGGCGAAGACGTCCAGCCCGTCCGCCACGTTCGGGGCCGTGACGCCGGTGAAGGCCGTGTGCACGAACGGCGCCCCGACCCATTCCCCGAGGAGGCGGGTGACCTTGTGGGCGTCGCCGTTGGCGTCGGGATCGGACGTGCCCCGGGCGATCAGCAGCAGCGGCAGGCCCGAGCCGCCGGCGGCGGCCAGCGAACCGCCGAGCACCTCGACGAGGTCGCGGGAGACGCCGAGCGGGCTGCCGAAGTGGAGGTGGAGATCGGGGTGGCGCTGCCGGGCCTCGAGGACGAGGGCGGGGACGTCACTCTTGGCGTGGCCGGCGCCGAGGAGGACCAGCGGCAGCACCACGACCCGGCGGCAGCCGGCGGCGGCCAGCCGGTCGAGGACGGGCCCGGCGGGCGGGTCGCTCATCTCGAGGAACCCGACGTCGACGGCCACATGGGGAAGAGCGGCCCGGACGAGCCGGGCGAGGGCGTGCATCTCGGCCGCCCCGTCACCGGACCGGGAGCCGTGGCCGACGAGGAGCAGACCGTCGGCGGAGGCCGCCTGCGTCGTGCCGGCCGCCGGGGGGGCGCTCGTCACGGCGTGGTGGCCGGGCGGAGCGCCGCCCCCGCCGTCGCCTCCGAGGCCGCTCCGGCCAGTTCCCGCTCCCGGCGGACGGCGGCGGCGCCGAACGTCACGGCCAGGACCGTCCACAGCAGGAGGTTGCCGCCCAGGGAGGCGATCCGGAAGCGCCACAGGAGGTTGGCCGGGATCTCGATCGGGTCGGGGAAGGGCGGCAGGGCGGCGCACAGCACCCCGAGCGGCACGACGACGGCCAGGCCGACGGCGATGAGCCGCTCGTGATCGACCCACTGTCGCTGCCGGAGCCGGGTTGAGAGCCGGGCGCCGGCCGAGAGGACGACCAGCGACAGGAAGATGAGGGCGAGGTACTTCCACTGCCGTTCGGAGATCGTGGCCGGATCGCCGACCGCCGGCGGGTTCGGCGGGTACTTGAGGAAGGGCATCACGGTGAAGGCGGTGGCCATGAAGCCGCCGGCCACGAGGGCGTGGCGGAAGGCGCCGTCGACTTCGTCGCCCCGGCCGGCGCCGGGCCGGCGGCGGAGGGCGAGGAAGGCGATGGCGAAGAGCACGCCGTAGGCCGCGCCGCCGAGGCCGTAGCCGGCGAACCGGCCCACGCCCTTCTGCTCCGAGCGGGAGACCAGCTCGGGTTCGCCGCCCTCGGATTCCGCCGGGTGGTGCTGCTCGGCGGCGTGGCGGCTCTCCTCCAGGGCGATGGCCCGGTCGATGACCGGCTCGGCCGTGAACGTCAGCAGGACGGACGCCACCAGGCCGGCCAGGAGGCCGGCGATGACGGCACCGATGAGGACGGCCAGCGGACGCGACGGGTCGAAGCGCTTCCACATGGCGGGCGACCGGGAAAGAGGCCGGCCGGGCCGGCGACTAGTGGCAGGGGACGCCGAGGAGGTGGCGCCCGTCGTGGAACAGCTCGTGGAGGTACATGCCGGAGTTGGTCACGGCCGAGGAGAGGAAGCCGTTGTCGAACGTCACGGCGTAGAGGGTGGCCAGAGCCAGCGCCATGGCCAGCCAGGCCCAGATCGGCAGCTGAACAGCGGTGTTGCGGGCCGCTGCGGTGATCGTCGACATCGAGTGCCTCCTCCATCCTCGTGGGCGGAACGGGCGCCTCCCGTTCCATTGCGGCCGGTCTCCTGGCTCCGGATCATCGCTCGCCTCACCTTCCCGGGCGGTTGCCCAGTGGCCCTTCGAGGTCTGCTTCCCGGTCACAGTGGCGGGACCGCGCCGGATTCGCACCGGCTTCCCGTCCGCAACGGCGGACACTGTAACTGTTCACTCCCCTTCGGGCTACGTTCGGCGGGCCATGACTTCAACTGTTCTCGGCCCCCGGCTCGTGGTGGCCGGAACCCATTCCGGCGTCGGCAAGACGACGGTGGCCACCGGGCTGCTGGCGGCGCTGCGGCGGGCCGGGCACCGGCCGGCGGCGGCCAAGGTGGGGCCGGACTTCATCGATCCCGGCTACCACGCCCTGGCCTGCGGGCGGCCGCCCCGGAACCTCGACGCCTGGCTGTGCGGGGCGGAGGTGATTCCGGCGCTGGCCGGGCGGGCGGCGGACGGCGCCGACGTCCTCGTCGTCGAAGGCGTGATGGGCCTCTTCGACGGGTCGGCCGACGGGACGCCGTCGTCGACGGCCGACGTGGCCCGGATGCTGGACGCACCGGTCGTGCTGGTGGTCGACGCCGGAGCGATGTCGGCGTCGGTGGCGGCGCTGGTCCACGGCTTCGGTACCTTCGACCGGTCGGTGCGGCTCGGCGGCGTCGTCCTCAACCAGGTGGGTTCGCCGGCCCATGAGGTTCAGCTCCGGGAGGCACTGGCGCCGCTGGCGGTGCCGGTGCTCGGCGCGTTGGGCCGCGACGACCGCCTGACCTGGCGTGACCGCCACCTCGGCCTGGTCCCGGTGGCCGAGCGGCCCGCCGCCGTGGCCGAAGCCCTCGACCGCCTGGCCGCCGCCGTGGCCGAACAGGTCGACCTCGACGCCGTGCTCCGGCTGGCCGCCTCGGCGCCGGCGATGCACGTCGGGCCGGTCCCGCTCCCGGCTCCGGCGGGCGGCGGGTCGATGGCGCCGGGCGGTGAAGGACGAGCGGCGGGGCCGATCCGGATCGCCGTGGCCGCCGGAGCGGCGTTCACCTTCACCTACACCGACACGCTCGATGCGCTGGTGGCGGCGGGCGCCGAGGTGGTGCCGTTCGATCCCCTCCGGGACGAGGCGCTCCCCGAAGCGGTGGACGGGCTCATCGCCGGCGGCGGCTTTCCCGAGGTCTACGCCGCCGACCTGGCCGCCAACGAGCCCATGCTCGACGACGTCCGGCGCCGGATCGGGAGCGGCCTGCCCGTCTGGGCGGAGTGCGGCGGGCTCCTCTGGCTGTGCCGGTCCCTCGACGGACGGGCGATGGCCGGCGTCGTGCCGGCCGACGCCGAGATGACCGGCCGCCTGACGCTCGGCTACCGGGCGGCGACGGTGACCGCCCCGTCCCCCATCGGCGATCCCGGAACCGTGGTGCGGGGCCACGAGTTCCACTACTCCACGATCTCCCCGGCCGGCGACGCCCTGCTCTTCCACAGCCGGTTCGGCGAACGCCCCGACGGCTTCGCCAGCCCAACGCTCCTGGCCACCTACCTCCACCACCACCCCGGGGGCGACCCCGGCGCCGTCGCCCGCTTCGTCGCCACCTGCCGGGAGGGGTCGGTGCCCAAGCGCGACCGGTCGCGCCCAGGGCCCCTATAGGGCCTCCAGC
>JBFLYK010000044.1:0-51669 GCA_040756995.1 Actinomycetota bacterium | reverse complement strand
GTGGTGGCGTCCTTACCGGGGTCGGCCGGCTTGGCGTCCGGGCCCGGTTCGGGCGCCGGAGCCTTCTCGCCCGCCGGCGGCGGCGTGGTCGCGCCGTCGGGCATCGGTTCGCCGGCGTAGGCGTCGTCACGGAAGCCCGGGTAGCCGTACGGGTACGGGTAGTACGGGTAGCCGTAGACGAACCGGCCGCCGTAGCCGCCGTACCAGAACGGATACCCGTAGAAGAACGGATAGCGGTGGTAGCGGCCGTAGCCCCATCCGTGCCGGTGACGGTGGTACCCGCCTCGGTGGTGACCCTTGCCCCAGCCCTTGCCGTGGCCCTTGCTGTAGTGACCCTTGCCGCCACCCTTGCCTCCGCCCTTGCCGAAGGCTGAGACTCGGTCCTCGGCCGAGGCGACCGCCGGAACCGCCAAGGCGGCCACCAGCGCCATCCCCGCGACAGCGGTGAGCTTCCTGCGCATTCTCCCTCCTTCCCCCCGGTTCCAGCCCCGGAGGCTCGGTTGATGAACGCGCTCGTCAGCGACCCCGCTGACCCCCAGCGAACACGCGGCTGTCATTCCGTCACAAAACGGAACCGGAAGGCAACTCTTTCACTAAGAATTCGCCAACACGTTGCCGGCCCGGGACGCCAGCCAGCCGGTGAGGTCCGGGCCGGGCGTCGGCCGGCAGCAGTGGTAGCCCTGCGCCACCTCGCAGCCCAACGTCCGCAGCACGTCGAGGCTCTCGGCGTCCTCGACGCCTTCGGCCGTGACGGTGAGCCCGAGACTCCGGCCCACACCGACGATCGACTGCACGATGGCCCGGTCACGCTCGTCGTGGGCGATGTCGGTGATGAAGGCCCGGTCGATCTTCAACTCGTCCACCGGAAGACGCTTCAGATAGGCCAACGACGAGTAGCCCGTACCGAGATCGTCGATGGAGAGCCGGACGCCGAGCTCCTGCAGGATCGACAGCGCCTCGAGCGCCCGGGGCCCCTCCGCCACGGCGTTCTCCGTGATCTCCAGGATGAGCTGGCCGCCGGGAATCCCGTGGGTTTGCAGGGCGATGGCCACCCAGGCCGGAAGCTCGGGATCGGTCAGGAGGCGGGGCGAGATGTTGACCGCCATCTCCAGGTCGATGCCCTCGTCGCGCCAGCGCCGCAACTGACTCAGCGCCTCGTCGAGCACCCGTCGGGTCATCGGAGCGATGAGCCCCGACTGTTCGGCCAGCGGGATGAACTCACCCGGTGACACCGGACCGCGATCGCCGTCCACCCAGCGGGCCAGGGCCTCGACACCGACGACCCGGCCCGTCCGGATCTCGATCTTCGGCTGGTAGTGGACCGTGAACTCGGGCCCGGCGATCGCCTCCCGCAGGCGGGCCACGAGGGCCAGGCGGGCGACGCTGCCGACGTCGGCGTCGTCGTCGCAGACCACCGTCGTGACACCGGACTCCTTGGCCGTGTACAGGGCCAGGTCGGCCCGGGCGAGGAGGCGGGCGGTGTCGGAAGCGCCGGTTCCGAGGGCGATTCCCGCCGTGGCCCGGATGTGCAGCGGAAGGGCCTCGACCGTCAGGGTGCGCTCGAGGGCGTGCAGGAGCGTGGCCGCCACCTCCTGGGCCTCGGCCGCGCCGGCCGTGCCCCGGATGAGGACGGCGAACTCGTCGCTGCCGACCCGGGCGACGAAATCACCGGCGCGGCACTGCCGCAGGCGCTGCGCCACCTCGGTCAGCACGCGGTCTCCGACGCCGTGCCCGAGGCTCTGGTTGATCTGCCCGAAGTTCTCGATGTCGAGGAGGATGAGCGCGGCCGGTTCCCCGGCGGCGGCAATGAGTGCCTCGGTCAGGGCCGTGCGGTTCGGTGCGCCGGTGACGGCGTCGTGACGATGCCGGTGGGCGATCTCGGCCTCGGCCGCCTTCCGGGCGGACATGTCCACGGCGTGACTGAAGAAGTACGGCGGCCACTCGCCGGTGGTCGGAACCAGCGTCGAGGTCACTTCGATCCACCGGAACTGGCCGTCCGGACGCTGGAGCCGGGTCTCGAACTGGAACGACCCGTGCCCGGCGGCGATGACCTCAGCCCGGCGAGCGACGAGCGCGGCGTGGTCGCTCGGGTGGGCGAGTTCTCTGGTCGAGCGGCCGACGAGCTCCTCACGGCTTCGGCCCACCAGATCGCACAGCGCAGGGTTGGCGTCGAGGATGACGCTGTCGAGACCGACGAGGGCCATGCCCGTCGGTGAATGGGCGAAGCCCTCCTCCAACCGCCGTTCCGCCGCCCCGAGGCGGTCCCGGGTTTCGCGGATCTCGGTGATGTCGAGGAGCGTCCCGTGCATCCGGACCAGTGCCCCGCCGGCGTCGAAGGTCGGCGTCATCGACACGGCCGTCCATCGCACATCGCCCGACGTCCTCACGATCCGGCACTCGTACCGGCCTTTCCGGCTGTCCTGTCTGGCCCGGTTCGATTCGGTGATGAGGCCGGCGAGGTCGTCGGAGTGCACGTGGGACAGGAAGAGGGACACACTCGGAGTGACCTGGCGGGGCTCGTAGCCGAGGATGCGGAACATCTCGTCCGACCACCGGACGTCACCCGCCGGCATCTCCGCCTCCCAGCTGCCGAGGTGCGCCATCGCCTGCGCTTCCGTGAGCGCGGCGGCGGTGGCCCGGTGCTCGGCGGCCTCGAGCCGCAGTCGCTCGGTCAGCCGGCCGTTCTCCTTCTCCACCAGGAACTGGCGCAGCACGACAAGGCCGGCCACGGTGACGCCGACGTAGATGGTGCTCTCGGGAATGGTCGGGGTCAGGAGCCGCTCGACGCCGATGGCCACGATGAGCGGGACGACGGCGAAGTACGGCGCACAGCGCAGACCGACGGGCACCTCGACCGTGGACCTGTCGCCGGCCGGCGGGGTGTCCCGGCGGGCGGCCACCGCGCCGGTGGCGACGAGGAGGAAGCCGAGCATCCAGCCGGCGTCGAACAGTTGGCCCGTCGAGTACCGCCCGGTGGCGACCAACGCCCCGTAGATGCAGTCCGCCGCCGCCACTGCCCCGATGCCACTGATCACATAGGCCATGGGCCGGTGATGGCGACGCTCGGTGCGGCCGGCGACGGTGAGGGCGACGACGATGAGGACGATGTCGGTCACCGGATAGGCGAGGCCGAGGAACCCCTCCAGGCCGCCCGGCGACTCGGCGGCGATCGGCGCCAGGAGCCGGGCCCAGGCCGCGCCCACAACGGAGAGGGCGACGATGACCCCATCGCACACCGCCCGGAACCGGTTCAGCGGTTGACAGGCGGGAAAGGCCAAGAGGCCGGCCAGGCCGAGGGGAATGGCGCCGAGGAAGCCGACGTCGGCCAGCGACGGGAACGGGGTCGGCCGGTCCAGGACCAGCTCGTACCAGGTCCACATCGCCTGGCCCGACGCCCACAACGCGCTGCAGCCACTCAGCCACAGCCACTGCCGGCCGGCGCCACCCCGGGCGGCCCACCCGCAGGCCACTGCGGCCACGAGGGCGGCGAGGCACAGCCCCACGTTGTCGACGGTGACTGTCGTGCGCGCGCCGCCGAGCTCGAGCGCCAGCCACCCGAAGAACAGCGCGGTTACAACCCCGGCGGCCAGCGCCGCCCGGGTGCTAGCCCGCATCGCTGGGGAACGGTCCCGAGGTCATGCGGTCCTATCGGCACGTTTGACCGACAAGAACAGGTGTTCGCGGAAAAAAATCCAAATGGCCGAGGCCCCGGCGCAGTGGTGTCCGTGCCGGGTGTCGGCCTCACCTCCGGGCGCGGTGCCGGCGTCGCGCCCCACCCGGTGCCGGCGTGGTGTCCGTTTCCGGCGGCGGCGTGGGCTGGACACCTGGTGCCGTCGTGGTCGTGGTCGTGGTGTCGGTGCCCGGTGCCGGCGTCGGCTGCCCACCTGGCGCCGTCGTGGTGGTGGTCGTGGTGTCCGTGCCCGGTGCCGGCGTCGCCGTTCCGTCAGACACCGGCTCCTCAACGTAGGTGCCGTCCCGGAACCTGGGGTACGGGTAGGCACAGCCGAACCCGCCCTGGGGGCCGCCATACCAGCGGCAGTCGCTGTAGCCGCCGCCGTACCCGCGGCTGTAGTCGCTGTAGGAGCGGCCGTAGTCGTACCAGCGCTCGTAGTCGCCGTACCAGCGGCCGTAGTCGCCGTACCAGAAGGGATATCCGTAGCCGGCGTACCGGAACGGATAGCCGTAGAACCCGTACCCGAACGGGTGCCCGTAGAACAACGGGTAGCGGTAGAAGTGGCCGTGGCGGGCCCTTCCGTGGTGGTGGCCGTAGCGGCCCCGTCCGTCGTGGTGCCCATCGCGGTCGCCATGGTGGTGGCCCCAACCCTTGCCCCCGCCGCCGTGGCGATCCTTACCTCCGCCCTTGCCGAGGGCTGTCGTGCCCCCGTCGGCGGAGGCCACTGCCGGAACCGCCAAGGCGGCCGTCAGCGCCACCGCCGCGATGGCGGTGAGCTTCCTGCGCATTCACTACCTCCTTCCCCCGGCGACCCGCCCCGGAGGTTTCGGCTGATGAAAGCGCTCGTCAGCGACGCTGCTGACCCCCAGCGAACACTCCGCCCATTCCTCCACAATGCGGGCTTGAAGGGCAACTCCCTTCGTAAGAATTCGCCAAACATCTGGGGTGCGGCCGGAGAGAAGTCGACTAGCGCCGGAACGGTGCGGGCGGTGGGGCTCGAACCCACACGGGCCTTCCGGCCCAGCGCTTTTTAAGAGCGCCTCCTCGACCAATTGGGATACGCCCGCGTCTGGGAAAACGGTACCCGCCGGTCGGGCAAAGGACTCAGCGGGTCGTCAAGGCGGGGTGGAGCCCCGGGCGTCAGCGGACGGCGGCCTCGGTGTCGAGGCGGGCGACGAGCTTCTCGACGAGGCGGCGGATGGTGTCGCGGATGACCCGGACCTCGGCCAGGGGCCGTCCGGCGAGGCCGGGGATTCCCCACTCCTCCCGGGGAACCTCGCGGGCGACCTCGGGATTGAGCGTGAAGCCGAGGGTCACGATCCGGTCGACGATCTCGGCCAGATCGGCGGTCATCGCCAGGCCGGGGCCCTCGACGGCGGTGACGCCGTCCTCCCGGAGCGCCGTCGACGCCTCACTCGAGAGTCCCTCGCCCGGCTCGAGGGACGCGGCCAGCGGCTCGTAGCGGTCGCCGGCCACGAGCTCCAGATAGGCGGCGCAGATGCGGGCCGCGCCGCTGTCGTGGTCGCTGACGAACAACACCCGGGGACGGTATCCGGGCACCTCAGTCACCCCCGGCCCGCGCCGCGACAACCTCCATCGGACGGGAGTGCATTGGGCGCCCGGTCACGCCTCCTCGGCCGCCCGGGCCGGACGCCGGCTCCGGAGGAGCGCCTTCGCCAACAGGTCGACGGTGCGGTGGACGAGCGGGTCGCCGGGATACTCGCTGAGCAGGGCGACCGCCCGTCCGTAGGCCCCTTCGATGGCCCGGGACCGGCCAGCCGCCTCGGCCAGTATCTCGGCCATCGCCACCCGTTCGGCGGCGCCTTCGGAGAGCAGGGCGAGGGCCAACCCCAGGACCCACGACGCCTGGCCGGCCGGGTCGTTGGCGGCCGCCCTCGGTCGGTGGAAGGTGAGGTCGACGGTGATCCCCGCCCCGTCCTCGGTGTTGGAGTTAACGGAGACGGTTCTGGTGTTGGAGGGATCTGTGTGGTTCGGGGCTGACGTGGTGGTGGCCTCTCCCGCCGGATTGGAACGCACCCCCACGTCGCGGCCGTCTGCCGCGTCGTCTCCTTCGCCGCCGGAGCCGGTCTCCCGGCCCGGCAGCGGGGCCAGCGTCGTCACTTGGCGGCCACCGCCTCCTGTATGTGGGCACCGGGCGCGGCGGCCGCGGCCGTGGCGGCCTCGGCTTCCGCGACGGTGAGATCGACGTCGAGGTCCGTTGGCGGCGTGACCAACTCCACCGGAAGGTTGAAGAGCTGCTCGATCCGAGCCGGAACGTTGCAGCGAAGCCACTGCGACGGCCCGACCGGAAGGGTCGAGAGGATCAGGGAGTCGAACGACCGCCGGCGAAGCAACTCGCCGATGGCCACCACGGGGCTGGGATCTCCGACTTCGCCGATGACATCGACGCCGAGAGCTCTGACGCGCTCAAGGGCGCTTTCCAGACGTCGCCTGGCAACCGCATAAGCATCAGCCGGCGTCCACCGCAGCGGGCCGTGGGCTCTGGTCGCCGGCACGAGTAGGAAGAAGTCACACGGGCCGGCTTCGTTGCAGGTCCTGATCTTCTCTGTCAGCTCTGGCTGCTTCAGTGTCTGGTTGGCCACCACGAGGTAGTGGCGCATCCACCCTCCCTGTGTTCAGTGCCCCCCTCGTCTGGCAGCGCGGCACATCGTAGGCGCTGCTCGCGCCGAAGAACAGGTATCAAAACAGGTATCTCAGTTCGCCGGAGCGATACCTGTCCGGGGATGCCCCGTAGCGAGGTGGTACGCAGTTACGTGCCAGGAGGGCCCGATCCGCTCCAGGAGCATCTCGTCGACGACGGTCTCACCGGAGTGGAGGTGCAGCCGGGTCAGCACGCGGGCCACCGGCCCGTTCACGTCGACCTTCTCGGGTTCGACCGACCGAACCAGGCTGGAGAGCCGGGGGCCCTCCCCCTCGTAGGCGGCCATCTTGTCCCGGACGAACTGATCCCGGGTGCGGCCGTCCCGCAGGTTGGGGCCGGAGAGGTTCCAGAGAGTGGCAAAGTCGAGTCGGTCCCAGGCGTGTTCGTAGGACACGGCGGTGTCGGCGGGGCCGGGAGTTCCGGCCTTCGCCACCGCCACCATCAGCCACACGCTCATCCCGATCGTGAAGACGGTCAGGAGCGTGATGGGCAGGAGTGTGGGGTGGAGGTTGACGGCCGCGAGCACCACGCCCGCAAGGCTAGGCGCCGGGGTGCGCCGAGGGTTACTCGGGTCGGTGGCTGCTCCGGTCGGGAGCCACCGGATCGAAGAGGACTCCGGGGTTGAGGATGCCGGACGGATCGAGGGTCGCCTTGGCCGCCCGCAGCACGTCGGCGAAGAGGCTGGACCGCTCACCGTCGTAGGCCGGTCGGTGGTCCCGGCCGACGGCGTGGTGATGGGTGATGGTGCCGCCGGCCCGGGCGATGGCCGCCGACGCCGCCTCCTTGATGGCGGCCCACTGTTCGAGTTCGGCGCCCGGCCGGCCGGGGGCGATGACCGTGTAGTACGGCGCCGGGCCGTCGCTGTAGGCATGGGTGAAGCGGCAGGAGATGAAGCCCTGGCCGGCGCCGGCGGTCGACAGGGCGTCCTTGACGGCGGATTTCACCGCGTCGTGGAGGACGGAAAAGCGGTCCCAGGTGATGGCCGTCTCGAACGTTTCGGCGATAGCGCTGAAGGCGACGAGCCCGTCCCGGAGATAGGGCAGGTCGAAGAAGGCCCGGCGCCAGGCGTCGGCGGTGGGATCTCGGCCCGACCCTTCGCCGCCGGCGGGACTCCCGGTGGCCCGTCCGCCGTGATCGGCGCAGCACTCCAGGGCCTGGCCGAGCAGGACGTCGACCGGATGGGCGGCGGACTCGAAGGCGACGAGGAGGACGGGCTGGTCGCCCGTCCCCGAGAAGCGGGCTTCGGCCCGGTCGAGGAGCCGGCAGTTCGACGGGTGCAGGCCGGACTGCGCCAGCGCCCGGGTGGCGGCGACGCCGTCGTCGAAGTCGTCGAAGGCCACTGAGGCGGCGGCCCGGAACCTCGGGCGGGGCAGTACCCGCATCCAGGCCTCGACGATGACGCCGAGGGCTCCCTCGGAGCCGGCGAAGAGCCGTTCGGGAGCGGGGCCGGCGCCGGAGGCCGGGAGGCGGCGGGTCTGGATCGTGCCGTGCGGGGTGACGACCCGGAGCGACTCCACCCGGTCTTCGATGTGGGTGGCCAGGGTGGCGTGGTGGCCGGCGGACCGGGTGGCGATCCAGCCGCCGAGGGTCGAAAACTCGAACGACTGGGGGTAGTGGCGCAGCGTCAGGCCCGCCGGGCGGAGCTGGTCCTCGATGGCCGGGCCGAGCGCTCCGCCGTGGATGCGGGCGGCCTGCGAGGTGGCGTCGATCTCGAGGACCCGGCCCAGGCCGGTGAGATCGAGGGTGACGGTGCGGTCGGCGTCGCATTCCACGCCGCCGACGACCGAGGACCCGCCGCCGTAGGGGACGACCGCCGTGCCGGTCGAGCCGCACCAGTCGAGTACTGCGGCGACATCGGCCTCGGTGCGGGGGAAGGCGACGATGTCCGGCGGATGGGGGAACTCGCCCCGGAACCCCCGCACGACGTCCCGGAACGAACGGCCATAGGCATGCCGGGCCCGTTCGTAGGTCGAGGTGTCGCAGATCGCTTCGAGGGCGGGCGGAGGCTCGAGGCGCGGCGGGCGCAGCCTGAGCTCGGCGAGCGGGACGGGGGTGCGCCGCTCCGGCGTGACACCGAAGAACCCGGCCAGCAGCGCCCCGAGCCCGTCGAGCCGCGCGCCGGTCAGGGCCGACTCTTCGAGGCCCCACCCCCACCACGACCGCCGTGCCCCGGTCACGAGCCTCATTCTGGCGTTCGATTTCCGCTATATCCCGGTAAACGAACGCCAGAACGCAGGCAACCCGCCGTGCGGGAGGCAGCCTCAGTCGGGCTCGATGGCCGGGGCTTCGCCCGCCGGGGGACGGCGGGGGCTCAGGCCGAGTTCTTCCCGGAGCTCCCGGTGTTCGGCTTGGAGAATGGCCAACTCGGATTCCACGTCGGCGAGGCGCTTCTCCAGGGCGGCCAGGCGGTCGGCGTCGACCGTGGCGGCGGCGGAGCCGGGCGGACCGGCGGGGGCGGGGGCCGCCCGTTGGGGGCGGTCCTCCTCGGCCCAGCCGGTGTAGGTGTCGGCCGCCGCGGCGGGGGCGCCGGCCGGCGGGCTGGCGGCGCCGGAGGCGGCCGTGGTCGGCGGACTGATGTGGGAGGAGCCGGCCGCCGGCACTCCGCCGACGGCCGAGGCGGCCGGAACGGTGTCCGGTGGGCCGGCCAGGAGTTGGGCGTAGCGGGCTTCCTTCTGGCCGGGCTGGCGTTCGAGGCGGACGACGAGCGGCTCGTCCCGGGCGGCGAGACCCTCGAGGACCTCCTCCACCTCGGACAGCGAGGCGAACTCGTGCATGCGTTCGGTGCGGGTGCGCAGCTCGCCGACGGTCTGCGGCCCCCGCAGGGCCAGGACCGCGAGCAGCGACACCTCGGCTTCGTTGAGGCCGAGCGCGTCGTCGAGGATGTGGCGGTGCTTGGGCACCCGGGCGCCGGGCGTGTGGATCACCCGGGCCAGGCCCCGCTGGCGCAAGGCCGTGAGCGTGACCCGGACGGTGTTGTTGTCGTACGCCACCACCGGGTTCCGGTTCGACAGCTGGTTGCAGGCCGCCACCACCGCGTTCTCGGTGAGGGGATAGCTGTCGGGGGTGGTGAGCTGCTTCTCCACCAGGCAGGCGACGACGCGCAGTTCTTCGGGCGTCAGTGGCTCCATCGGGTCCACATTATTGGGACGGGTAGGGTGCGCTCGTGGCCACACCTCTGGTGAGCAAAGTCGTGCGGGGCCGGCAGGAGCCCGACCGGCTGCTGGTGCTGATCCACGGCAAGGGCGCCAACGAGGAGGATCTTGAGCCGGTGGTCTCCCACCTCGACCCCGAGGGCCGGTTCCTCACCGTGCTGCCCCGGGCGCCGCTGCCCTTCATGTCCGGCTGGGAGTGGTACCGGACCGACGGCATCCCCAAGGCCGGGCCGGAGCTGGTCTCGTCGGTCGACGCCGTCGACGATCTGCTCGATGAGGCCTGCGCCCGGTACGGATTCGACCGGTCGCAGTCCATCGTGGCCGGCTTCTCCCAGGGCTGCGCCGTGACCCTGTCCCTCGGCCTGCGGCGCAGTGAGCGGCCGCGGCCGGCCGGGCTGCTGGGCATGAGCGGCTTCCTCCCGGAGCGGCCCGAGCTGGAATACGACTTCGCCACCGCGCCGCCCGTCTTCATCCAGCACGGCACGGCGGACCCGACGATCTCCGTCGACCACGGCCGCCGGACGGTGACCCGCCTCGGCGCCGAAGGCGTGCCCGTCGTCTACCGGGAGTACGCCATGGGTCACCAGGTGTCGATGGAGAGCGTGCGCGACGCCATGACCTGGGTGGCGCTGATTCTTTCCGGTGACCGGCCGACCGAGCCCGTCCCCGACTTCGCCGCTTCTTAGGCCGCTTCCTCAGGCCGGTTTCTCAGGCCCTGGCGGTGCGGGAGGTCTTGCGGACCTTCTTCTCCTTCTCCTTCTGGGGCAGCAGGGCACGGAGGCTCTTCTCCGGCCGGCCGATCAGGTAGCCGGCCACGCCGCCGAGGAGGCCGCAGGCGACGATCACCCAGATGAGCCGGATGTTCAGCGAGAACAACAGGAAGGTGACACTGACCGGTTCGGCATTCTGGACCACGAAGGCGATGAAGATGATGGCGATCAGCGTCAGCTGAGCCACCTTCACCAGGCGCTCCGCCCGCTCGGCCTCGAGGTTCTGGAGCTGCGTCCGGAGCCAGGCCACCCTCGGCATGTCGGGGCTCAGCGCCTTCTGGGCGTTGCTGGCGGCCAGGACGTCGTCGGTAGCGGTCACCGTCGCCTCGGCGATCGGCTCGGACTTGGCTTTCGGCCGGGTGCCGGCCCGACCGCCCCGGCGGGTGGTGCCGATCCGGGCCCGGGCGGTGACCCCGGCGGCCCCGGCCTCGGCGGTACGGGAGCGGTCGTCGCTCATGTCCCCGTTGCCGGTCTCCTTGGCCGACCGCTTCGGGTACTCCCGCTTCCGGCGCTCTTCTTTGCGCTCCGCCTCGTGGCCACCGTCCCTACCTCCTAGCCCGTCGCCGGCTCCGTGACGCCGGCGGCGCCCGTTCGCGGGTGGTGTACCCGCTCGTCGTGGGCCGGTAATCGCCTGGCGCTTGACCCGGCCGCCGCCCTGGCGCCTGTCGCCGCTGTGACGCAGCGGAGGTGGCCGGGAGTCAGCGGATGCCGATGTGCCCGGGAGCCCCTTCGATGGTGTGGCCGATGACCGCCGCGGCCGGGGTCCCCCGGCGGTTGAGGGCGGCGACCAGAGCCCCGGCCCGGGCCGGGTCGACGGCCAGGAGGAGGCCGCCCGACGTCTGGGCGTCGGCCAGGAGCAACTGTTCTTCGGAGGGCAGCCCGCCCCACTCCACGTCGGGATCGACGAAGGCGTGGTTGCGCTTCGTGCCTCCGGCCACCATGCCGGCGGCCAGCAGGTCCCGGACGCCGTCGATGACCGGCACCCGGGTGGGATCCACCCGGGCGGAGAGCCCGGAGGCCATCAGCATCTCCCGGAGGTGGCCGAGCAACCCGAAGCCGGTGACGTCGGTGGCGGCGTTGACGCCGACCTCGAGGGCGGCATCCCGGGCGCCCTCGTTGAGGGTGGTCATAAGCCGGACGGCCTCGTCCAGTAACGCCGGTGGCGCCTGATCCCGCTTGAGGGCGGTGGAGATGATGCCGAGGCCGATCGGCTTGGTGAGGACGAGGGCGTCGCCGGGGCGGGCGCCGCCGTTGGTGAGGACGGCCCGGGGATCGACGGTGCCGACCACGGCACAGCCGTACTTCGGCTCGTTGTCGTCGATGGAGTGGCCGCCGACGACGAGGGCGCCGGCGCTGCGGACGACCGAGGCGCCGCCGTCGAGAGTGCGGGCCAGCAGCTCGAAGGGCAGCCCGTCCCGGGGCCAGGCCACGAGGTTGAGGGCCATGATCGGCCGGGCGCCCATGGCGTAGATGTCGGAGAGGGCGTTGGTGGCGGCCACCCGTCCGAAGTCGTAGGGGTCGTCGACGATGGGGGTGAAGAAGTCGGCGGTAAAGACGATGGCCAGGTCGTCGCGGACCCGGTAGACGGCGGCGTCGTCGGCGGTGTCGAGGCCGACGAGGAGATCGGGGTCGGCCGGCGGGTCGAGTCCTCGGACCAGGCCGAGCACCGTGCGCAGCTCCGCCGGCGACAGCTTGCAGGCGCAGCCCGCCCCGTGGGAGAAGCGGGTGAGGCGGATCTCGTCCGGGGCGGGAATCGACTCGAGCATCAATCCGATGGTAGCGACGGGCCGCTGCCGCTCGGCGGGCGCGTGCCTGCCGCTCGGCGGGCGGCGCTCAGGGCCGGCAGTCGGTGACCGTGATGGTCGTCGGGCCGGACTCCGTCGACCCGCCGGGGCCGGAGGCGATGGCCCGGACAGTGCCCGAGCCGGAATCGGCGCCGAAGGCGGAGCCCTTGAGGGTGGCCGACCAGCGGCTGCCGGAACCGCTGGCGTAGAGGCTGGTGGTGCGGCCGCCGACTTGCACCCGGAAGGTGACCTTCCTGGTGTCGCCCGTCGTGCCGGTCGACACGGTGGCCGTCGTCGGCTGCCCGCAGCCCGGCCGGTTGGCGATGGTCGAGGGCGACACCGACGGCGTGAACGCTTTCGGCGGACGGGGTCTCGTGGTCGTCGTCGTGGCCGCGACCGGCCCGCCGAGCAGCGCCATGGCGACGCCGACGCGCACTCCCCAGATGAAGCGGCCCATGGCGACCATGGTGGCACGCCGGCCCGGAGCGGTGCGGGGCGGCGTGGGCCCGATACCCTGCGGCCTGAACTTCCGACCCTGGTCTGGACCACTGTTCGCACTGGAGGAACGCTCGTCATGGCGCGGATCGAGAAGGATTCGATGGGGGAGGTGTCCGTCCCCGAGGAGGCGTACTGGGGGGCGCAGACGCAGCGGGCGGTCGACAACTTCCCGATCTCCGGGCTCCGGTTGGAGCGCCGCATGATCTGGGCGCTGGCCTCGATCAAGCAGGCGGCGGCGGCGGTCAACGAGCGGCTCGGGATCATCGACCCGGAGCGGTCGAAGGCCATCCAGGAGGCGGCCGGCGAGGTGGCCGGCGGCGGCCTCGACGACCAGTTCCCCGTCGACGTCTATCAGACGGGCTCGGGAACCTCGTCCAACATGAACACTAACGAGGTCATCGCCAACCGGGCGTCGGAGCTGCTGGGCGAGTCTCGGGGCTCGAAGCGGGTCCACCCCAACGACCATGTGAATGCGTCGCAGAGCTCCAACGACGTGTTCCCGTCCGCCATTCACCTCGGCGCCTACGCCGCCTGCAAGGAGGAGCTGGTGCCGGCGCTCGACGAGCTGGCGTCGGCCCTGGAGGCGAAGGCGGCGGAGTTCGCCCGGGTGGTGAAGGCGGGCCGCACCCACCTCATGGACGCCACCCCGGTCACATTGGGCCAGGAGTTCGGCGGCTGGGCGGCGGCCGTGCGCAACGGGATCGAGCGGCTCGAGGCGGTGTACCCGCGGTTGGCGGAGCTGCCGTTGGGCGGCACCGCGGTGGGGACGGGCATCAACGCCCCGCCCGACTTCGCCCCGTCGGTGATCGAGCTGCTGAAGGAGCGCAACCCGGGGCTCGGTGACCTGCGGGAGGCGAGGAACCACTTCGAGGCCCAGGGGGCTCGGGACGGGCTGGTCGAGGCGTCGGGTGCCCTGCGCACGATCGCCGTGTCGCTGTACAAGATCTCCAACGACATCCGGTGGCTGTCGTCGGGGCCCCGGACGGGTCTGGCCGAGATCCGTCTGCCGGACCTCCAGCCCGGCTCGTCGATCATGCCCGGCAAGGTGAACCCGGTGGCAGCCGAGGCCGTCTGCCAGGTGTGCGCCCAGGTGGTCGGCAACGACGCCGCCGTGGCCTTCGGGGGCTCGGCCGGGAACCTCGAGCTCAACGTCATGCTGCCGGTCATGGCCCGCAACCTGCTGGAGTCGATCCGGTTGCTGGCGGCGGTGTCCCGCACATTCACCCGCACCTGCGTGACCGGCATCACCGCCGACGAGGAGCGCTGCCGGCGCAACGCCGAACTGTCGCTACCGATCGTGACCGCGCTGGTGCCGCTGATCGGCTACGACCAGACGGCCGAGGTTTCCAAGCAGGCGATGAAGGAAGGCAAGACCGCCCGGGAGGTGGTGCTCGAGCGGGGCCTGCTCGACGAAGCCGCGGTCGACAAGGCGCTCGACGTCGAAGCGATGACCCGGGGCGGGATCATCGAGGGCGTGAGCGGCGGCGGCTGAGGCGGCGCGCCGTCAGGCGGCGCAGCTTCTTGGCGGTTCACCCCCGCGAAAAGTGGGGATTATTCCCACTTTCCGCGCCAGTGACAGGTCGTCGAGCAGCCTCTTGAGGCGGGTGCTGGACGGGCGAAGATCGAATCGGTCGACGGATATCACGACCCAGCCGAGGGCCTCGATCCGTTCCCGGCGCTCGTCGTGGGCGATCCAGCAGCGGGGGCCATGGTGCTCATCGCTGTCGTATTCGAAGAGCACCTTCCACTCCCGGATGCCGATATCGGCCCGGGCAACGAGTTTGCCGTCCTCGTCGAAGACTTCGACCTGGCGCTCGGCCCGAGGGAAGCCCCATTCGATGAGCTTCCGCTGCAGCCTCGCCTCGGGCGGGCTGCCGGCTGGGGCCCCGGAGCGCCACACGTCGAGGGCCCGCTCGAGTTCGTGGAGGTGGCGTCGCCGGACACCACGGGACGCCGCCCAGACCCGCCCGCTCGCCCGGATGAGTCGCGACGGCTGAATGAGCTTGCGGCAGAGCGCGCTGTCAACGAGATCCCAGAGCGCCTCACCTTAGAGCAGGCCGGCAGCGGCGCAGTCGACCACCGTGCGGGCCGGGCTGGTGCAGGGGATCCTGCTTCGGGTGCATGCCTCTCCGGGCCCGATCCGCCCCCGGAACACCGCGGCGCCCCTGAACCGCCCGCTCGCCTGAGAACCGACGGTGACCTGCGGCACCGGCGGCGGCTTGCCCAGGCCGAACAAGGCGGCGGCCGTGAGGTGCGACGCCACGGTCCCGTCGGGCCCGGCCAGGCAGGCGATCATGGCCTTCTGCTCCCAGCGGCTCGGAGTGCCGGCAACGACATATACACCGTGGGCGGCCTGGCGCCACTGGCCGGTTCTGAGCCGGTAGATGACCTGATCCCCGGTGAGCCCCGCCTTCAAAGCCTGCGCCCGGGTGAGCACTCCCCATTGCCGGGCGGCGATTCGCATCGCCTGCCGGTCCGCGGTGCGGATCTCCTGGCGGTGAGTCCGCCGGTGCGCCGCCGGGCTGACGGGGGTGGCGCCATCGGTTTCCACGGTGGAGTGCCTTGCGGTCATGGGAGCGAAGCCTGCCGTGCTCGCCGCGTTCCGTGCCTGCGATTTTTCGCTGTTCCCGGCTGGCCGCTCTGCCCGCCGCCTTTGAAATTCGGATGACGGGCGAGGCGGAAATCCGTACTCTCGGGTGTGCAGGATGCGAGCGGCGGGTGCGGCGTGCCGAGCCCGTTCCGTGTGTCCGTTCCTGCTTCACGGTGCTAACCGGGTTCGAATCCCGATCATGGTTCGACCTCCGGCCGGCTGCACTTCGGTGCACCGGGCCGGCGGCCCTGCGGGCGGGCTCACGCCCCCGCCGCCGGTTCGGCGCTGGCCGGAGGACGAGCCGAATTCTCCGGAACCCATTGTGCCGCAATGCGTTCACGAACCAGCCGCCGAGGAAGGTCGGTGAGACAAGACATGCGCAACAAGGCTTTTGCAGCGTTCCACTGGCAGGATCCCTCGGCATTGGCGCGGGTCACCCGCGGTCGGCGGTTCGTGGTTCAGGAGTGGGAGCGCGGCGTTCTGTTCAAGGACGGCCGGGTCGACGGCGTGCTGGATCCCGGCCCGCACCGCCGGTTCCGGCGGGGCTTCGCCGTGCGGCGGGTGGACCTGCGGCCGTGGATCGTTCACGTCCCGACCCAGGAGATCCCGACCGCCGACGGCCTGACCGTGAAGGTGACCGTGGTCGGCCGAGCCCGGCTGGTCGACCCGGTGGTGTTCGTGACTTCGGCTCAGGACGTCCACGCTTCGCTGTACCTCAACGCCCAGATCGCGACCCGGGAGGTCATGGCCGCGACGACCGTCGAGCAGCTGGTCGCCGCCCGGCAGGATCTCGGCGACGCCCTCACCGCTGCGGTGCGCGGCGTCGACGAGTTCGGTCTGGCGCTCGAGCGCCTCGAGCTGCGCGACGTGATCTTCCCCGGCGAGATCAAGAAGGCCCAGGCTGAAGTGGTGGTCGCTCGGGCCCAGGGCCTCGCCGCCCTGGAACGGGCCCGCGGCGAGACGGCGGCGCTGCGCAACCTGGCCAACGCCGCCGCCCTGCTGAAGGACAACCCGGCGCTGCTCCAGCTCCGCCTGGTCCAGCAGCTGGCCGCCACCACCGGCCACACCGTCGTGCTCGGTCAGGCGCCCCTGGGCGCCTGACCCGGGCTCGCCCGACCGGCCCGAGGAACGCTCGGCTGGTTACTCCACATTGCGGCCGAGGAAGGCGAGCACGCGGCGGTGGGGGGCGGCGGAATCGGGGCAGGGCACCTCCGGTCCGAAGACGCCCGGCCGGCGGAAGTTGTCGAGACCCAGCTCCTTCGACAGCACGAGGGCCATCTCAGCCAGTTCGGGGTCGACCTTGTCCTCCTGCCCGGTGGCCACGGCCAGGTCCAGGCCGTGCACGTAGGCGTCCATCAGGTTGATGTTGATGGCGAACGCGGCCGGCACTTCGCCCATCGGCAGCTGCAGGGTGCGCTCCATCGTCCCGGGCTGCCGCCAGGCGTCGAGCGTCGTGCGGGCGGCCTGGCGGAACGTCTCCGCCGGGTCCTCGCCGATGACGTCGCCGCCCGAAGGTGGGCTGTCGACGCCGGTGAGGGCGTTGCCGAACATGATGACAGCGCCGGTCATGTGGTTGAGCAGGGCGCGCACATCCCACTCGGTGCAGGGAGTGTCGTCCTCCAGCTGACCGGGAGTCACCCCGTCAACGATCTTCTGCACCTCATCGAACACCCGCTCGAGCTGCGCGGTCGGATCCATCCGTTCTCCCCCCGTTGGCGGTTGTGTGACCACGTTAGATCGGGCGTCGACTCAGGATTCGGGGCTCACCGCCAGGCACACGAGAACGACGGAGCCGCCGAGCGCCGTCAGGCGTTCCAGCCGGCGAAGGGTGGCGGGTCGCCCGGGGCGGGGATCAGCGGGCGGGACCAGGCCATCTCCTTGGCCAGGCGCTCGACGGCCTCGTCCCAGGCGTTGGGGTCCCAGCCCTCGGCGGCCCCGGCCAGTGACCCGTCCACCCGGATGTGGACGAAGGCCGGCAACCTGGCCAGGCTGGCGGCCTTGACGAAGGCGCCCTCAGGGTCGAGGAAGCAGAGGTAGTCGTCGAGGGCGCTGCCCAGCACCCGGCGGGCAGCCCGCTCGTTGCCCACGATCAGGAAGGCGGGGCGGCAGTCGGAGCCGCCGAGGACGTCGGCGATCCGCTTGCCGATCCGCACGTACGACGCCGCCTCCGGCCGGCCCGGCAGCACGGTCAGGGCGAGGTGGAAGGTGGTCGTCCAGTCGTCGAGGGTCCGCGTGACACCCCGGGCGGTGGTGAGCTCGACGGTGAGGTCCGGGTCCTGAGCCATCGGGCGAGAAAGGTAGCGCGAACAGGCCCGAAACCTCGGGACGATGCCCCGGGCGAGACGCCCGAACCGGTCGGAGGGCTTGAGATGATGCCTCGGGCGGAAGCCCCGAGCCTTCCGCCGGGCGCCAGGTCCGGCCGCCAGGTGCGGCCGCCACGACCGCCGCGGGGCGGCCCGGCTGCGGGCGCCCCGCGGTCCCGAACGGTGCAAATCACCGGCCACCCAGGGGGATCGACCCCGGCCCCGGTGACTAGTTACCCGCCACCCCCTAGGGCCCCGGGTTGTCGGCTTTGGGCCCTTATCGCGATCTTGACGTCGCTGATCCGTCCACCTTCTGGAAACGACTCCCACAGGAAGGACTAGGGGCCCCTTACCAGGGTCTCTAGTCCCGTCCGGTCATTTCCACTTCAGGCCTTCAAGCCCTAAGGAATCGGACCGATCAACTCACTGTCGTCAAGAGAGCCTCAAAAACCGGGGCTCGTTCTCCTACCGTGCCAGGAGACTCTTCCCTGTGAACCTTTCCCGTCCGCTCCCCCAGCGCGCCGGAGCCCTGCGGATCGCCATCCAGGACCGGCAGCGGCTGTACCGGGAGGGCGTCGCCCTCGTGCTCGCCAATGAGCCCGACCTGGACGTCGTCACCACCGCCGCCAGCGCCGCCGAGCTGCTGGCCGCCACTGCCGAGTGCGACGTCGACCTTGTCGTCCTCGAGCTCGAGGTTGAAGAGTGGGACGCCTGCCGCCTCGTCGCCGCCCTCCGCAAGCGTCACCCCGGTCTGGCCGTGGTCGGCCTGCTGCCCGGCGACGACACCGAGCTGCCGGCCCGGGCTTACCAGGCCGGTGTCCGCAGCGTCTTCTCCCGCAACGCCGGGATGCGAACCTTCCTCCGGACTGTCCGCAGCCTGCCGAACCCCAGCCGGGCCGCCGTGCCCGCCGACCGGGTCGTCAACCTCGATGAGCGCCGCCCGTTGCTTTCCCACCGGGAGATCCAGGTGCTGGGCGAGATCGGCGCCGGCTCCACCACCCGCTTGGTGGCCGAGGCCATGGGCATCAGTCCCAAGACCGTCGAAAACCACAAGCAGCGGATCTTCGCCAAGCTCGGGGTGCAGAATCAGGCCCACGCCGTGGCCGTGGCCATGCGCCAGGGACTGCTCCAGCCCGGCATGTCGGGCATGGGCCCGACGCTGCTGCCCAGCGCCTAACGGTTCGCCGTCATGTTCAACCTCGACACCACCCCCACCGTGCTGGTGGGGGCCACCGGCACCGTGCGCGACCTCGTCGCGGCCGTGCTCTCCCTCCAGGGCGTGCCCGTCACCGTCGCCAGCGACGGCGACGACGCCCTCGACGCCGCCGTCGACACCGACTCCGTCCTCGTGCTGGTCTCCCCCGGCCCCGAGGACTGGGACACCGCCCGTCGGGCCGCCCGGCCGGTGGTGCTGGTCTCCGAGGTCCACCTCGAAGCCGACGAGCGCCTGGCCGCCGTGCTGCGGGGCGCCGACGCCGTCGTCCACACCGACGCCTCGCCGGTGGAGCTGGCCGACGCCGTGGCCGCCGTCCGGCGGGGCGAGACGCTGCTCGATCCGCTCTCTGCCCGCCGCCTGGCCGCCGCCGCCCGTACCGGGCTGGTCGCCCAAGCCGAGCTGCGGCTCACGCCCCGGGAGCTGTCGATCCTGCAGTCGGTCGAGCGGGGCGAGTCGGTGAAGCAGACCGCCCGCAGCCTCGGGATCGCCATGAAAACCGTCGAGAACCTCCAGAGCCGAATGTTCCGCAAGCTCGGTGCCCGCAACCGGGCCCACGCCGTCACCATTGCCCACCGTCTCGGTCTCCTCGACCCCGTGGAGCCGCCGGCCACCGGCCTCAGCGCCTGAGCGTCGCCGCGGCACTGATCACTGAAACGAGTTCCCGATGAGCATCAGCCTGATCACCGCCCACCGCAGCACCTTCATCCGTGACGTGTTGCGCATCTCCGGGGTGGCCCGCAGGATCTTCGTCGTCGGCGAGGCCCGCTCGGCCACCGAGCTCGTGGAGCTGTGCCGCTCCGAGCAGCCCGACGTCGTCTATGCCGAGGACAGCTTCGACGACGGCAGCGAGATCGAGTCGGTGCTGGTGTTGCTGCTGGCCACCGGCGCCCGGGTCATCGTTGTCTGCGACGACCCCTCGCCCGAGCGCCTGACCCGCATCCTGTCGCTGGGCGCCCACGGCTACCTCCGCCACGACACGACCCCCGAGCAGGTGCTCGACGCCGTCGAGTCGGTGGCCGGGGGAGCGGCGGTGCTCGGCCCGGCGGCCACCGCCACCGTGCTGGAGCAGTGGCGCCGGCTGCGGGAGGCGGGCATCGGCGGCGGCATCACCGGCGGCGTTGCTCCGTCGTTGACGGCCCGGGAGCACGACGTCCTTACGGCCATGGCGGACGGGCTGTCGGCCAAGTCGATCGCCCGTCGGCTCGGTATGGCCGTGAAGACGGTCGAGAACCACAAGATCCGCATCTACGACAAGCTCGGTGTGCGGACGCAGGCCCATGCGGTCTCGCTGGCCATCAGCCAGGGGCTCTTGGTCGACCGCGTCCCCGCCGACGCCGGCCCCCAGGCCAGCTGACCCCCAGTCCGTCCACGTTCCCCTCCGCCGAGCGCGACATCATTCGGCCCTCGGCCGGGCCGGTCACTTCAGTCCTTGGCAGATCGCTCGAGCCACCACTGAACAGGCTGAGAGCCGAGTCCGGCGGGCGCAGAGTGACACAGCATCGCGAGGGCCGTGACGAGGCGCGGGATGTGATCAGCGTCGCGCGGGAATCGGCGCGGGTGACAGAACACGATGCCCACGTGTTCCTCGACCCGAGCAAGGACTGCGAAGTCAGCGACGTTCTCGGTGACCAACACCCGTCGATCAAGGGCGGCGAAGGCCAAGAGCTCACGGTCGCCGAGCCCCGACAGCTCGGCCGATTCCTTGACGGCCAGCGTGTCGATGCCCTGATGTCGAAGGCGCTCGGCGGCGGCTGGCGGGTACATCTCGTCGAGCACGAGCCGCAGAGCTCGCTTCGGAGTCAAGCGCCGAGAATGGCGCGCCGATTCTCCCAGGCGGCGAGCTCCCGTTCGGCGGCCTCGATGTTGGCTTCGATCCGCCCGTCGATCTCGGCGCGGTGAGCGGCCCAGTAGTCGGCAGCGATCTCGATTTGCCGGATGGGAAGTCCGAGATGGCGAGCAGTCGCCGCTAGGCGCTTCTCAGGCGAGCCCTTTTGCTGGGCGAGAACGGCCGCGACCTCCCAGATGTCAGGTCCGGCCGCCAGCGCGGCGCGGCGGCCCGTGGGCCCGTCCCGGAAGATCACGCCAGGGTGCTCGACGGTGCGCAACCACTCGTCGACGGCCTGCTGCGCAAGTGTGGAGAGCGGCTCTCCCGCATGCTCAGCGCGCCGCTTGAGGCGGCGGTAGAGGTCGTCAGAGAACCTGATCGAAATCGGCCTCATGGCGACATTGTAGCGCGCCGTCGCCAGCGGCCCCCAGCTGGCTTAGACGCCGAGGGCGGCCAAGCGGGCGGCGACGGCGTCGACCCCGCCGGTCAGGGTGGCGAGCAGCTCCTTGGCGGGCGGAGCCGCGGTTTCCATGCTGACGATGCCGAGCGTGTTGCCGGCCAGGAGGACGTGTTCGACCTGGTAGGTGGTGGGGTGGCCGCGGTCCTTGATCTCGTAGGAAAGGACGAGGTGGCTGGGGCTGTCCTGCGTGACCGTGACGGCGATGTCGAGGGAGCGGGCGTACTCGCTGATCTTCCAGCCACCGCAGCCAACGGCGGCGGCCCGGTACGCGGCGAACGTGTCGGCCGCGCCGGTGCCGTGGTAGCCGAAGTTGTGGTTGGTGACCGTGACCCCGGGCCGGCGCAGGGCGCGGGTGGCGCTGGTGTCCCCGGTCACTGTACGGCCGGCGTCGCAGGCGAAGCCGATGCCGTGGGTGCCGGCGGCAATCTGCTTCCATCCGCCGCCCAGGTCGCCGGCAGTGATCGCTGCCGCGGCAAGCTTCTCGGCGTCGGGCAGCGCCCGGGACGGAGCGGGGTCACCCGGGGTTGTGGGCGACGTCGGCGAAGTCGGCGTACCCGGGTTCGCCGGAGTAGACGGCTGCGTCGGCTTGGAGGGATCCAGGGGGGCCGACGGCGGCACGCCAACTCCGTTGGTGCCGCCACCTCCAGCGGTGCCGGCTCCACTGTCGCGGTCCGTTGAAGAGTTCAGCCCGCCCGCTCCGGCTCCGGAGCCGATGGCGCCAGCGGCGGTCTCGGCCGTGGTCGACGAGGTGGTGCTCGAGGATCCGCCCTGAGCAGCCGAACCCTTTTCACCCAACACGAGGGAGATACCGGGGAGATCTCCGCCGGTGAGGCCGCCGACAAGCAGACCGGCGGCCACGAGAGCGGCGAGCCCGCCGGCCGCGAACTCGACCCGGCGCAGCCGGGAGGCCGCCCGCCGGTCTCGACGGCTCGTGTGCCGCCGCCCGGAGGGCCTCGTCGTGTCATCAGTCATGGCGTCGTCCTCCCAAGTGGGTGCGTCCTCCACGATCGACGCAAACAGGGGCGACCTTGATGGAGGGACCACCCCTAGGGGTGCGGTGCGCCTCACGGCCGGCAGCCGGCGTCGTCCGGTCGCGGGCCGCGAGTTCCAGAACGCCGATCCCGTCCGGCGGCCGAAGACTCCCGGCGGGCCACTAGGGGACTCGCCCCACTCCCGACTCGGCACCTCCGAACCGATCATTCCGTGGAGAGCCCCCGCTCGAGCCCCTAGGCGCGCTGCCGGGGACGACGAAAGGATCGGAAGGGACATGAATCGCAAGTTGCGTCGCCTGCAGCGAGGTTTTCTCGGTGCGTGTTTGTCGGCCAGCCTCCTGGCCGCGCCCGGCCTCGCCGGTGTTGCCCTCGCCGCCGACGAGGACCCGATCGCCACCCGGGACTTCGTCGCCGTGCTGAGCGGCGGCAGCGTCATCGTCGACGTGACCTCCAACGACTTCGACGAGGAAACCGACGTTGAGGACCTGGCCGTAACGGGCGTCGGTGGCGCCGAGGCCGGCACCGTCAGCGAGGTGGTCGGCGGCGTCCAGTACGTCGCTCCGGCCGGCTTCTACGGCTCGGACTCCTTCGGCTACGTGGTCGCCGACGAGGACGGCAACACGGCGACGGGGACCGTGCACGTCTTCGTCTACCCCGACCACCCCGGCGTGGACGACCCCGGCTTCGCCCGGGATGACTTCGCCAAGGTAGTGGAGGGCGGCAGCGTCACCGTCGACGTCCGCCTCAACGACGTCGACCCGGAGGGCGACGCGATCACGCCCATCGAGAACGTGACCGACCCGGCCCACGGCTCGGTGACCAACAATGGCAACACCGTCACCTACAGCCCGGACCCCGGCCACATCGGCAAGGACACCTTCACCTACCAACTGGCTGGCGGGGGCGCCACGGCCACCGTCACGGTCGAGGTCATCGATGACGCCGGCGACGTCCCGGTGCCCGGCGCCGACCAGATCCACGCCTTCGACGGCGAGTCGATCCTGATTCCCGTCCTGGCCAACGACGCCGACCCCGACGGGGACCAGCTCACGCTCACCGGCGCCAGCATCATCGGCCTGGAGGGCAGTCCCGACGAGGAGCTGCCGGCGGGCGGCACGGTGACGGTGGACGGCGACTCCATCGACTTCGACGCCGCCCCACTCACCGGTTCCGTCTTCGTGGAGTACACCGTCGAGGACCCCGACGGCAATGAGGCCGTGGGCTTCGTCGAGGTGCTCGTCACCCCGTACAACGACCCGGACGAGAACGACCCGCCGATCGCCAATCCTGATCTCGCTACCGTCCACGCCGGTCAGACCGTGGGCGTCCCCGTCCTCCAGAACGATGTCGACGCCGAAGGCGACCTGATCGAGCTGAAGTCTGCCGCCTCCCTGGGCGACGGCTTCGCCCTCCGCGACGACGGCTACGTCGTGTTCCAGGCCCACTCGCCCTCCAGCGACGTGGTGGTCGAGCTCACCTACCGGATCCGCACCGCAGGCGGCGGGGAGGCCGTTGGCAGCGTGTTCGTCCTCGTCCTCGGTGACGGTGGCGGCGGCGGCGGCGGTGGCGGCGGTGGCGGTGGCGGCGGTGGCGGTGGTGGCGGTGGTGGCCCCCTCGAGCCGTTCATCCGCTCGGGCTATCGCCTGGTGGCCTCCGACGGCGGGGTGTTCAACTACGGCGGCGCCAGCTACCACGGCTCCACCGGCAACATCCAGCTGAACCAGCCCATCGTCGGCTTGGCCGGCACGAAGAGCGACAAGGGCTACTGGCTGGTGGCCTCCGACGGCGGGATCTTCGCCTTCGGCGACGCCGGGTTCTTCGGCTCCACCGGCGCCGTCAAGCTCAACAAGCCAATGGTCGGCATGGCCGCCACTCCGTCCGGCCAGGGTTACTGGCTGGTGGCTTCCGACGGCGGGATCTTCGCCTTCGGTGATGCCGGGTTCTTCGGCTCGACTGGCGCCGTCAAGCTCAACAAGCCGATCGTCGGCATGGCCGCCACTCCGTCCGGCCAGGGTTACTGGCTGGTGGCTTCCGACGGCGGGATCTTCGCCTTCGGCGACGCCAAGTTCTTCGGTTCCACGGGCGCCATCACCCTCAACAAGCCGATCGTCGGCATGACAGCCACCCCCCTCGGGGACGGCTACCAGCTCGTCGCCCAGGACGGCGGGGTCTTCAGCTTCGGCAAGGGCGCCTTCCTCGGCTCCCTGCCCGGGCTGGGCGTCACGGCCACCGTGGCCGCCCTGGCCTCGACCCCGACCGGCCTCGGCTACTACGTGGCCACCGCCGACGGGCACATCTTCGGTTTTGGTGACGCCAAGCTGGCCGGCGCTCCCCAGAACCTGAACAAGCCGATCGTCGGCATCTACTAGCCGATCCGAGCAGCGGACGCGATCCGAGTGGCCCTTCCGCGAGGGCCACTCGGCGCGTCCGGGACTAGCCCGCCCGATCCCTGCGTCTAGGCCCAGGGACCCAAATCGACAAACACCCTCAAGGGCGCCTTAACCCCGACCGATCCGTTAGGCGACGTGACCGCTCTGGTCACCCGAGAAAGAAGCCACGATGACCCGCCACGCCCGCCACGCCATCCGCCGCCTGCGCCGGACCGGCCGGCATCTCACCCGCCCGCTGCGCCGCCTCCCTCGCTGGGCCTGGCTGGCCGGCGGCCTCGGTGCCCTGGCGTTCGTCATCATCGCCACAGCTGCCCTCATGGGGGCGCGCCACGACCTGACCGTGACCCGTTCCGCCCTCACCGATGCCCAGGCCGCCCTGGGCGGCGGCGACGAGACAGCGGCGCGCACTGCCCTGCAACGGGCCGATCGGCACCTGCGTGAGGCGGACGGGGCCGTCGGTGCCTTTCCCCTCCGCCTCGTCCGGCCCGTACCGGTGGCCGGCAGCCCGGTCAAAGCCGCCGAGGCCGCCGTAACCGCCGGCCGGGAGCTCGTGGCCGCCGGCCGGGGCCTGGTCGACGCCATCAGCTCCTTTCCCACCAACGGGTCCACTGGGCTCGACGGCCACGACCTGTCCGCCTTCCACACCGCCAGCCTGGGCGCGCATGACGCCCTGGCCGCGGCCCACGGCCACATGAATCGGGCCCGGGCCGCCATGGAGGGCCCGGTCGGCGCCTTCCTCCCGGCCGTCTCCGGTCCCGCCAAGGAGATGGTGGCCGTCCTCGATGACGCCACCGCCCAGTTGGCCGGCGCCGAGCGGGGCCTCGGCCTCCTCGGCACCCTCACTGCCCCCGGCACCGATGCCCGGCTGTTGCTTCTCTCCCAGAACACGCAGGAAGCGCGCCCGACCGGCGGGTTCATTGGCTCGTACGGCGTGCTGCGGATCGCGGCCGGGACGGTGTCCTTGGAGGAGTACGGGTCGACCCTTCCCGAGGAAGGCGGCCTCCCCGCCCCCGAGCCCCGGATGGAAGCCCCGCTCGGTCTCGCGGCGGCGCTCCCCGGCCCCTGGAGCGTCTCCAACTCGGGGTGGTGGCCCGACTTCCCGACCAGCGCCCGGACCGCGGTTGAGCTCTTCCGCCGCCAGGGCGGCGGCGACGTCGACGGGGTCATCGCCATCACCGAGCACGTCATGGCGGACCTGGTCGGCGTCTTCGGTTCGATCACCGTGCCCGGCTACGAGAAGCCGGTGATGAAGGAGGGCTTCGCCGAGCGTGTCCTCTACGAGGTCGAGCTGAAGCGGCCTCTGGACAATCCTCGTAAGAAGTTCCTCATGCTCCTCTCCGAGGAAATCTTCTCCCGGCTGTTCTCCGTCCCGGCCGACCGGGTGCCGGAGGTCGTGGCCGCCCTGGGCGCCGCCGGCGACGCCGGGGACCTGCAGCTGTACTTCGAGAACCCGCAATGGCAGGCGTCTGTGGCGGGCAGCGTCTTCGAAGGGTCCCTGCCGCCCGCCGGTGGCGACTACCTCCGGCTGGTGGAGGGCAACATGACGGCCTCCAAGGCCAACATGGGCCTGGTCCGGGACATCGACTACTCGGTTCGGGGCACCAAGGGAGGCCGCCTGGCCGCCAAGCTGCGCATCGAGTACCGCAACGAGGATCCGGCCAGCCCGATCAACCCCTACTACAACGCCTATCTGCGGGTGTACGTCCCCAAGGGCTCGGAGTGGACCGCTGGCTACAGCGAAGAAGCCACCGACGGCCCCTACACGGTGCTCCATGATCAGTTCCTCGTCCGGCCGGGCAAGAGCCGCGTGGTTGTCTTCGAATACCTGCTCCCAGAGTCGGTTCCTTCCGGGGACGACTACCACCTGACGTGGCACCGCCAGCCGGGGACGGAGCGGGACACCTTTACCGCCACCGTCGACGGCCGCGCCTTCGACGCCACGAAAGACGACGTCCGCTTCGAGGTGGCCGCCGGTGTGTCCGTCCCCGAGACGGGCTGGCGCCGTTTCGTGCCGTTCCTGTGAACCTCTGAACCTGTACACCGGCCGCCCCCAGGGGGATCGCCCCCGTTCCATGGCGGCCTCGACTCCTTATCTTCTTTATTGGTGGGGCGGATCGCGCCCAAGCCTCAACTGAAGGGAAACACTCATGCGAAAGAACAGGAAGGTCCTCCTGGGCGTGATCGGGCTGGCGGTCGTTGTCCCGGCCGGCATCGCTGGCGCCGTCTCGCTGCGCGACCCCGAGCTGCGCCCGGTCGTGGCCGGTGACAAGTTCGAGATCACGTGCGACGGCGGGGCGTCGGGCGGCGTCGGCGGCGCGTCGGGCGGCGGGAATGGTTCCGGCAACGGGACCGGCCGGGCCACCGGCTTCTTCAAGACGACCCGCAACCTCCTCGCCGGCGAGCTCGACACGCTCTTCGCCAAGCCCGGCGTCGACGCCGTCGACGTCAAGCTCGACGGTCAGCTGGTCGTGCGGCTCCTCAAGAACGAGACCTTCTACACCAACCCGACGGACTTCCCGTTCCCCTGCGACCAGGACACGCTGACCTTCACCTTCCAGGCCGTTGACGGCAACACGCCGGTGGGTGACCCGGTCCAGGCCGAGATCGAGGTCGACTCGGTGGTGGGGCCCTCTTCGTAGCCCCAAACTCGCCCGGTTTTGCTCGTCTGGCACCGCCGCTCCCTTCCCTGGGAGCGGCGGTGCCGCGTCCGAGGCAATAGCCGGGATGAGGGGTGTCCCCTAGGGGTCCGCCTGGGCCCTAAAGGCAGCTCAATTCACCGTCGATGAGTCGTTGCAACGCATTTTTCCGGGCCGGTGCGCCCGCCTCTCTCGGGGAGACTCATGGAGCTTCGCCAGTACCTCGACATCCTGCGTCGCCGTTGGGCGCTGATCGTGGCCGCCACCCTCCTCGTGGCCGTCACCGCCGGCGTCACCTCGGCGACGAAGACGCCGGTGTACACGGCGTCGGCCGAGGTGCTGCTGCGCCCTGGTGACCCCGCCGAGCAGATCGGCGCGGAGCAGCGCCCCGCCTCCCGCAACGCGGCTGAGTCCGACCGCTACCTCTCCGCCCAGCTCGGCATCATCGAGAGCGAGGCGGTGGCCCGGGCCGCCGCCGAGGAGCTGGGCGTGGCCGACGCCGACCTCGACGAGCTGCGCGACCAGGTCGACGCCTCGCAGTCGGGTGCCACCGACGTGGTCCGCGTGTCGGCCACCGACGTCGACCCGGACCGGGCGGCCACCATCGCCGACGCCTTCGCCGCCGCCTACATCGAGAACCGCCGCCTCAACGCCGTCTCCGGCCTCGAGAGGGCCCTGGCCGAGATCAACCCCAAGCTGGGCGAGCTCCAGGCCCAGATCGCCGCCCTCGACAAGCAGATCGAGACCGACCGGGCCAAGCAGGAGAAGGAGTGGGAGCGGCGCAACCCGCAGCGGTCGACGCCTCCCACCAAAGTGACGCTGCCCGTCGAAGGCAACCCGCAGATCGAGATCCCCGGCACGCCCATCCCCCGCGAGGACTTCGAGCCGGTGCCCAACCAGGCGCTGCTGGCGGCCCGCTCCGCCGCCGCCGACCAGTATCAAAGCCTCTACAGCCAGCAGCAGACCCTGCTGGTCAACAAGAGCCTGAAGAAGGGCGAGTCAGAGCTGATCGCCGCGGCGGAGGCGCCCGAGGCGCCCTCGTCGCCCAAGCCCAAGCGCGACGCCGCCCTCGGCTTGATGGTCGGCCTGCTGCTCGGACTCGGAATCGCCTTCCTACGCGAGCAGCTCGACGACCGGATCCGTTCCCGGGAGGACGTGACGACGATCACCAACCTGCCGGTCCTGGCCGAGCTGCCCCTCGACGAGGAGTCCGAGAAGGAGCCCAACCGGGTAGCCGCCGTCGAGCGCCCCCTCGGCGCCTTCGCCGAGGCCGCCCGAGGCCTGCGCACCAGCCTCACGTTCCTCGGCGTCGACCAGCCGCTGCGCCGCATCGTGGTCACCTCGTCGGTGCCCGGCGACGGCAAGTCGACCGTGGCCTCCAACCTCGGAGCCGTCTACGCCCAGGCCGGCATGAAGGCCATCCTGGTCTCGGCCGACCTCCGCCGTCCCCGCCAGGAGGCGATCTTCGGTATCGAGCCTTGCCCCGGCCTCTCCGACGTCATCGCCGACGCTGCCAAACGCCCCTCCATGAATGGCAACGGCAACGGACATGCCGGCGGCCATCCCATCGCCGAGGTCGGCCACATCGACCAGGCCGCCCTGGCCAAGGCCCTGCGGCCCACGCACATCGAGAACCTGATGGTCCTCCCCAGCGGCCGCATTCCCCCCAACCCGGCCGAGCTGCTCGCCTCCGAGCGGGCCGAGGAGGTCCTCTCCGCCCTCGCTGGTCTCGCCGATGTGGTCATCGTCGACTGCCCGCCCGTTCTGGCCGTCACCGACGCCGCCGTCCTCGCCGCCAAGGCTGACGGCGTTGTCCTGGTGGCTTCCGCCGCCGGCACCCACAAGGGCGCCCTCAAGCAGGCGACCGACACCTTGGCCGCCTCCCACGGAAGGCTCCTGGGTGTGGTCCTCAACCGTGCCGACCACAAGGGCGGCAGCTCGTACTACGGCTCCTACTACGGCGGCTACTACGGCCAGGCCAAGGAGAAGAAGTCCCGGCTCCCTTGGAAGCGGCGGCAGGAGACGGTCGACGCCGCCCGGTAGCGCGTCGCTCGCAGTGCCTGTTGTGGACTGGCAGCGGCACCACTTTTGGCGCCGGCCCACCGAGGAGCTGGGAAGCACAGGAAAGCCTCAAGGGCGACCTAAAGCCGGTCGAAATTTCACTGGCGCGAGCGGTCCTTAGCGCCCGAAGTCTCTCGAAGGAGTCTCACTCATGAGCGTCGCAATCATCACCGGATCCGCAGGCCTCATCGGCTCGGAAGCCACGCTCCACTTCGCCAACGCCGGTCTCGACGTCGTCGGAATCGACAACGATATGCGGAGCGTATTCTTCGGCCAGGAGGGCTCGACCGCTTGGAACGTCGCCCGCTTGGAGCGCGTCCTGGGCCCCGCCTACCGCCACGTCGGCGCCGACATCCGCGACCGTGAGACGCTGTTCAAGCTGTTCTCCCAGTACGGGCGCCGCATCGAACTGGTGATCCACACCGCGGCCCAGCCGTCCCACGACTGGGCGGCCAAGGAGCCGTTCACTGATTTCGACGTGAACGCCGGCGGCACGCTCAACGTCCTCGAGGCAACTCGGCTGCATTGCCCGGACGCCGCGTTCATCTTCACATCAACCAACAAGGTGTACGGCGACACGCCGAACCGTTTGCCGCTGGTCGAGCTCGATACCCGCTACGAGATCGATCCGTCCCACACCTACGTCGGAGGCATCCGCGAGGACATGTCGATCGACGCCACGCTTCACAGCGTCTTCGGGGCCTCCAAGGTGGCGGCCGATGTGATGGTTCAGGAGTACGGCCGCTACTTCGGCATGGCCACCGCCTGCTTCCGTGGCGGCACCCTGACTGGCCCGAACCACTCCGCCGCCGAGCTCCACGGCTTCCTCGGCTACGTCATGCGCTGCGCCATGACCGGCACCCACTACACGGTGTACGGCTACAAAGGCAAGCAGGTGCGCGACGCCATCCACAGCGCCGACCTGATCGCCGCCTTCGCCGAGTTCTTCAAGGCGCCAAGATCCGCTGAGATCTACAACATCGGTGGCGGCCGCTTCTCCAATACCTCGGTTCTCGAGGCCATCGCCACCGCTGAGCGCATCACCGGCCGAGAGATGATCTGGTCGTACAGCGAGACCAACCGCATCGGCGATCACATCTGGTGGATCGGCGACAACGGCCGCTTCGAGGAGCACTACCCGAACTGGAAGCTCACCTACGACGTCGAGGCCATCCTCGCCGAGATGTTCGAGTTCAACGCCGACCGCTGGGCTGCCTGACATGATCGACCACGGCAAGAAGAGCGTCCTCGGCGTCATGATTGACGCCGTTGACTACGAAGCCGCCGTGGACCGGATCATCCGGGCGGCGAAAGAGGGCCGGCCGTATGGAGTCAGCGCCCTTGCCGTCCACGGCGTCATGACGGGCGTAGAAGACGATGAGCACCGCTATCGGTTGAACGACCTCGAGTTGGTCACTCCCGACGGCCAACCTGTCCGATGGGCCCTGAACCTCCTGTACAAGGTGGGTTTGCGCGAGCGTGTCTATGGCCCCGTCCTGACGCTGAAGGTCTTGGCGGCGGCCGCCGACCAGGGCTTGCCCGTCTTCTTTTATGGAAGTCGACAGGAGGTGCTCGACCGCCTCGTCGCCAACCTGGAGGATCGCTTCCCTAGTTTGAAAATTGCAGGCGCTGAACCGTCCAAATTTCGAACTGTCAACGCTGAGGAAAAGGCGCAGATCACTGATCGAATCTCGCATTCCGGTGCGCAAATAACCTTTGTTGGGTTGGGATGCCCTCGACAGGAAATCTTTGCGTACGAGTACCGTGACCAACTTCGAATGCCGCTGCTCGCCGTCGGCGCTGCATTTGATTACCACGCCGGGTTGCTCGTTGAACCGCCAGCGTGGATGCAGAGCTGGGGGCTCCAGTGGCTCTATCGCCTCCTTCAGGACCCTCGGCGGCTTTGGGCGCGATATCTCAAGCTTAACCCACTCTACCTCGCCCTTCTTGTCAGGCAAATGATGAAGTTTGGGCGAGCGACCCCGGTGCAGTCGAAGCCTGCTGCAGAGGTACGAGTGGCATGAAAGTCTCCGCGGGACCCTCTCGGAGAGTCGTTATCCTGCAGAAATTCATCGCGCAATATAGGGTCCCGTTCTTCGAAGCCTTGCGGTCACGGTTGGCCGAGGCTGATATCGAGCTTATCGTTGGCTATGGCGCGGCCGCCGGCGCCGAGGCGATGAAGCGAGATGAAGCGACCCTTCGGTGGGGACAGTACCTAAAGACTCGGTATATCAAGCTCGGTCGGAAGACACTCGTTTGGCAACCTCACAGGCGCTTGATTCGCGAGGGTGACCTCGTTGTCGTTGAGCAGGCGAGCAAGCTGATCAGCAACTACGCCCTCTTCTGGAGCCATGCTCGGGGCCATATCCGGCTCGCCTTATGGGGGCACGGTCAAAACCTTGTTTCCTCAAATCCTAGCCGTATCGGCGAGGCGTTGAAGCGCTGGTTTTCGACGAGGCCGGCTTGGTGGTTCGCATACACGAACGGTTCCGCTCGTTACGTGACAGACCTCGGGTTCCCAGAAGCTCGTGTCACTAGCGTGCAAAACGCAATCGACACAGTCGCGCTTCGGGCTGCAAAGGGCGATGTGGATGTAGAAGCGACTGCTCGGCTCAAGCGTCAGCTCGGTATCACTACCACCAACGTCGCGATCTACTGCGGCTCGCTGTACCACGAAAAGCGATTGGATTTTCTGCTTGAGGCTTCGAAGATTGTTCGACGGAATGTCTCGGACTTCGAACTGATTGTGATCGGCGCCGGAGAGTTGTCGTTGCAGCTCGAAGGTCACGCAAAAAGGTTCGACTGGCTCCATATCGTAGGGCCAGCCTTCGACCGCGAGAAGGCACAGTACTTCAGCCTTGCCAAGGTCATGCTGATCCCTGGGCTTGTCGGTCTCGCCGTTCTCGATTCGTTCGTCCTCGAAACGCCGCTCATCGCTATCGACGGTGTCGGGCACGCTCCCGAGATTGAGTACCTCGAGAGCGGAGAAAACGGGCTGCTTCTCCCAGCGGGCGCCACGCCTGCCGACTACGCAGCAGCAATCCAAGAGTTGCTGTGCAATGAAGCGGCTCGCAGGCAACTCATTGCTGGCTGCCGCCGAGCGGCGGCTGAGTACACGATTGAAAACATGGCGGAGCGCTTTGCTCGCGGAATTGAACTAGCGCTCCATCGCCCATAACCGGGTTTGTACCGCCCTGTCGCGCAGACGAAAAGAGTTCTGAGATGTTGACCCTGAAAGCTCTCGACAGGCCCGCATGCGGCACACGAACGGCGCCGGAACGCGGAAGCATGGTACTTGCTGGCTCGCGCCTTTCGACCGTCGAATGCTTTCTGTTGACGGCAATTTTTGTTGTCGCCGCTTTCGCGGATCTCCCTACGTTCTTGCGTGTCGGGGGTGCAACAGGCCTGGCGGTCCTAACGGTCGCATTCCTAGTCGCGGGGATCCTGTCACTATGTGCCGCTGCTCCTACTTCGCATGGAGTGCGCGCATTCCGCTGGACGATCGCTTTCGCCCTATGGGTGGCGGTAACGAGTGCAGTGCACGGCCCGACATCCGACGGAATTCAGAATCTCGCAGTATTAGGGGTCTTCCTGACCCTCGGCTTGGTTGCAGCGCGTGAAGGGCAACGAAGTGGGAGCCTCCAGAACGTCGTTCTTGCATGCGGCCGGCGGCTCGCATGGGGAAGCGCTGCCCTATACAGCGGGAACTGGCTTCTGGTGAAGTTTGGAGCGCCCCGTTGGGTCTCGCCGCGCCAGTTCGCTCTGGTGGCAATTCTCGGCGCATGTGTTCTGCTATGCGCGCCCGGCGCCAACAGGAAGCGGTCCTTGAGACTCGCGTGGCTGCTTGTGGCCCTGGTTTGCCTGAGCGGTTCACGGATGGCCCTCGCGACCGGAGTCTTCCTGATTTTGGCGCTCTCGCCTCTTAAGCTCAACCTGAAGCGTAGGTATGGGAGACGTGCGGTCGTTTTCGGCGTCATGACCCTTGGAGTCATGCTTATCATGGCATTCAAAGTGCCAATGTTTCATGACCGGTTTCTTGGCGGATACAAACCGATCAAGGTTGCTGGCTTGGAAATCGCTTCGTCGGGACGAGCTGCCTACTGGCAGACCACTGTCGACTCTTGGCGCGGAAGCCCTTTTCTAGGACGAGGTGCTGGCTCGGCTTCCAAGGTGATTCGAAGCAACTTCGCTGGTTACGGGGCCCACCCGCTGAATGAGTATTTGAGACTGCTCCACGATTATGGGATTGTGGGTGCATTCCTCTTTGTCGCTGGGTTGGTCAGTCTCCTGAGGAAACTATGGGCCCTCACACGTTCTGACGGTGCCATTGAAGCTCCCATTTACAGAGCCGCCGCGTTGGCGACTGTAGCGTTGATGCTTACGATGTTTACGGACAACTCGATTATTTACTTGTTCTTCATGGGTCCGTTGGCAGTACTGGTCGGAACAGCGGTCGGACGGGCCGCGCAACAGGATTGTCCGCGTTGATGTCCACGAAAGTTGCCAGATCCTACTCTAAGCCGGCCTCCCAACACAGCGGCGTCCCTCTGGACGACGCTCTTTCGTCGGCAACGGGAATGGCGAATCCAGCGATCGGTACCTCGAGCAGGACTCTCCGGCTGGCGTCCGTTAGTGCAGCGGCAGGCACGCTTGTCACATTCGTGGTCAACCTCGCGATGTTGCCGCTGATTCTGGACTCTCTTGGAGCCGAGCTGTATGGCGCATGGGTAACCGTCGCGTCAGTGCTCACGATCGGGGGTCTTTCCGACGCTGGTGTCCGTACGGAGATTGTCCGGCGGGTGGCAGCCGCCCGAGGCGAAGGTAACCTGCACGGTCTGGTTCAGGCTGTCCAGCAGGGCATCACGCTGCTCGTTGGGATCATGAGCTGTGTTTTTTTCGCTGGGTTTGTAGCCGCTCCGTTCTTGCGTGAGTTTGCTTTTCCGGCGGGCGTACCGGGCTACTCGGATCAGAACGTCGAGCTCTTGATCCGCTGCACGATTGGCTTGCTCGCGCTGTCCGTCGTGGCCAACGCCTACTTCGCCGTGCTGCGAGGGATCCAACGCGGAGACGTTGAAAATATCGCTCGAGCTGTCGGTGTTCCGATCAACCTCGCCGTGACCGCGATCGGAATTCGAGCCGGTCAGGGGCTGTGGGCGCTGTTCTGGGGAAGCTGCGTCTCGCTTCTGGCGACACTCGCTTGGCAGTGGGTCGCCTCGCGAAGGTTTGTGCCGGCGTTACGAGTAAGGCTCATTCGAGTTTCACGAGAGGCCCTCACCTCATATCTTGCGTTCTCAGGACTCGCCCTGGTATCGCAAGTCGCGGACGTCGTGGATAATCAGTGGGATAAGCTGATTCTCTCGCACATCGTCGGATCCGAGGCTGTTGCTGCATTCCAGATCGGGACCAGTCTCGTGCTGCAAGCGAAGGGGCTCGCCCTTCTTCCCTTGGTCCCGCTCCTCGCGGCGAGTGCGGAACTCAGAGTTCGGGAGCCAGACAGGCTCAAGAGGATTGATCACCTGCTTGGCAAGGCGACCATGGTGATCGGCGCGATGGTCCTTTCCGGCGTTTTCGTGTTTGGACCGGCCTTTGCTCGACTGTGGCTCGACTCGAATGTCCAAGAGGTTGACTCCGCCATTCGCCTTTTCACCATCGCGATGGGTTTCGCTCTGTGCGGCGCACCCACGTACTTCAAGGCGATTGGTTACGGGTGGCACAAAGTCGTTGCCGTTAGTGCGCTAGCGAACCTGATGGTCAATAGTGTAGCGAGCCTGGGCCTCACTCTCGTGGTCGGGTTTGAAGGCGCGCTCTACGGGTCCATCATCGGCAATGCTCTTGGAACGTTGGTCCTTCTCGCATTGGTTCGGAGAAAGTCCGGGTCCGACTGGCGACGCCCCCCGTTAGCCGCTTTCGCTTTAGGACTAACGGCAGCAGTGAGCGCGACGGCCCTTCAGATCGGCACAGTGTCATCGTGGCTTGGCATGGGAACCCGGGCAATACCATTTGCTGCCGTTTTGTTGCTCGGCGGTCTCGCTGTTGAGCGGGTAAAAGTCCGGCAGTTCCGATCGCTGCGTGGTGCGGCGCGCTCCACTTCCTGGTGAGCGATGTGCAGAACCGTCGATCGTCGCCGCTGAGTACCATTCTTCAGTCGTGAGAAGAGCGACCACGCCTCGACCTAGTGTCTGCTACATCCTCGAGTGGCGCGCAAACGGCCATCGGCTGGCATACGTGGCTTGGATCGCGCGTGCAGCGCTTGAGGGTGGGTTGAAACCTCACCTCATCACTACTGACGCTGCACGTCAGAGCGAAGAGTTTGCCACGCATCTCAATGACCTTGTACGCGATGGCTCGCTGGTTGTCGAGAACCGCCCAGGACTTGACACAACGGCCGGTCTGGTCGAAGCGCTCCGCAGCGTCCGGCAGACGGGTTCCGGCGTGGTCATTCCGGAAGTCGACAGACTTGGGTCAACTCTGCTCTATTGCGCTGCTCGTGCTTGGCTGCCGAATCCCACCTCAATAATCTTCATGCGGCCACCGGCGCCCAAGCTGCTCGAGCCAAGGTCCCTTGTTGTTGCGGCAGCGAAAAGCGCTTTCATAGGACTGGCATCCCTATGGCCGGCGGTCGACGTCCACCTCTTAGAGGATCCGCTTGCAACAGGCGCAGAGCGCGCTTGGCGGTTCCCGTTCTCTCATGGCGATTCTCGGCTGGACGATCCTATCGACTTATCAGCTGAAACTGATTCAGACTTGCTCGCCGAGCTTGCAGAGGAGATTGAAGACCGGCCGATGGTATTGCTGGTCGGCTCGATTGACGCCCGAAAGCGGGCGGACTTGGTCATCGAATCGTGGCGCGAAGCGAATTGTGCCAAGTTCGGCTCGCTCGTCATCGCGGGCAGGCAGAAGCCTGATGTCACCGAGAGCTTGCGAGCTCTCGGGATTGACGATATGAACAATGTGGTTGTAATTGATCGCTATCTGAGTCACACCGAGATCGCCAGCTTGATCCATCGGTCGAAGGGTGTCTTTATCTTGTACGACGGTGGATACGCGAGCGCAATCATGTCGACAGCCGCCGGGATGGGTCGGTGGGCGATCGCGGAGGTAGGCAGCCGTACAGGACGCGTTGCGCATGCAAAGGGATTCGGGCGGTTGGTCACCACTAATCCGGTGGCGATTGGGGGCATCATTGATGAGGTCTTGAGTGATCCCACGACTCCCAACCCAGTCTCAATCAACAAACCCACGGAATTTGGACGCCAGATCTTGCGTAGGTTCTTCTAAGTGCTGGGCCCTGTCACGCACTCTGCAGTCGGGTCGGGTGATTGAGACGTGGATAGCCTGATCTCGGCCCGCAACCAACGTGTGATGATCGTACACAATCACTATCGGTCTGCCTCGCCGTCTGGGGAGAACCGCGTTGTAATTGCAACGGGGGAGGCGTTGAAAGAGGCGGGAGCGGCAGTGCTCCATTTTGATCGTCGTAGCGATGAGATCGAAGGAATGTCGCCGCTGAGTAAGGCTTCCCTGGTTCTCGATCCGATATATTCGATCTCCAGTCTACGGCAGTTTTCTATCGAAGTTCGAGACTGGCGACCCAATGTCATGCATGTTCACAACGTTTACCCGTTGATCTCCCCCGCGGTTGTCAGAGCGGCGGCTGCGGTTAACCTTCCGGTTGTCCACTTTGTCCACAATTACAGGCATGCTTGTCTGAACGGTTTGTTGTATCGGTCCGGCGCGGCATGCGCCCTCTGCGTCGAAAAGGGCTCATTTGGCCCGGGGATTCGGTTCGGGTGCTATCGGGGATCGAAGCTCCAGAGCGCGCTCCTCGCTACTAGCGAGACGGTTCACAGAAGCACTTGGGAGAAGGTGGATCGACTTGTCGCCGTAAGCCGTTTCGTCAAGGATCGCCTTGTAGAAATTGGTTTCGATCCGGATCGTATCGTCGTGATCCCGAATCTCACACGTGACCCTGGGCCTCCTATTCCTGTTGATCGGGCTCGATTTCTTTTTGCAGGCCGCCTTGAAAGGGCCAAGGGTGTGGAGATGCTCGTCGACGCTTGGCGGGATGCTCACCTTCCGCCGCCTTATTCGCTGGCGATCGCTGGAAGCGGAGATCTTGAGGGTCTCGTGCGAGCCGCTCAGAAGGAACTCCCACGAGTAGAGTATCTGGGCCAGCTTGATCGTGATGCACTGGACTTGGCGATCAGAACGAGCGCAGCTGTCGTTGTGCCCTCTCTTGTGCATGAGACTTTTGGGCTTACGGCGATAGAGGCGTTCTCTCATGGGCGGGCAGTGGTCGCCACTAGTATGGGAGGGCTTCCCGAGGTCGTAAGCGGAGGCGTTGGGTGGCTTGCTGAGCCGTCCATCAAGGATCTAGCCCGTGCGCTTATTCAGGCCGCCGGCGATGAGGCGGAGCTGCAGCGGCGTGGGTCGTTCGCAAGAGCTCGGTTCGAAGCTCAGTATTCGTCTCAGGCTGTTGTCGCCCGCCTCCTTACCCTCAATGCGGAATTGATAGAAGCCTGAGCCGGCACTCGAAATTCCAGTTGCTATCGCATGCGACGAGTTATCGGCTGAACGCGTTCCTTAGACCAGGACGCGACAGCCGCGATGACCGAGGGTGGCGCCCCCTAGGGGGCACCCCCTATCGAAGGCAGGGGTGGTTCAGCCGATCCTCACGTTGTCCTTCGAACCAAGGGGATCGAAATGTCGAGGATCGCAGTTGTCGGAACCGGGTACGTCGGGCTCACCACCGGCGCGTACCTGGCCCACCTGGGTCATGAGGTGGTGTGCGCCGACGTCGTGCCGAGCAAGGTTGAGCGCCTCAACCGGGGCGAGCTCCCGATCGTCGAGGAGGGCCTTGGCGAGCTCGTGATCGAGGGCCTGGCCGAGCGGCGGCTCTCGTTTGTTCTGGGTGCAGCCAATGCGGTGCCGGGTGCCGAGTTCGTGTTCCTCTGCCTCCCCACGCCCCAGGGTGCAGATGGCGCGGCCGATCTCACGTTCCTGCTCGCTGCCGCCGGGGAGATCGCGGATCACCTCGAGTCTGGCGCCGTGGTCATCAACAAGTCGACGGTCCCTGTCGGATCCGCTGCTCTCGTGGCCCAAACGCTCGGCCGAGACGACGTGTCTGTTGTCTCCAACCCTGAGTTCCTTCGAGAGGGCACCGCGGTTTACGACTGCCTCAATCCCGACCGCATTGTCGTCGGTGGTGACAACCGGGAGGCCGTCCGCCGGGTGGCGGGCCTCTACGACAAGCTTGACGCCCCAGTCGTCCTGACCGATGCCGCGTCGTCGGAGATGATCAAGTACGCCGCCAACGCCTTCTTGGCCACGAAGCTCAGCTTCGTGAACGAGATCGCCACTCTGTGCGAGCGGGTCGGCGCCGACATCGACAACGTGGTGCTCGGCATCGGGCACGACCGCCGGATCGGCTTCGAGTTCCTGCGGCCCGGGCCGGGCTGGGGCGGCTCCTGCTTCCCCAAGGACAGCCGGGCGCTGGTGCGCATCGCCGAGGACAACGACCACGACTTCCGCCTGCTGCGCAGTGTCATCGAGGCCAACGAGGGCCAGTTCGACGCCACGACGGACAAGATCGTCGAGATGGCTGGCGGTAGCGTGGCCGGCAAGACGATTGGCGTTCTCGGGTTGGCGTTCAAGGCCGGGACGGACGACCTTCGGGACTCCCCGGCCATCAACGTCATCCAGCGGCTCGTCGCCGCCGGCGCGAAGGTCCAGGCCTACGACCCGGCCGTCAACCACCCGGTCGAGGGGGTCGAGGCCATGGTTGATGCCTACGACGTGGCGATGGGTGCGGACGTCTTGGCCGTTCTCACCGAGTGGCCGGAGTTCGCTGAGCTGAACCTCCTGAAGCTGAAGGACCTGATGAAGACGCCCGCGATGGTCGACGCCCGGAATCTGTTCCCGCCGGCCTTGGTGGTCGGCCTCGGCTTCACCTACCAGGGCATCGGGCGGAATGCCCCATCCGTGCCCGCTAACGTCGAGTTCGTGCGCGCCTTCGACCGCCACAACCTCGACGAGGACCTGGAGAGCGTGGCATGAGGGTCGTCCTCACCGGAGGGGCGGGCTTTCTCGGCTCCCACGTCGCCGAGCTGCTGCTCGACCGGGGCGACCAGGTCGTCGCCGTCGACAACTACTGCACGAGTAGCCCGGAGAACATCGCCCATCTTCTGGGCCGACCGGGATTCGAGTTCCTGCAGCATGACGTCAACGTGCCATTCGAGGTGGCCGGCCCGGTCGGCGCCGTGATGCACCTGGCCAGCCCGGCGTCTCCGAAGGATTACCTCGAGATGCCGATCGAGACACTCCAGGTCGGCAGCCTCGGCACTTTCCACACGCTCGATCTGGCTCGGGCCAAAGGGGCGCGGTACTTCTTGGCTTCCACCAGTGAGGTCTATGGCGACCCCAAAGTGCATCCCCAGCCTGAGACGTACTGGGGTCACGTCCACTCGGTCGGGCCCCGCAGTGTCTACGACGAGGCCAAGCGCTTCGCCGAGGCGACCACCATGGCCTACCACCGCCAGTACGGCTTGGACGTGCGCATCAGCCGGACGTTCAACACTTATGGGCCCCGCATGCGGCCGCAGGACGGCCGGGTGGTGTCCAACTTCCTGGTGCAGGCGCTCCGAGGTGTGCCGCTCACGGTCTACGGCGACGGGTCCCAGACGCGGAGCTTCTGCTACGTGGACGACCAGGTGGCCGGCCTCGTGGCGCTCCTCGATTCGGACTACGTGGGGCCGGTCAACATCGGTAACCCCGACGAGTTCACCGTCCTGGAGCTGGCCGAGGCCGTGCTCGAGTTGACCGACTCGAAGTCGGAGATCATCTTCGAGCCGCTGCCCGAGGACGACCCGACGCAGCGCCGCCCCGACATCTCGCTGGCAGCCGAGAAGCTCGGCTGGCGCCCCCGTGTCGCCCTTCGTGAGGGTCTTGAGCGCACCGTGGCGTGGTTCGCCGGCCAGGGCGCCTCGCGTCCGTCGGCCTGAGACCCCTAAGGGGCTTCACTCAAGGAGACCCGGCCGCTTCGGGCCGATGAACTAGACATGGATCCGCTCATCGGAACCCTCAACGCGCCCATTGCGCTCGAAGAACGCAGTTCGATCGTCGCGGTCAGCGCTCCTCCGGTCGCGTCGACGGGGCGGGCGGGTTCAGCCGGCAACTATGCCCGGTATGTCAAGCCCGCCATCGACAAGCTGCTGGCGGCGAGCGCGCTGTTGGCGCTCACTCCGGTCGGCGCCGCCGTTGCGATCATCGTGCGGATCGATCTCGGGCCAGGAGTGCTCTTCCGCCAGCGGCGAGTCGGCCTTGGCGGCAAGGAATTCACGGTCCTCAAGTTCCGGACCATGCTCCATGAGGCACCCGCCGGCGCTCGGAGCGGCCCGTGCCTGGAGCACGGGCACAAGTGCCCCAACGACCCCCGGCACACCCGCATGGGAAAGCTGCTCCGCAAGCTGAGCCTCGACGAGATCCCTCAGCTGGTCAATGTGCTCCGGGGGGAGATGAGCCTGGTCGGGCCTCGCCCCGAACTGCCGGAGATCGTCGCCCGCTACGAGCCCTGGCAGCACGAGCGGCACGATGTGAAGCCCGGCCTCACCGGGCTGTGGCAGGTGACCGAGCGAGGGAACGGCAAGCTCATGTGGCAGTCGACGACGCCCGACGTCGTCTATGCCCGGACGGTCTCGCTGCGGACGGACGTCTCGATCCTCGTCCGCACTGTTCCGGCGCTGCTCGGCAAGAACCGCGGGCACTGAGCAACCAGCACCGGAGCCCCGGGTCCAAACCCGCTTGGGGTAAGCGCTGCTGCTAACGCGGGCGATGGACCGCTGCTACTGATCTCCGAGGTGGGTGAGGAACTCGGCGGGCGAGTACACCGGAAGACGATCGGCCAGACCGAGGAGATGGGCGTCACCTGAGACGATGACGGCCCGGGCGGCCTCCGCCAGCGCGATCAGGTAGTCGTCGTCGGCGTCGGGCGCGTGGATCCGAGGTGGTGCTAGCGGATCGTTCGAAACGTCCGCTTGGCGGTGAAGGAGCGCGATGAGTTCGGCGGCTTCGGCAGGCTCAACACGTTCGGCAATCTTCGGGTAGGCGAGAGCGCGTTCGAGTTCGGCGAGGAGCAGGGGAGAGACCACGAGTTCGAAGGCTCCCTCGAGCCAGGCCAGGAGCACTCTGGCCGGGGCGCCGGCGGGCGTCAGCAAAGCCGAGATGAGTACGTTCGGGTCGAGAACCGCCCTCAACGCTTCGTCGACGAGCGCTTCGTCGGCGAGCGCTTCGTCGGGCGCGACGCATGCTGCGCCTCAACCGCCAGTGCCACGGCCTCCGCTTCTGGAAGCTGGTTCCGCTCCCACAGCCGGTCGAGCAGGTCCAGGCCCAGTTCTCGGCGCAGCGCATCCTCGATGACTTCGCTGTCACCCTTTCCCGTCCGGGCGGCCCGGATCTTCACGGCCCGCAGGACCGCCTCGTCGATCGTGAGAGTAGTGCGCGTCTTTCCCATAGAAGCATCATAACATCATGATGCCGTTGACGCTCGGCTGCCGGACTACGAGCAGGCGGAAGCGGCTTGACGACTGGACTGAGCCGGCGTCGGCCGAGCCGACCGGGTCAGCCTGGTTCGGCGTTGCAGCGCTGGTCCTTCGGGAAGTTGAAGTGCCAGCGCTGCTCGGTGATCGCCTTGCGGGCGTACTCGAAGTCGACGCCGAAGAACTTGGCGGTCGCCCCGCCGGCGAGGACGTAGGAGACGTTGGCCGCCGTGCAGGGTGCCGGGGACGGCAGGATGTGGAACGACGCCACGTAGCCGTTGGACAGGAAGACGCCGGCGGTGACGAGCTTGTAGCCCAGTCCGAAGCTCAGCTTGGGGAGCTCGTTGGTGAAGACCAGGCCGACCGGGCCCTCAGCCAGACCCTTGACGGAATTGAGCAGATCCTCGCCGTTCTGGATCCGCTTGCCGAACACGCTGATGGCGCCGTCGGCATAGCGGAAGCCCGAGTCGCCGCCGAAGGTCACCTTGGCCAGGCCGGAGAGCGTGTTGTCGAGCATGGCCATCGACAGGTTGACCTGCACGCCGACCTTGATTCCCATGGTGAAGGGAATACCGCCGAGGACGACCGGCACCTCGAGGCTGAGCGGCAGGTCGAAGAGCGGATCGCTGACCATGTTGGCCACCATCGACAGCGCCTGGAACTTGGCCGAGACGTTGACCTCGCCGCTCATCTCGGGGATGACCAGCTCCAGCTTCCTCACGACGCCATCGACGATCTCCATGTCGCCCTGGTGCATCATGTTCTTGACCTTCACCTCGGTCTCGAGGGTGCCCTTGACCTTGGTGGCGGCGATGGTGTCGCCCTCCTCGGGGCCGTCAGCGCCTGCGACTTCCTGCTTCTTCTCGGGGCCGCTGGCGCTCTCGACGCTGAGCTTGAAGATGTCGAGCTTCTCCTTCTCCTGCCTGACATAGGAGAAGCCGTACTCGACGCCGTCCACGGTCATCTTGGCGGCGCGCTCGATGGCCGGAGGGGCGGTCGTCGTGGTCGACGAGGAACCGGGTCCGCTGTCCGCAGTGAGCTCCTCGACCGAGCTGGCCAGCCGGGCGCCGGCCCGCTCGAGGTCGATGACGTCAGCGCCGAGGCCGAAGAGATCGCTGCCGTCGCCGCCGCCGAGAACGTCGTTGACGTCGCCCCACATGTCCTCGACTTGTTCGTCGCTCGGGACGTCCTCGGCGGGGGCGTCGCCCTGCCCGGTCGTGCCGACGCCGCCCGGCATCGGTGGACGGGCCCCGCCGGGCCGGCCGAGGCCACCGGGGATGCCGATCCCGCCGCCGCCGGCGCCGGCCGGTGCGGCGGGCGGTGCAGACTGGCCATCGGTGGCGCCGGCCGGCTCGCCGGCCCACACGGTGAGGCGGGCGTTGCTCATGTCGATCGGCTGGGCGTCCCACTTGAGGCTGCCGTTCTTGATGACCTCGGGCAGCGACACGGGCGCGCCGGTGATCCGCAGCTCGTCGCCGACCTTGTCGACCTTGGCGGCCCGCACGACGGTCACGCCGGTGAGGAGCATGATCTCGCCCGGGTCGAGCTGGTCGGCGCCCTCCGCGCCGGCGTCGATGACGATGGTGTCGGGGTCGTCGTCGAACCGCCTGACGGCCCGTCCACCGGCGCTGCGCACGACCACGGTGTCGTCCGTCAGCGTGATGCTCGGGTCGGGCAGCACGTCGTGCACCTTCTGAGGTGCGGGCGCGTCCTCTTTGCTGGTCGCCGCTTGCTGGACGTCGCGTCCACCGCCCGACGAACAGGCGGCGCCGAGAACGGAGACGGCGGCGAACACGCCGATGAGCGCCCGCGAGCGTCGGGGCAGCCCCGTCCGCCGGCGCGTCGGGATCAGCTCGGAAGGAAGCGACATTGTGAACGCGGTCCTCTCATTGTGAGTGCGCTCCCCCGATCGTGGGGAAGACCGCGCCAAACGGGAAGGAGGTCATCCCCCTAGGGACGTGAATTGTGCCGGCATCACCGTTGCATACCGTAGGCAACTCCTGGTATGGTGCAGGTGTGCGGAGGTCTTCGACGGTCGGGTTCGCGATTGATGAGGCGGATCGGGAGCGACTCGACCGGCTGGCGGCCGTCTTCGGAGCGGGGAACCGGAGCGCCTTTCTGCGCAAGGCGATGGATGTCATGGAGCGCTACGAGCGGGCCCAGCAGTTGACGCAGTTGCAGGCCTACGGGGAGGAGCGGCTGGTTGCGGCCGGCTGGAAGCGGCTCGATGTGCCGTCGCTGGTGGAAGCGGCGCTGGCCGATCCCGACCCGGAGGCGGTGGCGCAGGCGAAACTGATCGTGGCGGGGCTGCGGGGTCGCCATCGCGTCCAACCCCGTTCCGGTGAGGGTCACCCGGTGGCCGCGGCCTTTGCCGCGTTGCTCGACGACGAGGGCTGAGCCGGCCGGTGGCCCGGTCCGTCGAGGTCGCCGTCTCGGCCGACGTCCTCGTGGGGGCACTGTCGCGCGTCAGCCCGGCGGCGGTGGTCTTCCCATCGATGCCGCCGAAAACGGCTGATCCGTACGGCGACGTGCTGGGAGCGTTCGTCGGCGCCGAGGGCGACTTCGCTCTCATCGTCAGCGAGGAGATCCTCGAACAGACAGCCACGGCGCTCACGGATCAGCGCGGGCTTGCCTGGGCTTTCGACGCCGCGGAGGAGGCCATCGAAGTGATCAGCGGCATCGCCTTTGCCAGCGGCGGCGGGCTGGCCACGCCGCCGGCCCGGGTCCAATTGCCGAAGGTCGGCTCGGTGTTGACCGCGGCGTTGCGGGCCGCCGCCTCGCCCGACCTCGGGTTCCCCCGGGTGGTCGTCACGGCCGACGCCGAGGGGATCGCCCTCCGGGCGTGGACTCCCCGCCGGGTGCCGTGGCCCAAGGAGGAAGTCGTCACGATCCTGGCGCCGACCCGCTTCCGAGATCTTGTCGAACAGGCCCGCTGGCACTACCGGCAGTCCGGCCAATAGCGACGGCAGCGAGGTGGGAGGCACCTTGGGATCCATGGAACAGAGCAGGAGGGACGTATCCTGCCGGGCGTGACCCACATTCCTCGGCCGGCTTCGGCGCGGCTTCTGCCGATCGATCTGTCGGAACCTGTTGCGCCGGAGTTGGCGGAATTGCTGGCCAAGACGGCCATCCGGGACGGAGAGGCCCTCAACATCTTTCGGACGCTGGCGCACCAGCCGAAGTTGCTCAAGCGGTTCAACCTGCTGGGCGGGGCGTTTCTGGCCCATGGATTGCTGCCGGCCCGGGAGCGGGAGATCGTGATCCTGCGGGTCGGGTGGAACTGCGGGTCGGTCTACGAGTTCGGCCAGCACACGCTCGTCGGGCGCGACGCCGGCCTCACCGACGACGAGATCGCGGCCCTGGGCAGCGCCCGGGCGCTCGGCGGCTGGAGCGCCGACGACGAGGCTCTCATCGCCCTGGCCGACGAGATCTGCGCTGACGACTGCGCCAGCGACGCCACCTTCGCCGCCCTCCGGCGGCGGTGGAACGACGCCGAGCTGGTCGAGCTCGTCGCCCTGGTCGGCTTCTACCGCATGGTCTCCGGCTTCCTCAACACCCTGGGCGTGGAACCGGAGGACGGGCTGCCGGGCTGGCCGTCGGCCGGCTGACGCCTAGGCCGGAAAAGCGACGCCGCCGGGCCTGGGGGACCCGGCGGCGCGCAAACTGCGGAAGAAGCGGAACGGTCAGCGGACGGTGAAGGTGCTGATCATTCCGTGGACAGCATGGGGGGTGCCCTTGGGGTCCTCGATGAAGCAGCCGTAGCCGTAGAGGCCGGGCTCGAGCTTGACCGACAGGTCGGTGTGCTCGCCCTTCAGGGCGTAGGCGGCGCCGAGGAAGCCCTCGGCGTAGGAGTCGTCCTCGGGGTCGGCCTTGGCCTTGGCGATCGCCTGGGCGGCGGTGACGCCCGGCTTGATCTTCACCAGGCCGATCTCGTGGCTCTCGACACCGGTGTTGGTGAAGCTTATGACGGCCGGGCCGGCGGGCACGGTGGCGGGGACGCCCTTGTAGCCGTACTCGAAGCCCTCCACGGCCAGCTTCGTGGCCTTGGCCTGCTCGTCGGCCGACAGCTCAGCGCCGCCGAAGGTCTGGGTCTTCTCCTGCTCCTCGCCGGCGCAGTCCTTGAAGCCGTAGGTCTTGGCCTTCTCATTCAGAGCGGCGAAGGGGTCGGCATCGCCCTGGATGAGCTCCATGGCGGCGTCGGCGCTGGCGATCTTGATGCGCGTCTCGGACACGACCTTGTCGGCCTCGGCCCACAGGGCGCTGATCTGGGCCGCGTCCTCGGCCGGCGGCTTGAGGGCCCGCAGCTCGACGATCTGCTGGGTGGTCAGGTCGAGGACCTTGCCGAATCCCTCCTGGACGGCGGCCGCCTGGGGCGCACCGCCGCTGCCGAAGAGGGCCCCGAAGATCTCGTTCTGCTGACCGGTGAACTTGCCGCAGATGGCGTCGGCGGCGGCGATGAACTCGGCCTTGGTGAGGGCGGCCACCGTGCTCGACGTGGTGGCGGACTGGCCACCCTGGGTCTTGGTGGCCGAGTTGTCGTTGTCGTCACCGCAGGCGGCGCCCACGACGGTGAGAAGTGCGAGGGCACCGATGAGGCGCCGGGAACGATTCATTGGAAGGCGTTTCCTCCGAACGAGGTTGCTAGGGACGCCACAGGATGCCGGGCGTTCCCCCCGAACGGGGAGGAGGAAAACCACCCAGGGGTGTCGCGGGGGCGGTGCCGGTTACCGGTAGGGAAGCGCCTCGAGCTGGGCGACCAGCTCCCGGGCCGGGAGCGGCGTCAGCAGGTAGGCGGCGGCGCCAACGCTCAAGGCGTGGTCGTGGATGGCGTCGTTACGGCCGTCGGACAGGACGGCCAGCGGGAACCCGGCCTCGGCGGCCTCGGCCAGGACGCTCTTCGGTTCCGGCTGGTGGTCGACGTCGACGACGATGACGGCGGGCACGTTCAACGCCGCGAGCTCCCGGGCCATTTCCCGCAAAGACCCCAGGTCAGGGGCACAGATCAGCTCCAACCGGCCCCGACCGAAGAGGGCCACCGACGCCGCCACCGCGTCGAGGCTCGTGGCGTACCCCTCGTCGAGGAGCAGGACCTGGGTCACCGGGCGGGATGCCGTCAGGAGTGTCATCGCAACGGCCAAGGATGCGAGCCCCGGCGTCACCGGTCAAGTCACGGGCGGAAGGCTTCTCGCGGCGTTAACACAATGGCCACTGGGTAGAGACCCAGTTCGGGCGTGACCGTGATGGAGCGCGCCGTGGGGAACGGGGAGGTCACGATGGGACGCTGCGAGGTCTGCGGCAACGAGTACGACAAGGCGTTCGAGGTCACGGCGGCCGGGGTCAGCCATACCTTTGACAGCTTCGAATGCGCCATTCACCGGATGGCACCGGTCTGCGAGCACTGCGACTGCAAGGTGATCGGCCACGGCGTCGAGGTGGAGGGTCGTTTCTTCTGCTGCGCCCACTGTGCCCGCGAAGCCACCGGCACCCGGGACGTCGCCGACCGCGTCGGGGCGGCGGCCGGACCGCGCTAGCCTGCTCCGGCCCATCGAGCGGGCGATATGGCCGGAGATGATTGAGAAGCAGCCAACCAGGAAGGGCGACAAGGTCAAAGTGACCTTCGTCGTTCCCGACCGCAACGACGGCGGGCAGGTGTTCGTCGCCGGCGACTTCAATGCCTGGTCCGTCGGCGCCACACCGTTGCGCCAGCGCGACGGCGTACGCGTCGCGTCATTGACGCTGGTGGCGGGCCGGCGCTACGCCTTCCGCTACTACCAGAACGGTCACTGGTTCAACGACGACGACGCCGACGACTACGTCGTCAACGAGTTCGGGGAACAGAACGGCATCCTCGACCTCACCTGACCGACGGGTCGGATCAGCGGTAGACGAGCGTCGGAATCGTGCAGTGGGTCAGGACTTTGTTGGTCTCGCTGCCCAGGACGACCGCCGCCATGCCCCGCCGACCGTGGGACGCCATGACGATGAGGTCGCAACCCCGTTTCGTGGCCTCCTCGATGATCGCCTCCCAGGGGTGCTCGTGGAAGACGTGCACGACCTCACAGGGGACTCCGGCGGCCTTGGCCGCGTCCTCGATCGGCGCCAGCCGCGTGTGGCCGGCCACCTTGGCCTTGGCCTCGTAGTCCTCGGGGATGTCGGTCATGACCATCGGTTCGAATGTGATGACCTGGAACGGCTCCGAAACCGTGATTCCGGTCACTCTGGCGCCGAGCCTCCTGGCCAGTTCCACGCCGTGGGCTGCGGCGTCATGGGATCGGTCGGAGCCGTCGGTCGGAATGAGAACGTGCTCATACATGAGAACCTCTCTCCGATTCGCGGTTCCTCACCGGTACCTACCCCGGCGGCGGGGTAGGTATCTAGGGCCGGGGCTGAGCACCGAAGCCCCGAAGCCCCCCAAAACGGCACAAAGCCCCAAGAGGTCCCGATGGATGGTCCCGACCAATGGCCCATGCTCGTTGTCGACGCCGCCTGCGAGCACGCCCCGTGTTCCTCTGAGGCGCGACAGACTCTGGAAGCGGTCGTCCGCCTGGCCGTGGAGCTGGTGCACGAGGGCCGGGAGGGCCACAGCATCGGCACCCTGATGATCGTCGGGGACGCCGACACCGTCCTGCGTCGCTCCCATCCGTTGATTCTCGACCCGCTGGTCGGCCACGACGAGGCGGTGCGCCACGTCGAGGATCGCGAGTTCCGCCAGACCGTCAAGGAACTGGCCCAGCTCGACGGCGCCTTCGTGGTCGACGACGACGGCACGTTCCTCTCGGCCGCCCGCTTCGTCGAGATCAACGTCGGAGCGGCCAAAAATCTCCCCGCCGGCCTCGGTGCCCGCCACGCCTCGGCGGCATCCATCTCCGAGAAGACCGACGCCGTCGCCGTGGCGGTGTCCGAGAGTTCGTTCGTCCGCGTCTTCGCCGGTGGCGCGCTGCGAGCCGAGATCGCCCCCGAACTGTTCCTCGGAGCGGGCGGGAACGCGTTCGCGATGCCCGACCCCGAGGTCCACGAACTTCCCGATATGGGGTTGACGATCGCGCTCGAGCGCTGAGGGCCCCCGTGCGCCTCGGCGCCACCGATCACACCGCCACCGGCGGGAAGGCCTCCACTAGGGCGAGCAGCGCCGCGCCGTAGTACGTCGGTGCCTGCCGGTCGAGCGCCGCCGCCTCGTCGAGGAGACGGGTGGCCGCCGGGCGGTCACCGGCGGCGCCGGCGGCGGCCGCCGCGCCGATGAGCCCGGTCGGGTGGCGGGCGTCCGCCGGACCGGCCGGAGTGCCGTCGAGGCGGTAGAGGACGCCGGAGCCGCCCTGCGCCAGGCCCCGCAACGTCGGCCAGAGCTCCGCGGCCAGCCGCCGGCCGGCGTCATCGGCGTCGCCGTCGGCGTTGCAGCGTTCGGCCAACCGGAGGGGGACCCGGGCGGCGTCGAGGCCGTAGCCCGCTGCTCCGCCCTTGCCGGTCGGGCCGGCGGCGGGCTGCAGCGTTCCGGCCCCGTCCAGACGCGACCAGTCGGGCGGGAGCTGCCGGCCGCCCCGGGTCGCGCTCTCGATCAGCGCCACGGAGTCGTCGGCGAGGCGTTGCCAGCGGCGGTCACCCGTCGCCCGGGCGAGGTCGGCATTGGCGCATGGCGAGAAGTAGCCGGGATTGACGACGCGTTCGCCGACGGCCCACGGTCCGGCGGCCAGCGCCGAACGGGCCCCGGCGGTCACGACCTCGTGGTCGAGGACGGCGCCGGCGATCCGGGACGCCTCGGCCCGCAGGTCGGGCCGGTCGAACCGCTCGGCGGCCAGGAACAGCGCCCGGGCGGCGTCGACGTCGGCGTCGGCCGCCGGCTGCCGGTCGACGACGGCGCCGTCCCGCCAGTGCCACGACAGCAGACCGTCGGACCGTTGCAGGTTGCGGCGGGTCCAGTCCCACACCGAATGGAACCGGACCTCGTCGTGGGTCGCGACGGCGATCAGCATGGCGTAGGCCTGGCCTTCGCTGACCGTGTCGCCGCCCTGGTCGTGGCGGACGACCCGTCCGTCGGCTTCGACGTAGCGATCGAAGAACGCCTGGGCGGCGGCGGCGCCCCGAGCCGTGTTGGTGGTGGTGACGCCACCGGGGCGAGGGCCGGCGGCCGGGCCCCGTTCGCCGCCGGGCACGACCAGCGCGACGGCAACGGCGACGCCGGCCGCCGCGGCGAGGACGGCGCGGCGCACGAGCAGCGGGCGGAGGGTTCGGGTGGGGGTCATCGCACGGACTCCAGTGGCACGGCCGGCTCGACGGGGGCCGAGCCGGAGGCGGGCGATCCGGTGTCCCTCGACGCCTGCAGCGCGGGGAGGATGCCGGACAGCACGACGCTGATGTGGACGAGGGCGAACGCCGCGGTGGTGAACGCACCCGGCGACTGGTCATTGACCAGGCCGTAGACCGACACCGCCCCGAGGACCAGCACGACGAGCAGCGGGACGATGACCGGTCGCAGCTGCCGCCCGGCGCGGCCCTGCTTGGGCGTGACCGCGAACCGGCCCCGGCGCCGGGCCACGGTGAGCAGCGAGGCCAGCACGTGGATCCAGAAGCTGGACTCCATCAGGGCGAAGGCGGCGTAGGTGTAGCGGCCCCGGGCGACGAGGGCCACGGTGGCCATGCTGGAAAGGAAGTACGGGCCCCAGTGGAGGAGGAAGTCGTTGGCCGACACGACGTTGACGGGCTGGTCGCCGGTCAGCGTCTTGACCACCGGGAACGTGAAGTACACCACCAGCGTCCAGCCCGTCAGCCAGTAGGCGGCCGAGAGCAGGTAGTTCAGCTTCAGCTGCCGAGGCAGGCGGGCCCCGATGACCCGGGGCAGGGCCGAAAGGCAGCCCCGGGCCCAGCGGAGCTGCTGGGAGACGTACGACGCCATGTCCTCCGGAGCGAGGCCCGAGGCCAGCGTCCGGGGGACGTAACGGCTCTTCCACCCGGCCTCGTGGAGCTGGATCGACAGTTCGAAGTCCTCGGTGAGGGAATGGGTCGGGAACCAGCCGACCGACCGCAGTGCCTCCCGGCGGAAGACGACGTTGGTGCCGCAGCAGAACATGGCGCCCATGGCGTCGCGGGCCACGGCGATGCTGCCGAAGAAGAGCGACTGCTGGGCCCACGACGCCGCCGCCACCGGACCGGCATCGGCGTTGGCGTAGTACTGCGGCGTCTGCACGAAGGCCACGTCGGGATCGTCGAAGGGCCCGAGGGTCTCCTCCAGGAAACCCGGGTCGGGGACGTGGTCGCAGTCGAGAATGGCCACGAAGGGAGCGTCGGTCCGGGCCAGGGCGTAGTTGACGTTGCCGGCCTTGGCGCCGTCGCGGGTCGGCCGGTGGATGTAGCGGGCGCCGTGGCGGCGGGCGATCCGCTCGATCTCGGGGCTGCCGCCGTCATCGAGGACGGCCACCCGGACCGCGGCGCTACGGATGGCGGCGGCCGCCGCCACCGTCGGCTCCACGATCTCCGGCGGTTCGTTGTAGACGGGGATGAAGACGTCGACCGCCACCGGTTCGATCACCCGCCGGGGCCGGCGGGGCGGCCGCAGCTTCCAGACGGTCCACCAGAAGCCGGCGCCCTGGAGCATGTTGAACGCCTCGGCTCCGACCAGCAGCACGTAGAGCGGGACGGAGGCGGCGCGGCCGGGCGCCAGCAGCCACACCAGATAGCGCACGGCCAGGACCACGTTGACCAGGGCGAGCATCCGGGCCGCCCGCTCGGGCCAGCCCAGCCGGTCGGTGGGCTGCCAGTCGGGGGCTGCGAGGCGGCAGTCGTCGCGGCTCGGCGGCGAGGTCACGGTGATCATCTCCTCGTGGTCTGGGACGGCCCCGGCGCCAGAGCGGCGGCGGGGCCGGCGGCCGTGGCGGCGGCGGACGGAGCGGCGGCGGTCGGAGCGGCGGGCCGGGTCGCCACCCGCAGGGTCTGGTCGGCGGTGGCCAGCGCCAGCACGGCGATCAGGGCGGCGAACACCGGGCCCATCCGGGCCTGCCGGGTGCTGAGGCGGTCGACGGCCCGCCCGAGGGCGAGGGCGACGGCCGGCAGCGCGGGCGCCAACCACTGCAGGGACAACGGCGGCTGGCGGGGCGCACCGGCCAGGTCAGCGGCCAGCAAGGCCACGAACGGCG
>JBFLYK010000043.1:0-52769 GCA_040756995.1 Actinomycetota bacterium | reverse complement strand
GGAAGCCGACGAAGCACTGGCCGCGGCTGAGGAGGCGGCGGGCGAGGCGGAAGCCGCCCGCCGGGCCGCCGCCGAAGCGGCCGACCGCCTCGCCGCCGCCGAGGCCGCCCTCTCGACCTGACACCAACCGGCGTTCCTTTACCGGGATACAGCGGAAATCGAACGCCAGAACGGAGCCGCGTCCGGCCAGCCGCATACTGGCGTTCGTTTACCGGGATACAGCGGAAATCGAACGCCAGAACGGATCAGGCGGTCGGGAGGCCGTCCCAGGCGCGGCGTTCGGCGGCCATCGGGTCCTCGTCGACCTCGCACGTCTCGCCGAGGAGCATCGTCGGTCGGGCGGACGGGTCGTAGGCCGGCCAGCCGGGGTCGCCGCTGCGGGCGAAGGCGAGCCAGGCGTCCTGCACCGTCGTCGCCAGCGCCTCGGCGGCCGGGCCCGAGCCGGCGAAGGCGTCGGCGCCCTTGCTGTCGAGGGTACCGAACACGAAGGGAAGCTCCAGGCCGTGGCACGAGCCGATACCGGGAGCGGGGGAGGGCCAGGTGAAGAGATAGGAGAAGGCCGGTCCCTGGGTCGAGTGGGCTTCGGTGGCCCGCAGGGACGGGATGCGGAACTCCCGGTCCGACCAGATCGCCTGCCACAGCTCGGCCGGACCGGCCGCCGGACGGGCCGCCCGGTAGGCCGCCAGCAGGTCACCGGCGGCCTCGCCGACGAGTCGTTGGACGCGCCAGACCAGCCCGGCCTCGTCCAGCGACCGCAGCCCGGGCTCCAGCACCCGCCAGAGGTTCATCTCGTGCTCGTTGGTGCCGGCCAGCAACGGAACGCCGGCCGACGACCCGGCGGCCAGCTCGTCCACCGCCTGGCCGGTGAGGAGGTCGCCGTCGATCCAGGGCTGGAACCCGGCGCCGAGGTCGTCCCGGCGCACGTCGACCGACACGGCCACCTGGGCCGAGAGGACCCGCTCGGTGGGCAGGTGGAACAACTCCCCGGCGTGGGCGCGGTCGAGGCCGAGCCGAGCCAGCAGCCGGTCGGCCATCTCCGCCGCCTTGCCGGCGGGCGGGAGCCGGCGGCCGGCTCCGCTTTGAGCCACCGCCCGGTGGAACCGGCCCGCCGCCCGGGAGCAGGTCATCAGCGCCGCCACCGACACCGCCCCGGCTGATTCGCCCATGATCGTGACGTTCCCGGGATCGCCCCCGAAGACGGCGGCGTGTTCGCCGACCCACTCGAGCAGCGCCAGCTGGTCGAGAAGACCGGCGTTGGCCGCGAAGCGCTCGTCGTCGAGGCCGAGAAACCCGAAGGCGCCGAGGCGGTAGTTGGCCGTCACCACGACGACATCGCCCCGCCCGGCCAGCGTCGCCCCGTCGTAGAGCGCCTGGCTGCCGGCCCCCTTGAGGAAGGCGCCGCCGTGGATCCACACCAGCACCGGCCGGCGCCCGGTGAGCCCCGGCGTCCACACGTTGACCGTCAGGCAGTCCTCGCTGGTCCCGTCGATGCCCTCCCACAGGCTGAAGCCCGGCACGTAGGTGACATCGATCGCCGACTGCGCCGCCGCCGGCCCGAAGGCGAGGGCCTCCCGCAACCCCGTCCACGGCTCCGGCGGTTGCGGCGCCCCGAACCGCCGCGGCCCGACCGGCGGCCGGGCAAAGGGAATGCCCCGGAACACCGCCAGCGACCCCTCGAAGGAGCCCTTCACCCGCCCGGCAGCCAGCTCGACGATCGGATCCATGGAGCCGGCAGGCTAGCGAGGCCTAGGGACTGCAGACGCGACACAGCCCCCACCGTGCCTGGGGGAGGATCAGCACGGAGGGGGCTGTGTCAGTCCCACTCACCGTCTGTTTCATCGGCACGCTGGGGCACGGGATTTAGCGCCGGGGAAGGATTTTTCGGGGCGGCGGGTGAAAGAGGACGAAAGGATCGAACTGCAGGCTCACTGCGCTCAAATCCCACTGGCTTCACGCCGGTTGTGGAATCCACACTGGGTGGTAGCGTTCCCCCGCCCAGTCGACTCGGAGCTCGGGGACGAACTCGACGGAGGTTCGCATGCTCATCCGCCGCCCAGGCCAACCGTGGCATCCGCTGCAGCCCGCCCTGCATGACGAGCGGGCGCTGCAGACGCTGCTCGTCCAGTCACCTTCGCTTCTTCCGAGCCCCGGTCCCGGGGAGCTGGCGGTCGCGGCGAACTTCCGCATCGGCTCGACGGCGTCGGTCGACCTGCTCGGCGTCGGTGTCGACGGGCGGATCGTCCTCGTCGAGTGCGGCCGGCAGGAGGGCCCCGGCCGCCGGCCGATGGGCGGCGCCGCCCTGGCGGTCGGCGCCGGTCTCTGGCGGGCGCCCTACGACGAGTTCGACCGGGCCTTCGCCGTGCGGGCCGGCGTGCCCCTCCTCGACAAAGTGGCCGCCATCGCCCGCGCCGGTGGTCTGGGGTGGGACGAGAGCGCCTTCCGGAGCGCGGTGTCCGAGAATCTGGCCGCTGGCCGCTTCCAGCTGATCCTGGCCGTCGACGTGGTGAGCGACGAGGTCCGCCAGGTGGTGGCCTACCTCAACGCCGGCGCCCGGCCCGGGCTGGCTGCCGTGGCGCTGGGCCTGCGGTACCACGCCGAGGAGGGCGTCGAGATCCTCATCCCGAGCGTCTTCCGGGCCGACGGCAGCCGCGAGGACCAGGCCGCCATCGCCGGTCGGGAGGCCGGGGCGTCGGGCGGCGAGGGCTCGATGCCGGCCGCCCCGGAGATGCCAGCCGCGGTGCAGACCCCGGGTCCCGCCGCTCCCGCCACTCCGGCGCCCGCCGCCGCGCCCTCGGCGGTGGCCTCGGGTCCCGCGGCGAAGGCGACGTCCTCGCCGCCCACGGCGGCGGCACCGCCTCCTCCGTCCGCTTCCGCCGGTCCCGCTCCGAGCGGGCGGGCCACGGCGGCCGACCCGGCGCCCGAGAGGGCACCGGCCGCGGGAGCGACGTCCCCTTTTGCCCGCCCGGCGGAGCAGGAAACGGAGGCCGCCGCCACCTCCACTGACGCCGCCGGCCCGGAGGCCGCCGAGGTCACCACGGCCGAGCGGGGTGGCTCGCCGGCGGCCGGCCGACCCGCCGGGCCCACGACGCCGGTCGGCACCCAGGGCGAGCACGCCCTGTTCTCAGCCCTCGAGGAGTCGTGCCTGCCGGCCGCCGTCGACGCCGTCCGGCGGCTGTACCACATCGCCCGCGACCGGGGCCGGGAGCTCCAGTGGGGCCACGGCGACCACCCGGCGGTGACGGCCGTCTACGAGGTCGAGGGCAAGCCCGTCGGCGTCTGGAGCTGCTACACCGACCTCAAGCCGTCGTTCGTCGTGAACTTCGAGTGGCTCGCTCCCCACGTGCCGATCGAACGGCTGCAGCGGCTGGCCGACCGGCTGTCGGAGCTGCCGAGTGTGCCGGAGCGGCTGGCCGGCCTGGCCGAGGCGGGGTACAAGCGCCGTCTGGCCCTGGCCGTCAATGCCGTTCTGGCCCAGCCCGGCGCGGCCGACGTCATCAACTCGGCGCTCACCGAGCTGCTCGACCCGGAGGCGGCCAAGGCGGCCGCCAACGCCGGTCCGGCGGTGCCTCCGCCGCCCCCCGCAGTGGCGGGCGGCCGCGGCAACAAGTCCAGCTGATCTCGAAGCAGTCGGCAGGCGGCGTCCTCGCTGGTCAGAGGACGCCGCCTGTCCGTTTTGTCACGAAATTGACGGCTTGAAATCCGGCTACTTTGGGGTAGCCTACTCACTAGTAACTTAGTGAGTTGAACGGAGCCGACGATGGGTGACTTCTCCCTGGCCCTCAACGAGGACCAGCTGCAGATCCAGAAGTGGGTCCACGAGTTCGCCGAGCGCACGATCCGGCCCGCCGCCGCCGAGTGGGACGAGCGGGAGGAGACTCCGTGGCCGATCATCCAGGAGGCGGCCAAGATCGGGCTCTACGGCTGGGAGTCGATGGCCCAGTTCTTCGCCGACCCCACCGGCCTCATGATGGGGATCGTCAACGAGGAGCTGTTCTGGGGTGACGCCGGCATCGCCCTGTCGATCTTCGGGACGGGCCTCGGGGTGGCCGGGATCATGAACAACGGCACGCCCGAGCAGATCATGACCTGGATCCCCCAGTGCTTCGGCACGCCCGACGACGTCAAGCTGGCCGCCTTCTGCGTGACCGAGCCCGGCGCCGGCTCGGATGTCTCGTCGCTGCGCACCCGGGCCCGGAAGGACGGCTCCGACTGGGTGCTCAACGGCACCAAGTGCTTCATCACCAACGGCGGGATCGCCGACGTTCACGTCGTGGTCGCCACCGTCGATCCGGCGCTCGGCGCCCGGGGCCAGGCCTGCTTCGTCGTGCCTCCCGGCACGCCCGGGCTGAGCCAGGGCAAGAAGGAAAAGAAGATGGGCATCCGGGCCAGTCACACGGCCGAGGTCATCTTCGACGACGTGCGCGTCCCCTCCGAGTGCCTCCTCGGCGGTGAGGAGAAGCTCGAGGCCCGCCTGGCCCGCGCCCGGGAGGGCGGCAAGACGTCGACCCAGTCGGCCATGCGCACCTTCGAGGCCAGCCGCCCGATCGTCGGCGCCCAGGCCATCGGCATCGCCCGGGCCGCCTACGAGTTCGCCCTGGAGTACGCCAAGGAGCGCCAGCAGTTCGGCCGGCCCATCATCGAGAACCAGGCCATCGCCTTCATGCTGGCCGACATGGCCACCGAGATCGACGCCGCCCGCATGCTCGTCTACCGGGCGCTGTGGCTGGCCCGCAACGGCGAGGGCTACCAGAACGCCGAAGGTTCGATGAGCAAGCTCAAGGCCGGCCGCACGGCGGTGTGGGTCACCGAGCGGGCCATCCAGATCCTCGGCGGCTACGGCTACATCCGCGACTTCCCCGTCGAGCGCTGGCACCGCGACGCCAAGATCTACGACCTCTTCGAGGGCACCGAGCAGATCCAGCAGCTGGTGATCAGCCGAGCCATATCGGGTATCCACATCCGATAACCCGTGGGCCGGATCCGGCGCCCACTCACACGGGCGCCGGACCGGCACCGCTCAGCAGCCGAGCCGGTCGAGGATGGCGGGGGGTTCGTCCTCGAAGATTCCCCACCGGAGGTAGAGGCGCCGCAGCGGCTTGGGCGCCCACCAGTTGGCCCGTCCGGCGAGGCGCATGAAGGCGGGCACCAGGGTGGCCCGGATGAGGAAGGCGTCGACGAGGACGGCGAGGGCCAAGCCGACCCCGAAGATCTTCACCACGGTCACCTCGGCGGTGGCGAAAGCGACGAACACCAGGGCGAGGAGAAGAGCGGCGGCGGTCACGATCCGGCCGGTCCGCTCGAGGCCGACGGCGACCGCGTCGTCGTTGTCGGCGCCGAGGTCGTACTCCTCCTTGATGCGGGACAGGAGGAACACCTCGTAGTCCATCGACAGCCCGAAGGCGATGCAGAACAGCAGCACCGGCGTGACGATGCTGATCGTTCCCGTGGACGTGAAGTCCAGGACGCCGGCCAGGTGGCCCTCCTGGAAGACCCACACCAGCGCGCCGAAGGTGGCCGACAGTGACAGCACGTTGAGGATGAGCGCCTTGGCCGGCACCAGCAGGCTGCCGACCATGAGGAACAGCAGGACGAAGGTCGCGACGACGATGAGGGCGATGGCCAGCGGCAGGCGTCCCGCCAGCGAGGCCTTGCCGTCGACAAGCCGGGCGGACTCGCCAGTCACGAGCACCTCGAAGGGCGCCGGGGTGGCCCGGACCGCCTCCACCAGACGTTCGCCCTCGGGGGAGAGGGGCTCCACGGTCGGGACGACCGACAGCCAGGTTCCCCCGCCGGCGTCGACGAACCGGGCCGAGAGCAGGTTGGGGGGCAGGACCCGTCGGCCGCCGGCGTAGAACCCGGTGGCGGCGTCCACGCGGGCCACGCCGGGGAGGGCCGACAGCGCCTCGGCGTAGCCATGAATGCCGTCGTGGCCGCCGGGAGAGGCGGCGGCGACGACGGCCAGGGCACCCGCCTCCTGCGAGGCGAACTGGGCCCGGATCTCGTCACCCACCCGGCGGACGGCGGCGTCGGAGGAGAGGACCCGATCGTCGGAGAGGCCGAGCTCGAGGCGGGCGAAGGGAACGCCGAGGGTCACGAGCAGGCCGGTGACGACGATGACGACCCGGACGGGCCGGGCCATGACGGCCCGGGCCCGGCGGTACCAGAAGCCGTCCTCCACCGGCTTGGGTTGGCGGTGGAACAGGGCGAGCCGGTCGACCCGGCGGCCGAGAACGGAGAGGAGGGCGGGGAGGACCACCACCGCTCCCAGCGCCGCCATGAGCACCACGCCGACGCCGGCGAAGGCGAAGGAGCGGAGGAACGGCAGGGGGAAGACCACCAGGGCGGCGAGGGAGATTGCCACGGTGAGAGCGGAGAAGGCGACGGTGCGGCCGGCGGTGTGCAGACAGCGGACCACAGCCTGGTCGGCTTCATAGCCGCTGCGGAGCTCCTCCCGGTAGCGGGAGACGACGAAGAGGCTGTAGTCGATGGCCAGGCCGAGGCCCATGGCGGTCGTGAGGTTGAAGGCGAAGATCGAGACGTCGGTGAAGGCCGTCACGATCCGCAGCACGAGCAAGGTCCCGACCACCGCCACGGCTCCCACGGCCAAGGGGAGTCCGGCCGCCACCGCGGAGCCGAACACCACGACGAGGAGGAGCACGGTGATCGGAAACGTGAGCAGCTCAGCCCGCTTCAGGTCCCGCTCGGCCTGGGCTTCGATCTGGTTGAAGACCTCGCCGGCGCCGCCCACTCCCACGGTGATCGCGCCGGAGGAGGCTCCGTAGCGCGCCGCGAGGCCTTCGGTGGCGTCGCGGACGGCGTCCTCGTCGCCCGGCACCCGACCCAGCACGAGGGCCTGCCGGCCCTCCTTGGAGCGCAGCGGCGCGGCCCGCCCCAGGGTCCAGTAGGACACCACGTTCGTGACCCCTTCCTCGGTGGCCAACCGCCCGGTGAGGTCCGTTCCGGCCGCCGCAACGCCGGGGTCGTCGACCGTGCCGGCGTTGGCCGTGACCAGCAGGACCAGGTTCGGCGTTCCGGCCGAGAAGCGGGCATCGAGGATGTCGGCGGCCCGGGCGGACTCGGAGACGGGATCATTGAAACCGCCCGATGAGAGCCGCTGTTCCACCGATCCTCCCAGCAGACCGGCCACCGGCAGGAAGACCAGGGCGCCGCCGAGGATCCACCAGCGCCGGCGGATGACGAGCCGCCCGAGTGTCCGCACCGCCCGTCTACCTCCGGGCCGCTTCGGCCAGCGCCTTGATGTCCACCAGCTGAGCGCGAGCGGCCCGTTCCCCTTCGGCCACGAAGGCGTCGACCCGCGAGAAGTCGAAGCTGGAGGCGGCGTAGACCTCGGGGCGGATGACGACATCCACCAGCGGAAGCTGGGCCTTGATCATCTCCCGCTCCATGGACGAGAGCATGCGGGACATGATCTGAAGGAGGTGGGGGGAGCGGTCCGCTCCGGGGCCGCCCCGGATCTCCTGGCCGGCCACGGTCGACCCGATCACGTACCGCACCCCGGCGTCGCGCAGCACACTGGCGGGCAGGGGATTCACCACCGCGCCGTCGACGAGATACCGCCCGCCGTGAGGCCAGGGGTTCAAGGCGCCGGGGATGCTCATCGACGCACGGACACCGTCGGCCACCGGGCCTTCGGCGATCACCACCTCTTCGCCGCTGGCGACGTCGGCGGCCACCGCCCACAACGGGATGCGGGCGTCGGCGAAGCTGCGCCCCTCGATCCAGCTGTCGAAGAGCTGACGCAGCCGGGCGCCCTTGAACAGGGCCGAGCGGGGAACCAGGTTGACGTCGAAGCGGCGGAAGCGGGTGTTGCGGGCCAGGTCTGCCACCCACGTCAGCAGCTGAGGTTCGGGAATGGCAAAGGCGAACCCGGCACCGACGAGGGCGCCGCCGCTCGTGCCGGCGACGGCGTCGATCTCGACGCCGGCCTCGGCCAGGACCCGGAGCACCCCGATGTGGGCCACGCACTTTGACCCCCCGCTGGAGAGGGCCAGGCCCACCGCCCGTCCCGACACCCAGCGGGCACAGCGCCGCAGAGAGGCGGGGGACCCGTCACAACGCAGCACCCGGTGGGGCCGTCCACTGCAGGCCACCCAGCCGGCCGGATCACCGAAGACCACGAGGTACTCGGCCAGCTTCGCCGCCACCCGGGCCGCTCCAGTCTCGTGCGGTGGCAGGACGAGGAGAAGGTGGTCGAGATCGTCGAGCCGGCGACCCTGACAACCCTCGAATCTCTCCAGGTCGACAGCTCCACCGTCGAGGATGGTGACGTCGGGCGGTAGCCCGACCAGGCCGCCGGGCCCAGCCAGGCTCAGGACCCCCACCCGTCCCGCGCCGGCATCGAGCAGTGCTCCGGCCAATGACGCGGCCCCCGCTCCCCAGACAGCAGTCATCCGGGTGGGCGAGGGAAGGGCGATGCGGAGGTTGGTCGCCACCAACCGCCGGCCGAGCTCCCGGGACAGGTCGACGGCGATGGTGGGGTGACGGGCGAGGAGATCGTCGAGGTCGGCCCGGGACAGGGCCAGCAGCTCGGAGTCGGTCACCGCCACGAGCGAGGCGGATCGAGGCTGGTTGAGGAGCAGGCCGAGCTCGCCGACGAAGCTGCCGGCGCCGAGAGAGGCGAGCGGCTCCCGCTCCCGGTCGAGGCCCACGTCGGCATCGACCACCACGTCGACCTGTCCCGACTGGACGAGATACATCGAGTCAGAGGGTTCGCCCTGGCGGAAGATCACCTCGCCGGCGGCGAAGCTCTCCTGCCGGAGCCGGGCGGCGATCGCTTCGAGCGTCCCGGCGGGCAGGTTCCGGAAGAACGGAATGGCCCGCAGCTGTGCCTCGACCATGCCTCCCCTCCGATTCCGGCCCCGACGGCCCTGGCGACCGTACGGGCGATGGCGCGCCGGTTCTGCCGCCCCAGCAGCACCCCGCCTGTCAAACCGGCGACAGAAGCCGATCGAGCCCGTCTTGCTCTACCGTGGCGGCAATTGCGGGCGAGGGGGAGGGGCGGGGCGATGAGCTACGCCGACGTCAACGGTCAGCGGCTGTACTACGAGGACTCCGGAGGTGACGGGCCGGCGGTCATCCTGTCCCACGGGTTTCTCATGGACCACGAGATGTTCGCCCCTCAGGTGGCGGCGTTGGCGCCCGAGTTCCGGGTGATCACCTGGGATGAGCGGGGCTTCGGTGGGACCGAGTTCGACGGGAAGCCGTTCACCTACTGGGATTCCGCCCGGGACTGCCTCGCGCTCCTCGACCACCTCGGGATCGAACAGGCGGTGCTGGGCGGCATGTCGCAGGGCGGCTACCTGTCGCTGCGGGCCGCGCTCCTCGCCCCGGAACGGGTCCGGGCCCTGGTCCTGATCGACACGCAGGCCGGAACGGAGGACCCCGAGAAGCTGCCGCTCTACCAGGGGATGCTCGAGGCGTGGGCAACGGAGGGTCCGTCCGACGCGCTGGCCGAGGTCGTGGCCGGCATCATCATCGCCGACCCCGCCCACAATCCCCACTGGATCGCCAAGTGGCAGGCCCGTCCCCAGGAGCTGATCGTGGAGCCCGGCCGGTGTCTCCTGGAGCGGGAGGACGACATCAGCCATCGCCTCGGTGAGATCACCTGCCCGGCGCTGATCATCCACGGCACCGAGGACAGCGCCATTCCGGTCGCGGAAGCGGAGCGGCTGGCCGCCGCCCTGCCCGGCGCCGACGGCGTCGTCATCGTCGACGGCGCGGCCCATGCCTCCAACCTGACCCACCCCGAAGCGGTGAACCCACCGCTCCTGGCCTTCCTCCGGCTGCTGTGAGCGCTCGTCGTCCGTTGCCGAGGCGGGGGTGGTTGGCGGCCGTCGTGGCGCTGGTGCTCATCGGCTCCGGGCTCCAGGCCGCCCCGGGACGGGCGGACACGGCGGCCGCCGGGGTCGTGGTCCTCGACGACGCGGCCGGTGCGGGGTCGTGGGGCGGATCGTTCAGCGACGTGGCGACGGCGTCGGACGCCAACCTCTATGGTCAGCCGGGCGTCTGCGAGCGTCTCGGCTGCCGGGAGAGCCTCGTCGAGGTCGCCCTGCCGGCCGGCGTGTGGGCCGGCCGGTCGGGCGGCGTGCAGATCGCCATCGACTGGGCGCCGTATGAGAAGCACGACCTCGACCTCTACGTCTACGGGCCCGACGGGTCGCTGGCCGGCCGCTCGGCCGGCATCGCCTCCACCAGCGAGGCCGTCCGGGTCGCCCGCGCCGCCAACGGCCGGTACCGCGTCGTGGTCGTCCCCCAGCTCGTCGACGGCACGGTCGCCTACCGGGGTTTCGTCGAGGTCGAGCGCGACCCGGCCGCCGAGCCCACCCGGCCGTTGCTGCCCAACATGATCACGATGCCCGTCCGCAACCCCTCACTGCGGACCGGCGCCTACTTCGTCGACCACGAGCAGACCGGCACACCGAGTTGCTATCCGGAGGAGGTGGCCGAGCAGGGAGCGCGGCGGTGCCTGCGCTTCGACCAGGTGATCGCCAACGTCGGCGAGGGCCCGTTCGAGCTGCGCTACCGCATGGAGGGGCTGGCCACCGAACAGCAGTTGCGCCAGCGGGTCTACGCCAGCGACGGCACCTTCGAGGAGTTCACCGTCGACACCTACGAGTTCCACGCTGCCCACGCCCACTTCCACTACAAGAACTTCGGGCAGGCGTTCCTCTACCGCCTCCACCCCGACGGGACCATGGCGAAGGTCCGGGAGAGCAGGAAGAACGGCTTCTGCATGATCGACGTCGAGAACACCCGTTTCGGGCTCGACGACCGCGGCCTACCCCAGAAGGGTGAAGCGCCCCGGACGTACTACTTCCCGCGCTGCAACGCCCCCACCGAGCGCGACGAGCACGGCACGTACATGGTCAACGGCATCTCCGTCGGCTGGGCCGACGTCTACAACTGGTTCCTCGCCGACCAGTACATCGAGATCTCCGGAGTGCCCGACGGCGTCTACGTCATCGAGACGGTCGCCAACCCGATCCGCACCGTCCACGAGACGACGTACGGCGACAACGTCGCCCGGGCCACGATCCGCCTCCGCGGCGACACCGTCACCCGCATCGGGGACGGTGTCAGACCGCTCGGGTGACGCCCGGACCGGCGCTAACCCTTGTTCTTGGCTTTGGCGTCCGAGCTCGGGAGTTCGTAGCGGGACACCGAGTTGGCGTGCGTCTCCGTGAACCACAGGTGGCCGTCGGCCCCGGCGGCGATCCCCTGCACCTGCCGGTAGCCGCCGCCGATGGCGTAGTCCTCCACCTCGCCGGCGGGTGTGATCCGGCCGATCCGGTTGCGGCCGACATCGGTGAACCAGACGTTCCCGTCCGGTCCGGCGGTGATGCCCTTGGGTGAGCTCTTCTTGTGGCCGACGGGGAATTCGGAGACCTGCCCGTCGGGCGTGATGCGGCCGATCTTGCCGGCGTAGACCTCGGTGAACCAGATGTTGCCGTCGGGGCCCAGCGTGATGTCGGCCGGGCCGGCCTTGTCCTCGACGGCCCACTCGGTGATCTCGCCGGTCAGGGTCATGCGGCCGATCTTGCTCAGCCCCTGCATGGTGAACCAGATGTTGCCGTCCTTGCCGACGGCCACCCCCCAGGGCTTCGGCTGCTGCGGGCCCTTGTAGGGAATAGGGAATTCGGTGATCTGGCCATCGACGGTCATCCGGGCGATCTTGTTGGTCTTCTGCAGGGCGAACCAGAGGTTCCCGTCCGGTCCGGCGGTGATCCCGTAGGGACCGCCGTCGTGGCCCAGCGGGAACTCCGTGATCTCGCCCGCCGGCGTGATCCGGGCGATCTTGTCGGCCGAGAACTCCGTGAACCACAGGTTCCCGTCGGGCCCGGTGGTGATGTCGAACGGCCCGGCCCGATCGGTGGGGATCGGGTACTCGTCGATCTTTCCGGCCGTGCTGATCCGGGCGATGCGCCCGCCGGAGAACTGCGTGAACCACAGGTGGCCGTCGGGCCCGGTTGTGATCCCGGCCGGCTGACTGTTCTTGTGCGACAGCTTGAAGTGCGTCGCCGCGTCCTCACCACCGCAGGCGCTCGCCACCAGGGCGAACAGTGCCACGAACACGAATCCAGTGATCCGGGACCTCATCGCTCCGTCGTCTCCCTTGCCGGCCGGCGTGCGCGGGGCGCGGAACTACCCCGCAAAGGAGAATTCGCCCCTCAGGGCCCGATCTCCTTCAATGCCCCGAAAAGGACATTTGGTCCCGGGCCGCTCGTACCGGCGCTAGAGGTCGAGGCGGGTACCGGGCGTGGCGACCTCGGGCCCGGTGCGGATTCCCCGCAGTCCGTACCAGACGAGCTCGGCCGTCCAGTGGGCGAGCAGCTCCGGATCGTGCTCCGCCGCCTCGTCGCGCAGTGCCCTCCGGCCGACGGCCTCGGCCATGCCGATCACGGCGTGGGCCAGCACCGCCTTCTGCTCCGTCGGGAGGTCGACGTCGAGCATCTGGGCCACCGCCTCGGCCATGTGCTCCAGGACCGTGCCCGCCACTTCGGCGAACTCGGCGTCGTTGCGGACGGAGGCGCCGAAGAGGAGCCGGAAGGCCGGCTGGTTGTCGGTGACGAAGCGGAAGTAGGCGGCCATGCCGTTCTGGACCCGCTCCCGCCCGCTGTCGGCCGGCGCGGCGGCGACGGTGATCTCGGCCAGCAGCCGGCGGCCGACGTCCTCCAGGAGCTCCCGGTACAGCGCCCGCTTCGAGGGAAAGTGCTGGTAGAGGACAGGCTTCGTCACACCGGCCGCTTCGGCGACGTCATCCATCGACGTGGCGTGAAACCCGCCGGCAGCGAAGAGTTCACGGGCCACGTCGAGAAGCTGGTGCCGTCGACGAGGAGCTGGGAGACGCATGGCGAATTGAGGGTAACAGAGGGTTCTTTCCCCCGATCGGGCCATCTTCCCCCACCGTGCCTCCGGTCCCCGCGGGACCGATATGCCCCCCAGCGCAGGAGTCGGGTGAACGCCCGCAGAATTTGAGGTACATGAACAACGGCAGATGGATCCGGAAGCCCGGCTTTCATCGCCCGCCTGAGCCCGCACGCCCGGCTCCGGCCCGTCGCGCTTCGCTCTGCTCGCTCGTCGCTCGTCGGCGTCAGCGGAGCCGCAGGGGGCCGACCTTCCTGGCGTAACAAGCCGGTCTCGCATCGGTTGCGGAACAACTCTGCTGGGGGAGGAATTCCGAGGTACTAGCGACTGCGTCCCGAGCCAACGGCGACTCGGGCCGCTGTCGCGCGTCATGTTTCAAGGTGTCCCGAGGAGCGCTTGGAGGCGGCGCTCGAGGGCATTCATCGAAAAGTAGGCCACCGCCAGCTCGCGGTTGCGGGCCGCCGTCGACGCGTCCCCGTACCGGAGCGCCTCGGCCACGGCGTCCGGATCGTCGGCGGGCAGGAACGAGAACCCGAGGGCGAGGATTTCGTCCAGCGCGGGGTAGCTCAAGACGGCCAGCGGACGGTCGGCCCACACCGACTCGATCACCGGTTGTCCGAAGCCCTCCCCGCCGGTCGACGGGAACACGACGAGATCGCAGGCGGCGTAGGCGTCGGCCATACCAAGGCCGAGGGATCCCGGGTGCGTGCGGATGACCGGCACCGCAGCGGCCGACACCAGCCCGGCCAGGGTGGCGGCGTACCCGTCCTCGGCCGGTCCCGGGAGCCAGTAGGCCACCGGCCGCGGGAGCCGGGCCGCCAGCCCCTCCGCCAGCCGGAGGGCGGCGGGCACGTTCTTGTGGGCGGTCGCCCGGGTCGGCTGGAGCACGAGAAGGTCATCGGATCCGAGCCCCAGGGCGGCGCGGGTGTCGTCCCGCCGGCCCGCCGGGGCGTCGAGGTCGAAGGCGTTGCGGACGGTGACCGCCTCGATGCCCCGGTCGGCCAGTTCCCGGCGGGAGAAGTCGTTGATCGTCACGTGGACGGCCCGGGGCAGGCGGGGCGGGAACCCGGTGATCCCCGCCGTCTCCGGGCGTTGCCAGGCGAAGTCGTGGTGGTGGAGCACCACCCGCGTCTCCGCCGGCAGGTCGGCCAGAACCCGGGTGAGGACGCCGGCCGCCACGGGGTGGAGGGGGAGCGACAGCACGTTCTCCACCACGACGACGGCGGAGCCGCCCAGGGCCGACCACAGCTCCTCGTAGCCCGGCCCCTCCGGGACGGGCGGCCCCTGACCGGCCGGGCCGGGCGCGGCCGCGGCCGTCACCGCCAGGCCCGGGACGAGGACGTCGCCCGGCCGGGGCCCGTCGGTCAGCTCGCCGGCCACGCGCCGCACCGAGTAACCGAGCCGCTCCAGCGCCCGGCCCCAGGTGGCGGCCTGGACCGACACTCCGTCCGGTCCGCCGAGCCGGAACGACACCATCGACGCCACCGCCATGGGCGGGGGATGGTAGTGAGCTAGGCGGCGGTGCGGACCTCTCCGTCTTCGCCGGGCGCCAGGAGCCCCGAGCTCTGGCGCCGGCGGACCGACGGCTTCCGGCTGCAGTGGAACACCACGTCGACCAGCCCCACCAGCATGATCAGGTCACCGAACGACAGCGACTGCCGCAGTGCCGGCACGAGGATGATGTCGCCCAGGAACGTGACCTTGTCCGACGGCCGCTCGGCGTGGTGCTTGGTGGTGGCCTCCACCGCCGCTTCCGGCGCCCGGACCGGCATCCCGCGGTTCACGGTGATGACGGCGCCGTTGAGGGCGATCCCCACCGCCACCACCGCCAGGCCCCGCAGCCGGAGGTTGGCGAAGCAGAACAGCAGCAGGAACACGTAGGACACCACGAGCAGCGCCGAGGCCAGATGGCCGGCGGTGCCGGACGTGGGGTGGAGCACCTCGAGGGCCAGCTGGATCCCCACGGCCAGCGCCAGGATGCTCGGGTGGCGGAGCTCGGTGGCGGCGATGCTGCGCAGGCTCCCCCCGGTTACGAGGGCCACGCCGAGCGCCAGGGCCAGCGTCACGAACAGGAACGACATGCGGCCCATAATGACGCTCTCATTGCCGGAGAGGGAGGATCCCCCGTGGAGCAGGTCCGCTACGAGGTCGACGGAGCCGTGGCCCGGATCACCATCGACCGTCCCGAACGCCACAACGCCATGTCGTTCCAGGTCATGGAGGAGCTCGGTGAGGCGTTCGAGATGGCCAAGACCGACGACGAGGTCCGGGTCGTCGTCCTCACCGGCACCGGCGAGCGGGCCTTCTGCGCCGGAGCCGACCTGAGCGGGATCGGCAGCAACGCCGGCGCCGCCCGTATGCACGAGGCCCGGGGCCGGCCCGCCGCCCTCTTCAAGGCGCTGTGGAACCTGGGCAAGCCGACGATCGCCCGGGTGCGGGGCTACTGCCTGGCCGGCGGGTTCGGGTTGGCGCTGTCCTGCGACTTCGTCGTCGCCGCCGAGGACGCCACGTTCGGCGCGCCGGAGATCGACATCGGCCTGTGGCCCTACCAGATCACGGTCCCCCTGATCCGGTCCATGCCTCCGAAGGTGGCGCTGGATCTGATGCTGACCGGCCGGAAGGTCAAGGCCGCCGAAGGGGAGCGGATGGGGTTCGTGTCGCGCCTCGTCCCCGTCGAGGAGCTCGACAAGACCGTCGACGAACTGGCGGCGACGCTGGCGGCCAAGTCGGCCATCGTGACCCGGTGGGGGCGACGGTCGTTCTACCGGGCCATCGACATGGCCGGCGAGGAGGCCCTCGACTACCTCCACGCCATGCTGACCGTGGCCACCCACACCGATGACGCGGCCGAGGGGCTGACCGCCTTCGCCGAGAAGCGCCCCCCGAAGTGGACCCACCAGTGAGTTTCGATCCCGCCGTCGCCGCCGTCGAAGGAGCTCTGGCCGCCGGCGCCGAGTACGCCGACGCCCGGGTCGTGGTGTCCCGCCGCCAGCACCTCGAGGCGCTGAACGAGACGATCGAGTCGCTCGAACAGTCGGAGTCGGCCGGCGTCGGGGTCCGGGCGCTGATCGGATCGTCGTGGGGTTTCTTCGCCACCGCCGACGCGGAGGAGGCCCGACAGGCCGGGGAAGCGGCCGCCGCCATCGCCCGGGCCTCGGCCACCGTGCCGGGACCGCCACTGGCGCTGGCCGACGTCCCGGTCCGGGAGGACACCTATGAGACCGCCCACGAGGAGGACCCGTTCGCCGTGTCGCTGGCCGAAAAGGCCGACCTTCTCCTCGGCGTCACGAAGACCATGCAGAGCGTCGACGGCGTGGCGCTGGCCCGGGCGTTCCTCACCGCCTGGGACACGCAGAAGTGGTTCGTCTCCAGCCAGGGGCACCGGATCTCGCAGCATCTCGTCGAGTGCGGGGGCGGCATGGACGCCACCGCCGTCGGGGAAACGGAGACGCAGCGGCGGTCGTACCCCCAGGCTTTCGGCCAGTACGAGACCGGCGGCTACGAGGTCATCCGCCGCTTCGACCTTCCGGGCAACGCCGAGCGCGTGGCCAGCGAGGCCGTCGCTCTCCTCACGGCCCCGGAGTGCCCGGAGGCCACGACCGACCTGGTCCTGGAGTCGAGCCAGCTGGCGCTGCAGATCCACGAGTCGGTTGGCCACGCCATCGAACTCGACCGCATCCTCGGTTGGGAGGCTGCCTTCGCTGGCACGTCGTTCCTCGACCTGCCCCGCCTGGGCAGCCTGGTCTACGGCTCCCCGCTCATGAACATCACCGCCGACGCCACGCTCCCCGGGGCGCTCGGCACCTTCGGCTACGACGACGAGGGCACCCCCGCCCAGCGGGTCGACATCGTGAAGGAAGGCCGGTGGGTCGGCGTCCTGTCGGGCCGGGACTCCGCCGCCGTGGCCAACCTGCCCCCCGGCGGCATGGTCCGGGGCGACGGCTACAACCGCCTTCCCATGGTGCGGATGACGAACGTCGGCCTCCTGCCGGGAGAGTCGTCGCTCGACGAGATCATCGCCGCCACCGACGACGGGATCCTCATGGCCACCAACCGGTCCTGGTCGATCGACGACAAGCGCCTCAACTTCCAGTTCGGCTGCGAGGTCGCCTGGGAGATCCGCAACGGGAACCTCGGCCGGATGCTGAAGAACCCGACCTACACCGGCATCACGCCCCAGTTCTGGGCGGCGATGGACATGTTGGCCGGCGGCTCGGAGTGGATCCACTGGGGTGTGCCCAACTGCGGAAAAGGGCAACCGATGCAGACGGCCCACACCGGCCACTCCGCGGCACCGGCCCGGTTCCGGGGGATCCGGGTGGGGGTGAAGGGATGAGCCGCAATCCCGCCGACCTGTGCCAGCAGGTGCTCGACCTCGTGGGCGACCGGGCCGAGGCTCAGGTCACCGCCTCCCGGAGCCGCCCGGCCCTCACCCGCTTCGCCAACTCCTTCATCCACCAGAACGTCGGCGAGGCCGGCGTGTCGGTCACCCTCAAGGTCGCCCTGCCCGACGGCCGGGTGGCCGCCGCGTCCACAACCCGGGCCGACCGCGACGGGCTGAGAGCGCTCGTCGACGGCACCCTGGCCGCCGCCGCCCTCCGGCCCGTCGACCCCGACTGGCCCGGCCTCGCCCCGCCGGCGCCGGTGGCCGGGGTCGACCACCACGATCCCGCCACCGAGGCCGCCACTCCCGACGAGCGAGCCCGCCGGGTGCGGGCGTTCGTTGCTGCCGGACCGGGGCTGCGGGCGGCCGGATACTGCGACACCGACGGCGGCGTCACCGCCTTCGCCAATTCCGCCGGGCAGCGGGCCGAGGGCCGCAGCAGCCGGGCCACCATCGACGGCATCCATCAAACCGACGACTCGGCCGGGTCGGGCCACGGCACCGCCGTCCGGCTGGCCGACCTCGACGCCGGCGGGCTCGGCGCGGCGGCGGCCGACCGGGCGCTGCGGTCGCAGGCGGCGGCCGACATCGAGCCCGGGGAGTACGAAGTCGTTCTCGAGCCCGAATGCGTGGCGACGATCCTCATCTTCCTGGCCTTCTACGGCTTCAACGCCAAGCAGGTGATCGAGGGTCAGTCAGGCATCCGCCTCGGTGAGGCCCAGTTCGACCCCGCCGTCTCCATCTGGGACGACGCCACCGATCCGGCCGCCCTCGGTGTCCCCTTCGACGCCGACGGCACCCCCAAGCGCCGGCTCGAACTGGTCTCGTCCGGGATCTCCGCCGCCCTGGCCCACGACCGCCGCACGGCCCGCAAGATGGGCACCGAGAGCACCGGCCACGCCGTGCCCGAGAGCGACGCCTACGGGCCCATCACGTCGAACCTGTTCCTCGGCCCGGCCGACGCCGCCTTCGGTGCCGGCACCGCCGACCTGATCGCCGCCACCGGCCGGGGCCTGCTCGTCACCACCTTCAACTACTGCCGGATCCTCGATCCGAAGACCCAGGTGGTGACCGGCCTCACCCGCAACGGCACGTTCGTCATCGAGGACGGGAAGGTTCGGGGCGGGGTGAAGAACCTGCGGTTCACCCAGAGCTTCCTCGAGGCGCTGGCCCCGGGGAACGTCCTGGGGATCTCACGGGAGGCGCGGTTCGCCGACTCGGAGTTCGGTGCGGGGCTCGTGCACTGCCCAGCCTTGCGGCTCGGCTCCTGGCGCTTCACCGGTGGCGCCCGGGGTTAGCGTCGAGGCGGTGCCTTCCGGATGGTCCCAGTGCACGGCCAGATAGACGAGGACCGGGTTCAACACGCCGAGCATCATCGCCGGCACGGCGATACCGGAGTCGTTGAGGGCGAAGCCGAGCACCGCCGCCACCAGCACCCCGACGAACGCCGGCCGGAGTTCGGGGGCCCGGGCCCGCAGCCGCTCCAGGCGGATCGAGCGCCCCCAAGCCAGCCAGGCGAGGAAGGCCACGACGGACGGCACCAGCGGCACCCAGACCGACGTCGGCAACACCGAGAGATTCTCGCCCAGCTTGCGGATGATGGCGTCGGTCAGCGGGCGGAAGCCGTCCTCGCCCATGTGCTCGAACAGGCGGCCCAGATGCGTCCGCTGCGGTGCGGGCCGCAACAGGTCGAGGAAGCCGAAAGCCGTGACGGCCCCGACCGCTGCCGCCCCGAGGGCCACCAGCCGGCGGGCTGAGACCTTTCGGCCGGTGAGCCGCAGCGTCACCAGCGAGAACGCCGGAACGGCGGCCAGGACGCCGCCGACGTCGGAGCCCCAGATCGGCATCCCGTCGGCCACCAGGGCCACCACCAGCACGCCCACCGCGATGCGATTGCCCCAGGGCCGGCCGAGCAGGCGGGCCAGGATGCCGGCGAGGAGGATGGCGGCGGTGGCGACCTGCCCGAAGGACAGGTTGCCGAACCCCGAGAAGCGCCCGCCGACCGTGGGGGAGTACCCGAAGACGGTGGCGATCTGGAGGTGGCTGCCGGTCATGACGTCGCCGACCTGAACGGCCAGCAGCAGCCCGAGGAGGCCGGCCATGGGCCACAGCCGGGCCCGGACCGGCCCGTCCCCGCCGGCGCCCGCGGCGCGGGCGACCAGGCGGGGAACGAGGCTGGCCGCCCCGGCCAGGACCGCCGCCCCGCCGACGACCACGAGCAGGTAAGGGCCGACGGTGGCGATGTCGAGCACCGACGGGAGGAAGGTGAGCGGCACGACCGCCATCAGCCACAGGGCGACGAGCCCCAGCGCCCGGCGAGGTGTGGGGTCGCGCCACTCCCGGGTCAGGACGACGGCCGCGGCCAGCGACAGCAGGATCTGGAGCGTGACGTACGTCGTGGCCACCGGGGCCAGCATGCGGTCCCGGAACCGGGCCTCCCGGTCGGCCTCGACGAACCGCCCGACCGGCGCCGCTTCCCCGGCCTCCCGGTACGGGCCCCGGGTCTCGTAGTGCCGGCCCTCCATGGACTCCGGCCGTTCGATCTCCAGGAGGTCGAGGACGGTCGGAGCCAGGTCGGTGAGCATGACGAATCCGGGCCGGCGGGTGGAGGCCGAGCTCAGCAGTCCGGGCTCGATTCCCGGTGCCCGCAACCCCGCCACGGTCAGGTGGACTCCGTCGCCGGGATCGGACGGGGCGACGACGACGACGGCGTCGCGGGTCGGGTCGACCTGGGCCAGCACCTGCCCGACGAGGACGTCGGCCGCCTCGAGAGCCGAGCGGAACATGGCCCGGAAGCGCGCCCCGGTGGTGAGCGACCGGTAGGCGTTGACCCGGGCGAGGTCCGACGCCTCCAGGAGCACCACGGCCCGCCGGTCGGCGGCGGCTCCGCCCCAGGCCGCCCGGAAGGCGGCCAGCGTGGTGTCGGCATCGAGCCCGATCCCGAACGCCCCGGCCGGGTCGGGCCGCAGGAGCCGCCGGCTCACCTCCCCGGCCGGCAGCACACCGTGCCCGTCGGCCAGGGCCAGCACCGCCTCCCGGTGGAAGGTGTGCTCCTCCCGGCCGGCCAGCGCCTCGTCGGCGTTGCCCACCACCGCCCGGTCCACGCCGGCGGCGGCCAGCGCATCGCCCAGGCTTCCGATCTCGGCGCCGCGGTGACGGCGGTCGGCGTCCCGCTGGAGGGCGTGGGGGGCCAGCGAGACGATCGGCCCGGCGGCCGGCCGGCCGATCCGGCGGTGGTAGGCGTCGCCCGCCGTGCCGTCCTCGAACGGCTCGTCGGTGTGGAAGGCCAGCCCGTCGACGTCGAAGACGCCGGCGGTGGAGGTGCCCGCCCCCAGCGTGGAGTACCCGTCGCCGGGATAGGTGTGGCGGCGGATGGTCCGGACCGAGCCGCTGCCGACCGCCGACTCGTCGAGGAGCCGCTCCAGGTTCGGGACCCGGGCCTGGTCGAGGGCCGCCCACGTCAGGCCGGGCAGTGACAGCACCAGCACCCGCCGCACCGGCGGACGGCTCGTCGCCGCCCCGGCGCCCCCCGGCCAGAACGTCACGACGGCGGCGACCAGGACGATCGCCGCCAGGCCTCGGCGGGGGCTGAGTGACCACGGCACGTCCCGAGCCTGGCACAGCCCCGAATTACCCTGCGGGAATGTCACCGGAAGAGAACAACCACGTCCGGGCGGCGGGCGGCCTCGTCTGGCGCCGGGACGGCGAGGGGCCGATCCGGATCCTCGTCGTGCACCGGCCCCGCTACGACGACTGGTCGCTGCCCAAGGGCAAGGCCGATCCCGGTGAGAGCGACGCCGACTGCGCGCTGCGGGAGGTGAGGGAGGAGACCGGTCTCGTCTGTCGGCTCGGACCCGAACTGCCGTCCACGTCCTATCGGGACAACAAGGGCCGGCCGAAGACCGTCCGTTACTGGGCCATGGAACCCGTCGGTGAGGGCGGCTTCACGCCCAACGCGGAGATTGATGAGATCCGCTGGCTACCCGCCGCCGAGGCGGTCAAGCTGTTGTCCTACGACCATGACCGCCCCGTCGTCGAAGCCTTCGAGCCGCCTTGTGACCGCTGACCGCCGCCGCGCCTTCGCCGCCGCGGTGGCGGCGCTGTTCCTGGCCGCCTGCGGCCAGAAAGCCGGTGTCGGCGACCCTCAACAGGCCTTGACGCCGGCCGGTGGCGCGGCGCCCACCACCACCGTGACGACCGGCGCCCCGGCCGCGGTCCCGTCGGCCACCGAGACAACGGCCGTCACCGGGCCGGGGTCGGTCCTTCCGGCCCGCCCGAACACCGGCGTCAGCGGGCCGAGCAGCCGCCCGGCGTCGACCGCCGGCGGGTCGCAGCCGCAGTCCCGGACCGGCCAGGCCGCCAGTGGGCCGGCGTCCTCGACGACGACCACGGTGGCTCGGGCGGCGGCCCCGAAAGGTCAACCCCCGCCGGCGGCCGCGCCGACCGATCCCCGGGACAGGACCGGCGTCACCGACAAGGAGATCGTGATCGGGATCCACGCCCCGCTCACGGGTGCGGCGCCCGTCCCCCAGGACAGCGTCGACAAAGCCAAGGACCTCTACTGGAAGTTCCTGGCCGAGCGGGGTGGCATCTTCGGCCGGAACGTGCGCGTCGTCTTCCGCGACGACCAGTTCAACCCCTCGCGGGCAGTGGCCGTCTGCCGCGAGATGGTCGAGCAGGAGCACGCCTTCCTCCTCGTCGGAATCGGCACCGACCAGACCACCGCCTGCGCCCGCTACGCCAGCCAGGCCGGCGTGCCCTACTTCTCGATGGGCGGCGGCGAAGCGTCGGTGGCCGGCCTGCGGAACTACTTCGCCATCTCGATGAGCCTGCCCCAGCAGGGGCCGATGCTGGCCCAGATGGTGAAGAAGGCCGGCAAGACCAAGGTCGGTGTCGTCACCATCAACACACCGAACTACGACGACACGTTCAACAGCCTCGTCCAGTCGGCCAAGGCGGCCGGCCTCAACGTGGTCCGCGCCGACCGGATCAGCAAGCAGCCGTCGCAGTCGGAGGCCCTGGCCGAAGCCAACAACCTCCGCACCGCCGGCGCCGAGGCGGTGCTGATCTCCCACACGCCGGTGGCCTTCCTCAACCTGGCCCACGCCGCCCAGGGGCAGGCCTACACGCCGCTGTGGGCCGGGCCGGGCATGACCAGCGGCCTCAACCTGGTGGCCGAGTTCGGCTGCCCCTCCATCGCCGGTGCCCGGTTCCTCTCCCCGTTCCCCCAGATCGACGTCATCGACCGGTTCGACGCTGACTACAAACCGACCTACCGCAAGTACAACAAGGGCGAAGAACCCGACGACCTCGGGCTGGCGGTGTGGGGCCTCGAAAAGACCCTCCACCAGTTCCTGAAGGCCGCCGGCCCCGATCTCGGCCGCGCCCGCTTGATGGCCGCCATCCAATCGGGCCAGGAGTTCACGTCGAACGTCTTTCCGCCGGTCCGCTTCGGCCCCGATCAGCACTTCGGAGCCACGCAGGCGAACCTGCTCGAGGCCGACTGCTCGAATCGCCGCTGGCGCACCCTGGCCACCTTCACTTCGTCCTTCTAGAAGTTGGCCGGCAGCAGCAGTTCCAGGTGGGCGTAGAAGAAGAACAGCGACACGAAGAACGGCACCACGCCGCCCACGTAGCTGATCCAGTGGCGGCGCTTGCGGATCGCCACCCACCATCCGATCCCGATGACGGCGGTCAGCACGCCCCACAGAATCGTCGGCACCTTGGAACGGTCGCTGGCGAGCCCGGCGTCACCGAGTCCCTCGCTGGCCAGCTCCTGCTCCTTGTCGGGAGGGGCGGGGGCGGTCGGGGTCGGGGCCGTGGCCTTCTGGCCCGGAGCGAGACTGGCCACCACGATCAGCCGTTCCTTGGCCGAGTACTTCGGGTGGCAGGTCGTCAGCGTCAGTGTCGGGGTCGGCGTCGGGTTGAGCACTTCGACCTGGCTGGGCTTGACCACGTGCACCCTGGCCACCGTGTAGGTGAAGCTCCCTTTCAGGGTGGTGACGAGGATCTCGTCGCCGTCGACGAGCTCGCCGAGGCGGTTGAACGGTGCGCCGTAGGTCGTGCGGTGCCCGGCGATGGCGGCGTTGCCCTGCTCGCCCGGCAGCGGGGTCTCGGGGTAGTGGCCGGGACCCTTGCGCAGGTCGGCCAGACCGACGCCCTGGACGACGAGCTGGTCCACGCCGATCTTGGGGATGCGGATGTGGGCCACGGTGTCGCCCGACGGCGGCGGCGGCGGGAGGCGGAGCGGATCGACGGTGGTGGAAGTGGTCGGCGACGCCTCGGCCGCCTTCAGCTTGGCGTTGAACTCCGACCGCAGGCTGCCCTGCTGGCGGGAGGTGTACAGACCCGTCCCCCACAGCTGGTAGGCGACGAACAACAGGATGAGGACGCCGGCGCCGGTGAGGATGGCACCCAGGGCGCTGAGCACGGAGCGGAGGCGGTCCACCACCCAAGGATAGGGGGCCGCCTCCGTACACTGAGGTGCACTCGGCGCCGTCCACCTGAACAAATGGAGTCGATCTGAGCCGTTCCGCCGTCCATCTGCGGTCCGCCGTCTGCCTGCTGGGCAAGTATCCGGCGCTGGCCGGCGTCGACCTCGACGTCGCCGAGGGCGAGGTCGTGCTGGTCTCGGGGCCGAACGGCGCGGGCAAGACGACGCTGCTGCGGCTCCTGGCCGGTCTGCTGCCGCTGTCGGCCGGCACCGCCGTCGTCCTGGGTCACGACCTGGCCGTCGACCGCCACTCCGTCCGCTCGGAGCTGGCCCTGGTCGGTCACGCTCCCGGCGCCTACGACGACCTCACCGTGCGGGAGAACGTGCGGTTCTGGGTCCGGGCCGGCGGGGGAAAGGCCGCCGACGCCGACGCGGTCCTCGAGCAGCTGGGCCTCGCCCGCCTGGCCGGCGTCTCCTTCGGCCGTCTGTCTGCCGGCCAGCAGCGGCGGACGGGGCTGGCCGTGGCGCTCGCCCGCCGCCCCCGGCTCCTCCTGCTCGACGAACCCCACGCCGGCCTCGACGCCTCCGGCCGCGACCTGCTCGACGACCTCCTGCGAAGCAGCGGCGGGGAGGGCCGGACGGTGCTGCTGGTCTCCCACGAGCTCGACCGCGCCCGGGCCCTGGCCGACCGGGAAGTCACGATCGTGGCCGGCGCGATCCGCCCGTTACCATCCCGCGGTCATGGAGAAGCCGTACCGCACGGAACTCACCCCGATCAGCTTCCTGCGCCGCAGCGCGTCGGTGTTCCCCGACCGGACGGCGGTGGTGCACGGTGACCGGCGCTACACCTACCGGCAGTTCGAGGACCGGGTAGACCGCCTCGTCCGGGCCCTGCACAGCGCCGGGCTCCAGCCCGGCGACCGGGTGGCGTTCCTGGCCCCCAACACGCCGGCCATGCTCGAGGCCCACTACGGCGTCCCGGCCGCCGGCGGTGTGCTGGTGGCCATCAACACCCGCCTCAACTCGGAAGAGGTCGGCTACATCCTCGAGCACTCCGGCGCCCGCTTCCTCTTCGTCGACGCCGAGCTGGTGCCGGTCGTCGAGCCGCTCGACCTGAACGGCGTCACGGTCGTGCGCATCGACGACACCGGCGCACCCGGCGACCCCTACGAGGACCGCCTGGAGGCGGCCGGCGCCCGCCCTCCCGGCGACCCGCTCCCCGAGACCTGGCTCGACGACGAGGAGGCGACGATCTCCATCAACTACACGTCGGGCACCACCGGACGCCCCAAGGGTGTGATGTACACGCACCGCGGCGCCTACCTCAACGCTCTCGGCGAGGTCATCACCACGTCGATGACCTTCGACACCGTGTACCTGTGGACGCTGCCGATGTTCCACTGCAACGGCTGGTGCTTCACCTGGGCGGTGACGGCCGTGGGCGGCCGGCACGTCTGCCTCCGCAAGGTCGACCCCGCCCGGATCTGGCAGCTCCTCGAAGCCGAAGGTGTGACCCACTTCAACGGCGCACCGACCGTCCACATCGGCGTCGTGAACGACCCGGCCGCCCACCGGCTGGAGCGACCGGTCACGATCACCGTGGCCGGAGCGCCGCCGTCACCGACCCTGCTCGGCCAGCTCGGCGACCTCAACTTCCGGACCGTCCACGTCTACGGCCTCACCGAGACCTACGGGCCCTACACCGTCTGCGACTGGCAGGACGGATGGGAGGACCTCCCCGCCGACGAGCGGGCCCGGCTCCTCGCCCGGCAGGGCCAGGCCTACGTCATCGCCGATCCTGTCCGGGTCGTGAACGACGACATGACCGACGTCCCCCGCGACGGCGCCACCCTCGGGGAGGTCGCCATGCGGGGCAACGACGTCATGAAGGGCTACTACAACCAGCCCGACGCCACGGCCGAAGCCTTCCGGGGTGGCTGGTTCCACTCCGGCGACATCGCCGTGATGCACCCCGACGGCGCCATCGAGCTGCGCGACCGCAAGAAGGACATCATCATCTCCGGCGGCGAGAACATCTCGACCATCGAAGTGGAACAGACCGTCGCCCGCCACCCGGCCGTGCTGGAGTGTGCGGTGGTGGCCATCCCCGACGAGAAGTGGGGCGAGCGGCCCAAGGCGTTCGTGGCGCTCAAGCCGGGCGCATCGGCCACACCGGAGGAGATCATCGCCTTCTGCCGTCAGCATCTGGCCGGCTTCAAGTGCCCGGCGGCGGTGGAGTTCACCGAACTGCCGAAGACCTCGACCGGCAAGATCCAGAAGTTCGTGCTGCGCGACAAGGAATGGTCCGGGCGGGACCGGAGGATCAACTAGGCCCTACGACGAGCGGCTAGGAGGTGGTCGAGCCCTCCACCGGCTGCTCGTCGGGGATGGTGATCTCCTGCGCCGGCGTGGCGTCGAGGCCGAGGACCTCGCCGAGGACCGTGCGGACCTCCTCACCGGAACCCGGATCAGAGGTTGTCGCGGTCGACGACGTCGCGCTCCCCGCCTCGGAGTTCGCCTCGGCGGCGGTGGCGGCCAGAAGGTTGGCGCCCTCCGTCAGCCCCTGGACGAGCGAGATGAGCTCGCCCAGCAGCTGGTGCACGTCGGACAGGCTCGAGCCGATGGTCCGCAGATCCGACCGCACCCGCTCCGTGGTGATGCCCGCCTGGGCCTTGATCCGCTCGGCCGACGCGTCGGCACAGGCGAGGATGTTGGCCGCCTCCTCGCCGAGGGCCTTGAGCAGCGCCGGCCGGTCGAGTGCCGGAGCCGCAACCGGAGCGGGGGCCGGAGCCGGCTTGGCCGCCAGCTGCTCCCTGAGACGCGCCACTTCGGCGTCGAGTTGGGCGATCCGGTTGTCGCGGGCGGCGATCTGATCCGAGATCCCGGCGAGGAACGCCTGTACCTCCTCCCGAAGGTACCCGCGCATGACGACGGGGAACTCCTTGCTGGCGATCTCAGTCGGGTTCAAAGCTTGCCCTCCCCAGGCTTTCTCCGTAAGGCCCCACTTTACGTCCCTCGGTGAAGGGGCGCTCCTTGGGTGGTCACGCAGAAGTCAGTTTACCGCTCTGCGTGGGAAGTATCTGGTCAAATTACTGCGCTGCGCAGTAAATCCCACAATCCGCTAATAGCCCGCCACGCTGCGCATTTAACGTCTTCATGACAATTGAATTGCGGAGCGTGGCCGGCTTGACCACCCCCCGATATCCCTCCAAACTTGCTGTTGTTGGGGTATCGGCTCGATGCATTATGCGTCTCGCCGGACCCTCACATGGGAGGCTGGGGAGCCACTATTTCGACAAGGTCGTGCCGCGCCGGAGCGCTTTCCGGCCGGCGCGGCCGGTCCTCTCTCGCCGTCTGTCGCCACGGCAACCCTGCGTCGTGGCGGGCGGAGGGTGGTTGCCCCATCTCCCGGGATGTGCCGAGGAGATGCGATGGGAGGACGAGGTCGAGTGGACGCCAAGCATTACGGCCTGGACGCCCTGCTCGACGCCGTGGCGGCGCACTACGACCTGGGGCACTGGTGGGACGTGCAGCCCTCCGGCTCCGGATTTCGCATCGCGGCCGAGGCCGGTGAGTTCCTGGCGTCGATCTCGGAAGGGCGCAGCGACGCGTCGCTCCGATTCGAGGCCATGCTGCTCACCCACCTGGCCGACAAGGCGTATGTGGCGCCTCGTCTGGTTCGAACCAGGGCCGGCCGGCCCTGGCACCGATCGGTGACCGGCGCTTCGGTTCTGGTCACCGAATGGGCGCAGGGCGGCGAGGTGGACGCCTCCCTGGCCCAGCATCGGGAGCGGAGCGTCCGGGCGCTGGCGGAGTATCACGTCGCCGTGCGCTCGTTCCCGCCGAGGCTCCGGGCGCACGGGGGGCCGACCCTCTTCGCCCTGGAGCAGGACGGGCCCAACGCTCTCGAGGCGTTCGCAGGCTTCTCCGGCTGGTATCTCGACGCCGACGGGCGTCAGCGCCTCCGGAGCGCATCGTCATACCTGTGGCGCCAATACATCCGCGTGCCCGGGTTGCTGCACGCCGGCGGGGCGATCCTTCCCCGCCTCGTGATCCACGGTGACTTCGGGCAGTCCGCGGTCGTCCTCGACGAGGGGCGCGACTTCGAGACAGGACCTCCGGCGGACGGGCTCCGGGGCTTCGCCAAAGCCCGGTTCGACGTCCGGGCGGTGGATCTGGCCGCCGCGCTCAAAGCCTTCGCCCGGGTGGCGGGCGGCTTCGACCTCGCTCGTTGCGCCGCGCTGGTGGCGGCCTACGACGAGGTTGACCGCCTGTCCCCCGGTGAGGTCGAGGCGTTGCCGCTCATCCTCCGGGTCGAGCGGCTCGTCCGGGTCTTCCGGCTGACTTCACGACTGCAAACGAGTGCTTCACGACCTGCCGTTCATGAACTGGTCGACGTGATCGAGAACGAGGCCGTTCACCTCCGCTGGCTGGAGGAGCACGAAGGAGCGCTGATCGAGGCCCTCGGGTCGGCGCTCGTCGGATAGCTGAGGGTTGGGGAAACTGGGGATTCCGAAAGGCTGGGGAACAGACATGCGAATGGTTCCAGCGCTGCGCATCACGAATGAGGAGCGTCGGGAGTTGGAGCGGAGGGCACAGGGCGAGCACGTGTCGCGCCGGGTGGCGCAGCGGGCCCGCATCGTGCTCCTGGCCGCTGATGGTGTGCCGAACCGGCAGATCGCCATGCTGGTCGGCCTCAATCAGAACCAGGTCGGCATGTGGCGCAAGCGCTATGCCGCCCTCGGGATGGCCGGCCTCGCTGACCGGCCCCGTCCGGGCCGGCCGCGCCGTACGGCCGTAGCTGCCTGAACAAGCCAACGATCCTAAGGAGATGAAGAATATGTACGAGTTGACAATTGGTATGGACGCGCCTGCCCTGCAGTCACTGGCCGGGATGCCCGAGCTGGGCCATTACGGCTACCGCGGCTACGGCGGCCACGGCCGCCGTCGTCGCAAGAACGTGTGCCTGATCACCGCCAACCACTCCCTCAACGGCGTCTCGATCCTGAACATCCTGAACAACTTCGGCGGCTGGTAGTCGGCCGCCGCCAATCCACTCCGGCTCAGCCTCTGGGTGAGGTCTAGCGGTACCGTTAGCCCACCCCGAGGCGAGCCCGGAGGTTGGAAACATGCGCGTCGTGGTCGACTTCGACCGGTGTCAGAGCAATGCCGTGTGCATGGACGTGGCACCGGAGATCTTCGAGGTACGGGACGACAACTTCCTCTACATCCTTGACGAGAAACCCCCCGACGCCCTCCGACCCAAGCTCGAGGAGGCGGTGCGGCGCTGCCCCACCCAGGCCATCTCGATCGCCGAGGACTGAGCGTGGCCGTATCCACCAGACCGGGCCGGGTGGTCGTCGTCGGCGCGTCCCTCGCCGGCCTGTCGGCGCTCGAGACGCTGCGCCAGGAGGGGTTCGAGGGTGAGCTGATCGCCGTCGGCGCCGAGCCGGCGCTGCCCTACGACCGGCCGCCGCTGTCGAAGCAGGTGCTCCAGGGCCAGTGGGAGCCCGACAAGGCGATGCTGCGCGACCAGGGCCAGTACGACGGGCTCGGGGTCACCTGGCATCTCGGCCGCCGGGCGGTGGCGCTCGATCCGGGCACCCGCACCGTCACGCTCGACGACGGCGAGCCGCTGACCTACGACGGGCTCGTCATCGCCACCGGCGCCACCCCCCGCTGGCTGCCCGGCTCGCAGGAACTGGCCGGCGTCCACGTACTCCGCACGCTCGACGAATGCCTCGCCCTCCGGGCGGAACTCGAAGGGGCATCGCGGCTGTGCGTCGTCGGAGCCGGCTTCATCGGCGCCGAAGTGGCGGCCTCGGCCCGCGTCCGCGGCGTCGACGTCACGGTGCTGGAGGCCCTGCCCGCGCCGCTGGCCCGGGCCTTCCCGGCCGAGCTGGGCGCCGCCTGTGCCGCTCTCCATCTCGACCAGGGTGTCGATCTCCGCTGCGGCGTCACCGTGGCCGGCTTCGAGGGCGATGACCGGGTGACCGGCGTCCGTCTCGGTGACGGCTCGGTGGTCGAGGCCGATGTCGTCGTTGTCGGTATCGGGGTCGTGCCCGAGACCACCTGGCTGGAGTCGTCGGGGCTGACGCTGGACAACGGCGTGGTCTGCGACTCGACATGCGCCACCTCCGCGCCCGGGGTCGTGGCGGCGGGCGACATCGCCCGCTGGCCCAACAACCTCTTCGGCGAGACCATGCGGGTCGAGCACTGGAGCAACGCCGTCGAACAGGGAGCGGCGGCGGCCAGGCGTCTCCTGGCCGCGCCGGGCGAGGCGGTCGACTTCGCGCCGGTGCCGTACTTCTGGTCCGACCAGTACGACACCAAGATCCAGTTCCTCGGCCGGTGCTGCCCGACCGACGAAGTGCGGATCGTCGACGGTTCGGTCGAGGAGCGGCGCTTCGTCGCTCTGTTCGGGCGGGACGGGCGGCTCATGGGGGCGCTGGCCTTTAACCGTCCCCGGTTGCTCATGGCCTACCGCAAGCTGCTGGCCGCCAAGACGAGCTTCGAGGACGCGATCGCCCACGCCCAGGCGTCCTAGTGGCCTCGGGGGAGGAGCAGACCCGGGCCCGCTTCGCGGCGCTCGTGGCGCGCCCCGACGATGAGATCCCACTCGACGAGGCGGCGCTCCTCATCGCCGCCAGCGCCCGGCCGGAACTCGACGTCGCGGCCGAACTCGGCCGGCTCGACGAGCTGGCCGCCGGCTGCAAGGAGCCGTCCCTCGACGGGCTGACCCACCATCTCTTCGACGAACTCGGCTTCCGCGGCAACACGGAGGAGTACCAGGACCCGGACAACTCCTATCTCGATCAGGTCCTGCGCCGGCGGGTCGGGATCCCGATCACACTGTCGGTTCTCACCATGGAGGTCGGCCGGCGTATCGGTGTGGCGCTCGACGGGATCGGGATGCCGGGCCATTTCCTCGTCCGCCACCGGGCCGATCCCACGACCTTCCTCGACCCGTTCGGCGGTGGCCGGCGGCTGGACGTCGCCGGCTGCCGGGCGATCTTCACCTCCCTCGGCGGGACGGGCTGGGACGAGTCCTACCTGGCCCCGGTCGGGGCCCGGGCGATTCTCACCCGCATGCTGCTCAACCTTCAGGGGATCTTCCTGCCCGCCGAGCTCCGGTCGGCGGCCTGGGTCCTGGAGCTCCGCCTCACGATCCCGGGGCTGCCGGTCGCCGAACGGCTCGGTCTCGCCCGGGCCCTCGGTTCTCTCGGCCGGTTCGGCGCCGGCGCGGCCGAACTCGACCGGGTCGCCGCCGAGCTCCCGGCCGAGGAGGCGGCCACGGTGGCGGCCGAAGCGAAGGCGCTCCGGGCCCGCTCCAACTAGCCGAATTCGGCCTGCGCTTTGGCGTCGGCTTCCCGGTTCTTCTCCGTGAGCGAGGCCCGGAAGGCGTCCATCCGTTCCCGCAGCGCCGGATCGGAGGCGGCCAGCAGCCGCACGGCCAGGAGCCCGGCGTTGCGGGCACCGCCGATCGACACGGTCGCCACCGGAATGCCGGCCGGCATCTGCACGATCGACAGCAGCGAGTCGAGCCCGTCCAGCACCTTGATCGGGACCGGCACCCCGATCACCGGCAGGGACGTCGAGGCGGCCAGCACCCCGGGCAGGTGGGCCGCTCCGCCGGCTCCGGCGATGATGACCCGCAGCCCGCGACCGGCGGCCTCCTCGGCGTACCGGGCGGCGTCGGCCGGGGCCCGGTGGGCCGAGATGACCCGGACCTCCCGGCTGATCCCGAATTCATCGAGCGCCTCGGCGGCGGGACGCATGACGTCCAGGTCGGTGGCGCTCCCCATCACGATTCCCACAGTCGGCATGGCCCCTGACCTTATCTGCAACGATTCCCGGATGAGCGTTCCGGAGGACCGGCCGCTGGTCGACATCGATCACCACACCGAGGACCTGCCCGAACTGCCCCAGCGCGACCGGACGATCCCGGCCGACCGCTGGATCGAAGCCCCGCAGGCGCTGCTCGACCTCGGCGCCGACATCGGCGCCCCGGTCGTCATCTACAAGCGGCGGATCGGCGGATGGCTGCTGTGGCGGGCCGGGCCGCCCAACAAGGGCGACTCGCGCTACATGGCGCTGGCGGCCGACGACCTCGGCCGGCGGTTCACGTTCCGGCTCTTCCCCGACGGCACCGGGACGGGGGAGGGCCCCGACGGCGTCGTCCACTCCCGATTCCGGACGTGGAAGGAGGCGCTGCGGGACACGCCCACGGCGTGACTGGCCGCCCGCCGGGCGGGGTACCCTCCGCCCATGGATGCGGAACGTGCACGTGAGTTGATCGTGAGCGAGCGCCAGCGGCTCGAAGGGCTCGTCCGGGAGCGGGTGTCCGAGGCGGGCATCGGCACCGACAGCGAGACCGGCAGCATCTCAGAGCTGTCGGCGCTCGACCAGCACCAGGGCGACATCGGCACCGAGACCTTCGAGCGGGAAAAGGACTTCTCCCTCCTGGAGCAGCTCGAGGCCGAGATCGGCGACCTCGACGCCGCCCTGCGCAAGATCGACGACGGCACGTACGGCATCTGCGAGGTGTGCGGCAAGGAGATCGAGCCGGACCGGCTGGAAGCCATGCCCGGTACCCGCACCTGCTTCCAACACGCCGGAGCTCGATGACCGGTTTCGACACGAGCGCCCTCGGCCGGTTCACCGAGGAGCGGGAGTTCAAGGTCGACGCCGCCCGCACCGTGGCCTACGCCGCGGCGACCAACGACACCAACGAACGGCACGTCGCCGGTGAGCTGGCGCCGCCGGTGTTCGCCATCGTCCCGGTTTGGGACGTCATGACCACCGCCGCCGGGCTCGTCACGCCCCCCGAGGCGTTCGAGCACGTGGTGCACTCCGAGCAGGACATGCGGTTCTTCCGGCCCATCGCTCCCGGCGACGTCCTGCGGTCGAAGGCGGTGCCGGTCTACGTCGCCGTCCGGGGGGTCGGCGCCACCGTCGCCGTCCGCACGGAGACGGTCGACGACCGCGGCGCGCCGGTCAACGAACAGTTCGTCACGCTCTTCTTCCGGGGCGCCTTCGGGGGAGACAGCGGCGGCGAGCCCGCGCCCGAGCACAAGCTCTCGGCCGCCACCAAGGCGACGGCGCCCCTGGCCGAGGTCAGTTACCGCTTCGACGACGACCAGACGTTCCGCTACGCCGAGGCGTCCGGCGACCCCGTCCGGATCCACCTCGACGACGAGGCCGCCCGGGCCGTCGGACTGCCCGGGATTATCATCCACGGCCTGTGCACCATGGCCTTCTGCGGACGGGCGGTGATTGAGTCGGTGGCCGGCGGCGACCCGACGCGCCTCGCCCGCCTGGCGGTGAAGTTCTCCCGCCCCGTGCTGCCCGGGCAGGAGATCTCGGTGCGGATCTACGACACGGGCGACGGTAGGTACGGCTTCGAGGCCGTCAACGCCGACGGCCAGGCAGTGGTGAAGGACGGGCTGGCGGAGTTGAGGAAGTGAGCCGGCTCGTTCTCTTCGCCCGCGCCCGGGAGGCGGCCGGGCGCAGCAACGACGAGATCGACGCCGCGACGCTCGGTGAGCTGCTCGACCGGGCCCGCGAGGCCTACGGCCCCGAGTTCGCCGCCGTCCTCGACCGCAGCCGCGTGTGGGTGAACGGCAACGAGCCCACCGGCGGGTTGGACACGCCGGTGGGCCCGAAGGATGAAGTCGCCGTGCTGCCGCCGGTCAGCGGCGGCTAGCTGGCCTGCTTCGTCTCCCAGAAGATCTTGTCGATCTCGCCGATGAGGCCGAGCAGCTGCTCGCCCTGCGCCGGGTCCTCCGACTTCTTCGCTTCGCCGGCGGCCTTGGTGGCCCGCCAGAACAGATCGTGAAGCTCGGGGTACTTCTCGAGGTGCGGCGGCTTGAAGTAGTCGGTCCACAGCACCCAGAGGTGGTGCTTGACCAGGTCGGCCCGCTCCTCCTTGATCAGGATGCAGCGGTCCCGGAACACAGGGTCGTCACTACCCTGGTACTTCTCCTGGATCGCCTTGACGGATTCCGCCTCGATCCGGGCCTGGGCCGGGTCGTAGACGCCGCAGGGGAGGTCGCAGTGGGCGTGGGCGAGGGCCGGAGGACTGATGCGGTCGGCCGCGGCGAGAAGGCGAGAAAAGAAAGGCATGCTGGCGTCCTTTCAGGGATCAATTCTTCGGCGGAGCGTACCCGGCCCTGATCGGGGCGAACCACTTGCCCTTCGCCCGCCTGCGGGTCACCGGCCAGAGCATGGTGCCGACCCTGCTGCCGGGCGACCATGTGCTGGTCGTGCGCGGTATCGGACCGTTTCGCCCGGCGGTCCGGGTCGGCGATCTGGTCGCCCTGGTCGATCCCCGCGACGGGCAGCGGACGATGATCAAGCGGGTGGTGGGATTCGAGGGCGGGGGAGTGGTCGTGCGGGGTGACAACGAGGCGGCCAGCACCGACAGCCGGCACTTCGGCCCGGTGCGCCCGGCCGCTCTCCGGGGCCGGGTCGTCTACCGCTACCACCCGGAGTCCCGCCGGGGCCGCCTCCGGCCCGGCACGCGTTGGTAGCGCCGGACGGCTCGCGCGCTCCGTCGGTGGAAGTTGCTGGGTTTCCGGCGGCGTCCTAGCGTCCCGGGCGAGCCGCCGGGGGGTGGCTGTTCCTCTTATGCGCGCTCTTCTCCGCACCGTGCTCGTGACCGGGCTCTGCATCGGGTTGGCCTCACCGGCCGGCGCCGCCCGGCGCGGTGACCGGCCCAGCCGCGACGACCTCCAGCGCCGGGCCGACGCGGCGGCCGTCCGCCATGACCGCGCCGTCGCTCAGCTCGGCAAGCTGGCCGACGAGATCGCCCGGCTCGAGCGCCGGATCGGGGACGCCGAGACGAGGATGGCTCCGCTGCGGGCCAACGTCACCCGCCGGGCCGTGGCCCTCTACACCAGCGACCGGGGGCTGGCCGCCTTCTCGGGGTTCGCCTCCGGTGATGATCTGGTCGAGTCGGGCCGGGCGGCGAAGCTGGCCTCGGGGGCCAGCGGCCGGGACTACGCCGCCATCCGGCTGATCGCCGACGCCGCCCGCGAGATGGCCAAGCGCCGGGAGGAGCTCCATGTCCGGCGGGCCGAGCAGCAGCAGGCGACCGACCAGCTCCGGGAGGAGCGCCGGAACGTGGAGATGGCCCTGGCCTCCATGGCCCGACGGGACGCGTCGCTCCGACAGCGGCTGGTCGTGCGGGCCAGCCGGGATCAGCGGGCGCCCCACACGGTGGTGACGGGTCCGATTCCGGTGGTGACTGACTTCATCTGTCCCATTCGGGGTCCGATGACGTTCAGCGACACCTGGGGTGCGCCGCGGTCGGGCGGCCGCCGTCATCAAGGCACCGACCTCATGAACGCCCACGGCACACCGAACGTGGCTGTGGTGTCCGGCTCGATCGAAATGCACCGTTCCGGGCTCGGCGGGCTGTCGATCTACCTCCACGGCGACGACGGCCACACCTACTACTACGCCCATCTGTCGCAGGTCGTGGGGCCCGACCGGCGCGTCGCCCGAGGTGAGGTGATCGGCCTTACGGGCAACACCGGCAATGCCGGCACGCCGCACACCCACTTCGAGTTCCACCCGAACGGTGGACGGGCGGTCAACCCGTACCCCCTGATCAAAGCGCACTGCTGACGGCGCTCGATCCGGAGGTAGCCTGGGAACCTGCGATTCCCAGCACCCATGGAGTGACATGCCGGAGCAACGCCGCCTCGATCGCGTCCTCGACCCGAGCTACCTCGAGGGGCTCGCCGACCGCCCCGTCGACGAGGTGTCGGCCATGAAGGCCGAGTGCACCGAGCTCGAGACCGAGGTGTCGTTCGTCCGGCGCCTGGCCCAGGCCCGGATCGACATCCTCGACGCCGAGCGGGATCGGCGGGCCAACGGCGGGTCGCTGGAGGAACTGATCGCCAGCCTGTCCAAGATCCTGGCCGACGAGGGCCCGCGCCCGGCGCCGTCGCAGGCCCACCTGCCGCAGCGGATGGCGCCGTCGCCCGACATCGAGTGGACCCGGGGGCTGGAGCCGCTGGTGGGCGACTCGACGCTCGTCCGGCTGCCCGATCTGAGCGACGCCGAACTGGCTGACGCCCGGGAGCAGCTCTCCGCCCTGGAGCGGGACGTGTCGGCCAAGCGGCGGGCGCTCCACGACGTTCTCCACGCCCTCGAAATCGAACTCGCAGAACGGATCCAGGCGGCCCGGTCGTGATGGATACGTCGCCAGAGGCGACGGGCGTGGAGGCCGACGCGGACGACCGCACCGTCCTCGTCGTCGATGATGACGCGGTACTGCGGCGGGTGGTCCGGGCGGTCCTCGAGGCGGACGGGTTCCGGGTGATCGAGGCTCACGACGGCCAGCAGGGCCTGGAGATGGCCGCCGCGGAGCGGCCCAGCGTCGTGATCCTCGACGTCATGATGCCCGGCCTCGACGGCGTGGAGGTGTGCCGCCGGCTGGACCACAAGTCGACCAAGGTGCTGATGCTGACGGCCCTGGGCGACGTCACCACCGAGGTGGCCTCTCTCGAGGCCGGCGCCCGGGGCTACCTGACGAAGCCGTTCAGCTCGATGGAGCTGCTGGACCGGGTCGAGGAGTTGCTCAAGCAGTGAGCAGCTCCGAGGAGACGTCCCCGCGGTGGGATCCCTCCAAGATCCCGGACCCGACGGCCGCCCTGGAGGCGCAGCTCCTCGTCTTCGCCAAGGAGCTCGGCGAGGGCTACCAGCGGGAGCGGGAGCGGGCCCAGTGCCTGGAGCGGGCCCTCGAAGACCTCCGGCAGGCCTACCTCCAGACCGTCCGGTCCCTGGCCCTCGTCGTGGAGGCCAAGGACGCCAGCACCGGCCAGCACATCGAACGGTGCCGGGTGTACGGCATGGCGCTGCTGGCCGAGATGGGCATGGCCGACGAGAACCGGGAGGCGGAGTTCGGTTTCCTCCTCCACGACTGCGGCAAGGTGGGCATCCCGGAGAGCGTCCTCAACAAGCCCGGCCCGCTGACCACGGCGGAGTGGCGCGTCATGCGGACCCATCCGATCATCGGCTATCAGCTGGTGGCCGACATCCCCTTCCTGCGGACGGCGGCGCTGGTCGTGCGCTGCCATCACGAGATGTTCGACGGTACGGGCTATCCGGCCGGCCTTCGGGGGGAGGAGATCCCGCTCGCCGCCCGGGTCTTCTCGGTGGTCGACGCCTTCGACGCCATGACCGCCGACCGCCCGTACCGGGCGGCCCTGCCCGTGGAAGCGGCGGTCGAGGAGCTGCAGAAGATGGCCGGGACGCAATTCGACCCCGAGGTCGTCCGGGTCTTCGCCCCGCTGAGTGAGCGCCTGATCCCGCGCACGGCCGCTTGACTTGGGAGGTTCACCTGCCTCTCAGGAAACACCCGCGCTGACCGAGCTGGGCGGCTTCATCCGCGACCAGCGCCGCATGGCCCGCCTGTCGCTGCGCAAGCTGTCGGAGCTGGCGGGCATCTCGAATCCCTACCTCAGCCAGATCGAACGCGGCCTGCGGAAACCCAGCGCGGAGATCCTCCAGGCCATCGCCCGGGGGCTGCGCATTTCGGCCGAAACGCTCTATGTGCGGGCCGGGATTCTCGAAGCCCGGGAGGGCAACTCCGATCTGGTGGCCGAGATTCTGCGTGACACCACCATCACCGAGCGCCAGAAGCAGGTGCTGATCGAGATCTATCGGACCTTTCAGCGCTCTTCCGAGCCTTCGAACCCGGGCGCCTAGGATGCCGACCATGCCTGTACGGAGCGTGGCCGTCCTGTCCATGCACACTTCTCCGGTGGCGCAGCCCGGGGTCGGCGACGGTGGGGGAATGAACATCTACGTCCGGTCCCTGGCTTCGGCCCTGGCCCGGGCGGGCGTCGCCTGCGACGTCTACACCCGGGCCGAGCTCCCCGGGCAACCCCGCGTGGTCACCGTCGAACCCAACTTCCGGGTCGTGAACGTGCCGGCCGGGCCGCTGGCGGCCGTCCCCAAGGAGAGCCTCCCCGGCCTCGTCGACGAGTTCACCGAGTCGATGCTGAGCCAGATCCGGTGCTGCGGCCGCGACTACGAGGTCCTCCACGCCAACTACTGGCTGTCGGGCCAGGTGGCGCACCGGCTCAAGCACGAGCTGTCGCTGCCGATGGTGGCCACGTTCCACACGCTGGCTCTGGTCAAGCGCAACGGCTTCCCCAACGGGATCGAGGTGCCGGCCCGCGTGCAGGGAGAGACCGACATCATCCGGTGCGCCGACCTCATCCTCGCCTCCACCGGGGAGGAGGCCGGCCTGCTCGGCGCCCTCTACGGCGCCGATCCCGAACGGGTCGAGGTACTCCCGCCCGGGGTCGACCACCGTCTCTTCTCACCCGGCGACCGGGAGGCGGCCCGGGCCCGGCTCGGGCACCCGGGCCGGCGCGTCCTGCTGTTCGTGGGGCGGATCCAGCCCCTCAAGGGTCTCGACCTCGCCGTGGAGGCGCTGGCCGAGATCGACGACGCCGTCCTCTGGGCGGTGGGGGGGCCGAGCGGCGCCGACGGGCCCGGTGAGCTCGAGCGGGTCAGGAAGCTGGCGGCGGACCTCGGCGTGGCCGACCGGCTGCTGGTCATCCCGCCCCGTCCGCACCACGAGCTGGTCGACTACTACCGGGCGGCCGACGTGTGCCTCGTTCCGTCCCGCACCGAGTCCTTCGGGCTGGTGGCGCTGGAGGCGGCGGCCTGCGGCACACCGGTGGTGGCGGCGTCGGTCGGCGGACTGCGCTCGATCGTGAGCGACGGCGAGACCGGTCTGCTGGTCGAGGGTCGCGACCCGCTCGAGTGGGCCACGGCGGTGGCGCTGCTGCTCGACGACCGGGAGCTGGCCGACTCCATGGGAGAACGGGCCTCGTCTCGCTCCGGCCGCTGGTCGTGGTGCATGACCGCCGCTCGCCTGCGCCGGCTGTGCAGCGACCTGGTGGAGCGGGCCCCGGTCACCTGCAGCTAGTGGTCGGCGGCTGATGGAGCGGAAGGAAGCCGCCGACCTCGTCCGGGACCACCTCACCGGGCCGGTCGCGGCGGAGGAGTGGGTGCAGCACGTCGAGTTCGATCCCGAGCTCCACCGGTGGTATCTGCGCTTCACCTGCGACGGGCGCGACGCCACCACGATCTACTTCGACCTCCGGCCGCGCTCGCTGCGCTACGAGGTCTACTTCATGCCCGATCCGCCGAAGAACCACCTCGAGCTGTACCGCTGGCTGCTGCGCCGCAATCACCACGAGCCGTACAACGCCCGCTTCTCGATCGGGCCCGACGGCGACATCTATCTGACCGGCCGGGTCCTCTACCAGCACCTCGACGAGGAGGAGCTCGACCGCCTCATCGGCGTGTGTTACGAGACGGTCGAAACGTGGTTTCAGACCGCCATCACTCTCGGTTTCCGCTGAACCACCCTGTGCCTTACTCCAGGCAGATCAGCGAAAAATCCTTTGCCCACAAAGGAGATCGCGGGTTAGGGTGCACCCGCCGCAACCGACGGGTGGCGGTGAGGCGAGGCCCGAGGTGCAGGCGGGGCAATCCGTTCGGGGAAGTGCGGAGAAACCCCAATGGTTCCTCGGGCCCGCCCGCGTCCGGGCTCGGAACGAGCCTGACCCACTAGCCTCCGCTGCGTGACGACACTGGCGCTCCTCGGCGGCGGGAAGATGGGTGAGGCACTGCTCGGCGGCCTCGTCGACGCCGGTTGGGATCCCGAGAACCTCGCCGTGGCCGAGGTGTCGGCCGAGCGCCGCCACGCCATCGAAGGCCGCTTCGCCAAGGTGCGGGTCGTGCCCAATCCGGCCTGGGCGGTGGCCGAGGCGGAGGTCGTGGTGGTGGCGGTGAAACCGGGTGACGTCCCGGTCGCCCTGGCCGCAGCCGAACCGGTGCTGGAGCCCGGTGCGCTCGTGGTGTCGATCGCCGCCGGCGTGACCATCGCCACCCTCGAGGGCCTGGTCCCCGGCCGGCCGGTGATCCGGGCCATGCCCAACACGCCGGCGCTGGTCGGGCTCGGGGCGGCGGCCATCGCCGCCGGCTCCCACGCCGGCGACGAGCACCTCAATCGGGCGGAGTCGATCCTGTCCGCGGTGGGCACCGTGGCCCGCGTCCCGGAGTCGCTCCTCGACGCCGTCACCGGTCTGTCGGGCTCGGGCCCGGCCTACGTGTTCATGGTGGCCGAGGCGCTCATCGAGGCCGGGGTCCACGCCGGGCTCCCCCGGCCGGTGAGCCAGGCGCTGGTGGTCCAGACGCTGCTGGGCTCGGCGACGCTGCTGGCCCAGGGGCCGGAGGGGCCCGAGGCCCTGCGGGCCGCCGTCACGTCCCCCGGCGGAACGACCGCCGCCGGCCTGGCCGCCCTGGAGGCCCGGGCCGTCCGGGCGGCGTTTCTGGAGGCCGTGGCCGCCGCCACGGCCCGTTCCCGAGAATTGGGCGGAAGTTGAGTTTTGCGTGGTTTCGGGTTATCACGGGGCGTCGTGAACCGGAAGGGGATCGTTTCACTCTTTGTGGTCGCGCCACGTCTCTGCGGCGTGAAAACCCTCATGTGGCGCAACCCCCGCCCTAGACAACTGAGCTAACAGGGCGTACCCTCGGGTGTGGCGGGTGGAGATAGGGGTGAACGCGTGGCGCAGTCGTTCGAGAAGGCGCGCTTTCTAACAGTTCAGGAAGTGGCGCAACTCATGAGAGTTTCGTCGATGACGGTTTACCGGCTCATCCGGGCCGGCGACCTGCCCGCGGTTCGGGTAGGGCGCTCGTTCCGCGTCCGGGACGTCGACGTCGACGGGTACCTGCAGTCGAGATACACACAGGCCGGCTGACCGCCCGGCGTACGCTCCCGGGCCCGTCTGACCGCTAGCGTCAGGCGGGTCATCCACCCCGCGGGAGTAAATCCGCCGTGCCCGAACACCCCGACCCGCCCATCGTCTCGTTCCTCAGCGATTACGGCTTGACCGACGAGTTCGTCGGGGTGTGCAAGGCCGTGGTCCTGAGGGCCGCGCCGTCGGCCCGGATCATCGACGTCACCCACGGCATTCCGCCGTTCGACGTGCGGGCCGGGGCCCTGGCCCTGGCCCGGTCGATCCAGTATCTGCCGCCCGGCGTGGTGCTGGCCGTGGTCGATCCCGGTGTCGGCACCGATCGCCGGGCCGTGGCGGTCGAGGTCGAGACCGGGTTCCTGGTGGGGCCCGACAACGGCCTCCTCGCCCCGGCGGTGGCCATGATGGGCGGGGCGAGCCGGGTGGTCTCGCTCACCAACCCCGACTACCAGCTCGAAGCCCCGGGCGCGACGTTCGCCGGACGCGACATCTTCGCTCCGGCCGCCGGCTACCTCGCCGCCGGCACGCCGCTCGAAGTGCTCGGTGAGCTCGTCGACCCGATGTCGCTCGTGCCGGGCACGGTGCCGCTCCCGAAGGACGAAGGGGGCCGGGCCGAGGGCGAGGTGCTGTGGATCGACCGCTACGGCAACGCCCAGCTCAACATCGACCCCGGCGATCTCGCCGCCCTCGGTGTGGAGCCGGGCGGACCGCTGGAGATCCGCTGCGGCCAGGACCGGCGCACCGGGCGCTGGGTCGGCTCCTACGCGGAGGCCGGGCCCTACGAGCTGGCGGTGGTGGTCGACTCCTACGGGCTCGTCTCATTGACGCTCGACCGCCGTCCCGCCGCCGAGGAGCTCGGCCTGCGGCCCGGCTCGGCGGTCACGCTCGGCCCGGTACCAGTGGAGGCGGGGGCGTGAGGTCGGGAACCGCCATCGTCCTCGGCGCCCTGCTCGTCCTCATCCTGGGCGCGGCGCTGATCCAGTTCGTCCTGATCGGCCGGGGCTAGCGAGCGGTTAGAACAGCTCACCGGCCAGGCGGCGGATGTCACGCTCCAGGGTCGTCAGGCCCTCGATCTTCCCGACGCAGAGCGAGACGCCGGCGGCCGCCGCCTCCTTCTGGAGCGTGTCGTCGAGGTATGCCGTGTAGAGGATGATCGCCTGATCCGGCCGGTGGGCCCGGATCTCGCGGGCCGTCTCGATTCCGTCGAGCCCCGGCATCTTGTAGTCGACCACCACAACCTGGGGATCGGCGTCGCCGATGTTCTCGACCGCCTCCGTCCCGCTGGCTGCCTGACCCACGACGTCGAACCCCGAGAGCTCGAGCATCTGGACGAGCATCTTGCGGACGTGGGCGGTGTCGTCAACCACGAACACCCGGACGGACATGCAGGGAAATTACACCGTGCCGCCCGTACCCCCGCGGCCTGAACCGCTACGAATCGAACGTCCGGAGGCGTTCGAGGACGGAAACCAGCAGCGCCGACGGAGCCCGGGGCGGATCAACCGGGGCGGCGGCGAGGTCCGCCGCCGGGGAAGCGGGGACCGGCGGAGCCGTCGTGATCGTGGTGGTCGTCGTCGACGGAGCCGGACGCTTGGCGGTCGTCGTCGTGGTCGGCTTCGGGACGACCCGCTTCGGTGCCGTGGTGGTGACGGGCTTCGGGGCGGGGGCCGTCGTCGTCGGCACCGGCCGGGCGGTGGTCGAGGTGGTGGGGGCGGGCGGCGGGGGGGGGGGGGGGGGGGGGGCGGGGGGGCCCCCCCCCCCCCCCCCCCCCCCCCGCCTTCGGCGGCATCATCTGCATGAAGACCTCGGTGACGAAGATCGTCTTGCCGTTCATCACGATCCCGACGCCGATGTACCCGAAGGCCGGGTCGACCAGGTTCTCGTAGTGGTGCAGCGAGTTGACGAATGCGGTGTGGAGCCCGTCCACCGAACCGCCCATGCCGACGTTCTCGCCGAGCTTGCGCCAGTCCTCGGTGATGCCGTCCGACAGCGTCGAGTGCCAGATCTTGCCGGCGGCGGCCATACCGGCCGACCACGACCGGGCCTTGGCCACCAGGTTGGCGTTGACCCGGAGCGGCGCCAACCCCTTGCTGGCCCGGAGGTCGTTGATCTTGGCAACGAACGCCGCCTCGTCGCTCACGGTGTCGGCGTGGGCACCGGCCGCGGGATAGAGCGACACACCGAGGGCCAGAATCAGCCCGAAGACAAGCTTGCGCAACACAGCCCCTTTTGGCTCGCGATGGGTCCACGAGAGGGCTGTGCGCCCCCATTCGGTAGCCCGGCGGCCATACCCCCCAACAGGGTTAGGCCCGTGGCTTTGCGTCCCCGGGTTTCCCCGGGTTTGCCGTTTCGTGGGTTTGTTTGATTCGAGGTATCGGGCCCGGAACTAGACCGGTTGAGTGCACAGAGTGGCCAAATCGGACACTCCGTTGATGGTCCCCTAACAAATCCGTGAGACCACTACTCTTCGGGCTCGTGCGCCCGCGAACGATTGCCGCCGCGCTCCTCCTCGCCGCCTCGCTCCTCGGGGTGGCCGGATGCCAGCAGGAGAGCGGCGGTGACGTCACCCCCGAGAGCACCACCCCTCCGTCCGTGCCCGAGGGCGAGGTGCTGGTGAAGAGCGTCGCCTTCAACCCCCGGGAACTGCGGACGACGGTCGGGAAGCCGGTGACATGGCGGTTTGACGACGGCGGCCTGGAGCACACCGTCACCGCCGACGACGAGTCCTTCGACTCCGGGCGGCTGTCGTCGGGCACGTTTCAGCAGACCTTCAGCGCCCCCGGCACCATCAACTACCACTGCCAGGTCCACGCCCGGATGCGGGGGACGATCCTGGTGAGCTGACCGCTCCGCCCGGTTGGCGGGGAAGTTTGAGAATTTCCTCACAAGCTCGATACGCTGGGCGCGCAGAGCTCCCCGTTCTGAGTGCTGAGGGGCGTGAAGAGCGCCGAATCCGAACCCGGCACAAAGAGGTTGTGTGCGGGGGTGCCGGAGAGGATGAGGTGCGAGCAGTTGCCTGACCGACCGCGGCGGATCCCGGAGGCGACAGTCGCCCGGCTCCCGCTGTACTACCGGGCGCTGGTGGAGATGGCGGAGCAGCGGATCCCCACCGTGTCCTCCGAGCGGCTGGCCGAGCTGGCCGGAGTCAACGCCGCCAAGGTGCGGAAGGACTTCTCCTACCTCGGCTCCTATGGCACCCGCGGCGTCGGCTACGACGTCGAGTACCTGCTGTTCCAGATCTCCCGGGAGCTCGGCCTGACCCAGGACTGGCCGGTGGTCATCGTCGGTATCGGGAACCTCGGCGCCGCGCTGGCCAACTACCGGGGGTTCTCGGCCCGGGGCTTCCGCATCGTGGCCCTGGTCGACGCCGACCCGGCCAAATGCGGGAAGGAGGTCGGGGGCCTCCTTGTGGAGCCGTTGGCGGACCTGCCCCGGATCGTGGCCGAGCGCTCGGTGGCCATCGGGATCATCGCCACGCCGGCCTCGGCCGCTCAGGAGGTGGCGGAGCTGCTCGTGACCGCCGGCGTCACCTCGGTGCTGAACTTCGCTCCCACCGTGATTGCCGTCCCGCCGGGGGTGTCGCTGCGCAAGGTCGACCTGTCGATCGAACTGCAGATCCTGTCCTTCTACCAGCAGCGGCGCGACGAAGCCGCCGAAGGCCGCATGGCCCTGGGAGGGCTGTCGTGACTGCTGGTTACCCCGTCAGTCTCATGCTCAGCGGCCGGCGGGTCGTGGTGGTCGGTGGGGGGCGGCTGGCCACCCGGCGGGTGGCTGATCTGCTCGAGACCGGGGCCGACCTGTTGGTCGTCGCCCCGGCCGTCTCGCCGGAGATCGACGGGTGGGCCGCCGCCGGCCGCCTCACGTGGGCCCAGCGGCCGTTCGAGGCGGGTGACGTGACCGGCTCCTGGCTGTGCGTGGCAGCCACCGACGACCCGGCGGTCAACCACGCGGTGGTCGTGGTGGCGGAGCGGGAGCACTGTTTCGTCACTGCCGCCGGCGACGCCTCGGAGTCGTCGGCCCGTCCCATGTCGGTCCTCCGCCACGGCGACCTGGAGGTGGCGGTGGGGACGTCGGGCCGGGCGCCGGGTGCTGCGGCGTGGATCCGTCGGCAACTGGCTACGGTGGTGGGGCCGGAATACGGCGTGCTGGTCGATCTCGCGGCTGAAGCTCGAGACCAGGTCGGACCCGGCGCCAATTGGCAGGCGGCGCTGGATTCCGGCATCCTCGGGAGCATCCGCGCCGGTCGGTTGGAGGAAGCCAGAGAGGGGCTGCGGTCGTGTCTTTCGTCGTCGTCGGGCTGAACCACCGAACGGTGCCGCTGCCGGTGCTGGAGCGGGCCACGGTTCCGCCGGCGCTCGTCCCGAAGGCCCTCCGCGACCTGGCCGGCCGGGAGTATCTGGCCGAGGTGGCCCTGCTGTCCACCTGCAACCGCACCGAGGTCTACGCCCTCTGCACCAAGTTCCACCCGGGTGTGGCCGACGCCAGCGAGTTCCTGGCCGAGCAGGCCGGGATGCGGGCCACCGATCTGGCCGAGCACATCTACAGCTATTACGACGAGGCGGCGATCGCCCACCTCTTCGGCGTGGCCGCCGGCGTCGACTCCGTCATCCTCGGGGAGGGGCAGATCCTCGGCCAGGTGCGCGACGCCCTCAAGATGGCCGAGGAAGAGGGAACGGCCCAGGCGAGCCTGGCCCGGATCTTCCGGCACGCCATCGAGGTCGGGAAGCGGTCGCGGGCCGAGACCGGCATCGGCCGGGGCGCGACTTCGCTGTCCTCCGCCGCCGTGGCCCTCGCCGCCGAGCGGCTCGGCACGCTGGTCGAGCGGAGGGTCCTCGTGCTCGGCGCCGGGGAGATGGGAGAGGGCATGGCCCGTTCCCTGGCCGGCTCCGGCGTGGCCGAGGTGGTCGTGGCCGGGCGGGGCACGGAGCGCTCCACCGAGCTCGCCGCCCGCGTCGGTGGCCGGGCCATCCCGGTCGAGCAGGTGCCCCAGGCGCTGGTCGCCGCCGACCTCGTCCTCACCTCGACCGGGGCCACCGAGGTGGTCATCACGCAGGACGACGTCGAGGTCGCCATGCAGCGCCGCTTCGGGCGGCCGCTGATGATCGTCGACATCGCCGTCCCCCGGGACGTCGATCCCGGCGTGGCCGAGGTGCCCGGCGTCACCCTCCTGGACATGGACGACCTTAAGGCGTTCGCCGAGAGCTCCATGGACCGGCGTCGCCGGGAGGTCGCCCGGGTCCGGCGGATCATCTCCGCCGAGCTGGAACGCCTCCGCACCGAGCGGACGGCCCGGGAGGTCGCCCCGGTGGTGTCGGCCCTGCGCTCCCGAGGCGAGGACGTCCGGCTCGCCGAGCTCGAGCGTTTCCGCTCCCGGCTCGAGTCGGTCGACGCCAAGACCGCCGAGGCGATCGAAGCGCTGACCCGGGGAATCGTGGCCAAGCTGCTCCACGAACCGACGGTCCGGGTGAAGGAAGCGGCCGGCAGCGCCCGGGGCGAGCTCTACGCCGACGCGCTCACCGCCCTGTTCGATCTGGAGCCTTAGCGGCTTCGGATGGCTGCTCTGCGCATCGCCACCCGGGGCAGCCGGCTGGCGCTGTGGCAGGCCGAGCGGGTGGCGGCCCTCCTCGGCGGCGACGCCGAGCTCGTCATCGTGTCGACCACCGGTGACCAGCGGACCGACGTCCCGATCTGGACCATCGGGGGGACGGGCGTCTTCGTGAAGGAGGTTCAGCAGGCCGTTCTCGAGGGGCGGGCCGACCTCGCGGTCCACTCGGCCAAGGACCTCCCGTCGGAGACGGCCGCCGGCCTGATGCTGGCCGCCGTGCCGGAGCGGGCCGATCCGCGCGACGCCCTCGTCGGCCGGCGGCTGGTCGACATCCCGTCCGGCGGCCGCATCGCCACCGGCTCCGTCCGGCGGCAGGCTCAGCTGGCCGCCCTCCGGCCCGACCTCCGGTTCGAGTCGCTGCGGGGCAACATCGAGACGCGGGTGGCCAAGGCCGCCGACTTCGACGCGGTGGTGGTGGCCGTGGCGGCGCTGGAGCGGCTGGGGATGACCGACCGGGTGGCCGAGGTGCTGGCGCCGTCGGCCATGCTGCCCCAGGTGGCCCAGGGCGCGCTGGCCGTCGAGTGCCGGGCCGGCGACGCCGAGGTCGCCGCCCGCCTGGCGGCCATCGACGATCCCACCGCCCGGCGGACCGTCGAGGCCGAGCGGGCCTTCCTCCGCCGCCTCGGCGGGGGGTGCGATCTGCCCTGCGGGGCCCTGGCCGAGGCCCGGCCCGACGGCCGGGTGGAGATCGAGGTGCTCCTGGCCACCCTCGACGGCAAGACGATCCTGCGCGTCTACCACGAGGGCGCCGATCCCGAGGCGGTGGGGGCCGAGGCCGCCCGGATCCTGCTCGACCAGCACGGCGGCCGCGACCTCCTCAATTAGGCTGGGGGCGTGGGATTTCCCGAGCAGCGTCCCCGCCGGTTGCGGCGGACGGCGGCCGTCCGCCGGCTGGTGGCCGAGACCCGGCTCTCGGTCGACGACCTCGTCGCTCCCTTGTTCGTGAAGGAAGGCATCGACGAGCCGCAGCCGATCCCGTCGATGCCGGGAGTGGTGCAGCACACCCAGGAGAGCCTCCGCAAGGAGGTACGGGCGCTGGCCGACCTCGGCATCCCCGGCGTCATCCTCTTCGGGATTCCGGCCCGGAAGGACGCCCGCGGCTCGGGGGGCGACGATCCCGACGGTGTGGTCCAGGTCGCCATCAGGAACCTGCGCGACGAGGTCGGTGAGCGGCTCGTGCTCATGGCCGACAACTGCCTCGACGAGTACACCGACCACGGCCACTGCGGGATCCTCACCGACACCGGTGAGGTCGACAACGACGCCACCCTGGAGCGCTACGCCTCGATCGCGCTGGCCCAGGCCGAAGCCGGCGTCGACGTCGTGGCCCCCAGCGGCATGATGGACGGACAGGTACGGGCCATCCGGTCCGCCCTCGACGGCTCCGGCCACTCCGACGTCGCCATCCTGGCCTACGCCGCCAAGTACGCCTCGGCGCTCTACGGCCCGTTCCGCGACGCCGCCGAATGCGCCCCGAAGTTCGGCGACCGCCGGGCCTACCAGATGGACGCCGGCAACGCCCGGGAGGCCCGCACCGAGGTGCTGCTCGACGTCGCCGAGGGCGCCGACATGATCATGGTCAAGCCGGCGCTGGCCTACCTCGACGTCATCGCCGCCGTGCGGGCGGCCGTCGACCTGCCGCTGGCGGCGTACCACGTGAGCGGCGAATACGCCATGGTGCAGGCAGCGGCAGCCAACGGATGGATCGACGGCGACGCCGTGGCCCGGGAGCACGTGACCGCCATCCGCCGGGCGGGCGCCGACTTCGTCCTCACCTACTTCGCCCGCCAGCTGGCCGAGCAGGCGTGAGCGAGCGCCGAAGGCACACCGCCCCGAAGGGGGTTCTTTTGGCGCGGGGCGGGGGTGACTGAGGTGCGAGAACTGTTCCAGCGCGCCCTGGCCCGGATCCCGGGCGGGGTGAATTCCCCCGTCCGGGCCTTCGGATCGGTCGGCGGGGAGCCATTCTTCGCCGCCCGGGCGCAAGGGCCGGCCGTGTGGGACGCCGAGGGCCGTCGGTACCTCGACCTCGTGCAATCCTGGGGCGCTTCGATTCTCGGCCACGCCGATCCGGAGGTCGTCGAGGCCGTGAGCCGGGCGGCGCGGGCCGGAACGTCGTACGGCATCCCGACTGAAGCCGAGGTCCAGCTGGCGGAAGAAGTGTGCCGCCGTGTGCCGTCGGTGGAGAAGCTGCGGCTGGTGTCGTCGGGAACGGAAGCGACGATGACCGCCATCCGTCTCGCCCGCGGCTTCACCGGGCGGGACATCGTGCTCAAGTTCGCCGGGTGTTACCACGGCCACGCCGACGCCCTGCTGGCCGCGGCCGGGAGTGGTCTCGCCACCCTTGGTCTGCCGGGCTCGGCCGGCGTGCCGGCCGGCGCGGTCGCCGGCACGGTCGTCGTCCCCTACAACGACGACGTCGGCCTCGACGAGGCGTTCGCCAAGCACGGCCCGCAGCTGGCGGCGGTGATCGTGGAGGGCGTGGCGGCCAACATGGGGCTGGTCCCGCCGGTCGACGGTTTCCTGGCCGGTCTCCGTCGCCGCTGCTCCGATGCCGGGGCGCTGCTGATCATGGACGAGGTCATCACCGGGTTCCGGCTCGGCGACGACGGTGCCCAGGGCCGCTACGGCGTCGAGCCTGACCTGTCGTGCTTCGGCAAGGTCCTCGGCGGCGGGCTGCCGCTGGCCGCCTTCGGGGGCCGGGCCGAGATCATGGACCACCTCGCCCCGCTGGGGCCCGTCTACCAGGCCGGCACCCTGTCGGGGAACCCGCTGGCCACCGCCGCCGGCCTCGCGATTCTCACCCGACTCGACGCTGATGCCTACGCCACCCTCGAAGCCACCGCCACGACGCTGGCCGAGGGCCTTCGCCGGACGCTGGCCAGTGCCGGTCTTCCCGCCCAGGTGCCGCAGGTGGGCCCGCTGGTCGGTTTGTTCTTCTCCGCCTTACCGGTGCTCGACTACGCCTCGGCCCAGGCTGCCGACCCGAAGCGCTACGCCCGCTTTTTCCACGAGATGCTCGACCGGGGCGTCTACCTGGCTCCGAGTCCATTCGAGGCGCTCTTCCCCAGCCTCGCCCACGGCCCGGCCGAGATCGAGGCGATCGTGACCGCCGCCGGCGAGGCCGCCGCCGCGGTGGCGGCCGCCGGCTAGCCCGGCGAGGCTCGCCCGCCTTCCTTACTGGCTGCCCTTACTGGCCGCCGCCTCCGCTGCGCCGGCGCACCTTGTCGATGGCGAAGAGCAGGCCGACGAAGACGAAGCACATGAAGGCGAAGGCCATGAAGGCCAGATCGCCGTCGTGGGAGGCGTCGATGAGCTGCTGGGCCAGGACGGGCACGGTCTTCCTTCCTACGCCGGGGCGGGCGCCGGTTCGAGGTCAGCGGCCTTGTCGCTTTCCTTCGCCTGTTGTTCCGCCCGCTCCGTGTTGTGCATGACGTAGAGCGTCAGGGCGAAGAGAATGCCGAAGGCGATGGTCATGATGATCGGCGGCTGCCGGAGGGCACCGAGGTCGCGCTCGAGCACGACGTACTTGACGGGCTTCGTAGGGTCGGCGGTCGGGGGCGGCGGGGCGGCGCCCGGCAGGGGGTCGACCTTCTTCGCCGCTTGGATGGCCATGACGGCGTGCAGGGGTCGGTGGCGGAAGAACGGTAGGGCACCGCCGCCGATCTTCTCGGCGTCGAGCACGACGTAGTCGGTCGAGGACGAGAACAGCTTGAACTCGCTGCCTTCGGCGGTGACCGCCGTGTCGACCGCGGCCTTGATCTCGCCCTGGGCGGCGGCCTCGAGCGGCTCACCTTCCTGTTCGATTCTTCGGACGTGCTCGATCTCGGCCTGGGCCGGATTGTCGACGACCTCTTCGACCTTCCAGTGCGGCGCCGGCCCGTGCAGGGCGTTGAGCGGCGTCAGGTTGGTGAACCAGATGAGCCCCAGCATGGCGAGGAAGCCGGTGAGCGAGGCGAAGGAGATCAGGAAGCCCATCCGGCTGCCGACGTCGGTGGCCAGCAGCAGGTAGATCGACCCGCAGAAGAGGCCGACGGAGAAGACCACGATGGCGTAGCCGCGCAGCTTCCCCATCACGTCGAGGTGCTCCGCCGCCTCCGTAGCCAGGATCCCGAGCATGAGTCTGCTTTCCCCTCTTCCCTAGAGGCTGCGCTCGTAGATGACGATCTCGTCGATCTGGCGCGCCGTGAGCATCTGGCCGAACCCGGGCATCCGGCCGGAACCGATGCCCTGCGTGCCGTACGCCTTCTGGAAGTCCGACCCGGTGGTGACGAACTCGACGTGCTTGGCCACGCCGCCTCCCAGCGGCGGGAACTGACGCAGCGTCACGCCGCCGGTGAGATTGGGCCCGAAGGCGCCGCCGGCGCCCATCGTCTCCGGTTCCCCGTAGGACCAGCCCTTGGTGTGGCACCGGGCGCAGGCCGCCATGAACAGCGCCTGACCCTCGGAGATCCCGGGGTTTTCCTTCATGAGCTGCGCCGCCCGCTCGGTGTAGCGCTTCTGCGCCTCCTCCGGGCTGATCTGGATCGACTGCAGGTAGTTGACGAGGTCTTCGACCGGCTGCTCGGGCAGGGGGCCTCCACCCTCCAGGCCCCAGGCCGGCATGGGCGTGCCCGGCCGGCCGTACGTGATGATCTGCGCCAGCTCCTCGCGACTGAATCGCAGCAGCGCGTCGTCGAGCGAGGGGGCCGCCCACGACACCGTCTTGGCCAGCTCGCCGGGTTCGGTGGGCTGCAGCAGGTAGGTGGCGACGCCACCTTCCGCCTTCGCACCGTGGCAGCGGGCGCACTCCAGCTGGAGAACCTCGCTCGGAGGCACGGTGCCCGCCACTGCGAACCGGAGCCGGCCCCGCTCGGCGGAGTCCTCGAAGAAGAACTCGTCCATCTTCTCCTGCCGCGTCGGCTCGAGCAGCCAGTAGAAGGGCAGCGATGCGGCGAGGATGGCCGAGAAGATGACGGCCGCCCCGAGGTACTTCTCGAGTTTCGGCCCCTCCATGGTCTCGTCGTCGTAGTACTCGACCATGTTGGCGGGAGGCGCCGGCTTGCGCCCCCGTGACCCTACGATCGCCACCGCGAGGAAGACGAGCAGGGCGATGCCGTTGACCAGGAAAAGGATGTTGCGGAGACTCACAGGTTGCCTCTCGTCAGACGCAGCTCGGGCCCTCGGCTTCTTGACCGGTGGTCTCGATGCCGATCGCCAGGCCCTGGATCACGATCCCGGTATTGATCGTCACCTGGTCACCATCGACCTCGATGGGGAACTGGTCGAGCCCGCGGGGAGCGGGGCCGCCCTTCTTCTCACCGACCCGGTTGTACTTGGAGCCGTGGCAGGGGCACTCGAACCACTGTGACGTCTGGCACCAGGGGACCCGGCAACCCAGGTGCACACACTTCTGGAAGAGAGCGATGAGACCGGCCTCCAACCCGGGCAGCACCGAGTCGGAGTAGACCTGCTTCGCCCGGGGGAGGGCCGCCTCGGGGTAGGGGTTCACGTAGGCCCGAGCCTCGGGGACGTAGAACGGCTGCTTCTTCTCGGCGATCTCGCCGAGGATGTCGCGCTTGCTGCCGGCCCGGACCTTGCCGCCGAAGCCGCCGGACAGGCTGGGCCACAGGAAGGCGATCATGGCGACGCTGAAGCTGCCGAGCACCAGGCTCTGGGCGGCCACGATGCTGCGGTTGAAGAACTGCCGCCGGTTGACCCCGAGGGTTTCGGGATCGGCCGGCGCCTCGCCGAAGCGGATGAGGCCACCGCCCATGGAGACGACCGGTTTGCCGGCACCGGCCGGCTCCAGAGCCTGCCGTGCTTCGCTGGCCCGGGCCCGGGCCACTTCGCTCTCGTCCGTGGTGGCCACCGCGGTTCCGGGGGCGGAGCGGTCGGCCTTGCGGGCCTCGCGCGTCAGCGACCCGGTGCCCGAGCGCGACCGGGAGATGTTGGTCGCCACCACCAGGGCCACCGCCAGCACGAAGAGAATCGGCACGGCGATGAACAGAACCGTGCTCGCCTTCATCTCGGCGATCAGGAAAACGGTTTTCGCATCCATCGGGGGTTCCTCTGCGCTAGAGGTCGAAGAAGATTCCGGCCTTCCAGGGGTAGACGAAGTTGAAGCCCGGACCCCGGAAGAACGATCCGATGATGACCAGGACGGCCCAGAACATCAGGAACAACGTGAAGAGGCAGATGGCGAACTTCCGGTCGTTGGGCTTCGTCGCCGGGTTCTTGTCGATGTAGGGCGCCATCATCAGGATGATCAGGCCCATGCCGGGGATCGTCACGCCCGCCACCATCGGGTGCCAGATCGTGAGGAGCTCCTGCAGGCCGAGGAAGTACCACGGCGCCTTCGACGGGTTGGGCGTCTGGTTGAAGTTGGCCTGTTCCAGCAGCGGCGCCCGGACCAGAGCGGAGAAGATCGTGACCAGCGCCATGAGGCTGAGCATGGCCACGAACTCGCCGACCAGCAGGTGGGGCCAGGTGTGCACCTTGTCCTGGGCCTCCGCCCTGGTCTGCTGGATCGAACCGGCCTTGACGACCGTGAGCAGCCGCTGGGTGTGACCTCCAGGGCCGGTGGCCGTGGACGGAGGGGCGGCCGCAGTGGCGGCGGCGGCCCGGGCCCCGGTGGCGGCCGGCGTCTTGGCCGCTCCGGCAGCCGCCGCGGCGGGTGCCGCGCCGCCTTCCTTG
>JBFLYK010000042.1:0-53938 GCA_040756995.1 Actinomycetota bacterium | reverse complement strand
AAGCAGCCGAACGAACCACGCCGCAACCCAGGCCGGGCAAGCAGGCAGCCGGATGAAACAGGGCGCCGCCAAGGACGGACTGGCCGGCACCGCCAGAGGGCATGGGGGCCGCCGTGACCGCATGGCTCGGAGGCCGGCTTCTCCAACGATGGCCGCCAGACTGCTCGGGGCGGCGGAGCGGGGGATCAACTTCGGGATCTCGGCGCCGCCGGCGGCGTCGGCGTTGCCGGCGTTGGGTGTGACCTCGGCCGACCTGCTGGCGGCGGTGCCGGCGCACGGGTACGACCCGGCCGGACTGGTCGTGCTGCGGGCCGTTCTGGCCGAGCGGCACTCGGCGGCCGGGCTGCCGACAACCACCGATCAGATCACCGTGACCCACGGCGCCCAGCACGCCATCGACCTCGCCCTGGCCATCCTCTGCGAGCCGGGCGACGCCGTCGCCGTGGAGGATCCGACCTACCCCGGCGTCCTCGACGTGATCGCCGCCCGCCGGCTCCGGGCGATCCCGCTGGCCGGCGATGCCCGGGGCCCGACCGCGGCCGTCCTGGAGTCTGCCGCCCGGGACCACGGTGCCCGCCTCGCCTTCCTGCTCCCGGCCGTCCACAACCCGACCGGCCGCGTCCTCGACCCCGGCCGCCGCCAGGCGCTGGCGCGCGCCCTCGACAAGCTTGAGATGACCGTGGTGGAGGACAACACCCTCGCCGACCTGACCTACGACGACCAGCCGTCGACCCCCCGCCGAACCGGGTCGCCAAGCTCCCGGCTCGGAGCGGAGTCGCATTCAGTGGCGGCTGGACGCGCCGCACATCCCGGTCGGAACCGACCGGCCGGCGAGGTCGGAACGCCGACTCCGTCCGGCACAGGGTCCTCGTCGGCTCCGTCCGGCACAGGGTCTTCGTCGGCTCCGGGCGCCAACGAGCGGCGGGCCACGGCGCCGGGCCAGACGGTAGTGGCCGACGGGCGGTATGGCCCACGCAGATCGGGACCGGCGGAGCGGCCGGCGTCGATGGCGGCGTTGTGCCGGCGGGCGGTGGTGGTCACGGTCGAGACCACGAGCAAGGTGGCGTGGGGTGGGCTCCGCATCGGATGGATGCGGGCACCGGCCGGCGTGATCGAGCGGTCGGTTCAGCTCCGGACGAGCGGCGATCTCGGGTGCAGCGTCCCGGCGCAGCTCCTGGCGCTGCAACTGCTCGAGCATTACGACGAGCTGATCGCCGCCCGGCGAGCCGCCCTGCGGCAGTCGGCGGCCCGGTTCGCCGCCCTGCTCGTAGACGCCATTCCCGGTTGCAGCTTCGACCATCCCGCCGGCGGGCTCTCGGTGTGGGTCCGGCTTCCTGACGGCGCCGACGCCGCCGCCTTCGCCTCCCGGGCCCTGCGCCACGGTGTCTCCGTCGCCCCCGGCCAGTTCGCCTCCCCCACCGGCGGCCACGACCACCTCCGCCTCTGCCACGACCGCCCCGACGAGGAACTGGTCGAAGGCACCGCCCGCCTCGCCGCCGCCTGGTCCGAAACGACCCTCCCCCGCATCCTCCCCTGACCGCCGCCGCCCCGCTCCGGCCCTCGGCAGGGCGGAGTCGCATTCTGGCGTTCATCTACCGGCGATACAGCGGAAAACGAACGCCAGTTGCACAGGGGGGCGGCGGCAGCGTGCGCCGCCGGCGGGCGCGTCGCATTCTGGCGTTCGTTTACCGGGATATAGCGGAAAGGGAACGCCAGTTGCTTGGGGGGGGCGGCGGCAGCGTGGGGCGCCGGCGGGGTGGTGGGAAGGGTACGGTCCTTGCGCATGGCGCAGGAGGCGAGGGTCACGGTCACGTGGGCGGGGGTCGAGGGTGTCCCCCCGGTGAAGTTCGCCTATCTGGAGGAGGGGCCGGCGGACGGGCCGCTGGCCCTTTGTCTGCATGGCTTTCCCGATCACGCAGGCACCTGGAACGCGCTGCTCAGCGAGCTGGCGGGCGCGGGGTTTCATGCCGTGGCGCCGTGGATGCGGGGGTACGCCCCCACGCCGGTGCCGGCGGACGAGCTCTACCAGCCGGGCGCGCTGTCGCTCGACGCTCTGGCGCTGGCCGATGCGCTGGCTCCCGGTGACCGGCCGGCGGTGCTCATCGGGCACGACTGGGGCGCCATCGCGGCGTACGGCGCCGTGGCCCACCGGCCGGAGCGCTTCCGGCGGCTCGTGGCCATGTCGGTGCCGCACCGGGCATCGCTGGCGGCCCGGATGTTCACGTCGCCGGCGCAGCTGAAGCGTTCCTGGTACATGTACTTCTTCCAGTTGCCGCTGGCCGACATGGCCGTGAGCGCCAATCACTTCGCCCTCATCGACAAGCTGTGGCACGACTGGTCGCCGGGCTTCGAGCCGCCGGCCGACCACCTCCGGGCCGTCAAAGACATCCTCGCCGCGCCCGGTGGCCTCGACGCCGCCATCGGCTACTACCGCCATCTCCTCAACCCGCTCAAGCACGACCGCCGGCTGGCGGAGATCGAGGCGGCGGGGAGCGCCTGGGTGCCCGTCCCGACCCTCTATCTCCATGGCGCGCACGACGGTTGCATCGGCGCCGACATGGTCGCTCCCGACGAGCTGAAGCCCCTCTTCCCCGGGGGCCTCGACGTCGAGATCCTGCCCGGCGTCGGTCACTTCCTCCACCTGGAGGACCGGGCCCGGGTCAACCGGCGGATCGTCGAATTCCTGACCACCCCGTCGTGACCAGCCCGGCGCCGACCGTCGGCGAGGTCACGGCCCGCCCCTGGGACGTCGTCGTGGTCGGCGCCGGACACAACGGGCTCACGGCGGCGGCCTACCTGGCCCGGGCCGGGCGGTCGGTGCTCGTGCTGGAACGGCGCGGGCAACTGGGTGGCGCCTGCACGCTGGAGACGCCGTTCCCCGACGAACGGTTCGTGATGAGCCCCTGCGCCTATCTCGTGGGATTGCTGCATCCGCTGGTGGTCGAGGAGCTCGGGCTGCGGCAGCGCGGGTACCGGGTGCAGCCGGTCGACCCGCACCTGTGGTGCCCGTTCGAGGACGGCACGGCCCTCACGCTCTGGGACGACCCGGAGAAGACGGCCGCCAGCATCGCCGCCGTGTCGCCCGGCGACGTCGACGGCTACCTGGCCTACGAGGCGCTCTTCGGCCGCATCCGCCGCGCCCTGCGAGGTGACTACAGCGAAGCAACCGACACGTGGCTCAGTCCGTCACCGGCCCGCGCCGAACTCGAGGAGCGGCTCGGGCACGACAACGAGCTCATCGAGATCGTGTTCCACACGCCGATCGCCGATGTGATCGAACGCCACGTCCGCGACGAGCGGCTCCGCACCGCCCTCCACGGCCAGGGAATCATCGGCACCTTCGCCGGCCCGCGGGAACCGGGAACCGCCGCCGTCCACGCCATGCACTCCCTCGGCACGCTCGAAGGCCAGCCCGGCGCCTGGGGCTACGTCGAAGGCGGGATGGGCCGGGTCTCGCTGGCCCTGGCCGAGGCGGCCACCGAGGCGGGCGCCGTGATCCTCACCGGCGTCCCCGTCGCCGCCATCCTGCCCGGCATGGCCGGAGGGAGCGGAGAAGGCGCCGGCTCGGCAGTCGTCCTCGAGGGCGGCGAGACCATCCGGGCAGGAGCCGTGATCAGCAATGCCGATCCCAAGCGGACCTTGGCGTTGTGTCAGGCCGGGGGCGGCGATCCGCCGCCGGGGTTCGCCGAGTTCGCCGACCGGGTCGCCCGCTGGCGAAGCGAGAGCCCGGTCATCAAGATCAACTGCGGGCTCAGCCGGCTGCCGACCTTCACGGCTGCCGCCCGCCCGCGTTACGAAGGCCCGCCGCCGTACCGGGCGATGGTGACGATCTCGACCGGGACCGACGTCACCCAGGCGGCGTGTGAGACGGCCCGCCTCGGCGTGCCGAGCCCCCGGTGGTGCGAGCTGTACTTCCAGACGGCCTACGACGGCAGCGTCGCCCCGCCGGGGGCCCACACGATGAGCGTGTTCGCCCAGTACGTGCCCTACACGCTGGCCGAGGGCGACTGGGACCAGCGGCGCGACGAGGTCGCCGATCTGGTCATCGCCGAGATCGCCCGCTTCGCCCCCGACGTCGCCGACTGCATCGTCGAACGGCAGGTGCTCGGCCCACCCGACGTGGAGGACCGCATCGGCCTCACCGGCGGCCACATCTTCCAGGGCGAGTGCCTCCCCGACCAGATGTGGGACCGGCGCTTCGCCCCGGCCACGCCGCTGCCCGGCATCTACCTGTGCGGCGCCGCTACCCACCCCGGCGGGAGCGTCATCGCCGCCAACGGCCGCAACGCCGCCATGGCCGTCCTCGGGCGCTGAGGGCTCGCAGTCGGACGGGCGTCAGCCGACCGCCTCGATAGCCGCCCGTAGGCGGCCGGCGACTTCGGCCGACTCTTCCGCCGACGAATACTTCTCCCTCGGCCAGAAGAAGCCGCGCAGGCCGTCCTTCTTGTGCCGGGGAACGACGTGCACGTGCAGATGGGCCACGCTCTGGGAGATGCGGTTGTTGTTGGCCACGAACGTGCCGTCAGCGCCAAAGGCCGAGGACTCCATGGCCGCCGCCACCCGCCGGGCCACCGAGAAGACCGGCAGCAGCAAGGCATCCGGTAGTTCCGGCAGCGTCACCACGTGCTGGCGGGGGACGACCAGCGTGTGGCCCTTGAACACCGGACGGTGGTCCAGGAAGGCGACCACGTCAGGGTCGGCGTACACCACGTCCGCATCGGCCCCGGGGTCCCCGGCGGCGATGGCGCAGAACTTGCAGGCGCCGGCCACGAGCGGGCGGCAGACCAGGCGACTACGTCGGGTACGGCACCTGCCGAGGCTTGGCCGCCTCGCGCTTGGGCACCAGCACCTTGCGCTTGAAGTAGCAGACCTCTTCGCCCCGCTGGTTGAAGCCCTTCGTCTCGACGGCCACCACACCCCGGTCGGGCTTGCTCTTCGACTCGACCTTGTCGAGGACGGTGGTCACGGCGTAGATCGTGTCGCCGTGGAACGTCGGCATCTTGTGCTGCAGCGTCTCGATCTCCAGATTGGCGATCGCCGCCCCGCTGACGTCGGGCACGCTCATGCCCAGCACCAGCGAGTAGACCAGGTTCCCAACCACCACGTTCTTGCCGAACTGGGTCGTCTGCTCGGCGTACCAGGCATCGGTGTGGAGCGGGTGGTGGTTCATGGTGATCATGCAGAAGAGGTGATCGTCGGCCTCGGTGATCGTCTTGCCCGGCCAGTGGCGGTAGACGTCGCCGACCTCGAAGTCCTCGAAGTACCGGCCGAACGGGCGCTCGTGCACGGTCATCGCCTCTCCACCTCCAGTGCCTCGGAACGGCAGGAGCCTAGGAGCGGACGGTAGCGAAGTTCGAAAGACACACCGGGCGGTCGTAGGCTTTGGGGCCCTGGGACCAGGGGGAGGTCCCAGAAGGAGGAAATACAGAATGATCCGGACGAGGTTCGTCGCCCTCGCTTGGGCGACCGTCAGCCTGGCCGGCGTCACCGCCGCCATCGCCACCCCGCCGTCAGGGGGCATCAGCCGCAACGACCTGGCCGTCGGGAAGGTCACCGACCACATCAACATCCAGCGTTCGGAGCCGAGCGACTTCCACATCCAGGTCGTCACCCTGGAGCCCGGCGCGAACTCCGGCTGGCACGCCCATCCCGGTCCGGAGTACTCGATCGTGAAGGCGGGGAAGATCGTCCTCGTGCGCGACCCGCGGTGCGAGCCGGTCACCGTCAGCGCCGGTCAGGGGGTCTTCATTCCGGACGGGACCCCCCACATGGCCCACAATGACGGCCAGGAACCGGCCGAGCTCTACGTCACGTACACGGTCCCGGCCGGGACCACCGTCCTCCGCCAGGACGTCGCCGAGCACTGCGGAGACAAGCCAGACGGAGAGAAGCCCGCGCCGCCCGAACAGAAATAGGAGCGCCGTGAACACGCCGGACCTCAACGCCGCCACCGAAGCCGTCGCCGTCGCCCGGGAGGTCTGCCGGAAGGCGGCCGCCCACCTGGCCGAGCTGTCGGGCGACAACGGACGCATCTCCGTGGCCAAACTCGACCGCCACCAGGTGCTGGCCTACGACCTGGCCCACGCCACCGCCGGCGTCGAGGGGGCGGCGGTGATGTGCGACTACGGCCACCACGGCGGCCTCCAGGCCCGGCTCGCCTGCCTGTTCACCGCCGAGGCCATCTCCGACCTCGTGGCCCGTCTCGTCGGACGGGAAGCCGAGTGGGGCGTCTCGGCCGCCGAGCTCTCCCCCGCCGGCGAGTTCGTCACCGCCCACCGCTCCCCCGAGTTCCTGGAGGACGTCGCCGAGGAGGTCGCCCGCCACGGCGGCGGCCCGGCCCACCTGGCCGAGGAGTTCGAGCTCGTCCGTGACACCTTCCACCGCTTCGCGGCCGAGAAGGTCCGCCCGGTGGCCGAGAAGGTCCACCGGGAGAACACCGACATCCCCGAAGAGGTGATCGGCGGTCTGGCCGAGATCGGCGGTTTCGGCCTGTCGGTCCCCGAGGAGTACGGCGGGTTCGCCGCCGGCGGCGAGAGCGACTACCTCGGCATGGTCATCGCCACCGAGGAGCTCTCCTGGGGCAGCCTCGGCGTGGGTGGCTCGCTGATCACCCGGCCCGAGATCCTCACCCGGGCGCTGGTCCGGGGCGGTACCGAGGAGCAGAAGAAGCACTGGCTGCCGAAGATCGCCGCCGGCGAGGCCATGGTCGGCGTGATGGTCACCGAGCCCGACTACGGCTCCGACGTCGCCAGCCTCAAGGTCATGGCCACCCCGACGGAGGGTGGCTACAAGATCAACGGCGTCAAGACGTGGGCCACCTTCGCCGGACGGGCCAACACCCTCATGCTCCTGGCCCGCAGCGACCCCGACCGCAGCAAGGGCCACAAAGGTCTGTCACTGTTCATCGTCGAGAAGCCGGAAGCCCCCGGCCACCACTTCGAGTTCACGCAGGACTCCAACCCCGACGGCAGCCGGGGCCGAATGGAGGGCCGGGCGATCGACACGCTCGGCTACCGCGGCATGCACTCCTACGAGGTCGCCTTCGAGGACTGGTTCGTCCCCGCCGCCAACCTCATCGGCGGCGAAGGCGGCCTGGGCAAGGGCTTCTACTACCAGATGGAGGGCTTCGAGAACGGCCGCCTGCAGACGGCGGCCCGGGCCGTCGGCCTCATGCAGGCCGCCTACGAAGCGGCGCTCGACTACGCCCGGGAACGGCGCGTCTTCGACAAGGCCATCTTCGAGTACCAGCTGACCAAGGCCAAGATCGCCAAGATGGCGGCCGTCATCCAGGGCGGCCGGCAGTTCGCCTACTCCGTCGCCCGGCTCATGGCCAAGGGCGAAGGGGCGCTCGAGGCGTCGATGGTCAAGGCCTACGTCTGCCGGGCGGCCGAGTGGGTCACCCGGGAAGCGCTGCAGATCCACGGCGGCATGGGCTACGCCGAGGAGTTCCCCGTCTCCCGCTACTTCGTCGACGCCCGCGTGCTGTCGATCTTCGAAGGCGCCGACGAGACGCTCTGCCTCCGGGTCATCGCCCGCCGTCTGGCCGAGCAGGCCCTGGAAGCCAAGGCGTGAACGGGCCGGCGATCGACCGGTCGAAGCTGAAGGACGTCTTCGCCCGGGCCGTCACCGCGCTCCACACCCAGGTCTACCGGCGGACGGGCGGCAAGGTCGGCGGCAAGGCCGGGTCCGTCACCATGGGTCTGCTCACGACGACCGGCCGGCGCAGTGGTCGGCCCCGCACCACGCCGCTCAACATCATGGCCGACGGCGACCGGTACCTCCTGGTGGCTTCCTACGGCGGTGACGATCGGGATCCGCAGTGGTTCCGGAACCTGCAGGCCAACCCCGAAGCCACCGTCCAGCTCGGCGCCGACACCTTCCGCGTGCGGGCCTCGGTGGCCAGCCAGGAGGAGAAGAAGACCCTCTGGCCCAAGGTCGTCGCCAGCTACAAGGGCTACGAGGGCTATCAGCGCAAGACGTCGCGCGACATCCCCGTCGTCATCCTGACCAGGGTCACCGGCTCCGTCTGAACCACCGGCTCCCGGACCGGCGCCGGCAGCGCGCCCTCGAACCGCTCCAGCGTGGCCAGGACCAGTGCCCGTTCGGCCGGCGTGAGCCGGCTGCGGCCGCCGTCGACCTGCTCGTGCCACAGGCGGTGGGTGGAGTAGCCGTCGCCCGGCCGGTTGGAGGCGGCCAGGAAGCGGGCCGCCTCGGCGGTGAACCGCAGCCCCAGACGGGCGGCCAGGCGCCGGAAAGCCGGCTCGGGACCGGAGCACAACACCTCGTGGCGGACCACCAGCCACTCCGGATGCCTCCGCCGGGCCCGGGCCAGATAGGAGCTCAGCACTCCGTAGTGCCAGGCCGCCCGCTCGAGCCACGGCGCCCCGGGCGGTGGTGGAGCCACGCCCAGCACCGCCGCCGAATAGCGCAGCGCTCCCCGGTCGGTATCGAGGAAGTCGTCCCAACCCAGCTTGCGCCAGCTGGAGATGACGCCGAACGGGTGACGCTCCACCACCACGACCGCCGGCCGGAACCGTTCCACCGTCCACTCCAGCGAACGAGCGCAGTGCACCGACTTCACCACCAGCGGGCCGGGCGCGGTCCGGCCCGGCCGCCGGCGACCGCCGGCCAGTCGCCCGCTCAAACGCGGCGCACCGGCCCGCTGGAGGATGCGAGCCCCGGCGTAGACGAGCGACGGGCGCCGGCCGCCGGCGAAGGCCAGCGCCCAGAGCCGCTCGTAGTCGCCGCCGTCGTCGCCGGGGGCGAGTTCCGGGTAGGGGCCGAGCCGCCGCTTGGCCCACCAGGCGTCGGGCCGCACGAGATGGTTGTCGGGCTCGTGGAGGTACCGGGCGCCGGCGGTGCGGCCCAGGACCTCGCCGACCCAGGTCGTGCCCGATCGGGGCAGCCCGGCCACGAGAATGCGGGGCCCGCTCATGAGGCCGGGAGGCTTTCGGTGTCGAGCAGCCGTTCCAGGCGCACGTACTTGAAGTTCTGGCGGCCGGCCGGGCCGGGGGCGGTGTTGCGTCCGTCCTGACAGACGAACAGGCCGGCCGGGTAGTCGGGCCCGAGTCCGGCGGCGACCGCCTCGATGCCCGTGGTGGCCGAGCACCCGTCGGCGTCGGCGCCGTCGACCACTTCCCGCTGCCCGAGCCAGCGGTGGTCGTGACGGCGCTCGTAGATGGCGAAGGTGTTGTCGCCCGGGGAGGAGGCGAGGAGATAACCCCGCCGGCCGGGCTGCGCCACGACCGCGAGCCCGGCCACGCCGGAGGCGAGGTGCCCGCCGCCGCCGACCTTGTCCACCTCGTGCCGGCCGATCGGGCTGGCGTCGGGCTCGGCGCGGTAGCGCCAGATGCCGGCATCGGCCTCACTGACGAAGAGCCGGCCGGTCTCGTCGTCGGCCACGCACGTCCGGGCCGGCCGGCTCAGCGGCCAGCTCCGCACCTCGCGGGCATCGACCGAGCCGCCCTGGTCGAACAGCTCGTACTGGGTGACGTCGCCGCGGGGCTGGGTGACGAAGGCGTAGAACCGCCCCGACACCGCGCTGCGGTAAAGGCAGAGACCGGCCTGCGGTCCGCCGGTCGGGAAGTCGCGGGCGGTGACCTCCCGCAGCTGCCGCCCGCCGTCGAGCCGGAAGAACGACATGATCCGCCCACCGGTGCCGACCAGCGCCACGGTCCGCCCGCCGAGCGAAAAGCCGTTGCGGACGTCGACGCTGCTCACCGTTCCCGGCGGGCGCGACAGACGCTGCACCCGCTGGCCGTCCAACCCGTAGGACTCCAGCGCGCCGCTCTTGTCCGTTCCCAGCACCAGCGACGCTCCGGGATCGGCGCTGTTCACCCACACGGCGACGTCGCCGGCCGCGTCGCCGTCGGACATCACGGGCGTCGTCTCGGCCGTCGGGGTGGCCGAGTCGGTCGAGCCGCTCAGCCCCTCGGCCCGCCCGGTCGGGCCGAAGGCGCCGGCGGCCAGGGCGGCGACAACGACGAACAGCGCGCCCTTGCGCCTCATCACCCGCCGCAGCCGCCCTCCGGCACCGGCCAAGGCGGCCCGGACCGCACTGAGGCTGCTGTCCTGAGCCGATCCGGACCGCCCGGCCGATCCGACGGCCGGCGCCGGCGCTTCCGCCGCCACCGAAGCGAGGCAGTCGCGGAAGCCCTCAGGCGTCAGCTCCGAACGGACGAGAATGGTGCACTGCGAACGCTCCAGCAACTGGGGGTCACCGCCGGGGACGAGGCCCACCAGTCGCGTGCTGCGGCGATGCCGGCGGGCCAGCTCCGGGAGGCGGGAGCCCAGGTTGAGGCCGAGGTTCTCCTGCTCTCCGAGGTCGAAGACGAGGACGTCGACGTTCTCGAGGGCCGGCGGCGGCACGAATCCAGCGCTCTCCCCCACGACGATGAAGCGGGGATCCCGCAACGAGGCGGCCAGCCCCATGCGGAAGATCGGATTCGGGTCATCGAGCCAGATGCGTGTCGCGCCGTCCATACGGACGATGGAACCATCGGCCCGGAGCCGGTCCCAGAGATCGCCGGGCAGCTATCCGGCAGATCTGCTGCGGGACGACCGATCCGCTTACACGGGCCCTTCGATTCCTGGAGGAATCGTTCGGGTCCCCGGAACGGGGTACCCGTCAGGCCCTAGTCCAGCGACGCCCGCGCCGCCGGCGGCGCGCCGAGCCGCAACCGGTACGTGTTGCGGTTCTCGGCCAGCAACAGCAGCTGGCAGCTGCCGTTGGGGAACCAGTCACCGGCCTCGACGTTGACCCCGTCGTCGATCCGCTTGATCCGGTTCGGCTTCTTCCCCACCACGCCCCGGATGGGCGTGGCCGGCGGAAGGCCTTCGTAGACCCAGGCCTGCGTGTGGCTGGCGGCCACCATCGTGCGCCGGTCCGCCGACAGGCGGACGACCGACACCCGGTCGGCGTCGACGAGGGGGCCCATGTACTTCCCGCGGTTCACCGATCCCTGCGACAGCTCGCCGAAGCGGTAGATGCGACCCGGCGACGTCTTCGTCACCAGCGCCAGGTACCGGCCGACCATGAAGGCCGACTCGGTGTTGGTCCGCCCGAGATCGGGGAAGTCGTAGCGGTACCGCTTGGCCGGCGCCGTCCGGGCGGCGTCGGGCTGCGGCTCGGGAACCTCGTAGATGAAGTGGTCGTCGCCGCTCTGGCCGCTCTCGATGATGAACAGGCGGCCCCGCCCGTCCGGCCCGATGTCGTAGACGAGATCCTCCCAGTCCCGGTTGGTGGCACCGGTCACCGGCACCTCGTGCACCCGGTGCTTCCCGTTGCTCCACCGGAAGGAGTACAGGCTGGCCGGGTTTCCCGAATCGCGGATGAACCAGCCGACGCCCGGGAACCGTTGGGAGGCAACGGCTCCCGACGCTTCACCGTTGCCCGGCGGCAGCTGCGCCTCGGCCTGCACCCGCACCGGGAACTTGCAGTCGCTGCCGCGGGGAGTGCCATCCTCCGGCGGACCGACCGGCGGCGCCGGCTCGATCGGTGCCGGCGTCCACACCCGCACCCAGTCGACGTACGACGCCGAACGGGCGGGAATATCACCGCACATGGAGTCCCGCAGGATCACCTGCGAGTTGAGGATCGTGTAGAACGACCCGCCGTCGTCCATCGCCTGGGCCCCGGCCGCCGTGTGCCACCGCGCCACGCCGTCGACGAAGAACGTCGTGCCCTCCGGCGTCCATTCGGCGCCGAAGACGTGGAAGTCATCGGAGAAGTCGGGTCCCGAGTACTCGCCCTGGCTCTGCAGGTGCCGGCCGTTCCGTTTCCAGTGCACGGTGAATTTGGCCCGGTTGGCTCGGGCCGGGCCATCGCCGTTGACCTCGACGACATCGAGCTCCGGTGGCCACGATTCGTCGTTCGGCTTGCCCCAGAAGGCGGTCCGGGCGCCGTAGCAACGGGCCGAGCGGATCCGGGCCTCCCAGTAGCCGTACTGCTGGGCGAACTTGTTCTTGGAATGGATGCAGCCGACGCTCCAGGGGTCGGGGCCTTTCGGCTCCCGCTCGATCCGCTGCACCAGGACTCCGCCGCTGACGATGTTGTTGGCCGGGTTGCACCAGCCGTAATCGCTGCGGGTCGTCGCTCCCCACCCGAATCCGCTGGCCCACTTCCTCTTGTCGAGCGACGTGCCGTCGAACTCGTCGGAGAACGTGAGGACCCATTGCGAGGAAGAGCCGTCAGGGCCCGCCTGCTGTGCACGAACGGGAGCGGCCGGCCGGGTCGTCGACTCGGTCGGCCGCTCCGCTCGTATAGGGGTGCCCGATGTACGGGCGGCGCCCCCCCAGGGGCTGGCGGGCCGGGGGGCGTTCCCCGAGGCGGCAGGGAGTGGCTCTCCGGCGACGAGCAACACCAGCGCGAGGGCCAGTGCAGGCGTCGTCTTCCGCCGGAGGGACCTCCCCGTACCGCGGGGCATTTGGTGAACGCTCCCGGGAACTAACCGAGGAGGTCGCCGAGGCCGCCGCCGCCCGACTCCTCTTCGCCGTTCTGCTTCTCAGGCTTGGGGAGAAGGAGGATGCAGGCGAGACCCTTGACTTCCAGCGGGACCGTCCACATGTCGGTGGGGCAGTTGTCCTTCTTTTCCTGGTTCTTGGCCGAGGGGCCCTCGGGGTCGCCGTTCTCCCCGCCACCGCGGGCCAGGGGGCTCGGCTTCATCACGGACCCGGAGGCACCGGCCGGCGCCGTACCGGCCAGGACCGGCAGCGTCGCAAAGGCGGTCAGGGCAGCCAGGGGGAGCGCGACTCGTCGCGTCAACATCAGCGGAATCCTTTCTCTCGTTCTAGCTCGACAGCGCCAGGGCGAGGAGGGCCGCGCTCAGCTTCGAGGCGTACGACTCGCCGTGGTGAAAGGGCGGGAACACTCGCATGACAGGTTCTTCGCACGAGCAGGCGATGACCTTGATGGCCGGGAACTCGGAGGTGATCTCCGATGCCCGTTCGAGGGAGTCCTCGTCGTCCAGATCGAGGACGACGACATCAGGACGGACTTCGCTCACACAGGAGACGATCCGCTCGTCCGACTCGGCCTCCGCCACAACCTCGATGCCCTGACCGTCGAGAAGTTCCCGCAAGCCCATCCGGGCCACGGTTCCGAACTGGCCGATCAGCACACGGTGCATCGAGGCCCTCCTCGAGGCGGACTCCGACCGTGAGTGTCATGGGCAGACATTCAGATCAGCCCCCGCCTCGTGGCCAAGGCCACGGCCTGGGCCCGGTTGCGGCAGTTCATCCGCACGAGCACGTCGTGCACGATGTTCTTGACGGTCTTCTCCGAGTAGCAGAGATCCTCGGCGATCTGGCGGGTGCTCTCACCCTTCGACAGCAGGCGCAGCACGCCGAGCTCCCGGTCGGTGAGATCGCCTGCACCGCGCATGCCCGACCGGGGCCGGGACAGCAGACGGCCGAGTACCGCCGTCGGCAGAGAGCCGTTGCCGGCGGCTGCTGAGCGCAACGTGTGGAGGAACGTGTTGGGGTTGGCGTCGCCGCGCAGCATGGCGCCGGTGACGCCGGCCTCGATGGCCTCGACCAGCAATTCGTCTTCGACATTGCTGGCGATGGCCACCAGCAGCAGGCTCGAATCCCGCGCCAGGCGCAGGGCGTTGGGGAGGCCGGCCTGGTCGAGCTCGAACACGAGGATGTCGGTCCTCGTCAGGTCGGGTTGCGGGGAGAAGTGGGCGCTCTCGCCGGCCAGCAGGAAGGGCGGCTCGAGACAGGCCCCCAGACCCAACCGGAAGATCGGGTTGTGGTCATCGATCCAGATGCGCAGCGGGCGTTCTTCGGTCACGGTCCGAATTCAAATAGCGGGCCGGTCGAGGGCCTAGATGCCTTCGGACCGACTTTCGGACGTAGCCCCTGCGCATCGGGGTACCCGACCGCTCATCGCCCGTCCCTCACCGTGACGGCGGCATTCCCCGCCCGGGACGCGCCATTTCCCGACCGGGCACCCAGTCGGGAAATCAACGGGTCGACGACGTCAGATTCAGATCAGATAAGGCCCTGCCGAATGCCTTCCGCCACGGCCTGCACCCGGTTCTTGGCTCCCAGGCTGACCTGCACGTCGCGGATCACGCTCTTGATGGTGCGATCGGAATAGCCGAGTTGCTCGGCGATCTCCTTGGTGTCGGCGCCGGCCGCCAACAGGGCCAGCACCTCGAGGCCCCGGCTGGCCAGCCGGGGTGTCGCCTCGGTGTCGCTGCTCATGACCCGCAGGCCGGCCGCCGCGGCGTGGATGCTGGCCAGCAACTGGTCGGCGGTCAGCGTGGCCCGGCCGAGCACGGCCATGACCTCGTTGCCCGGTGCCAACCGGCTGGGCGGATCGCCGCAGATGACCAGGGGGCACGTGAAGCGCCGTTCCTCGGCCATCCGGGGCGAGACGATGACCACATCGACGTCGTCGTCAACGACCGGCGAAACCTTCACCAGTGGGCTGCCGGCGAGGCACGTGCGTAGCCCCAGGGCGAACATCTCGTGCTCATCGACGATGCCGACCTGGATGATCGCCGGCGAACCCCACTGCCGGGGAACGACCGGCGACGCGTGGTCGGTCAGATCGATCTCGTGCAGAGCCTCAACGGGCACCATCTCCGCGCTGGTCACCGTTCTCGCTTCCCGTCTGCCACGAAGGCTGCGTTAGAAAACAGCTACATCAGTGCTTCGTTCAAATAACTCGGGAAACTATGACCTCACCGATGGTCACATTTCAAGGCCAAAAGAGGTAACCGAAATACCTTCAATGTCAGTGTGCGGTTACAGACTTACGAACAATCGGGGCGCGCGAAGACGCCGCCACGGCGCGGGCGTGGCGGCGTCGGCCGGACTCCGGGGTCGGGCTACTCCTTGGGAGTGCGCGTCATCCCGGCCCGCTCGCCCCGGGTGACGAACTTCGTGGCCATCTTGCGGCTGGCCTCGTCGATCATCTCGTCGCCGAACATGACGGCGCCCAGGCGGTCGCCTTCGGTGGCCTTGCGGTAGGCGTCGAGGATGTCCCACGCCCGGTCGAACTGCTCCTGGGTCGGGGTGAACACCTCGTTGCACACCGTGACCTGGTCGGGGTGGAGGACCCACTTGCCGTCGTAGCCGAGGGTGCGGGTGCGCATGGCGAAGTCGCGGAACCCGTCGGTGTCGCGGATGCGGAGGTAGGGCCCGTCGATGACCTGCAGGCCGTTGGCCCGTCCGGCCATGAGGATCTTGGAGAACACGTAGTGGAAGTGGTCGCCGGGGTACTCGGGGATCTGCACGCCGCCGGTGAGGACGGGCATCTCCATCGAGGCGGCGAAGTCGGCCGGGCCGAAGATGATCGTCTCCAGCCGGGGTGAGGCGGCGCAGATCTCCTCGACGTTGATGAGGCCCCGGGTGGTCTCGATCTGGGCCTCGATGCCGACCTTGGCCTGGCGGCCGGTGGTCAGCTCGATCTGCGTGAGCAGCAGGTCGAGGGCCTTGACCTCGGCCGCGCTCTGCACCTTGGGCAGCATGATCTCGTCGAGCCGCTCGGAGGCGTTCTCGACGACGTAGATCACATCGCGGTAGGTCCACTTGGTGTCCCAGGCGTTGACCCGGACGCAGAGGACCTTGTCGCCCCAGTCGCCTTCGTTGATCGCCTTGACGGCGTTCTCCCGGGCCGCCTCCTTCTCGAGCGGTGCGACGGAGTCCTCGAGGTCGAGGAAGACCATGTCGGCGGCCAGACCCTGGGCCTTCGTCAGCATCTTCTCGCTGGAGGCGGGGACGGCCAGGCAGGAGCGACGGGGCAGGTTCCGGCTGCGTTCAGACATGGATGCGAGGGTACTCAGCGCACTGCGCTAGCAATACATCGTGGAGTCGCACGACGCTGATGTGTGCGTCGTCGGTGGCGGTCCCGCCGGGATGATGCTGGCGGTGCTGCTGCTCCGGGCCGGCCTGTCGGTCACGGTGCTGGAGAAGCACGCCGACTTCCTGCGGGACTTCCGGGGCGACACGATTCACGCCTCGACCCTCGACCTGATGGACGAACTGGGCTGGGGCGACGAGTTCCTCCGGCTCCCCCACCAGAAGATCCGCCGCCTCTCCGGCGTGTTCGGCGGCCGGACCTACGCCGTGGCCGACTGCACCCGTCTGCCGGGCCGCCACCAATACATCGCCCTCATGCCGCAATGGGACTTCCTCGACTTCCTGGCCGGGAAGGCGCAGGGGCATCCGGGTTTCACGCTGCTGCGCTCCACCGAGGTGGACGGGCTGCTCCGGGACGGCGGCCGCGTGGTCGGCGTGGCGGCCGCCGGGCCGGACGGGCGGGTCGAGGTGCGGGCCCGCCTGACCGTGGCCTGCGACGGACGGCACTCCGACGTGCGCCGCCTCCTCGGGCTGCGGTCCCGGACCTTCGGCGCGCCGATGGACGTCCTGTGGTTCAGGCTTCCCCGGGAGACGACGGACCCCGACGGACTGACCTTCGTCGTGGGAGCCGGCGTGGCGCTGGTGCTCATCGACCGCGGTGACTACTTCCAGGTCGCCTACGTGATTCCCAAAGGCGGATACGAGCGGGTGCGGGCCGCCGGCCTCGACCGGCTGGTCGCCACCGTGGCGACGCTGGCGCCGGCGCTGGCCGGGCGGGCCGACGCCCTGAAGTCGTGGGACGACGTCCACATGCTCACCGTCGTCATCGACCGCCTCCGGCGCTGGCACGGTCGGGGCTTCCTCCTCATCGGCGACGCCGCCCACGCCATGTCCCCCATGGGCGGCGTGGGCGTCAACCTCGCGGTGCAGGACGCCGTGGCCGCCGCCCGCATTCTGGCCAAGCCCCTCCTCGAGGTCCGCGACGCCGAGGCGATCGGCGGCGTCCTAGCGGGGACGTGGTCGCTGGAGCGGCACCTGGCCCGGGTGCAGGCCCGCCGCCAGTTCCCGACCGTGGCCACCCAGGGGCTGCAGCGGGTCCTGGGCCGGGGCATCTTGGCCCGGGTGCTGCAGTCGGACCGGCCGCTGCCCGTTCCGCTCCTGTTCCGGGCGCTGCAACGGTTTCCCGTCCTCCAGGGCCTCACCGCCCGGGCCGTGGCGATCGGTTTCCTTCCCGAGCGCGTAGCATGATGGGCCCCGTCTGCAAGGAGGAGCAATGGTCGACGTCGGTGCTCGTATCGAAGTCGAATCCGAGAAGGTCGGGACCCCGCCGAAGTCCGGGGTGGTGACGGGAATCAACGGGCCGCTGGTGCAGGTGCGCTGGGACGACGGGCGGGAGACGTCGTTCATCCCCGCCGCCGGCTCCATGCGGGTCGTTCCCACGAGGCGTCGTGGATCTCGACAAACTGGGTGACGGCGTCTGGGCCTGGCTGCAACCCGGAGGCGGCTCGGGAATCAGCAATGCCGGGGTGGTGGCCGATGACGACGGGCTGACCGTCATCGACTGCCTGATGGTGCGGTCACAGTGGGAGCCGTTCGCGGCGGCGGTGGCGGAGCTGGGCCAGCCGGTGCGGCGGGTGGTGCTGACCCATGCCCACATCGACCACGTCGGCGGCACGAAGGCGTTTCCGATGGCCTCGGTCCTCGGCACACCGGCCACCAGCGCCCTCCTCGATCAGCCGCTGATGACCGAGGCCTACAAGGCGTTCATGCCCGCCTTCGCCGGGGAGTTCGACGACCTGGCCGAGCTCGGCACCCGGCCGGTCACCCACGAGGTGACGGACGGCGCGCCCATCGGCACCCGCATGGAGCTCATCCCCGCCACCGGCCACACCGCCGGCGACCTGATGGTGCTCGTCGACGACGACATCCTCTTCGCCGGCGACGTCTGCTTCTTCGGCGTGACGCCGCTGGCCTTCCAGGGCGACCCGGCGGCCTGGGTCCAGGTCCTCGAGCTCCTGCCCGACCTGGCCGGCACGATCGTCCCCGGCCACGGCCCGGTCGGCGCGGCGTCCGACGTCGAGGCGCTGCACGACTACCTGTCGGCCTGTGTGGCCGGCTCGATCCCGCCCGGCCCCTGGGACAGCTGGATCGAACGGGAACGCGACGAGATCAACATCGAACGGGCCGCCATGCTGGCCGCCGGCGAACCGCCGACCTCGATGCCCCCGACGATGCTCCGCCAGCTCGGAATGGGCTGAGACGCCAGTTCCGGCTCAGCAGGCCGGCCCGGCCACCACGCCGTCGTCGTGGAGACGGCCGATGGCGGCGTCGGACAGGCCCAGGATCCCGCTCAGGACCTCGTCGGTGTGCTCGCCGAGCCGCGGCGCCGGGCGGGGCGGCAGGCGGTCGCAGGCCCCGAAGGCCAGCGGCGATCCGGGCATGAGGTAGGTGCCGATGCCGGGCTGCTCGACGAGGTCGAACATCGGGTTCTCCGGCGAGCAGCGGGGGTCGCTCTCGACCAGCTGGGTGAACGTCTGGTACGGCCCCCAGCAGACGTCGTGGGCGTCGAAGATCTCGGCCACCTCGGCCAGCGTCCGGCTGATGATCCACGGCTTGAGGACGGCGCCGATCACCTCCCGGGCGGCGAACCGGTCACCCTCGTCCGACAGGTCGACGTCGAGCAGCTTCTCGATCTGGGCGCAGGCGTCGTGGATTTCCGTGGCCTCCACGAGGTTCTGCCACTGGCGGCTGGTGAGGCCCACGACCATGATCCGTTGGCCTTCCCGGGTGGCGAAGTCCCGCCCGAAGGCGCCGTAGAGATAGTTGCCGTACTTCGGCCGTTCGCTCTTGTTGATCTGCACCTCGGCGATCTTGCCCAGGTGGCCGACCATGGCGAAGGCCACGTCGGACAGGGCCAGGCGCACCAGCTGCCCGGCGCCGCTCCGGCGGCGGTGCCGCTCGGCGGCCAGCAGCCCGGTGGCGGCCAGCGTGCCGGTGATGGCGTCCCAGGCGGGGAGCAGGTGGTTGAAGGGAACGCCGAGGTTGGTCGGCCCGGTGGCCCACGGAAAGCCGGTGGCCGGGTTCACGGTGTAGTCGACCGCGCTCGAGCCGTCGTGGTTCCCGAGGATGTTGACCATCACCAGATCGGAGCGGCGCTGCGCCAGCCGGCCGTAGTCCAGCCAGCCGGCGGCGGGGAAGTTGGTCAGGAACAGGCCGGCCTCGTCGCCCGGCGCGGTGATCAGATCGACCAGCAGTTCCCGACCTCGGGCCGAGCGGAGGTCGACGGCCACCGACCGTTTCCCTTTGTTCATCCCCGCCCAGAACAGGCTCTGTCCGTCGGCGGTGATCGGCCATCGCCGGGCGTCGAGCCCGCCGCCGATCGGGTCGAAGCGGATCACGTCGGCGCCGAGCTGGGCCAGCGTCATCCCGCCGAGGGGTGCAGCCACGAAGGCTGAGCCCTCGATCACCCGCAGGCCGCTCAGGATCCCGTCCACCGCTGCCCCTCCCTTCTCAGGCCATGAGCCCAACGAACCGCCAGTCGAGGACCGGCTGTTCCGCGTTGCCGTCGCCGTGGTCGGCGAAGACGACGGCGTGGAGATCGACCATCCCCCCCTGCGCCAGCGGATGGACGGCCTCGACGGTCACCTCGCTGCGAAGGACGTCGCCCTCGAACACCGGACCGGTGTGATCACAGCTCCGCCAGCCGAGAATGGTCACGAGGTTGGGGAGGGCCCGGGTGGTGGCGGCGCCGGCCAGCGAGATGGTGTGGCCGCCGTAGACCAGGCGCCGCCCGTAGGGTCCGGCGGCGGGATCGGTGTGCGTCGAGGCCAGGTTCAGCGTGGCCCGGGCCAGTTCCGTGGCGCCGGTCACCGTGTCGCGGCCGGCGATCTCGAACGTCGTGCCCGGGACGAGGTCGCCGAAGTGGACGCCGCCCCATCCGACCCGCTCCTTGAAGGTTCCCAATCTCCAACCCCACGGCACCCGGGCCGCCAGGCGGTCCAGGTCGAGGTCGGCCGGGATGTCGTCGAAGGAGTCGGCGTGGCCGGTCTCGCCGCCGGGGTCGCGCAGCGGGATCATCGGGCAGCGCCAGAAGTCGAGCACCGGCTTGTTGCGCTGGTTCTCGACCCGAACCCGCAACGCCACCAGGCCGGTGGCCGGCCGGCCGGGCTTCGGCTTGTTCTGCCGCAGGGCGACGACCTCGGCCCGGGTGGTCAGCGTGTCGCCGATGTGGACGGGCCGCAGGAGCTGCAGGCCCCGGTAGAAGAGGTTGCCCTTGACCCGCTGGGAGGCGGTGGTGGTCTGGCCGATGGCCACGTGGCAGACGAGGGTCGGATGGGCCAGCGGCCGCGACCGGCCGGTGACCCAGCGGCAGAGCTCATGATCGAGCGGCAGGCGGAGCCGGTCGCCGGACAGGGACTGGTGGAGGGTCGCCAGCCCGTCCGTCAGCGTCACGGCCGGGGCGTCGTCGAACACCTGGCCCGGCTTGAAATCTTCGAACCAGGGGCCTCCGATGATCTGGCGCGCCGTCGTCATCGGGCGACGGTACGGCCGTTGGACCGGAGTGCCGATCCCCCCTCCGGGGGGATCTCGGGGTGAGGCGCCGCCCGGCGGCTAACCGAGGTGCTTGCGGAGGAACTCGAGGGTGCGGATCCAGGCCTGGCGGGCGGCGTCCTCGTCGTCCTCGTAGAACCGGGCTCCGACCGTCGGGTAGGTGAAGCACTCGACGGTCGCGCCCGCTTCGCCGAGGGCCTCCTCGAAGGCGGCGATCACGTCGGGCGGGCAGGCCGGGTCCTCTTCACCGAAGTGGCCCTCGACGGCGGCGGTGAGGCGCGACCAGTCGGGCTGCTCCGCTCCGACCGGAACCGTTCCGGAGTAGGCGACGACGGCGACGATGTCCTCCGGCCGGTGGGTGGCCAGCCACAGCGCCAGGCCGGCTCCGAGCAGGAATCCGACGACGCCGATGCCCTGGCCCCGCACGGCGGGGTGGGGTTTGAGGAATTCGATGGCGGCGGCGAGGTCTTCGGCGGTCCGGCCGTCCTGCAGGTCAGGGGCCAGCGCCGTGAAGCCTTCGGCGGCGAACCGGTCGCACAGCGTCTGGATGTGGTCAGCCACGCCGGGCCCGTCCGGAATCACGATCACCGGCGGGCCGGCTCCCATCTCGGGGCAGCTGAGATAGCCGCGCCGGGATCCGAAGGCGATGGTCTCTCCCATGCTGGTGGGGTTACCCAGGGAGCGGCCGGTCGGAACTGGCCCCGTCCCAACCGAGAAGGTTGTGGCATTGAGTGCCACTTTGGTACTAGGGTCCGGAACGTGGCGATCACCTCGACCCGTTCCCCGGCCGACGAGATTCTCCATGTGCTGCTCGGCACCGAGGAGGGCCGCCAGGATCCGTACCTCCTCTACAAGGCGCTGCGCGACATCGCACCGCTGTTCCGCAGTGAGCTCGACGGCCACTGGTACGCCTCCCGCTACGACGACTGCAAGGCGATCCTGGTCGACCCCCGGGCCGGCCGGGGGCCCGGCATGGTCACCCGCTACGGGCAGAACCCCGCCCTGGCGCAGCGGTTCAACCGCCGCATGAGGATGACCATGATCATGCACAACCCGCCGGAGCACACCCGCCTGCGGGGCGTGGTCAGCCGGGCGTTCACCCCCCGCCGGGTGGCCGGGCTGGAGGAGCGCATCGTGGCGCTGCTCGACCCGATGCTCGACGACATGGCCGAGGCCGGCGAGATCGACTTCATGGCCGCCCTGGCCTTCAAGCTGCCGGTGTCGGTGATCGGCGAGCTGGTCGGCGTGCCCGAGGGCGAACGGGAACAGTTCCGTGATCTGGTCCGCCGGGTCAACCGGGCGTCCGAGGTCGGCGCCACGACCGCCGAACTGGAGGACGCCGACCGGGCCACCGAGTACCAGGACGCCTACTTCGCCGATCTCGTGGCCCGGAAGCGGAAGGAGCCCGACGACGGGCTGCTCTCGGCGCTGATCGAGATCCGCGACGCCGGCGGGCCGCTGTCCGAGGAGGAGATGGTGGCCACCGGCCGGCTGCTGTTCGGCGCCGGGTTCGTGACCACCACCAACCTGATCGGCAACGGCATGGTCACGTTCTTCCGGCACCCGGGCGAAATGGCCCGCTTCTGGGCCGACCCCCATCGCCTGGCGCCGACGGCCGTCGAGGAGATCCTCCGCTACGAGAGCGTGGTCCAGACCAACGGCCGGTGGGTGATGGAACCGATGGAGCTGGGCGACGAGAAGATCGACGCCGGCGAAACCGTCATCACGCTCATCGGCGGAGCGAACCGCGACCCCGAGCGGTTCCGTGACCCCGAGCGGTTCGACGTCGGCCGGAGGGGCGAGATGCCGCTCACCTTCGGCTGGGGGATCCACCACTGCCTCGGCGCACCGCTGGCCCGCCTCGAGGCGCAGATCGTCTTCACCCGGCTGGCCGAGCGCTTCGCCCGCATCGAACCGGCGGCCCCGATCCCCCGCTTCAGCACGACGTTCCTGCGGGGCGTCCCGTCGCTCCGGGTACGCGTCACTCCCCGGTAGCCCTTACAGCTTGCGGTGGTCCCAGCTCGCCGTCTTGAGCGGGTTGACGAAGACGGCGACCCGCTTCCGGGCCTCGGCCTCGACGCCGGCCCGGGAGGCGTGGGTCATGTCGCCCTGGTAGCGGGCGTAGACGGCCGCTCCGACGTCGAAGACGGTGTCGTAGTCGTCGTGGAGCTCGGCCCGGCCGGTGATGGAAACGCCCCGTAATTCGCCGTAGCTGTCACCGGCCTCGACGAGGCAGGTGATCCGGGGGTCGCGGCGCAGGTTGACCGTTTTCTGGGCTTTGGCGTAGGTCCAGAAGGCGATCCGGCCGTCGATCACGGCGAACCACATGGGAACGAGGTGCGGCGTCCCGTCGGGCCCGATCGACGCCACCTGGAGGGTCTTCTCGATGGCCAGGAACTCGGCCACCTCCTCGTCCGTCATACGAATGCGCTCGCGCTGGCTCGGCATGGCGAAGAATCCTTAGCAGAAGCGCGATTGATTTCCCGTCCTGGGCGCCACTAACGGGCTGGTAAGGGGGGAGACGAGGTCGTAATGCAGGCGGAGCGGTACCCGACCGAGAGCGCTCTGTTGACCGGCGCCGCCGGCGGTGACCCCGACGCGGTGCGCGCCCTCATCGAATCCATCGGCCCCGTGGTCTACGGCTTCGTGTTCGCCCGGGTGGGCGGCAACGAACCCGCCGCCCAGGACTTGCTCCAGGAGACCCTGATCGAAGCGCTGCGCTCAGCTCCGACGTTCCGAGGCGACGCCTCGCTGCGGACGTGGGTCTGCGCCATCGCCCGCCGCCGCCTCGCCCGGCACTACGAGGCGGAGCGCCGCCAGGCCGTGGCCGAGAGCGGCCTGGCCCTGCTAGGCGGGATCGGCGGTCTGACCGGCGCCCCGGGCGCCGCCCGGGACGAGGTCGAGCGCCGGGACGAGATCGTGCGGGCCCTCGGCCGCCTCCCGGCGATCCACCGTCAGGTCCTGGTGATGAAGTACCTCGACGAACTGTCGGTCTCCCAGATCGCCGACGAACTCGGCCGCTCCCCCGTCCAGATCCAGTCCCTGCTCCAGCGGGCCCGCGACGGCCTCCGCCGGGCCATGGAGGGCGGCTCGGATGACTGACGAGCCCGAAGTCCCCTTCGCCGGGCTCGACGCCGAGCGGCCGCTGCCCCCCGAGCTGCGGGCCCGCCTGGAGGCGGCGCTGCTGGCCGCGGTGGCCGGTGGCCTGCCCGTCCCGGCCGATGCTCGGGAGCTTCACCAGCCTCCCGGGACGCACACCGAGTCGCTCGACGCCCCCCGTCCCCTCCCCGAGCCGCTCCGCGCCCGCCTGGAAGCCGCCCTCCTCGCCGAGACCGCCGGCGCAGCCCTGTCCTCAACCGCGACCGGTCGCGCTCAGGGCCCTTATAGGGCCTCAGGCGCGACCGGTCGCGCTCAGGCCAGTCCGGGCGAGGCGGGCACCGTCGTTTCGCTGGCCGGTCGGCGGCGGAAGGTCGTGGCGTGGTGGTCGGCGGTGGCGGCCGTCGTCGTGCTCCTGCTGGCCGTGGCGGGGCTGGCGGGCATCGACGGCGGCGGGTCGGGGAAGGTCGAGGTGGCCGAGGCCCCGGCGACCACCACGACGAAGACGCCGGCGTCTCTCCCCTCGGAGGCCGGCGTCTCGGGCGAGGCGCCGTCGCCGGCTCCCCCGGCGACGGCGGCCCCGACCGGCACGGCGAGCACGGCCACCACCCGGGGTTCCAAGCCCGTCAAGGCCCCGCCGTCGACCACCGGCCCGACCGCCCCGACCGCCGGCCCGACCGAGAACACCGCCCCGCCGCCCACTCCGGCGCCGATGTCCCCCACCGGAGGTGGCGGAGGCGGCGAAGCGGCCCCGGTCCCGACCAAACGCGGTCCGGCTCCGCCGTTCTACGACTCGACGGGCCCGAGCGGCGACGCCGCCAACCCGCCGGCGATGACCTCCCAGCCCGGGCCCTCCTCTCCGGCGGGCGGCGCCGACCAGCAGGGCGCGACCCCGAACCAACCCGGGAAGTCCAGCTCGCCGACCGCTGCTCCGGCCGGGCCGGCGCTGCGGGTCGGCATCATCCCCGGCGAGGCGGCCCAGGAGAACGGCTTCCGGGCCTACATCAACCGGCTGAACCAGAACGGCGGAGTCGCCGGCCATCTGATCGAGCTCGTCACCGTCGGCCCCGGTTCGCCGGCGGTCAACACGATCGCCACCGTCAACCTCTCCGCCCTGCCCGTGGCCGGCCCCGGCGGCGCCCCCGACTGGGCCGCCGGCCCCCTGCTCGAGACGCTCACCGCCACCGGGAACCTGCTTCCCGGCCACGGCGCCGTGTTCTCCTTCGCCAGTCCCCCGGAGCGGCAGGGCCACCTGGCCGCCGACGCCCTGTTCCCGTCGGAGGCCCCGCCCGGTACGAAGGCCGTCATTTATGTCCCGGTCGCCGCCGGCCCGCTCCGGGACGTCGTGCCCGACGCCATCAAGGCCGTCCTCACGAAGCGCGGCGTCAAGGCCGAGGTCGTGCCCTACGACCCGCAGGCCAACAAGCCGCTGACTCCGAACGGCGCCGTCGCCGCGTTCGTCAGCCTCGACCCCGCCGCGGCCAGGGCGTGGGTGAGCGACGCCAAGACGGTCACGTTCCCGGCCGGGGTCGCCGGCATCTATTCGCTGGCTGACGAGGCCCTGCTCGCCGACCTTCCCGAGGGTGCCCGGGTGGTCTCGCCCTACGTCGTGCCCGCGGGCGCGGAGGGGCAGGCCATCCGCTCGGAAGCCGGCGGCACGTCGGCGTCCGTCCTCCATGGCTGGGCCACCGCCAAGTCGTTGGCGGCCGCCATCTGGCGGACGGGCGCCGACACCCCCGCCGAGGTCCAGGCCGCCCTCGAGGGGTTGGCCGGCTGGTCCTCCGGCCTGACCCCGCCCTACGAGGTCCGACCCGGCACCCGGGCCCGCACCCCGGAAGGGGTGCTGTTCCGGGTGCAGTCCGGCGCCTTCATCGCCGAAAGCGGATTCCGCCGGGACCCTCACTGACCCATCCACCACCAAACCGCTGGGCAACACCGCAACACGGCCGTTCCGCAGAACCCGATCCGTCGCTTCAAGCCTGGGGAGGCTCGCAATGATCCGTCCGTTCCGCCGACTGCTGCTCGCGTCGGCCGCCGCCGGGCTGTGTGCCGTGGCGGCCGCCGGCCCCGCCCTCGCCTGTGCCGGGCTCGTGACGCCCGGTGGCAACGTCAAGCTGCTCCGCGCCTCGACCCTGGCCGCCTGGGCCGACGGCTACGAGCACTACGTGACGTCGTTCACGTTCCAGGGGGGCGGCGCCGAGTTCGGCTCCATCGTCCCCCTGCCCGGCATCCCGTCGAAGGTGGAGCGGGGCGGTGACTGGACGCTGCAGCGCCTCGAGCGGGAGGTCGCCCCGCCGGCGCCCACGGCCGCCAAGAGCCCGGCGTCCGACGAGGCGGCCGCCGGTTCGGCCGAGGAGCTCTACAACACCCGCATCGACGCCCTGGATATCACGATCCTGCGGGGCGGCGGGGCGTCGGTCGGCCAGTGGGCCCGGGAGCACGGCTTCCAGCTCACGCCCGACGCGCCCCAGGTCCTCGATTTCTACGCCGCCCGGTCGCCGATCTTCATGGCCGCCCGCTTCAACGCCGACGCCGCCAAGGAGCGCAACCAGGAGCAGGGCGAGGGAACGCCCGTCCACCTGACGATCCCCATGGACGAACCGTGGGTGCCGCTGCGGATCCTCGGCCTCGGCAAGGGCACCGAGGACGTCATCAACGCCAACGTGTTCCTCCTGACACCGTCCCGGCCGAACCTGCTGCCGGAGCCGCAGGGCCGCTCCTCGAACCCCGGCGCCCGCCCGGTGGCCGGGAGCGATGAGGTCGGAGGCGACGGCGTCTTCCTGGAGCGCAGCGAGCCGGCCTCCAAGTCGCTGCTCGACGACCTCCGTTCCGACAAGGGCATGGAATGGGTGCCGTCCGAGATGTGGCTGACCTACCTGCGGATCGGCGAGGAGACCAGCCAGCTGGAGTACGACCTGGCCATCGACAAGGCCGGGCTGTCCAAGCCCTCCCGGGTGATGGCCGGCCTCGACGCCCCGCCGCCGGCTCCCACGACGACGTCGTCGGCGCCGCCCACCACCGCCGCCCCGACCAGCACCACGGCCAAGCCGAAGCCCAAGCCGGCTCCGCCGAAGCCGGTCCCGACGCCGACGACGGCCAGCCCCGCCACGACGGTCACGACCCCCGAGACCGACCCGACCCTGCCGGTCATCGTGGAGTCGCCCGACGAGGCGGCCGCCGCCCAGTCGACCCCCGGCCCCACGACGGTCGCCCTGCCTCCCGCCGAGCCGGCCGGGAATGACGGCTCGGGCCCCTCGCCCGCCGTCCTGATCGCCGCCGCCGGCGGAGGCGCCCTCTGCGCCGGCCTGGCCGCCTGGGCCCTGCAGGCCCGGGCCCGCCGGAGTCAGGCGTGACGCCACTCCGATCGCCGGAAGCCGGTCCCGCCCCCGCGGGGCCGGCTTCCCCGACCCGCGTTGCCGCCGCACCCGGCCGGTCTCCAGAGCAGCCGTCACCTAGCGGCGCCCCCTCGCCAAGCGCACCCTGGCGCGCCGGCGGAGCAACGACGGCCGAGAACGCCGCCGGAGCACACGCGATGGCGTCGGGCGCAGGCGGCCGGCGGCCCGCCCGGCGGGTGATCGGTATCGCCGCGCTGGCCGGAGCGCTGATGGCGGGCGGTACCGCCTGGCTCCTGGAGCCCGGGGGCGCCGCCGGGGCGCCGACGGTGAAGATCACGGCCCGCTACAGCCGGTTCGAGCCCGACCGGGTCACGGTCGAGCCGGGTTCGACGGTGCGGTTCGTGATCCACAACGCCGATCCGATCGACCACGAGTTCATCATCGGCCCGCCCGAGACCCACGACATCCACGAGCGGGGCGAGCCGCACTTCCACACCGGAGCGGTGCAGGGCGAAGTCACCGTCCCCGCCGGCGCCACCGTCGAGACGACCTGGACGTTCGGCCCGTCCGGCAGTCCCGACGTCACCTACGCCTGCCACCTGGCCGGCCACCTGGCCTACGGCATGCACGGCAAGGCCCGCATCCGCTGACCGCCTCGAACTGGCGTTCCATTTCCGCCATATCCCGGAAAACGAACGCCAGTTGGGCCGGCCCGCCGCCCCCACTCCAACTGGCGTTCCATTTCCGCTGTATTCCGGTAAAGGAACGCCAGTTTGCGGGGTCAGGCGAGCGGGCGGAGCAGCGCTCCCATTCCGTTGATGGGCTTGTTCAGCCTGATGTTGCCGGTTGAGCCGAAGAAGCCGGCGTCGCCGAAGGCGAAGATGCCGCCGTCCTGGGCCACCAGCCAGTAGCCGTTGCCGGACGGGGTTCGGGCCATGCCCACGATCGGCTGGTTCAGCTTCACGGCGCCGGTGGAGCCGAAGAAGGCGGCGTCGCCGAAGGCGAAGATGCCGCCGTCCCGGGCCACCAGCCACAACCCGTGCCCGCTCGGGGTGGCCGCCGCACCGACGATCGGCTGGGCCAGCGGGCCGAGCGCCCCGAAGTTCGGCGCATCGCCGAAGTTGAAGATCTGGCCGTCGGCGGTGACGACCCAGTACCCCTGCCCGCTGGTGGTCGACGCCATGGCCACCGCCGCCGAGCGCGACCGGCCGGCGGCCGACCCGAACGACGGTGCATCGAAGGCGAACACCCCGCCGTCGGCGGCCACCAGCCAGTAGCCCGACCCCGACGGCGTGGCCGCCATGCCCACGATCGGCTGGTTCAGCCGGATGTTGCCGGTCGAGCCGTGGAAGGCGGCGTCACCGAAGGAGAAGATGCCGCCGTCCCGGGCCACCAGCCAGTAGCCCCGACCCGACGGTGTCGGCGCCATCCCCACGATCGGCTGGTTCAGGTTCACGTTGCCCGTCGAGCCGAAGAAGCCGGCGTCGGCGTAGGAGAAGATGCCGCCGTCCGACGCCACCAGCCAGTAGCCCTGTCCCTTGGGGTCGTCGTTGGTGATCAGCCCCCGGCCCGGTTGGCCGACGATCCGAGCGTTGTTGGCGTCGGACAATTGCACGAAGAAGTCCTCGTCGGCCTCCTTGTTGAAGTCGCCGGTGACATTGACGGAGATCGTCTTCACCGTTTCCAGCGGCGCGAACTCCACCGTGCCGCTGGCCGCCTGATAGTCCTGCCCGGCCTTGGCCGAGCCGTCGACGGTCGTCCAGCGCACGGAGGCGGGGTTGTTCTGCGGCACCGCCAGGCTGACGGTGAAGGTCAGCGGTCTGGGTGCGCCGTCCCCTTCGGTGATCGTCGACCCCACGATGCTCAGCGGGTCGTCGCCGTCCGTCGTGGACAGGAAGGCGCTGCGAGCCGTGTTCCAGTGGCTGGCCAGGTAGCCGACCGGGTTGCCGGCGGCGTTGAAGTAGTCGTCCTTGCGGCAGTCGAAGACCGCTTCCTCGTTGGAGGCGCAGACGGTGTTGACCCGGATGGTCAAGTCGTCCTCGTAACACATGCGGTCGGCGTCATCGGTGCAGTGGCCGAGAATCGTGGAGTGCGGCGCCGTCGGCATCACCGCGCCGAGGGCGTGCATGATCTCGTGCGCTTCGATCGAGGTGCCCTGGCTGCCGAGCGCCCAGCACCCCCGGTCGATCCGCGACACCGTCGGCGGGGCGACCGGATTGCCGTTGTTGAAGTTGTCGGCGCCGGGACGGTCGTCTTCGTAGTACGACGAGATGCCGCACAGCGCTTCGGCATCCATCCAGACCACGTACTTGCGGTTGGGGTCGGTGTAGCCCAGGGCGGTCAGCTCGGCGATGGTTTGAGCCAGGTCGTCATCACCGCTGGGCGAGAGGATGACGTGGTCGACGGTCGGCTGGCAGTTGGCGTCGTGCTGCCAGCGGATGTGCCGAATGGCGCCGCTGGCGGCCGCCGAAGCCATGAAGACGGCGTCGGCCTCGGCTGCGCCCAGGCGGATCGTGGGAACCGACGCCGCGTAGTTGTCGACCCTGTCCGACGCCCGGGCGTAGATGGCCTGGAACCGGGGCCCGCTGCGCCCGTCGCCGAAGCAGCGGGCGTAGGGGTGGCCGGCGGGCGCGGTGCGCTGGGCGCTGGGCGGGTCAGGGAGGAGCAGGCCGGTGCGGGCCTTGCCGGAGCGGAGGTCGGCGCCGTTCGGGTGGGGGTCAGGACCGTGCGTGCACGTCCACCGTCCGCCCGGGAGGGCCAGCTCGATGAGTGCCCCGCAGCGTTCGCCCGGGCCTCCGAAGGGATTGCCGATCACCCGGCTGGCGCCGGCCGGCGGCCCACCCGAGCGGACGAGGTCGACACCGAGGCCGAAGAGCGCGACGGCCACAGCGAGGGGGAGGGCGGCGGAGCTACGACGAAGCGACCAACGGCTGCGCATGTGACCCCCAGGGACAAGCTGGTGCCGCAGTCTAGGACGCCGGCTCTGAGCCGAGAAGACGGGCCAGCCGGGCGGTGAGGTCATCGAGCTCAGCGGCCGTCCGTTCATAGCTCTTCAGGGGGCCGCCGATCGGGTCGGCGACATCGTCGGCGCCGGACTCCCCGAGCAGGTCGGGCAGCCGCCGGCCGGCGTGGAGCCGGGCCAGCCAGTCCTCGACCGGCTCGCCGGGCGCCCGCCCGCCCCGCTCCTCGCCCCGCCGCACGATCTCCTTCAGCGTGAACGCCCGAGTCCAGACGTCGGGGGCCAGCGCCACCGCCTCCCGTACGTGGCTGCGGGCCATCCCGATGACGATGTCGGCGTCGGTGACGATCTCGGCCCGGAGCTTGCGGGACCGGTGGCCCGACGTGTCGATGCCCCGGTCGGCCATGACCGCCTGCCCGTGGTCGGTGGCCGGCCTCCCGTCGAAGAGCAACCCGGCCGACGACACGACCGCCTTGACCCCGGCCTCGTCGAGCCGCCGGCTGAGCAGCGCCGCCGCCATCGGCGACCGGCACGTGTTCCCGGTGCAGAGCATGAGGATCTCGATGGCGCGGATGCTAGCGACCCGGCCGGGAACGGGCGGTGGTGGCACCGGCCTAATCTCGGAATCCATGTGTGGAGTCGTCGCCGTCCTGCGCCGCCGGTCAACCGCCGTTCCGCCCGATGCCGGGGAGCTGGCGGCCGGCGTCGACGCCGCCCTGGCGTCGCTGGCGGCCGGGCCGGCGGGGCTGGCCGACGCCGCGGCGGGATTCGAAGCGCTGGACGGGCGCCTCCGGGGCCCGGCCGGGGTGCGGGTCCTGGCCGACCATCCCGAGCTGGCCGCCCGGCTGGAGAAGGCCACGGCCGAGGCCCGGTCGGCCGTCGCCGCGGTGGAAGCCGATCTCGACGCCGATCGCCTGTCCCTCAGCGGCGCCGAGCTGGAAGCGGCCAACGCCGCCATCGTCCGCCTGAAGGACGCCGTGTGGGCCATCGGCTCCGACCGCCTCCGGGCGGCCCGGGAGATCGCGGCGCTGGCCGCCGGCGCCGACGGCGGCGCCGCCCTCGAGGCCTACTGGTCGATCCACGTCGCCCTGTCGGCCATCGACCGGCTCGAGGTCCGGGGTCGCGACTCGGCCGGCCTGCACCTGCTGGTGACGGGCCATGGGCTCGACCCGTCCGACCCCGAGATCAGCTCCCGGGCCGCCGACCCGCTGTTCCGCTCCGGGTCCGTCCGCCTGATCCCGGAGGCCGGAGGTGCCCTGGCCTTCGTGTACAAGGCCGCGGCCGAGATCGGCGAACTCGGCGACAACGTCCGGGCCGTGCGGGCCGCCATCGCCGGCGACGAGCTGCTCCGGCGGGCCCTGGCCGCCCCCGAGGCGGAGATGACCGTGGTCGGCCACACCCGCTGGGCCAGCGTCGGTCTGATCAGCGAAGCCAACGCCCACCCGCTCAACAGCGAAGAGCAGGGCCGGGACCACGCGCCGTACGTCGCCGCCGCCCTCAACGGCGACGTCGACAACCACGTCGAGTTGCGGGCCGCCGAAGGCCTCACCACCCCGGCCGAGATCACCACCGACGCCAAGGTGATCCCGATGCTCGTCTCCCGCCGCATGGCCGAAGGCGCGGAGCCCGGCGAAGCCTTCCGCCGCACCGTCGCCACCTTCGAGGGGTCGGTGGCCATCGCCGCCAACGCCGCCGCCGAACCGGGGCGGCTGCTGCTGGCGCTGCGGGGCAGCGGGCAGGCGCTCTACATCGGCCTGGCCGACGACGCCTTCGTCGTGGCCAGCGAGCCGTACGGCGTCGTCGAGGAGACTCCCCGCTATCTCCGGATGGACGGCGAGGCCACCGGCGGCCAGGTCGTCGTGCTGTCGAGGGAAGGCGCCGGCACGCTGGCCGGCCTCGAGCGCCGGGCCTATGACGGCACGGCCCTGCCGGTGGCCGACGACGAGATCACCGTGGCCGAGATCACCACCCGCGACGTCGACCGGGCCGGTTACCCGCACTTCCTCCTCAAGGAGATGTCGGAAGCGCCCGAGTCGTTCCGCAAGACGTTGCGGGGCAAGGTGATCGACGACGGTGGGCAGCTCAGCGTCAGCCTCGGTGAGGAGACGCTGCCGGCCTCGGTCCGCAAGGCCCTCGCCGCCGGCAGCTACCACCGGGTGCTGGTGATCGGTCAGGGGACGGCGGCGGTGGCGGGCCAGATCCTGGCCTCCACGTTGAGTTCCGTCCTGCCCGCCTCAGCGGCGATCACCGTGGCCGCCACCCCGGCCAGCGAGCTGTCGGGGTTCGGGCTCGACGACGACATGAGCGACACGCTCGTCATCGCCATCAGCCAGTCCGGCACGACGACCGACACCAACCGCACCGTCGACCTGGTGCGCGCCCGGGGCGCGGCCGTCCTGGCCGTGGTCAACCGCCGCAACAGCGATCTGGTCGAAAAGGCCGACGGGGTCCTCTACACGTCGGACGGGCGGGACGTCGAGATGAGCGTCGCCTCCACCAAGGCCTTCTACGCCCAGGTGGCGGCCGGCTTCCTGCTGTCGCTGGCCATCGCCCGGGAGGTCGGCGGGGCCAACGGGCGCCTCGAGCACGAGCTCCTCACCGGCTTGCGCGATCTGCCCGCCGCCCTCGAGGAGGTGCTCAACGCCCGGCCCGAGATCGCCGCCGCCGCCCGGGCCTACGCCCCGGCCCGGCGCCACTGGGCGGTGGTGGGCAACGGGCCGAACCGCCTGGCGGCCTCGGAGCTGCGGATCAAGCTGTCGGAGCTGGCCTACAAGTCGATCGCCTGCGACGCCACCGAGGACAAGAAGCACATCGACCTGTCCTCCGAGCCGCTGATCCTGGTCTGCGCGGCCGGGATGCCGCCGGCGGCGGCGGCCGACGTCGGCAAGGAGCTGGCCATCTACCGGGCTCACAAGGCGGCACCGGTGGTGATCGCCACCCGGGGCACCACGTCGGCGTTCCAGGCCGCGCTGGCCACCATCGAGGTACCGCCGGTCCACCCGCAGCTGGCCTTCGTGCTCTCGGCCATGGCCGGCCACCTCTTCGGCTACGAAGCGGCACTGGCCATCGACGCCCAGGCCCGGGGCCTGCGGGAGATCCGGGCGGCGCTGGAGGACGTCGTCGCCGACGCCGAAGGCCCGGCCGAGCACCTGTTGGTCCGCCTCGCCCCCCGGGTGGCCGCCGGAGCCCGGGCCTTCCAGGAAGGCCTGCGGGCCGGCCATTACAACGGCGCCCTCGAAGCGGGCACCGCCGTCGAGCTCGCCTCGGTGTTGCGCTACGCCACCCGGGCGCTGCCGCTCGAGCTCTACGAACTGGACCACGGCCGGATCGGCACGCCCGGGGTGGTGGTGGAGGACCTCGCCGCCGCCCTCACCCGGGCCATCGACGAGCTGACCCGCCCGGTCGACGCCATCCGCCACCAGGCCAAGACGGTCACCGTGGGCATCTCCCGGTCCGAGGAGGAGCTCTTCCGGGCGCCGCTCGTCCTCGCCGCCCTGTCGGCCGGCGCGCCCCGGGAGCGGCTCACCTACCGGGTGCTGCGCACCTTGGGGGCGCTGGGCCGGGCGGTGGAGGAGGTCACCGGCTTCACCCGCTACCGCATCGAGGGTCCGGTGGGCGGCGACGCCCGCATCTCGGTCATCGCCAAGGGCGGGATCGCCACCGGGCTGCGGTCCCGGGCCGAAGCCGAAGGCGGCGACATCCTGCGGGGCACCAAGCACCGGGCCTCCACGCTCCAGGAGGTCACGGTGGCCAAGGGCGGGACCGACGGCCGGACGGTGGTGCTGATCCCGGAAATCCGCCAGGGCACGGTCGACGGCCTCACCCTGCTCCACGCCCGCTTCGCCGACCGGCTGCCGGGCGAGACGATGCGGGCGGTGCTGGAGGGCTACCAGTCCCGCTACGGCGCCCTGGTCGACGCCGTCACCGAGACGACGAGCTTCTCCGACGAGCGGCTGGCCGACCTGCCGGTCATCGACCTGCTGACGTCGCCGGTCCACGTCCTGGCCGAAGCCTGGAAACACTGACCTTCTGCCTCGAACGGGCGATTCGGACAAACCACCGCGAAGACACCGTTAATTCGCCGGTAAGAACAGCGCGCCGAGCAGGGGCCCGCTCTCGCCAGGGAGAAATGGCAGGGCAGTCAGGCCGTGCCGGCGGTGAAGCACCTCCGGTCATCCCCCCTTCGACCGGGGCGCCCGCCGGCCGGCTGGATTCTCCCCAACTGGCGTTCCTCAGTCCCACCCCCCGGGACTGAGGAACGCCGGTTTGGGGGCCCCTACAGCTTGGCCAGGATCTTCTTCATCAGGTCGCGGATGTGCTCGTAGTCCGACGTGCTGGTGATGAGCACGGCGACCTTCCCCTTCCGCACACCGAAGTAGTTCGTGGGCGAGTAGAACTGCACGGTGCTGGCCCACGCCTCGTCGCCCCAGCCCTTGATCGTGTTGACCTTGTTGTTGTTCCTCTTGAAGCCGTCCCGGATGACGGCGAAGCTGTCCTCGGTCACGTGGTTGTAGAGCTGTACCTGGTTCAGGTCGGCCAGGCCGCTCCCCGGCGTGCTGAACGTGCAGGTGATGCCGTCGGCCCGGCTGCCCTGCGCCGGACCCTGGAGGTCCTCCCGCTTCAGCGAGGCCCGGACGACGTCGAGGGGCACGATCGAGCAGTCCGGCGCCTCGCCGGTCGCCGCCGGAGTGCCTTCCTCGTAGTTCTTGTCACCGCCCCCGCAGGCGCCGGCGACCAGCACCACCGCCACGGCAACCGGGGCGACGACGACCGACCGGAGTCTGCTACGGAAGTTCACGCTCCGGAGTCTACGGGCGCCTCGCTCCCTTCGACCCCGATGACGGTTGTGCGACGTTCCTGCCCCGGGCGGGGATTCCGCCTCTGCCCGTCGAAATACATCCCGACCGCCTCACCCCCGGGGCGTGTCTGTTGGTGCCACAAGCCGCCGGCCGGCTCCCCCGATCCCGCCCGCGGCCCTGTAGGAGACGCAGGTGTCGAGACGCTCGTCCCCCCGCTGCGCCGCCCTGACGGCCGCCGCGCTCGCCCTCACACTGGTCACGCCCGGCTTCATCGCTCCGGCCGGGGCGACCTACCTCGCGATCGTCCGGGGCTCGATCCACAGTGACGCCGGCGTTCCCGTCGCGGCCGACGTCAGTCTCCGGAACAGTGACGGCGTCGTGGTCGTCTCCGACTCGAGTGACGGATACGACTTCGAGCTCTTCGCCGACGGCGGTCAGTACACGTTCCGCGTCGAGGCTCCAGCCATACCCGGGGAGGCGCCCCCGCCCGCCACGCTGCCCGCCGGCTGGTCGTTCGACGCGCCCTACCGGGTCCAGGGCGACGACGTCGATCTCCACCTCACCATTCCCGACGCCGCCCCGGCCGACATCGTCGTCCTCGACCTCGACGGCCAGCCGGTCAGCGGCGCGGCGATGCACTACACCGCCATCACCGACGATTCCGTCGAGCTGATGGAGGGGATGGACGCCCAGGCCACCGCCTCGGGCACCATCGCCGACACCGACGGCCACTTCACGCCGCTGCTCTTCGGCCGGTCGACCTTCACGTTCACCCTCGACGACGGCTCGATCGGCGGCCCGGTCACCGTCCGCCCGGGCGGCACGGTGACGGTCCGGCTCGGCCGGCCCACCGCGCCGCAGAACGTGACGGCCACCGCCGGGGACGGGAAGGTCAAGGTCACGTGGGATCCCCCGGTGTCGGACGGTGGATCGCCCATCACCGGCTACACCGTCACGGCGTCGCGCAACGCGTCGAACCACAAGGCCAACTTCGGGCCGTCGGCCACCTCGGGCACGATCCGCAGCCTGATCAACGGCAAGACCTACACGGTCACGGTGGTGGCCAAGAACGCCAACGGCGCCGGCCCGGCGTCGGCGCCGTTGACCGTCACGCTCGACGCCGTCGATCCGCCGCCGACGACCACCACGACGACCACCGGCCCGCCGGCCGGTGACGACGGGTCCGGGGCGGACGGCGATCCGCTCGGCGGCGCCGGCACCGGGGGCGACAAGACGGGGACCACCCCGCCGCCTTCCGGGCGGACGGGCTACTGGCTGCTCGGAGCCGACGGTGCCGTCTATCCGTTCGGCGACGCCGCCCCCCATGGGGACGCCTCGGCCGCCCTCGCCGCCGCGGCGGCCGATGCCGTGTGGGCCGTCGACATCGAGCGCGCTCCGTCCGGACGGGGGTACTGGGTCCTCGACAGCCGGGGGCGGGTCCATCCCTTCGGCGACGCCTCCCACCTCGGCGACGCCGTCCTCAGCCGGTTGGCCCCCGCTGAGGAGCCGGCCAGCCTCTCGGCCACACCGACCGGCGCCGGCTACTGGGTCTTCACCACCCGGGGCCGGACGCTGACCTTCGGCGACGCGGCCTTCCTCGGCGACGTGAGCGGCACGCCGCTCAACGGCCCGGTGCTCGACTCGGTGGCCACCCCGTCGGGCAAGGGGTACTACATGGTCGCCTCCGACGGCGGCATCTTCGCCTTCGGCGACGCCCGCTTCTCCGGCTCGATGGGCGGGCAGCGGCTCAACGCTCCCGTCCGCTCCCTCGTGCCCGACGGCGACGGCGCCGGTTACTGGCTCGTGGCCTCCGACGGCGGCGTGTTCGCCTTCGACGCCCCCTTCCGGGGCTCGCTGGGTGGGGTGAAGCTGAACAAGCCCGTCCGGGGAATGGTCCGCTACGGCGGCGGCTACGTGATGGTCGCCGAGGACGGCGGCATCTTCGCCTTCTCCGACCGGCCCTTCAGCGGTTCGCTGGGCGCCCGGCCGCCGACCCGCCCGATCGTCTCGGTCGCCACCCTCGGCTGACCCCACCCGTTCTGGCGTTCGATTTCCGGGATATGGCGGAAAAGGAACGCCAGTTGCGAGGGGACCGGCCGCAACACCGTTCTGGCGTTCGATTTCCGGGATATGGCGGAAAAGGAACGCCAGTTCAGCGGGACCAGCAGAGCCCGGCGACCAGCGCCGCCAGCCCGGCGGCCACGGCCAGCTCCTGGCCCATCTTGTGGTCGTGCTCCCGGCCGGCCTGGATGTCGGCGTGGAACTTGTCGACCGCGGCGGGGAACGGGCTGAACCCCACGAAGTGCTTGCTGGGCTTGTCGAGGTCGAGCAGCGCGGCGCCGACCATGCCGGCCAGCACCGGCAGCCGGCGGCCCCGGGCGACGCCGACGGCGGCGGCCATGGCGGCCAGGCCGGAGAAGCCGTCCCGGTAGGCGACCCGGAGGAACTTCGGGCTCTTCATCGGGTCGCCCTCGCGGTCCTCGTGGGAGAGACCCCAGTGGGGGATGCGGTCCATGGCGATGTGGGAGACGACGCCGAGGGCCAGGGCCGGCAGGGGCCGCTTGACCAGGGCGCCGATGGCGGCGCCGGCGAGGACATGGTTCGTGACCAGCACAGAAGGCTCCAACGGGTGAGAGGTCAACTTCATGTCGGCACCCCGCCGGGCCCTCTTGAAGGGCAGATTCCGGTCAACAGTCAACAGATCGGTAAGAACCGGGCGGACAGGCAGGAATCTCTCCCCTTCGTGTAGAAGGCCCTCTTCGACCAAGGAGTCGCCTGAAAGGTCGCCTCTAACCGAGGCGTCTACGCCGCCGAACTGACCCCCCATATGGCCGAGGATCCTGGAGTCAGTCCCCCCGTCCCGTCGCCGACGTAAACCCCTTCCGAAGGCGACGGGGCGGTTCGGCGGCGACGCGACGTCGCTCGGTCAGCGCCGCAGGAGCCCGGTCAGCAACCGGTCGAAGTACCCGTCGAGCAGGACGTCGGCATCGGGCCAGCCGAAGTCGGGCTTGGTGATGAGCAGCGACGTGAGCCCGTGAACGAACGCCCAGCAGGTGAGCGCCAGCTCGTAGGGATCGATGTCGTCCCGGAGCCGGCCGTCGGCGACCAGGTCCGCCACGTTGCTCATCATGTGCCCGAAGGCCGCCGACGCCTTGACCTCCTCGGGCCCGTAGTGGTGCGGCTGGTTGCCCGGGGCCTGCATGAACAGCACGCGGTAGTGATCGGGGTGCTCGAGCCCGAAGTGGACGTAGGCCCGGCCCCGGGCCTTCATTCCTTCGATCGGGTCGTCGATCCCTTCGGCGGCCGACTCCATCGCCTCGTCGAGCTGGCTGAAGATGTCCTGGCAGACGGCGAAGATGAGCTCGTCCTTGTCGGCGAAGTGGAGGTACACCGCCGGAGGTGACACCCCGGCGGCGGCCGCCACCGCCCGCATCGTCATGCCCTCGGCGCCGCCCTGCTCGAAGAACAGGCGCGACGCCGCTTCCAGGATGTCCTCCCGCAGCCGGGCGCCTTCGCCCCGTCGGTAGCGGGTGCGGGCCGCGGCCGCGGCCCCCTCAGGCCCGGCGGTCATCTCCTCACCGTATTGGCCGTCAGGCGGCTGGGAAAGCACGGCTGCCCTCGTCCCGGACCGGCACCGCCGCCGCCGACGCCGGCGCCCCAGCCGGCGCCACGGCCGGCCCGCCCTCCGCCTCGGAGATCCCGAACCGCTCGTGGAGGCGGCGCAGCGGCCGGGGCGCCCACCAGTTGGCCTCGCCGGCCAGCCGCATGAAGGCCGGCACCAGCACCCCCCGGATGAGGGTGGCGTCCATGAGCACCGCCAGCGTCAGGCCCACTCCGAACAGCTTCATGAACGAGATGCCCGACGTGGCGAAGGCGATGAAGACGATGGCCAGCAGGGCGGCGGCGGCGGTCACGATCCGCCCGGTCTGCTCCAGCCCGGTGGCCACCGACTCGGTCGTGCCGGCCCCGGCGTCGTGCTGTTCCTTGATGCGGGACAGGAGGAAGACCTCGTAATCCATCGACAGCCCGAAGGCGATGCAGAACATGAGGACGGGCATGGTGACCAGCAGCGCCCCCGTGGCCGTGAACCCCAGGAGCCCCGAGCCGTGGCCATCCTGGAAGACGAACACCATGGCGCCGAACGTGGCGGTGAGCGACAGCAGGTTGAGCACCACCGCCTTGGCCGGCACGAGCAGGCTGCCGAACATGGCGAACAGCACCACCAGCGTGATCAGGGCGATGATCCCGCCCGCCACCGGAAGCCGGGCCCCCAACGCATCCTTGGCGTCGACCATCGCCGCCGACTGCCCGCCGACGAGGACGCCGGCGCCCTCTGGGGCGGGCACGGCCCGCACGGCCTTGGCCAGCCGCTCCCCCGCCTCCGACAACGGTTCGACGGCCGGGACGACGTTGAGCCACGTGCCGCCCGGCCCGGCGGCGCCGCCGCCCGCCGGCTGGGAGAGGGAGGCGGGCGGCGCGCCGGCCGGGCCGGCGGGGAGGGGACGGAAGCGGGCGAAGATCGGCGGCGCGGCCGCCGCCGGCAGCGCCAGTTCGCCGTTCACGAACGAGCCGAGGGCCGTGTCGACCCGGGCCGCGCCCGGCACCTTCGACAGGGCGCCGGCGTACTCCGCCACCCGGGGGTCGTCGGCCGGCAGGCCGGGGGCGGCCACCCCCACGCCCGCCTGCTCCTGGCTGGCGAACTCGGCCCGGATGATGTCGGCCGACTTCCGGGTGACGGCACCCTCCGGCAGCACCCGGTCGTCGGGATAGCCGAACTTGACCCCCAGAAACGGCGCCCCGAGCACCAGCAGCACCACGATGACCGCGGCGGCGCTCGGGACGGGGCGGCGCATCACCGCAGCCGCCAGCCGGTGCCAAAACCCGTTGCTGCCAGCCACCCTGAGCGGATTACCCACAGTAGGTGTCGGTTTTCCGCTCGGGCTCCCGGCCGGGGCAGCCCAGCGCCGGCGGACCTTGAACTTCTCGAGTCGCGGCCCCAGGATCGCCAGCACGGCGGGCAGGGTCGTCACCGCCGCCAGGGCGGCCACGGCCACCACCGCCGCCCCGGCGAAGGCGAAGCTGCGCAGGAAGTAGAACGGGAACACCAGCAGGGCGATCAGGCTGGCGGCCACGGTCACCGCGCTGAACAGCACGGTCCGCCCGGCGGTGGTCACCGACCGCACGACGGCCGCCGTATGGTCGCCACCGTTGCGGCCCAGCTCCTCCCGGTAACGGCTGACGACGAACAGGCTGTAGTCCACGGCCAGCCCGAGGCCGAGGGCGGTGGTCAGGTTGATCGAGTACACCGACACGTCGGTCAGCAGCGCCAGGGCGTGCAGCACCGCCAGCGTGGCGACGATGGCGATGACGCCGACCAGCAGCGGCAGGGCCGCGGCCACGACCGACCCGAACACCACCAGCAACCCGAGGGCGGTGATGGGGAAGGCGATGCGCTCCGCCCGGACGAGGTCCGACTCGACCGTCCGGCTGACCTCCTCGTAGGCGGCGGTGATTCCGGAGACCGCCACCGAGATCGTCCCGTCCGCCGAGGCGAACTCGTAGGCCCGGCGGTGGTCGTGGAGCCAGTCGATGGCGTCGGTGTCGTCGCCGGCGATGCGGGCCAGCACCAGCGCCCGGTCACCGTTCTTCGACCGGAGCGGGGGCGCCCCACCCAGCGTCCAGTAGCTGGCGGCGTAGGCGATCTGGGGATCGGCGGCCAGCCGGGCCGTGAGCGCCTGCCCCGCCGCGGCGACGCCCGGGTCGTCGACCGAACCTGAGCCGCCCTCGGCGGTGACGATCAGGACCAGGTTGGCGTCACCGGCCCCGAACCGCTCGGCCAGCAGCCGGTCGGCCTTCGACGACTCCGCCGCCGGGTCGGTGAACCCGCCGCTCTTGGTGGCCCGGAAGACGCCGCCGCCGAACGCTCCGGCGAGCACCAGGAGCACCCCGGTGACCACCACGACGATCCACCGCCGACGGACCATGGTCCCGCCTAGACGCTCCAGCATGGTGACCTCCGCCGCTACGGACTGAACCAAGTTCAGTTATCACTGTTAACTGAACTCTGTTCATATACGGCGGCGCAAGTCAAGGAAACTCTTGTCGGCCAGCGCCGAACGAGGGCAGTGGGGCAAACTGCCCAGAGGTTCTGACCTCACGGAGCGTGGTTTGTGGAGCCTGGTGCGGCGGGTACGCGTCGGCCATGTCCCCGTTCGAAGAGTTCGTCGATGACGTCGAGGTGTCGATCACGGATGCGGTCGACTCGCTCGATGAGGAGGAGTCCGCCCGGCTGTACGCCGAGGTCCTCGACATCGAGCAACGGCTGGAGGCGCTGCGCGACGCCCTCTCGGTCCTGGCCGCCCATCGTTCTTGACGGTTTCGCGACAAATCTCACCCTTCGTGATTGAACGACGCTGAAGGTGGGTAACCCCGCCCGCAGTGTCCTCTCGTCACGAGCTCTGGTCGCACCGAGGCTGGCTAGCGACGATGACCCTGCTGGGGCTGGTCGGGGGCGCCGCCTTCGGGATGGTGGCGCTCCGGCCGGCCTACGCCTCGGAGGCGCAGGTGCTCGTCCGGCCGATCACCGATGACCCGAGCGAGACCGCCGAGCCCATCAGCCCGGAGGTCATGGGCACCGAGAGGGAACTCGTCTCGGCCGATGGAGTTGCCGAGCTCGTCCAGCGGCAGACCGGGTGGACGGGTTCGCTCGACGACCTCCGCCGGCCGCTGTCGGTCTCGCTGGTGGGCGGGACGCAGACGTTGACGATCGGGTACCGGGCCGGCGATCCGGAACGGGCCCGGCGGGGAGCGCAGCTCTTCGCCGAGTCGTATCTCGCCTACCGGAGCACGCTGATCAACGCCACCCGGAACGGCTCCCGGCAGAGCCTCGAGGCCGCGCTCCGGGCTGTCAGGGATCGCAACAACAGCGTGCGGGCCTCGATGACGCCGACGGCCGCCGGAGCGCAGGCGGCCAACGACGTCCTGCTCGAGGAGGCCGCTCCCTTTCAGGCCCGTCTGGCCGAGGTGAACGTGATCGACAGCAAGGCGGTGGGATCGGTGGTGGCGCCGGCCACCCGGCCGTCTTCGCCGTCCGGTGCCGGGCCGCTGACGGCGGGCGGCGTCGGGGCGGCCCTCGGCCTGGTGGCCGGCCTCTCGACGGTCCCGCTGCGCCGGGCGGTCGACCGCCGCCTGCGGGGCCGGGGTGATCTCGAGGCGCAGCTCGGCGCTCCGGTGCTGGCCGCCGTTCCCCGGACCCGGCGGGACGGCCTCGGCGAGACGGCGCTGGTCACGCTGGCGGTGCCGGACGGGCCGGCGGCCGACGCCTACCGGCGGCTCCGGGCCCGGATCCTGGCCATGGCCGACCGCTGGGGGCTCAAGACGGTCATGGTGGCGAGCCCGACGCCGGAGACCGGCACCACCGCCATAGCCGCCAACCTCGCCGTCTCCATGGCCGCCACCGGGAAGCGGGTGGCGCTGGTGTCGGCCGACTTCCGTTCACCGGGGTTGCACCGCTACTTCGGGATGGCCAACGACCGGGGCCTCTCCAACGTCCTCACCGGCGAGGTGGCGCCGTCCCAGGTGGTCCACCAGCCGCCGGGCCTCGAGACCCTCGAGGTGCTGGCGGCCGGGCCGGCCGTGGCCGAGCCCACCGACCTCCTCGAATCGGGGCCGATGCGGGTGGTCCTCGACGAGCGCAGCGAGGTGGCGGACTTCGTGGTGGTGGAGGCTCCGCCCGCGCTGCAGGCTTCCGAGGCGCTCACGCTGGCACCGATGGTCGACGGCATCGTCGTGGTGGCCGACGCCGCCCACGCCACCCGGGACGAGGTGGCCGAAATGGGCGACCAGCTGCGCCTCGTCGGCGGCAACGTCGTCGGCGCCGTCCTCTGCAACCTGCGCGGCTGAGTCCGCGGCCGCCGGCCGGCCCCGCTTGCTCCCGCCGGCGGATCAGTCGGCGGTGGCGACCACGTCGGCGATCGCCGCCAGCTGGGCCTGCAGGGCGTCGATCTCACTTTGGATGCGGGTCGCTTCCGCGGCGTCGTGCTGGACCTCGGCCCGCTCCTGCCGTTCCACGGCGTCGATGAGCTGCAGCTCGAGGCCGCAGATGGTGTCCCGGACGAGATTCTCGTCGAGAGGGTCCATGGGAAACGTGTACCCGTCGCGGCCCGGGCGGCACACAAGGCATACGCTGGTTCGCCGAGCGGTGAGCCCGCGCTGAGGCCCGGGGAGGAGCGGCCATGATCTGTGTTGCGTGTGGCGGTGAGATCCCCGCCGGGAGCCGGTTCTGTCCCCGGTGCGGACGGGCGGTCAACCCGTCCGAGGCGACGCCCGGGGGGACCGACGCCCCGCCGTCCGCTTCACCTCCGGGCGCGCCTTCGAACCCACCGCCCGGTCCACCGCCCGGCCCGCCTCCCGGCACACCGCCCGGCCCGCCCCCCGGCCAGCCGGGCGGCCCACCTCCCGGCCAGCCGACGACGCCGCCGCTTCCGCTCCCGCCCCCACCGCCCAGCTACCCGCCGCCGCCGAGCTACCCGCCACCGCCCGGCTACCCGTCGGGTGCGTACGGACCGGCGCCGGGCGGATACCCCTCCCCCTACGGCGGCACCGCCGGGCCGGTGGAGTACGGGTTGGCCACCTTCGGCCAGCGGGCCGGCGGCCTCATCATCGACACGTTCATCGTGTGGATCGCCACCGGGTTCCTGATGATCGCCGCCGCCTCCACCATTCCCGAGGAGACCTTCACCGATCCCAACCCCGATCCCAGCGGGCTGGGCCTGCTCCTCATGCTCTTCGGGTGGCTGATCGGACCGGCCTATTACGTCTTCCTCGAAGGCCGGCCGGACGGGCAGACGCTGGGCAAGAAAGCGATGGGCATCCGGGTCGTGAGGCAGAGCAACGGCGCGCCCCTCGGCTACGGCTTGGCCGTCGGCCGGTTACTGGCCCGCTTCGTCAACTTCATCACGCTCGGCATCGGCCTGCTGTGGGCGGCGTGGGACCCGCAGCGCCAGGCCCTGCACGACAAGATCGCCGGCACGCTGGTCGTGCGGAGCTCCGTCTACCCGCCGCCGGGCAGCTCCACCGGCCAGCCGCCCAGCTACCAGCAGCCGGCTCCGCCGGGCGGGCCGTACCAGCCCGGCTGAGCGGCTGAGCCAGCGACGACGGTCGGTTAGCCTCCCCGACCGGTGAGCCGAGCCTTCTTCGAACAGGTCGTCGAGACGCTGGTCGGGTTCCTGCCTCCGGAACAGAGCCGCTTCTCGTCCCGCATCACCGGGCGCAATGCCAAGGTCTGGTTCGGCGCCGAGGTGAGGGAGCACTACGAGGCCCAGCTGCTGCGCCGCGACGGCGTCACGGTGCTCGAGATCGGTTTCCACGCCGAGCACTCCGACCCCGACCGCAGCGATGCCGTCCTCCAACGGTTGCTGGCCGGCGAACGCCGCTGGCGCCGCACGCTGGGTCGGGAGGTCGAGACCGGCCCGTTCCTCGGCCGGCCGAGCCCCTGGCGCCGGGCGTCGGAAACGTGGGCCGACATCGACGTCGACGATCCCGGCACGGCGGTGGACGCCGCCGACCGCCTCGCCGCCTACATCACCGCCCTCGAGCCGCTCCGGCTCGGCGCCCGGAAATAGGACGCACCGTGACCGAGCGAACGAAGACCTTGGCCGTGGGCCTGGCGCTGCTGGCGCTGCTGGCCGTGGGCGTCGCCGTGCTGGCGGCCGGTGACAACGGCGAAAGGCGCCCGACGCCCGTCCCCCCGCTCGATCTCGGAGCCGAGAAGTACACGCTGGCCAACGGGCTGGAGGTCATCCTGCTCCGGGAGAGCCGGAAGCCGACGGTGGCCGTGAACATCTGGTACCACGTCGGCCCGGCCAACGAGGAGCCCGGCCGGACGGGCTTCGCCCACCTCTTCGAGCACATGATGTTCCAGGGCTCGGGGCACGTCGAAGAAGGCGAGGCGGACCGGCTGCTCGAGGCCGTCGGCACCTACGAGAACGCCAGCACGACCTTCGACTACACGAACTACATCGTCCCCGACCTCCCGCCCAACCAGCTTGAGCTCGCCCTGTGGCTGCAGAGCGACCGGATGGGGTTTCTCCTCGACCGGCTCGACCAGGAGAGCCTGTCGAACCAGCAGGCCGTCGTGCGCAACGAACGGCGGGAGAACTTCGAGGAGGCGCCCTACGCGCTGGCCGACGAGGAACTGTTCCACCGCCTCTTCCCCAAGGGGCATCCCTACCACGGCAACATCATCGGCTCCCACGCCGACATCCAGTCCGCCCGCCTCGAGGACGTGCGGGCCTTTTTCCGCCAGTACTACGTGCCGAACAACGCCACCCTGGCCATCGTCGGCGACATCGACGTCGCCCGGACCAGAGACCTGGTCGAGAAGTACTTCCGCACGATCCCCCGCGGCGCCGACGTCCCCCGCCGCGTAGTGTCGGCGCCGCCGCTCACTGCCGAGCAGCGGGTGACCCTCACCGACACGGTGGAGCTGCCCCAGGTGACGATGGGCTGGCTCATCCCGCCCATCGTCGATCCGGCCGCCGACGACGCGGTCGTCACCAGCCGGCTGCTCAACGGCACGCGCGCCAGCCGGCTGTCCCGCCGGCTGGTTCACGACCTGCAGATCGCCCAATCGGTGTCGACCGATGTCGAGACTCTGATCAACGGCTCCGTCTTCACCGTCACCGCCACCGCCAAACCGGGACACACGCCGGCCGAGCTCCAATCCGCCATCGACGAGGAACTGGCCGACCTCGCCCGCCACGGCCCGACCCGGGCCGAGGTCGAGGCGGCCAAGACGGCGATCATCGCCCGCTCGGTGCGCAGCCTCGACGACCTCGGCGACTTCGGCGGCCTGGCCGACCAGCTCAACCACTACAACCACTACTACGGCGACCCGAACTTCCTCGACGACGACCTGCGCCGGACGGCCGCCGTCACCCCCGCCCGGGTGCAGCGCTTCGCCGCCCGCCATCTCGACCCCAACCGGCGGGTGGTCGTCGAAGTCGTGCCCGGCCCGAAGATGCCGGTCGACGATCCGCCGGTGCCGGAATCCGACGAGGCGGCGACCGAGGGGGAGTCCGACGACGAGTCCGCCGGCGACGACGCCGCCGCCGGCGGGGAGGCGGACGACGGAGCCGCGTCGCGGCCGGAGTCGGCCGAACCGTGGCGCAACACCCCGCCCACGCCGGGCCCGCCTCCGAACCCGCCCGTCCCGCCGGTGCGGCGTTTCACGCTCAGCAACGGCCTGCCGGTGTGGCTCGTCGAATCGCACCGGTTACCGGTCGTCTCCGCGTCGCTGGTGTCCCGCCTCGGCAGCGCCAGTGACCCGCCCGACCGCCCGGGGCTCATGAGCCTCGCCACTGGTTCGCTCGACGGCGGAACCGCCAGCCGGGACGCCCTCGGCCTCACCGCCGAGCTCGAGTCAGCCGGCGCGACCCTGGCCGACGACACCGGCAAGGACGGCACGTGGCTCACGGCCTCGTCGCTCACCGCCCACCTCCCGGCCACGCTGGACATCCTGGCCGACGTGGCCCGCAACCCGACGTTCCCCGCCGACGAGGTGGAACGGGTGCGCGACGCCGCTCTCGTCGCCCTCCGCCAGGACCGCGACAACGCCGAGACCACCGCCGAGACGGTGGCCCAGCGGGCGGTGTACGGCGCCGGCCACCCCTACGGCCATCGCAGTGCCGGAACGGAGGACGGGCTGCGGGCGGCGACCATCGATGAGCTGCGGCGAGCCCACGCCCGGGCCTTCACGCCCCGGAACACGGCGCTGCTCCTGAGCGGTGACATCACCGAGACGCAGGCGAAAACGTTGGCGGAGCGGACCTTCGGTTCCTGGAGCGAGGGGTCGGCGGACACCGAGGGCTCGGCCGCTGACCGCAGCCCGGCGCCTCCCGGCCCGCCGGCCGGCAGCTCCGACCGGGTCATCATCGTCGACGAGCCGGGCGCCTCCCAGACGGCCCTGAGCCTGGCCGCGCCCGGCTTCGCCCGCTCCGACCCCGATTACGAGCGGTTGCTCGTCACCAACCACGTCTTCGGCGGCGGCACCGCCAGCCGCCTCAACGTCAACCTGCGGGAGACCCGGGGCTACACCTACGGCGCCTTCTCCCAAATCGAAGCCCTGCGCGGGATCGGGCTCGTCACCATCGGCATGGCGGTGCGGACGGACACCACGGCCGACGCCGTCCGGCAAACGCTGCTGGAGGCCGAGACGCTGAGCCGGGACGGGGTCTCCCCCGCCGAGCTCGACCGGGCCAAGCAGTACCTGGCCGGCGCGGCCCGCACCTTGTTCGACACCAACAACTCCACGGTGTCGACGATGCGGACGCTGTACCTCGACGACCTGCCGGCCGACTACTTCCAGACCCGCCCGGGCCGCCTGGCCGGCATCACCAACGACGACGTCACCGCCGTCGCCCGCCGCCGCCTGGCGCCCAACGCCTTCACCGTGGTGGCGGTGGGCGACCGGGCCGCCATCGAGGGCCCGTTGCGGTCCCTCAACCTCGGCCCGGTCAGCCTCCGCTCACCGTGACGCCGTCACGGCGTCACACCGTCACGCCGTCACGCCGGCGGGCTCAGCCGCTGGCGCCGGCCTGCTCGGCCCGGCGGGCCATCTCGTCCGGCGGGACGTCCTCCACGTGGGTCGCGACGTTCCAGCGGTGGCCGAACGGGTCTTCGAACTGGCCCGAACGGTCGCCGTAGAACTGGTTCTCCACCGCCCGCAGCGACTTGGCGCCGCGGGCGAGCGCCTTTTCGAAGACGGCGTCGACGTCCTCCACGTAGGCGTGGAGCGTCACGGCCGTCCCGCCGATTCGGCTCGGGCTCAGGAACCCCATGTCGGGGTACTCGTCGGCCAGCATGAGGATCGAGTCGCCGAGGAGGAGCTCGGCGTGGCCGATCTTCCCGTCGGGCCCGCCCATCTGCATCTTCACCGTCGCGCCGAGCACCTCGGTGTAGAAGTCGATGGCCCGGGCGGCGCCGTCGACGCACAGGTAGGGGGACAGGCGGGGGTAACCCTCGGGAATGGGCTGAACGGGGCTCATGGAAGCCTCCTTCGTCGGGGGGGGCGACCCGACATTGTCGCTCACTCGACGAGGGGCGTTCCCGGGCTACCCGGAGGGCGGCACCGGAAGAATCGAGGAGGCCGGCTCCGGCGCCTGGGGAACGGCGAAGGTGGCGGCCACCGTCGCCTCCTCCGATCCGAAAATCCCGGCCGGGACGAGGCCCGCTTCGGTCACCTCGATCGTCCAGGTGCCCCAGGCCAGGTTGGACAGCTTGGTCAGGTCGAGGTCGAGCACGAACGTCCCCGACTGACCGGGCAGGTGCGGGTCGGAGCGGCCGACGACCCGCCCCGAGGCGTCCCGCACGATGATCGTGTGGGCCGGGTCGGGCACGAACGGCAGACCGAGCCCGGCGTTGACGACCTTGAGGCGGCCCGTCCCCGCCTCGACGGTGATCTTGTGGGCGTCGTCACCGGCCGCCGAGCCGCCGCCCGGGGCTTCGTCGCCACTCCCGCCGGCCGCCGGCGTGTCGCCGTCGGGGACCGGGGTCTTCCACCAGGCGGTGGTGCGCAAGGGGTGCGGCATGCCGGCCAGGATCTCGGCGTCACGGGCCGCCTGCTGCTCGTCGAGGATCCGGTTCACGTCGTCGGCCGGCTTGCCCCGCAGGCGCCGGGCGAGGTCGACGGCGGCGGCCGGATCGGCGTTGCCGTAGCCCTGGCGGAAGAACGGCACGCCGGCGATCGGCTTGGCCGTGATCTGCAGCACCCGCTTCACGTCGGCCGGCCGCAGGTCGGGGTTGGCCTCCAGGATCAGGGCCACGAAGCCCGCCGCCACCGGCGAGGCCATCGACGTGCCCGACATGATCGTGTAGCGGGCTTGGTCGCCGGCCGGAAGGGCGAGGTCGTGGCGGGCGCCGAGGGCGGGCAGGACGGTCCCCGCCGCCCGGGCGCCGACGACGTACTCGCCGAGGGCGGCGATCGACGGGTGGTAGAGGCCCATCCGCAGCGGCCGCCGGGGGTCGCCGGCCAGGTCGGTGACGTCGAAGGTCGTCGGGTCGACGACATCGGCGTCAAGTCCGCCGGAGCTGAACTCCGTCATGCCGCCCTGCTGGGTGCTCGCCGCCACGGCGATCACCCAGGGAGCGGTGGCGTTGCTGTTCATCGTCATCTCGTCGCCGTCGTTGCCCTGGGCGAACAACACGACGATTCCGGCGTCGGCCGCCTTCTTGGTGGCCCGGTTGATGGGTTCGCCCGGGTCGAACGGCTCGAACGGACCGCCGAAGGAGTTGTTGAGCACCCGGATCCCGTACTTCTGCTGGTTCTCCAGCACCCAGTCATAGGACTGCAGTACGCCCCGGGAGTGGACGCTGAGGCCCTCTCCGGTGCCGATCCCGACCAGCGAGGCCCCGGGGGCCGACCCCTTGTAGGCGCCGTTGGAGGCGGTGCCCCGTCCGGCGACGTCGCCGGCCACATGGGTGCCGTGGCCCGAAGTGTTGTCGGTGTTGGGCAGCCCCTCGATGGGCGGCACCGGGCCGTCGGGCCCGAGCGGGCTGACCTTCACGTTGGCCACCATGGCGTCGGCCAGGTCGGGGTGGGTGAAGTCGACGCCGCTGTCGATGACCCCTACCGTCACCCCCTTCCCGGTCACGCCGATGTCGGGAATGGGCAGCACGGCGCCGAACCCGCCGGGCGGGGCCTGACCGGGAAGCGGCGGCAGCGTCGGGCCGGGCCGCTTCGGCGGATCGTCGAAGTAGCGCAGTTCCCGGTTCGGATAGACGCCCTCGACGCCGGGCAGGCGGCGGAGGGCGCCGAGCCGGGCGGCGGGGAGGTGCAGGGCGGCGACCTCGATGTGCTCGGCCGTCCACACCTGCGATCCGAGGGCCCGGAGCCGCCCGGCCAGGCCCTTCGACGCCGGCCGGTCCAGGGTCACGACGACATCGAGGATGCCGTCCGGCGTGCTCCGGGCGGCCTGGGCAGCCACGCCGGTGGCGACGTCGGCCACGCGGGCTTCGGGCGATCTGCCGATGGCCGGCCCGGCTTCGGCCACCACCGGCAGGACGGCGGCTCCGACGAGCGCTACGACCAGGAAATGCAGGATGCGGCGCACGGCGGCCCTCCCCCGAAGATGCGTCAGGACCGCTTCCCCCCGCGATCCCGGCAAAACACGCAAACCACGGTAACCGAGCCATACCCCCAGGTGGGTCCACCCCCCACCTCGAAGCGCGCGGAGCGCAGCCGGGAAACTCGGCGGGCGTTCAGGAAGCGGGAACGGGTGCCGGCGGCCGGCGGTCCTCGGCCCGGTCGACGCAGTTGCGTCCGTTGTGCTTGGCCCGGTAGAGGGCCCGGTCGGCGGCCGCCATCAGTTCGGCGAGCCCGACGGTCGGCTCCTCCCCGGCACCGCCACCGGCCAGCGGGACAGTGGCCAGTCCGACCGAGGCGGTGACGCTGAGGCGGGGATCGGCGAAGGCCAGGTTCTCGATCCGCCGGCGGATCCGTTCGGCGGTGGCCAGGGCGTCCTCCGGGCCGGTGCAGAACAGCAGGGCACAGAACTCGTCGCCACCGAAGCGGCCGACGAGGTCGGTGCTGCGCACGCAGCCGACGATGGCGTCGGCCGCCCGGGCCAGCACGTCATCACCGGCCAGGTGGCCGAACACGTCGTTGACCGCCTTGAAGTGGTCGATGTCGACGACGAGGACGGCCGCCAGCCGCTCCTGGCGCCGGGAGTGGCCCAACGCCGAAGAGGCCGTCGCCCGCCACGCCTCGCAGTTGAGGACGCCGGTCTTGGCGTCGTGTCGGGCCTCGTGTTGCAGCGGCTGGTGGAGCATGCCCCGCTGCATCAGCAGCAGCGCCGGTCCACCCAGAATCAGGAAGCCGGGCCAGAAGCCGTAGAGCACCGCGGCCAGCGCCCCGGAACCCAGCACCGCCGTCTCCACGGCGTAGAACGACGGGCTGGCCAGCTGCGCCCGCAGGTACTGCTCGTCCTCCGGGTCGTTGATCCGGGAGACGATGAACAGCCCGGCCGACTCGGCCACGAGGAACGCCGCCGTGGCCGCCACCACGGCGGCGAACGCCCGCCCCGACCCGAACCGCTGCAGCACGTCGCCGTTGACGGCCCGGAAGGCGCCGGTCGCGGCCAGCGACGCCAGCGTGACGATGCCCCACGACCCCATCCACTTCCACCGGGTGATGCGGATGCCCCGGGCCCAGGCGTGGAGGTACACGGCGGCCGCCACCCATCCCGTCAGCCCGACGGGCAGGAGCAGCGCGCCGGCCAGCGGCCAGGCCGACAGCCCTTTGTGGATGCGTTGGCGGTCGACCCGTCCGCCCTCGGCCAGCCGGCCGAGCTCCACGACGGCGAACCCGCCGGCGATGAGGGCCAGCGCGGCGCCGATGCAGCCCTGACCCGGCCCGGCCGCCAGTCCGAACAGGCTGAAACCCGCCGCCACCAGCACGACGAGGGCGGTGTAGGCCCGGGCCGGCGCCGGCGTGGCCCACCACACCGACCACTCACTGGCGGTGGGAGCGTCGACCACCGCCGGCCGTCCGGCGCGCTTTTCGGGTGCACGTTGTTCCGGCAACGTCGCCAACACTCCTGGCCATGGGCGGATCAGGGACCTGATCGGCCCGACGCCGCGGATCCTGAGGTCGAGCGACGGTGGTTTGTGGCGCGGTCGGGGCGGCGCGCCCGGCCGGCCGGGCTACGCCTCGGGCCGGGACTCCCCGATCTCGATCTGGATCTCGACCTCGACGTCGTCCTCGTGGTCGGAGGTGGCGGTGCCGTCGGGGCCCCAGGCGAGCACGGTCATCTCGGGCGACGCCCCGGCCTTGGCCAGAGCGGCGCTGATCCTGGTCGGCGAGGCGTCGAACCTCGAACTCGTGACCGGCCGCTCCACCGCCGACGGCGGCTCGACGACCTGCTCCTGACGCTTGCGGCGGGACAGCGGCCGGTACGGGCTGCGGGCTTGGAGCGGCGCCGCCGGGGTGGCCGGTGTGGCCTCGTCCTCGGCGGATGTCTGTTGCGGCTTGTTCTGGTTGTCCACGCCCACTCCCCAGCCGGTGCCGGCCATTCGTCACCGTAAGGATCGGCAGAAGAACTTCCCGGCTGAAGGGGGCATTCGGCCCCGGGCCCGGACGACCCGATAGGCCGCGGAACGGTCAGACCCGCTGCGGACGGCCGTCGTCCCTGGCGTGCCGGCGCTCCTGGGCGCTCAGTTCGAAGGCATGTCGGGCGTCGACCCCGATCCGTTCGCCGGCGTGGCGGAGCTCCATCCAGGCCAGCTGGCCGGCGTGCTTGGCCTCGAGCAGCAGATGCTCGAAAGCATGCCGGGCGCTGATCGCCGCCTTCTGCGCCGAGCGGGCGTCGGCCGCCTTCTCGTGCTCGGCGACATGACGGTCGGCGAGACCGGTGTGCTCGTCGACGTGGCGGTCGCAGAGCGCTTGATGGGCTGCCAGGTGCTCCTGCGACAGGCGGCGATGATCCTCGACGTGCCGGTGCTCCGTGCCGGCGTGTTCGGCCGCGTGGCCGTGGATGAATCCGGTGTCGGTCCCCGTCTGTTCCAGCGTCATTGCGCTCACCTCGCTCGGCTCGCTTGGCCGGGGGTTCCCCGCGCCACCGTACCCCCTGAGGGATCTTTCATGATCCGCTCATCTCGGCCTCATTCGCACGGGCACATCTCATGGTCGAACCGCTCGCGACCGGGGAGGTGCCGTGCTCGACGTCCCGATCCAACGTGCTGCCGTGGCGGCCGCCGGCCCGCCCATCCGGCGCCGGGATGTGTCGATGACGGCCGCCGGGGCGATCATGGCCGCCGCGCCGCTGGCCACGATCCTCTTTCCGCTCCTGCGGTCAGCGATGGACGCCACGGTCACCAGGGCGGCGCTGCTGCCGACGTTGGTGCTGGCCGCCGTCGCTCTGGGAACGGCCGCCGGCGTCTGTGGGGCGGCGGTGCTTCTCGTCCCATCGCTGCTCGGGGGCGGCCGGCGGGCGGTCATGCCGGCGCTGACGATCGGAGCCGCCGCCGGGGTGGGCGCCGTCCTCGTCGTCCCGGCCGCCGCCGAGTTGCTGCTTCCGAGCCGGGCCACGGTGCCGGTTCCGGACGGCCGGTTGACGTACGTCGCCGCCGCCGCGGCCGCCGCCGGACTGGCGCAGATCCTGGCCGTGCATCGGCTCGCCCGCGTCGGTGGACAGGGTGTCGCCCTCGTGGCCGGCGCCGCCCTGGTGGTGGGTGCGGCCGAGGCGCTCCTGCCGGTCCGCCCCACGCTGGAGGACGGCGTCGTGGGCCTGGCCGCCGCGGCGGCCGTCATGCTCGTCGGTCTCGGTCGGGCCACATTGGTCGACGGCCCGACCGCCGGCCGGCGGCCCGACGTCGCCGGTCGCCGTGCGGCCACGCTGGTCGACGGCCCGCTCGCCGGCCGGCGGCCGGAGGTCGTCAGGCCGGTCGGGACCGAGGCCGCCGATCAGGCCGCGCCGCGGCCGGAGGTCGTCAGGACGGTCGGAGCGGCGGCCGCCGATCAGGCCGCCGTCGGCCTCGTGGTCGCCGCCACGGCCGTCGGATTGCTGGCCCGGTTGGCGGTCGGCTCATCCGGCGGCACCGCCGACGCCGCGATCGCCCGGCTGGTGAGCGGCTCGTTCGACGACGCCATCGCCGGCAGCAACGGCGCCGCCCATCCGCCGCTGGCGGTCGCGCTGGTCTGGTTCTCCCGCCATCTCTTCGGCGGGTCGGCGGCGGCCCTGCGGTTGCCGGCGCTGGTGGCCGGGCTGCTCCTCGTCCCGGTGGCCTTTGTCACCGGGCGGGCGCTCTACGGGAAGCGGACGGGGATGGTGGCCGCCGCCGTCGCCGCCCTCGGCCCGGCGTTCGTCTGGGTGTCGGGCTCCGCCGGACCGGCCGCCGTCACCGCCCTCCTGGTGGGCCTGGCCCTCCTCGGGATGGTGGCCGCCGTCCGCCACGGTCACCCCGGCGGTTGGATCCTCTTCGGACTGGCTGCCGCCGCCGTCGTCTGGGCCCACCAGTTCGGCATGGTCACGGTCGCCGTGCTCCACGCCGCGGCCGGCGGCACCGTGCTCCGGGCCTTCCGACGGCGCGGGGGCACCGTCGGGCCGCTGTTGGGCTGGGCCGTCGCCCTCGCCGTGACCGTGACGGCCGTTGCGGCCCTCGCCGGCTGGCGGGACGGGCTGGGCGCGGCCTCGACGCCGCCCACGCTGGAGTACGCCACCAACGCCGCTCCCGCCGGGGGCCACACGCCGTTCGGACTCGCCGCCGGGGGCCTCTCCACCATCGTGGGCTTCCATCCGCCCGACGTGACGTCGCGGCTGCTGGCCCTGTGGCCGCTCGGCATCCTGGGCGCCTTCGTCCTCTTCGGCCGGCGCTGGTCGCCCCGGGGTGTC
>JBFLYK010000041.1:0-54116 GCA_040756995.1 Actinomycetota bacterium | reverse complement strand
GCTGCCCGGCCAGGTTCCCCACCACCGCACCGACACACAGGCCCCCGAAGGCGGCCGAGCGGAGCTGGCGCAGTGCCGGAGCCCGCAGGGCCAGGCGCCGCCGGATCGGCGCCAGCAGCACCACCCGGACGTCGGCCGCCTCCAGCGACAGCGGCCCGCCCCGGCTGCCGGACCGCAGTCCCAGGGCGGCGAGGAATGCCACCGCCAACCCCAACACGGCGGCGCCGTGCTCCCGGATGTCCCCGAGCCCCCGCCCGCCGGCCGCCTCGTCCGACACCCTCGAAGCCGACACCCAGATGAGGGCCGCCCCCGACAGGACCGTGACGTAGACCCGGTAGAGCGTCTCGACCCAGTCGAAGTCCTCCCGGTGGCGGTGGTGGCGGGCCCGGCGCAGGTCGCGCAGCGCCAGCGCCGGGTTGGCCACCACTGCCACGAGCCGCTCTCCTCCTCCCTACCGGCGACCGGCAATCCGGCGCCGTGGCCGGTGACGCTACCGTGCCGGTCCCGGCCGGACGCATGGGCCGCTGAATACCCGCCCGTCCGTCCGGAAAAAAAATCCTCATCCACAATCCGACCTGCGCCGTAGATACGACCAGAACGCGAGCGTGGCGAAATCAGGCAGACGCGCCGGGTTTAGGTCCCGGTCCCCGAGAGGGGGTGGGGGTTCAAGTCCCCCCGCTCGCACAATTCCCGTAGGCCAGCTCTAGGGCCGCAGTTTCTCGAGCTCCTGGGTCACCAGGGTCACGATGCGGCCGGCCGGGAACCGGGACGGTTCGCTGACGGCGTGGAGGGCCAGGCCGTCGACCAGCGCGCAAAGGACGTCGCACTGGGCGGCCGGGTCGAAGTCGGCCCGGAAGGAGCCGTTCTCCTGGCCCCGAGCCAGCAGGGACTGCACGCCGTCGCGGATCGCCGCATAGCGGGTGGCGAAGGCCCTGGCGAAGGCCGGCTCCGTCTCGGCGCTGGCCAGCACCTGCGCGTAAATCCGCGGCAAGGCCTGCTTGGCCCGGGTGGTAGGCAGCGGGATCACGCAGATGCGGCGGAGCCCCTCGAACGTGTCCTCCATCAGCAGAGCCTCCGAGAGCAGTTTCTCGAAGGGACCGAAGACCGCTTCCGCCGCCGCGACGAGCAGCTCCTCCTTGTCCCGGAAGTAGTGCATCACGACACCCGTCGTGTACCCGATCTCGCGGGCGATCGTCCGCAGCGACGCGCCGGACAACCCGTCCCGGGCGATCACCCGCACGGTCGCCTCCACGATCTCGCCCTGGCGGGTCGCCTCAGATTTCTTCACAGCCATCCAGATACTCCGGCCTTGACGCTCAGGCGGTGCGCAGGTAGAAGATAACACGCGTTATGACATCACAACTGTTATGACCGGCGACAGAGGGGGCTCCATGCAGGCGACCGAGCAGATGAAGCGGGATCTGGCCACCGACGGAGCCATTGTCATCCGAGGCTTGTTCTCACCCGAACAGTTGCCGCGGGTGCGCCAGTGCTTCGACTACGGCATCGCCCACCCGAGCCCGATGGCCGGCCGGGTGTTCGAAGGCACGCCTGACGAGCACTTCAACGAGTACGGCAACCCCGAGAACGTCGAGGTGTACCTCTCGATGATCAAGGAGTTCGGGCTCGCCGACCTCATGGCGTCGCTGTGGGGCTCGGAGCACGTGTGGTTCCTCGGCGAGGAGCTCTTCGTCAAGTCAGGCGGAAAGGCCGGCCGGTCGCCCTGGCATCAGGACACCTCGTACATGCCGGCCAACGGGCCGCACCTGGCCAACCTCTGGATCAGCTTCGAGCCGCTGCCCAGGGAGAACTCCCTCGAGATCGTCCGGGGCTCGCACCTCGGCCCCGAGTACGACGGCACGTCCTACACCGATCCGGCCGACGCCACGCGGCCGGTCTGGGGCGAAGCGGCGTTCCCCCGTCTCCCCGACATCGAAGCGGACCGAGCCAACGACCCGGCGTCGTGGGACGTCATCTCCTGGGACATCGAGCCGGGTGACGTCGTGGTCCTCCACTCCGGCGCCCTGCACGGCGGTGCACCGGTGACGCCGAACTGTCCGACTCGTCACACGCTGGTGTTGCGGTTCTTCGGCGATCAGCTCTTCTACCGGCCGCTGCCCACCTCACCACCGGACTTCCCCTACGACATCCGAGCGTTCGACGACCGGTCCCTGACGCCGGGCGAGCCGTACCAGTCCCCCCACTTCGCCCAGCTGCGCTGACCTCCGGAGGAGCCGACATGCGAGAAGTCATCCCGGCGTGGATGAAGCCGGTGTACGACGCCTACCACTTCGCGCCCGCCGTGCTCGACGGCGACCACCTGCGCTGCTCGGGAATGATCGGTCTGCGACCCGACCTGAGTGCCCCGGACGATCCGACCGAGCAGTTCACCCTGGCCTTCGAGAACCTGGCCGGCCTGCTGGCGGAGGTCGGGCTCACGTTCGCCGACGTGGTGGAGATGACCACCTACCACGTCGGTCTGGCCGCCCACATCGATGCCTTCATCGCGGTCAAGGACACGTTCATCTCGGCGCCATATCCGGCCTGGACCGCCGTGGGGGTCTCCGAGCTGGCCGTTCCAGGAGCCTTGGTCGAAATCCAGGTCACCGCACGGATATCTCGCTGACTGAGGGCGCTGCGGCTAGAGCGGCCGCTCCCGGCAGGCGCCGGTCAGCCGCCATGCGGCTTCCGTCACGGCGGCCAGCACCAGACCGAAAACGACATGTCCGGCCAATCCCCGGACGTGCGTGACGAGGGGGTAGGCCCGAGGCGGCGCACTCGTTCCGGAGAGGCTGTTGAACCCCTCGTCGGCGATGAGGAACATCGCCAATCCCGTTCCGAGGCCGGCGGACAGGGGGCTGAGCCCCAAGCGGCGGCGGAGGACGGGGTAGAGCGGCCCCCACGCCATGGCCAGGCTGTAGTGGAGGACCTGCCCCGCTCGCTGCACCTGCCGCTCGTCGAGATGCACCCCCGCCCTCTGCGCCGCCTTGCGGGCGGCCACCTCGCTCGCCAGGCCGGGACTGGCCTGCTGTTCCCGGATCGTGGCCTCCTCCGACTGGACCCGCTGAATCTTCGTCGTGACGACCTCCATCGGCTTCGTCGCCACCAATCCGGCCGCACTGCTGATCGCCACGTCGTGGAGAACCCGCTGGGCTCTGGTCATTGAAGTTCAACTCCTCGCGCTCCGTCGGCCCGAGCGCGTACCTCGCCGGAGAGAACGGCCCTCAAACCTGACCCTCGTCGCCGGCCCGCTGGCGGCCATGGCCGACAAGGTCCGGGACTTCCTCCGGGAGTGACGCCCGCCTGACCGGTGGCGTAACGCGGTTTTTCGTCGGTCCCGGCCTGGGTAGTGCTCGACAGGTTCGCATCATTCGCGGGATGGAAGGGGGTCCGATGGCGCAGTCAGGTACGGCGACGGCCACCAGGGAGCGAAGCGGCACCGAGGGCAACGCCAACGAGCAGCTGCGGACCGACCGTGGCACGACTTCGGTGGCCGACTCGGTGGTGGCCAAGATCGCCGGGATCGCGGCCCGGGAGGTGTCGGGTGTTCACGCCATGGGCACTGGAGCGGCCCGTGCCTTCGGGACTCTGAAAGAGAAGCTCCCCGTCGGGAGCAGCGAGCCGGCCCCCACCCAGGGCGTGACCGTCGAAGTCGGTGAGAAGGAAGCGGCCGTCGATCTGGACCTGGTCGTGGAGTACGGAGTATCGATCCCCGAGCTGTCCCGGGGCGTCCGCAACAACGTCATCCAGCGGGTGGAGCGGATGACGGGCCTGTCCGTCACCGAGGTGAACATCTCGGTCGATGACATCTGGCTCGGCGACGACGACGAAGAAGAACAGAACCAGCGGGTCCACTGACCCGCGGCCCGATGGGTCTCGTGGACGCCGTTGATCCGGACGAGGTGGCAGGTCTGGTCGCCCGGTGCCGCTCGGTCGCCCGGATCTCCCCCGGCCGGTTCGGGGAGGTGGCGACGTACCTCCCGGGCCACCGTGTCCCCGGCGTGCGCCTGGCTGACGACAGGATCGAGGTTCATGTCGTCGCCTGCTGGGGCGCCCGGGTTCCGGACGTCGCCGCCGAGGTGCGGGCCGCCGTGGCCCCCGTCACCGGAGGCGTGCCCGTTGACGTCTTCGTCGACGACGTCGACATCCCGACCGGCACTGGAGCAGCCGAGGTGTACCTCCCGGAGGGAGGCTGACTGGGTGGGAGGGAAGTGATGCAGACCACGACCGTGGGTCTCTTCGTCGGGCTGATTCTCGGGCTGGCTTTGGCCATCGAGGGTTTCGGGGCGATGTTGATCGTCGCCTTCACCGGCCTGGTCGGATACCTGACCGCCAAGGTCGTCACTGGCGAGCTGGACCTGTCGGAGTACGTCGGCGGGACCACGGACCGGGGCGTGTCCCGCTCGTGACCGCGCTGGACGCCCCACCGCTCGAGCGGACACCGTCCGACGAGCAGCATGGCGATCGGACCGACGGGCCGGAACGCGGGACGACCACCATCGCGCCGGAGGTCTTCGAGAAACTGGCCGCCCGGGCGGCCACCGAGGTGCCCGGGGTGGAAGGGGAGGTGCGCACCGGGCTCAGCCGCCTGCTGCCCTGGACATCGGGAACACCGGCCGGCGCTTCCGCCGAGGTCGACGACGACACCGTCGTCCTGGAACTGACGTTCAACGTGGCCTATCCCGAGCCGGTGCGCCAGATCGCCGAGGCGGTGCGCCGCCATGTCGCCGAGCAGGTCCGCTCGATGACCGGACGGGTGGTCCGCCAAATCAACATCACGGTCCCGGAACTCGTCGTCCCGGTTCGGCGGCCGGCCCGGGTGCGGTGAGGCCATGAGGATCGCCAATCGAATCCTGGCTGTGGCCGCCGCCCTTGTCCTGGCGGCCGCAGGTCTGTTGGTGGCGGTGGAGATCGCCTGGGCGGCGCTGGGTCACCAGCCCCTGGTCATTCCCTACGACGACTGGTACACCAGCGCCCGGGACAACCGCTGGGACGCCTCGGGGCCCCGGTCGCTCTTCCTCGTCCTGGCCGCCGCGGGTCTGGTGCTTCTCGCCCTGCAGGTGATCAGGGCGCGGCCCCGGAGCATCCCCCTCGACGACCGACAGACCCGAGCCGGCATCTCCCGGCGCAGCCTGGAGCAGGCGTTGGCCCGGGCCGTCGGCGCCGAGGACGGGATCGCCCGGGCCAGGGCCAAAGTCGGCCGGCGCAAGGCCCGTGTCGTCGCCGCGACCCGCAGGACGCAGGGCGATCTCGCTCCCCGGGTCGAGGAAGCCACCCGCCGCCGCCTGCAGGCCTTCGGCCTGGACGGTGCCCTGAAGGTGGCGGTCGAGATCGACAAGGAGCGCCGGTGACTCCGAGGGGGACACCGTGAAGAGGGAAGCATCCACGAGAGCATCGTCGGGGGCCGATCGCCGCAACCGGGCCGGGCTGACACTGCTCGGCCTGCTTCTCGCCGGGTCCGGTGGCTACGGCCTCGCCCGGGGCTGGGGAGTCTTCGGCGATGATGCGGCCGCCGAGCCGCTCCTCAGCGAATCGTGGCGCAGCTTCGTCGCCCGGAACGAGAACTGGTTCTGGCCCGCCGCCGCCCTGGCATCGCTCCTGGTGGCCGTCATCGCCCTCCGGTGGCTCCGGGCCCAACTCGCCTCCGCCGCCCCGAGGCGGGTCGACCTGACCCACCACGGCGACGGCGGAACCACCGTCGTGGCCCCAACCGGTGCCGCCGCCGCCCTCGCCCGGGACGTCGAACGCTACGGCGGAGTGTCCCGGGCGGTGGCCCGCCTCTCCGGCGACGGCGACGCTCCGGAAATTGACCTGCGCGTCCATGTGGCGGATTCCTGCAACGTGCCGGCGCTCCGCCGCCGCATCGAAGACGACGCCCTCCCCCGCTTCCGCCGAGCCCTCGAACTCGACAAGGTCGACACCAACATCGAGTTCCGTCTCGCCACCCCGACCGGTCCCCGGGTGAGCTGACCCGCGGGGAGTTCGAAGGACAGGGCTGAATGCCGGACGCGAGCAGCCCCGGCCGGGGTGGCCCGACCGGGGCTGCGAAAGGGGCGGGGTTCCTTACGGGCGGCCGTTGTGGCCGTCACCACCACCGGGCGACGACATGGCCCGGGCCTGTTCCCTGCGCTCCTCATAGCGCTGCTCGACACGCTCCTTCGCACCCTGCGTCTGCCGGCGCATCTGGGGAGCCTCCTGCTCCACCTTGTTCAGCGCCTTCTCCCACTGAGTGCGCATGGGGGCGATGCCTCCGCCACCGATGGCGATGACAGACGACCCGACGATGATGGCCAGCACGGCGTAGAAGAGACCGTTCACGATGGCCGGAGCGATCTGGAGCTGGTTCAGGGCGGCGAAGAACCCGATGGCCACGATCGCCGCCGAGGCGCCCATGGCCAGCGTCCGGCCATAGCTCAGCCCGCCGAGTGAAGCTTCGACGATCTCCTTGACGCCGGCGGCGATGGCCGCCGCGACCACGAGGATGACGATCGCCACCAGGACCTTGGGCAGGTAGGCGATCACGCCCGCCAGCAGGTCGGAGACCGGATTCGTGCCGAACACTCCGAAGGCCATCTGCAACACGATCAGGAACAGCGTGTAAAAGATGATCTTGCTGACCAGTGTCGAGGCGTCGTACTGCGATCGCTCCAACGCCTTCTTCACGCCACCCCGCTCGACGGCGTTGTCGAACCCGACCCGTTCGAGAACCTTGTCGGCGATCTTGCCGATGGCCTTGGCGACGATCCAGCCCACGATGAGTACGGCGAGGAATCCCAGGAACTTGGGGACGAACTCGGCGACATTGGCCCAGGCATCTTCGATGCCACGGGAGAATTCGATTGCGGCAAGCATCCGGCTCCACCTTTCTGAGCGGGAATGATGAACACGGGTTTACAGAGCCCTACCCCCGCTGCCGCACCCTCACGCCTCATCCGTGCGTCGGGATGGTTAGCATGACCGGCCCGGCAGAACGGCGGAGCAAGGGGGAACCCGGTGGACTACGGACGGATGCGGTTCGGGATCTTCATGGCGCCCTTCCACCCCGCGGGGGAGAACCCGACGGTGCTGCTGGAGCAGGACCTCGCCCTGGTCGAGCACCTCGACCGCCTGGGGTACGACGAGGCCTGGATCGGCGAGCACCACTCGGCCGGCAGCGAGATCATCGCCTCGCCGGAGATCTTCATCGCCAACTGCGCCGCCCGGACGCGCCACATCCGGCTGGGGACGGGCGTGGTCAGTGCCGCCTATCACCATCCCCTGTGGGTGGCGGAGCGGGCCGTCCTCCTCGACCACCTGACCCGGGGCCGTTTCATGCTCGGGCTCGGACCGGGGGCGCTGCCGACCGACGCCGCCATGATCGGCCTCGAGATGCCCAGGACCCGGGAACTCCTGGAGGACGCCACGGACCTGATCGTCCGCCTGCTGCGCGGCGATGAGCCGGTGACGTTCCAGAACGACCGCTGGACCCTCCAGGACGCCCGTCTCCACCTCCGCCCCTACAGCCATCCCCACATGGACGTGGCCATCGCCGCCGTGGCGTCGCCGTCCGGGCCGCGCCTGGCCGGCCGCTACGGCCTCGGGCTTCTCTCGATTGGCGCCACGATGGCCGCCGGCTTCGACCTGCTCGCCCACCACTGGGACGTGATGGAGGAGCGGGCCGCCCACTACGGCACGACCGTCGACCGGAAGGCGTGGCGGCTGGTGGGCGTGATGCACCTGGCTGAAACCAAGGAGCAGGCCTACCGCGATGTCGAGCACGGCATCGTCCCGTGGTTCCGGTATTTCCAGCACGTCGCCGCCTTCCCCCAGATGGACGTCGGCCAGGGCACCAACGTCCGGGAGTACATCGAGTTCATCAACAACAGTGGCATCGGCACGATCGGCACACCCGACGACGCCGGCGAGCAGATCGAACGGCTCTGGAAGCAGTCGAACGGCGGGTTCGGCAGCTACCTCCAGCTCGCCCACGACTGGGCCACTCCCGACCGCAAGTGGCGGAGCTACGAACTGTTCGCCCGCCACGTCATGCCCGAGTTCCAGGGCCAGGCCGACAGCACCCGCCAGGCCGCCGCCCGGGCGCAGGCCGTGCGCCCCGAGATGGCCGGCTCCAACATGGCGGCGGTGGCAGCCTCGATCGAGAAGTACCAGGCCGAGCTGAAAGAGAAGAGCGGGTAGGCCCGTCGCCCCCAGGCGGCGGCCACCTGAAGAAACCTTCACCTTCGGCTCATCGCGCCTTCAGCGCCAGCGGGAACACCCCCGGCATGGCAAGCAAACGGGTGCTCCCCGGGCTGATCCTCACGCTGCTGGTCGGCGCGGCCTGCGGGTCAGCGGGCGACGGGGCCGGACATCGCCTGCCGCCCGAGGTGGCCGCCGGGCTCGCCGCTCGGGCCGAGGAGGTGGCCGTCGCCCTCGAAGGCGGCGCCTGCGACGACGCGCTGGCGAAGGCACGGTCGCTGCAGACCGACATCGCCGCCCTGCCGGTGGAGCCGGCGGTGCAGGCCGAGGCGCTGGCCGGGGCGGCTCGCCTCGTTCAGGGCATCAGCTGCCCGCCGCCAGTGGTCGCCCCGCCGAGCTCGGCTCCGGTCGTCAGCGAGCCCGACGACCGGTCCGACAAGAAGGACGGCAAGGGCAAGGGAGACAAGGGAGACAAAGGTGACGACGACGATGATTGACGTTCTACGCCAAGGGCGCTACCGGGTGGAGCGGCCGCTGGGGACGGGCGCCATGGGCACCGTGGTCCTGGCCCGTGACACCGTCCTCGAACGGCCCGTGGCCATCAAGGTGCTGGCCGGCCACCTGGCCGACGACGACGCCTTCCGGGAGCGGTTTCTCCGCGAGGCCCGCCTGGCCGCCCGGCTGTGCCATCCGAACATCGTGCAGGTCTTCGATGCCGGCGACGACGGAACACCGTTCCTGGTCATGGAGTATGTCGACGGCGAGACGGTGGCCGAGCGGCTCGCCCGGGGAGAGCGGTTCTCCGCCGGCGAGGTCGCGACGCTGGCCGGCTCGCTGTCGTCCGCCCTGGCCCAGGCCCACGCCCTGGGCATCGTCCACCGCGATGTCAAGCCCCACAACGTGCTCCTGACCCGCAAGGGGGTGGCGAAGCTCACCGACTTCGGAATCGCCCGCGCCCTGAAAGACCAGGGTCTGACCGAGATCGGAACCGTGCTCGGCACCGCGCCGTTCATGGCCCCGGAACAGGCGGCCGGTGAACCGGTCGGCCCCGCCGCCGACGTGTTCGGACTCGGCGCCGTCCTGCGCTACGCGGCCGGCGGCCCACTCCCACCGGCGTTGCAGGCGCTCGTGGACGCCGCCTCGGCACCGGACCCTTCCGCCCGCCCGACGGCGGCTGAACTCCACGATCGGCTGGCGGCACTGGCGGCAGACGACGCTCCTACGCAGCTCGCCGTTCCGCCGCCGACCCAGATCGCCCCGGTCGAGTTACCGGACACCGCGGCGCAACGGCGACCACAACGGCGATCACCGCTCCCCCTGCTGGCACTGGGCACGCTGGTCACCCTGATACTGCTCCTGGCCCTGCTTCCCCGAGGAGGCGCCAACAACGACGACGCCTCGTCGAGCGTGCCACCGGTGCCCCAGGCCGCCAACCCGACCCAGGCGGCCCGGGACCTCGCCACCTGGTTCCGCGATCAGGCGGACTGAGGACCCGCGTCAGAGCTGGCCTATGGCCGCGCCGCTCGTCGGCCAGCCGGCGGCGTGCACGACGTCGAGGACGACGGTCCAGCCGTTGGCACAGAGGCGGGCCTTGCGAGCGGTGAGGTAGTCCTCGACGTCGACGAAGAGGGCATGACCGCGCTCCACCGACGCCCGCACCTTCGAGAACAGGTAGTCGCTGCGCTTGTTGGGACGGCTGAGTTGCAGCGAGAACGGCGTTCCGGTCGGGACGAACGGGTCGTCGCACACCTCGACCACGGCGTCGAGCTGGAAGGACGACTTGTCCAGCTCGGAGAAGAGCGGGCGGGCCCGGCAACGGTGGCTGAGCAACGGCTTCCGCACACCACGGAACAGGGCGTTGCGCCGCCGATCGGCGAAGATCATTCCGGCGAGGGCGGCGGTGAAGATGAAGGCGTAGAGGTATACGACGCTCGGCATCATCAGTCCTATGAGGTCAGGGCCGGTGCACGCCGGCGTCCCGGTGGCCCTTTCACCGTACCTGCCCTCCGCGGCGACACTCGAAACGGCGGAAAGAAACGAGTAATAGGCGCAGAGGTCATCTACGCCGTTGTGCTCAGCGGGGTTCCTGTTCCGGATGTCCGCTGGCCGGGCGCAGATCCGGTTCCGGGCGCGTCGATGGCAGCTTGCCCTCCCCGAGGTGTTCCACCCGCTCGTCGTGGGACGCACCGGAGGAGACATGGCGGGTCTGTTTCGACCCTCCGGTCGTCACCCCGGCCTCGCTCGGAGAACGGCCCTCGTCCCGAGCCTCTCGCGCCGCCTTCCGGCGTTGCCGGTTGTCACCTTCCGTCTGCTTCCGCATCGTTCGATTCCTTTCAGTGCACGGCCGGTGTCGCCGGCCAGCTGTGCTTGCCCGGGCTGCGCCGGGCCTCCCGGCCGGCCAGCAGATCCTCCAGGGCCCGGTTGAAGGCGGCGGGATTGTCGAGGTTGGCGAGGTGCCCGGCCCGCGGGATCTCGATCACGCCGGCCTCCGGGGCTCGGGCGGCCAGCGCCCGGACGTCGTCCGGGGGTGCGAGCCGGTCGTCCTCACCGACGAGGAAGATCGTGGGGACGTCGACCTTGGCCAGGTCGGCCGCCGTCTCCGGACGTTCCGTCATGGCCCGGAGGGCCGCCACCCACCCGACGGTCGATGTCGCGGTGGCGACAAAGTGGATTCGCTGCGCCACTTCGCTCCGGTGCGGTGACTTCGGTCCGGCGAAGTCGTCCACGAGGCGCTCGAGGATCGACTGCCGGTCGCCGCCGTTGGCCACCCACTCGGCCTGCTCGAGACGTTGACCTGCTTCCTCCGGGCCGATGTCGCCCCGCAGTCCGGCCAGGCCCAGCCCGCCGACAGCGTCGCGGGCCCGGCGCGTCATGGCGAGCGCCACATCGGCACCCAGCGATGCACCGACCACGGTTGCGTGGTCGATTCCCAATGCCCCCAGAAGTCCGATCACGTCGTCGGCCCACCGGTCGATGAGGTTGCCCTCGGCCTCCGGCAGCGGCTGGGACCCACCGAAGCCGGCGAGGTCGGGGGCGATCAACCGGCACCGGGTGCGGAAGGCCTCGAGTTGCGGCTCCCACATCGACCCGTCCAACGGAAGAGCATGGATCAGGACGACGGGATCATCGCCGCTGCCCTCGTCGCGGTAGTGCAGCTCACGGTCGTACAACGTCGTCGTCGCCATGGGAATGGTGCTACCCGGACCGGATGCCGGGGAACACTGGTGCGGCGCGCCAGCGCGCCACGTCCCCTAGCGGGAGCGGGGCCGGGAACGGTTGCGGGCCTTGGCGGTGGCCCGGGTGTTCGCCTTGCCGATGGCCTCGGCCAGCTCGTCCTTCGTCATCCGGGAGCGGCCCGGGATGTCGAGCTTGCGGGCCCGGTCCATCAGCTCTTGCTTGCTGTGGCCCTTGACGTCGACGCCGCCGGTGCGCGTGCCACCGCTCTTGGAGCGAGCCTTGGGGTCGGCCGCTCGCCGATCGGAGGGACCCTTCGATTTCTTGGGCTCCCAGTGGTCCTCGACCTTTTCGTGCGTGTGCTTCAGCGCACTGAACGCCGTGCGGTGCGCCCGTTCTCCTTCGCCGTAGGTGTCGACCGCGCTGTCATGGGCTTTGGCCCAGGTCCGCTTGGCTTTGGCGTCGGAACGCCGAATGGTGCTGGGCATCTCCTTGCTGGCAGGCATTGGATTCTCCTTCCGTCATCCCGTTCATACCCATGACGGCGATCGCGCTGCCCGCTCGAAGATCTCTTCGTAGCGGTTGACCATGACCTCGGCCGAGAAGTGGCGGACGACCCGATCCCGGCAGGCCCGGGCTGACAGCTCGGAAAGCTGCGACACCGCCTCGGCCATGGCGTCGGCGCCTTCCCGGAGGAACCCGGTCTCGCCGTCGGCCACGACCTCCTGGGCCGCGCCCAGCGGCTGGGCGATGACCGGTGTCCCACAGGCCATCGCCTCGGCCATCACGAGCCCGAACGGCTCATGCCACTGGACGGGCATCAGCACGCCGAGCGCCCGTCCGAAGAGGTCGATCTTCTCGTCGTGACCGACGGCCTCGATGATCTCCTCGTTTCCGGTGAGGTGGGGTACGACGGCTTCGTCCCAATAGCGCTGCTCTTCCGGTTCGGCCCGCTTCACCACCATGGTCAACGGCAGGCCGGCCCGGGCCGCCACCTGCACGGCCAGCTCCGGGCCTTTCTCCCGGTTGCAGCGGCCCATGAAGACGAGCCGCTCCTCCTTGTCCTCCCGCAACGGATACTGCTCCACGTCGATCCCGTTGGGCACGACGCCGGCGTAGGTCACATCAGGATTGTCGGCCCGCTGCGTCTCGCTGATGGCCACGAGATGGACGTGGTGCTGCAGGCCGCCGTAGAAGGTGCGGGCGGCGTCGGTCCAGGGCCCGTGGAGCGTATGGATCACCGGGGGTCCATCGGGCTGCAGGGCGGCGAGGGCCGGCCCGTGGACGGTGTGGTCGTGCACGACGTCGAAGTCCTCGGCCCGGAGATGGGCGCTCGTGGCCTGGAGCATGTCGTACTCGTCGTGCACCAGGTCGGACGGGCCGAGCGGCCGCTCGATCGGCGACACGAGCCGGGCCGCGGTGTGCGACTCGGGACTGGCGAAGAGCGTGACGTCGTGGCCCCGGGCGACCAGCCCGTTGGCCAGCAGAGCGACGACGAGTTCGATGCCCCCGTAACCGGTGGGGGGAACTGGCAGGTAGGGCGGTGCCACCTCGGCGATCCTCAGCATGCGCGCCCATGTACCCCGGGAGGGGCCAAGCGAGTCGCAAGCCCTGAAGGCGGCCGAGGCGGTGGCGGCCGTTAGTCTTCGGACATGGCCGAGGCGACGTATTCAGTGACGGGGATGACGTGCGACCACTGCGTCCGGGCGCTGCAAGGTGAAGTCGGCAAGCTGGGCGGCGTCACCTCGGTGTCCGTCGACCTCGGGGCCGGCCGGGTGACGCTGGTGAGCGAGGAGCCGGTCGACCGCGAGGCGGTCCGGGCCGCGGTGGAAGAGGCCGGGTTCGAACTCGCCGGCTGAGCCAGAAGGCCGCGATTCACCCAATTCTCATGCTGGGGCTCGGCGCGGCTTGACATATATCCCCTGAAAGCCGACGATTCGGACAGATTCACCACAGGGCTGGGAACCAAAGGGCTGGGACGCCGAAAATTTCCCCCAGAAGTTTTCGGCATATCGCTTCTTTCTCGGGGCCATTCGAGGAAGACAAACGGTCGTGCGTCAAGGCGGGCGCACGGGTCGGGCTGTCCTGGCGCCCGCGGGGGAGTCTTCAGGGCCAACCAGGAGGCACACGGATGCGAGACAAGGGGACGCGAGGGTCGGGCCACCATCTGGTGGTTCGGAGCCTGGCCGTCGCCACCCTGCTGGCCGGGTCGGCCCTGGCCGCCGGGCCGAGCGTCCGCTCCGTCGACGGGCTGTGCAACGGACGGGAGGCCAGCCACGACTGGCTCAACGCCTCCGGTCAGCACGGCCCGGCCCTCATCGACGGGACGGGCAAGGACGACGTGATCATCGGCAGCGAAGGCGATGACACGATCAACGGCAAGGGCGGCGACGACGTCATCTGCGGCCAGCGGGGCAACGACTCGATCACCGGCGGTTCGGGGAACGACACGCTCCGGGGCGACGGCAACGACGACGACCTCGACGGCGGCCCCGGTAAGGACACCGTGAGCGGCGACTCCGGGAACGACACCACCGCCGGCGGCTCGGCCAAGGACGTGATCGTCGGCGGCGACGGCGACGACGTGATCGTCGGGAGCGACGACGACGAGATCGACAAGCTCGACGGCGGCCACGGGTTCGACAGCTGCGTGACGAGCAAGGGCGACGACAGCCGCAACTGCGAGTACTGATGGCGCAGCGGCCCGCACCGGGGGTTACGGTGCGGGCCACATGGGTGACGTGTGGGCGATCGTCGTGGCAGCCGGGTCGGGGAGCCGCTTCGGGGACGCCGTCCCCAAGCAGTTCCTCGAGCTCGGTGGGCTCCGGCTGATCGACTGGGCACTGGCCGCGGCCGGCGCCGCCTGCGACGGCGTCGTTGCCGTGCTGCCCGCCGCCCACCTCGATGTCACCGTGGCCCCCGCCGTGAAGGCGGTGGCCGGCGGGCCGACCCGATCGGCGTCGGTGCGGGCGGGGCTGGCCGCCGTGCCCGATGATGCGAGCGTGATCGTGGTGCACGATGCCGCCCGGCCGCTGGCCGACGCCCTTCTCTTCGAGCGGGTCGTCGCCGCCGTGCGGCGCGGGGCGGACGGGGCCGTGCCCGCCGTGCCGGTGGCCGACACGATCAAGCGGGTCGACCCGTCGGGCGAGGTCGTCGAGACCCTGGACCGGGCGGCCTTGCGGGCCGTCCAGACTCCCCAGGCCTTCGCCGCCGACGTGCTCCGGCGGGCCCATGCCGGAGGTGGAGAGGCGACCGACGATGCCGCCCTGGTGGAGGCGGCCGGGGGGCGGGTGGTCGTCGTCCCGGGTGACCCGGCCAACCTCAAGGTCACCGGCCCGGAGGATCTCGTCCGGGCCGAGGATCTCGTGACCCGGCGGTCCCTTTGAACGTCAGGGTCGGGCAGGGCTTCGACATCCACCCCTGGAGCGACGATCCGGGCCGGCCGCTGGTGCTCGGAGGCGTCGTCATCCCCGGGGAACGGGGGCTGGCCGGGCACAGCGACGCCGATGTCGTGGCCCACGCCGTGGCCGACGCCCTCCTCGGGGCCGCCGGTCTCGGCGATATCGGCACGCATTTCCCCGATAGCGACTCTCGGTGGCGGGGGGCCGACAGCCTGGCGCTCCTCAGCCATGTCGTCGGGCTCGTGCAGGCCGACGGATGGTCGATCGGCAACGTCGACACGACCGTGGTCCTCGAAGCCCCCAAGCTGGCGCCCCACCGGGGCGCCATGGAAGAACGGCTGGCCGGCGTCCTCGGTGCGGCGGTCAGCGTCAAGGCCAAGCGGGCCGAGGGGTTGGGCGCGCTGGGCCGCGGCGAGGGCGTCGCCTGCCTCGCCGTCGCACTCCTGTTGCGTTAGTGCCCGCTTGCGTTGCTAGAATGAGAATGACTCTCATCCCTCCCGAGGTCCCTCATGCGCCGCTTCTCCCCAGTCCCGCTGCTCCTCGCCGCTGTGCTCACGCTCGCTGCCGCCTGCGGTGACGGCGGCGGCAATAGCCAACAGGCGGCCAAGCGCCCGGCCACCGAGGGAGGCAGCGTCAGCACCCGGCTGCCGGTGGTGGCCACCACCACCCACCTCACCGACTTCGTCCGGATCGTCGGCGGCGATCACGTCGACGTCTACGGGATCCTCAAGCCCAACGTCGACGCCCACGACTTCGAGCCGTCACCGGCCGACATCGCCGAGCTGGCCCAGGCCAAGATCATCGTGAAGAACGGCGTCGGGCTCGAGGAGTGGTTCGACTCCACCATTCGCAACGCCGGCACGAAGGCCACGATCGTGGAGGCCGCCCAGGGCGTCACCATCCGCAGGGGCGAGGGCGGCCACGATGACGAGGCCGAGGAGGGGCACGAAGGCGAGGAAGCCCACGCCGACGGTGACCCCCACATCTGGCAGGACCCTCGCAACGCCAAGGTGATGGTCCGCCACATCACCGCCGCCCTGGTCGCCGCCGACCCCGCCCACCGGGCCGACTACGAAGCCAATGAGGCCGCCTACCGCGCCGAGCTCGACCGGCTCGACGCGGAGATCGCGGCCGAGATCGCCGGGTTGACCAACAAGAAGATCGTCACCAACCACGACGCCTTCGGGTACTACATCGACCGCTACGGTCTCGAGTTCGTGGGTTCGATCATCCCGAGCTTCGACTCGCAGGCCGAGCTGTCGGCCCGGGACATCTCCAACATCGTCAAGCGGATCAAGGCCACCGGCGTGAAGGCGGTGTTCTCGGAAAGCTCCCTGCCGCCGAAGACCGCCGAAGCGATCGGCCGGGAGGCCGGCGTGGCGGTCGTGGCCGGCGACGACGCCCTCTACGGCGACTCGCTGGGCCCGCCCGGCAGCGCCGGCGACACCTACCTCAGGATGCTGCGGCACAACACGAGGCAGATCGTTGACCACCTCCGCTGAGATTCCGGCGCCCGCCCCGCCGCCGGCCCGCCCCGCCCTCCGGCTGGACTCGCTGGGGGTGGCCTACGGCCGCCGCTCGGTGCTGGCCGGCGTGACCGGGGAGGTGGCCCCGGGCGGGTCGCTGGCGCTCATCGGGCCCAACGGCGCCGGCAAGAGCACGCTCATCAAGGCGATCCTCGGCCTAGTCGACACCGTGGCCGGCACCATCGAGGTCCTGGGCACCACCCCGGCCCGGGCCCGCGGCCGGGTCGCCTACGTGCCCCAGGCCGACACGCTCGACTCCGAGTTCCCCGTCACCGTGGCCCAGGTCGTCCTGATGGGCCGCTATCGCCGCATCGGCTGGGTACGCCGGCCGGGCCGGGCCGACCGGGCGGTCGCCGACGAGGCCCTGGCCCGGGTGGGGCTCGCCGGCCGGGCCGGCGACCGCTTCGGCATCCTGTCCGGCGGTCAACGTCAACGGGTCCTGCTGGCCCGGGCCCTGGCGCAGCAGCCCGACCTCCTGCTCCTCGACGAGCCGTTCAACGGCGTCGACACCACTACGACCGAGGTCCTCCTCGACGTGCTGGCCGAACAGCGCCGCAACGGCGTGGCCGTGGTCATGGCCACCCACGACCTGAGCATCGCCCACCTGGCCTGCGACACCGGCTGCCTCCTCAACCACCACCAGGTGGCGTTCGGCCCCATCGAGGAGGCGCTCACGCCCGAGCTGCTGGGTGAGACCTACGGCCGCGGCGCAGTGGTGCTGGCCGGGGGCCGCACCGGGGAGATCTACGTGCCTCCCCCGACGCACGTCCCTCGTTGAGGGCGTTCCTGCTCGATCCCTACCGGCTCGGGTTCATGAGCCGGGCGCTGGTCGAAGTCCTCCTGATCGGCACGCTGGGCGCCGTCGTCGGCGTCCACGTCGCGCTGCGGCGCCTGGCGTTCGTCACCGACGCCGTCCAGCACACGGTGTTCCCGGGGATCGCCGTCGCCTACGCCGTCGGGTGGCCGCTGCTGCCGGGGGCGGCGGCGGCCGCCGGCCTCACGGTGGCCCTGCTGGTGGCGCTGACCAGCGGCCGCCGGAAGGTCGACGTCGACTCCGCCCTGGCCCTGATCATCGCCTCCTTCTTCGCCGTCGGGGTGGTGGTCGTCTCCCGCCGGACGGGCTACGCCGCCGATCTCGGCGGCCTGCTCTTCGGCCGGATCCTCGACGTGAGCCGGGCCGAGGTGATCGAGACGGCCGTGCTCGGCGGGCTGTGCCTGCTCGTGCTGGCCCTGCTCCACAAGGAGCTCGTGCTGCTGGCCCTCGACCGCACCCAGGCGGCGGCGCTGGGCCTGCCGGTCGTGCTCCTCGACGCCGTGCTCTACGCCGTCACCGCCACCACCGTGGTGGTGGCCGTCCGGGCCATCGGCACCGTCCTGGTGGTGGCCTTCGTGGTCACGCCGGCCGCCACCGGCCGCCTCCTGACGAAAAGCATCCCGGGCGCGATGGCCGCCGGGGCGGCTGTGGCCGCCGTCCTGGGCTGGATCGGCCTGTCGGCCAGCTACGAGGCGTCGCTCAACCACAACGTGCGCCTGGCGGCCGGCGCCACCGTGGTCGTCGCCTACACCCTCGGCTTCGCCGCCGCCGGGGCGGCCCGGATCCTGCTGCGCCGCCGGGCCCGACGCCGGGCTCCGGTGGCCGACGCGGCGAGCATCGCCGCATGAGCGTCATCGTCGACAGCTTCGGGCAGCACTTCTTCCGGCTCGCCCTCGTCGAGGCGGTGCTGGTCGGGGCGCTGGCCGGGGCGGTCGGCGTCCACGTCCTCCTGCGGCGACTGCCGTTCTTCGTCGTGGCCATGTCGCACGCCACGTTCCCCGGCGTGGTCTTCGCATCGCTGCTCGGTGTGAGCCTGTTCCTGGGCGGCGCCGCCGTCGGCATCGCCGTGGCGTTGCTGATCGTCGCCCTGGGGTCGCTGCGCCAGATCGACGACTCCAGCGCCATCGGGATCGTCCTGGCCGGCTGCTTCGCCGTCGGGGTGCTCGTGCTGTCGGCCCAACCGGGCGCGTCACGGGACCTGTCGGCCTACCTCGTCGGTTCGATCGTCACTGTCACCACGGCCGATCTGGTCACCACGGCCGTCATCGGCGCCGTCCTGGTCGGCGTGCTGGCCGCCTTCCACAAGGAGCTGGTGCTCGGCGCCTTCGACCCCGGCGGGCTGACAGCCCTCGGCTATCCGGGCCGGGCGCTCGACACGATGGTGCTCCTCATCGTGACCGTGGCGCTGGTCGTGTGCGTGCCGGCGGTCGGCACGCTGCTGGCGGTGGCCCTCCTCACGGTCCCGGCCCTGGCCGCCCGGCAGTGGACCGACCGGGTGACGCCGATGACCGTCGTGGCCGCCGGCCTCGGAGCGGCCAGCGGCGTGGTGGGGCTGTGCCTCTCGGCCGCGTTCGACATCGCCGCCGGGGGCGCCATCGCCCTCACCGCCACGGCGATCTTCACCTTCTCGGCGGGGGTCAGGCGCGCATTCGGGCCACGGTGAACACGGCCGGGCTGGCCGGGTTCACGATGACCTTGACCCACTCCGGAGTGAACGTCGGGAACGTCTCGAGCCGGGTCAGGTTGCGGATGTCCCGCCAGGGATTGTCGAGCTTGTAGCGGTGCGTGTCGCCGTGGACCAGCATCACCGGCTTGCGGAAGGCGGCCGCCCGCTTCTTCAGCCTGGCCACCAGCGCCGGTGAGCTGCCGTCGGTCGGGTCGTCCTGCCAGATGATCATCACCGCCGGAGCCCCGATCGCCTCGGCCCGGTCGAAGGTCTTGTCCAGCCAGGTGAGGTTGGCCCAGGCGGCCGGGCCGCCGCCGCTCGGCCCGGGCACGTTGAGGGTGGCGAAGACGACGCCGCCCCACTCCCAACGGGCGTTCTCCGGCGTCCCGTCCTGACGGCGTTGCGGGATCGGGGCCACCCCCAGCGACCGCGGTTCCGAGAAGAAGATCCGGCGGATGGCCGGCAGCCGCCCGTTCGGCCCCTGCGGGCAGTCCAGCCATTCGTTGTCACCGGGGGTGTAGACGAGCGTCCGGAAGCCGTTGAGAAACGCCTTGATCCTCCGCAGGCGGTCGTCGCTGCAGGTCGTGCCGCCCATCCAGATGTCGCCGTCGTGAACGGTGAAGGCCAGTCCGGCGGCGTTCATGCTGGTGCGCACCCGGAGAAAATTCCGCTCCCCCTGGGCGTTGTAGCCGGTGTCGCCGATGAGGCCGATCCGGAAGGGCGGCGCCGGCGTGGGGGCCGCCCGGGCCACCGTCGTCACGCCGGTCGAGGCGAGCAGGGCCAGCGCAGCCAGGGCGGTTCCGGCCCGGGTGGAGACCATGGGCTCACGGTAAAAGGTCGATGTCTTACGCTCGTGACCTGAATGCACAGAGCGCGTAAACGGGTAGCAAACAGCCGTGCTTGGTCTTCCTGACGGCATCGGCGCCTGCCTGTTCGACCTAGACGGAGTGCTGACGCGCACCGCCACCGTCCACGCCGCGGCCTGGAAGGAGATGTTCGACGAGTACCTTCAGCGCCGGTCCCAAGAGACGGGAGAGCCGTTCGTGCCCTTCGACACCCACGCCGACTACGACCGCTACGTCGACGGCAAGAAACGGGCCGACGGCGTGCGCTCGTTCCTCGCCGCCCGGGGCATCACGCTGCCCGAGGGCACGGGCACCGACCCGCCGACGGTGGCCACCGTCCACGGCCTCGGGAACCGCAAGAACGAGCTCGTGCTGGCCAAGATGGCCGCCGGTGTCGAGGTGTACCCGGGGTCGGTCCGCTATCTCGAGGCGGTGCGCGACGCCGGGCTGGCCCGGGCGGTGGTGTCGTCGAGCGCCAACACCCGGGCGGTGCTCAAGGTGACCGGCCTGGCGGAGTTCTTCGAGGTGGTGGTCGACGGTCTGGTGGCGGAACGGGAGACCCTGGCCGGCAAGCCCGCCCCCGATATGTTCGCCTTCGCCGCCCGGGCTCTGGGCGTGGCCGCCGGCGACGCGGCGGTGTTCGAGGACGCCCTGGCCGGCGTGGAGGCCGGCCGGGCCGGCGGGTTCGGGTTCGTGGTCGGTGTCGACCGCACGGGCCAGGCCGAGGCGCTGCGCCGCCTCGGCGCCGACACCGTCGTGCGCGACCTGGAGGAACTCCTCGTCCCGGCCAACCCGGGTCGCCGGTGATCGAGGCCGGGGTCTTCCGGACCGAGCCGTGGCTGGTGCGGGAGGCGGAGCTCGATCTCGACGTGCTGGCCCAGAGCGAGTCGGTCTTCGCCCTCGGCAACGGCCATCTCGGCTTGCGGGGCAACCTCGACGAGGGCGAGCCCTACGGCACGCCCGGGACGTATCTGAACGGCGTCTACGAGCTGCGACCGCTGCCCTACGCCGAGGCCGGTTACGGCTATCCGGAGTCCGGGCAGTCGATGATCAACGTGACCAACGGCAAAGTCTTCCGCCTGCTGGTCGACGACGAACCGTTCGACGTCCGCTACGGAACCCTCCACCACCACGAGCGGATCCTCGACTTCCGGGCCGGGACGCTGCGGCGGACGGTCGAGTGGGAGTCGCCGGCCGGTCAGGTCATGCGGATCACGTCCGTCAGGCTGGTGTCGTTCACCCAGCGGGCCGTGGCCGCCATCGAGTACGAGGTGGAGGCCGTCGGCGAGCCGGCCCGCGTCGTGGTGCAGTCGGAGCTGGTGGCCAACGAGCCGATGCCCTTGCCCGACAACGATCCCCGGGTCGCCGCCGCCCTGACCTCACCCCTGGTGAGCGAGGACCACGGCATCCGGGGCCCGACCGGCGCCGCCCTGGTCCATCGCACGGAACGCAGCGGCCTCCGGGTGGCGGCGGCCATGGACCACATCGTCGACGGGCCGGACCGCACCGACGTCTTCAGCGAGTGCGGCTCCGACATCGGGCGGGTGATCGTGACCGCCGTTCTCCACCCCGGCCAGCGGGTGCGGATCCTCAAGTTGCTGGCCTACGGCTGGTCGAAGGTCCGGTCCCGCCAGGCGTTGTGGGATCAGGTGGCGGCGGCGCTGACCGCGGCCCGCCACACCGGCTGGGACGGCCTCCAGGCCGAGCAGCGCCATTATCTCGACACGTTCTGGAGCCACACCGACGTCGAGCTGGAGGGCGACGCGCAAATCGAGCACGCCGCCCGCTTCGGGCTGTTCCACGTCCTTCAGGGCAGTGCCCGGGCCGAGCGGCGGGCCATCCCGGCCAAGGGCCTGACCGGGACCGGCTACGACGGACACGCCTTCTGGGACACCGAAACCTTCGTGCTCCCGGTGCTGACGTCGAGCCGTCCGGAAGTGGCCCGCGACGCCCTGTTGTGGCGCCATTCCATCCTGCCCACGGCCAAGGCGAGAGCGGCCACCCTGGGGCACACCGGCGCCGCCTTTCCCTGGCGGACGATCGCCGGCGAGGAGTGCTCGGGCTACTGGCCGGCGGGCACGGCCGCCTTCCATGTCAACGCCGACATCGCCGACGCCGTCCTCCGCTACATCGACGCCACCGAAGACGAGGACTTCGAAGCCCACCAGGGCCTCGAGCTGCTGGTGGAGACCGCCCGCCTGTGGCGCTCGCTCGGTCACCACGACCGGCACGGCCGCTTCCACCTGCCCGGCATGACCGGCCCCGACGAGTACTCGGCGGTGGCCGACGACAACGTCTACACCAACCTGATGGCCCAGCAGAACCTCCGGGCGGCGGCCGAGTTCGCCGGCCGCCACCGGGAGGAGGCCGAGCGTCTCGGCGTCGACGACGAGGAACGGTCCGCCTGGCAGGCGGCGGCCGAGGCCATGTACGTGCCCTACGACGCCGAACTCGGCGTGCATCCCCAGGCGGAGTCGTTCACCCAGTACGCGGTGTGGGACTTCGACCGCACACGACCCGACCAGTACCCGCTGTTCCTGAACTTCCCGTACTTCGACCTCTACCGCCAGCAGGTCTTGAAACAGGCCGATCTGGTGCTGGCGATGCAGCTCCGGGACGACGCCTTCACCGAGGACGAGAAGGCCCGCAACTTCGCCTACTACGAAGCCCTGACCGTGCGGGATTCATCGCTGTCGGCCATCACACAAGCCGTGCTGGCGGCCGAACTGGGACACCTCGACCTGGCCTACGACTACCTCTCCGAGGTGTCGCACATGGATCTCAAGGACCTGCACCACAACACCCGCAACGGGCTGCACATGGCATCGCTGGCCGGGGCCTGGACGGTGATCGTGGCCGGCTTCGGAGGCCTCCGGGCCCGCAACGGCTGTCTGGCCCTGGCCCCCAAGCTGCCCCCCGGCCTCACCCGGCTGTCGTTCAACCTCTGGTACCGGCGGCGCAACCTGTGCGTGACCGCCACGCCCGGTCAGGCGCTCTACGAGCTGCACGAGGGTGATCCCATCACGGTCCGGCACTACGGCCAGCCGGTCGACCTCACCACCGACGAACCGGTGAAGCTGCCCGTCCCGCCACTGCCCCGGCGGCCCCGGCCCCAGCAGCCCCGCGGCCGCGCCCCGGCCCGGCGGGTCCCGCCCGGCGCCAATGGTGGCTAACTCGGGCCCGGGGCGGTGTTGCGGCGCACGGCGCCGGCGAAGCTGTCGATGCGCCGGATCCGTTCGTTGAACGTGTCGGCCACGTAGAGGTTCCCGACGTCGTCGAACTCCAGCGCCCGGGGCACGGCGAACCCGGCCGCCGTCGCCGGCCCGCCGTCACCGCAGTTGTTGTTGCTCGAGTAGTAGCAGGCCTTCCCGTTGCCGGCCGCGGTGGTGATGATCCCCTGGGCGTCGACCTTGCGGATCCGCTGGTTGAGCGAGTCGGCGATCCACACGGTGCCGGCCCCGTCGACGTTGACGCCCCGGTTGAAGTTCAGCTGGGCCCGGCTGGCCGGGCCACCGTCGCCCGAGAAGCCGGCCTTTCCCGTCCCGGCGAAGAGGGTGATGATGCCGGTCGGGTCGATCCGGCGGACGATGTTCTCTTTCGGCTCGGTGAAGAAGATCGAGCCGTCGGGTCCGATGGCCAGGGTGCGCGGTTCGCTGAGCTTGGCCGCCGTGGCCGGGCCGCCGTTGCCGGTGACTCCGGGATCGCCGGTTCCGGCAATCGTGCTGATGATGCCGGTGCGGGCGTCGACCCGGCGGATCTTGTCGTTGCCGGAATCGGCGATGAACAGATTCCAGTGGGCGTCGAAGACGATGCCCTTCGGGCCGCTGATGTGGGCGGCGGAGGCCGGGCCGCCGTCGCCGTCGTCGCCGTTCCGGCCTCCCTCGCCGACGACGGTGGTGATGATGCCCTGAGTGTCGACCTTCCGGATCACGTGGTTGGCGGAATCGGCGATGTAGAGGTCGCCGTTGGCGTGGACGGCCGCGCTGTGGGGGCAGCTCATCTGCGCCTCCCGGGCGGGCACGTTCTCCCCGGAGAAGTTCTCCTTGCAGTCGGAGTCCTTGCGGGGGACGTACCCGCCGGCCTTGCCGGCCATGGTGGTGATGATCCCGTCCCGCCCGACGCGGCGGATGACGTGGTTGAAGGTGTCGACGATGTACATCGTCCCCACGCCGTCGAAGGTCAGCATGCGGGGCTCGTTCATGGCGGCGTCCCGGGCCGGCCCTCCATCGCCGGAGTAGCCGGACGGGCTCTTGCCGGCCACGGTCGTGATCGTCCCCGGCCCGCCCTCGTTCGGCGCGTACCCGCCACCGCCCGACGGGGCGGCGTCGCCGCGGAGAGCGACGATGAGGGCGGCGAGGGAGACGATGCTGATCGCCGCCGTCGCCCGGGGGCGAAAGGATCGTGGCATGACCACATTGTGTCGGGCGGCCTTCCGCCGGAGGGGGACCCTTCGGGCACCCCGAAGGTTCGGGTTGGGGCCGGAAAGCAGGGGATGATGGCGCGATGGACGCCACGCAGCCTCAAGTCCCCTCGCCGCTGGTGGGCGACGGCCTCCCGGTGCCCTGTGTCGACGGGCGGGAACGGCCCTATCTGAACCTCGACTCGGCGGCGTCGGCCAACGCCCTGCCGGCGGTGGCCCGGCGGGTCGAGGAGTTCCTGCCCTGGTACTCGAGCGTCCACCGGGGCGCCGGCTACAAGTCGCGCCTCGCCACCAACGCCTACGAGGAGGCCCGCCTGGCCGCCCTCCGCTTCGCCGGCCGGCCCGAGGACGGCGACGACATCGCCGTGATCGTCCGCAACACCACCGAGGCCATCAACCACCTGGCCTACCGGCTGCCGCTCACACCCGACGACGTGATCGTCACCACCGTGGTGGAGCACCACGCCATGCTGTTGCCGTGGGCCCGGCGGTGCCGGCGCCGCTTCGTCGAGTGCGGCTCCGAGGGAACCTTCTCGACCGACGACGTCGTCGCCGCCCTCGACGCCTCGCCCCGCCCGAAGCTGTTGGCCCTGACCGGCGCGTCGAACGTCACGGGCTGGCTGCCGCCGCTCGACGAGATCCTGGCCGCCGCCCACGAGCGAGAGATCCCGGTGGTGGTCGACGCCGCCCAGCTCGCCCCCCACCGGCCGCTCCCGCCGGCCGCTGACTACATCGCCTGGAGCGGGCACAAGATGTACGCCCCCTTCGGCGCCGGCGTCCTCATCGGGCCCCGGGCGAGCTTCAGCGAGGGTGACCCGTTCCTGGCCGGCGGGGGCGCGGTCGACCTCGTCGACCTCGACGAGGTGGCCTGGACCGACCCGCCCGAGCGGGAAGAAGCCGGGTCCCCCAACGTGATCGGCGCGGTGGCGCTCGAGACGGCCTTCGCCGAGTTCGACCGGCTGGGCTGGAAGGCGATCGTCGAGCACGATGACGCGCTGCTCGGCCCGCTGCGGTCCGGGCTGACCGCCATCCCCGGCGTGCGGCTGCTGGGCCCGAAGCCGCCGGAGGTCACCCTTCCGCTGGCCACGTTCACGGTCGAGGGCGTGCACCACGCTCTGGTGGCCGCCCGCCTGTCGGCCGAGTACGGCATCGGGGTCCGCCACGGCTGTTTCTGCGCCCATCCCTATCTGCTGCGGCTGCTCGACCTGAGCCCGGACGAGGTGGCCGACTACCGCGCCGCCGTCCTCCGCCACGACCGGCGGGAGATGCCGGGCGCGGTGCGGGCCAGTGCCGGACTGTCGACCTCCCTGGCCGACGTCGAGCGGTTCCTGGCCGCGGTGGAGGAGATCGCCGGCGGCCGGGCGGCGCCGGTGCCCTACGTGCAGGACCCGTCGACCGGCGACTTCTGGCCCGAGGGCACCGTTGCGGGCTGGACGGCCGACGACCGCAGCCTCGGCGCCTCCTGCGCCCGGGGCTGAGGACGTCGACGCGCCCCGAAGCCGCCCGCCGGCCGCCGGCCCCGGTTTGTCTGGTTGCGCATGTGCGCCAGTGGCGATGTAATGGCGGGTCGGGGGGAAGCCCATGCAAGGTCACCGCCGCAGGCTGCGCCTGCCGGTCTTTGACTGGCTGCCCGGCTACGGCCGGGGAGACCTGAAGGGCGACTTCGTCGCGGGGCTGACCGTGGGGGCGATGCTGATCCCCCAGTCGATGGGATACGCCCTCCTCGCCGGGCTACCACCCCAGGTCGGCCTGTACTCGGCGGTGCTGCCGCTGGTGGTGTACGCCGCCATCGGGTGGTCCCGGCAACTCGGCGTCGGTCCGACCGCCATCAGCTCGCTCCTCACCTCCGCCGGCCTGGCCCACCTCTCCGGAGGAGACCCGGCGCTGACCGTCGAGCTGGCCGCCGCCCTGGCCGTCATGGTCGGGCTCATGCGCATCGCCCTCGGTGTCGGGCGCCTCGGCTTCATGGTCAGCTTCCTGTCCCGGCCCGTCCTCAGCGGCTTCACGTCGGCGGCGGCCATCCTCATCGCCGCCAGCCAGCTCAAGTACCTGCTGGGCATCGACCTGGAGCAGGGGGAGCGGGTCCACCGGATCGTGGCCGAAGCCGCCGGCCGGCTCGACGAGGTACAGGGTGCGGCGCTGGCCGTCGGGCTGGGCGGGATCGCTCTGCTGGCCGCCGTGCGGCGGTGGCTTCCGAGCTGGCCCGGGGCGCTGATCGCCGTCGCCGCGGCCACGGGGGCGGTGATCGCCTTCGATCTCGAGGATCACCACGTCAGCGTGGTGGGAGACATCCCCGGCCGTCTGCCCTCCATCGGGGTGCCCACCGCCGGCTTCGATCACCTCGGCGACCTCGTGCCCACGGCCCTGGCCATCACGATGCTCGGGTTCGTGGAATCGATCGCCATCGCCAAGGTCTTCGCCCAGCGCCACCGCTACACCATCAAACCCAACCGGGAGCTCGTGGCCCTCGGAGCCAGCACGGTGGCCGCCGGGCTGTCGCACGGCTACCCGGTGAGCGGCTCCTTCTCCCGCACCGCGGTGAACGCCGTCAGCGGCGCCCGCACGCAGATGGCCGGGATCATCAGCGCCGGGGTCGTGGCGCTGACCCTCGCCGTCCTCACCCCGTTGTTCCGGCCGCTGCCCCACGCCGTCCTGGCGTCGGTGGTGATCATGGCGGTCGCCCGCCTCGTCGACGTCGGCGAGGCCCGCCGCCTCTGGACCGTCAAGCGCAGTGATTTCTGGCTTCTCACCCTGGCGTTCGCCGGCACGTTGGCCTTCGGCGTGGAGCTCGGCCTCGGCATCAGCGTCGTGGCCTCGCTGGCCGTGGTCCTGCGCCAGACCACCCGGCCCCACATCGCCGTCCTGGGGCGGATCCCGGGCACGACGCAGTTCCGCAACGTGGAACGGTCGCCGTCGGCGGTCACGACCGCCGGCGTCGTCGTCGTGCGGGTCGACGCTCCGCTGTACTTCGCCAACCTCGACTATCTCCGGGAGAAACTCGCCACCCTGGAGGAGGAGCAGGACGGGCGGATGCGCGTCCTGGTCCTCGACGCCACCAGCGTCACCGAGCTCGACTCGTCGGCGGACACCGCGCTCGTCGAGATCGCCGACGACCTCGCCCGACGGGACATCGAGCTGTACCTGGCCGGTGTGAAGGGCCGCCTGCTCGACGTGATGCGCCGGTCGGGGTCCTACGAGCACCTCGGCGCCGATCATTTCTTCCTGTCCGCCGACGACGCCGTCCGCCACGCCGAGGCGGTCCTCGGTACCGGCCCCGAACTCGACATCGCCGACCGGGGCGAGGTCCTCATCGAGGAGACTCGGGAGCTTCACCTGCCTCCCCCTACGCCCACACGGTGGCAGGCCAAGTGACGGCGCGGCTCCGGCGGGTGCTGCCCGTGTTCGAGTGGCTGCCGGGCTACGGGCGGGCCACGTTCGCCGCCGATCTGGCCGCCGGCCTCACGGTGGGGGCGGTGCTGATCCCCCAGGGAATGGCCTACGCCCTGGTAGCCGGTCTGCCACCGGTCGCCGGGCTGTACGCCGCGGTCTTCCCGATCGTGGCCTACGCCGCGCTCGGCCGGTCCCGGCAGCTCGGCCTCGGTCCGGTGGCGATCGTGTCGCTGCTCACCGCCGCCGGTCTCGAACCCCTGGCCCGGGGCGATCCGCAGGCCTACGTGGAACTGGCCGCCATCCTGGCCCTCATGGTCGGCGGGCTGATGATCGTCATGGGGCTGGCCCGGCTCGGATTCGTGGCCGACCTGCTCTCCCACCCGGTGCTCTCCGGCTTCACGTCGGCGGCCGCCCTCATCATCGTGTCGAGCCAGTTGCGGCACATGCTGGGCGTCGACCTCGTCCGCAGTGAATACGTCCACTCGGTGCTCCTCGACGCCGGTCGACGGCTCGACGAGGTCCACGTCCTCACCCTCGCCGTCGGCTCGGCCGGCTTCCTCCTGCTCATGCTGCTGCGGCGCTGGCGCCCGGCCTTCCCCTGGGCACTGCTCATCGTGCTCGCCGCCACCGTCGTGGTCGCCGGGCTGGGCCTCGAGGAGCACGGCATCAAGGTCGTGGGGGACATCCCCCGCAGCCTGCCCGCCCCCAGCCCTCCACCGCTCGACCTCGACCGGCTGCAACGTCTGCTGCCGCTGTCGTTCGCCATCACGCTCGTCGCCCTGATCGAGTCCCTGGCCATGGCCAAGTACTTCGCCGCCCGCAACGGATACCGGGTGAGCGCCGGCGGAGAGTTCGTCGCTCTCGGCACGGCCAACGTGACCGCCGGACTGTTCCAGGGCTACCCCGTGGCCGGCTCCTTCTCCCGGACGGCAGTCAACGCCGCCACCGGGGCGCGCACCCCGATCGCCGGGCTCATCACCGCCGGGGTGATCGCCGTCACGCTGGTGGCCGCCGCCCCCCTGTTCCGGTCACTGCCGAAGGCCGTCCTGGCCTCGGTGGTGTTCATGGCCGCCGCCGGGCTCGTCGACGTCGGCGAGGCCCGACGGCTGTGGCGGGTGAAGCGCAGCGACTTCTATCTGCTGGCGCTGTCCTTCTGGGCCACGCTGGCCCTCGGCATCGAGCGGGGCATCATCGTGGCCGTCGTGGCGTCGCTGCTCGTCGTGCTGAGCCAGACGGCCCGGCCCCACACCGCCGTCCTCGGCCGGGTGCCGGGCACGACCGAATTCCGCAACATCGACCGGACGCCGGGCGCCGTCACGGTCCCGGGCGTGATCGTGTTCCGGGTCGATGCGCCGCTGTACTTCGCCAACGCCGATTATCTGGCCGAGACACTGCACGAGGTGGAATCGGCCCATCCCGACCGGCTCCGGGTGATGATCCTCGACTTCAGCAGCGTCACCGATCTCGACTCGTCGGCCGACGCCGTGCTGAGCGAGCTCGCCGACGACTACGCCGCCCGGGGGGTGGAGTTCTATCTGGCCAACGTCAAGGGGATCATCCTCGACGTCATGCGCCGCTCGGGCCTCTACGCCCGCCTCGGGCCGGCCCGCTTCTTCTTCTCCACCCACGAGGCCGTCGGGTACGCCCAGAACCTGCTCGAGGACCGGGACATCACGCTGGAGCCCGAACCGACCGCCGCCTCGGCATCCGCCCCCGCAGCCCGATGGACGCCGGCCGGCGCGGCCCTCGACGTGTGACGGCGTGACCGCCTCCCCCTGGCTCCTGTTGTGGACCAGCGACCCCAAGGTCGTGCGGTCCGTCGAGAGCCTGGCCACCGAAGTGGGCCTCGCCGCCCGGCGCACCGACGCCCCGGCACCGTCCGAGCCGCCCGGCGACCCGGCCGTCGTGGTCATGGACCTCGACGCCCCCGGGGCGTTCGACGCCCTCGTCGAGCTGCGCGGGCGCTGGCCGGAAACCCTCGTGGCCGGCCACATCGGCCTGCCCGACCGCGACCGCTGGCTGGCGGCGGAGCGGGCCGGTTGCGACCTCGTGGCCAACCGGGGCGCGCTGGCGGCCACGCTGCGCAAGCGGTTGGCCACCGGTGCTCCCCGCCGAGGGCGGCGGGTTCCGCTCTTCGCCCTGGCCGACGCCGCCGGCCGGCTGGGCTGCGTGCACCGGGAGGCGGCCGGAGGCGCGGCGGATGAGGCGCTGGCGGTGTACCACGTGGGCAACCGGTTCCTGGCCTGCGCCGATCGCTGCCCCCATGCCGGAGCGACGATCTCCGAAGGAGAGCTGCAGGGAGCGGTCGTGACGTGCCCCGGGCACGGCAGCCAGTTCGACGTCACCACCGGCCAGCGCGTCCGCGGCCCGGCCGACACCGACATCGCCACCTATCCGACGGTGGCCGACGGAGGGCAGCTCTACCTGCTGGCCCCCGACTAAATGACTGCTTGCGCAGATGCGCAAGTATTGGATAGCCTCCGGCCGCAGGCCGCAGTTCGAAAGGAAGCGCTATGAGGGGGGCACCGGCGCTGGCGGTCGAACAGACGCGAGAAGTCTTCGCGGGCGTTCACGGCGCGGCCAAGCTTCTGTTCTACATCCTGGCCGCGGCGGCGTCGTTGGCCTTCGCCCTCTACGCCTGGAAGCGGATCCAGAAGTACCGCCGCGGCCGGCGCATCGGCCGCTGGCACGAGCTGTGGGAGCAGACCCGGCGCCGGGAGAAGGAGCTCGTGGCCGCCGGGCGGGTCGTGGCCCGGTCCCGCCCGCTCCAGACGTCGATCGCCGCCATCGCCTCGAACTCCACCGTCGCCAAACGGGACCGCAAGACGGGTCTGGCCCACTTCTTCGTCTTCTGGGGCTTCATCACGCTGTTCATCGGCACCGTGATCCTCACCATCGACGAGGACATCCTGGCGCCGATCTCCAAGCAGCTCGTCGGCCACGAGATCCACTTCTTCCACGGGCCGTTCTACCTCGGGTATTCCGTCATCCTCGACGTGATGGGCCTCGGCGCCATCGTCGGTCTGGCCTACCTCATCCGGCGGCGCTTCACCCATCCCCCGCAGCTCGACTACACCCGGGCCGAGAAACCCGAGGAGGGCTACTCCCGGGCGGCGCTGCGGAAGGGCGACGCCGTCTTCGCCTGGTTCCTCATGGCGGTGCTCGTCACCGGGTTCGTCCAGGAGGGACTCCGGATCGACGCCACCCACTTCCCGTCCTTCGAGGGCTGGTCCCCCGTCGGCTGGGTTCTGGCCAAGGCCTTCTCCGGCATGGGGATGGGGGCGGCGACGGCCGAGGACCTCCGGCTCGGCACGTGGTGGTTGCACTCCGTCCTGGCCCTGGGCTTCGTGGCCTACATCCCCGTCTCCAAGGCCATGCACATGGTCGTCGACGCGGCCAACCTCACGGTGCACGACCCGGCATCGGCCCGCCGCCTTCCCCGGCCCGCCCCTGACGCCGACCACGTCGGCTACCGCACACTGGCCGACTTCACCTGGAAGGAGCTCGTCGACCTCGACGCCTGCACCAAGTGCGGCCGCTGTCACGTCGCCTGCCCGGCCCAGGTGGCCGGCGGCCCCCTCTCACCCCGCGACCTCGTCCTCGACCTGCGGCAATGGGTCGACCAGCAACACGGCATTCCCACCCTGCTCGATCGCGAGAGCCGCCCGCTGCCCACCGGCCCCCTGTCCGGCAACGGGGACACGAAGCTGGCCGGCGACGTGATCAAGGAGAAGACGCTGTGGGCCTGCACGACGTGCATGGCCTGCGTCGAGGCGTGCCCGGTCGGCATCGAGCACGTCTCGACCATCGTCCAGATGCGCCGGTCCCTGGTCGACGAGGGCCGCATGGAGCCGACCCTGCAGGACACGCTGCAGAACTTCGCCACCCAGGGCAACAGCTTCGGGAAGTCGTCCCGTCAGCGGGCCCGGTGGACGAAGGGTCTGGACTTCAAGATCAAGGACGCCCGGTCCGAACCGGTCCGCTACCTGTGGTTCGTCGGTGACTTCGCCAGCTTCGACGACCGGGTGGCCGGGCTGTCCCGCACGCTGGCCACGATCCTCAACGACGCCGGCGTCGACTTCGGCATCCTCTACGAGGACGAGCGCAACTCCGGCAACGACGTCCGCCGCATCGGGGAGGAAGGGCTGTTCGAGATGCTCGTCGAGCAGAACCTGACGGCGTTCGGGAAGGCGGCGTTCGACGAGATCGTGACGACGGACCCGCACTCCCTCAACACGCTGCGCAACGAGTATCCCGAGTTCGGGCTCGACAAGCCCGTCCGGCACTACACCGAACTGCTGGCCGAGCTGGTGGAGGACGGGACCATTCCCGTCAAGCCGCTCGGCCGCACCGTCACCTACCACGACCCCTGTTACCTGGCCCGCTACAACCGGGTGACCGACGCTCCCCGCCGGCTGCTGGCGGCGCTGGGCTGCACGGTGGTCGAGATGCCCCGCAACCGGGACAACACGTTCTGCTGCGGAGCGGGCGGGGGGCGGATCTGGATGGACGACTCCTACCTCACCGAGCGCCCCAGCGAGAACCGCATCCGGGAGGCGGTGTCGATCGGCGTCGACACGTTCGTCGTCGCCTGTCCCAAGGACATGACGATGTACACCGATGCGGCCAAGACGACCGGCAACGAGGAAACCATGGCCGTCGTAGACATCGTCCAGCTGCTCGAGGCGGCGCTCGACCGTGAGACGCTCGACGTCCGCCGGCCCGTCCCCGCCGAGGCCCCGGCACCGGCGGAAAACTAGGGCATCACCGGCCGAAGTTGCATCTGCATGCGCAGTCGTGCATGTTTGAATACACTCGGTAACAAATATGACCTAGCTATAGGGAAATCGGGCTTCCTGGCTTATAGTGGAAGCCCGAGCTTCCCTGGGCCGGAGGTGGCTTCCTTGGCGCCGATCGATTCGCTGCTCCGCCGGGAGCTCGACGAGTTGGTGGCGAGCATGTGCAAGGCGCTCAACGATCCGAAGCGCCTGTTGCTCCTGTACGCCCTCCGTTACGGGCGCTACACCGTGAGTGAGCTGTGCGAGATCATCGAAGCGCCGCAGTCCAACACGTCGCAGCATCTGGCCGTGCTGCGGGACCGTGGGCTGGTGGAGGCCGAGCGCCAGGGCAACAACGTCATGTATTCGCTGCGCCACCCGAAGGTGATCGAAGCGATCGACATCCTCCGGGGCGTCATGTCCGACGAGCTCGAGCGCCAGACGTCGCTCCGGGCTCCGGTGGTGCGCTGAGCGACGCCGAAGCGCCCGTCCCGTCGCCGGACGAGGTCCGCGACGCCCTCAAGGCGGTCACCGATCCGGAGCTGGGACTCAACATCGTCGACCTCGGCCTCATCTACGGCGTCGACGTCGACGGCACCAGCGTCACCGTCCGCTACACGCTGACCACCATGGCCTGCGGGCTCGGGCCGCTCATCGAGTCGGGGATCAAGGAGGTGACCGGGGCGCTCCCGTTCGACGATGTGCGGACGGAGCTGGTGTTCGACCCGCCGTGGTCGCCGGAGCGGATATCGGCCGAGGGCAAGGCGTTCCTCGGAATCTGATGCCGCTCGGTGACGCGCCGCAACGGAAGCGCCGCCCGGCGGCCCGGGCCGCGGCGCTGACCGGTCCGGCGCCCGAGACGCACTTCTCCCCCGATCTGGTCGCGCTCTGCCATCACGGCGAGCGGGCAGTGACGGTGGCGGGCGGGCGCGACCGGGAGCCCGTCGCCGTCCTCGGCAGCCCCTTCGATCCCGAGGCGTTCGTGACCTGGCGGGCCGAGGGAATCCAGGTGTTCTTCCGCGGCGAGGCACCGGCGCGGCTCGACCTCCGGCTCTCGGCCGGGGCCTTCGTGACCGCCGTGGCGACCTACGACTGACTAGATGAACAACGTGATGTCGGCGTCGGCCGCGATGTCGATGAAGCTCGCCGCACCCATCGGCGGCTGCAGCCCGTCGATGAAGTCGTCCTTCGTGAACCCGTAGAGGTCCATCGTCATCTGGCAGGGATAGAGGTTCACGCCGAGATCCTTGGCCATGTCGAGCAGTTCCGTCGGACTGGCGACCTTGTACTCCTTGGCCAGCTTCTTGATCATCATCGTTCCGGCGCCGCCGAAGTGGATCTTGCCGAGCTTCAGATGATCAGTCCCGCCCCGGTCGACGATCGACTCACCCTTTTGCATCCAGTTCTGGCCGGTCATGCGCTTGTCGTTCTTCTGCAGCACCCGCAGGCCCCAGAACGTGAAGAACACGTCGACCTTCAGTCCTGAGGCGGCGGCCGTGGTGGCCAGGATCATGACCGGCCACACCCGGTCGAGATCGCTGCTCCAACACACCATGGCCATGCTCTTCTGCCGGTAGCCGTTGCCCTTGCCGTTGCCGTTGTCCTCCATGGGCGTACCCTCCTCAATCCTCACAGCGGAAACACCGGATTCCCTCTTCCTCGATGAGCTTGCGGTAGTGCTCGAAGGCCGCGTCGGCGCCGACGAGATGACCGCTCTCCCCGTCGAAATCGCTCGGCCGGAGACGGATGAGCCAACCAGCGCCGTAGGGATCCCGGTTGGCCAGGGCGATGTCCTTCTCGAAGGCCAACCGGTTGTCGGCCACGATCTGCCCCGACAACGGCGCCGGGAACGGGCCGACCCACTTGGCGCTCTCGATCACCGCCAGGGGCCGACCCTGCTTCACCTGCTTGCCGGGATGCTTCCACGACACGCTGACGAAACGACCGCAGCGGGTCTGGGCCACGTCGGTCATCCCGCACTCGACCTCTCCGTTCTCGAGCCGGCGCACCCACACGTCGCGCCCGAGGTCGTAGAGGAGGTCGCCGGGAATGACGCACCCGAACCAGCTCTGGTCCATCTCAGCCGCCGCAGCGGATCCCTTCCTTCTCCAGATAGGCGGCGTATTCGGCGATGCCCGCCTCACCGGTGACGAGCCCGACGGCGTCGGGCTCCCAGCTGTCGGTCCGGACCTTGGCGATCCAGCCGGCGCCGTAGGGCTCCCGGTTGACGATGCCGGGGTCGGCCACCGCCGCCTCGTTGACTTCGACGATCTCTCCCGCCACCGGGCACGGCACCGGGCCGACCCACTTGGAGCTCTCCACCGTGGCCACGCTCTTGCCCGCCTCGACCCGCCGGCCGACCTTCTTCGGGCTGACGGAGATGATGCCCTTGGCCAGGTTCTGGGCCACGTCGGTGAGGCCGACGGTGACGACGCCGTCCTCGTGGCGGGCCCACACGTGCTTCTCGACGACGTAGTACAGGTCCTCGGGAAGGTTGCAGTTGCTGACCGTGGCCACGCTGCCTCCTAGGTTCCGTTCTGCTGTTTGGCCCGGCGGGCCTCGGCCAGCCAGGCGGGCACCGGGGCGTCACCGGCCGGTGCGGCCGGCTGCGGTGCGGGCTCCTCGTCCTCCGGGATGGGGACGTCCTCGTGTTCCCCCAGCAGGTGGTTGACGAGCATGTCGAAGGCGACGAGGCGGATCTGGGCCGAGAACTCGTCGACGAAGCCCGGATCCCGGCCCCGGGGTTTGATCTCCCGCTCGTAGCCGGCGCCGCAGATCGGGCAGGTGAGGGCGTAGAACGAGCGGCCGCCCTTTTCCTCGAAGCGGACCGCCTCCGGATGCTGCTCGCCGAGATGGGCGTGCAGGCCCCGGGGCGGCCCTTCGAACGAACAGAACGGACAGTTCAAAGCTTCTCGGTGATGGCCGGGACCAGATCGAAGAGGTCGACGGTCGTCCCGTAGTGGGCGACGTCGAAGATCGGGGCCGCGGGGTCGGTGTTGCAGGCGATGATGAGCTCGGCGTCCCGCATGCCCTCGAGGTGCTCCGGCGCCCCGGAGATCCCGAAGGTCAGATACACCTTGGGCTTCACCTTGAGACCCGACTTGCCGACCTGACGGGTCTTGGGTAGCCACCCGGCATCGGTGATCGGCCGGGAGGCCGACAGCGGCGCTCCGAGGGCGTCGGCCAGCTCCTGCACCTCTTCGAGGTTGTCCTGGCTGCCGATCCCCCGCCCGACCGAGACGAGCAGCTCGGCGGCGGTGATGTCGACGTCGCCCGCCTCGGGCTCCACCATCGTGATGAACGACGTCTTGAGGTCGTCCAGGCCGGGGGGAGGGGGAACCGCCTCCACCGCCGGGTGGCCGTCGGCGGTGGCGGCCGCCGGGAAGGAGCCGGCCACCACCGTGCAGATGCCGCGGTCGCCGGAGAGGGCGACTTCGGCCAGCAGCTTGCCGCCGTAGACCTGGGCGGTGGCCACGATGTCGCTGCCGTCGGCGTCGAGCCGGACGGTGTAGGCCACCAGCGGCGCTCCCCAGCCGGCGGAGAGGCCGGCGCCGAGGTCCATTCCGATCGTGGTGTTGGCGATCAGGACGAGCCGGGGCTGCCGTTCGTTGACGATGTGGAGGAGGGCCTTCTCCCACCCCTCGGGCGTGTAGTCGGCCAGCGCCGGGTGGTCCATGGTGAGGACGGTGTCGGCTCCGGTGATCTGCCCGGCGAGGTCGGGCGCCCCGAGCAGCGCCACGACGGCCTGTCCGCCGGTGGCGCCGGCCAGTTCCCGGGCCTTGCCGACGAGCTCCAGCGTCGGCTCGGAGAGCTGGCCCTTCAGGTGATCGGCCAGCACAAGGATGTCGTTCGCCATCGCTGCTCCTCCCTCTACTTGAGGACGCCCTTGGACCGGATGAGTTCCACGATCCGGGCGGCCACGTCGTCGGCGCTGCCGCTCAGCATTTCGGCGTGGCCCGTCTTCTCCGGCTCGAACAGGCGCCGCACGGCGATGCCGGCGTCGGCGCCGGGCTTCGTCACCGACACCTCCTCGATGCCGCCGGCCTGCTGCGCCTGGCGGATGCGGGTGATCGACGCGTAGCGGGGTGGCTGCCGGGCGGCCTGCACTCCGACGACCGCCGGCAGCTGGACCTCGAGCCGGGCGGCCTTCCCGCCGCCGAACTCCTGGCTCACCTGGATGCTGCCGTGCTTCGCCTCGACCCCGATGACGACGCCGACATGCGGCCAGCCGAGCATCGCCGCCAGCAGCGGCGGGAGCTGACCGTCGAGATCGTCGACCGCCTGCACCCCGGCCAGGACGAGGTCGACCTCCTGGCCCGACAGCCACGACGTCAGCGCCGCCGCCCGGGTGTGGCTGTCGATCCAACCCTCGCCCAGCCCGGTCAGGTTCACGGCCCGGTCCGCCCCCTTGGCCAGGGCGGTGTACAGGCTGAGCTCGACGTCGGGATCACCGAAACCGACGACGATGATCTCTCCCCCGCCCGTTTCCTTGACGAGGAGGGCCTCCTCGAGCGCCTGGTCGTCCCATTCGGAGAGGACGAACTTCAGGAACTCGCGATCGACGTCGGTCCCGTCGTCATTGAGCTCGAGCTCCTCGACCAGGTCGGGCGTCTGCTTGATCGGAACCACGATGCGCATGATTCGGCCCTTTCAGCTCCTCAGCTCATGCAGAGCAAGATCGGTTCGGATACCGGCGAGATCGTCGGCGTTGGGCAGGAAGGGGAAGTCGCGGATGGGCTCCGACGGGCGATAGGAGCCGTACGGTCGGGTGCACCCGGGCTCGCCTCCGGCGCCGGGGCAACCGTTGGTCATGAAGGGGATCCCGCTGGCGACGCTGCGTTCGACGACCTCGGCGTCGCCGTCGAGGGCGCGGAGGTTGTCGTCGGCGTCGAAGTCGAACTGGCCGGCCCCGAATCCTTCGGACTCGATCAGGTGCTTGGCCAGCTGGATCCGGCGCCACCGCCGCAGCGGCGACTTCGGATGGTCGGCCATCCGGGAGTCGGGTTCGGGGTTGAAGCAGAACAGGTAGGAGAAGATCTGCCGGTCCCGCAGCCGGGTGAAGATGTCGACGAGGTCGCGGTCAGTCTCCCCCAGCCCGACCAACGTGTGGCAGTTGACCTTCCAGGGCCCGAAGATCTCCCGGGCGTCGTTCACCACCTCCCAGTACTTGGCCCACGACAGCCCCGCGCCCCCGGCCGGGACGTCGGTGCGGATCCGGCGGAAGAGGTCCTCGGTGACGGCGTCGAGGCCGATGCCGATCATGTCGACACCCACCGCCTTGAATCGCTCGAGCTTGGTGTGGTTGAGCGTCGGCGGCGCGACCAGGATCGACAGCGGCGCCGTCACCTTGGCGGTGATGCGGGCGGCGATGTCGAGCGTGTCCCGGTAGGCGTGGGGATGGGTGACCATCGAGATGCACAGCCGGGTCATCGTGTCGTCGCGGGCCGCCATCCGGTCGACCAGCTCGTCGGTGGGCACCAGCGGCCACTCCACCCGGATGAACGACTTGTCCTCGTAGGTCCCCGGGCGGGTACGGGCCAGGCCGCAGTAGCCGCAGTCCGACCGGCACCCGTCCTCGTAGTTGAGCAGCAGGTTCATGCCGCCGAACTCGAAGTCGCGGGTGAAGCGGCCCGACCGGAACCTCAAGGTGATGGCCGACGCCATCGAGATCCGCACCCATTCCGGGCTCTCGTTGACGCCGGCCGTACGGAAACGGGCCGAACCCAGGGCCACCGGTGTGACGGTCATGCGGCGTCCTCCGGGAAGTAGCAGGAGCCGGACGGGCGGACCGGCGCAGCCGGCGCCACGGCGCGTTCCCCGGCCGCCAGCACCGCCTTGACGAGCTCCGAGGGCGGAACGCCGAGGCCGGTGCCGTCGGGGCAGGACGCCGCGGCCAGCTTCTCCAGCGTGGCCTCCTCGAGCCGGGCCCAGCGGAGCGACGCCTCGAAGCGGGCCAGCGGTTCGGGAACGGCGTTGAAGTCCCCGGCGAACAGCGCGCTCTTGATCGTCGGGCCGTGCAGGGCCAGGTAGCAGCGCACCAGCCCCTCCGGAGTCTTGAACACCGAAGTGGCGGTGGCGTCGGGTTGGGGGCTGTGCTCATGGCACCACGCCTCGTTCCCGTAGCGCTCGGCTTCGAGCACCGCCGCCCGGTTCAGTTCGGCCGGCGTCTCGCCGCCGGCCGAGAGCTCGATCCCCAGCGCCTTGGCGAACCCGGTGGCGATGGCGTCACGGATGTCGGCGCCGCCGACGGTGCGCCCCGTCTCCCGGCTGACCGTGGTGATCCGCTCGGCCACCGCCGCCACCGCCTTGTCGCCCAGTTTCGCCGCCGGGATGTTGAGGACCTCGAGCATGAACGGGATGTCGAGGTCGGCGAGGACCGACGAGTGGAACAGCAGCCCGCCGCCCGGGTCCAGGTACAGGCCGAGGCCAGCGATCTTGCGGCCGGCGACCGACAGGTCGTTCTTGCCGGCGAACGTCGCCTTGATCCCGAGCTCGGCCAGACCGGCGACGATCCCTTCGGCGTAACGGGCCAGCAGCGCCCGCGGGTTCTGATCGGTGGGCGCCCGGGTGGCCACCGCCACACCGAGCTGGCCGGCGCCCATCACGATGGCGCCCCCGCCGGTCGGCCGGCGGGAGAAGGCGGTGCCGGTGCGGCGGCAGGCCTCGAGGTCGACCTCGGCGTCGAGGTGCTGGTAACGGCCGACGAGGGCGCAGTGGCTGCGGTAGGTGTAGAGCCGCAACGTCGGCGCCCAGCCCGGGTCGGCGTCGCGGGCGTAGCCGGCCAGCATGGCCTCGTCGAGGGCCAGCCCGGCGGCCGCCTCCACGCCGTCGTGGGTCAGGAGTCTCCAGGAGTCGTTCATCAGTCCGTCCACGTCAGGGAGCAGCAGTACTCGTAGAGCTTCGGTTCGAGACCCCGGCTGACGGCGTAGGCGATCGCGCCGTCGGCCGGATAGGCGATGCCGTTCAGGCCATGGTCGATGGCCGCTTCGTCCAGCTCCCGCTTCATCGGGCCCAGGGGGCGGGCGCAGCCGAGGTTCACCTTGGTGGTCGGCATGGCGGCTCGGGCTTCGGCGAAGAACGCGACGACGTCCTCCACCGGCGGTGGAGGGAGGTGGGCCATTGGAGTGCCGACCAGCGGCACGAGCACCACGACGATGAGGGTCGACACCGGATAGCGGGTGATCATCTCCAGGGCCCGGTGCTCGCCGAGGAAGCGGCCGTAGTGGAGACCGCAGACGATGTGGGGGATGATCCGCAGCCCCCGTTCCGCCAGCAGAGCCAGCGACCGTTCGAAGTCGGCGGTCGTCAGGTCGAGGTGGTAGACGTCGTGGATCGTCTCGTCGGCGCCGATGATGTCGAGCATCACGCCGTCGACGCCGGCGTCGGCCAGACCCTGGGCCAGCTCGGGCGACACCACCCCGGAGTGGGTGATGACCTTCATGCCCAGCTCGTCCCTGATGCGGGGGACGTGGCGGAGGTGGCCGAGCATCGGAACGCCGCCGGCGCGGGTGGAACCGCCGGAGACCAGCAACCCTTCGCTGCCCCGCGCTTTGAGCGACGCGGCGAGATCGAAGAGATCCTCTCCCGCCTTGACGGAGATCATCCCTTCCAGGACTTTGGCCTGGCAGTGATCGCAGGACAGGGCGCAGGCCGATCCGGTCACCGAGACGGGCAGGAAGCGGCGGGGGTTGGACGGTTTCCACTCCGGCGTCTCCCACCGCTTGAGCCCGGGGGCGTAGAACTCGATGGTGTCGGCGAAGTTCGCCTGCCGGAGGGCGAAGCCGGCCGTGGGCGCACCCGTCGGGGCGGTCACTCGGCCAGCACCCCCTTCATCCGGTAGTCCTCGACCTCGCCCTCGAACCAGGCCGGGACGACCTCGGCGCCGGAGATCAGGTCGCCGAGCTCACCGGGGTCGGCGAGATCGAGCTCGATCAACCACCCGGCGCCGTAGGGATCGCGCTCGACCAGCGCCGGGTCGGCGACGACGGCGTCGTTGGTGGCCACGACCGTGCCCGACAGCGGACTGCTGAGCGGGCCGACGAACTTGGCCGCCTCCAGACTGCCGAAGGGCTCACCGCGCTTGAGGTGCTCACCGACGGGGAGAAAGGCGAGCTGGGCAATGGTGCCGCTGGTCTCCACCCCGAGCGCGTCAAGCCCGATCCGCACCCGGTCGCCGGAGAGGACGAAGACCCAGAAGTGGCCGGCCGGGTCGTAGGCCCGGTCGAGCGCCACCGCGAACCCGGCAATTTCCACGATCTCGCTCACGACGCTTTCCCCTTCGGCTCAACCGTCCAGTCGACGTAGACGCCGGCCCGGATCTTGACCTGCGGGCACGGCGGAGCCGGCCGCAGGGGCCCGCGGAGCCAGTCCGGCGACCGGAACTGCTCGTCGAGTTCGAACAACCGCGTCCGCTCGTAGGGCGACAGACTCCCCGGCACGGGCTCCAACCCGAGGGCCTCGCCGTAGGCGGCGATGGCCGCGGCCCGGAAGGCGGCCGCATCGGCGGGGGTGGCCCGCACGTACCGTTCCATCAGCCGGATCACCTCCGCCCGCAGGCCGTCAGGCAGGGAGAGGACGCGGGCGGCGGCGGCGTGATCGAACCGCTCGATGAGGTTGCCGACCACGACCACGGCGTCGTCGATCTGCGCCGCGCCGTGGCCGCAGATCTTCGCCTCGCCCACCACGATCTCGCCTTCGTCGTCGAGGTCCGCCGGCACGCCGGCCGCCCGGAAGGCGGTGACCGCCGGCGACAGCAGTTCCCGAAGCGCCAGCCGGCGGTTCTTCGAAACGGCCGCCGCCGGAAGACAGATCTGGAAGAACTGCTGGTGCTGGTCGAGGTAGACGACGCCGCCGCCCACCATCCGGCGGAAGACGGGCAGCCCCCGTTCCCGGCAGGCGTCGAGGTCGGCCTCCTCCAGCCGGCGGTGGAACCCGAGCCCGACGTAGGGCCGCGACGGCCGCATGAACGACAGCGTCGGCGGCTCGCCGGCGGAGACGCCGTAGGCCAGCGCGTGCCACAACGTCTGGGAGCGCAGGGCGGACACCCGCCCGAAGTCGATGACGCGCAGGTCAGGCACTGCCGGCGGCGCTGGTCGGGGCGAGCCCCATCGCCTCGTCGAGCAGCTCGATGATGTCGGGCACCCGCAGGGCGTCGTTCCCGGTCGACTTGGCGCCGTCCTCGAAGCGCGAGACCTCGTAGGGGCAGCACACGGCCAGTGCCGCCGCGCCGGTCTGGGCCGCCTCCCGGACCCGCCGTTCCGAGAGCCGCTCCCGGGTGTGGTTGGCGGTGAACCCGTCGAGCCACATGCCGCCGCCGCCCCCGCCGCAGCAGTAGCCGTTCTCCCGGGACCGCTCCATCTCCACCAGGTTCAGTCCGGGGATGGCCTTCAGCAGCACCCGGGGGGCGTCGTACTCGCCGCCGTGGCGGCCCAGGTAGCAGGGGTCGTGGAAGGTGACGTCGAGGTTGACGTCCTTGACGAAGGAGGCCCGGTCCATGAGCGGCGCCAGCAGCTGCGTGTAGTGCAGCACTTCATAGGTGTGGCCGTACTGTGGATAGATCTTGGTGAAGGCGTTGTAGGCGTGGGGATCGGGGGTGACGATCCGGTTGAACTGGTACTTGACCAGCGTGGCGACGACGTCCTCCATCATCGCTTCGAAGAGCCCCTTCTCCCCGGCCAGCCGCTGCGAGTCGGCGACCGTCTTCTCCTCCGGGCCGACGATCGCCCAGTCCACGCCCAGGGCGGTGGCCACCCGGGCGAAGGCCCGGGCGGCGTCCTGGCCGCGGGGGTGGTAGCTCCAGTAGTCCTCCACCCAGACGAGCACGTCCACCGGGCCGGGGTCGGAGGCCGACAGCACCCGCACCGGCACGCCGGCCGTCTTCGTCCAGGCGTGGCGCCGCCGGGCGTTCTCGCCCAGGCAGTTGCCGTAGCGGAACGTCTTCTCGAACACGTCCTGCAGCTCGGCCGGAACGTCGCCCTCGCCCACCGCCACTTCCCGCACCGCCGGCATGATCTTGATCATGTCGACTTCCTTCGGGCAGACCCGGAGGCAGTTCATGCAGGTGGTGCACAGCCACAGATCGGGATCGTGGAACAGATCGGTGCCGGTCTGGACCTTGCGGTGGATCTTGCGGGGCCCGTACTCGCCGACGAGGTCGACCGGGCAGACGGGGACGCACTTGCCGCAGCCGTAGCACCACTCGAGCGACTCGCCGCCGGGCAGGGCGCCGATCTTCTCGAAGCCGGCCGTGTCGTAGTCCCAGATGACCCGCTGCTCGAACATCCGGTTCCACATGCCCGACAGCTCCCAGGACCGGCCGGAGATCGTCGACTCGACGACGGCGACCTCGTGCTCGATGGGAGCGGGATACTGCTTGTGGCCTCCGACAGGCATCGGTTCTCTAAACCTCCGGTCGATAGACGCCGAGCAGGCGTCGCACCAGATCCGGGAGCTCGGGCACGATGCGGTTGAACTCCTGGGTCATCCGCAGCCGGAGCACCGTGTACATGTAGACGGAGTAGACGCAGGCGAGGAAGACGTCGGCACCGAACAGCCCCGAGCCGAGATCGGTGAACCCGACCGCCTTCCCGGTCTCGTTGACGAAGGCCATCGCCTCGCCCACCCGGAGGTAGCTCTCACCGCGATCGTCGGCGTCGAGATCGAAGTCCTCGGTGGTGACCAGCGGCAGCGCGCCGGTCCCGGCCCGCGGGTCCCACATCCAGCGGGTCCACAGCCACCACCGGTCGGGGGCGGTGAAGTGGAGCAGCTCCGACGGCAGGTCGAAACCCGGTTCGGGATGGCCCCGCAGGACGCGGTCGAAGGCGACGAAGCGCTCGGTGATGACGCCCGGGCCGTGCAGCAGCTCGTCGATGGCCGCTCCGAGCCGGGCCGGCCCGACATCCTCGAGGATGGCGTCGGCTTTGCGGCGGGTGGCGAAGATGCTCCGCAGCACCCGCCGCAGGTCGTCGCGGTCCAGCGTCCGGGCCTGCCCCGGCGTGCCGAGCAGGGCGTTGAACCCGGCGGCTTTGGCGTCGAGGAGCGCGGACACGGTGATGAGCTCGTCGCGGGAGACCTTCTCCAGGGTCTCCCGCATGAACTCCTCGGCGCTCTGGGTGTCGACGACCTGGCCGCCCATCATCGGCTCCCTAGGCGACCGGGACGGCCTTGCGGCGGAGGAAGGCCAGCGCCTTCATGGCCGCCGCCCCGCCGGAGGAGGCGCAGTCCTCGAGGTCGGCCGGCCCCAGCGACGCGCCGCAGGCCCAGATTCCCCGGCGGCTGGTCGAGACCGTGTCGAGCGGCGGATTGGCGACGTCGATGAACCCGTACTTGTTGGGCTCGATCCCGAGGATGCGTGACATGGCCCGGGTCCCGGCCGACGGTTCCATGCCGACGGAGAGGATCACCATGTCCATGGTGACCTCCATCGGCCGGCCCATGGTGGTGTCCTCGCCTCGCACGAGAAGCTTGTCACCCTTCTTCAGGACTTCGGTGATGATGCCCTTCACGTACTGGACGTGGTGCTCCTCCTGGGCCGGCCAGTAGATCTGGTTCTCCCAGTAGCCGTACATCCGCATGTCGATGTAGAAGATGAAGACCTTGCAGTCGGGCAGCTGCTGGCGGACCTCGATCGCCTCCTTGGAGGCGACACCGCAGCAGACCTTGGAGCAGTACTCGTTGCCGATCTGGCGGTCACGGCTGCCCACGCACTGCACGAAGCAGATCCGCTCCGGCGGCAGCCCGGTCGAGGGTCGGACGACGTTGTGCTCCTTCAGCATGGCCTCGAGGTCCTGCAGGGCGAGCACGTCGGGATGCTCGTAGTAGCCGTACATCTGCGTCTCCCGGCCGGGATCGAAGTGCTCGAACCCGGTGGCGACGATGATCCCGCCGCATTCGACGACCCGCTCGCCGCCGGCGCCCTTCACGGTCAGCCGGAAGTCGGGCGCCTCACCCTCGCAGCCGGTCACCTCGTGCTCGAGCAGGATCTCGGCCCCCGACTCCCGCACTCCGTCGATCAGCCGGCCCATGGCCACCTCGGCCGGCTCCATGTTCGGCGTGAGGGCGGCGTAGTTCTCCCGGATCGGGGTGCCGCCGAGGAAGCTCTCCTTCTCGATCAGCACGACCGACCCCCCGAGCTCGGCGACCCCCCGGGCCGCTTCAAGGCCGGCCGGGCCGCCTCCGATGACCGCGATGGTCTCAGACATGTCCCCCCCGTTGTGTTGTCCCCCGGGAACGCCGGCGGCCCTAGCCGACGTCGTCCCAGGTGAGGTACTGCTTGTCGCCGGCCTCCAGACGCTTGAGATCCTGCTGGAACTCCGCCCAGGCCGCCTCCCAGTCGATGCCCATCTTCTCCAGCAGCGGCCGGTAGTCGGCCGAGTGCCAGTGCAGCTGGCACACCTTGTAGGGATGGGCTCCCATGGCCAGGGCGGCGAACTGCGCCTCCGACATGACCGGCACACCCACGTTCCGCCCGTGGGCCATGGCCGCGAACTGGCTCTTGTCGAGCGTGGTCACGCAGCCGGTGTCGTGGGTGAGGACGACGTCGGGGTCCGCCTCCTCTTTCATGCGCTCGATCTTGCGCAGCGTGGCGAAGCTGCGGGTGAAGTCGCGCTGCACCAGGATGTGCCGGAAGCCGAAGCCGCAGCAGTCGAACCACGTCGAGTAGGTCCGCACCTCGGCGCCGAGGGCTTCGGCCACGCCGGTGACGATGGCCGTGCGTTGCCCGCCGTAGACGTCGGCGTCGTAGATCGCGTCGCCCTCCACCAGCTTGTAGTAGTGGCAGGCCGGGTGGACGGTGGCGGCGATCCCCGAGAAGTCGCGCACCTGCTTGGCCGCGATCTCGTGCCGCAGGGCGTAGAACCACTCGGAGTAGTGGACGATCTCCTCCGGCATCACCATCGGCTTGCCGAGCTTGGCCAGGATGTCGCGGACCTGGGTCCGCAGCTCGGGATGGTGGAGCAGCTCCTCCCGCACCTCCTTGTAGTGGCCGTAGGAGGTGCCGCAGTGGATGAGCGGGAAGTAGCCGGTCTCGTAGGCGGCGGCGAAGTTCCGCATGGCCACCGCCGCCTGGGCCGCGGCGTTGGATGTCGCCGAGGCGTAGTAGTTCCAGGCCGTGCACGACGTCTGGTCGCGGGGGTCGTTGTAGTCGTAACCCAACTTGCGCATGACCCAGAAGATCGACGTCGAGTAGCCGGGGATGTGGCCGCACTGGCCGCACGACTTGTGGTGCCAGAGGTGCGCCTTGGGCACCTTCTTCTTGTTGCCGTACTTCGTGTCGACCTCGACGACGGGATCCGGGGCGCGGTGCACGATCCACTCGCCCTGTTCCTCGAGCTCGAACAGCTCGTGGTGGAAGTCCTCCGAACGCGGGTCGTGGGGCCCACGGTCGAAGCTCTCCTTCTTCTTCAGCAGGGCTTCGACAGGAATGGGCATGGCCGTCGTCTCCTTTACGCCTCGATGCCGGCGTCCTCCAGCCGCTCCTCCATCACTTCCTGGAGGATCATGTGCAGCCCCTCGTCGACCTCGGCGATCATGTCGAGGGCGCCGGTGTGGAACCAGATCAGATACAGCTCGAGCAGGGTCTTCTCGTCGACGTCCCAACCGGTCGAGGTGGTGTGGAGCGTCTCCGGAGGAAGCGCCCGGCGCCACATGTCGAGGTTGTCGGACACGTCCTTCACCTCGGGTCCCCAGTCGGGGAAGGCGTCGGGCTGGAGCATGTCGGGCGAGACCTGCGTCCCGGTCGACATGATCTTGTAGATGATCCGGGAGTAGCCCTCCAGGGCTTCCCGCGCCGAGGCCAGTCCGGCGTTGACGGCCACCTCGCGCAGCACGGTGATGATGCCGCCGGGGTTGTTACCGCGGGGACACCGCACACAGGAGAAGCACTGCGAGCATTCCCAGACGTCCTCCTGCATCTGCTGATACATGAGCTCGACGTCGTCGCGGGCGGCCGCCTGGGCGATCCGCCGCGGGCTGAAGTCGTAGAAGCGGGCCGAGGGACAGGCGGCGACGCAGATGCCGCACTCGTAGCACCCGTACAGGTAGTCGGGGAAGCGCATGTCGGCCTTCACCAGGCCGATGAGCCGCTCCTTCTCCTCGTAGGGCACGTCCTCGTATCCGGCGACGTTGGTGTTCTTGTAGAACGCCGATCTGTCGTCCGTCACAGTCATCAGAAGGACACCACCGCATCGGCGGTCATCGCCATGTCGTTGAACGCCGCTCCACCGATCATCTCTACCCCGTCGATCAGGTCCTCGAGCGCCAGGTCGTTCAGCTCCAGGGAGGGCTGGCAGACGTAGAGGCGCACGCCGAGATCGGTGGCCTGCTTGATGAAGTACGACAGCGGCTGCCCGACGCCGCCCTTCGGCCCGATCTTGTCGACGACGTCCTTCTGGAGGAGCGTCGGGCCGTACATCGTGAAATAGATGCCGACCTCGACCTCCATGGCCGCGGCCGACGCGGCCAGGAAGAACGGTGTGGCGGAGCGACCCGGATCGTTCACGCCGTGGGTCTGGACGTAGAGGATCTTCCCCTCACCGTCGCCGGTCCACATGGCGGACCCCTACCCCTGGCGCCGCAGGAAGACGTGGAAGACGTCGCCCTCGCGGTCGATGGCGAGGAGCTCGTTCCCCGTTCGGGAACTCCACGCCTTCATGTCCGGCTCGACGCCCGGGTCGGTGGCCAGGAGCTCGAGCACCTGGCCCGGTTCGATCGTCTTGATCGCCTGTGCGGTTTTGATGACCGGCAACGGGCACTGCAGGCCCTTGCAGTCGAGGACCTGCGCCGGCGTCTCGGTGACAGGCATCGGCACCCCCTCTTGCCTATATGCGCAAGCTCTCATATTGTCAGCGGCGGGTCAAGGGTTCCGGGGGGATGCCGCATGACGGTCTTCGACGTGCATTGTGACCGTTGCGGGAGCGAGCTGACCAGCCCCGACGGCGCGGTGCGCTTCGTCTACCACCCCGGCGACTTGGTGATGAAAGACGACTCCGGGCTGCTGTGCCGGTCGTGCTGGCGGGCCGCCCTCGCCTGGCTGGGCGTCGAGCAGCGCCCCGACGTCTGCGCCCGTTGCGGGATACCCGTCGAGCACACCCGCAGTGTGCACATTCTCCGCAGCGGGGAACCCGAAGCCTGGCAGCTCTGCCGCCGGCACGGCGTGGATTTCCTGAACCAGCTCCGGACGGTGGAGCCGAAGCTGTCGGTCGACAGCCTCACCCTCGCCGGCGATTGGCGACAAGTTCGGTCATGAATCTCAACCAGGTTCAGGTCTTCTGCGCGGTGGCCAAGCACCTCAGCTTCTCCATGGCCGCCGAGGAGCTCTTCATCACCCAGCCGGCGGTCAGCCAGCAGGTGAAGGCGCTCGAGCGCCAGCTCAACGTGAAACTGTTCGAACGGGTGGGCCACAAGCTGTTCCTCACCGAGGCCGGCGAGGCGGCCCTGACGCACTGCCAGGCGATGTTGACGGCCCGGGCCGAGATGGAGCAGACCCTGGCCATGCTGCGGGGCTCGGGCCGGGGCCGGCTGGCGCTCGGGGCCAACACCACCGGTGGGATGTACGTCGCCCCGGGGATCGTGCGGGCCTTCCGGGATCTGTCCCCCGAGGTCGAGGCCACGCTCCAGATCGAGACCACCAACCGGATCCTCGACCGGGTGATGCAGAACATGATCGACGTGGCCATCGTCACCGGCCCGGTGGAGGACGGGCGTTTCGCCATTCGCGACCTCTGCGAAGACGAGGTGCACCTGATCGTCTCGCCGTCACATCCCTTCGCCGGGCGGGCGTCGGTCAGTCCGGCCGAGGTGGCCGGCGAGGACTTCGCCGTCCCCGAGCCCGGCTCGCGCACCCGCCTGCTCATCGAGCAGGCCTTCCACGACCGGGGTCACCGGCTCCGGGTGACGATGCAGCTGCCGGGGACCGAGGCGGTCAAGAAGGCGGTGGAGGCCAACCTGGCGGTGGCCATGGTGTCGCGCTTCTCGATTGCCCGGGAGGTGGCGCTGGGGGCGCTGGTGCGGGTGCCGATCGACGGGCTCGTCCTCGAGCGCCCGATCCACATCCTGCACCGCAAGGGGAAGCACCTTTCACCGCTGGTCCGGCGATTCCTGACCTTCGCCTCAGAATTCGTGGTCAAGGAAGCCTTCACTGAATACGCAAGTGAATAAGCAAATAGGAGGTTGTGCCCTCCAAACCCTTATTTGACCGTCCCTTCCGGGCGCGAGATGGTGCAGGAAAGGGGGGCAGTATGGGTGCGACAGGCGTCGACAACAGCCTGGCGCCCCACGGGGGGCCGTTCACTGAGCGGGTGCTCGACCCGGCCGAGGGTGCCAAGGCGATCAAGGGCCTCACCGCAGTCCCCGTCCGGGGCCAGATCGCCACCGAGTGCATGGGGCTGGCCTACGGGTTCTTCGCCCCGCTGACCGGCTTCATGCGATCGGAGGACGTCGACGGCGTGGCCAAGGCCATGCGGCTGGCCAGCGGCTACGTCTGGAGCGTCCCCATCCTGTTCGACCTGTCCCCGGAGCAGATCGGCGAGCAGGGCATCGCCGAAGGCCAGACGATCCTCCTCACCTACCAGGGCCAGCCGCTGGCCACCCTCGACGTCGAGGAGATCTACGACTACGACAAGGCCTTCCTGGCCGCCCAGATCTACGGCACCACGGAGGAGGCCCATCCCGGCGTCCGGCGGACCTTCGCCTACCAGGACCGGTTCCTCGGCGGGCCCATCACGCTCGTCAACCCGCCGCAACTGTCGGAGCCCTTCAACCGCTTCTTCTTCACCCCGGCCCAGATGCGGGCGTCGTTCGAAGAGCTCGGGTGGACGAAGGTCGTCGCCTACCAGTCCCGCAACGTGCCCCACGTCGGCCACGAGTGGCTGATGAAGTCCGCCTGGTTCGCCTCCGGAGCCGACGGCGTGCTGGTGAGCGCGGTCATCGGCGAGAAGAAGGTCGGCGACTCGATCGACGAGGCGGTCATCCTCGGCCAGAACATGCTGCGGGAGGCGGGGTACTTCCTGCCCGACGTTCACAAGACGTCGATCCTGCTGTGGGACATGCGCTACGCCGGTCCCCGGGAGGCGGTGTTCCACGCTCTGGTGCGCAAGAACCTCGGGTGCACCCACCACATGTTCGGCCGGGACCACGCCGGGGTCGGGAAGTACTACGACCCCTATGCCGCCCACCGCATCTTCGAGGAGATTCCCGACATCGGCATCAAGCCGGTGCTGACGCTGGAGTGGTTCTACTGCCCGCGCTGTGGACCGGGCTACGAGCGGCTGTGCGGCCATCAGGACCAGAAGGACCCGATCAGCGGGACGTGGATCAGGGGACTGATTGCGGACGGGAAGCAACCCGACCAGCAGAAGTTCCGCACCGAGGTGTTCGACACGATGTTGCAGGCCGGCCGGGACTACGGCGGCGGCTCGCCGTTCGTGTCGGAGGAGTACCTGCAGAACCGGAACCCGGTGCTGCGAGTGCCGCCGATGGCGGCGTCCTAGGGGGGAGAGCGGTGCCGACTTTCGTCCATGTCGACAAGTGCGACGGGTGCCGGGCTCTGGCCCAGCCCGCCTGCATGTACATCTGCCCGAACGATCTGATGACGCTCGACGTCAACATCGGCAAGGGCTTCAACCAGGAACCGGATCTGTGCTGGGAGTGCTACTCCTGCGTCAAGACGTGTCCCCAGGGCGCGATCGAGATGCGGGGCTACGCCGACGTGATGCCGATGGGATCGCGCGTCACGCCGCTGCGGGGCACCGACTCGATCATGTGGGCCATCCAGTTCCGCAACGGCGAAGTGAAGCGGTTCAAGTATCCGATCCGGACCACGTCCTGGGGATCGATCGACCCGACGCTGGGCGAGCCCCCGCCGCCCGACGACGCCTTCCGCAGCCAGGAACTGATGGGCGAGCCCAAGTACCTGCACATCGACCAGCTGCCCACCGTCAGCGCCTGAGCGAAGGAAGGGACTTCCATGCCGTTCGAACCTGCAGTCGAGACCGTCGAATGCGACGTGCTGATCGTCGGTGGCGGAATGGCCGGCTGCGGCGCGGCCTTCGAGGCGGCCAACTGGGCCCGGGACCGGGGCCTGCGCGTCTGCCTGGTGGAGAAGGCCGCCATCGAGCGCTCCGGCGCCGTGGCCATGGGCCTGTCGGCCATCAACATGTACATGGGGATGCAGTGGGGCGAGAACACCCCGGAGGAATTCGTCCACTACGTCCGGCAGGACCTGATGGGTCTCTCCCGGGAGGACCTCGTCTACGACCTCGCCCGCCACGTCGACTCCTCGGTGCACATGTTCGAGGAGTGGGGGCTGCCGATCTTCAAGAACGAGGACGGGCGCTACAAGCGTGAGGGCCGCTGGCAGATCATGATCCACGGCGAGTCCTACAAGCCGATCGTGGCCGAGGCGGCCAAGGCGGCCCTCGGCGAGGGCAACCTCTACGAGCGGGTGTTCGTGGCCCACCCGCTGCTCGACGCCGACGACCCCACCCGCATCGCCGGCGTGGTCGGGTTCTCGGTGCGCGACTACAAGGTGATCGTCTTCAAGGCCAAGGCCGTCATCAGCTGCGGCGGTGGGGCCACGGGCGTCTACCGGCCCCGAGCCCAGGGCGAGGGCCTCGGCCGCATCTGGTACGCCCCCTGGAACACCGGCTCCTCGTACGCCCTGGAGATCCGCTCGGGGGCGAAGATGACGCAGATGGAGCACCGGCTGGTGGTCGCCCGCTTCAAGGACGGCTACGGCCCGGTCGGCATGTGGTTCCTCCTGTTCAAGTCGCAGCTGAAGAACGCCTACGGCGAGATCGCCGAGGAGTACCGCAAACACGAGCTCGAGGAGTGGGCGCCCTACGGCACGGCGAAGCCGGTCCCCACGCCGCTGCGGAACCACCTCATGATCAACGAGATCAAGGAGGGCAAGGGCCCGCATTTCATGCGGACCGACGAGGCGCTCCAGCGGATGTTCATGGAGGTGCAGAACGACCCCAAGAAGATCGCCGAGATCGAGGCCGACGCCTGGGAGGACTTCCTGGACATGACGATGTCCCAGGCGCACATCTGGGCGGCCCAGAACATCGACCCGGCCAAGACGCCGTCGGAGGTCATCCTCACCGAGCCCTACCTGATGGGCTCCCACGCCTCGGCCACCGGCGCCTGGTGCTCGGGGCCGGAGGACGTGGCCCCCGACGGCTACTTCTGGGGCTACAACCGGATGACGACCGTCAAGGGCCTCTTCGCCGCCGGCGATGCCTGCGGGGCCTCGGCCCACAAGTTCTCCTCCGGCAGCTACACCGAGGGCCGCCTGGCCGGCAAGGCCGCCGTCCAGTACGTGCTCGACAACACCGACGTGCGGCTCGACCAGGGGGCGGTGACCGACACCATCCGGGAGATCTACCGGCCGTTCAACGTCTACGGCGAGCACCAGCACGAGACCAGCCGGCCGGAGCTCAACGCCCACTACCTGCTGCCGAAGATGGCGCTGCACCGGATCCAGAAGATCATGGACGAGTACGCCGGCGGCCCGAGCACCCTGTACATGACGAACGGCCCCATGCTGGAACGGGGCATCGAGCTCATGGACATGTTCCGGGAGGACGCCCAGCACCTCGCCGCCCGGGACCTGCACGACCTGCTGCGCTGCTGGGAGGTGTGGGACCGGATCGACTCGGCCGAGGCCTGCCTGCGCCACATGCTGTTCCGCCAGGAGACGCGCTGGCCGGGCTACTACTACCGGGGCGACTTTCCGAAGCTCGACGAGGAGAACTGGAAGGTCTTCGTCAACTCGCGACGGGACCCGAAGAGCGGGGAGTGGCAATTGGAGAAAGTGCCCTTCGCCACCAAGATCCCGTAGCACCGCCCAGCGATGGTTGTGGGAAACGGGAGGGGGCTGGCTCCCGCCGCCGGCCGTGAGCGAGGCATTCTCGTGGTCGGCGGCGGGATGGCCGGCATCAGCGCGGCCATCGAGGCGGCCGAGGCCGGCAGCGACGTCTACGTCGTGGAGCAGGGCCCGTCGCTCGGCGGCCGGGTGGCCATGCTGCACCAGTACTTCCCGAAGCTCTGCCCGCCCTACTGCGGGCTGGAGATCAACTTCCGGCGGATCCGGTCCGACCATCGCCACTTCAAGGTCTTCACCCTGGCCTCGGTGGAGCGGGTGGCGGGGTCGGTCGGCGACTACGAGGTGACGATCCGCCTCGATCCCCGCTACGTGATCGCCGACCGTTGCATCGCCTGCAACCGCTGCGCCGAAGTCTGCCCCGCCGAACGGCCCAACGCCTTCAACTACGGCCTCGACACCACGAAGGCCGCCTATCTCCCCAATCCCATGGCCTTTCCCATGAAGTACGTGATCGACGGCGAGGCCTGCGTGGGCGCGGCCTGCTCAGCCTGTGCCGAGGCCTGCCCGACCGACGCCATCGACCTGCAGATGACGGCGAAGACGCTGACCGTCAAGGTCGGTTCGATCGTGCTGGCCACGGGCTGGAAGCCCTACGACGCCAACCGGTTGACGATCCTGGGCTACGCCGAACACCGCGACGTGGTGAGCAACGTGCAGTTCGAGCGGCTGGCGGCGGTGGACGGGCCGACGTGCGGCCGGATCGTCCGGCCGAGTGACGGCCGGGAGGCGAAGCGGGTGGCGTTCGTGCAGTGCGCCGGCTCGCGGGACGTGAACCACCTGCCGTACTGCTCGTCGATCTGCTGCCTGTCGTCGATCAAGGAGGCGACGTACGTCCGGGCCCAGTACCCGGACTCGGAGGTGTTCGTCTTCTACATCGACATCCGCGCTCCGGGTCGCAACGAAGACTTCTACCACCGGATCCGCGCCGACGAAGGCGTCCATTTCATCAAGGGCAAGGTGGCGAAGGTGACCGCCGATCCCGCCGGCAGCGGCGACCTGATCGTCGAGGCCGACGACATGCTGTCCGGAGCCAAGCGCCAGGTGAACGTCGACCTGGTCGTGCTGGCCACCGGCATGCAGCCGTCCCTGTCGGGTACCGACCCCATTCCGGGGCTGCCCATCGAGTTCGACGAATACGGCTTCGCCCTGGAGAACCGCGACGCCGGCATCTTCGTGGCCGGCGTCGCCCACCGCCCGGCCGACGTCGTCACCACGGTGCGCGACGCCACCGGAGCAGCCCTGAAGGCCATCCACGCCACGGTTCACGCATGACCGAGCACCGAAGCGAGGCCGGGACGAAGGATCCCATGGAGCCGGGCCCGGACGTTGCCGAGGTGCGCGGCAACACGCCGCCGCCCCCGGTTCCGCCCGGCGACTCCCCCGCCGGCGAACCGGGGGACGCGGCGGCCGCCACGGGCTGGCGTCCTCCACCGCCTCCGGGCAAGGCCAGCCCCACCGCTCCGGTGCCGCCGATGGCGGCTGGAACCTGGACGCCCCCGCCGCCCCCCGGTCAACGCATCTCCGCCGTTCCGCCGTCTCCTGTATCCCCCACCCCGGCGCCCGGCGCAGCACCAGCCTGGACGCCGCCGTCAGCACCAACCACCGGAGCGCCTTCCGCCACGGCGCCTGGCGCGCCTTCTGCCTGGACGCCTCCCGGAGCACCTCCGACTGCCCCGCCGGCGACGGCCGGGGCGCAGCCGGCGGGATGGTCGCCGCCGGCTCCTCCCGGCCAGCCCACACCCGCGGAAAGTGGGGATAGTCCCCACTTTCCGCCTGGGTCAGCGCAGCCCGCGGGAGGATGGACGCCGCCCCCACCGCCGGGGAAGGCCGCCCCGGCGCCCGCCGGCCCGCCCCCGCAGCCCGCTGGCGCGTGGTCACCTCCGCCCCCGCCGGGCCAACGAATCGCCGCCTCCGCGCCCGGCCCGGCGCCCGCCGCCGCTGGCGGATGGTCACCCCCGGGATCGCCAGGCCAGCCCGCGCCCGCTCACCCCGCCGGGCCGCCCGCCGGCGGCGGATGGGCACCACCCGCACCGCCCGGCCAAGCC
>JBFLYK010000040.1:0-54872 GCA_040756995.1 Actinomycetota bacterium | reverse complement strand
GTCCCCGTCCGGGGCCACGACTCCGGCGGCGAGCCCGGAGAGCACCACCAGCACCACGGCCGCGCCGGCCGGCGGGTCACCGGACGCACCGATCGAGGAGTCGGACGAGGACGCCGCCGCGCCGGCCTCCCACAGCGAGGAGTCGGGCGACCCCCTTGTCGGTACCCTGGCCCTCGTCCTCCTGCCGACGCTGGGCGCCCTGGTCCTGGGGGCGAGGCTCCGCCAGTCGCAGTCATGAGCGACCCGCGTGGCCCGGTGGCCCGCTGGCAGGGCAAACTGACGCTCGACCGGAGATGGGGGAGATTGCGGTGAAGCGCATCCTTGCCGTGCTGGCTGTCGTCGTGCTGCCGGCGGTCGGTTTCACACCGCCCGCCCATGCCGTCGGCTATGGCGCCTGCACGATCGTCGGCACCATCACCTTCTCCATGGCCCAGGCCCTCGCCAACGAGGGCACGTGGACCATCGCGCCGGCCACGCTCGACTGCCAGGGGATCATCGGCAAGCGGGCCCGCATCGTCGGCCGGGGCCCCTTCAGGGGGCAAGGCACCTTCACCGGCCTCGCCCCCGGCGACGGGGCCTGCCTGCGGCAGAGCGGCACGGGCAAGGTCGAGTACGAGATCCCCACGGCCAGCGGCACGATCAAGGTCGCCGAAGGGGCGAGCCACACGCTGGCCGGCGCCGGTCTGTTCGACACGCCGACGCTGCACGGTACGTTCCAGCTGCCGCCGCCCTACGACGGTGACTGCCTCACGAAGCCCGTGACCAGAGCGTCGTTCGTCGCCCAGGTGCTGCTGTACCGCTATCCCAGAGAGTTCCCGCCGCCGTTGCCCGGCGTCTGAACGGCGCCGGCGCCGCCCGGCTCTTCCGCCTCCTCGGGCTCCGGCTCGGGCTCCGGCAGATCGCAGGCCGTGCGGATGGCCGGGATGAGCGGGCTGTCGACCGGAAACCGGAACGTGTATGACCGCGTGACGGTCGGCAGGTCGGCGGGATGGTGGGCGTGGATGATGCCCAGAACGCGAGGGCCATGGCCCCTGTCGTTCTCCACCGGCGGCTCGGTGTGCAACGCCTCGACGTCGCCGGTCTCCATGAAGACCGACAGACCGGTGGCGAACGACGAGACGATGTGCCCCGTGGTGACCCGCATGTAGGCGCGGTCGTAGGCGCCGGTGAGGAGTGTGCCCTCGGCGAGCTGTTCTTCGTCGGCGGCGTCGAGGTCGGCGAGGAGCGCGGTGGTGTGCTCGGCCAGCTGGAGGATCTCCGGGTCGGGCGGGGGCGGCGCGGCCTCGGCCGCCTCGTCCTTGTCCGAGCGACGCAGGCGCAAGAAGCCGCGACGATCCACTTCACCCATCTCGGAGTCCTCCCTTGGCTGCTAGGCGAGTTTAACGTCGCGCTCCGAAGCCGAGTTCAGCTCCTTCCAGGCCCAGCCGGCCGCGTCGCGGGCCACGGCGGGATTGAAGCCCGCCGCTCCGAGAGCGTGTTCCACCTCCGGGGGCGCCTCGCCCAGGCCGTAGAGGAGCAGCGCCGTCCGCCGGGCGTTGCGGCGGGCGGCGGCCAGTGGTGTCTCGGCCAGGTGTGACCGGACCCAGGCGTCATGTTCCGCCTGGGCCGAAGGCGGCAGGCGGCGCACGTGGCGGCGGTTGATCGGCGGCACGTGCCGGCGGACGGCGAGGGTGCCTTCCTCATGCTGGGCGGCCAGATCGAACTGGACGATGCGACCGAGACTGCGGGCGAGAGGGGAGTTGCGGCCGTGACGCTCACCGAGGCCGAGGCAGCGTGAGGTCTCCGCCACGTCGAGTGTGAATCCGGCCGGCGAGCGGTCGAACCGGTGGGCGATGTGGCGGAGGAGCAGGAGCGCGGTGGGACCCAGGGTCGGGAGCCAGAACCGTTCGGGGTAGGGAGCGCGTGGATCGTGGCCGAGGGTGTCGATCACCGGATCGGACCAGGGCAGGATGCGGATCGTCTCGCTCACGGGGACCTCCTGAAGGGGGGAGTGGGACCGGCGGGGCGCGCAGGCACCAAGGCGAGTGAGGGCGTGACGAGTGGCCGCGAACAGTGCGCCTCGTGGGGGCCGGCCCCCAGCATCTCCCTGGCCGGCGTCCCGAGGGGGGCATCGTAGGGACGACCGGCCGGCGCCGCCACGCATTTAATGCGCCGCCGTTGTTACAGAAGTTACTGGTGGGGCGAAGCACTGTAACGGATGAAAACTGAATTTTGGCTGATTGACGCGCCTGGGGGGCATTCCTATACTTCGTCAGCGCTCACGCACATAGGGCCATAGCGGTAATTCGAGGCGATGTTTTCTTGATTTAGGGGCTGGCCCATGGTGCGAAAAGTGAGCGCGTAGCGCCCCTCGCGGGCGCTTTGGGGAGGGGGGCTACAACATGACATCCTGGCGCGGCCGCCGATGCCGAGCGGCCTTAGCGTCGACCCTGCGCGCCGCTGGGATCAGCGCTGTCACGGTCGCCGTACTGGCTGCTCCCGCAGTGGCCCGCACCGACGAAGGTCCTGTCGCTGACCCACGCGACGTCGGAATCCATGTTGACCTGAAGTCGCTGACTCACGCCCGCGACGGGTCATCCATTGTCTATACGGCCGAAACCTACGCGCCGTTCTCTGATCAGTCCGCCGTTCTCAAATGGGGTATAGACCGGGACGGCGACGAGGCGTTCGACCTCATCGTGTTCACCGAATGGCGGGCCGGAAAACTCGCCGGGGGAGTGAAAGACAGCGGTGGCCGCCAGGTGGCCGCCGCCGCTGTCTCGCGTCCGGGACCGGCCGCCATCAGGGTGACATTCCCCGCCGAGGTGCTCGGCGGGGCGGACGTGTACCGCTATGCGGTCGATGCCGGGTCCACGGCCGACGAGCGGGACATGGCTCCGAACTCGGGCCTCATCCACCACCGCCTCGGTGCCGTGACGCCGCCTGAGGCGCAACCGGTGCGCACCGCCGGTTCGGCGCCGGCCGAGCCGCAGGCCGAGAGCCCGGCGCCGGCGGGCGGGGCGGCTTCCGTGGCCGCGGCGCCGACACCGCAACCGGCGACAAAGGCGGCGCCGAAGCCGAACCTGCCCACCACGGGCCCGGGGAATCGCCTTCTCGTGCAGTGGTCCGGCACGGCCCTCATGGCGGGTGGGGCACTGGTGAGCCTGGGGGCACAGCGGAGGCGGGTTCGTCGCCGCCAAGGAACAGGGGGGATCCGATGAGCCGGTGGAACCGTGGGGTGGCGGCACTGCTGGTGCTGGGCGCGCTTCCGTTGTCGGCCTGCGCCGATGCCGCCACCGCAACGGCAACGAAGCCGAAGCCGTACAAGCTCGAGACGCCGGAGGGAACCACGCTGACCCGCCTGCGGATCGAGCAGAGAGTCTTCGACCGCATCCGGATCAAGACATCGACGGTCCGGGAGGTCGAACGGTTCGGAGGCGAGACCGCCCGCAAGGTCGTCGACTACTCGGCGGTGGTCTACGAGCCGAAGGGTGACACCTCGGTCTACACCAACCCCTCTCCGCTCGTCTTCGTCCGCCAGCCGATCAAGGTGGACTACATCGACGGCGACCTGGCGGTCCTGGCCGAGGGCCCACCGGCCGGCACGGCAGTGGTGACAGTCGGGACCGCCGAGCTGCTCGGCATGGAATTCGGCGTCGGCAAGTAGGCAAAGGACGGAATCGCCATGATGCGCAAACTCATCAACACCAGCCTGCGGTTCCGGGTCCTCGTGACCGCCGTCGCCGTCGGCCTTCTCTTCGCCGGAGTGACCCAGCTCAAGGAGGCCCGGGTCGACCTCCATCCCGAGTTCACTCCGACCTTCGTCGAGGTCCAGACGGAGGCACTCGGCCTCTCGGCCCACGAAGTCGAGCAGCTGATCACGGTGCCGCTCGAGGCCGACCTGCTCAACGGCGTGGCGTGGCTCGACGACATCCGGTCCGAGTCGGTGCCGGGTCTGTCGTCGATCGTCATGACGTTCGAGCCGGGAACGCCGCTCTACCGGGCCCGGCAGGTGGTCCAGGAACGCATCGCCCAGGCCGCCGTGGCCCTGCCGGGGGTGTCGAAGCCGCCGCAGATGCTGCAGCCGGTCTCGTCCACCAGCCGGACGATGATGATCGGCCTGTCGTCCAAGACGCTGTCGCTCATCGACATCTCGCAGCTCGCCCGCTGGACGATCAAGCCCCGCCTGATGGGCGTGGAAGGCGTCGCCAACGTCTCGAGCTTCGGCCACCGGGAGCGCCAGCTCCAGGTCCAGGTCGATCCCAAGAATCTCAACGACAAGGGCGTCGAGCTCCTCGACGTGGTCGAGGCGACCGGCAACGCCCTGTGGGTTTCGCCGCTCAGCTTCCTCGAGGCGTCCACGCCCGGCACCGGCGGCTTCATCGAGACCAGTGCGCAGCGGCTCGGCATCCAGCACGTCTCGCCGATCGAGAGCGCCGGTGACCTGGCCCAGGTCTCCCTGCCGCCGAAGAGCGGCGATGGCGCGGCCGGCGCCGCGCTGCGGCTGGGCGACGTGGCCAAGGTGGTCGAGGACCACCAGCCGCTGATCGGTGACGCCACGCTCGACAACGGCGCCGGCATCGTGCTCGTGGTCGAGAAGCTCCCCGGCGCCAACACGGTCGACGTGACCAAGGGCGTCGAGGAGGCGCTCAACATTCTGCGGCCGGGCCTGAAGGGCCTCGAGATCGACACGACACTGTTCCGGCCGGCCGATTACGTGAAGGACGCCAAGAGCAACGTCGGCCTCGCCATGATGGCCGCCCTCGTGCTCCTCATCGCCCTGCTGGCCTTCGCCTTCTACCAGTGGCGCGCCGCGCTGGTCAGCGTGGCGACCGTGGTGGTCTCCCTGGTGGTTGCCGCGCTCGTGCTGAAGCTCCGGGGCCACACGTTCAACTCGATGGTGCTGGCCGGCCTGGCCATCGCCGTCGGAGCGGTGGTCGACGACGCCATCAGCGGAACCGAACGCATCCTCCGGCGCCTCCGGGAAGGCGGCGACAAGCCCGTGGCGTCGAGCATCGTCGAGGCCACCCTGGAGGTACGCGGCAGCCTGGTCTATGCCCTGCTGTTCGTGCTGCTGCCGGTCGTGCCGGTGTTCTTCATGGGCGACATCTTCGGATCGTTCGGCCGGCCGCTGGCCATCTCCTACGGCCTGGCGCTGGCCGCCTCGATGGCCACCGCGCTCATGCTGACGCCGGCGCTCAGCCTGTTGCTCCTCAGCAAGACGACGTCGGCCCGGGAGTCGGGGCTCCTGACCCGGCTCCAGTCCCGGTACGAGGGCGGCCTCCGCCGGTTGCTGGCCACACCGAAGCCGGCGCTGGTGACCGTCGGCGTCCTGGCGCTCGTCGGGCTCGTGGCGCTGCCGTCGCTGCGGCGGTCGACGCTGCCGGAGCTCAAGGAACGTGACTTCCTCGTCGAACTCGAAGCGGCCCCCGGTACGTCGCTGGAGAAGATGAAGGAGATCACCAACGACGTCTCCAGCCAGCTGCGGGCCGTCCCCGGCGTCCGCAAGGTCGCCAGCCACGCCGGCCGGGCGATCACCAGCGACAAGGTGGTCAACGTCAACCAGTCCGACCTGTGGGTCAGCATCGAGCCCGATGCCGACTACGGGAAGACGGTCAAGGCGCTGAAGAAGGTCGTGGCTGCCCAGAACGCCGGGCTCGACAAGGACATTCTCACCTACACGCAGGCCCGCCTGAAGGACGTGAAGTCGGGCGCCGACGCGCCGATCGTCGTCCGGGTCTTCGGGAACGAGCAGGAGACCCTCCTGGCCAAGGCCAAGGAAGTCGGCGACGCGGTCGGCAAGATCAAGGGCATCAGCGACCTGCAGGTCGAGCTGCCCGTCCAGGAGCCGACCATCGAGGTCGAGGTTGACCTGCAGAAGGCCCAGCGGTTCGGGGTCAAGCCCGGCGACGTCCGCCGGACCGCCGCCTACCTCCTCGCCGGCGTCGAAGTGGGCCAGCTCTACTACGACCAGAAGATCTTCGAGGTCGTCGTCTGGGGGACGCCGGAGATCCGCAAGGACGAGGCGGCCGTCCGGAACCTCCTGATCGACACGCCCACCGGGGGTCAGGTGCGCCTCGAGGAGGTCGCCGACGTGCGCCGGGTCACCTCTCCCGACGTGGTCGAGCGGGAAGGCGCCTTCCGCCGCATCGACATCAGCGCCTCCGTGGCCGGCCGCAGCCGCAGCGCCGTGGCCTCCGACGTCCGGGATGTGATCAGCAACATGAACTTCCCGCTGGAGTTCCGGGCGGAGCTGCTCGGAACCTGGAGCGAGAAGAAGGCGGCCGAGACCCGCTTGGTGTGGTTGGGCGCCCTGGCCGCCCTCGGCATGGTCCTCCTGCTGCAGGCCGCCTTCGGCAGCTGGCGCCTGGGCGTTCTGTTCGCTCTGGCCCTGCCCGTCGCCCTGGTCGGTGGCGTGCTGACCGCCCTGGCCGGCGGAGGGACGGTCACGATCGGCTCCGCCCTCGGGCTCCTCACCGTGCTGGGAATCGCCGCCCGCAACGGCATCGTCCTCATCCGCCGCTACCAGCAGCTGGAGCGGCGAGAGGGTGAGGCCTTCGGGCTCGACCTCGTCCTCAAGGGGGCCCGGGAACGGCTCGCCCCGACATTGATGACGGCGGTGGCCACGGGGCTCGTCTTCCTGCCGGTGCTCCTGCTCGGCGACCGGGCCGGGTACGAGGTGCTCCACCCCATGGCCGTCGTGGTTCTGGGCGGGCTCGTGACGGCCACGTTGGTCAACGTGTTCGTCACCCCCGGCATCTACCTCAACTTCGGGAGCATCAAGACCGAGACCGAGGTCGACCTGACGCTGTTCGAGGAAGAACTGGCCCTCAACGACCGCCCACCGGCGGGCGTGCCCACCGGCTCCACGCCGGTGCCTCTGGCCGGCGCCGGTGCCGGGGTCGAGTCGTAGAAGGAGCGGACGAGCATGATGCGCGCCATCGTCGCCGCCAGTCTCAGATTCCGGTTCCTCATCGTCGCCCTGGCCGCCGCCCTGATGTTCATCGGTGTCGGCCAGGTCAAGAAGATGCCGGTCGACGTGTTCCCCGAGTTCGCTCCGCCCACGGTCGAGATCCAGACGCTGGGCATCGGGCTGGCCCCGGCGGACATCGAGAACCTCATCACCGTGCCGCTGGAAGAAGTGCTGGCCGGCACGCCGGGACTCGACGTCATGCGGTCACGTTCGGTCAACGACCTGTCGCAGATCCGTCTGATCTTCGACCGGGACACCGATCTGATCCACGCCCGCCAGCTGGTCCAGGAACGGCTGGACCTCGTGGCGCCCAACCTGCCGACGTGGGCGGCGCCGCCGGTCATGCTCCAGCCGCTGTCGGCCACCAGCCGGGCGATGAAGATCGGCATCCGGTCCGACAGCCTGAACCTGATGCAGCAGTCGATGATCGCCTACTGGACGATCAAGCAGCGGCTCCTGCAGGTCCCCGGCGTGGCCAACGCCCCCATCTGGGGCGAGCGCATCCAGATGCTCTCGGTCCAGGCGGACCGGGAGCGGATGAAGGCGCACGGCGTTTCGCTCGACGAGGTCATGACGACCACCGCCGATGCGCTGGAGGCGGGGCTGCTGCAGTTCTCCGAGGGGTCGATCATCGGCACCGGCGGGTTCCTCGAAGGCTCCAACGAGCGGCTGAACATCCGTCACCGGTTGCCGATCAAGAGCGTCGAAGACCTGGCCCAGGTTCCGCTGGTCCGGAAGGACGGCACGCCCATCAAGCTGGCCGACGTGGCCAACGTCATCGAGACGGGTCCGCCGATGGTCGGTGACGCCGTCATCGGCGTCGGCAAGCCCGGTGAGGGGTTCAAGCCCGGCCCCGGCCTCATGATGATCGTCGAGAAGCTGCCGTGGGCCAACACGCTCGATGTCACCCGGGGCGTGGAGGAAGCCATCGAGGCGCTCAAGCCCGGTCTCCCGGGCCTGGAGATCGACACGGCGATCTTCCGGCCGGCCAGCTTCATCGAGACCTCGCTCAAGAACCTGAGCAACTCGCTCCTCATCGGCTGCCTGCTGATGATCTTCATGCTGTTCGTCTTCCTGTACTCGTGGCGGGTGGCCCTCATCAGCGTGGTGGCCATTCCGCTGTCGCTGCTGGCGGCGGCCATGGTCCTCAACTGGCGGGGCACCACCGTCAACACGATGATCCTGGCCGGCTTCGCCATCGCCCTCGGCGACGTGGTCGACGACGCCATCATCGACATCGAGAACGTGGTCCGCCGTCTGCGTGAGCATCGAAGAGAAGGACGGACGGGCTCGACGGCCGGGGTGATCCTCCACGCCTCGCTGGAGGTTCGCGGCGCCATCGTCTACGCCACGCTCATCGAGGTCGTCGCCGTCATCCCGATCTTCTTCCTCGAGGGTCTGTCGGGAGCGTTCTTCCGCCCGCTGGTCACGTCGTACGCCATCGCCCTCCTGGTCTCGATGGCCGTGGCGCTCACGGTCACGCCGGCGCTGGCGCTGATTTTCCTGCACCGCTCGAAGCTGGAGAGCAAGGAATCGCCCCTCGCCGTCTGGCTGCAGCGGGGCTACGGCTGGCTGCTGGCCCGGGTCCTGCCCAAGGGGCGGTACGCCTTCGCCTCGGTGGCGGCCCTGGTGCTGATCGCCCTTTCGGTGGTGCCGAACCTGGGACAGTCGCTCCTGCCCGACTTCAAGGAGCGGGACTTCCTGATGCACTTCCTCACCAAGCCGGGAACATCGCTCGGCGAGGAGGTTCGCGTCACGGAGGCCTCGGCCGTGGAGCTGGCCGCCATCCCCGGGATCCTCAACTTCGGGGCCCACATCGGGCAGGCCTACCACTCCGACGAGCCGGTGGGACCGGAGTTCGGCGAGAACTGGGTCAGCGTCGATCCGAAGGCCGACTACGACGAGACAGTGGGCAAGATCCAGGCGGTCATGGACGACTATCCGGGCCTGATCACCGACGTCCAGACCTACCTGAAGGAACGGATCCGGGAGGTGCTGGCCGGCAGCAGCCACCCCATCGTCATCCGGATCCAGGGCCCTGACCTCGAGGTGCTCCGCTCCAAGGCCAAAGAGCTGAGCGCCGCCCTGCAGGAGATCCCCGGCCTGTCCCACCCGAAGGTGGAGAACCAGGCCGAGATGGCGCAGATCCAGATCCAGACGGACCTGGCCGCCGCCCAGCGCGTCGGGCTGAAGCCCGGCGACATCCGGCGGGCCGCCTCGACGCTCGTCAACGGTGAGGAGGTCGGCGACATCTTCCGGGACGGCAAGGCCTACGACATCCCGGTGTGGAGCCCGGCGGAGAACCGGGACAGCGTCGACGACATCCGCAACCTGCAGATCGACACGCCGAGCGGGCAGATCGTCAAGCTGTCGGATGTTGCTTCGGTTCAGCTGAAGCCTTCTCCGAACGTCGTGAAACATGAGGACCTGTACCGCAAGATCGACGTCGAAGCCGATCTCACCGGGGAACGGGACCTCGGCTCAGCGGTGAAGGACGTCGAGCAGGCGCTGAAGACGGTCGACCTGCCGCGGGAGTACACCGCCACCATGCTGGGTGAACACCAGGAGCGTCAGGCGGCCAACAAGAAGCTGCAGAACCTGGCCATCGTCGCCGCCATCGGGGTGTTCTTCCTGCTGCAGGCGTCGTTCCTCAGCTTCCGGCTGGCGATGCTGGCGTTCCTGACGCTGCCGATGGCCGTGGTCGGCGGCGCCCTGGCCGCCTACCTGGGTGACGGAATCATCTCCCTCGGGTCGATGGTCGGGTTCCTCACCGTCATCGGGATCGTGGCCCGCAACGGGATCATGATGATCAGCCACTTCCAACACCTCGAGAACGTCGAGGGCGTGCCGTTCGGGCCCGCCCTGGTGCTCCGGGGGGCGAAGGAGCGGGTCGTGCCGGTCATGATGACCGTGCTCACCACCGGGCTGGTGCTGGTGCCGCTGATCGTGGCCGGGTCGATCCCCGGTCACGAGATCGAGCACCCGATGGCCGTGGTCATCCTCGGTGGTCTCATCACCTCGACACTGCTCAACCTCTTCGTGGTGCCGTCGCTATACCTGCGGTTCGGCAAGAGCAGGAAGGCGCGCGCCGCTCTTCAACCGGCTGGCGCCTGATGGAGGGACTGATGACGAAGAAAACGGTCCGGGCTCTGGCCGCCCTGGCGGCGATGGGACTGGTGCTGGCCGGCTGCAGCGATGGAGAGGTGAAGCCGGCCGGCGCCTCGGCCACGACGACGACGACCGAGCCGGCGGTAACTCCCAGCGGCCCGATCGGCGGCTATCAGCCCGTCTCCGACGTGGCGCAGCACGCCCGCCTGTCGCTCGACGTGTGCGAGATCCACCGCCTGCTGGACTCCAGTCCGGTGGACTTCGCCGCCGTCGCCGCCATCTACCGCCAGGGCAGGTTCTCCGACGAGAAGGAAGGCGTGAAGCGCACCCTCGGCAGGTTCGCCGGTGAGGCTCGCTCATCGGAGGACACGCTGGGCCGTTATGAGCGGTACCTCGGCGGCGGATGGCTCAACGCGTTCGTCGGGGACGCCATCGACGGTGTGGGAGCGTTCGCCGGTGCGCCGGAAGCTGTCCGGCGTCAGGCGGTCCGCATCGGGGTCCGCGACCAGATCCTGGTCGCCTGGGTTCTCCATGAGCTCGACGCCGCCGTGGAGAAGGCGGCCAAGGGCAGCTTCACGAAGAAGAGCGGCGCGCCGCACAACTGGGACGAGGTCTGGGCCTACTACCACGGCGAGAAGCCGGAGTGCGCCCCGTTCGCCACCGCCAACGCCCACGGCGAGGACTTCGGCGTCGGGACGCTGATCAACCGGCGTCTGCTGCTGACCATGAAGGACGGCCTCCAGGCGCTCCTCGGCAAGAGTGCCTTGGGCGCCCGCACGGCGCGGGACGACGTGATGCGCGACCTCACCGTCAGCTACGTGCAGGCGGTCATCAAGTCGGCGGCGGAGATCGACACCGCCCTCGCCCGGGGCCAAGCCGACGAGGCCCGGATCCGCCAGGCCGAGGGTTGGGCCTACTACCGGGTGATCGAACCCCTGGTGGCCAGGGCGAACACCACGGCGGCAAGACGCGTGGCCGACGTGTTCAACCTGGCCACGAAGCCGGCTCCGGGCTCTGCCACCAAGGTGACCGCGGCGCTGAGCACCGCCTACGGCCCCCTGCGGATCTCGCCGTCGGACGTCGGCACACTCGGGGCGCAGACCGCCGAGGAACCGGCCGCCGAAGCGGGAGAAGACCAGGCGGCCGAAGACGAGGCCGAAGACGGCGAGTAGGGCGAATACGGCGAGGTGGGCGGCCACCCGGTGGTGGCCGCCCACCACTCGTCAGGCCGCCTCGTCCAGCATGCTCCGCAGCATCCAGGCCGTCTTCTCGTGGACCTGCATGCGTTGCGTGAGAAGGTCGGCGGTCGGCTGGTCACCGGCCCGCTCGACGGTCGGGAAGACGCTCCGGGCCGTCCGCACCACGGCTTCCTGACCCTTGACGAGCCGCCGGATCATCTCCTCGGCCGGGGGCCAGTCGCCGTCGTCCTCGGACATCGAGGCCAGCCGGCTGAACTCGCGGTAGCTGGCCGGAGCCGGGAAGCCCAGGGCGCGGATCCGCTCGGCGATCTGATCCACGGCGAGGGCCAACTCGTTGTACTGCGTCTCGAACATGAGGTGCAGCGTGTTGAACAGCGGACCGGTCACGTTCCAGTGGTAGCCGTGCGTCCGCACGTAGAGGAGATAGGTGTCGGCCAGGAGCCGGGAGAGTCCCTCGGCGATCTCCTTGCGGTCGGCCTCTTCGATGCCGATGTCGATGTCCACGGTGGGGCTCATGGGCTGATTCCTTTCCGGGCGTCGGCGCGCTCGAACTCTGGATTGATTCTAGAAACATACTAGATCCAGAGAACATTCCTCGAAGCTTCGCGGCATTCGCACCGCTGGTGGCCGGTCTGCGACAAAAGTTGGCCTCCGACCCCAAGCGGCTCTTCGTAGCCTCGCCTCACATCCTGGTTTCGGGCCCCCGAACCAAGCCCCCGAACGAACGAGGAGAACCCCCGCTATGGACGCGTCCCCCCCGCCCCATCGCCCACCCATCCGGCGCCGCCGGATGTCGCTCATCGTCGCCGGCCTCGCCGTCGCACTGGTCAGTGCCGCCTGTGGCGGCGGGTCGTCGGAGGACTCCGCCAACTCCGGCACGAAGGAGTTCGAGGGCAAGACGACCGCCTTCCCCGTGACGATCACGCAGAAGGTGGCACCGGTCACGATCGAAAAGGCCCCCGAGCGCGTCGTCGCCCTCGACTTTCCCAGTGCCGACGCCGCCATCGCCCTGGGCGTGGTGCCCGTCGGCATGCTCCGGCTGTCGTACGTCGACGGCGGCGTGCAGCAATGGACGAAGGACGCCCTGAAGGGCCAGCAGCCCGAACTCTTCGACACCGAGCAGGGCTTCCCGTTCGAGACGATCGCCCGGCTCAAGCCCGACGTCATCCTGGCCACCAACACCTGGCCGCTGATCGCCGAGAGCTGGGACAAGCTCAACGCCATCGCTCCGGTCGTGGGCCACGTCGAAGCGCCCGGTATCGACACCTGGCAGCAGGGCGTGACGCAGATCGGCAAGGCGCTCGGTCGTTCGGAGCAGGCCCAGCAGCTGATCGCTCACGTCGAGGGAGCGATCGCCGATGCTCGTAGCGCCAATCCGAAGTTCAGCGGCAAGACGGTGTCGTTCTTCAACTACGTCGACGGCGTCCACGTCATCAGCCGCGACAGCGACGTCTCCATCAAGTTCCTCAAGGAGCTCGGCTTCGCCGGCGTGACGCCGGCGGTGGCGGCCATGCCGCATGCGCAGATCGAAGGTCGGGCGGCCGTCAGTCCCGAGAACTACAAGCTCCTCGACGCCGACCTGATTCTGGGTACGACTTCGGGCGGTCGGGCACCGCTCGATGCCCTGGCGAAGCACCCCACCTTCTCCAAGGTGCCGGCCGTGGCCCGCGGTGCCTACATCGCGCTGGAGATCGGCCCGGCGACCGCCATGGCCTTCCCGTCGGCGCTGAGCCTTCCCTACGCCGTCAATACGCTCGTGCCCCAGATGGCCCGAGCCATGGCCGGCAGCTGACGCGCCGCATCGCCGGAGAACGCAGTTCCTCCTCGAGGCTCGACTGGACCGGTCGGGCCTCGAGGCTTTCTCCGACGGGCTGAGACCGGGTCAGGCCTTCACGAACAGACGCTCGAGATCGTCGACCAGCTTTCGGGCCCACAAGTGGCCGAGTCCGGGCCAGAGATTCGCGTCGACGAGGTGGACCCGCCCCGCCTTCACGGCCGGAATGGCCTTGAACAGCCGGGTGGCGGCCACGTCGTCGTAGACGCTTCGAGGGATGTTGTCGTTTCCCACCGGGATCACGAGCCAATCCGACTTGATTTCCGGGAGGCGCTCGAGGCTCTGGTCGTTCTCGATCTTGGCCGGGCCGACGACGGTGAGTCCGATCCGGCGCATGAGCTCCGCGGTGTCCTCGTTCTGCCCGCGGTAGCTGAACTTGCCGGCCTCGTGGAACTCGATGCGGGCGACGCTGACCGGGGGCCGGCCCTTGCGCCGCTCGGCCAGGTCGGCGAGCCGGGCTTCGAGTTCGGCGACGAGCTTCTCTCCCTGGGGTCGCCGGCCGACCGCGTCGCAGACGCTCAGGAACAGGGTGTCCCATGAGCGCATCGCCTGGCTTCCGTCGAAGCCGGGCCCGGCCGTGGCGGCGGTCTCGCCCAGCCCGACGTAGGGCGCGACCTGCTTGATCTGCTCGAAGGACGGCTCGGCGGTGACCCAATTCCATCCGATGATGAGATCAGGGCGCACGTTGGCGAGCTCCTCGGCCGTGGGCGGGATGTTCTTCGTGATCACGACCGAGTCGTCGAGCTCCACCCATGGACCGGCGAAGGTGGTCGTGAGCACGGGCATCACACCCACGGCGACCACGTCGGTCTCGAAGGATCCGATGGCGGCCACCACCCGCTTCGGGTCGGTCGGCACCTGGAGCGGCCCGCCGTCGGTTTGGACGGTCCGGGTGGCCGGTGGCTTGGTGTCGACCGATCCGCCGGCGGCGTCCTCACCGCCGGCCGTGGCCTTCTTGTCGTCGCCGCAGGCGGCGATCAGTCCGGCGGCGGCCATGAGGCCGAGGAACTGCCGTCGTGAGGTGGACGGAAATCGTGGCTCCGGATGGCTGGTGGGCATCACCTGGCTCCTCTGGATACGGGCTTCAACCGCCCGAATATCAAAGATTAGGCATGCCTAAGAGATTCCGGAAGGACTTTCCAGTCAGTGGCGCCCTAAGGTTTAGGCGTTCCTTACTCTGGGGGTGGGACATGTCGAACTTCGCTGCCGTAGCCGTGATCGCCGCATCTGCTCTCCTGACGCCGTCATTGACCACCACAGGTGCGTCGGCCGCCGCTGCGCCGCTGCCCACCGTTACGACCGAGGCGGCGTCGATCGCCTTCGGCGACTTCACGTTCCCGGTCGACGCGGGGAAGTCGGTGACGCTGCGCCGGTACATCCTCGATCCCGGCGAGGTCGTCGACTGGGACGCAGAGGAGGGAACCGTTCTCGCCCTCGTCCAGGCGGGGAGGATGTCGAACTACCTGGGCTGCTCCCGGGCGCAGCTGTGGCGTGCTCCAGTGGGCTACTACATGCCGCGGTCGTTAGCGGCGGAGACCATTGGTGGTGTCACCGTCAACGACGGCGCTGAGCGGGCCGAGATCGTGGCGGTGGTCTCCGGGGCGGTCGGGGCCGTACAGCGTGACGACCAGAAGCACCGGCACGGCACCCAGGAGGTCGATCCTCCCCGGGCCGTTGAGGCTTGCCCCACCGGCGCCGCGGCCGAGGTGCAGGACCTCGCCGAGGCCCGCATGTCCACGGGCGCCGCCTTCGACCAGGTGGACCACGACCAGATCGCCCTCTATCGCTACCGTCTCGCTCCGGGTTCCAGCAGCGGGTGGCACCACCTCCCTGATCCGGGGTTCATCGTCCAGGCCGCCGGAAGCACCACCGTCCGGACCGGCTGCGAGGAGACGGCCACCTACGAGCCGGGCGGAGCGTACGTCCACGACGCCCGCGACCGACCGCAGCTCATCACCAATCCCGGGACCGAGGCGGCGGAGTACTACGTGGTGGCGTTCCAGGTCCCATCGACGCACCCGGCCGACGTCCCGCGGATGACCCCGGCAGTCCCACCGTCCAACTGCCCCGAGTCAGCGCTCACCGCCGGTTGAACGGCCGGTGGTCAGGTGCCCCCCGGCTCGGGCTGAGGGGCACCTGACTTCTCCGGCGAAGTCCGGTCCGGTGTCGGTCGTCCTCAGTGGGAGCCGGCGACGCCGAGAACGGGGTCGAGGGCTCGGCGGATGACCTCCTCGAAGGCCCGGATCTTGTGCTCCACTCCGAAGGAGGAGTTGGTGATCTTGACCGGCAGGCCGTCGCGCACGAACCGGGTTTCGTAGGCGGCGTCCCAGTCGGGCGGCGTCAGCCCGTAGCTCCTGCGCAGCACGATCAGAGTGTCGCGGGAGTCCGCCCGGAACCCGTAGGGGATGTCGATCACGTACTGATAGCCGGCGGCCTTGCGCTTGGCCAGCGCCTCGGTGGGGCTGTCGACGAGGTTGTCAGGGTCCCGGGCAGGGTCGGCCCCTTCGCCGTAGAGGTGGAAGACCCCGATCTGGCCGGACCAGCGCACCTCCTTTTCGATGGCCGCCTTGGTGGCGGCGAACAGGCCGGAGGCGAACTCGTGGTAGCCGTCGTTACGGCAGTCGTAGGTGCCGCAGTTCGTGAGGGCCAGGCCGTGGGCCGAGAGGTGGACGGCCACCTTGGCCCGGCCCGGCAGCTTGTCCAACTCCGCCCGCAGTTTCTCGACCACCGACTTGATGTACCAGTCGCTCTTCCACATGGGGTCGGCGTGGGTGAGCGGCACGTGGGAGCCGAGCGCCTCGAGTTCCTCGTGGATCTCGTGGCGGATCATGTGGGTCTGCATGATGTCGGAGAACCCCACTCCGTGGTAGGCGACGACGATGTGGCCGACGTGGTCTTCCTGCACGAGCTGCCGGACGGCCTCGGCGATGCTGAGGCTGCCGTCGACGTGGGGGTTGATGTGGTAGCCGACCCGGATGGCCGGGTTGGCGCGGTTGTAGCGGTCCCGCAGCCGCCGGATGACGGCCTCCTTCTGCCTCAGGGTCTGTTCGTAGTTCGGGGAGTGGTTGGCCATCGCCGCCCACTCGATCCGCGTGCTGTGCCCGGCGTGCTCGTAGAAGTCGGGCTCACCCACGCCCGGTCCGGTGGAGCTGCGGTAGTGGGCCGGGGTACGGGTCCTCGCATCGGCGGGTACGAAGGCGGCCTCCCCGGTGAAGGGGCGGCCCCAGCCGTCGACGAGTTCGGGGTTGGGGCTGGGCGCCGGGCAGGCGTAGCAGTGGCGGTCCTGGAGGATGGTGCCGGTCTCGGCGAACAGCACCGCCCGGGGGATGGTGCCGAGTTCGATCAGGTGCTCGAGGAACGTGCGGAAGCTGCCGTAGGTCCGCTCGTTGAACTCCACCGGTTCGCCGTGATCGGCGATGAGGATTCCCACCCGCCCGGTTTCATGGGCTCCGGCGGGGACGACGGCTCCGGCGACCAACAGGCTGAGGCACAGCGTGATGCCGGCGAGGAGTGTGAGGATGCGACGTGGTCGGTGCTGGGACGGCATGTCGGCGTCTCCTTGGTCAAGCAGGTGCCCCCCGGAGTTAGGACGGCCGAACTCTTTGACTTCGCCGACCCAACACCTTGGCCGCCGGCGAGAGGAGCGAACGACTTGCCGGAAATCGACCGAATGTCGATCCGTCCTTTAACCGCCTTTTGAAAACACCCGCCACGACTCGGCGACCGGATCATGTCGGCTGGTCGGACACGACACGGCCTCCCGCCACGGTGACGATCCGCCGGCAACGGGCCGCGGTGGTGGGCCGGTGGGCGACGACCACCACCGTCCGTCCGGCGGTGAGCCGTTCCAGGGCGCCGCTGACGAGTGACTCGGTGGCGGGATCGATGTCGGCGGTGGCTTCGTCGAGGAGCAACACGGCCGGGTCGGCGAGCGCCGCCCGGGCCAGTGAGACAGCTGAGGCCCGCCCGGTCGGCCGGCGGGCACACCGCCTCGGCCCGGGCCAGCGCGCCAATGAGTCTTTCATCGGCACGCCTATCAAGACGCCGGCCCAGCGCCCGAGCAAGGAGCGAAACCAAGCCTCCCTTTCTCGTAATAGGAGACGGTCCGAATAGAAGAAATAAGGCGCCCTTGATGTTTTGCTGCGTCCCGAAAAGGCCGCTACCTTGCCCCGGAATTGAAGATCGAGACAGGAGGCGCCATGAAGGCGAGCGAGGGCATCATCGATCTGCTGAACGATGTGCTCACGGCCGAGTTGACGGCCATCAACCAGTACTTCATCCATGCCAAGATGTGCTCGAACTGGGGATATGAGCGAATTGCGGAGAAGATCCGGCATGAGTCTTTCGGGGAAATGAAGCACGCCGAAAAGGTAATCGAGCGTGTGCTTTTTCTGGAAGGTATCCCCAACATGCAGCGGCTGGCCACCGTCCGGATCGGCGAGCGGGTGAAGGAGCAGTTTGAAGTGGATCTCGCCCTCGAAACAGAACATGTCGGGCGGCTGAACCGGGGGATCGAAGCCAGCCGGTCTTCAGGGGACGAAGGCACCCGCCTCCTCCTCGACGAGATCCTCAAGGAGTCAGAGGAGCACGTTGACTGGCTGGAGACCCAGCTCGAGCTCATCGGACAACTCGGCGAGCAGCTCTACCTCTCCACCGCAGTCTGAAGTCCTCTCGCCGTCGGAGACGGGGCGGCATGGTGGTGCCGCCCCGTCCCCGCGTGGTCACTGGCCCTGCGGCAGGAAGCGCTCCAGGTCGTCGAGGACGCGGTTGGCGGCGCCGACGCCCAGCCCGAGGAACCAGGTTTCGTCGTTCACCTCGTGGGCCTTCCCGGCCTTGACGGCCTTGAGCTGGGGCCACAGCGGGCCGGCGGTCACCTGGTCGTAGGGAGTGTCCTTCTTGGGCCCGTAGGTCGAGACGAAGATGATGTCGCCGTCCGCCTGGGGGATCTGCTCGTTGCTCAGGGTGACGTTGATCTTGGTCACCCCGTTGGTGACGGGCGGATGGGCCAGCCCGACGTCGCTCAGGACGGTGCCGATGTAGGAGGGCGGGGTGTAGAGGCGGATCTCGCCGGCGAGAAAGCGGACGACGCTGGCCGTGATCGCTCCGGGGTTGCCCAGTCGCTTCCCGAGCTCGTCGGCCCGGGCTTCGTAGTCGGCCAGGAGCTTCTTGGCTTCGGCCTCCTTGCCCAGGGCCTGGCCGTTGAGGAGGAAGTTCTCTTTCCACTTGGCCGGCGTCTCGCTGAACACGGTGGGGGCGATCTTGGACAGAGCCTCGTAGCGGGCCTCGTCGCGGACCTTGCTGGAGAGAATGAGATCGGGCTTGAGCCCGGCGATGAGCTCCAGGTTCGGCTGGGCGATGGCTCCCACCAGCTTGATCTCGGCCGTCTGGTCGCCGAGGTAGTCGAGCAGGCCGTCGTCGACCGGTGCCCGCACCGCTCCGATGGGAACCACCCCGAGGGTGACGGCGGTGTCGAGCTCGCCGGTGTCGAGTACCACCACCCGCTTCGGCTCGGCCGGCACCTCGGTGGTGCCCATGGCGTGGGTGACGGTGCGGGTGGCCTTGGCCCGGTCGTCGTCGCCCGACGATCCGCCGCAGGCCACGCCGGCGAGGAGGGCGACGCTGGCCAGCAGGAACGTCCGGCGCGTCGGCCGGGAAGGCGTGTGGTTTCGAGTCATGGGGAGTGTCCTCCGATCGGGTTGGGGGCTAGGCGCCGGGCGTGCTCCTGCTCCAGCCAGAGGATCTGGCGGGCATCGCAGTCGCCGGCGGGGCGGAATGAGCAGGTGGAGCAGTAGTGAGGAGTGCCGGGCAGGTCGGCGAAACCCCGTTCGTCGTCCATTCGGCCGGCGTCCTCAGGCGAGGGCGGCGGCGCGGTGTAGGCCAGGCAGCAGCCGCCCTTCTGGACGACGTGCACCCGGCCGAGGAGCGCCGAGGCGGCGAAGCCGAGCCGGGGCCGGGCCCGCCATGGCACACCGGGAGCCGAGGTGGCGGCGGCCAGGATCCGGACCATCGCCGGCGTGACGGGAAGGTCGAGCTGGACGAAGGCGAGTGCCGCGCCGAGCCGGTCGCCGATCTCGTTCCACAGACCGGCCCGGCCCACCCGGGCCAGGCCCCGGCACGCCTCGACGAGCGGGGTCGCCGTGGCGACCAGCGCCTCGACCGCCGCTCGCACGACCTGCTCCGGCCGCTCCACGACGGTGACCTCGGCGCCGGTTTCGGGCGCCGGTGGCCGGGCCGCCCAGGGATGGTCGCCGGCCACGACGACCCGGGGAGCGGGGTGGACCCGCTCGGGCCAGCCCCCGGGGTGGAGCGTGAGGCGCACGGTTCCCGGGTCGACGAGCAGTCCGGCGCCGGCCGCGGCCAGCACGAAACCGGTAGCGTCGGCCAGCGCCCCTCCGAACCAGCCGGCGAGATAGATGGCCGCCGCCGGGGCCGGCGTCCCCGCGGCCACCAGCCGGCGGTGCGCCGCGGCGAGGACTTCGGCGCCGTTGGCCACGATGCCGTCGACCGAGACCGGCGATCCGGAAGCGCCGCTGGCCCATTTGTCGTACTGGCCGGCGAGGTGTTCGGCCAGCCAGACGTCCGGCCCGGGCCCGGGAAGCGCCAGGGACAGGACGAGCGGACGTTCGGCGGTCACCGCCTCGCCGAGGCGGTCGCCGCAGTGGCGGCTTCCACCGGCGGCACCCGCTCGGCGGCCACGTTGACGTGGCGGCCGATGGGGATGATCAGTGGGGTTCCGGAGACGGGGTCGGGAACGACCCGGCAGTCGAGGTCGAAGACGTGGTGGACGAGCTCGTCGGTGACGACCTCCGAGGGCGGCCCCTCGGCGGCGATCGCGCCCTGGCGCATGGCCACGAGGTGGTGGCTGTAGCGGCAGGCCTGGTTCAGGTCGTGGAGGACCATCACGATGGTGCGCCCTTCGGCCTGGTTGAGGTCGGTGAGGAGGTCGAGGACCTCCACCTGGTGAGCGAGGTCGAGGTAGGTGGTGGGCTCGTCGAGGAGAAGGATGTCGGTCTGCTGGGCCAGGGCCATGGCGATCCACACCCGTTGCCGCTGGCCTCCGGAGAGCTCGTCCACCGGGCGGTTGGCCAGCTCGATGGTGCCGGTGGTCTCGAGCGCGGCGGCGATCACGTCCTCGTCCTCGTCGGTCCACTGCCGGAGCCACTTCTGGTGGGGGTAGCGGCCCCGGGCCACGAGGTCGGCCACGGTGATGCCCTCGGGCGCCACCGGGGCCTGGGGGAGAATGCCCAGGCGGGTGGCGACATCCTTGGTGGGAAGCCGGTGGATGTCGCGGCCGTCGAGGTGGATCACGCCCGCTTTGGGCTTGAGGAGCCGGGCCAGCGAGCGCAGCAGCGTCGACTTGCCGCAGGCGTTGGCGCCGACGATGACCGTGATCCGCCCGTCCGGGATGGTGAGGCTCAGGTCGTCGACCACGACGCGCTCGTCGTAGCCGAGCTGCAGGTGCTCGGCGGACAGCCGGTTCCCGTCAGTAGGGGTCGCCTGGCGAGACATGGTCATCCACCCTTTCCGATGCGGTTGGCCCGGGCGAGGAGCCACAGGAGGTAGGGGCCGCCGATGATCCCGGTGATGATCCCGACCGGCAGTTCCGTAGGGGCGAACATCCGCCGTCCCACCAGGTCGGAGGCCAACATCAGCACCGCGCCGGCCAGGGCGGCCGGCAGGAGGGCGGGGCTGGACCGGGTCAGCCGCCGGGCGATCGGAGCGGCCACGAAGGCCACGAAGGCGACCGGTCCGGCCGAGGCGGTGGCGACGGCCGCCAGCGCCACACCCACGAGCACGAGGGCCAGCCGCGACCGCTCCACCGGGGCGCCGATTCCTTTGGCCGTGTCGTCGCCCAGCTGCAGGGCTCCCAGCGGCCGGGCCAGCACGAGGGCCGCCGGGGTCAGGAGGCCGACGGCCAGGGCGACCGGGCGGACGTGTTCCCAGCCCCGGCCGTTGAGGCTGCCGGTCAGCCAGACCACAGCCCGCTGCGCCTCGAAGATCTCCGCCCGGGTCAGGATGTACTGGGTGATGCTGAACAGCACGGCGGCGGCACCGATGCCGACCAGGACCAGCCGGTAGCTGGAGACGCCCCGCTTCCAGGCCAACAGGTAGATGGCCACGGCGGTGAGGAGCGCGCCGGCGAGAGCGGAGAGGGCCACCGCTCCGGAGGCGGCGCCCAGGATGACGATGGCGAAGACCGCCGCGGCGCTGGCGCCGGCCGTGATCCCGATGATGTCGGGGCTGGCCAGCGGGTTGCGGGCCAGCGTCTGGAAGATGGCGCCCGACAGGCCGAAGGCGGCACCCACGAGCACGGCGGTGAGGGCCCTCGGGAGGCGCAGCGTGCGGATGATGAAGTCCGAATCACCGTTGCCGAAGCCGAACACGGCCGGCACGACGTCGACGAGGGGGATGGGGAAGTCGCCGACCGACAGGCTGGCGCAGAAGAGAACGGCACCGACGATGGCCAGGGCGGCGCCGACGGCGACGCTCCGGGCCCGGCGGGAGCGCCGCCCGGCGGCCACGAGTCGGAGGGCTTCGGGTGTGGACCGCCGCAGAAGAACGGGACGGTCGACGGTGATCGTGGTGTCGCTCATCTACAGCTCCACCAGCTTCCGGCGGCGGACGAGGGCGATGAAGAACGGGGCTCCGACGAGGGCGGTGACGATGCCGACCTGCACCTCGCCCGGCCGGGCGACGACCCGGCCGAGGATGTCGGAGCCGAGGAGCAGGATGGGGGAGAGAACCATCGAGTAGGGCAGGATCCAGCGGTAGTCGGGCCCGGTGATGGCCCGGGCCACGTGCGGGATGGTGAGGCCGACGAATCCGATGGGCCCGGCGGCGGCGGTGGCGCCCCCGGCCAGGATGACCACCGACAGCGCCGAGAAGGCCCGGGCCAGGCCGACCCGCTGGCCGAGGCTGCGGGCGACGTCGTCGCCGAGGGAGAGCGCGTTGAGCAGGCGGCCGGTGGCCAGGGCCATGACCGCCCCCACGGCCAGGAACGGGGCGACCTGCCAGGCGATGGCCGCATCCCGACCGGCCAGCGACCCCACCGCCCAGAAGCGGAAGGTGTCGAGGGTCTCGACGTCGAGCAGCAGGATGGCCGAGGTGAAGGAGCTGAGCAGGGCGGTGAGAGCGGCGCCGGCCAGTGCCAGCTTGACCGGCGTCGGACCCTCCCGACCCACTGAACCGAGGGCATAGACCAGGAAGGCGGCGAGCGCCGCGCCGGCGAAGGCGAACCAGACGTAGCCGGTCAGGCTGCCGATCCCGAAGACGAAGATGGCGATGACCACGAACAGCGAGGCGCCGGCGTTCACGCCGAGGATCCCGGGGTCGGCCAGCGGGTTGCGCGCCACCCCCTGCATGACGGCCCCCGCCAGGCCGAGGGCCGCGCCGACCAGAAGGCCGACGACCGTCCGCGGGACCCGCAGCGAGCGGATGATGAGGTGGTCGTTGCTGGCGGGATCGAAGGCGACGAACGCATCGATCACCGTGGAGAAGCCGATCGGCTTCGAACCGTAGGCCACGCTGGCCAGGCAGATCCCGAAGAGCACCGCGGCGGCGACGAGCAGGCCGACGGTCCGGAGCCAGCGGGCCCGCACGAGGCCCCGACGACGGTCGGCGGCGACCTCGGCGGTGGCCGCGTCGCGGCGGCTCAGCGGTGGGCGGGATCGCCCGGGGGCGAGGGTCGATGGGCTCACGACGGCACGACGCTCGGGTTGGCGGCCCGGATGGTGGTGGTCATGTCGGCGAGGACGTCGGCCACGCTCTCGTAGCTGTAGGGCGACTCGAAATGCCAGCGGCCGACCTGGCCGGCCTTGACCGCCGGGAGGTTGGCGAACGTCGGCTGGCCCTTCTTCATCTCCTCGACGGTGAGCGACTGGCCCCGGATGTCGTTGAAGATGACGTCGGCGGCGTGGCGGCCGGCCTGCTCCCAGCTCAGTACCTCCCAGAACTCGCCGTCGGCCACGGCGACGTCGGGCACCTGCAGGCCGAGCTCCCGGAACCAGGCCACGTCGACGGCGACCTCGGGGTTGGCGACGTAGAAGCTCTCGGTGTAGCCGGCGACGAACAGGGCGGTGAGGCCGGGCTTGTCGGCGATGGCCTTGGCGAAGTCGTCGCGGGCCTCGTTGAAGCGGCTGCGGGCGGCGGCGTTGGCGCCTCCGTCCATGTCGGCGCCGAGGGCCTTGGCCAGCTCAGCGAAGCGTTCCACGGTGTGGTCGAGCGGCTCGCCGCGAAGCCGGATGGCGACGATGGGGGCGATCCCCTTGATCTTCTCGAGAGAATCTTTGGGCACGAACCAGTACGGGTCGTACTTGGCGTTCTCGAGGCTCTCCTCGTAGCTCATCGTGACGATGAGGTCGGGCTTGAGGGCGGCCAGCTGCTCGAGGTTGAACTCGCCCCAGGCCGAGCCGACCGAGGGGAGGTTGCCGAGCTGGGCGAGATCGCCGGCCAGATTCTCGGGCGTCCCGTCCTTGCGGACGGTCGGGCCGAACACGCCGACGGGCTTGATGCCGTAGTCGTAGAGCGTGGCGGCGGCCGACACCTGGGCCACGATGCGGGTGGGCCGGCTGTCACGCGTGACCGTCACGCCGAGGTCGTCGGTGAACGACCACGTGGAGGTGTCCTCCGTGCCGGAGGCGGCCACCGGCTCGGGAGTGCGGCCGCGGTCGTTGCCGCAGGCCGCCGAGACGAGGACCAACGCGCCGGCCGCCAGGGCCAGCCAACGGCGTCGAACGGGGTGCTTCGGCATGGGAATCGCTCCTGTCCGAGTCGTCGGGCGCCACCAGTTAGGCTCGCCTTAGATGGCACTGGTGGCAAACCGAAGAGTTGGGCCACTGGGGGCGCAACATACGGGTGGTGGCCACGGGTGAACAGAGGGTGATCGACCGCTTCGCACCATTCGTTCCGCTCGTGGCCGCTGCTCGACAGAAGTTGGCGCCCGACAGGGATGGTCCGGCATGAGCGAGTCGCCCGGCGACCCGATCGTCCTCGTGCACACCGACGAAGACGAACGAGGGTCGGCCCGATACATCCAGAGCACCGACGCCGCCGTCACCGTGGCCCGGTTCGAGCTGCACCGGTCGTGGCGCTGGGAGGCGCACGAGCACGAGCACCACCAGTTCCTCTGGGCGCCGGACGGCGCGGTCACCATCCAGACCGAGGACATCGACTGGCTGGCACCGCCGACCATCGGCCTGTGGGTACCGGCCGGGGTCCGGCACTCGGCCGGCAGCGACCAGCCCTTCCGGCTCTACTCGCTGTACTTCGAACCCGCCGACTGCCCCTTCCGGTGGGAGGCCACCACGCCCCTGGCGGTGACGCCGCTGGCCCGGGAGTTGATCATCCACCTCGACAATCCCGAGCTGGCGGCCGACGCCCGCGAGCGGGCCCAGGCCGTCCTCTACGACTGCCTGGCTCCGCTGTCCCTCGCCACCCTGCAGATTCCGATGCCGGCGGATCCCCGCGCCCGCCAGGTGGCGGAGTCCATCCTGGCCAATCCGGGGGACGGACGGGACCTGGCCCATTGGGCGCAGCAGGTCGGAGCCGGCGAGCGGACCCTCACCCGTGTGTTCACCGCCGAGACCGGGATGCCCTTCACCCAGTGGCGGCTCCATGTGCGGGTCCGGGCCGCCATGCAGCTGCTGGCTACCGGCACCAGCGTCGGAGTGACGGCCCGCACGGTCGGCTATCGCACGGCCAGCGCCTTCGTCCAGGCTTTCTCGCGGGTGACCGGTTCCACGCCGGCCGCCTGGGCTGCCGAAGCGGCCGGCGAGCGCGACATGCCGTCTTAGGACCGCCTAAGTACTTCTGTTCGGAAGGGAGGAATCATCCCTTTCGCGGCGAATCATCCAAATGGCGCCAATGTCCGGTTTCGAAGGGGGCGGGCTGCGCGCCGTTGGGGAGTAAGCACCTTCCGCCGCGTTCTGGGGGACGCCGGCGCCGCGCCGTTCATCCGGAGGACACAGCACATGATCCACACGTTCCGTCACCGCGCACGGCTGGCCGGGCTGGCCGTGACCGTGGGCGTCTCGCTGCTCGGAGGCAGCCTGTTCAACCTGGCTCGGGCCGAGACGAGCTACGGCCCCGATACCGTCGCCCGCGCCCAGGTCGTGGCCGAGGCGCTCGACGCCTACATCGAGGCGGCCAAGACCTGCGACCTTGACGTCAGCCGCCGGGCGTACCAGGCGAGCGACAGAATTCTCCAGTCCACCTGGTGGGAGGCCGTCTACCGCGCCACCTACGAGCTCGCTCACTTCTACACGTACCACCAGAACCAGGTGCAGGCGAGTCTGGGGCTGGAGGGGGACGACGCCGGCGACTACACCTGCGCGGATCGGGTGCAGCTCGCCGAGGAGCAGGCCGTCGCCTGGGACGAGGTCGTCGGCTCCCTCACCAACTCCCCGCCGCTGAACGAGTACTTCAACGACCTGGCCACGATGTGGACGGTCGCCTTCACGTACGGCACCGCCCGATCGGAGCTGACCGGGGACCCGGACGCCACGCCGCAGACGCCGGCGACCGAACCCGACCCGGCGGCGGCCAAGGAGCGCTGGCTCGAGTTCGTGGCCGACTATCCCGTGGCCCGGGAGCTGATCGCCTTCCGGAACCCCGCCCTGGCGACCGAGATCGACGGGCTCGTGGCCGCCGTGACCGCCGCCTTCGAGGGTGATCCCGCCGCCGGCTACCCCGGCGCCGAGGATGCCCTGAACGCCCTCGATGCCCGCTTCTCCGTGGCGATCAACATGGTCGATGTCGTGGCCCAGAACTACCTGCCGACCCGTCCGACGTTCGACCCCACCGACTGGGACACCTTCGACACCATCGACGACGTCCTCCTCACGATCTTCGAGATCCGGGACCTGATCGCCACCGGGACCCCCGAGGCCGCCGCCCAGGTGGCGACGGAGTACAGCGACTGGCTCGAGACCCCGCTCTCGGTGAAGTTCGACTGGGGCGTGTTCACGTTCGCAACCACGGCCATGGGGGCGGCGGTGGAGGCCTACGCCGCGGAGCAGACGGACGCCACCAAGCGGACCCTGCTGGACGCGCTCCTCGTCGTCGAGCAGATCTACGTGGGCCAGTACTGGGACACGCCGGAGCTCGTGCAGTACTACGAGGAGAACGAAGGCCCCGGCGGCGGGTTGCCCTGGCCCTTCGCCACCGCCCCGGCAGCTCCCTGAGCCGGACCCTCCGTCTCGTTTGATCCTGCAGGCCGGCGGGGTGACCGCCGGCCTGCATCGCGCTTGCGACGGAGGTTCGTCCCGTTTGCCCGGCCGGTGGCCGTTGAGCGACACAGATTGGCGCCCGGCCCCGCCGGCCCAACCGTACCTTCGGTCCCATGCCTCCGCTTCTCGCCCGAACCCGGCGCGCCCGGCTCGAGCCGATGCCCTGGACCCGCCGCCGGGTGCTGCGCGCCGCCCTGACGGGCGGGGGCCGCGGGCGCCTGGCCGCCGCGGCCGTCCTCCTGGCCGGGCATCAGACCGGCGAGGCGCTGGTCCCGGTGTTGATCGGGGCGGTCATCGACCGGGCGACGGAGACCTCGGACGCCGCCGCGCTGGTCCGCTGGCTCGGGCTCATGGTCGGTGTCTTCGCCGCCTTCTCCTGGTCCTGGCGCTTCGGCTGGCGCCAGTCGCAGCTGATGTCACAGTCGGCCGAGCACCACCTGCGGATGCTGATCACGGGCCGGGCCCTCGACCCGGCGGGCAGCGCCGGCGGTGACCGCCTGTCGGGCACCGTGGTGAGCACCGCCACGGTCGACACCCAGCAGGTGGGCGAGCTGGGCCAGGTCCTGGCCTTCGCCGCCGCCGGGCTGGCGTCGGTGACCGTCGCCGCCGTGGCCCTGCTGCGCGTCTCCGGCCCGCTCACGCTCCTCGTCCTCCTCGGCCTGCCGCCGGTTCTGGTCGTGATGCGGGCCCTCGGCCGGCCGCTCGAACGCCGCAGCGGTGCCGAGCAGGCGGCCGCGGCCCACGCCGGCGGCACCGCCGCCGACCTCCTCACCGGCCTGCGGGTGGTTAAGGGACTGGGCGCCGAGCGGGCCGCCGCCGCCCGCTACCGGGCCGCCAGCCGCTCGTCCCTGGCCGCCTCCCTCCGGGCGGCGCGGTCGGCGGGCTGGTACGAAGCGGCCGGCGTCCTCGTGCCGGGACTCTTCCTCGCCGCCGTGGCGCTCTTCGCCGGGCGGCTGGCCGCCGGTGGTTCCATCACCATCGGGGAGCTCGTCGCCGTCGTCGGGCTGGCGCAGTTCATGGCCACCCCGTTCTGGATCCTGGCCTACGTCGGCCTTCGCCTGGCCCGGGCGGCGGCGTCGGCCGACCGGATCGCCGACCTGCTCAGCGTCCCGCCGGCCGTGGGGGGCGACGCTCCGGCCGCCGCCCGATCGGCCCCCGCCCTCTCGGTCCGCGGCGTCGCCCGGGGCAAGGTCGGACCGGTGACGTTCGAAGTCAGATCAGGAGAGATCCTGGGCCTCGTCGTCGCCGACGGGGAGACGGCGGCGGCCGTGCTCGACTGGCTCGCCCGGGCCTCCGACCCGGAACGGGGCACGATCAGCCTCGACGGCCAGTGCCTCTCCACGCTGGAACCGGACAGCCTTCGCCGCGTTGTCACGGTGTCCCCCCACGACGCCGAGCTGTTCGAGGGTACGGTCGCCGCCAACGTTGCGGCCGCCGCCCCGCCCGGCGCCGACGTTCGCCCGGCCCTGGCCGCGGCCTCCGTCGACCGGCTGGCCGCCGAGCTGCCCGACGGGCTCGAGACCCAGATCGGTGACCGGGGCCAGGCGCTGTCCGGCGGCCAGCGTCAGCGCGTCGCGCTGGCCCGGGCGCTGGCCACCGAGGCCCCCGTCCTCGTCCTCCACGACCCGACCACCGCCGTCGATCCGGTGACGGAGGCCGGAATCGTGACGGGGCTGCGGGCGCTCCGCCGGGGCCGCACCACCGTGATCGTCACCACCAGCCCGGCGCTGCTCGGGGTCTGCGACCGGGTGGTCGTCGTCGACCCTGACGGGCCCGCCGAAGGCACCCACGCCGAGCTGTGCCGGCGCCACCCCTCCTACCGGGAGCTCGTCCTCGCATGAGCCGCCGCGACGCTGACCGGACGCTGCTGCCCACGGCCACCCGGCGGGAGACGCGGCGGGCCGTGGCCGCCCTCGTCGGTCCCCGCTGGGCGCTGGCGCTGGCCACCGTGGCCGTGGTGGTGACGACCACCGCCGTGGGTCTGGCCGGCCCGGCCCTGCTCGGCCGGATCGTCGACGCCGTCACCACCGGCCGGCCCGCCGGCGCCATCACCGGCCCGGCGGCCGCCCTCGCCGCCGTCGCCGTCGTCGTGGGCGTCCTCACCGCTCTGGGCCGGATCCTCCTCGCCCGTCTGACCGAAGGCACCGTCGCCGACCTGCGGGAGCGGCTCATGGACCGGGCGGTCGACCTCGACATCGACACGGTGGAGCGGGCTGGCCGCGGTGATCTCGTCGCCCGCCTCGCCGACGACGTCCGCGTCCTCGGTCAGGCCGGGACCGAGGTCGTTCCCACCGTCGCCGAGGCCGGGTTCACCATCGCCCTGACGCTCGGCAGCCTCGCCATCCTCGACTGGCGCTTCGCCCTCGCCGCCCTCGTGGCCGCCCCCATCCAGGTCCACACCGTCCGCTGGCACCTCGCCCGCTCCCGGCCGGCCTACGAGGCCGCCCGGGTGGCCGACGGCGCCCGGGCCCAGCAGCTCCTGGGAACCCTCTCCGGCGCGGCGACGATCCGGGCGCTGCGCCTCGGGCCGGCGCAGCTGACCGCCGTGGAAGGCCGCTCCCTCGACGCCCTCCGCCAGAACATTGTCGCCACCAACCTCGTCACGCGGTTCTACGGCCGCCTCAACCTGGCCGAAGTCGCCGGTCTCGGCAGCGTGCTCGTCGCCGGGTTCGTCCTCGTCCGGGCCGGTTCGGCCACCGTCGGAGTGGCCACCGCCGCCGCCCTGTACTTCCACCGCCTGTTCAATCCGATCAACCAGCTGCTGGGCAACCTCGACACCGCCCAGAGCGCCGCCGCCGCCCTGGCCCGGGTGGTCGGGGTCGTGAACCTGCCCCGGCCGGCGCCGCCCGCGGAACCGGCCGGGATGGAGGACCGGTCGGTCACGCTCCTCTCCGTCGGTCACGAGTACCGGGCCGGTCACCCCGTCGTGGCCGGTGTGACCCTCCACGTCGAGTCCGGCGAACGGCTGGCGCTCGTCGGCGCCAGCGGCGCGGGCAAGACCACCCTGGCCAAGATCGTGGCCGGGATCCACCAGCCGACCGCCGGCGAGGTCCGCCTCGGGCGCCGGCCCCTCGCCGACCTCGACCCCGACGCCGTCCGCCGGGCGGTGGCGCTCGTCGCCCAGGAGGTGCACACGTTCGCCGGCCCGCTGGCCGACGACCTGCGCCTCGCCCGGCCGGACGCCACCGACGACGAGGTGACCGCGGCGCTGGACGCCGCCGGAGCGCGGGGCTGGGTTCGGGCCCTGCCCGATGGGCTGGCCACCGTCGTCGGCGAGGGTGGGCACCGGCTCACCGCCACCCAGGCGCAGCAGGTGGCGCTGGCCCGGGTGGCCCTGCGCGATCCGGCCATCGTCATCCTCGACGAGGCCACCGCCGATGCCGGCTCAGCCGGAGCCCGTCTCCTGGAGGCCGCCGCCAACCGGGTGCTGGCCGGGCGCACGGCCATCGTCGTCGCCCACCGGCTCACCCAGGCCGCGGCGGCTGACCGGATCGCCGTCCTCGATGGCGGCCGGCTGGTGGCCGTCGGAACCCACGCCGACCTCCTCGCCGCCGGTGGCCTCTACGCCGAGCTGTGGAACGCCTGGTCGGACGGGCGCCACGACCGCTCGCCCACACCGCCACTGGAAGCCGCCTGACATTCCCTCCCCCCATCCGATCGGAGAACCGCCATGGACGACATCATCGACGTCGACAAGACCACCGCCATCCTCAACGAGATCCTCAAGGCCGAGCTCTCCGGCGTGGTCCGCTACACGCACTACTCCCTGGTCATCACCGGCCCGAACCGGCTTCCGCTGGTCGAGTTCATGCGGGCCCAGGCGGCCGAGTCGCTCGTCCACGCCCAGCAGGCCGGCGAAGTCCTCACCGGCCTCGGCGGTCACCCCGATCAGGGCATCGCCCCCATCGAGGAGAGCCACGACCACAGCCTGGAACGGATCCTGCGGGAGTCGATCGCCCATGAGCGGGCCGCCCTCGACCTGTACCGCGACCTCCTCCGCTGCGTGGAGAACGACTCCATCTACCTCGAGGAGTACGCCCGGGGCCAGATCGGCGCCGAAGAGCTGCACCTCGTCGAGATGCACAAGCTGCTGCGCGACTACACGGTCTGACCTCGGGCGCGCTCCGGGGGCCCGTCACTCGTTGAGGGCGGCCACCGAGACGATGGGTTGGGCGGGCGGGTTGGCGCCCAGCGAGCCGAAGAACTGCTTGTTGGTGGCGAAGTTGAAGATGCCGCCGTCCTCACCGACCATCAGGTAGGCGTCGCCGAAGGGCACCATGCCGGTCACCGGCCGGTTGAGGCGGGTCGCGCCCATGGACCCGGCGAAGCGGGCCTCGAAGGCGAAGACGCCGCCGTCGGAGGCCACCAGCCAGTAGCCCACCCCGTCGGGGTCGGGCACCAGCGACTGCACGGGGGCGTTGAGGCGCTTGCCGCCCATGGAGCCGCGGAAGGCGGCGTCGCCGAAGGCGAAGATCCCGCCGTCGGCCGCCACCATGTAGTACCCGTTGCCGGACGGAGTCGGGATGGAGTCGAGGACAGGGCCGTTGAGGCGCACCGCCGACACGTCGCCCAGGAAGCGGGCGTCTCCGAAGGCCAGCGCCCGGCCGCGGTCGGTGAAGAGCCAGTAGCCCTTGCCGGTCGGTGTCGTCGACAGGCTGGTGATCCGCTCGTCGCGGCTCAGGCGGGCGGCGTCAGCCGCGCCGTGGTGCTGGGCGTCCCCGAAGGCATAGACGCGACCAGCGCGATCGACGATCCAGTACCCGTTCCCCGACGGCGTGGGCTCGAGATCGACGGCGACGGGACCGGGCAGGTGCGGTGCGGCATCGCCGAATCGGCCGGCGTCGCCGAAGGCGTAGACCCGGCCGTCGGCGCCGATCATCCAGTAGCCGGACCGGCCCGCGGCGTGGGGACCCGCCGGCGGGGCGGGCGGCGCGGGCGGGGACGGCGGGACGGGGGCGGGTCCCGGGCCGGGCGCCGCAGCCTGCCCGATGAAGAACAGCCCCCGGGCGTCGAGGCCGGCGCCGGCCTTGACCCGTGCCGGCGAACCCGTGGGACGCAGGTGCCCGTCGGAGTGACGCTCGAAGGGCACGCGGAACAGGTCACCGCTCCGAGCGAAGTAGACGTGGCCACCGGCCAGGAAGATCCCCTCCACGTCGCTCCAGTCCTGACCGCCGCCGACGACAGACTCGCGGTCGCCGACGACGTCGTCGGCCACGTTCGGCTGGGACAGGAACGACCGGGAGTAGAGATCGGCCTTGCCGGCCTTGGTGTAGTAGAGGCGGCCGTCGGCCAGGAACATTCCGGTGATCTTGCCCACCGCGCTCGGGGTGAAGCCGGCCCGGGCCTCGCTGTCGAGACCCCGCAGGTTGACCTCCCGGGGCTCGGCGAGCGTGGTGCCGTCGAAGGTGTAGCGGATCAGCTTGCCGTCGGCGGTCCCGGTGTAGACCTGGTTGCCCACCGCGAAGGCGCCCCGCACGGTGGACCAGTTCCCGCCCAGGGCGCGGGCCGCGCCGAGCGACGCCCCGTCGAAGGGCCGGACGTCGAGGCCGTCGGGGCCCAGCCGGTAGAGGTCGCCGGGCAGCCCGGAGGCGGGAGCCACCACGGAGGAGGCGGCACCGCCGGCCAGGGGGAAGAAGGCCAGCTTGCGGTGCACCTCGCCGGAGCGGGGCGCCCCGTCGAAGTCGCGGTGACCGATCCGGTCGGTGTCGCTGCCGACCCACAGGCCGTGCTCGGAGGAGACGAGGGCCTCGGCGCCGTGCCCCCGCTCCCGCCGGGGGTTCCAGGGCAACGGCAGGCCGCTGGCCGGGTCGAGGGCCGCGATGCCTTCCCGTTCCACGCTGCCCCGGCCGGGCAGGGCGTCGGAGGCCGAGCCGTCGTTGAAGAAGTTGTTGAACCACCGGGGATGGCCGGAGACGTACACGGCCGAGCCGGCGATGGCCACGCCGGTGAGGGTGTCGCCGCCGACGTACTGGGCCCATGTCGGCTCGAGCTTCTGGCCCCGGGCGGCCGTCTCCCAGCGGCTGGCGGTGTCGCAGAGGGGACCGCGACGCGTGTAGCCCCCGGTGGTGACGATCACGAAGTACGTGCCGTCGGCGGACATGTCCATGTCCTTGATGTGGGCGTCGAACGCCTCGGCGCAGGCGGGCACGTCGTTGGGGCGGTCACTGACCACGGTGTCGTTGAACCGGTCGGTGTGCCAGTCGAGGACCTGGGCGGGCCTCCCCGGCGTCACGTCGAGGAGGGCCACCTGCCAGCGCTCCTGGCCGTTGACCCTGGTGAAGTTGCCGCCGGCGACCAGGGTGGTTCCGTCGGGAGTGAGAGCCAGACTCTCGACCCGCGGTTTGGTGCCCGCCCGGGGGTCGGTGAAGGTGACGTTCACGTCCTCGATCAGCGCCCCCGTGTGGACGTTCAGGGCCGCCAGTCCGAGCCGGGGTGTATCGAAGATGCCGGCGGCGAAGAGGCGGTCGCCGTGCAGGGCGAGGTCCTTGACGGCGGCGTGGAGGTTGACGCCGAATCCGGGGACGGGCGCGCCGGTGCCGGCATCGAGGCGGAGCACCTTGGCCCCGGCGAAATCCCCGCCGGCGAAGAGCGACGTCCCGTCGGGCCCGGGGGCCAGGGCCTGGACGCCGAGGTGGGCGACCGGGTCGATCCCGGTCAGCGCCGGAGTGAACCCGGGGTCGATCCGGTGGGTGGTGGCGTCGATGGCGAACAGGCCGGGCCGATCCAGGATCTCGGCGGCCGGCGGGTTCGACGACGGGCTCATCGTGACCTTGGTGAACGTTCCACCCACGTAGACGCGCCCGCCCATCGGCAGGATGGCCAGCACCTTGCCGTCCAGGACATGCGGCGTCGTCGTGGCCGGCGCAACTGAGACCGTTCCTTCGTGGCGGTGGTAGAGCGCCTGCACCCGGGGGACGCCCAGAACGGCCAGTACGGCAGCGGCCACCAGAACTGATGACCGACGGTGGCCCTTGCCCATTTCACACCTCACAACTGCGACAACGCCCGCCGGGGGTCGACGGGTCGAAGGAGGACTCTCGGGCCGGGCTGATGTGGTGTGTTGGACCCAATCAGCCCGGCCGGGGCAGGAATCGGCGACTTCGCCCTCTTGAGGTACGACCTGCCCGCTCGGGAGTCCTGCTTCTGTTTTGTCCCCGCTTGAGGTGATTCGCCCGCCGTTGTCCGTCAGATCCGGAGTTCGGGCACCTTCGTGCCGAGCAGCCGTTCGGGAAAGGCCGAGAGCACCCCGACCACTTCCTCCACCTGCGCCACGGTGAGTTGCCGGCTCCAGTTGCTGGGCTGGTCGGCGGTCACCCGCCGGGTCGCCAGCCCTTCGCCCGGCCGGTCGGAGGCAGCCAGGAAGTCGGCGGCCTCCTCGGTCCACGGCACGCCGAGTTGCCGACACAGCGATTCGAATCCGGTGCCCGGGTCGCCGCAGAGATCGTCGTGGGAGACGACGATCCATCCGGGATTGCGCTCGGCGGCGTCGGTCAGGGCGCTGATGAAGACGCCGATCTGCCAGGCCAGCCGCTGGAGCATGGTGGCGCCGGGGGGTACCGCCGGCACCCAGGGGAGCCGGGCAAGGCCGCGGTGGAGGAACGGATAGTCGAGACCGGAGGGGCCCCAGCCGAGGGCCACGTGGCTGGCCAACACGTTGAGCGGATTCCGCACGACGACGACCACTTTCGGCCGCCACCGGGGGACGATCCACTCGGCGGCCAGGCTGGCGTGCACCGATTTGACGAGGACGGGCGGCTCGCCCGGAGCCTCCGGCGCCGGCGGGAGAGAGGCCAGGGCGCTGATCAGCCGAAGCCGGGTGGAAAGCCGTTGCTGTCGTTGGTCGAAGGCGGCGTCGAGGTCGGCGTCGGCGGTGCGCAGCAACGCTTTGGCGGTCAACCACCGGGCGGTGGCGGCTCGGCCCACCCCCTCGAAGGCTCGACTCCACAGTTCGGAGTAGGCACGCGGGGCACTGTCGCCGGGGGCGAGGACAGGGAACCGGCCGAGGGACGTCTTGGCCCGCAGGGCGAACGGGTTGCACGTCTCGTTGTCGGGCTCGTGTACGACCCGGGCGCCGGTGGCTCGGCCGAGGACCTGCTCGACCCAGGTGGTCCCGGATCGCGGCGGGCCGATCACCAGGATCCGTCCCGTGGCTGTGACCTCGTCGGGGGCCGTCGAGCAGTCGGATGACCTGAAGGTGTCCAACTGAGAATCTCCCGAATAGGTAGCTCTTTCAGCGGCCCTAAGTCGGGCCATTACGAGTCCCTTATTCGAGATGGCTTGGGCGATTTCCTCCGAGATTCGCCGTTTCTCCCATCGGTTCCTGTCTCGCCCTTTTGCCGCTTTCGGCCGGAAACCGCCCGGGCAGTGGAAAACCGGGTGAGGTAAGCTGACCGCCGATTCTTAGGCGTCCCTAATATGGCACTGGAGTATGCGATGCGGACACGGCTGGTGAGCGCTCTGGTGGTCGGGCTCCTGGTGTTCGGGGCCTGTGCTGACGACGACGGGGAGGAGCCGTCCACGCAGGCGGGCGGCGAGACGACCAGTACGGCGACGCCCACCGGGCTCGACGCCGGGTTCGGCCAGAACGGCGTGCTGGCCCTCCCGCTGTCGCCCGACGGGCATGACCGCCTGCTGGCGGTGGCGAACGGTCCCGACGGGAGCCTCTACGCCGCAGGGTGGAGCGCCCCCGGGGGCGACAACGCCATGGTGCTGGCCAAGATCCAGGCGGACGGGCAACTGGATCAGGCCTTCGGCCAGGGAGGCCGGGCTGTCGTCAACGTGGCGGTCGGCGGCAAGGCCGTCGAGGTCGCCCGGGCGGTGGCCGTCGCCCCGGACGGAAAGATCCTCATCTCCGGCCCGGTGGAGAAGGACCCCAAGGCCACCGGTGCGGCGGCGAAGGACACCAACATCGCCGTCCTCCGCTTCGACGCCATGGGCAAAGCCGATGCGTCGTTCGGCAAGGGAGGCGCGGCCGTCATCGACATCGGTCCCGGCAAGGCGGTCGGCGAGAGTTACGTCGCCGACAACTCGTGGGGTATGGCCGCACTGTCCGGGGGACGGGTGGTCGTCTTCGGTTCCACGGCGGCGACCGACCGCAACGATGCTGACTACGCCATCGTGGGGCTCACGGCCGCCGGCGCCCTCGACCCCGCCTTCGGGAGCAAGGGCGTCACCACGGTGGACGTGAATCAGGCCACCGACAACGCCCGGGGCGTGGCGGTCCAGCCCGACGGCAAGCTCGTCTTCGCCGGCTACAGCCGCAACAGCGAAGGGGTCATCAACCCGGTCGTCATCCGGACGACGTCCGACGGCAAACTCGACCCGGGCTTCGGGAAGGACGGCGTGGCGACCGACTCCATCATCCCGGGCGGGATCGCCGAGGCCTACGGGGTGGCCCTGCAGGGCGACAAGTTCGTCCTCGCCGGATACGGGCGAGGCGCCTCGGCGGAGGAGAAGGTCGACCTCGTGTCGATGCGCTTCAACGCCGACGGCTCGTGGGACAAGAGCTACGGCACCGACGGTCTCACCCGGATCGACATCGCCGGTGACGCCGACCGGGGCCGGAACGTCACTGTCCTGCCCGACGGGCGCATCCTCATCGTGGGGAGCGGATCGCCGGAGGCCGGCAAGTCCGACGCCATGGTCGTGCTCCTCGACAAGGACGGCAAGCCGGCCGCGGGCTTCGGCACGCAAGGGCGAGTGCTTTCCGACCTCGGCGGCCCGGGCGACGCCTGGTTCGGGGTCACGCTGGCGGGCGACGGCCGGTCCGTCACCGTCGCCGGCTACAAGGGCGCCGACCCCGGGGCCACCGACGGGAGCAACGACGACGCCGCGGTCGCCAGGATCAAGCTCTAGCGGCGGAACGAGCGGCTACGGGTTCCTCGCCAGCCGGCAGGTCACGAGGATCCGCACGGTTTCGAGGCCGTCGCGCCAGGAGATCTTCTTGCCCTCCCGGCGGGTGCGGCCGTCGTAGGAGATCGGCACCTCCACGATGCGCTCGCCGCGGCGCAGCAGCTTGGCCGTCACCTCGGGTTCGAACCCGAACCGCTCCGACCGCAAGGTGATGCCGTCGAGCACCCGCCGGTCGAAGAGCTTGTAGCAGGTCTCGACGTCGGACAGGCGGGCCCGGTACAGCAGGTTGGTGAGCAGGCACAGGAACCGGTTCCCGGCCGCGCTCCAGAACAGCATGTTGCGGCGCTGGCCGGCGAAGCGCGAGCCGTAGACGACCCGGGCCCGCCCGTCGAGCAGAGGGGCCAGCAGCCGGGGCCAGTCCTCGGGGTTGTATTCGAGATCGGCGTCCTGGATCAGCACCAGGTCGCCGGAGGCGTGGGCCAGTCCGGTGCGGATCGCCGCCGTCTTGCCGCGGTTTTCCGGATGGAACAGGACCCGGACCTTCGAATCGGCCAGCCCGGGCAGGATCTCACGGGTGCCGTCGGTGCTGCCGTCGTCGACGACGATGATCTCGCGTTCGAGTTCGATGTCGACCGAGCGGGCCCGCTCCACGGCTTCGGCGATCGTGTGTCGCTCGTTGTACGCCGGCACGATCACCGAAAGTTTGCGGTAGCTCACAGGCGCGTGAGGTTAACCTAAGGACCTGTGAAGGATCTCCCGCGTTTCACGCGGCCGTCTCCACTTCGCGGGATTGCTCCCGCTGGGCCAGCCCGGCCCTGAGGATGTTGCGCGCTGCGTTGATGTCGGCGTGGTCGGTGTGACCGCAAGCGACACAGCGGAAAACGGCGCCGACGCGGCTGTCGCGCTCGACAGTGTCGCATTCAGCGCACCGTTGGGACGTATGACGGGGGTTGACTCGGATCAGCTCCCTGCCAGCCTCTTCCGCTTTGTAGGCGAGCATTCGGTCGAGTTTCCCCCATCCCGCGTCGAGGATGGAGCGGTTCAGCGCCGTTTTGGCGGCGGCACCGTTTGGATCGTGGCCTCCATCGCCATTCAGTCGCCGCGGTGGGCGACGGGTCAGGTTCTTGATCCGAAGGTCCTCGATGGCGATGGTGTCATAACCATTCACGAGGTGGCGCGAGAGCTTATGGAGGAAGTCAGTCCGTTGGTATCGGACCTTGCGGTGGGCCCGTGCCACCGCGTCCGCCGCCCGTCGGCGTCTCCCACACCCCGTTTTGCTCCCGAGCTGCTGCTGGGCACGACTCAGCCGGTTGGCGGAGCGAGAAAAGAAGCGGGGATTCTCCACGACCATCCCGTCCGAGGTCGCGACGATAGCGATCACTCCCCGGTCCACACCGATCTGGCGGCCGGTGGGCGGCAAGACTTGGCCGGCTACTCCGGAGCAGAAGATCGTAACTCGCCAGCGGCGCCCCTCCCGGCGAACGGTGCACGTTTTGGCGGAACCCCGGAGAGGGCGATGCACGCGAACTTTGATGTGTCCCACGCCTTGGACGTAGAGGCGCCGAGGCTCGGCGTCGAACCGCCAACCCGAGCGGTCGGGCCACTGCACCGAGTCCCAGCGGCGCTCACCCCGATAGCGCGGAAACCCCGGCGCCTCACCCCGTTGGCAGCGCCGATAGAAGCATTTGAATGCTTCGTCCAGGCGGGTGAGGGTGCCACGGCATACCGTGACGCCCCAGGTCAGGACGTCCGGTCGCACCGCCCGCAGACCGGTCAAGGCCCGGTACTGGTCGTACTTGGTGACCCGCCGCTGCTCCCACCGCCATGCTCCCCGGCGCTCCTCCAACGCCGCGTTGTACAGCTCTCGCTGGACGGCCAGCAACTGCTCAAGTGCCGCGGCCTGCCGGACCGTCGGCTGAAGCAGATAGCTGAACGCTCGGGACGCCACTTCTCGACCATAACGAGGGGGTGAGACGATTAAGCGAGAGTCCGCGAGCCGCCACTGGCCGTCAACCGCCATGCAGGGAGTGGCGGTCGTCGGCAACGGCGTGGTGGGGTCCGTCGTGGCGGGCTGTTTCGCGCGGCTGGGGCACCCGGTCGTCGGCGTCGAGTCGGACCGCCGGAAGCTGGCCCTGCTGCAGGCGGGGCGGGCACCGCTCCACGAAGAAGGCCTCGAGGCGCTGCTGTCCTGCGGCATCCGCGCCGGCCGGCTGCGCTTCACCGACGACCTGGCCTACGCCCTGGCCCATTCCTCCACGGTGTTCCTCTGCGTCGGGTCCGGTGGCGAGCTGCCGGACCTGGCGGGGCTCGACGACCACGTGGTGGTGGTGAAGAGCACGCTGCCGATTGGCACGACCCGGCGCCTGGCTGAGGCCTTCGGTGCCGGCCGGCTGGTGTGCAATCCCGAGTTCCTCCGCCAGGGCAGCGCCATCGCCGACTTCCTCCATCCGGAACGGATCGTGCTGGGCGGTGATGATCCGTCGGCTCTCGACGCCGTGGCCGAGCTCTACCGCCCGATCCTGGAGCAGACGGTGCCCGGGCGGACGCCGGCGCCGCGACCGGTGGTGGTGCGGACGTCGATCGCCGCCGCCGAGCTGATCAAGCACGCCTCGAACGCCTTTCTGGCGCTCAAGGTGAGCTTCGCCAACGAGATCGCCAACATCTGCGCCGCGGCCGGCGTCGATGTCGGAGCGGTCACCGAGGCCGTGGGGCTCGACCGGCGGATCGGTCCGGCGCATCTGTCGGCCGGCGTGGGCTGGGGCGGTTCCTGTCTGGGCAAGGATCTCGCCGCCCTGATCGACGCCGCGCTGGAGCACGGCTACGACGCCCGGCTGCTGAGCGAGGTCGTGGCGCTCAACCACCGCCAACGGCAGTTGGCCGTCGAGAAGCTGCGGGGTCACCTCGGGGGGTTGGAAGGGCGGCGCATCTGCCTTCTCGGCCTGGCCTTCAAGCCGGGCACCGACGATCTGCGGGACGCTCCGGCGTTGGCCATTGCTGCGGCCTTGCTGGCCGCCGGAGCCACGGTCACGGCCTACGACCCGGTCGTGCGCCGCGTTCCCGGCTGGCCGGATCTGATCCTCGGGGCCAACCCCTACGAGGCGGCCTCCGGCGTCGACGCGGTCGTCCTCGTCACGGACTGGCCCGAGTTCGCCGGGCTGGACTTCGCCGCGATCCGCTCCGGTATGCGGGGGAATCTGTTCGTCGACGGGCGTAACGCGGTCGACGGCGCCGTGCTGGCGGAAGCGGGCTTCTTCGTCGAATCCTTCGGACGGCGCGACAGCGCCACGGCTCCGGTGAGCACGGCCACGAGCGTCGTGAGCACACCGAGCCGGTCCCAGCCGTCGCTGCGGTAGTCGAGGCGCAACTCGTGCCGCCCGGCGGGCAGCGACAGCTGCACGAGGCCGTCGCCCGTCCGGCCGAGACGGACGGGCTCACCGTCGAGCCGGCCGTGCCACTTCGGTGACCAGGCCAGCGCCAGGGTGGCGAGCGACGGTGCTGCGGCGTCGAGGGTGAAGCGGAGGTCTTCGGGTCGCGTCGCCGTCAGGGCGGCGGCCAGGGTCCGGTCGGCCGTCACCAGGCTGGCCGGCGCCGGCTGGCCGGACAGCGGTTGCACGGCCAGGATCGTCACCGGCGCCGACCGCCACACCACGACGAAACGGGGGGAGCGGGTCAGGCGCCCGACGAACGCATCGGTCGTCGCCACCACATGGGTGACGCCGAGGCGGGCCAGCCGGTGGCCGATCCGGGTGGCCGACAGGCCGTCGAGCCGGTTCATGAGCAGGGCGGCCCGGGGGGTGCTCGACGACTCGAGGTTGAAACCGTTGAGCGAATTCCGGCCCGAGGCAAGGGCCAGCCAGGTCTCGGGATGGATGACGCCCGTCCGCCTGATCTCCGCCGGGTAATCCCGCTCGGTGGCGAAGCGGGCTCCGTCGGGTACGAGCCGGGCGAGTTCGGCGGCGGCGGCCCGCAGGGCCGGCACGGGTTGGCTGAACTGGCCGGCCGCCTCCCGCCCGGGCGCCCAGACGATCGCCGTGGCCGCGGCGGCCAACAGGACGGCGGCGTAGCCGCGGTCACCAAATCGAAGAAAGGCGTCGGCCAGCAGGACGGCGACGGCGAGGACTGCCAGCAGGCCCACATAACCGAGACCGCGGTTCGCCAGCTGCAGCGTCGCTTCGTTGAGGCCGACGAGGTGGGGAAGTCCGTGGGCGACGAGCAGGTAGGCGACCGGCGGGACGACCCACACCAGAGTGGCCGGTGAGCGCTCCCGCCGGACGCCGACGAGCTGGTGGGCCCAGGCAGCGAGGACGACGATGGCGAACCCGGCCGGGAACAGGATGTCGCCCGAGGCGATCGACCCCAGCCGGCGGAGGAGCGGCGGCGGCGCCCAGGTCGTGACGACGCCCTGCAGGTCGCGGTGGGCCAGGAACGGGACGAGCCAGAAGCCGGCCAGCCCGGCGCCGCCGAGCCCGGCCGCGCCGAGCCGGACGAGCGCGCCGCGGGCCAGCCGCCCGGTGACGGCCAGGACACCCAGCGTCAGCGCGAGGATCATACCCAGGATCAGCAGGCTGATCAGATGGGTGACGGCCAGTGCCGCCAGCGAAACGGCCAGGAGTACGACCCACCGCCGCCGGCTGTCGCCGGTGATGCGCACGGCGGCGCCGAGCGCCAGGCAGAACAAGACCGCGCCGACCTGATGGGGGACGAGCCCGGTTTCGAACAGGCCCCGCAGTCCGACTCCGAACGGGCTGGAGACGAGCAGGGACAACACCGCGGCCAAACCCGCCGCCCGCCGGCCCAGGGCCAGCGAACGGGCCAGGAACCAGACGGCCGGCGGCAGGGCGACGAACGAGGCAACGGCAACCGCCTTGAGGGCCCCGGTGTTCGACACGGTGCCGAACGTGACGGCCCGGACCAGGGCCATGAGCCATGTGAGCCCCGGTCCGTTGAAGAGGAACGTCTGGTGGCCGACCACGAACCGGGGAAACCAGCCGTCGAGCCGGCCCCGGGCGACGAGTTCGGCGATGCCGAAGTCGGCCCGGACGAGGTGCGCCATGACGTCCTCGCCGGCCGGTGGTCGCGATCCGACCACCGGCTCGACGAGCCAGAGTGCGACGGCCACCCCGACGAGCGGACCGGCCACCGTGACGCCGGCCGGGCGGCGCAGTGCTCAGCTCACCGTGAGAGGGGCGTGCATCCCTTCCGCGAAGTGCGCTTCCTTCTCACCGTTCGGTTCAGTGTGGACGACGTTGCACACCATGACGTACTTGCCCGCCGCCAGATTGAAGGCCCCGGAGCAGACCTGGCCGGGCGGGAAGGCCTCGATCTCCCCGATGAGCGCGCCCTCGGGCAGCTTCTCCTCGTCGAGCGCGCCGTCGGCGTCCTTGGGGAGCGACTCGGCGTTGTCAGCCTTGACGAAGACGACCTCGTGCTCCTCGGCGCCGGCGTTCTCCGCCTTGAAGCTGATGACACCGGCCTTCGGCTGCGCCGACGGCTTGATCGTCCACTCGCCGAGCGTCAGGACAACTTCCTCCGCCGCCGTCCCGGTCGCCGTGCCTTCGGTCTTGCAGCCCTCGAAGGCCCCGGCGTGACCGGTGCTGCTGGTCGTCTGACCCGGACCTTCGCCGACATTCTCGGACGTGCCGCCGTCATCGTCACCGCAACCGGCGATGACCAACGCCATCGCCAGGACCCCGGCGCTCAAGCTCCGGAAGATGGGTGCCATTCGCTTCTCCTCCCCTGTGTACGTGGGACTGATCTTCGGTCTTGCTGGCCGGCCAGACCCTCTTCCCTTCCCGAAAGAGAACCGGCGGATAGCCCTCGATGAGCTCGATGCGCACGCGCGTCCCCACCTCGAAGCGGGGGGACGGCGGGCGCCGGCAGGACACGTGCGAACCACTGTCGAGCGTCAGTTCGTACACCGCGGTCGCCCCCTGGTACTCCCGACTGGTGATCGTCGCCGGACCGGCGGCGTCGGCGTCGAACGTGACCTCGTGGGGGCGCACCATGATCGACAGCTCCCCGTCGGCCGACGCGGTGAGCGGACCGAAGGTTCCGACTTCGGAGGTGACCATCCCTCCCTCGGCGGGGCGGGCGGGCAGGAAGTCGGCCGACCCGAGGAACGTCGCCACGAACTCGTCCTCGGGAAGGTCGAACAGATCCTCCGGTGAGCCGATCTGGAGAACGTGACCCGACCGCATGACAGCCACCCGGTCGCCGAATCCCAACGCTTCCGAGTGGTCGTGGGTGACGAGAACGGCATTGGCGCCGGCCCGGCGCAACACGGCCTTGGTCTCGACCCGCAGCGATTCCCGCAATGTCCGGTCGAGGTTCGAGAACGGCTCGTCGAGGAGTACGACCGCCGGGTCGGGTGCCAGCGACCGCGCCAGCGCCACCCGCTGCTGCTGGCCACTGGAGAGCTCATGGGGATAGCGGCCGGACAGGGCCTCCAGCCCGACGAGGGCGAGGACCTCGTCAACGCGCTGGCGGCGCTTGGGCTTGGCGAGCCGGTCGAGCCCGAAGGCGATGTTGCCGCTCACGGTCAGGTGAGGAAACAGGGCGTAGTCCTGGAACACCATGCCGACCCGGCGCCGGTCCGGTTCCACCCAGGCACCGCCGCCCGCGACGAGCCGGTCGCCGATTCGGATCTCTCCGCCGTCGGGCGCCAGGAGCCCGGCGACCATCAGCAGGATCGTCGATTTCCCGCAGCCGCTCGGGCCGATCAGCGCCAGATGCTCACCGGTGGCCAGGTCGAGCGACACCCGATCGACCGCCGTGACATCGCCGAACCGCTTGTAGAGGCCATCGAGCCGGAGGGCGCCGCTCATGCCGCTCCCACACCGGCCGTCGCCGCCGGCACCGCGGCCGGTTCACCCAGCGCCCGTTCCCATTTCGAGGGGCCTTCCGCCCCGCCTCCGGCCCGCAGCATGAGGATGACCGGCAGGAGCGCCACGGCGATGATCGTGAGCGCCGGCAGCCCGGTCTCCTCCCAGGCCGAGTTCTGCGTGAGCCCGAAGACCCACACCGCCAGCGTGTCGAAGTCGAACGGGCGCAGCAGGAGCACGATCGAGAGCTCCTGCAGTGTGTGGACGAACACCAGGAGCAGCGCGGCCGCCGCTCCGGAGCGGAGCATCGGCAGGTGGATGCGGCGCAGGATCCGGCCCGGGCGGGCCCCGAGAGTCCGGGCGGCCATGACCACCGACGGCGTGACTTTCTCGAGGCTGGCGTCGACGGTCACGGTGGCCAGCGGCACGAACCGGACCACGTAGGCGTAGACGACGCCCAACAGGCTGGCGGTGACGAGCGTGACCCGGCCGGCGGCGCTGAAGACCGACAGCACGCCGAGGGCGATGACCGTGCCCGGCAGCGTGTAGCCGACGAGGACGGCCTTGGACGCCCAGCGGCTGGCCCGGCCCCGGGTGAGCCGCCCGGCGGCGGTGACGAGCCCGCCCACGAGGAGGCAGCTACCGGCGGCCAGCGCCGCCAGGGTGAGGCTGCGGCCCATGTGCTGGAGGTAACGCTCGACGGTGACGTCCGAGCCGATCTTCGTCCAGGTCAGCAACCGCCAGACCGGCAGGAGGAAGGCGGCGGACAGCACCGTCAGGCACGCCCCAGTGGCCAGCCACCGGCGGGCACCCCGCAGCACCACCGGCTCGAGGAACCCTTTGGCTCCCGCCTGGTAGAAGCGGGCCCGGCCCCGCAACACCCGCTCGAGGATGATGACGGCCAGGGCGAAACCCAGCACCAGCAGGGCCAGCTGGGTGGCCGTGACCCGGTCGCCCTGTCCTTTCCACGTTTTGTAGATACCGACCGGGACCGTCTCGACGTTGAAGTACTGGACGGTGGCGAAGTCGGTGAGCACCTCCATCATCACCAGTGCCACGCCGGCGGCCAGCGTCGGTCGGGCCGCCGGGAGGACCGCCCGCCAAGCGCCCCGCAGCCGGCTCTGCCCGAGGGTGCGGGACACCTGCCACGTCCGCAGACCCTGTTCCCGCAAGGCGGTGAGCATGAGGACGTAGACGTAGGGATACAGGGTGAGCGACAGCACCACCGCCGCCCCGGGGATCGTCGTCACGTTGGGGAACCAGACGTTCGAGCTGTCGAACCAGTCCCGCAGCGTGGACTGGACGGGCCCGGCGTAGGAGAACGTGGTGAGGAAGATGTAGCCGAGGATGTAGCCCGGCATGGCCAGGGGCAGGACGAGCGCCACCCGGAACGCGGCCCGGCCCGGGAACCGGTAGGCGCTGACCAGCCAGGCCATCGAGACGCCGAGCGCCATCGTGCCGATGCTGACCAGAACCAGCAACGCCACCGTCGACCTGATCATCGCCGGCAGCCGGTTGTCCCACAGCTCCCGCCACACGGCGGTGGAGGGCGTGAGCACCTCGGCGGCCATGACGGCCACCGGGAGGATGACCAGCCCGGCGACGCCCACCACCAGGATCGGCCAGGGGTTGAGGGCCCGCTGACGGGCGATGCTCACCTGTACCCGACCTCGTTCATGAGGCGGATGGAATCGGCGTTCAGGTCCCCGACCTTGGCTGCTTCGATCTCGTCGCCCTTGAATTGTCCGAGGGCCTTGACCGGCTCGGTCGGGCTGACGGCCGGATTGGCGGGAAACTCCTCGCTCTTGGAGATGAAGATCTCCTGGCCGTCGGTGGCCAGCCACTCGATGAACCGCTGGGCCAGGTCGGGGTCGTCGGCGTACTTCGTCACGCCGGCGCCGCTGAGGTTGACGTGGGCGCCGCGGCCCGCCTGATCGGCCCAGAACATCCTGGCCTTCAGGTCGGGGTTCTTCACCTGCTCCTGCACGAGGTAGTAGTGGTTCACGATGGCGACGTCGCAGCCGCCCGCCGCCACGGTCTTCACGATCTCGGGATCGGAGTTGATCCACCGGGGCCGGTTGTCGACCCAGCTCTGCACGATCTTCTTGGCTCCGTCGTACCCCTCGTGGGCGATGAGGCTGGCGACGAGCGACTGGGTGTAGGTGGCGGTGGAGTTGCGCAGACACAGCCGTCCCCGCCACTTCGGGTCGCCCAGCCCGGCGTAGGTCGACAGCTCCGACGGGTTCACCTTGTCGGGGTTGTAGATGATGCTCCGCACCCGCAGGGCGAGGCCGAACCAGCGGTCCTGCGGATCCCGGTACTGGGGCGGGATCGCCTTGTCCAGGGCCGGAGACTCGAGCGGCTGCAGGAGATCGGCCTTGGCCGCCAGCGCCAGATTGGCGACGTCCACGGTCAGGTAGACGTCAGCCAACGTGTCGTCGCCTTCGGTCCTCAGCCGCTCGCGGAGGTCGGCGTCGCCGCCGAAGAGGTACTGGACCTTGATGCCGGTGTCCTTGCCGAACTTGTCGAACGCCGCCTCGATGCCGTAGTGCCGGCCGGAGTAGACCCGGACCACCTCGTCGTCGCTCGCGCCGAGCGCTGAGCAGCCCGCGGCGGCCAGCGACGTCACCACAGACATCACGGTCGCCGCAGCCACGAACCGAAGGCGGCTGCGCATGTCGTCCTCCCAGTGTGAGGGCACCAAACATAGTCTGTTCAGGCTCCCTAATATTCGCCCGGTGCCCCGGGGCCGTCGATTCGTCCTTCTGCTGGTGTTCAGCGCGCTCGTCGCCGCCGGGGCGGCGGGTGCCCTCATGGTCTCCCGGGACGAGGGGCCGACGGAGCCGCGGCGGACGTCGGGTGTCCGGTTCGCCAAAGCCCGGCTTGACGACACGGGGACGAGCCGGGTCACGAGTGTCCGCTTCGGACCGGACGGCCGCCTGTACGTCGGTCAGCAGACCGGCATCATCCGGGCGCTCACGATCCAACGGCAGGCCCCGGCGTCGTACCGGGTGACGTCCGTCGAGGCCATCGGGGCGCTGGTCGACCTTCCCAACCACGACGACAACGGCGCACCGAACCCGTCCGTGGGGGGGCGGCAGTTGACCGGAATCGAGGTGGCCGGCACGGCGGAGGCGCCGGTGATCTACGCCGTCACCACCGATCCCCGGATGGGCGGGGGTGTGACGGGGCTCGATCTTCCGTTGGACACCAACTCCGGGGTGCTCTCCCGCCTGACCCGCGACGGTGACCGCTGGCGGCGGACGGATCTGGTGCGGGGGCTGCCCCGGTCCAAGGAGAACCACGCCGGCAACGGCCTGGTCCTCGATCCGACGGGGTCGAAACTGTTCCTAGCCCAGGGCGGCAACACCAACAACGGTGCTCCGTCGAAACAGTTCGGATTCGCGCCGGAATACGCCCTCTCGGGCGCCATCCTCTCGATCGATCTCGCCGCCATCGGCGACCGGACCTACGACCTGCCGACGCTCGACGATCCGGTCCGTCCGGGGGAGGCCGATGCCGGTGACCCGTTCGGAGGCGCCGGCGGCGCCAACCAGGCCCGGCTCGTGCCCGGCGGACCGGTGGCCGTCCACGCTCCCGGCTTCCGGAATCCCTACGACGTCGTGCTCACCGCCGGCGGGCGGCTCTACACCATCGACAACGGAGCCAACCCGGACTGGGGCGACGCGCCGCTCCCGGCCGGCGGACGCTGCACCAACGACCCCCGGCCCGGCGGGAAGCGCCAGGAGGACACCCTCCACCACATCGAGGCCGCCGGGTACTACGGCGGTCATCCCAATCCCACCCGGGCCAACCCGGCCAACCGGTTCGCCGGCCAGTCGCCGGTGACCGGGGCGCACCCGGTGGAATGCGAATTCCGGCCGGGAAGGAAATCGGGGGCGCTGACCACGTTCCCCGCCTCGACCAACGGGCTGGCGGAGTACCGAAGCCGGACCTTCGACGGGGCGCTGGCCGGCGACCTGCTGGCGGCGAGCTTCGACAACCGGATCTACCGGCTGGACCTGCGGCCCGACGGCCGGCTGGCCCGCACCGAGATCCTCTTCGACGACGTGGGGGAGGTGCCGCTCGACGTCACCACCCAGGGGGACGGGGAGGCCTTCCCGGGCACGATCTGGGTCGGAGACGTCAGCAACGGCTCCATCACGGTCTTCGAGCCGACCCCTTAGAACAGCTCGAAGGCTTCGTGGCTGTCGCTCACGAACAGCCCCGGCTTGGGGCCGCCACCGATCACGTGGAGGGTTCCTCCGACGGCCACGACGGCCACTCCGTGGCGGGGGACGGCCAGGGTCCCCATCTCCTGCCAGCGCCCTTTGACGAGGCACTCCACCGAGGCGATGGTGCCATCGGGCGCTTCGCCGCCGGCCACGCAGGGGCGGCCGCCCGGAGCGGCGGCGCCGATCCCGCCCCGGGACCGGCGGAGGCGCGGCTCGCGGCGCCACTGCCGCTCCCCGGGAGCGAAGGAGTAGACCGTGTCGAGGTTGCCCTCCAGGCTGCGGTACCGGCCGGCGATCGAATAGGCCCGTCCGCCGGCGGCGGTGGCCGCCAGATGCTCGCTGGGGTTGGGAAGGTCCGGACCGCGCTCCCAGCTCGATGATCCCCGGCGCAGAACCTCGGTGACGACCTCCGGGCCGTTCCCGACGCCGCCGACCGCCACGAGCGCGTCGTCGAGGGCGGCCACCGCCAGGGCACCGCGGGGGCCGGACAGCGGCGGCTCGGCCCGCCACTGCGTCTCGCCGGGGCCGAGGCTGTGGACGTCGGTCACCGGGCGCCAGTTGCCGGCCGTCCCGGTGTAGCCGCCCACCACGTAGAGACGGTCGCCGAGGACGCCGGCCGCGGTGTGGTGCAACGGCAACGGCAGGCGGGGGCCGGGACTCCAGCGGTCGGTGCCCGGGTCGTAGAAGTCGACCTGGGCGCTGGGCGTGTCGTCCCGGAGGAGACCGGCGACGACGACGATCTTGCCGTCCCAGTAGGCGCCGGTCACTTCGGTCCGCTGCGGTGGCGGCAACGCCGCCCGCGACTGCGACGGGCTCGGCCGAACGTCGCCGCCGCCATCCGAGCCGCAAGCGGCCGCCACCGCCAGGACCATCAGGGCGACGAGGAGCGAGCCGGCGCCGGCCCGCCGTAGCATTCGCACATGGAGGAACACCAGACGGATTCTGGCATCGAGATCCGCCCCGTCTACACGGCGGAGGATCTGGCCGAGGGGCTCGGCGAGCGGCTCGGCCGGCCCGGGGCCGCGCCCTACACCCGGGGCGTGTACGAGGAGATGTACCGGAAGCGGCGCTGGACGATGCGCCAGTACTCCGGGTTCGGGACCGCCGACGAGACCAACCAGCGGTTCCACTACCTCCTCAAGGCCGGTCAGACCGGGCTGTCGTGCGCCTTCGACCTGCCGACCCAGATGGGGTACGACTCCGACCATCCCCGGGCGGAAGGGGAGGTCGGAAAGGTCGGCGTGGCCATCGACTCGCTCGACGACATGGAGCGGCTCCTGGCCGGGATTCCGCTGGCCGAGGTCACCACCTCGATGACGATCAACTCGACGGCCGCCATCCTCCTGCTGCTCTACGAACTGGTGGCCGAGAAGCAGGGCGTGCCGTCGGAGCGGATCGGCGGGACGATCCAGAACGACCTGCTGAAGGAGTACATCGCCCGGGGGACGTACATCTACCCGCCCCGGCCGTCGATGCGGATCATCACCGACATCTTCGCCTACTGCAAAGAGCACATCCCGCGCTGGAACACGATCTCGATCTCCGGCTACCACATCCGGGAGGCCGGCTCGACGGCCGTCCAGGAGATCGCCTTCACGCTCTCCAACGCCATCGCCTACGTGCAGGCGGCCATCGACGCCGGTCTCGCCGTCGACGAGTTCGCCCCCCGCCTGTCGTTCTTCTTCAACGCCCACAACAACTTCTTCGAAGAGGTGGCCAAGTTCCGGGCCGCCCGGCGCATGTGGTACCGGATCATGACCGAGCGTTTCGGGGCGCAGGACGAACGGTCGAAGCTGCTGCGGTTCCACACCCAGACCGGCGGGTCGACGCTCACCGCCCAGCAACCGGAGAACAACGTCGCCCGCGTCACCCTCCAGGCGCTGGCCGCCGTGCTGGGCGGCACGCAGTCGTTGCACACCAACAGCTACGACGAGGCCCTGGGCCTGCCGACCGAGCGGGCGGCCAAGATCGCCCTGCGGACGCAGCAGATCATCGGCTTCGAGTCGGGCGTCACGTCGACGGCCGACCCGCTCGGCGGGTCGTACTTCGTCGAGTCACTGACCGATGAGGTCGAGGCGGCCGCCTGGCGCTACATCGAGAAGATCGACGAGATGGGCGGGTCGGTCCCGGCCATCGAGGCCGGCTTCCTGCAGGACGAGATCGAGCGGGCCTCCTACGAGTGGACGAAGGCCGTCGACGAGGGCCGCAAGGTCATCGTGAGCGTGAACCGCTTCACCGAGGACGAGGCGCTACCCACCGAGGTGTTCCCGATCGATCCGGCCCTGGAGCGCAACCAGGCCCAGCGACTGGCCGAGCTGCGGGCCCGCCGCGACACCCTCGCCGTCAAGGCGGCTCTGGAGGACGTGCGGGCCGCGGCCCGTGGCACCCAGAATCTGCTGGTGCCGATGCGGGAGGCGCTCAAGCGCCTGGCCACGCTCGGGGAAGTGAGCGACGTGCTGCGGGAGGAGTTCGGGGACTACCGCCCGTCGCGCTGAGACGATCAGCCGGCCCGGCGCTGCTCGAGGGGCCGGTCGGGGACGGACGGGCGGGCTCGTTCGAGCTCCCGTCGGGCGAGGGCCACGCCGCGGCGGCCAATGGCCCGGGTGCGGGAATCGAGGCGCCAGGGCCGGCGGTCGCCCCCGTCGATGAGTCGCAGCTGCGTGGTCATGGGAGCAGTATCCCCGCGAGGTGTGACAGTTATGACCGGCCCGTATAACTGGGTGGGAGACCCTGCTTGGCTAACGTGGCGGTTGTGCAGTGGGATCACGAGAAGCCCAAGGTCCGTCTGAAGGAGCAGGAGGAGCAGCTCCGGGAGTACGTCGCCCATCATCTCTACCCGTACTCCCCGGCCTACCGGCGGCGGTTCGACAGCGCCGGAATCGCCCCCCGCAACATCACGGGCTTCGACGATCTGACCAAGCTGGAGCCCACCCGCTGGAGCGACGTGACCTCCGAGCCGGTGGCCTTCGTACTGCGGCCCACCGAGCGGGCCATCATCCGCTTCGGCGAACGGCGTCTGGTGGGGGCCATCACCCGGGCCAAGTTCCGGGGCAAGGTGTCGCAGGTCAACCGCGACCTCATCGACCCCGCCTACAAGCCGATCCACTGGCATTTCGACGGCGACGTCCCCATCGGCTACTCGGCGGAGGACGTCGAACGGCTCTGTGAAGCCGGGCGGCGGATCCTCCACCTGGCCGGTCTCACCCGCGACGACGCCATCGTGGACGTCACCCCGCCCGGGCCGTCGCTGGAGTTCTGGCAGCTGGTCGACGGCGCCCGCAGCGCCGGTCTGTCGGCCGTCCATTTCAGCCCCGAGGTGTCAGGCGACCGCATCGCCGCCGCCGCCCCCACCGTGCTGGCCGGCCCGCCCGACGCCCTCGAGATGGCCCTCGAATCGCTCCAGGCCGGGAACCACCGGATCCAAGGCCTGCGCACGCTGCTCGTTCTCGGATCGCTGCTCGACGAGACCGACCGCAACGCCCTGCGGACGCTGGGCCAGGAGGTGGGCGAACAGGGCATCGAGGTCGTCGTGGCCTGGGCCCCGGCCGGGGTGCGGGCGCTGTGGAGCGAATGCCGGGGCGGCCGCTACTTCCACACCTATCCCGATCTCGAGTGGCTCGAGGTGCTGCCCGACGGGGAGATCGCCTGGACGTCGCTGGCGTGGCACGGCACCGTCTTCGCCCGGCTGCGGACGGGCGTGTCCGGCACGATCGACGACGTCGCCTGCGAGAACTGCGGCCGCATCGGGCCCCGCATCACCGTGTCGTCGGCCTCCACCGCCCGTCGCCCGGCGCCGGCCTGGGCGCTGGGCACCGGCGCGACCGCCGTTCCCCGGGCGGCCCGTCCCACCGCCGCCGAGGCCGTCTTCGGGCAGCCACCGGGCCTCCCGGAGGAGGAAGAGGACGAGGTGCAGGTGCTCGTCCCGCTCGACCTCGAAGCGCTCAACGTCCTCGACGAGCACCCCGGCGTGGCCGCCTGGCAGGCGGAGTACCGGCGGGTGGAGGGCGTCGACGAGCTCATCGTCTTCGTGGCCCCCGCCGGGGTCGACCGCCTGGGGCCGCTGTTCCGGGAGCTCGACCTGACGCTGTCGGCCACGCAGTACGTCGTCCAGCGGCCGGAGCAGATCGCCGAGCGCCGCCGGCGCGACGGCGCCGTCGTCGATCTCCGCTAGCCGGCCGTCCCAGACGGCCGCCGGCGGCGCCGCCCGTACAATCGGGGTCGTGCCGTACCTCGATCACGCCGCCACCACGCCGCTGCGCCCTGAGGCGCTGGAGGCGATGCTGCCCTTCCTCCAGGGTTCGTTCGGGAACCCGTCGGGTCAGCACGCCCAGGCCCGGGTGGCGAAGACGGCCATCGAGGAGGCCCGGGAGCAGGTGGCGGCGGCGCTGGGCGCCAAGCCGGCGGAGATCGTCTTCACCGGCGGCGGCACCGAGGCCGACAACCTGGCCATCAAGGGCGCCGCCCGTTCGGCCCGCGACCGCGGCTTGGGAGACGGGATCGTCACCACCGCCATCGAGCACCACGCCGTTCTCCACAGCTGCGACCGGCTGGCCCGGGAGGGATTCCGGGTGACCAAGGTGGCGGTGGACGCCGATGGCGTCGTCGACCTCGACGCCCTGGCCGCCGCCCTCGACGACCGCACCACGGTGGTGTCGGTGATGCTGGCCAACAACGAGGTCGGGACGGTGCAGCCGCTGGCGGCGGTGGCCGCCGTGGTGGCGGAACGGGCGCCGCGGGCGGTGCTCCACACCGATGCCGTGCAGGCCGCCGCCTGGCTCGATGTCGCCGCCACGGCGGCCGACGCCGCACTCATCGCCATCTCGGCCCACAAGTTCGGCGGTCCCAAGGGGGTGGGGGCGCTCGTGGTGCGCCAGGGCGCCCGGCTCGTCCCCGTCATCGACGGCGGCGGCCAGGAGCGCGACCTGCGCTCGGGCACCCACAACGTGGCCGGCATCGTCGGGATGGCCGCCGCCCTCACCGCCACCGTCGCCCGGCGCCCCGAGGAGGCCCCCCGGGTCGGCGCCCTGCGGGACCGGCTGGTGGCCGGGATCACCGCCGGGCTCCCTGACGGCGCCGTCCGCATCAATGGCGACCCGGCCACCAAGCTCGTCAACAACTGTCATATGGCCTTCCCGGGCGTCGAGGCCGAGGCGCTGCTGCTCCTGCTCGACCGGGACGGGGTCTGCGCATCGGCCGGCTCGTCCTGCGCCTCCGGGGCACTCGAGCCGTCCCACGTGCTGGCGGCCATGGGCCTGCCGGTCGATCTCGCCCGGTCGTCGGTGCGCCTGACGTTGGGCTGGCCGACCACCGAGGCCGAAATCGACGAGGCGGTCGGGGTGATCACGGCCGGGATCGATCGCCTGGCCGGACGGTCCTCCGGCCGGCGGGTCCCGGCCCGGGGCTGACCATGCGGGTGCTCGTCGCCATGAGTGGCGGCGTCGATTCGTCGGTGGCCGCCGCCCGGCTCCTCGCCGAAGGGCACGACGTCACCGGTGTGACGCTCAAGTTGTGGGGCGGCGAGTCCGACTCCGGCTGTTGCAGCGTGTCCGACGTGGAGGACGCCCGCCGGGTCGCCGCCCAGCTCGGCATTCCGCACTACACGTTCAACTTCGCCGACGACTTCGACGCCACCGTGGTCCGCCCGTACGTCGACGCCCACGCCGCCGGACTGACGCCCAATCCCTGCGTCGAGTGCAACCGGTCGATCAAGTTCGGCCGGCTCCTGGAGCGGGCCGAGGCGACCGGATTCGACGCCGTGGCCACCGGCCACCACGCCCGGGTCGTCGGCGGCACACTCGTCCGGGGCCGCGACCGGGCCAAGGATCAGTCGTACGTCCTCTACATGCTCACGCAGTCGGAACTGTCCCGGCTCCGGCTCCCGGTGGGGGAGATGACGAAGGCGGAGGTGCGGGCCGAGGCCGCTGCCCTCGGGCTGCGCACGGCCGACAAGGCCGAGAGCATGGAGGTCTGCTTCATCACCAAGGGCGGACGGGAGCGGTTCCTGGCCGCCCGGGGCGTGATGCGGCCCGGTGAGATCGTCGACGAGGGCGGCCGGGTGCTCGGCCACCACGACGGCGCGGCGGCGTTCACGATCGGCCAGCGGCGGGGGCTCGGTGTGGCCGCCGGCGAGCGCCGGTACGTCGTCGATGTCGACGCCGGCCGCGGCGTCGTGACGGTCGGGCCGCTGGACGACCTGCAGCGCGACGAGGTGCGCGTCAGCGGTCTGACGTTCGTGGCCGGAGAGCCGCCGCCGGCGACCGAGACCGTGCTGGTGCAGGCCCGGGCCCACGCCACCCCGTTCGAGGGCCGCCTCGAAGGCGACGTCGTGCGCTTCGCCCGTCCCCAGCCCCGGGTGGCACCGGGCCAGGTCGTGGCCCTCTACCGCGGCGACACGCTGCTCGGCGGCGGCATCGCCTGCTAGCCCGTCCCGCTGCTTCGGCGGCCTGCGACGGTCAGAGCACCGAGCCCCGCGGTTTGCGGCGGGTGGCGGCTTCGGTCAGGAGGGCGTCGGGCTGGCGGGGGGAGAAGGCCAGGCGGCGGGCCTTGACCGCTTCACCGCCCCGCTGCCGGCCGAGGACCCGGAACAGCTGCGCCTCGTCGGTCAGTTCCAGAACCAGGGAACCGGCCACCGCCCCCAGGCGCAGGTCGAGGATGTCGTCGGCGGGGGCGGTGGGAAACGGCAGCGGGCGCAGGGAGGCGATCCGCTCCCGGGGGAAGAGCACCGGGTCGACCAGCGTCAGCGGGTCTTTGAGGACGATGCCGGCCGGCACCAGCACCGCCCACCGCTGGGACAGGGCGTAGACCGACCGGGCGGCGGTCCGGACGACGGGCACGGCCAGGGCCAGGGCGGTCGCCCCGGCCACCCAGCGCTCATCGGCCAGCAGCAAGGGGCCGGCCGCCACGCCGGCGGCCAGCAGGGCGACGGCCAGCGGGAGGGGGCCGAGCAGCAGCGCCGGGGGCACCCGCAGCGGGTAGCGCCGCTCCTCGCCGTAGGCGGCGCCGTTCACGAACCGGTAGCCGACGGCCGGTGTGAACGCCAGCCAGGCGGCGACGGCCGTGCCGGCCACCGCGGCCAGCCCCTCGGCTGCGCCGGTGGCGGGCACGGCGGCCACGGCCAGCACCACCGCCACCGGCGCGGCCACCCGCAGGAGCGTCAGGCCCAGCGGCCGGGGGGCGAACGAAGCCAGGAGGGCCGCCGCCCACGTGGCCCACAGCAGCAGGCTGGCCACGGCCCGGGGCGCGCTGGACCACGAGTCGACGGCATCGGCGGCAGCTGGCCCGGCGGTGATGACCAGTGACGCCCAGGCCACAGGTTGGAGCCGGACGAGCAGGGGAGACTCCCGGGGAGCGCGGATGGTGGCCCATATACTACCGACGGCAGTTTGTAAACCCTTCTGCACCGGGAGCGCCTGTGGCTGATGTCCGACTCGTCGATCTCGAGGTGCTGAAGCGCTTCAGCCTGGTGCTGCGGCGGGAGTTCGCCGACGCCGAAGACGTACTCGCCGCCCTCGACACCAGCCGCAACCTCGTCCTCGCCGCTCTCGGGCGTCCGGCGGGCAAGGCCCCCGCCAAGGCCCCGGCCAAGGGCACCGCCCGGCCGGCGAAGGCTCCGGCCAAACCGGCCAAGGCCCCGGCGAAAGCGGCG
>JBFLYK010000039.1:55783-57821 GCA_040756995.1 Actinomycetota bacterium | reverse complement strand
GAAGCGGTGGAGAAGGTCTCCGAACCGGCGCCCGAGGCGGCCCCCGCCGGTGGGGGAACGACCGGCGGCTCCGAGGCCGACGAGCCGGCCGGCGCCCGGGCCGAAGCGGCGGCGGCGTCCGCCCAGGCGGAGGAGAAGGGTGTTCCCAGCGGGGCCGAGGCCGCCGGCGGGCCGTCGACCGAGGCGCCGGGTCGGCCCGCTGGGGAACCGGAGGCGCCGGGCCCGGAGAGCGGCAACGGTCACGGCGCCGGGTCGGGGATGTTGCTGTCACCGGTCGTCCGCCGGCTCATCGCCGAGCACAACCTCGATCCGAGCCAGATTCCGGGGACGGGTGAAGGCGGCCGGGTGACCCGCAGCGACGTCCTCGCCTACATCGACCGCCAGGGCGGGGCGACCCGCCAGGCGCCGTCCGCCGCACCGTCCGCCCCCGCCGCCCCGGCGCCGAGCACGGCTCCGGCGGCGCCGTCCGCTCCTGCGGCGCCGGCCGCTCCGGCGCCGGCCGCCGCCGAGGCCGGGCCGACCGCCCGGGCGGGCGGCGACGAGGTGGTGCCGTTCGACAACATGCGCCGGCGGACGGCCGAGCACATGGTGCGCTCCAAGCACACGTCGCCCCACGTGCTCACCGCTGTCGAGGTCGACTTCCACGCCGTCGAGCGGGCCCGTACCGCCCACCAGAAGGAGTGGAAGGAGCGGGAGGGCTTCAGCCTGACCTACCTGCCGTTCATGGCCCGGGCGGTGTGCGACGCGCTGGCCGAGTTCCCCCATCTCAACGCCAGCGTGGGGGAGAACGAGTTGACCGTCCACCACTACGTCAATCTCGGCATCGCCGTCGACCTCGATCAGCGGGGGCTGATCGTGCCGGTGATCAAGAACGCCGACGGCAAGCGGCTGCGCCAGCTCTCCCGGGAGATCCGGGACCTGGCCGAGCGGGCCCGCAACAAGCGGCTCACGCCCGACGACGTGACCGGCGGGACGTTCACCATCACCAACCCCGGGCCGTACGGCACGCTGATCTCGGCGCCGATCATCAACCAGCCGCAGGTGGCCATCCTGTCCACCGATGGGATCAAGAAGAAGCCGGTGGTGGTGGAGACGCCGGCCGGCGACTCGATCGCCATCCACCCGGTTGGGATGGTGGCCATGAGCTGGGACCACCGGGCCATCGACGGCGCCTACGCCTCGAAGTTCCTCCGCCACATCCAGACGATCGTCGAGACCCGCGACTGGGAGGCGGAGCTGGCGTGACGCGAGCGGTGCTGCGGGCTCGCTGGCTCGGGCGCGTTCCCTACCGGGAAGCGCTGGCCCTCCAGCGCGGTCTCCATTCCGCCGCCGTCGAGGACTACCTGCTCCTGCTCGAGCACCCGCACGTCTACACGCTGGGCCGCAATGCCGACACCGCCCACCTGCTGGTCCCGCCGGGCGACGTCGGCGCCGACCTCGAGCCGGCCGACCGGGGCGGCGACGTCACCTACCACGGGCCCGGGCAGCTCGTCGGCTATCCGATCATCACGTTGCCCGAGTGGCGGGACGGCCTGCGCGACGTCGTGGCCTACGTCCGCCGGCTCGAAGCCGTGCTCATCGCCGCCCTCGCCGACCTCGGCATCGAAGCCGGCGTGGAGAAGGGTCTCACCGGTGTGTGGGCACCGACGCCCACCGGTGCGGTCGAGAAGATCGCCGCCATCGGCGTGAAGGTGGCCCGGGGGCGGACGATGCACGGCTTCGCCCTCAACGTCGACCCCGACCTGGCGATGTTCGGCCACATCGTCCCCTGCGGGATCCGCGACCGGGGCGTGACCTCGATCACCCGGATCCTCGGCCGCCCGGTCGAGATGCGCACGGTCGTCGACGCCGTGGTGGCCCGCTTCGCCGCCGAATTCGCCCCCGCCGCCGAAGTCGACCGCCAGGACGTCGTCTGGCACGAACGCGCTTCCGACCTCTCGGCCTTCACCCGCGCCGCCCCCAACTGGCGTGGGGGGGGGGCCCCCGACCGGGGGGGCGCGCCGGCCCCGCCGGGGGGGGGGGGGGGGGGGGGGGGGGG
>JBFLYK010000039.1:0-55773 GCA_040756995.1 Actinomycetota bacterium | reverse complement strand
GTTCGATTTCCGCCGATACGGCGGAAATCGAACGCCAGAACGGCGGCGGGGTGGGGGGCGGCTGTGCCGGTACGAACCGGCGTTCCGTTTCCGCCGATACGGCGGAAATCGAACGCCGGAACGGGGAGGGGGGAGGCGGTCGGCGGGAGCGGAGCGCCCGGCCCACGCCCGTCCGGCTCATCCGGCGGCGGGAGGAAGCGGGCGTCACCCAGCAGGTCGAGGGACGCCGGCCGGAGTGGATGCGGGTGAAGGCCCGGCTCGGCAGCGAGTACCGCGAGCTGAAGAACCTCATGCGGGGGCTCGACCTCCACACCGTCTGCGAGGAGGCGGGCTGCCCCAACATCTACGAGTGCTGGGCCGACCGCACCGCCACCTTCATGATCCTCGGGGACCGGTGCACCCGGGCCTGCGGGTTCTGCCAGGTCGACACCCGCCGGCCGCTGCCGCTCGATCCGGAGGAACCCGGCCGGGTGGCCGAGGCCGTGGCCCGCATGGGGCTGGCCCACGCCGTCGTCACCTGCGTCGCCCGGGACGACCTGGCCGACGGCGGGGCCGCCGCCTTCGCCGCCACCATCGCCGCCATCCGCCGGCGCTCGCCCCAGACCAGCGTCGAAGTCCTCATCTCAGACTGTCGGGGGGACGCCGACGCGCTCCAGACGATCTTCGAGGCCCGCCCCGACGTCCTCAACCACAACCTCGAGACCGTGGCCCGTCTGCAGCGGGCGGCCCGGCCGTCGGCCGGTTACGCCCGCTCTCTGACCGTGCTGGCCCGGGCCAAGGCCGCCGGGCTGACCACGAAGTCGGGGATCATCCTCGGGATGGGGGAGGAGCCGGCCGAGGTGCGGGGCGCCATCGCCGACCTCCGCTCGGTCGGCGTGGACATCCTCACCGTCGGCCAGTACCTGCGTCCCTCGGAACTCCACCTGCCCGTGGCCCGCTGGTGGCATCCCGACGAGTTCGCCGAGCTCGGCGCCTACGCCGAGAGTCTCGGTTTCGCCCACGTCGAGGCCGGCCCGCTGGTGCGCTCCAGCTACCACGCCAAGCGGGCGGTCGAGGCGGCCGATCCCGCCGCCGCCACCGAGGCGGCGGCCGGCTGATGCGGCGCGCCACCCGGCCGCTGACGGCGGTGTTCATCGCCGTCTTGGCCCTCGGCGCCTGCGGCGGAGGCGGAGGCGGCGACGACAAGGCCGACGACGCCAGGCCGGCGTCGTCGAGTGAAGAGCCGCGCTCGGGCGAGGCGCCCGTCCGCATCACCAACTTCGAGTTCAAGCCGAAGAAGGTCGTGGTCAAGCCGGGCACCAAGGTCACCTGGACGAACGAGGACACCAACATCCACGACGTCAAGGACACGAGCCCCCTCGGTACTCCCGTCAGCGAGGAGATGAGCAAGGGCGACACGTTCTCGATCACGTACGCCCAGCCGGGGTCCTACAGCTACATCTGCGGCATCCACCCGTACATGATCGGGACGGTCGAGGTCGTTCCCTAGTTCACGGGCACCACACGCGAGGAGAGGGAGCAGGCCCCGGCACTGGCCTGCTCCCTCTCGCGCGGTCGCCGTCGAGAAAGGAGCAAAGAAGCGGCGACGCAAAGCCAGGTACCCCAGCCGACCGCTTCCGAAACCGGAATTCACTCCCGGTAGCCTTCTTCCCGATGTTCGCCGATCGCATCAGCCGGGCCCGGAGCCGGATGGAGGAACTGGGCGTCGACGTCCTGCTGCTGTCGGTCGGCGCCGACCTGCCGTACTTCACCGGCTACACCGCCATGCCCCTGGAACGGCTGACCATGCTGGTGCTGCCCCGGGCCGGCGAGGCCACGCTGGTCGTGCCGGCCCTCGAGGCGCCCCGGGTCGAGGAACGGCCGGAGGCCTTCACCGTCCGGCCCTGGGGCGAGACCGAGGATCCGGTGGCGATCGTGGCCGCGCTGGCCGGCCCGGCCGCCGGCACGGCGGCGATCGGCGACCGCACCTGGGCGACGTTCCTCCTCGGCCTCCAGGACGCACTGCCGAAGACGCGCTTCCTCCCCGCCTCGCGGGTCACCGGCCCGCTCCGGGCCCGCAAGGACGCCGCCGAGATCGACGCCCTCCGGGCCGCCGCCCGGGTCGTCGACGGCGTGGCGCTGGCCATGCGGGAGCGGCCCTTCGCCGGCCGCACCGAAGCCGACATCTCCCGGGAGCTCGTCGAGCGCATGCTGGCCGGCGGCCACGAACGGGCCAACTTCGCCATCGTCGCCTCCGGTCCCAACGCCGCCAGCCCCCACCACGAGCCGGGCGAGCGGGTGGTGGAGATCGGCGACTCCGTCGTCTGCGACTTCGGCGGGACGATGGCCGGCTACTGCTCCGACATCACCCGGACCTTCGTGGTCGGCGAGCCGCCGGCCGACCTGACCGATCTCTACGAGGTGCTGTTCCGGGCCCAGGAGGAGGCGGTGCGGGCCGCTCGGGTCGGTGTGCCGTGCGAGGCGGTCGACGCCGCCGCCCGCTCGATCATCGCCGCCGCCGGCTACGGCGACTACTTCATCCACCGGACGGGCCACGGCATCGGTCTGGAGGAACACGAAGACCCCTATCTCGTGTCGGGCAACGCCACCCCGCTGGCCCCCGGCCACGCCTTCTCCGTCGAGCCCGGCATCTACCTGCCGGGCCGCTGCGGCGCCCGCATCGAAGACATCGTGGTCGCCACTGACGCCGGTCCCGAGCGTTTGAACGAAGCGCCTCGGGAGCTGGCCATCGTCGGTTGAAGCTTCAGGTCTCCACCGTTCTCATCCAGTGGGCCGCCGGGGGCCTCTTCTTCCTCTGGGTCACGACCCGGCGGCGGGAGGTCGGCATCGGCTACGGCTGGACGGTCCGCATCACCTACCTGGTGATGGCGCTGGGCGCCGCCGTCCTCGGCCGGTGGCTGGAAACCGACGGCACGGCGGCGCTGCTCCGGGACCTCGGCGCGATCGGCGTCGCCGGCGGGGCCGGCTACGCCCTGTGGCTGTCGTTCGCCCGGCGCCGGGCGGGAGTGGCCGGCGAACGGCAACTGCGCCGGGCCCGGGCGGCCCGGGTGGCGGCCATGACCGGCATCGCCCGGCCCGACCGCTACGACGACACGGTCCCGGAGTTCCCTCCGGCGGCCGATCTCCTCGCCCCGGCCATCGGCGTGGTCGCCCTCGGCGCGGCGGCGGTGGCCGGCGGCGGCCCGCTGTTCCTCGGCTTCGGCCGCCTCGTGTGCGGCGCCGCCTTCCTCGGCGCGGTGACCGACGCCATGCTGCTCGGGCACTCCTATCTGACCCAGCCCGGACTGTCCCGGGATCCGCTCAAGCAGCTGGTGCGGATCACCGCCTGGATCTGGCCGCTGGAGACGCTGCTGCTGTGCCTGCCGGACGGCATGGTCCAGGTCGTGTCGGGATCGATCGACGACGGCGCCAACGGCCTGCTGGGCTGGATCTGGCTGCTGTCGACGATCTCGACGATCATCCTCCTGATCGTGGTGGAGGCGGCGCTGCGGGAGCGGTGGTACTCGGCCGTCATGGCGGCCACCGGCCTGCTCTACCTCGCCATCCTCACGGCCTTCGGTCAGGATCTCGTCGCCCGGGCGGTGCTCGGGCGCTAGTCGGCTCAGAACGAGGGAGGATGCGTGGAACTCGACGGACGGGTGGCGCTGATCACCGGCGGCGGGCGGGGCATCGGCCGGGCCATCGCCCTGACGCTGGCCGAAGGCGGCGCCGACGTCGCCGTTGTCTACCGCCGGGACGAGGACGCCGCCGCCGCCACTGTCAAGGACATCGATGCGCTCGGCCGCAAAGCCCGCGCCTACGCCGCCGACGTCGGCTCGGTGGCCGACGTCGACGAGATGGTGGCCGCCGTCGTCGACGACTTCGGCGCCGTCGACATCCTCGTCAACAACGCCGGTGTGGCCAGCCGCGGCAAGCCGGTCGCCGACACCGACGCCGACGAGGTCGAGCGGCTCCTGCGCACCCACGCCATCGGCGCCCACATCCTGTGCCGGGCCGTCCTGCCCTCGATGCGGACCCGCCCCCGGGGCGACATCGTGATGATCTCCAGCGTCATCACCCGCGACGTACCGCCCAACGGCGCCCCCTACGCCATGGCCAAGGCGGCCCTGGAGATCCTGGCTGCCACGCTGGCCAAGGAGGAGCGCCACCACGGCATCCACGTCAACGTCGTCGCCCCCGGTCTGGTGGAGACCGACATGGGCCGCCGGCTGGCCAAGGCGACGTTCGGCACCGACGACATGCGGGCCCTCGACGCCGACTTCCCCTTCGGCCGCGTCTGCGCTCCCGACGACGTCGCCGGCGTCGTACGCTTCCTGGTGTCGCCCGCCGCCGGCTACATGACCGGTGAGGTGCTTCATGTGGACGGGGGCGGCGGCCGGTCGGTGGTGAAGGAGAATTGACGTGAGCATCAAGGTCGAGCTCGACGGGGTTCGGGAGCAGGTGGCGGCCTGCGGGCCGTACGCCTACCTCATGACGGTGTCGGACGACGGCCGGCCCCACGCCGTGTCGCTGCGGGTGGAATGGGACGGCGACGAGCTCGTCGGCGCTCCCGGCCCGAGGACCGTGGCCAACGCCGAACGGTCTCCGGAGGTGTCCCTCCTCTGGCCCGTGTCGGGGCGCGACGGCTTCGCCCTCTTCGTCAACGGCCGGGCCGAGGTGCGGGTCGACGGAGATGCGACGAAGGTGGCGGTGAAGCCGACGAGTGCGGTGTTGCACAAGACGCCGGAAGGGGAGGCGCAGGAGCCGGGCTGCGTGCGCGTGCTCGAGCAGTGAGTCAAGGGGGGTCGTCATGGCCGGAGCCGGAGCCATCGAGATGTATCAGCGGTCGATCGAGGAGTTCGGTCAGCGGGTGATGGCGATCGGCGCCGGCGACTGGGCCCGGCCGACGCCGTGCACCGACTGGTCGGTGCGCGACCTCGTCCGCCACCTCGTCTACGAGGAGCTGTGGGCCCCGCCGCTGCTGGCCGGGGCGACGATGGCCGAGGTCGGTGACCGCTTCGAGGGCGACATCCTCGGCGATGACCCGCAGGTGGCCTGGAAGGAAGCGGCGGCCGCCGCGGTGGCCGCCGCCTCGAAGGTCGTGCTGGATCGCACCGTCCATCTGTCGTTCGGCGACTTCCCGGGCCGGGAGTACCTCGGCCAGCTGACCGCCGACCACACGATCCACGCCTGGGATCTGGCCCGGGGGATCGGCGGCGACGAACGGCTCGACCCCGAGCTGGTGGAGTTCGTCCACGCCTTCATGGCGCCTCAGGCCGACCAGTGGGCGGCGGCCGGCGTGTTCGCCCCCGCCGTCCCCGTCCCCGACGACGCCGACGTCCAGAGCAAGCTCCTGGGGATGACCGGCCGTACCCCCTGAGGCGTGAATCGGATCGACCGGCTCTACGCCCTGGCCGAGGAGTTGCGGCGTGTCGCGCCCCGGGCCCGCACCGCCCGGCAGTTGGCCGAGCGGTTCGAGGTGAGCGTCCGCACCATCGAGCGCGACCTCTCGGCTCTCCAGCAGTCGGGCGTGCCCATCTGGGCGACCACCGGTCCGGGGGGCGGGTACACCGTCGACCCGGCCATGACCCTGCCGCCGCTCAACTTCCGGCCCGACGAGGCGACGGCCATCGCCGTGGCCCTGGCCATGAGCGGGCCGATGCCCTTCGCCGCCGCGGCCCGCTCGGCGCTGCGCAAGGTGGTGGCGGCGATGTCGGCTCCCGACCACGAGGCAGCCCGCGATCTGGTGGCCCGGATCCACCTGATGTGGGAACGGGGTGAGCTGGCCCGGACCCCGGTGCTGGAGGCGGTGGAGGAGGCCGTGGCCAAGCGGCAGGTGCTGGAGCTCGACTACGTCGACCGGACGGGAACGGCCACGGAAGCCCGGTTGGTGGAGCCCTACGGGCTCATGGGCGGCGGCGGGAAGTGGTACCTCATGGCCTGGTGCCGGATGCGCGACGGCGGCCGTACGTTCCGGCTCGACCGGATCGAGGCGGCCCGGGTCATCGAGGAGAAGGCTCCCGAGCGGGGCCTCGACGACGTGGCCGGCCACATCGCCGCCCACCTCCGAAACACAATCCTGGAACCCTGAATACATCGTTGGAATTCCCGACATAGGGTTGTCGCCGGCGCCCGTCACCCTCGTCTCCGTCAGTCCTCACGACAGGAAGACGAAGGGAGACGAACATGAGCGCACCGGTGGTGTGGTTCGAGGTGGCCGGGCACGATCTGGCCGAATTGACCGGTTTCTACGGCGAGCTGTTCGGCTGGAAAGTCAATAGCGACAACCCCATGGGGTATGGCATGGTCGACACCGGCACGTCGACCGGCATCCCCGGCGGCATCTACGCCGCCGACGACCCCTCCCGGGAGTACGTGACGTTCTACGTCCAGGTGCCCAACGTCCCCGCCGCCCTCGTCCGGGCCGAGGGGCTCGGCGCCAAGGTGATCCAGCCGGCCACCGACCTGCCGGCCGGGCCGACCGTGGGCCTCTTCGCCGATCCCCAGGGTCACGTGGTCGGGCTCGTCCAGGGTTAAAGATCCGTCCCTTTTTGACCGATACGTGGGTGCTGTGTGGGGCGGACGGCCCGATGAAGTTCCGCCGCCCCACACGTCACCACGTCCAGCAACGACGCAAACGAGAGGAGCCGAGATGGCCGATGTGATCCGGGCCCGGGGGTTGGTCAAGCGCTTCGGCGCGCTGACCGCGCTCGACGGGCTCGACCTCAACGTGGCCGAGGGCACCGTCCTCGCCCTGCTCGGCCCCAACGGGGCGGGGAAGACCACGGCGGTGCGCATCCTGACCACGCTGCTGCGGCCCGACGAGGGCACGGGCGAGGTCGCCGGGGTCGACATCTGCACCGACCCTGCTGCGGTGCGGAAGCTGATCGGCCTGTCCGGCCAGTACGCCGCCGTCGACGAGTACCTGACCGGCTTCGAGAACCTCGAGATGGTCGGCCGCCTCTACCGCCTGGGCAAGGCGCGTTCCCGTCACCGGGCCGAGGAGCTGCTGGAGCGCTTCAGCCTGGCCGACGCCGGCGGCCGCCCGGTCAAGACCTACTCCGGCGGCATGCGCCGCCGTCTCGACCTGGCCGGCGCCCTGGTGGCCGAGCCGCCCGTCCTGTTCCTGGACGAGCCGACCACCGGCCTCGATCCCCGCTCCCGCAACGAGTTGTGGGACGTCATCCGGGAACTGGTGCGAGGCGGCACGACGCTGCTGCTCACCACGCAGTACCTGGAGGAGGCCGACCGGCTGGCCGACGACATCCTCGTCATCGACCACGGCCGGGCCATCGCCCGGGGCACGGCCGACGAGCTCAAGGCCCGGGTGGGCGGCGAGCGGATCGAGGTCGTGGTCGAGACGGCGGCCGACGTCGCCCGGGCCGAGCTCGTCCTCGACGAACTCGGGGTCGGCGACATCCAGAGCGAGACGCAGTCCCGGCGTGTCACCGCCCCGGTCACCGGCGGCGCCGACGCCCTCGAGGCCGCCCTGCACCGGCTGCGGGCCTCCGGGGTGCACATCGTCGAGATCGGCCTGCGCCGGCCGACCCTCGACGACGTCTTCCTTTCCCTGACCGGCCACGTGTCCGAGCCGTCCGCCGGCGACGACAACGCCGCTCCGATCCGCGAGGAGGAACCTGTCCGATGAATCGCATCGCCCTGGCCCTGGCCGACGGCGGCATCGTGGCCAAGCGGAACCTGATCAAGATCAAGCGGGTTCCCGACATCCTGGTCTTCACCCTGATGTCGCCGATCATGTTCGTGCTGCTCTTCGCCTACGTGTTCGGCGGCTCGATCGACAACATCCCCGGCGGCGTGAACTACCGGGAGTTCCTGATCGCCGGCATCTTCGCCCAGACGGTCATCTTCGGCGCCACCTTCTCCGGCGCCGGCATGGCCGATGACATGCAGAAGGGCATCATCGACCGGTTCCGGTCGCTGCCGATGTCGCCGGCGGCGGTCCTCGTCGGCCGGACGGCCAGCGACATCGTCAACAACGTCCTGTCGCTGGGCGTGATGTCGGCCACCGGGTTCATCGTGGGCTGGCGCATCCGGACGTCGGTGCCGGAAGCGGTCGCCGGGTTCCTGCTGATCCTGGCCTTCGCCTACGCCATCTCGTGGGTCATGGCCTACGTCGGGTTGGTCGTGCCGACCCCTGAGGTCGTCAACAACGCCTCGTTCATGTTCATCTTCCCGGTGACGTTCGTGGCCAACACGTTCGTACCGTCCCAGAACCTCCCGTCGGTGCTGCGGACCTTCGCCGAATGGAATCCGGTGTCGTCCCTCGCCCAGGCTGCCCGGGAGTTGTTCGGCAACGTCGGCCCGGAAGCCGCCAGCGGCGCCTGGTCCATGGAGCACCCGGTGGTCTACACGCTGATCTGGGTCGGCATCATCCTGGCGGTCTTCGTGCCGCTCTGCGTGCGCCGCTACCAGGCGGCGGCCAACAAGTAGGTAGGCGGCCGCCGTCTTCAGCCCCCGGTCCTTCGGGACCTGGCGGGGATGATGTGGAGGTTTCGCGGAGGTGGTAGGCAGCAGGACCGGGCGAGCGGAACTGTGGGTGCATGCACCGACGGACGCTCGCCCTCCTGCTTTTCCTTGCCTCGACCAGCCTGGCCTGCGGCACCGGCTACGAAGCTGAATCCGGCGGCGTCTCGCCGGGCCTGTCGTCGGTGACGGAGCCGGCCGGCGACGCGCCTCCGCCGTCCTCGATCGTCACGGCGCCGCTTCCGCCGGCCGGTGGCTTCGGGCCCCTGGTCGTCGCCCCCCAACGGGAGCGAGCGAAGCCGTCGGCCCCGTCGTCTTCGTCCGGGCCCGGGGGCGAGGGGGCGGACTGCTGGGCGTCGCCCGTCCTGACCGAGTACCGATTGCCCCAAGCGGGCGGGAAGCCCAGCTGGGTGGCGGCGGCGCCCGACGGGTCGGTGTGGTTCAGCGATCCGGCGACGACCTCGGTCGCCCGTCTCGAACCGTCGGGTGCGATCACCCGGTACTCCTTCCCGGACGAGCGGACGCCGGGATCGCTGGCGGTGGGCCGTGACGGCTCCGTATGGGTCGCCACCGCCGGTCCGGCGATCGCCCACCTCACACGTTCCGGCCGCCTCGTGGGCTACGCGGTGCCGACGACGCGGGGCAATCCGATGGGCGGAGTGGGCGACACCGTTCCCACCGCCCTGACCGTCGGGCCCGACGGTGCGATCTGGTTCGTGGAGATGGGCGCCGACAAGGTCGGACGCGTCGGCGCCGACGGCACGGTTACCGAATATCCGCTCCCGGAGCGGGACCGCATCCATGCCAATCCGGAAGGTCTGGCGGTCGGGTCCGACGGAGCGCTCTGGTTCTCGGAGACGTTGAAGATGCGGATGGGCCGCATCGACCCGAAGACATTCGCCATCTCCGAGTTCCCCATTCCGCCCGTTCCGGCCGGCGTCCCACCGGCGACGGTCACGGCCGGGCCCGACGGCGCACTGTGGTTCGACGGTCCGATGGGGTCCGCCCTCGGCCGGATGACGACGACCGGCGAATTCAAGGCCTACCCGCTTCCCTGGCAGGGCCAGTACTCGCCGAACTCGATCACCGCCGGCCCGGACCGCCGCCTGTGGGTCATCGATTCCCGCAACGGCAAGGTCCTCCGCATGACTGTGGACGGCGAGGTCTCCGAACTGCCGGCGGTCTCCGATCCGAGGGGGCTGCACTCCGCCGGCCTGGAGCAGATGGAGGCGGGGCGGGACGCCGTGTGGTTCGCCCAACCGGCGGTCAACCGGATCGGCCGCTACGCCTGCGCTGGCCCTGACCCGTCGGACGCTGTCTGAGGTCGCCGCCGATGCCTTTCACCGTTGCCCACAGCGTCACGGCCAAACCGTTGCACCGCCTGTCGCGGGGACGGCTCGTCCTCCCGGCGATCGCCGTCGGGGCCATGGCGCGGGACTTCGAGTACATGGTCCACCTGTCGCCGACCAGGACGATCGGGCACACGATCCCCGGCCTGTTCGTCCTCTGCCTGCCCTCGGCATTGCTGGTGCTCCTCCTGTGGCCGGAGCCGCCGCGCCGTGGCAACCGCGGTGGTCACCGGTGTTCTGGTCATCGGCGCTATCGGCGCCGTGCAGGGGGCCGGCAACGGCGATGCCTACGACGCCGTCAAGGGCGGGGCGATCGGGTCGCTGGCCGGCGCGGCGCTCAGTTTGCTCCTTTCCTGTTCGGCGCTCCGCCGGCGCCCCGGCATCCTGGACCGATGACGGTGGCACGAGGCTCCAACCGCCGGCGGGCCGCTCTCGGCCTGGCCGCCCTCGTCCTCCTCGGCGGGTGCGCCCGCGGCGTTCCCGCACAGCGGGTGGCTTCGGAAGGATCCGATCTCGGCGCGGTGACCGACGGGCCGCCCTTCGCCGAGACGCCGTGGCCGCCCGCCGTCCCCCAGCCGGCGATCAACGAACCGACCACGACCTCGGCACCGCAACTCCCGACGACGACATCCTCGTCCGGGCCCGCCCCCGGGGCGACGACGTCCACCTCGCAGCCGAAGGCCGCCGATCCCTGCGCCGGCCCGACGGTGACTGACTTCCCCTTGAGCGCGGCCGGCGGCCGACCCTCGGAGCTGGCGGTGGCGGCCGACGGCGCCGTCTGGTTCACGGATCCCGGCACCGGGGCCGTGGGCCGGCTTGCTCCGGACGGCTCGACCCGGATGTTCCCGGTGTCAGCCGGCCGCCAGGCGGCGAGCATCGCCGTCGGACCGACCGGTGACATCTGGTTCACGATGTACGCCTTCTCCAGCCCCCGGTCGGCCCCGGACGCTCCGCCTCCGCCGCCGCCGGGTCCGCCCGCCATCGGCCGGATCAGCGTCGCCGACGGCACCGTGGCGGAGTTCCCGCTGCCGCCATCCTCGGTGAATCCCGCCGACCCGTTCTTCGAGTCGATGCCCCGTGGAATCGTGGCCGGCCCCGACGGCGCCATGTGGTTCACCGAAACCAACGCCGGCCGGATCGGCCGCATCACCGCCGACGGGACGATCACCGAATATCCGCTGTCGGACCGCCACGTCTCTCCCGACGGCATCATCCTCGGCGCCGACGGTGCCCTCTGGTTCCACGAGACGTCCGCCGGCCGGATCGGCCGGATCGATCCCGCCACGAAGGCCATCACCGAGACCCCCATCCAGCGGCCGAACGCCGGCAGCGCCATGGAGTGGGGCGGCGCCGGTCCCCTGGTCCGGGGGCCGGACGAGGGTTTGTGGTTCGGCGACTGGACGAGGGCGGTGTTCCGGGTCACGGCTGACGGCCGGCTCACGCGCTTTTCGGTCGCACCCCCGGCGGACGGCATTCGCTCGATCGTGGCCGGCCCGGACGGTCAGCTGTGGTTCGCCGATCAGAGGACGCCGGCGCTGTTCCGGATGACCACCGCGGGGGTCGTCAGCCGCCTCTGGACACCGCCCGGTGCGCCGAAGGCCTGGGAGTCGTTCGGCGGGATGGCCGCCGACGGCGGGTCCGTCTGGGTGGCCCAGCCGTGGGCCAACAAGATCACGCGGCTGACCTGCCCCGGCATCGACGCCGCTTCTTCGGCCCGGGACGTGCGGGCGAACGTCTAGGAATTCCGCCCCGGCCGCCGGTCCGTCGCGCTACCGTCCCCGCCCAATGGGGATCCAAGCCGACTATGTCCGCAAGATTCAGGGATTGCTCGCCACTGCGGAATCCTTGGCCGACCAGGGGAACGAGGAAGCCGCCGGCGCCTACGTGGCCAAGGCCCATGCCCTGCAGCAGAAGTACAGCATCGACCAGGCCATGCTCGGCGAGACCGCGGCGCCTCGGGCCATCATCGACCGGACCTGGGTCATGCCCGGTGCCTACGGCCGCCGCAAGGTGAACCTGGCCCACGTCGTGTCGACCCACACCGGCTGCGCCGGCTACTTCTCCCGGGCCGGCGACGGCGCCTACCGGTTCACGGTGTTCGGCTTCACGGCCGACGTCGAGTGGGCCGAGACGCTGTTCTACAGCCTCTGCCACCAGGCCGAGGCGGCGCTGGCCTTCGCCGAAAGAGGCCGCCACGAACACGGCCGGTCCTTCACCACCGCCTTCCTGGAAGGCTTCACGTCCGAGGTCCATCGCCGCCTCCGGGAGGCGGCCCGGGAAGCGCAGGCGGCCGCCACGCGGGAGCACGACGCCGCCCGCAACGGCCATGGGGGCCGCAGTGTCGCCCTCGTGCTGGCCGACAAGGCCAAGCGCGTCGAGGAGGAGCTGAAGGCCAAGGTCGGCCGGCTCAGCACCTCCCGTCTGTCCGGCGCCGGGTCGTGCTCCGGTTACGAACAGGGCCGGATGGCCGGGCGCGACGCAAGTCTCACCCGCGGCTCCGTCCCCAACGGAACGGCCCCCTCGCTGCCCCGGTGAACCCGCGGGACCAGCAGCGCCGGGTCTACGAGAGCGAGGAGGCGGCGCTGGCCCATGCCGGACGGGCGTTCCGGCATCTGGGCGAGGTCCGGGCCTATGTCGCCGATCTCGTGGCCAGTGACTGGTGGGCCGAGCGCTGGCCCGACGTCGACGCCATCCCCGTCCGCCGGAGCCGCAGCGGCCGGATGAGCGGCTACGCCGTCGACGGCGCCCGGGAAATCCGGCTGGCGAGCCTGCGGGAGCCGGTCGTGCTCCACGAGATCGCCCACGTCGTCACGCCCGGCGCCGGCCACGGCCCGGCCTTCGTGAACGCACTCCTCGCGCTGGTCCGGGAACGCTTAGGCTTCCACTCGTACGGAGCGCTCCTGGCCGAGTTCCGCCGCCGGCACGTCGTGGGGAGGTAGCGAGCATGATCCTGATCAACCTGAAGATCCAGATCCGGCCCGACCGCCGCGAGGAATGGCTCGACCGCATCGCCCGGTACACGAAGGCCTGCCGGGACGAACCGGGCTGCAAGTCCTTCGACGTCTACGAGAGCATCGACGCCCCCAACGAGTTCTCGATCATCGAGACCTTCGAGTCGCAGGACGCCGGTGCCGCCCACGTCCAGACCGACCACTTCAAGGACTTCCTCGTCTGGTTCCCGACCGTGATCGGCTCCGCCCCGCTGATCGTCAACACCGAGGTGCAGACCGACTTCGCCCCCATGGGAGAGTTCAGCAAGTAGCCGTCCGGCACCCGGGCGCCACCTAGCCGAGGATGAAGTACTTGGCCTCGGGGTGGTGGACGATGATGGCCGACGTCGACTGTTCCGGGTGGAGCTGGAACCCTTCGGAGACCGTCACACCGATGCGGTCGATCTCGAGCAGGTCGGCCACCTTGACCTGGTCGTCGAGGTCGGGGCAAGCGGGGTAGCCCCACGAGTACCGGGAACCGCGGTACTGCTGCTTGAACAGCCCGGTGAGCGTGGGGCCGTCCTCGTCGGCGAAGCCCCACTCCTCCCGGACGCGGCGGTGCCAGTACTCGGCCAGCGCCTCGGCCATCTCCACCGACAGGCCGTGGAAGTACAGGTAGTCCTGGTACTTGTCGGCGGTGAACAGCTCGGCGGCGTGCTTGGAGGCCACGTCGCTCATCGTGACCACGTGGAAGGCGGCGTAGTCGGCCTCGCCGCTGGACACCGGACGGAAGAAGTCGGCGATCGACTGCCAGGGCTCCTTGCGCTGGCGGGGGAACGAGAACCGCATCCGCTCTTCGGCGCGGTCGTCGTCGGTCCACACGATGAGATCGTTGCCGTCGGCGTTGACCGGGAAGTAGCCCCAGGCGACGGCCGGGATCAGCGAGCTGTTCTCCTTGGCCTTGGCCAGCTCCGCCCGGAGGACGGGCCGGATCCGGGCCTTGAACTCCTCGTCGGTCTCCATCGACCCGTCAGGCTTGGCCTCGGGGCGGAACTGCCACTGGTTGCGGAACAGGGCGGTCTCGTTGAGGTAGGCGGCGATGTCGTCGAGGGGGATGCCCTTGGCCACCCGGGAGCCGAGGAACGGCGGCTTGAACACCGGGTTGTCGACGGCCACGGCCGAGCGGGCCGGAATCGTCGAGGCGTCGACCTCCTCCGCCCCCCGCTGCGACTTGCGGGGCGGCAGCACCCGCCCGCCGGGCGCCCGGCCGAAGTCGGGGTCGAGCTGGCCGGTGCGCTTCCCCTCGATCAGGGTCTCCATGGTCCGCAGGCCCTCGAAGGCGTCCTTCCCGTAGAAGACGCGCCCCTTGTAGACCTCCCGGAGATCCCGTTCGACGTAGCTGCGGGTCAGCGCCGCTCCACCGAGCAGCACGGGGATGTGCTCCAGACCGCGGGAGTTCAGCTCTTCGAGGTTCTCCCGCATGATCAGCGTGCTCTTGACCAGCAGCCCGCTCATGCCGACGGCGTCGGCCTTGAACTCCTCGACGGCCTCGATGAACTCCGAGATCGGCACCTTGATGCCGAGGTTGCGCACCTCGTAGCCGTTGTTGGTCAGGATGATGTCGACCAGGTTCTTGCCGATGTCGTGGACGTCGCCCTTCACGGTGCCGAGCACGACCCGGCCCTTGCCGCCGGCGTCGGCCTTCTCCATGTGCGGTTCGAGATAGGCCACCGCCGTCTTCATCGTCTCGGCCGACTGCAGGACGAACGGCAGCTGCATCTCCCCGGAGGCGAACAGGTCGCCGACGACCTTCATCCCTTCCAGCAGCACGTCGTTGATGATCGACAGCGCCTTGCGCCCCCCGCCCAGTGACTCGTCGAGATCGGCTTCCAGGCCGTCACGATCGCCGTCGACGATGCGGGCCTTGAGCCGCTCCTCGACCGGCCAGCCCGACCGGTCCTCCCGTTCGACCGCCCCGGCTTCGATGTCGGAGAAGGCGGCGATCAACTCCTGCAAGGGGTCGTAGCCGGGCCGGCGGCGGTCGTAGATCAGGTCGAGGCACAGTTCGCGGGCCCGCTCGTCGATGCGGTGCATCGGCAGGATCCGGGCCGAGTGGACGATGGCCGAGTCGAGGCCCGCCTCCACACACTCGTGGAGGAACACCGAGTTGAGCACCTGGCGGATGGCCGGCTTGAGTCCGAAGCTGACGTTGGACACGCCGAGCACCGTGTACACCCCGGGCAGTTCGGCCTTGATGCGCCGGATCGCCTCGATGGTCTCGATGCCGTCCCGCCGCAGGTCCTCCTGGCCGGCACCGAGCGGGAAGGTCAGAGCGTCGAAGATCAGGTCGCTCGGTTCGAGGCCGTACTGCTCGACGGCCAGGTCGTGGAGGCGCTTGGCCACCCGCACCTTCCAGTCGGCCGTGCGGGCCTGGCCCTCCTCGTCGATGGTGAGGCAGATGACGGCGGCGCCGTATTCCCGGGCCAGGGCGAAGACCCGGTCGCAGCGGGAACCCGGCGCCTGGCCGTCCTCCAGGTTGGCGGAGTTCAGCACCGCCCGGCCGCCGATGTGCTGCAGCCCAGCCTCCATCACCTGCGGTTCGGTCGAGTCGAGCACCAGCGGCAGCGGCGCGGCGGTGGCGAAGCGGCCGGCGATCTCGTGCATGTCAGCCACGCCGTCGCGGCCGACGTAGTCGACGCAGACGTCGACGACGTGCGCCCCTTCCTTGACCTGCTCCTTGGCCATCTGCACGCAGGTGTTCCAGTCGCCGGCCAGCATGGCCTCCCGGAACTTCTTGGAGCCGTTGGCGTTGGTCCGTTCGCCGATCGTCAGATAGGCCGTGTCCTGGGCGAAGGGGACGGCGGTGTAGATCGACGAACAGCCGGGCTCCACGATGGGTTCCCGCCGGGCCGGCACCCGCCCGCCGACCGTGTCGACGACCCGGCGCAGATGCTCGGGCGTCGTGCCGCAGCACCCTCCGACGATGTTGACGCCGAGCTCGGCGGTGAACCGGTCGTGGGCCGCGGCCAGCTCGTCGGGCGTGAGGTCGTAGTGGGTGGCGCCGTCGACGATCGATGGCAGCCCGGCGTTGGGCAGGCAGGACAGGAACGTGCGGGAATGGCGGGAGAGGTGGCGCAGGTGCTCGGTCATCTCCCGGGGGCCGGTGGCGCAGTTGAGCCCGATGACGTCGGGCCGCAAGGCCTCCAGCGCGGTCAGGGCGGCGCCGATCTCGGAGCCGACCAGCATCCGGCCGGTCGTCTCCATCGTCACCTGGACCATGAGCGGCAGATCCCGGTCGGCCTTGGCCATGGCCCGGCGGGCGGCGATCACCGCCGCCTTGGCCTGCAGGAGGTCGTAGACCGTCTCGATCAGCAGGACGTCGACACCGCCGGCCAACAGCCCCGCCACCTGGGCCTCGTAGCCGTCGCGCAGCGTGACGAAGTCGATCTGGCCCAGGGACGGGAGTTTCGTGCCCGGACCGATCGACCCGACGACCCACCGGGGCCGGTCGGGCGTCGAGTACCCCGAGGCGACGTCCTTGGCGATCCGGGCCGCCGCCTCGTTGAGCTCGAACGTGCGCTCGGCGATGCCGTACTCGGCCAGCACCACCGGAAAGGCGCCGAAAGTGTCGGTCTCGACGGCGTCGACACCGACGTCGAAGAAGCTGCGGTGGAGGTCGGCGATGACCTGGGGCCGGGTCACGGCCAGGATCTCGTTGCAGCCCTCCAGCGCCGCCCCGCCGAAATCTTCGGGGCCGAGGTCGCGGGCCTGGAGGTTCGTGCCGGTGGCACCGTCGAAGACGACGACCCGTTCGCGCAGCGTGTCAAGGAACGACCCCATGATGCGATCCAGGCTACTGGAGCCTCTCTGAATAATCGGATGGGGTCCCGCCCTAAACTCCTGGTCCTCATGAAGGTCTACACGCGCAAGGGCGACGACGGATCGACCGGTCTTCTCTACGGCACGAGGGTGGGGAAGGATTCGGCCGGCCCGTCCGCCTACGGCGAGGTCGACGAGGCGGTCTCCGCCCTCGGCGTGGCCCGGGCCGAGACGGAACCCGGTTCGGAGCTCAACGAACTGCTGGTGCGCCTGCAGCGGGAGCTGTTCGTGGCCGGGGCCGAGCTGGCCACCGCCCCCGAGAACCGGGGCAAGCTGAGCCCCGGCGTGTCGCTGGTCACGGCCGAGATGGTCGCCGCCCTCGAGCCGATCATCGACGACATCACCACGCGCTACGACCCGCCGCAGGAGTTCGTGCTCCCCGGCGAGAACCGGGTGGCCGCCGCCCTCGACCTGGCCCGCTGCGTCGTCCGCCGGGCCGAGCGGGCTGCGGTGGCCGCCACCCGCGACGGCTGGCTCGAGCCGGGCACGAGCCACGTCGTCCCCTACCTCAACCGCCTGGCCGATCTCGTCTACACGCTGGCCCGCTGGCAGGAGGGCGTCTGGCGCCCCGTCCGCACCGACCGCCAGCCCTAGGCCCTCGAGCCTCCCGAAGGAAGGAGCCTCCGATGCCGATCACCGCCACCCTCTCCACCACCGGGCCGGCCAAGGTCAGCGCCGACGTCCTGGCGGTGCCGGTCTTCGCCGAGCGGGTGCTCGGCCCGGGCGGCAAGCAGTTGAACGAGGCGATCGGGGGGTCGCTCGACACCTTCATGAGCGAGGCGGGTTTCGAGGGCAAGCCGGAGGAGATCCTCGCCGTTCCCGCCGGCAAGCTCGGCGCCAAGGCCGCGCTGCTCGTCGGGCTGGGGGACAAGAAGACCGTCTCGGCCGACCGGCTGCGCCGGGCGGCGGCGGCCGTCGTTCGCCGCAGCCCCAAGGCCAAGACCGTCGCCACCACGCTGCTCGACGCCGTACCGACCGGCGGCGACCGGCCGGCCGCCGCCCAGGCGCTGGCCGAGGGCGCGGTGCTCGGCGCCTACAAGTTCCTCCGCTACAAGCAGAAGTCCGACGCTCCCGCGCTGGAGCGGTTCGTCGTGCTGGGCAAGAAGGACCCGGCCGTCCAGCAGGGCCTCGACCGGGGTGTGGCGGTGGCGGGAGCGGTGGCCTGGGCCCGCGACCTCGTCAACGAGCCGGCCGGCGCCATGACGCCGATCCAGCTGGCGGAGGAGGCCCGCCGGGCGGCCGAGCAGGGCGGGCTCGACATCGAAGTCCTCGACGAGGTCGAGATCGCCAATCAGGGCCTGGGCGGGCTCCTCGGCGTGTCGCTCGGTTCCGACCAGCCGCCCCGGCTGGTGAAGCTCACCTACACGCCGGAGGGAAAGGCCACCGGCACCGTCGCCCTGGTCGGCAAAGGCATCACGTTCGACTCCGGCGGCCTGTCGCTCAAGACGGCCGACGGCATGGAGACGATGAAGACCGACATGTCGGGAGCGGCGGCGGTCATCGGCGCGATGTCGGTCCTGCGCGACGCCGGCGTGCCGGTGAAGGTGATCGCTTTCGTTCCCACCACCGAGAACATGCCCGGCGGCCGGGCCATCAAGCCGGGCGACGTCCTCAAGATCCGCAACGGGAAGACCGTCGAAGTCCTCAACACCGACGCCGAGGGCCGCCTGATCCTGGCCGACGGGCTGTCGCTGGCGGTGGAGGAGAAGCCCGATGCCATCATCGATCTGGCCACCCTCACGGGGGCCTGCGTCGTGGCCCTCGGGATGAAGGTCGCCGGGTTGATGGGGAACGACGAACGCTGGGTGGCTCAGGTGCGCGCCGCCGCCGAGCGCGCCGGCGAGGCGGTCTGGCCGCTCCCACTGCCCCCGGAGTACCGCAAGGAGCTCGACTCGGAGATCGCCGACCTGAAGAACATCACCGGCGGGCGGGGCGGCGGCGCCCTCACCGCCGGGCTGTTCCTGGCGGAGTTCGCCGGCGACATCGCCTGGGCGCACCTCGACATCGCCGGGCCGGCCCGGGCGGCGAGCGACGACGGCTACATCGCCAAGGGCGGAACGGGCTTCGGCGTCCGCACGCTGGTCGAGGTGCTCTCGACGTTCGAGAAACCCAAGGCCGCTCCCGCCAAGAAGTAACCTTTCCCGACATTCGCACCCGACCCGGGGGCGCCGAGGATTGCTCTTGGGATGGCCAACGAGGTCGTACTCGTCGCAGTCGGCTGCCTGACCGGTGTCCTGGCCGGAATGCTCGGCGCCGGCGGCGGGTTCGCCACCGTCGCGCTGCTGCTGGCGGCCGACGTCGACCCGCACGTGGCCGTCGGCACCGCCCTCGTCTACCTCATGATCATGGGCGGCTGGGGCACGTTCATGCATGTGCATCTACGGTCCGTCGACCGCCGGCTGGCCCTGGCCATCGGCGCCTCGGCGGCCATCTCGGCGCTCGTCGGCGCCCAGATCTCCGAGGCCCTGGCCCGCAAGGACCTCGTGCTGGCCCTGGCGCTGTTCACCGCCGCCGTCTCCGGAGTCTCGCTGGCCTGGCCGCCCACCCGCCGGCCGGTCGAGATGCCGGACGACCCGCTCGACGACGACGAAAACGACGTCGCGGTCGATGAGCCGCCCGCTCCACCGCCGGCCCGGTTCCCGACGAGGCCGCTGCGGGCGGCCATCCGGCCGGCGGTCGTTCCGGCGCCGGCCGAGCCCGATCAGCCCCTCGGCGGAGCGGTGATCGGCGGCTCGATGATGGGCCTGTTCAAAGGCCTCTTCGGCGTCGGCGGCGCCTTCCTCATCGTCCCGGTGATGTCCCGCTTCGGACGGGTGCGGCGCGAGGTGGCCGTGGGCAGCTCACTGTTCGCCATCCTGGTGGCCAGCCTCGTCGCCGCCGTCCGTCACACCACGTTGGGCAACGTCGACGGCAGCGACCTCCTCGCGCTCGTGCCCGGAGGCCTCTTCGGCTCCTTCGTCGGGGCCCGGGCGGCCAAGTCGATGTCGCCGGCGTCGGTCCGGCGCGTCTTCCTGGCCGTGATGCTGGCCTCGACGGTCTATCTGGTGCTGTTCCGCTCCGCCTATCAGTGACTGTCAGTGACCGACGGTGCTGCCGTCGGCCAGCACGGCGTGAGGCAGGCACAGCTCGTCGTACTCGGCGATCACGATCTCGCCGGCGTCAGGCCCGCACGACGGGCACTTCGGGTCCCGGTTGACCTTGAACGTGCGGAACGACTGCTCCAGCGAGTCGTAGGCCAGCAGCCGGCCGATGAGCGGGTCACCGAGGCCGAGGAGGACCTTGATGGCCTCGATGGCCTGGATCGACCCGACGATGCCCGGCAGCACGCCGAGGACACCGGCCTCGGCGCACGACGGCGCCAGTTCCGGCGGCGGCGGCTCGGGGATCAGGCAGCGGTAGCACGGCCCCTCGTAGGGATAGAACACGGTCGCCTGGCCCTCGAAGCGGAAGATCGAGCCGTGGATGACGGGGATCCGCTTGAGCAGCGAGGCGTCGTTGACCAGGTAGCGGGTCGGGAAGTTGTCGGTCCCGTCGACGATCAGGTCGTAGCCGTCGATGATCTCGAGGATGTTGTCGGCCCCGAGCCGCACGTCGTAGGTGACGACGTTCACGTCGGGATTCAGGGCGGTGAGGGTCTTCTTGGCCGAGTCGACCTTGCGCTCGCCGACCCGGTCGATGTTGTGGAGGATCTGGCGCTGGAGGTTGGAAGCATCGACCACGTCCATGTCGATGATGCCCAGCGTCCCCACGCCGGCGGCGGCCAGGTAGAGGGCGGCGGGGGAACCGAGCCCGCCGGCGCCGAGCAGCAGGACCTTGGAGTCGAGCAGCTTCTGCTGGCCCTCGTCGCCGACCTCGGGGAGAAGCAGGTGCCGGTGGTAGCGGTTGCGCTGCTCGGCCGACAGCGCCTGGGGGGTCACCCAGCTGCGACCCTCGTTCTTCCACTGGTTGAAGCCCCCCGACATCGACACGACGTCGCTGTAGCCCAGCTCGGCCAGGGTCTTGGCCGCGAAGGCGGAGCGGGCGCCGCCGGCGCAGTACACGACGAGCTGCGCTTCCTTGTTGGGCAGCTTGCCCTCGATCTGGGTCTCCAGGTTGCCCCGGGGAATGAAAAGGGAGCCGGGGATCGTGCCCTGCTCGTGCTCGTCGGCCTCCCGCACGTCGAGGAAGGTGGCCACCCCCCGCAGCTGCTCAGCCTGTTCGGGTGTGACCTCGCGGATCTGGGCCTTCGTACTGGCCAGCAGTTCGCGGAAATTCGCCATGTCCTTCTCCCTGAGCCATTCGCAGCGCCGCCGAGCGCCGTCCTTAAAATGCTACCGCTCGGGTCAGCATTTCGGTCAACGGCCGGACGGGCGGGCGCATTCCCGGCCGCCCCGAGGGCTCAGACCAGCGCCACCAGCTCCGGCAGCACATCGCCCAGGTTCCCCCGCAGCACGGCGTCGGCCTGCCCGTCGAACGGCGTGGGCTGGGCATTGGCGATCACCAGGCGGGCGCCCGACTCCAGGGCCATCTCGGGCAGGTAGGCCACCGGATACACGGTGAGGGTCGTGCCCAGGGCCAGGAAGAGATCACAGCCCCGGGCGGCCTTCTCGGCCCGGATGAGGTCCTCGGCCACCAGACTCTGGCCGAAGGAGATCGTGGCCGACTTGAGGATCCCCCCGCACGACCGGCAGGGTGGGTCGGCCTCGCCGGCCCGCACCCGGTCGAGGGCCCGCTCCATCGGCGCCCGTTCGCCGCAGGCCATGCAGATGACCTCCCGCATCGTGCCGTGGATCTCGATGATCAGCTCGGGCGAGGAGCCGGCCTTCTGGTGGAGACCGTCGATGTTCTGGGTGACGAGGGTGTCGAGGCGAGCCTTGCGCTCCAGTTCGGCCAGGGCCCGGTGCCCGGCGTTGGGCTCGGCCGTCCAGGCCGGGTGGACGAGCCGGGCCTGCCAGCTCGCCACCCGCACCTCGGGGTCGTTCATGTAGTGATGGAGGTTGGAGAGCTTCTCCGCCTTTGGATTTCTGGTCCACATTCCCTGGGGCCCCCGGAAGTCGGGGATGCCCGACTCGGTGGAGATCCCCGCCCCCGTCAGCACGACCACCGACCGCGCCGCCCGCAGCCACCCGGCGATCTCGGCCAGCTCGATGCCGTCGGGCTCAGCCATGGGGCGCGTCGCCCGAGACGCTGTCGGGTTCGTTGGAGACGACCGGTGCCGCCGGGGCGGTGTCCTCGACGGAGGCGGGGTGGTTGAGGGCGTCGATCAGGTTGCGGAGGCGGGCCCAGTGGGTGCGGTCGAACCGGAAGCGGATCCGGGCCAGGTCGACGTGGTCGTTGTCGGCCACCTCGGCCGACGACGCCTGGGTGGCCTCGATCCGGCCGCTGGTGACGATGTCGGCGAAGTCGTCGTTGAGGCGCTCCAGCTCCTCGTCGGACGGCAGCTCCCGCATCCGGATGACCAGCGCCCGATCGACGAAGCGGATCGAGTGGTAATTGGAGTAGAAGCCTTCGATCTCCCGCACGGCGTCGTCGACGTCGGCGGTGATGTGGACGAGGTCGAGGTCGTCGGGAGAGATCAGCCGCCGGACCATCAGCTCCTCTTCCACGAACCGCTTCCAGCTGGCCCAGTAGGTGCCGCCCGGCACCTCGAGGAGGACGATGGGAGCGGGGTGCGACTTGCCCGTCTGCACCAGCGTGAGGAGCTCGAAGGCCTCGTCCATCGTCCCGAACCCGCCGGGCAGGAGCACGAAGCCGTGCGACTCCTTGATGAAGGCCAGCTTGCGGGTGAAGAAGTACCGGAAGTTGATGAGCTTCGGGTCGTCGGCGATGAACTGGCTCGTGGCCGCCTCGAACGGCAGGCGGATGTTGACGCCGAAGGAGTTCTCGGTGCCGGCGCCTTCGATGCCGGCCGACATGATCCCCGGACCGGCGCCGGTGATGACCATCCAGTCGCGCTCCGCCATGGCGGCGGCGAAGGCCCGGGCCTGCTCGTAGAGCGGATCCTCGGGCATGGTGCGGGCCGAGCCGAAGATGGCCACCTTCCGCTGCCCCCGGTAGGGGGAGAAGACGTGGAAGGCGTAGCGCATCTCCTTGAGCGCCGAGTTGGCGATCTTGAAGTCGCCCCGGGCGGCGCCGTCCCGGGCCATCCGCAGGGCGGAGACGATCATCTCGAAGACGAGGTCGACGTGCTCGGCGGCGCCGGATCTGGTCACCAGTTCGGCGATGGCGGCGTCGAGCTCGGCGTCACCTGTCCGGTAGCGGGGGAGTCGCTCCATGAAGGGAGAGTATGCGGCTTCCGCCGCCGGGAAACCGGCCGAAATCTTCGGGAGCGCGTTAACGAGCGGCAAACCGCCGCCGATTTCTCCTTCCGTGGGCCGCTGCGAGGAACACTTCGACGTCGAGGCGATCGCCGAGTGCAAGGACTGCCGGCGCCGGACGTGCCGCCCCTGCTCGGTGGAGGTCCGCCGGCTCGGGACGTTCTGCACCCACTGCGCCCTGGTCCGGGCCGGCATTCGCCGGACCCCCTAGCCGGCGCCGCCCGCTAGCCGCAGGCGCGGCGCACGATCTCGTAGACGACCTCGCAGCCCTTCCGCAGGCCGTCGAGGGGAATCCGCTCGTCGATGCCGTGGAAGGTGGCCACCTCTTCGTTGGTCAGCATGACCGGCACGAGCCCGTAGGCGTCGGCGCCCTGCTGGCGGAAGTAGCGGGAGTCGGTGAAGGCGGGGCAGAGGACCGGGGCGAAGGTGGCGTCGGGGAACGACTCCTGGCAGACCTGCTCCAGGAGCGGGAGGAGGGGCCCCTCCGAGACGCCGCTCGGCCCGTCCTGGAAGAGGATCTCGCAGCGGACGCCGAAGCGGGCCATGCGGGCCGACAGCCGGCCGAAGAACTCCTCGGGGTCGGTTTCCGGCACGAGGCGGCAGTCGATGGTGGCCGTGGCGGTGCCGGGCACGACGTTGTCCTTGTAGCCCGCCTCCAGGCGGGTCATGGAGATGACGTCGCCGAGCAGGGCCCGCTGGTAGCGGGGGAGCCGGCGGGACAGCGCCGGCAGGATCCGGCGGGCCTGGGGATGGAGGATCGCTTCGATGGCCCGGCGCCGGGCGGGCGTCGCCCGGGCCGCCAGCGCCCGGAAGGTGCGCTCGACCAGCGGCGAGATGGCGAGGCGCGGGGGGTGGGCGGCGAGGTCGCCCAGGGCGGCCAGGAGCTTGCCGATGGCCTGGTCGTCGGGCGGCATCGAGGCGTGACCCGGCGTCCCCCGGGCGATCAGCTTGACCCACAGCAGCGCCTTCTCCGACAGGGCGCAGGCCATCATCGGCGGCTTCGTCTCCGACAGGCCGTAGCCGCCCTCGTTGATGACGTCGCGGCAGGCGACCAGCTCGGGGTGGTGCTTGGTCAGCCAGGCGGCGCCCATCACGCCGCCCGCCTCCTCGTCGGCCACGGCCACGAAGACGACGTCGCGCTCGGGCTGCGTCCGTTCCCGGGCCAGCGACAGCATCGTCATGAGCTGCATCACGCCCATGCTCTTCATGTCGATGGCGCCCCGGCCCCACAGGTACCCGTCGCGGATCTCGGCGCCGAACGGGTCGACGGTCCATTCGGATGGGTCGGCGGGCACGACGTCGAGATGGTGGAGCAGGCACAGGGCGCCGCCGGCGTCGCCGGCTCGGCCGGGCAGCCGGGCGACCAGGTTGCCCCGGCCGGGGGCGCTCTCCAGCGTCGTGGTCTCGTAACCGGCCTCCTGCAGGATGCCGGCCAGGAACTCCGCCGCCGGTGTCTCGTTGCCGGGCGGGTTGGTGGTGTCGATCCGGAGGTACTGGCGGGTGATCTCCACCGCTTCGTCGCCGAGCACCTTCCAGTCGGGCATCACACCCCCAGTCCGCGGGCGGCGGCCAGCTCCGCCAGTGACGTCTGGGGCCGGGCGCCGATGTGGCTGATCACCTCGGCCGCCGCCAGCGCCCCGAGCCGCAGGCACTCCTCCAGCGGCCGCTCCCGGGCGAGACCGAGCAGGAACCCGGCCGCGAACAGATCTCCGGCGCCGGTGGTGTCTTCCAGCTGCGCCACCGGCTCCGCCGCGACGGCGACGGTCTCGGTGCCGTCGGAAGCGATGGCCCCCTTCGGTCCCCGCGTCAGGGCCACCACCGGGACCGTCCTGGCCAGAGCCGTCAGCGCCTCCTCGAGGCTCGGTTCGCCGGTCAGCTCGAGGGCTTCGATCTCGTTGCCCAGCAGGATGTCGACGTCGGGCAGCAACGCTTTGAAGGCGTCGCGCTGCAGGCCGACCCACAACGGGTCCGACAGGGTCAGCGCCACCTTCCGGCCTCCGTCGTGGGCGGCCTTCACGGCGGCGGCCAGGGCGTCTTCGGCGCTCGGGAGCCCGACCAGATAGCCCTCGACGTACGTGATGCGGGCCGAGGCCACCAGGGCCGGGTCGACGTCGGCGGCCGACAGGTCACCGGCCGTCCCGAGATACGTGCTCATGGTCCGCTCGGCATCGGGCGTCACGAGGATCAGGCAGCGGGCGGTGGGCGGGCCCGAGCTGCCCGGCGGCACGTCGTAGACGACGCCGGTGGAGCGCAGGTCGTGGATGAAGATCTCGCCCAGGGCGTCGTCACGCACCTTGCCGATGAAGGCCACCGCGCCGCCGAGCGACGCCACGCCGGCGGCCGTGTTGGCGGCCGAACCACCCGACACCTCGATGCCCGGCGGCATCGTGTCGTAGAGCGCCGCCGACTGGTCGTGGTCGACCAGGACCATCGTGCCCTTGACGAGGCCGTGTCCGGCCACGAAGGCGTCGTCGACGTGAGTCAGCACGTCGACGATGGCCGAACCGACCGTGACGACATCGAGGGGGGCAGGGGTTTCGTCCATGAACCCCCGACGCTACCCCCGCCGGCGCACCCGCCGGGGGGCTAGCCCGTGATCTCTTCCTTGCGCTTGTCGAGGGCGGCGATGAAGTCGTGGTAGGAGCGGGCGAAGGCGTCGACGCCCTCCCGTTCGATGGTGCGGGTGAGGTCGTCGTAGTCGACGCCGGCGGCGGCCAGCCCGTCCATCACCGCCCGGGCCTCGTCGACGTCACGCTCCACGGTGTTGGGCTGCGGGTCACCGTGGTCGGACAGCGCCTCGACCGACGCCGGAGCGAGGGTGTTGACCGTCTGGCGCCCGACGAGCTCGTCGACGTAGAGCGTGTCGGAGTACTCCGGGTTCTTCGTCGACGTCGACGCCCACAGCGGCCGCTGGACCTTGGCGCCCTGCGCCGCCAGCGCCTCCCACCGGGCGCCGGAGTGGCGCTCCTTGAACAGCTGGTAGGCGAGCTTGGCGTTGGCCACGGCCACCTTGCCCCGCAACGGATGGCCGGCCGGCAGGCGGCGGTCGGCCTCGGTGTCGACCCGGGAAACGAAGAACGAGGCGACCGAGTTCACGGTCGACAGGTCGCCGCCGGCGGCGGCCAGCCGCTCGAGCCCGGAGAAGTAGGCCTCGATGACCTCGCCGTAGCGCACCAGCGAGAAGATCAGGGTCACGTTGATGTTGCGGCCCTCGCCGATCATCGTCTCGATGGCCGGGATGCCCTCCGCCGTGGCCGGGATCTTGACCATGATGTTGGGCCGGGCGAGGCGCTCGTGGAGCTCCCGGGCCTGGGCGATGGTGCCGGCGGTGTCGGCGGCGAGCTCCGGCGACACCTCGATGGAGACGAAGCCGTCGGCCTCGCCGCAGGCGTTGTAGGTCGGCCGGAGGATGTCGGCGGCGGTACCCACGTCGGCGGTGAGGAGCTCCCAGCCGATCTGCTCGCTGTCCATGCCCTGCCGGGCCAGCGACCGGATGACGTCGTCGTACTCGTTGCCGGCCGAGATCGCCTTCTCGAAGATCGTCGGGTTCGACGTGACCCCCCGGATTCCGTCCTCCTCGATCATCCGCCGCAGCTCGCCGCTCTCCAGGAGCGACCGTCGGATGTTGTCGTACCAGGGGCTCTGGCCGTAGTCGTTGAGTCGGGCGATAGGGCTCGGGGTGCGGGGTGCCCCCGCAGTGGACTGCGTCATGGCTGCTCTCTCCTCTCGGCCGTGGCGCCGCCGAGGCCGGTGGGGCCGCCGGTCGTGGCGCCCGTCCGGCGCCAACCGGTGGGCCACGAGCTCAGCAGCGCCCGGGCCCGGTCGACGACGCATTCGGGGGTGAAACCGAGTTTCTCCAGGGCGGTGGCGCCGGGCGCCGAGGCGCCGAAGCGGTCGAGGCCGATGGTGTCGTCGGCCCAGCGCTGCCATCCGAGGGTGGCGGCGGCTTCGACGGCCAGCGTCGGCACGCCGGGGGGCAGCACCGAGGCCTGCTCCTCTTCCGGCAGGAGCTGGAACAGCTCCCAGCACGGCATCGACACGACCCGCGCCGAGACCCCGGATTCCACGAGGATCCGCTGGGCCTCCACGCAGATCGAGACCTCGGACCCGGTTCCGACCAGGACGACGTCGGGATCGCGGGGCTCGTCGACGAGGACGTAGGCGCCCCGCGGCACACCGGCCTCGGCCCGCTCCGCCGTGCCTTCGAGGACCGGCAGCTTCTGGCGGGACAGGATCAGCGCGCTCGGCCCGTCGGAGGTGAGATGGACCCGCCAGGCCTGTGACACCTCGTTGGCGTCGGCGGGGCGGATCACCCGCAGGCCGGGAATGGCCCGCAGCGACGGAAGGTGCTCGATGGGCTGGTGGGTCGGCCCGTCCTCGCCGAGTCCGACGGAATCGTGGGACCACACGAAGGCGGTGCGGGCCTGCTCCAGCGCGGCCAGGCGCACGGCGGCCCGCATGTAGTCGGAGAAGATCAGGAACGTGCCGCCGAAGGGCAGCACGCCGCCGTGGAGGGCCATGCCGTTCATGGCCGCCCCCATGGCGTGCTCCCGGACCCCGAAGTAGATCTGGCGACCCTTGTGGTCCTTCGGGGAGAAGACCCCGAAGCCCGACAGCTTGGTGCCGGTGTTGCCGGTGAGGTCCGCCCCGCCGCCCATGAGCCCGGGCACGAGACCGGCGATGGCGTTGAGGGCGTCGGCACACGCCGCCCGGGTGGCGACCTGCTCGCCGACCGGCCACGACGGCAGCTTCTGCTCCCAGCCGGGGCGTCCCCGCCCGGCGAGGCAGGCATCGAACTCCTCGGCCGCCTCCGGCTGCTCGGAGCGGAACCGCTCCACCCGCTGCGACCAGGCCTCGCGCTCCGGGGCGCTCCGCCGGCCGGCGTCCCGGTAGAGCTCGAGGACGTCGTCGGGGACCCAGAAGTCCTCCGGCGGCAGCCCGAGGATCTCCTTCACCCGGGCGACCTCCTCGGCGCCGAGCGGTTCGCCGTGGGCCTTGGGGCTGTCGGTGAAGTTGGGGCTGGGGTAGCCGATGTGGCTGCGGAGGATGATGAGCGACGGCCGTTCCTCCTCGGCGATGCCTTCGCGGAGGGCGGCTTCGAGGGCGGCGGTGTCCTCCGCCACCTCGCCGGCCCGGATGACGTGCCACCCGTAGGCCTCGAACCGCCGGCCGGCGTCGTCGGTCAGGGCGATCTCGGTCTCGCCGTCGATCGTGATGTGGTTGTCGTCGTAGACGTAGACCAGCCGGCCGAGGCCGAGGTGGCCGGCCAGCGATGCCGCCTCGTGGCTGATGCCTTCCGACAGGTCGCCGTCGGAACAGATGGTGAAGATGCGGTGGTCGCAGACGTCGGCGCCGAAGCGGGCCCGGAGGTTGGCCTCGGCGATGGCCATGCCGACGCCGTTGGCGAACCCCTGTCCCAGCGGCCCGGTCGTGACCTCGATGCCGGCGGCGTGGCCGTACTCGGGGTGGCCGGCGGTGCGCGATCCCCACTGGCGGAACTGCTTGATGTCCTCCAGGGTCAGGCCGTAGCCGGCGAGGTACAGCATGGCGTAGAGCAGCATCGAGGCGTGCCCGGCCGAGAGGATGAACCGGTCGCGGTCGAACCACTCCGGCTCGGCGGCGTCGTACCGCATCACCCGGGTGAGCAGCACGTGGGCCAACGGCGCCAGGGCCATCGCCGTCCCCGGGTGTCCGGAGTTGGCCTTCTGGACGGCGTCCATCGCCAGGCCACGGATCACGTTGATGGCCTTCTGCTCCAGCTCGTTCGCCATGGGCGCCCTTCCTCTTTCCTCCGCCAGGCATCCCCCACGGGGATGTTCCCGTCAGACTACGAGGTGAAAAGGGCGAGACTGGCAGTGAAGCCGTGGAGGAAGTTGCGGGCGCCGACCGGGCCCAGCTCGCCGGCGCAGAAGCAGCCGGCCAGCGGCAGGGGACCGAGCAGCTGGTCGACCACGCCGGCGTCGTGGTCGGCCTCGCCGAAGAGCCGCTGACCCCGGCCGTTGCAGGTGAACAGCAGCGCGGCGTCGGCCTCGGCCGAGGTCAACAGGTCCCGCAGGTCCTCGTCGGCGGAGTGGGCGTCGCGGACCTGGAACTGCACCGTGCGCCCGATCTCGATGTTGTCGCCGACGGCGATGGCGCCGCTGCGCTGGTCGGCGCCGACGACGCCCCGCACGAGGAAGTCGCCGCGGTTGAACTCGAGGCGCGTCTCGTCGACGACGCAGCCGATCTGCAGCCCCCGCCGCATGAGCTCCCGCTCCTCGTCGGTGGCGGCGGTGGCCGTTTCCTGCAGCCGTTGCAGCGCCGGCTTCCCGCCGAGCTCGAGGATGAAGTTGCGGTCGGACTTGGTCACCACGTAGGGCTTGCCCACCGGTCGGCAGCCCTGCGAGACGACGGTGCGGACCTCCACTCCACCGGCCAGCACCGCGCCCACCGCCCCGGAGTCGGTCATGTGGTCGTCGACCACCAGCCGGTTGCCGCCGGGCTGCATGGCCGCCGACGCCAGCCCGCCGATCACCTGCAGCTTCGGCAGGTCCTCGTTGACCCGGTCGAGGAAGGCGTCGGCCGGGAAGGTGAACGGGTCGGCCAGCAGCAGCATGGTGCCGTCGGGATGGTCCGGCCACCCGACCAGCGACGGCCCGTCCGGCGTGGGGACGACCTCGAGGCGGACGGGCGTCAGCAGCGTGTCCGGCAGCCGGGCGGCGAACAGCGACACCGCCGGTGAGTCCTCGACCTCCCGTCCTCCGCCGATCACCGCTCCGGCCGTGACGCCGAGCAGCACGGTGGGGTCGAGCAGACCCCGGACCGAGGCGGCGATGTCCTCGAAGGCGCCGACGTGGTGCGGCGACGTGAACAGCACCACCAGGTCGGGCCGCTCGTCGCTCAGGCCCTCGAGCACCTGGCCGACGGCCTCACCGACGGCCTGCGTCGGGACCGGATGTTCGGAGAGCCCGAAGGTGTAGGCGGCGGTCACGTTCTCTGAGCGTACCGCCCGGCGGCTACTGGTCGTAGGCCCGGTGCAGCGTTTCGATGTCCCAGGTCTCGAGCGTGCGCTGCTCGGCCCGCCACTGGCCCTGACCGGAGCACATCGTGGCCTGGGGGGTGAACTCGTTGCTGGCCTCCACGCACCGGGCCTGCGTCGACGCCGAGTCGGCCCGGTTCACCGGGATGGCGTCGATCTCGTCGAGGGTCTGGGGGTGGTAGAAGACCAGCGCGTGCCCCAGCTCGTGGGTGATGGTCGATCCGAAGTCGACCGTGGCGGCGCACAGGGCGGCGTTCACCGCCCGGAAGGTGCTGCCGGCGCAGCTCTCCCAGTTGGCGGTGGAGTTGTCGTCGGCGGCGAACCAGTCCGTCCGGGGGGCGATGCGGATCTGGACGGCCTGCATGCCGTGGGCCACCGGCTTGCGGTCGGGGCAGACGCCGATGTTGGTGGTGAAGCCGGAGTCGCCGGCCCGCGCCAGGTAGGTCTCGGCCAGCACGTCGGTGGTGTCGGTGCCCTCGAGCTGGCGGTACTGGAGCAGGATGTCGGCCGGCCCGTCGGGAACGCGCACGACGCTGTTGGCCCGCCGGGAGGTGCGGAGCGCCCCGTCCCACCGGACGATGGCCTCGTTGAGCCGGTCGGAGTAGGTGCTGTCAGGGAAAGGAAAGGCGGGGTCGACCGCCACGGTGACCGCCTTGCCGGCGGGCCACAGGCAGCTGCTCCAGCCGAGCTTGTTCTCGGGGATGGTGCCCGCCCGGGCGGCAGAGACGGGGAGGGTCAGCCCGGTGAGGACGAAGAGCGCGACGATCCACTTCCGGGCCGTCGAGCGGCGCTTCTGAAGGTCCATACACCCGATGAACGACCGGAAGCGGCGCTCATGACGGGAATTGTGGGATTTTGTGGACAAAAGTCGCTTCTGCCCCGTCTGCACCGGTTTTCGTTGCCTCCCGGTTACCCACCGGATGCGTTCTCGTCAACGACGATGACGTCCACGGCCCCGGGCCCGTGGACCCCGACGGTCAGCACCAGCTCGAGGTCGGCGGAACGGGACGGGCCGCTGACCCAGACGAGGCCCGATGGCAGCTCCTGGATGCGCCGCAGGGCCTCACCGAGGTCGTCCACCATGCTGCCCCGGAACACGAGACCGATGTGCGCGGGCGGCACGAGGCTGGTCGCCCGCGGCGCCCGCGGGCCACAGGCGATCCCCACGGTGCCGCTGGCCGCCACCGCGGCCACCGCTCCGGTGACGCCCGCGCCCGCCTCGGCCAGCCGCTCCCGCCAGAACACGTCGTCCGGCGTGAGCACGTCGAGTCCCGCCGCCCGCAGCCGCCCCTCCACGCCGAGCTTCTCGACGACCGGATCCCCGGTCGACAGCGCCACGGCGGCCCCGGCCGCCCGCTGCCGGGCGAGTTCGACGAGCAGATCCAGTGCCTCGTCGACGGGCAGCGGTCCGTGGGGTGTGCCGCCCACGGCCCTGAGCACCTCGGCGAAGCGGTCGTACAGGTCGAGCGTCACGGCGCCGTCCCCACCCAACTGGCGTTCCTTTTCCGCTGTATCCCGGTAAACGAACGCCAGAACGGGCCAGTCGGCCCCGAACCACAAACTGGCGTTCCTTTTCCGCTGTATCCCGGCAAACGAACGCCAGAACGGAGTGGGAGGGCGCTCACCATCCCTCCTCCTCTCGGGCGGCGAGGCGTTGGCGGAAGGAGCGGGCCGCCGGGAGCGGGATGTCGCGGCCCTCTCCCCAACCCGACACCAGCGGGGTCTTCCTGATCAGGGCGGGCGGGGCGAGGCGGCCGAGGCGGCGGGCGGCGGCGGCGCTCAGGCGGTAGCCGGTCGGGCTCGCCCACAGGCGGGCCCAGGCCTCGAAGCCCAGCCGGCGGACGGCCCGGGATCCCGGCCGGGTCTCACCGGGACGGCCCGGGGCGTCGCCGGCGACGCCGACGGGCTCGCCGCCGGCGGTGCCGGGCCCGGACGCAGGCCCGGCGGGCTCGGCGTCGTGGCCGGGCCACGGCCGGGCCGGGGGGACGGCGGGGCCGGGGGTGCGGAGATCGGCCCGGAGGCGGACCAGGAGGTCGGCCAGGGGGATCCCGACCGGGCAGACCTCGCTGCAGGCGCCGCAGAGCGACGAGGCGTCGGGCAGGTCGCGGCCTTCCGTGCCGCCCGACAGGAGCGGCGTCAGCACGGCGCCCATCGGGCCGCTGTAGACGGCGTCGTAGGCGTGGCCGCCGATCCGGCGGTAGACGGGACAGACGTTGAGGCAGGCGCCGCAGCGGATGCAGCACAGCATCTCCTCGTAGGGCGTCCCGAGCAGCGACCGGCGGTTGTGGTCGAGGAAGACCACGTGGAGCTTCTCCGGCCCGTCGATCTCACCGGGACGGCGGGGCCCGGTGATCATCGACACGTAGGTCGACAGCCGCTGGCCGGTGGCGCTCCGGGTCAGCAACGGGAGCAGGACGCCCAGGTCCTCGAAGCGGGGGAGGACCTTCTCGACCGGCATGACGGCGACGTGCACCCGGGGCAGCGACGTGCACATGCGGCCGTTGCCCTCGTTGGTGACGAGCACGATCGTGCCGGTGTCGACGGCGGCGAAGTTGACCCCGGTGATGCCCATGTCGGCGGCCAGGAACTTGCTGCGCAGGCGCTGACGGGCGAAGGCGCACAGCGCCGCCCGGTCGTCGGGCAGCGGCTCACCGGCCGCTTCGGTGAACAGCCGGGCGACCTGGGGCACGGTCTTGTGCACCGCCGGGGCGATGATGTGCGAGGGCATCTCCCGGGCCAGCTGGATGATGTACTCGCCGAGGTCGGTTTCGACGACCTCCACCCCCTGCGCTTCGAGGGCGGCGTTGAGGTGGATCTCCTCGGTGGCCATCGACTTCGACTTCACCGCCAGCCGCACCCCTTCCTGGCGGGCGATGCCGAGCACGACCCGGCGGGCCTCCTCCGGGCCGGCCGCCCGGTGCACCGTGATGCCGAGTGATTCGAACTTGGCCTGCAGCCGGTCGAGCCAGCCGTCGAGATCGGCCAGCACCTCCCGCCGGATGGCCGCACCGCGGCGGCGCCGCTCCACCATGTCCGGGTCGGTGCGGGCGGCCGTGCCCTCGGCGCCCAGCGCCGCCGTGACCTTGGCCAGGGCCGTCTGCAGGTCGTGGTCGTCGATGGCCCGTCGGGCCCGGTCGGCCAGCGACAGACGCACGGCCGCTTCCGCCTCCATTCCGGCCGTCACCGCAACGCCCTCCCCAGCAGTTCGGCGACGTGGACGGGCTCCGGCCCCTGCCCGGTCCGCCGGCGTCGGCCGGCGAGATGGAGCAGGCAGCCCGAATCGCAGGCGGCCAGGTAGTCGGCGCCGGTGGCGGCGGCCTGGGCCAGCTTGTCGTCGGCCATCGGCGCCGAGATCTCGCCGTGCTTGGCGGCGAAGGTGCCGCCGAAGCCGCAGCACTGCTCGGGCTCGGCCATCTCCACCACCGTGGCCCCGGCCGCCTCCAGGAGCCGGCGCCCCGACGTCTTGAGCCCCAGGACCCGCAGGCCGTGACAGGCGTCATGCATGGTCACGGTCAGGCCCGGGTCCAGCGACACCGCCTCGGCCAGGACGTCGGTGGCGCCGAGCCGGTCGACCAGGAACGAGGTCAGCTCGTAGGTGCGGGCCGCCACCGCCTCGGCCCGTCCGGCCCAGTCGCCCTCGAGGATCTGGGGATACCAGTGGTGCACCATCGCCGCACACGAGCCCGACGGCGTGACCACCGCGTCGTAGGGCTCGAAGACCTCCACGAAGTGGCGGGCGAGCACGGCCGCCGCCTCGGGCTCGCCGGTGTTCAGGGCCGGCTGCCCGCAACACGACTGCGCCTCGGGAAAGGCGACGCGACACCCCGCCGCCTCCAGCAGCCGCACCGCCGCCACCCCGGCTTCCGGCGCGAGCTGATCGACGAGACAGGTGACGAACAGTGCGACCTCCACGGCCATCAGTGCAGCGTACGTCGTCACTAGCATCGCCCTCATGGGTTCCCCGGAGATTTCGGTGCTGCTCGAGACCGAGGCGTGGCCGGAGGACGCCGGGCGCTTCCTCGCCTCGCTCGAGCGCCACCGTGGCGGCCGGGCCGCCGAAGTGGTCTCCGCCCCCCAGGAGAAGCTCGGGTTCGGTCGGGCGCTCAACCAGGCGCTGGCCGAGGCGACCGGCGACATCGTCGTGCTGGTCGACCCCTCGCTGGAGTTGACCGGCGACCTGTTGTCGCCGCTCGCCGCCGCCCTCGACGACCCGACCGTGGCCGTCACCGGGCCGTACGGCCTGGCCACCGCCGACCTCTGCGATTACGAGGAGCGCACCGCCGGCGACGTGGCCGCCATCCAGGGCTACTGCCTGGCCGCCCGCCGCGCCGACCTCCTGGCCGCCGGCGGCGTGCAGGAGCGGTTCGTCTGGTACCGCAACGCCGACATCGACATCTCGTTGCGGCTGCGGACCCTCGACCAGCCCACCCGCCGGGCGGTGGCGGTCGGCGCCGAGCACTGCATCCGCCACACCCACCGGGCCTGGGAGGCGACCCCGGAGACACAGCGCGGCGAGCTGAGCCGGCACAACATGGGCATCGTCCACGAGGTCTTCTTCGGCCGGACGGACCTGGTGGTCCGGTGACCGCTACGCGGGCTGCTTGAGCTTCAGCTCCTCGTGGCGCAGCTCGGCCTGCCTGGTCCGGAGCAGCAGGCGGATGAGCCACCAGCCGGGGTCGATCTGACCCCGGGCCAGGGCGAAGCGGGCCGACGTCGGGGCGGCGTGGTGATTGTTGTGGAGCCCCTCGCCGCCCGAGATCCAAGCCAGCCACTGGTTGTTCGTGGCCAGGTTCTCGTAGGGCCGCTTGCCGAACGTGTGGCCGACGGCGTTGACCGCGGCGCTGATGCCCAGATACGCCACCGTGTGGATGCCGGCCGCCAGCAGCCCGGCGACGGGCCCGAGCACCACGATCAGCAGCCCGATGCCGATGGCCAGCCCCGCGAGGGCGTGGTCGAAGAGCATCCTGTCCCAGCGGTCGGGCGGCAGGTCCCGGGAGTACTTCGTGACGGTGACGCCGTCCCGGATGGTGTCCCGGTAGAGCTTCACGTTGCCCAGCTGGACGGCCCAGAAGCCCAGCACCACCGGGCTGTGCGGATCCTGCGGGGTATCGGAGAAGGCGTGGTGCCTGCGGTGGACGGCGACCCAGGCCCGGGGGACGATCCCGGTCGTGATCCAGACCACTGCTCGAAACACCATCGCCACCCGGGGCCGGACGGTGAGGGACCGGTGGGCCAGGACGCGGTGCAGATACACGGTGGTGGCGAAGACCGCCGCCTGGGTAACAAGAGCGGCGAGGAAGAAGGTCCGTGCGAAGGGCATCCTGACAGAGTACCCTACCGACTAGTCGGTAGGGTACGAGAGGGGGGACCGTGAGGCGCTCGGCGGCAGGGCCGGTGAGTCCCGGTCGCCCCGGGTTCCGCGGGCCGGAGCGTACCCTGGGGTCGCCATGAGCGCGTTGGCCACGCCCTCGCCGACGACCCGGGAGCTCATCCTGGCGGTGGCCACGCGCCGCTTCGCCGATCAGGGCTACGCCGACACCAGCCTCAACGACATCGCCGACGAGGTCGGGATACGCCGCCCGAGCCTGCTGCACCACTTCCCGTCCAAGGAGAACCTCTACCGGGCCGTGGTCATGCAGGCCTTCTCCGACTTCTTCACCCTGGTGGAGGAGGCGGTGGAGGGCCCCCGGGAGGGCTGGTCGCAGGTGGAGCGGGTCCTGGTGGCCGGCTTCCGGTTCTTCGAGGAGCACCCGGAGTTCGTGCGCCTCGTCCGCCGGGAGGCGATCGAGGGCGGGCCGATGCTCAGTCAGGAGCTCGCCCAGTCGCTGCGACCGCTGTTCGAGCGGGCGGTCGGCTTCTTCGAACGGGAGATGGACGCCGGCCGGCTCCGCCGCTACGACGTCCGCCAGCTCCTGCTCACGGCCTACGGCGCGACGCTGTCGTACTTCTCCGACGCCCCGCTCATCGCCGCCCTCGTCGACGGCGAGCCGCTCTCGTCGGCCGCGCTGGCCGAGCGCCAGCGCCACGTCATCGAGCTCTTCCGCAACGCGCTCGAGCCCTAGTCCGGGCTAAGCCTCGTTCGGGCTCCGGGTCCGGTGCCAGGTGGTGCCGTGGCGGGTGTCGGAGACCTCGATGCCCAGCTCGTGCAACTGGTCACGCAGGCGATCGCTCTCGGCCCAGTCGCGCCGTTCCCGGGCCGCCCGCCGGGCCTCCAGCAGTTCCGCCGCTCCCACCGGGAGGTCCTGGGCCTGCGCCGCCGGGGCCGCCTCATGGGCCAGCGCGGCGAGCCCGAGGCCGAGCACCCGGTCCCAGTCCGTCAGCAGGGCCGCCCGTTCAGCGGGAGAGACGGCATCGTCGCCGACGAGGCCCCACACGACGGTGATCGCCCGCGGGAAGTCGAGATCGTCGAGGACGGCGTCGCGGAAACGCCGCTCCCACTCCTTGGCCGCCGGCGTCTCCGGCGCCGGAGCCGGCGATCCCCACTCGGCCAGGTGCGCCGCCAGCCGGGCCCGGGCCTTGCCCGCCGCCCCCAGGGCGTCGAGCGAGAAGCGGAGCTGGCGGCGGTAGCGGCTCGTCAGGCAGAGGTAGCGGAAGTCGAGCGGCTGGTGTCCCTCCTCCTCCAGCCGGTCGAGCGTCCACACGTTGCCCGACGACTTGGCCATCTTCTGGCCTGAGAACAGCAGATGGTCGCCGTGGACCCAGGTGCCGACCACCGGGTGGCCGAGCGCCCCTTCGCTCTGGGCGATCTCGTCCTCGTGGTGGGGAAAGGTGAGGTCGACCCCGCCGGTGTGGACGTCGAAGCGCTCCCCGAGGTAGGCGATCGACATGGCCGAGCACTCGATGTGCCACCCGGGGTACCCCTGGCCCCAGGGACTGTCGAAGCGCACCACCCGCCGGGGGCCGGCCGCCTTCCAGAGGATGAAGTCGGCCGGGTGGCGCTTGTGATGGTCGACGGCCTCGAGTCGGTGCCCGGCCCGGAGCTGGTCGAGCGAGTTGCGTGACAGCCGCCCGTAGCCCAGGAACGTCGTGACGTCGTAGTACACGGTGCCGCCGTCGACGTAGGCGTGGCCCCGCTCGATGAGCCGGCCGATGAGGTCGATCATCGCCCCGATGTGCTCCGAGGCCCGGGGATAGACGTCGGCCGGCAGGATGCCGAGCCGGGCGCCGTCGCGATGGAAGGCCGCCTCGTACTTGGCCGCGATCTCGGCGGGGGAGAGTCCCTCGTCGGCCGCCGCCAGCAGCATCTTGTCGTCGCCCCGGTCGTAGACCTCGTCGGTCATGTGGCCGACGTCGGTGATGTTCATCACCTGGCGGACGGCGAGGCCGGTCCAGCCCAGCACCCGGCGGATCAGGTCCGCGAGCAGGAACGAGCGCAGGTTGCCGATGTGGACGGGCCGGTACACCGTCGGGCCGCAGGTGTACATCGACACCGACCCGGGGACCACCGGCCGGATCGGCTCCACCGTGCGGGTCAGTGTGTTGTGGAGGCGCAGCATCGTCGCCCCCATCACATCACAGCCGGCTTGCCTCCCGGTAAGTGTTCGCGCCAGAGGGCCAACCGGAGGGCGACGAGACCCTTGACCGTCCGGGGGATGCGGGCCCGGATGGAGCTGCGGGCCGGGCGCTTCTCCACCACCTCGACGGGAATCTCGGCGGTGCGCAGCCCGGACCGCTCGGCCCGCAGGATCAGTTCGGTGTCGAAGAGGTCCTGCCCGAAACGGCAGTGCTGGGCCAGTGGAGCCAGCGCCGCCCGGCGGAGCGCTTTGACGCCGTGGGTGTCGGAGACCGACAGGCCGAAGCCGACCCGCAGCAGGGTGGAGAACACCCCGGTGACCAGGCGCCGCTGCCAGCTGCGGGTGTCGGCCGAGCCCGCCGTCCGCTTCGAACCGACGACCACCGCCGGCCCGTCCGGCGCCTCGACCATGGGCACGGCGCGGTCCAGGAAGCCGAGATCGCAGAAGTCGACGTCGAAGTTCACCACCACGTCGCCGGTGGCGGCCAGCAGGCCCGCCCGCAGCGCCCGCCCGTAGTCCGGCTCGGCCAGCGACAGCGCCCGCAGTTCGGGGACCTCCCCGGCCAGGCGGTTGGCGATGGCCGCCGTGTCGTCGCTCGAGCCGTTCTCCACCACCACGATCTCGAACGGCCGGCCCCGCTCCCGCAGCCCGCCGGACACTTCGCGGACCGCCTCCTCGAGCATTCCGGCCTCGTTGTGGGCGGGGAGGACGACGGTGAGGGCGGGAGGCACGCCGGTAGGCTACCGACCCCGTGAACGTGCCCGGACGCCGGTCCACCACAACCGCCGCCCTGGCGGTCATTTCACTCCTTTCGGGGTGGTTGGCGCTGCGGCCCGAAACCAGCGGCGCGGCGGCCGACACCGCCGCCCGCCCGCTGTGGTCACCCGACCGGCTGCCGGCGTTGCTGGCCGAGGCCCAGGGCACCGCCGACCTCGAACGGGCCGTCGACCACCTGCTGGCCCAGTCCGGCGCCCGCAGCTGTCTGACCGTCTACGAAGGGGAGCGCCCGGTCCTGCTGCGCCACGCCGATCAGGCGCTCATCCCCGCCTCCACGCAGAAGATCCTCGTGGCCATCGCCGCCTTGACGACCCTCGGTCCGGACTTCCGCTACGAGACCAGGGTGATCTCCGACGCCCCGCCCCGGGACGGTGCGGTCGGCACGCTGTGGCTCGTCGGCTCGGGCGACCCGACGCTGGCCACGCCGGAGTACGTGCAGTGGCTGGCCGACCGACCCCGCTTCTCGCTCCACCAGGCCACGGCGCTGGTCGCCCTCGTCGACGGGCTGAAGACGGCCGGGGTGACGGCCGTGACCGGCGGCATCGTCGGCGACGACTCCCGCTACGACCGGATCCGGCTCGTGCCGAGCTGGAAGGCCAACTACGTCGTCGACAACGAGGCCGGTCCGCTCGGCGCCCTGCTGGTCAACAGCGGCTTCACCGTCTTCGACCCGCCGCCGGAGAAACGCGCCGACGACCCGGCGGCCCATGCCGCCTCGGAGCTGGCCCGCCTGGCGAGCGCCGCCGGGATCGCCGTGGCGGGACCGGGCCGCTCCGGCACCGCCCCGGTGGGGGTCGGGCCGGTGACCCTGGCCACGGTCCGCTCGGCGCCGTTGTCGGAGGTGGTGGCCGGGATGCTGCGGGAGAGCGACAACACCGCCGCCGAACTGCTGGTGAAGGAGCTGGGCGTGGCCCGGCGCAACGACGGCTCCACTCCGGCCGGCACCCAGGCCGTGGTCGACGCCCTGGCCGAAGCCAAACTGCCCACGGCCGGCCTGCGCCTCGGCGACGGCTCCGGCCTCGAGGTCAGCAACCAGGCCAGTTGCGCCCTGCTGACCGCGGCCCTTCGCCTGCCGGACGGTAACGGTAGCCCCCGGCTCTCCGGGCTCATGGCCGTGGCCGGCCGGACGGGGACGCTGTCGCTGCGTCTGGCCGGCACTCCGCTGGAAGGCAAACTCCGGGCCAAGACCGGTTCGCTCAACGGCGTTACCGGCCTGGCCGGCTACCTCGACGGGCACCGCACGCTCTCGTTCGCCTTTGTGGCCAACGGAACCTTCAGCGACAGTGCCGGCCGGCTGCTCCAGGACCGGCTGGTGGCGCTGCTGGCCGCCTACCCCGGTCCCCAACCGCGCCTGTGAACGGGGAATACAGTGTGGCCCGTGGCCAACGAAGTGAAAGCCAAGCCGCGGAACCCCTCCGGTGACGCCAAGGAACTCGTCGACCTCGTCATCTCCTACGCCAAGCAGGAGACGCTCGAGCCGCTCAAGGGCCTCGGCAAGAACGCGCTCAAGGGCCTCGGCGGTGCCGTGCTCCTCGGGATCGGCGGGGTCTTCTGCTCGATCGGTGCCCTCCGGGCGATGCAGAGCGAAACCGACTGGTTCGAGGAGCACAACGCCACCTACGTGCCGTATGGCGTCACGATCGTCCTCCTGATCGTGCTCGCCGTCGTCGGCTGGGTGGGCCTCGGGCCCGGGAAGAAGAACAAGTGAGCGGCAACGGGTCCGGGCGCATCACCCGGGCCGACATCGAGGCCAAGCTCCGGGCCATCCGCGACGACATCGAACCGGTCGGCGAGCAGGCCAAGGGCGGGCTGATGGCCGTCGCGCCCATTGTCGTGGCCGCGCTCGTCATCGGCGCCTACATCCTCGGGAAGCGGTCGGGCAAGAAGCGCCGGTCCGTCATCGAGATCCGCCGCCTGTGATCGCCCTGTTGCGACAACTGGCCCGCCTCGGGTTCCGCAAGGGGATGGGCGGTGGCAACCGCGTTTGGCTGGCGCTGGGAATCCTCAGCTGGTTCGCCGCCCGGTCCAAGGAGAAGGGGAAGGATCCTCCGCCGCTCTACCGGGAGGTTCTGAAGCCGGGCGAGGCGGTCGCCGTCCGGATCCTCGAGCCGCCCCGCTAGGCAGCGGCGGCATTAGCCTGGGAGGAGTGAAGGTGCTCCTCCGCAACCCCCGTCGTGAGCTCGAGATGCCGGGGCCGGTGCGTGTCTCGAAGTTGCTCGAATCGCTCGGGATCAACCCCGAGACGGTGCTCGTCATCCGCAACAACACGCTCGTCACGCACGACGAACGCCTGGAGGAGCCCGACACGATCGAGATCCGCCCTGTGATCTCGGGCGGCTGAACGTGGTCCTCCGGTCATGAAGTGTCGACGCTGCAAGGCCCCCGCGTTGATCGACGTGCGGCGCCACAACGCCGCCTTCTGCGCCGACTGCTTCGTGCACCACTGCCGGGAACAGGTGCGCCGGGCGATCGACGGATTCGACATGATCCGCCCTGGCGAGCGGGTGCTCATGGCGGTGTCGGGCGGGAAGGACTCCCTCGGCGCCTGGGATCTTCTGGTCGACCTCGGTTACGAGACCGATGGGCTTTACCTCGGGCTCGGCATCGGCGACTACTCCGACGCCTCCGGCCGCTACACCCGTGACTTCGCCGCCGCCCGGGGCCTCAAGCTCATCGAGATCGACATCCCGGCCGAGCACGGCTTCGACATCGAGACGGCGGCCGCCACCGTCCGCCGCCCGCCCTGTGGCGCCTGCGGGCTGTCCAAGCGGCACCTGTTCAACCAGGCGGCGCTCGACGGCGGCTACGACGTCGTCGCCACCGGCCACAACCTCGACGACGAGGCGGCGGTGCTGTTCGGCAACGTCCTGCGGTGGGACGCCGAGTACCTCGGCCGTCAGTACCCCGTCCTGCCCGCCTCTCCGGGGTTCGTCCGCAAGGTCAAGCCGCTGGTGCGCCTGTCGGAGCGGGAGATGGCCGCCTACTGCGTGATCCGGGGCATCGACTACATCGTCGAGGAGTGCCCGATGGCCGAGGGCAACCGCCATCTGGCCTACAAGGACGCGCTGAACACGCTGGAACAGCGCTCGCCGGGCGCCAAAGCGAACTTCCTCTTCTCCTTCCTGGAACGGGGCCACGAGCGCTTCGCCGACGCCGCCGAGGTGGAACGGGCCGAGCTCACGCCCTGCACGGTCTGCGGCTCGCCGACCACCGGCGAAGTCTGTGCCTTCTGCCGCATGAGCGAGCGGGCCCGGCGGTCCGACCGGTAGTGGACCCCCACCGTCCGTTCCGCCCCGGTGAGCGGGTGCTGCTCGTCGACTCCAAGGCCCGTCGCTACCTCATCACGCTGGTGGAGGGGGGCAGCTTCTCCACCCACGCCGGCACGCTGCCCCACTCGGACCTCATCGGCCGGGACGAGGGGATCCTGGTGCGGACGTCGCACGGCGCCCGGATGCGGGCCGTCCGGCCGACGCTGCGGGACTACATCCTCAAGATGCCCCGCGGCGCCCAGGTGATCTATCCCAAGGACATCGGGCCGATCCTGGTCCTGGCCGACATCTTCCCCGGCGCCCGGCTGCTGGAGGCTGGCGTCGGCTCCGGGGCCCTGTCGATGGCCCTGCTGCGGGCCGTCGGCCCCGAGGGTTCGGTGGTCGGATACGAGATCCGGGAAGACTTCGCCGCCCGGGCGACCAAGAACGTGGAGTCGTTCCTCGGTCCCGGCCAGCCGTACCGGGTGGAGATCCGCGACATCTACGAAGGCGTCGATGAGACCGGACTCGACCGCATCGTGCTCGACCTCCCCGAGCCGTGGCGGGTGGTGAAGCACGCCACGATGGCGCTGCGCCCGGGCGGGATCCTCGTCTCCTACGTGCCGACCATCGGCCAGGTGGCCCGCCTCCGGGAGGAGCTCGACGGTTCGCCGTTCGGGTTGGCCGAGACGCTCGAGGTCCTCCAGCGGACGTGGCACGTGGAAGGGCAGTCGGTTCGGCCCGACCACCGGATGGTGGCCCACACCGGCTTCCTCACTGCGGCGCGGCTGCTGGACCCTGACCTTCCAGGCCAGGCGGCTCCTTGAACCTCCTCGACCTGGTGATCGTGCTGATGGCCGGGGCCGCCGCCTACGGCGGCTACCGCCTGGGCTTCCTGGCCCGCATCTTCTCCTGGGCCGGCCTGGCCGTCGGGGCGCTGGTGGCCGACCGCTTCCTCCCCGACGTCGTCGCCTTCTTCTCCGCTTCCGACCCCCAGATCCGCCTGATCGCCGCCATCTCGTTCCTCGTCGGTGCCGCCATGCTCGGCCAGGGCATCGGACTGGCCGTCGGCAGCCTCCTCCACGCCGCCCTGCCCATCGGCACGGGGTTCCGCCAGGGCGACCGGGTGGCCGGATCCGTCCTCGGCATCGTGGGGGTCATGGCGGCGGTGTGGGTCCTCACACCGGCGCTGGCCGCCGTGCCCGGCTGGCCGGCCGAAGCCACCCGGGACTCTGCCATCGCCCACATGGTGGAGGACGTCGCTCCCGCCCCGCCGGAGACCATGCAGGCCCTGCGCCGCTTCGTGCAGGACGGCACGTTCCCGGCCGTCTTCAACGAGCTGCGGCGCTCGCCCGACCCCGGTCCTCCGCCCATCGAAGGCCTGCCGCCGGACGTCCACCAGCGGGTCGTGCAGTCGACGGTGAAGGTCACCGGCGAAGCCTGTCGCCGTATCCAGGAGGGCAGCGGTTTCGTCGCCATGCCCGGCATGGTGGTCACCAACGCCCATGTGGTGGCTGGGGAGAGGGCGCCCCGCGTCGAGCCGTTCCAGGGCCGGTCACTGCCGGCCACCGTGGTGCTGTTCGATGCGAACCGGGACTTGGCCCTCCTCCGGGTGCCGGGCCTCGGCGAGCAGCCCCTGCCGATCGCCCGGGCCAAGGAGGGCGACACCGGCGCCGTCTACGGCCACCCCGGGGGCGGAGACCTGCGGGCGGCACCGGCCAAGATCAGCCAGGAGCTGATCGCCGTGGGCCGCGACATCTACGACCGCAACGACACCCGCCGCAGCATCTTCGTGCTCGCCTCGGCCCTGCGGCCCGGTGACTCCGGCGCCGCCCTCGTCGACAAGACCGGCCATGTCGTGGGCGTGGCCTTCGCCATCGCCCCCGACAAGCCCGGCGTGAGCTACGCCCTCACCGACAAGGAGCTCCGCCCCGTGCTGGCCAACGCCGGCACAGCCGCCGTGTCGACCGGCGGCTGCCTCGACACGTAAGCGCCGCAGGCGGCGCTTACGACGCTTCGCGCAGGTCAGCTAGGCCTTGTCGGGGACGCCGTCGTTGTTGCTGTCGCGGTCGAGGTAATCGGGGAGGCCCGCCCCATCAGTGTCCTTCGTCCCCTCGGTGTTGTCGGGGATCCCGTCCTCGTCGCTGTCGGTGTCGGCGAAATCGCGGATGCCGTCACCGTCGGTGTCGGCGGCGCCTTCCACTGCGTCGGCGATGCCGTCGCCGTCGCTGTCGAGGTCCCGGAAGTTGGGCGTCTTGTCCTTGTCGGTGTCCGCCGTGCCCTCGATCCGGTCGGGGATGCCGTCGGAGTCACTGTCGATGGAGACCCGGTCGGGCTGGCCGTCGTTGTTGGTGTCGACGATGCCCTCGAACACGTCGGGGATGCTGTCCTTGTCGCCGTCGATGTCGACGTAGTTCGGCGATCCGTCGGCGTCGGCGTCCCCGGCGCCCTCCACCTTGTCGGGCAACTCGTCTTCGTCGCTGTCGGTGTCGAAGAGGTCCCGGGTGTGGTCGCCGTCGGTGTCGTGGGTGCCCTCGACCCGGTCGGGAATCCCGTCGCCGTCGGAATCGGAGTCGAGGTAGTTGGCAATCCCGTCCTGGTCGAAGTCCGAAAGACCCTCGGCGGCGTCAGCGATCCCGTCACCGTCGCTGTCGGGATCCTGCGAATTGGCGACGCCATCCTGGTCGGAGTCGACTTCACCCTCGACAGGGTCGAAGAGCCCGTCACCATCGTCGTCCGGGTCGACCAGGCTCGGGATCCCGTCGCCGTCGGCGTCGGTCACACCCTGGTCCTTGTCGGCCTGCCCGTTGCCGTCGCTGTCGTCGTCCTGGAAGTTGGCCTTGCCGTCCTTGTCGGGGTCCGTGTTGCCCTCGACGGTGTCGGCGATACCGTCGGCGTCACTGTCGCGGTCACGGAAGTCGGGAGCGCCGTCGCCGTCGCTGTCGACCGGGTTCTTCGGATCCGGACCAGCCTCGTTCGAATCGGGGATCAGGTCGCCGTCACTGTCGGAGTCCCGGAAGTCGGGCAGCCCGCCGCCGAAGGTGTCCATCGGGGCCTTCGGATCGCCTCCGGCCTCGACGGTGTCGGGGATCTCGTCCTGGTCGCTGTCGAGGTCCCGGTAGTCCGGAACGGTGTCGAAGTCGTTGTCGATGTTGCCGTCGACGCCGTCAAAGATTCCGTCGTTGTCGCTGTCGAGGTCGCGGTAATCCGGGGTCCCGTCACCGTCGTTGTCGAACGGCGGTGCCGGCTCGACGAAGTTGACTTCTTCGTCGTCGGGGACGCCGTCGTCGTCCCGGTCGATGTCGAACCACGTCCGGATGACGGGCGGCGCCTCCACCCCGTCGGGGATCCCGTCGTTGTCGCTGTCGAGGTCCCGGTAGTCAGGCGTTCCGTCGCCGTCCGAGTCGGCCGGCGCGGTCGGGTCGCCGCCGGCCTCGATCGTGTCCCGGATGCGATCCCCGTCGGTGTCGAAGTCCCGGAAGGCGGGAAGCCCGTCCCCGTCGATGTCGAGGACGCCGTCCACCGCGTCGGGGAGGGCGTCGCCGTCACTGTCGGTGTCGGCGTGGTCCGGTTGGCCGTCCCCGTCGGAGTCCAGGGGCTTCCCCGGATCGATGCCGATTTCGACTTCGTCGGCAAAGCCGTCCCCGTCACGGTCGGCGGCTGCGGCGCCCGCCGGCGCCACCACGCCGAAGGCGCTTCCGAGCAGCAGGAGAACGGAAACGACGGGTAGGGTCCAGCGACGACGTGTGGGCACGAGTCCTCCCGAAGTCCCCCTGAGAACCCGGCCGACGGCACCAGCCGGGATCAAGGCCCAGAGTGTGGAGACTGATTCTCCCAGAGTTCGGTCAAAGAGCAAAACAGAACCGGGGGCCCCGAAGGACCCCCGGTTTCAGATTCCTGCGGTAGGAGTCTCTTCCGAAAACTCCGGTCGCCGGACTGACCGACTCAGCCACCACTCCCGGGCCCGCCGGCGCCCCGTCCGCACAGCAGCGGCTGGGTGTGGGCGGGGTAAGCGGTGTGGCAGGCCTGCTCGGGCAGAATCCCGTCCGCCTGAGGCGAGGGAGCAGCAAACGAGCTTGCGGCTGGAACGGTAAGTGCGGCGGTAGCAGCAATCATTAGTGCGAAGCGCTTCAGCATCGCCCAGCTCCTTATTGGTTTTAAACGGAAATGAGCTTGCACAAAAGGGTAACAGCGTTGTCGCATCTACGACAGTGATTGTCGCTTCGGCGACAGTTCACTCAGGACTTGTTGTCCTGGGTTTCATTCACGCTGTCGATGGCCGCCGTCGCATTCTTGAACTCCTTGGCTGATTCGCCGAGGCTCCGGGCGAGCTTGGGCAGCTTCGCGGCGCCGAACAGGAGCATGATGATTGCGAGGACGATGATGAGTTCGGTCGGTCCCAGATTCAAGGCGAATCCCCTTCCGTAGGACTCGGTGTGCCGCCTGAGGTTCTACCCAGGCGGCACACCAGCCTACGGCTTAATCGCTCGTTACTTGCCGGCCGCGACTTGCTTGATGGCGGACCGGATGCGGAAGTACGTACCGCACCGGCACAGGTTTCCGCCCATCGCTTCGTCGATGTCGGCGTCGGTCGGGTTCGGGTTGCTGTTGAGCAGCGACACTGCCTGCATGATCTGGCCAGCCTGGCAGTAGCCGCACTGCGCAACGTCGTTGTCGATCCAGGCCTGCTGCACCGGGTGAAGCTGGTCACCGTTGGCCAGGCCGTCGATCGTCGTGACGTTCTTGCCCTGAACCGCGCTCACGGGCGTGATGCACGTCCGCTGAGCCTTCCCGTTGATGTGGCTGGTGCACGCACCACAGAGGCCCATGCCACAGCCGAACTTCAGGCCCTTGACGTCAAGGCGGTCACGCAGGACCCAGAGCAGTTCCTCGTCGTTGTCGGCGTCAACCGAAACCGGGTTGCCATTGAGGTTGAAGGTGATCTGCGGCATAGCAATCAGGCTCCGTACTCGTTGAGCGGGAAGTTCCGGGGCTGCTTACCTGTGGCACGGGCCCAGGCGTTGGCAGCAGCAGCAGCGGCAGCCGGGACACCCAGCTCGCCGACACCACCCGGCAGGACGTTGGACTGCGGCAGGATGTGGACACTCATGTCCGGCGCCGAGTCGAACATACGGGTCCACTTGTAGTCGTGGAAGTTCGACTCACGGGTGGCGCCGTTGTCCACGTGCAGGCCGGCCCGGAACGCGAGGGCGAACCCGTCGTGCGCCTGGCCGAGCATGCTGGACTTGGTGCCCTCGGGGTTGATGCAGTAGCCGTTGTCCACGGCGATGGTGCACGCCGTCATGCGCGGCTCACGACCCCGCACGTCGATCGTCATGATGTAGGCACAGATCGACTTGTACTCGTCGTGCATACCGACGCCCTGAGCGACGCCCGCCGGGAGCTTCTGGCCCCAGTTGGCTTCCTGGGCGGCCTTCTCCAGCACGGCCACGTGCCGCGGGCTGTCGAGCATGGCGAGGCGGTACTCCACCTCGTCCTTGCCGAGCATCCGGGCGAGCTCGTCGATGACGATCTCGTCGGCGGCGTGGACCTGGCCGGAGTACACCACACGCCAGGCGGCGGTGGGCTTGGCCAGCAGCTTCTGCTTCAGCGTGATGCTGGTCGGGCCGGTCTTGTAGAACAGCTTCTGGGTGTGAGCGAAGAAGTACTGGCACGCACCCTCGTTGTTGTACTCGGTGATGTAGCCGGTGGCGACGTCACCGAGGCCGTGGCGGAGGTCCATCTCCGGGCAGGCCATGCGGTGCTCGTAGCCGACCACGTCGCCACCGCTCACAACAGCCTTGATCTTGTGGATCGAGACCGGGCGGGTACGGCCGTGCTTGATGCCTTCCTCACGCAGCCACTGCAGCTTCACCGGCTTGCCGATCCGCTGCGAGACCTGCGCAGCCTGGACATCCTGGTCGTGGAAGAGGTGACGCCCGAAAGCACCACCGGCCCGGACCACGTGGTACGTGATCTGGTCCACCTTCATGCCCAGGGTCTCGGCCAGCTGCCGCTGCAGGGTGCAGGGGATCTGGGCGCCACCCCACCCCTCGTAACCCGAGGAGGTGACGTTGGCGACGGAGGCGTTCTCCTCCATCGGGGCGTGCGGCACGTACGGCCAACGGAACGTCGCCTCGATGCCCTCGCCGGGGTTGCTGATCTTGTCGATGATGTTGTTCAGCAGGTCGTCGATCTGGGCGTCCGACAGGGCGTCCATCGGGCCGGCGCTCCACTTGATCTTCAGCGCGTTCTTCGCCTTCTTGGCGATGCCGAAGGTCTCAGCGGTAACGGCGACGGCCTCGGGGATCAGGTAGTCGGGCATGCCCGGAACGTGCGTGACGGCGATGACGCCCGGAATCTTCTTGGCTTCCGAGTCGTCGATCGACACCACGGAGGCACCGTGGGTGGCGGCCATCGCCACAACGGTCGGCAGGTACTCCTTGGAGGAGAACAGGTCCATGGAGTACGGAGCCTTGCCCTGGACGATGTCGCGGATGTTGTCCCGGGCGTGCGGCTTGCCGATGATCTTGTACTCGCTCTGGGCCTTCGGCATCGCGGCCTTGGCCTTGGGCAGCTGGGCCGCCTCGGCGCTGAGCTCGCCGTAGCCGAGCTTCCGGCCGTCACGGGCGATGACGAAGCCGTCTTCGGTGCGGAGCTGGCTGACCGGAACGCCGAGCCGGTTGGAGGCGGCGGCCATGAGCTGGCCCCGCATCTTGGCGGCGATGAGGCGGATCGGGTCGTACACAACGCGGACGTTGTGGGAACCACCGGTGATTTGGGCGGCGCCCCACTTCTGGTCCGCCTTACCGAGGGCCACTTCGACCTTCTCGTAGGGGAGGTCGAGGTTGTCGGCGACCATCATCCGGAAGGCCGTCAGGATGCCCTGGCCGATGTCCTGCTTGGGGATCTCGGCGTAAGCGGTGCCGTCGGGCCGCAGCTCGATCAACAGGTCGTAGATCGTCGGCTGCTGGCTCAGGATGAAGATGTCCGTGAAGTCCTGGGCGTCCGGAAGCTCATCGGTCTTCGTCGGCCAGGCATTGGCGGCGCCGTCCCCAAGTCCAAGGCGGGCGGCGACAGCCAGGGTCGGCCCTGCAATCAAAAACCCCTTGAGGACTTTTCGACGCTCAATGGGAGTGTCAAGAGCTGACATACAGGCTTCCCTCCAAGTGATTCGTTCGGCATTGCCTTGACGAACCAGTTGTTCCAGGCGTAGGGTTCAACTAGTATCAAAGCAACTAGTCAGGTTCTGGCTGGTTGTCCACACCAGCACTCGTTAGTCCGTTGGTTTGTGGTGCAGCCTGCCGAACCGCCGAGGGTCCGTCCCTCTGGCGAGGGCCTCGACGATCCGTATCATCACCCGAACGGGTTGATGCTCCCTGGGGAACCGGAAGGATCTTCCGATCACCTCCCCCGTGACCCTCATGACGCCTGGGAAAGCGCGTCAACCAGTGCCCGGTCCCCCCGAAGTCGGCCTCGTTTTCGAGCCGAGGTCCGACCACGCAGGCCCCCTGTCGGGGCCACTGGGAACAAATGTAGCTCTTTTGGACTAGTCATATGCAACAGGAATCTTTCGGGCGTGCGACAAATGGTGGCAGGTCGACGACGAGCGGTCGCCTGGGCGACCGGCTCGGGCCTCTGAGCAGCTGACTTCCAGGTCTTTCCGCAGGTCAGGCCGCTGAACGGCGGCTGACGGCGAGCGGCGCCCGAGCGGTGCGTGCGGCCCCGGCGGCGGGGGGCGCGGAGCGCAATGCAGCCCCGAAAACCCGACGTTTGACGTCGGATTTAGGGATAATCCATACCTTTTTCGGCGGCGGGGCGCCGGGTCAGGACTTCGACGCCAGGAGCTTCCCGGAGATCGCCGCCAGCAGCACGGTGGAGATGCCGGCGAAGGCGATTCCGAGCGGGCTGCTCTTGCCCGGTTCCTTCTCCTCGGGCTTCTCGCTGGCGTGCTCGTCCACCGCTCCCGCCTCGGGCGTCGGACCGGCCGTCGTGGTCGTGACGCCGGCGCTCTCGGGAGCACTGGTGGGAGTGACGGCCGGAGCCTGGGTGGTCGATGTCACGCCGGCTCCAGCGGTCGTGGTCGTGGTCGAGCCGCCGGCCGCCGCCTTGGCCGTGGTGGTGGTCGTCGGCTGGGCTGCGGGAGCGGTGGCCGGCGTCGGAGCGGCCGCCGCCTTGGTCGTCGTGGTGGTGGGGGCGACCGTGGTCGGCGTCGGGGCGCCGCCGGCTGCGCCGGTCACGTTCACCACGCCCTTCATGCCCGCATCCTTATGGGGTGTGCAGTAGTAGGTGAACGTTCCCGGCTTGGTGAACTTGAACTGGAACTTCTCTCCCCGGCCGAAGGTGCCATCGGAGTTGAAGGAACCGTCGTCGGCCACCACGTCGTGAGGGATATCGGTTTCGTTCACCCATTCGACGGTCGCCCCGACGGGCACCGTGATTTCAGCAGGGAGAAACTTGAGCGGTTCGCTCTGTGAGCCTGCCTTCACTCCACTGTCGGCCGCTTGGGCGACGCCCCGCGTGACGATGACGCTCGACAGGAGCATGAAGATGGCCGCGGACGACCACAGTGCCTTGCGCATGCAGCTTCTCCCCTGAGGACCTTGACTCGGCCGGTGAACCCATTATCACCGACGGCGTGCGGGCATCCCAGCCGGGCCCTGGGCTACTGGACCTTGATGACTCCCTTCTTCCACGGGTGCGGCTCGCAGAAGTACTGGAACTCACCGGCCTTCGACATGGTCACCTGGGCGCTGGCTCCCGGCATGATGTAGCCGGTGTCGAACGAGCCGTCCGCCGCCTTGGCGCTGTGCGGGGCGTTCTGACTGGTGTTCTCGAATGTCACCATCGAACCCGTCGGCACGGTGACATCGGCCGGCGAGAACTGCTCGTCATTGACCGTCACCTTGCTTTCGGCGGCCTGTGAAGGCTGGGTCTCGAACCACACGACGCCGGTGGCCGGTCCCAGCACCGCGACCAGGGCGATGATGGACAGGATCCATTTGCGCATCAAGGCTCCCCCCTTTGGCGCGCGAACTGTACGGAGGTCTTCCGCACCTGCCTCACCTCTCTCCCGCCTCAGTCCTCGCGAAACGTCAGCGGTGGCAACCGTGACACCTAGTCACGGTTGGACTACTTTCCGTAGCGATGAACCGGCATCCAGCTACATGACCCGCCGTCGGGAGCGTCCGCCGCTGCTGGCCGTGGCGGCGGGGTCGGTGGCGGCGATGTTCTTCGTGCTGCCGCTGGCCGGCCTCCTGTGGCGGGCACCGTGGCGGTCGGTGGCCTCGGACCTCGGCGCACCCGAGGTCCGCACCGCGCTGCGGCTGTCGCTCCAGGCTTCGCTGGCCGCCACCGTCATCTGCCTGATGTTCGGACTGCCGCTGGCCTGGGTGCTGGCCCGCCTGGAGTTCCCGGGCCGCCGGCTCCTGCGGGCGCTCACCGTGCTTCCGATGGTGGTGCCGCCGGTCGTCGGCGGTATCGCGCTGCTCTACGCCTTCGGCCGCCGGGGCATCGTCGGGCAGTACCTGTATCAGTGGTTCGGAATCACCTTCCCGTTCTCGATCAAGGGCGCCATCCTGGCCGAGGCCTTCGTGGCGATGCCCTTCCTCGTGATCACCGCCGAAGCCGCCTTCCGCTCGCTCGACCGGAGCTTCGAAGAGGCCGCCCGCACGCTGGGCGCCAGCCGCTGGACGGTGTTCCGGAGGGTCACATTGCCGCTCGCCGGCCCCGCGCTGGGGGCGGGGGCCGTCCTGTGCTGGGCCCGGGCGCTGGGGGAGTTCGGTGCCACCATCACCTTCGCCGGCAACTTCCCGGGAACGACGCAGACAATGCCGCTGGCCGTGTACCTGTCCCTCGAATCGAACCGGCCGGAGACGGCGATCATCCTCAGCCTGGTGCTGCTCCTCGTGTCGTTGGTGGTGCTCGTCGGTCTGCGGGACCGGTGGCTGGGGGTGTCCTGAGCTGACCGGGGACGGGCGGGGTCTGAGTGCCCGGGTCAGCGTGCGGCTCGGCACGCTGGAGCTCGACGTGGAGTTCGACGTCGCGCCGGGTCGGATCGTCGGCCTGCTCGGGCCCAACGGCGCGGGCAAGACCACGCTGCTGCGGGTGCTGGCCGGGCTGCTCCCGCCCGACGAGGGCGAGGTGGTGCTCGACGACCTCGTGCTCGACGACACCAGCCGGGGCATCCACGTCCCGCCCGAGCGGCGCCCGGTGGGGGTGGTCTTCCAGCACTACGTGCTCTTCCCGCACCTGTCGGCCCTCGAGAACGTCGCCTTCGGGCTGCGGAGCCGGGGCGTGGCCAAGGCCGAGGCTCGCCGCCGGGCGGCGGAATGGCTCAGCCGGGTGGGGCTCGAGGGGTTCCTCTCCAACAAGCCCCGGCAGCTGTCGGGTGGGCAGGCGCAGCGGGTGGCGCTGGCCCGGGCGCTGGCGACCGAACCGCGGCTGCTGCTGCTGGACGAGCCCTTGGCGGCGCTCGATGCCAGCACCCGCCTCGAGACCCGCCGTGAGCTCCGGCGCCAACTCGACGGCTACGACGGCGTACGGCTGCTCGTGACGCACGACCCGGTGGAGGCCATCGCGCTGGCCGAGCGGCTCATCGTTCTGGAGGACGGGCACATCTCCCAGACCGGCACGCCCCAGGAGATCTCGGGGCAACCCCGCTCCCGATACGTGGCCGATCTCGTGGGGGTCAACCTCTACCGGGGCTGGGCCGAGGACGACGAGATCCACGTCGGCGCCGCCGGCCGGCTGGTGGCGCCGGGGGCGGGTCGGGGGGAGGTCTTCGCCGTTGTCCATCCCCACGCCGTGGCGCTCTACCGCGTTCCGCCGGCCGGTACCCCCCGGAACGTGTGGGAGGGCACGGTGGAGGCGCTGGACCTCGAGGGCGAGCGGGTTCGGGTGCGCGTCGACGGGCCGCTGCCGATCGTCGCCGAGGTCACTCCGGCGGCGGTGGCCGATCTCCGCCTGGGTGACGGAGGCCGGATCTGGGCATCGGTGAAGGCCACGGAAGTCGTGGTGTACCCGGTGTAGCTTCAGGGTCTTGATGCCGACCGAGGGACCGGGACTGTCGCTCACGGAGTGGGTGGTGCTGGCGCTGCTTTCGGAAGCGCCGTCGCACGGATTCGCCGTGGCCCGCACGCTGTCCCGGACAACGCCGCTCGGGGAGGTGTGGACGGTGCCCCGCCCGTTGGTCTACCGGGCGCTCGGCCGGTTGGAGGAGCAAGGGCTGATCGTCGAAGTGGGCGAGGAACCGGGTGACCCGGGGCCGCGCCGGATGGTCTACGAGGCGTCCGGGAAGGGCCGCAAGGCGGTGGCCCAGTGGCGGGGCGAACCCGTCCGGCACCTGCGCGACGTCCGCAGCGCCTTGCTGGCCAAGGTTCTCCTGCGGCAGCGGGCGGGAGAACCGCTCGGGCCACTGGTGGCCGAACAGCGCGCCGTCTTCGCGCCGTTGTTCGAGCGGCTGGCGGAGCAGTTCGCGAACCCCGAAACGGACCACGTCATCGCGTCGTGGCGCTATGAGTCCTCCCAGGCGGTCGCCCGCCTGCTCGACCACCTGGAAGGACTGGACCGCCGCTGATCCGCCGTCAGGCGGCGTGGACGATCGTGCCGACGTGCTCGCCCCGGAGGGCCCGCAACACGTTGCCCGGCACCAATCCGTTGACGATCTGGACCTGGTCGATGTGCTTGGCGGCGGCCATCACCTCGAGCAGGGTGCGGTCGAAGGGCAGCGTGGCCGGCTTCGAGGTCAGCTCGGAGGCCGAGATCTCGGGGATGAACTCCGGCGTGGCGTCGCCGGGGTTGTTGGGATCGACGGTGTAGAGGCCGTCGACGTCCTCCACCAGGGTGAGGCGCCGGGCGCCGACCTCGTCGGCGATCAGGAAGGCACCGGTGTCGGCCCGGTGCGGTGGGATGCGGCCGATCGCCGGCGGAAACTCGTGGTGGTGGTAGGGCGGGAAGGCGCTGCCGACCACGGCCCGGCTGGCGGCGAGGTGGATGGAGAGCTGGTTGGCGATCGTCGGATGCTCGATGTACGACACGCCTTCGTTGGCCAGCAGGGCGGCCAGGAGGTGGCCGTTCTGGCCCGCTTCCTTGGCGGCGAGGCCCGCCAGGGCGCCGGTCGGAAGGCCGAGGTCGAGACCGACGCTGTAGACGTGACGGGCCCGGATCCCGGCGCCGGTGAGGATCAGCATGCGGTGCTCGGGCAGCGCCCGGCGCAGCTCGTCGACCAGCGGCAGGATCGCTTCGCGGCCCCGGTCCATGATGGAGCGCCCGCCGATCTTGACGACGTTGAGCCAGGGGAGAAGCCGGATCGGCGGCCGGTCGGTCACGGGCCGGGTCAGCTCCCGGTCGAGCAATGTCTGGCGGGCGAGCAACGAAGGAACGTGTTTCGTCGAAGATGCCGTCTCGGTCATGGCCGTCCTCCTCCGTTCAATCCGCCGAGATGATCGTGCCGACGTGTTCGCCGGCGAGGGCCCGCGTGAGGTTCCCGGGCTTGAGACCGTTGATGATCTGGACGGACCGGACGTGACGGGAAGCCTTCAGAAGATCGAGCACCGGAAACTCGATGACCGCGTCGTGGAGGTTCATGGCCTTCATCTCGTCGACCGTGATGCGAGGGATGAACTCGGCGTCGGGCTTCGTCTTCGGGTTGGCGGTGTAGAGGCCGTCCTCGTCCTTCACGAAGATCATCGCCTTGCAGCCGAACGTTTCCGCCAGCAGGTAACAGCCAGCGTCGGTGCGGTACGGGGGAATCAGGCCTTCGGCCGGGACGCGCATCCACATCTGGTAGGGCGGCATGCCGCCGAAGATCACCGCCCGCACCTCGGACAGGTAGAGGGGAACGGCGGAGAGCCCGGCACCCTCGACGGTCGAGATGCCATGCCGGGCCATGAGATGGCCGAGCATGGCGGCGTTCTGGCCGGCGACGGACGCGCCGATCTCGGTGAGCACGCCGGTGGGCAGCCCGAGGTCGGCGGCGATCGAATACAGGTGACGGGCGCGGGTGCCGGCTCCGGTTCCGATGAGGAGCTGATGGTCCTTGCGGGCGGCCAGGATCTCCTCGACCAGCGGATAGACGGCCGCCCGGCCGCGGTCGATCACGCTCTGACCGCCGATCTTGATGACCGTGGCGTCGGGAAGGATCCGGTACTCGGGCGCCGCATCGGTCGCCCGCAGAAGCTCTTCATCGGTCAGCGACCGCTCCATCAAGAGCGTCTCGAGTTCCGCCCTGTCGTTCGGCATAGACACCCCTTCCGTCGGGCGATCCGGGTCACGCTAGCGCCTTTTGGCGCAGAGAACTCACTTTGTGACTACTGACCGGTATGTCCCCGTTTCGGGATTGAAGAACGGATTGAGGGGTATCGACCCACTCAACCCAAAACGCACCAACCGAGGGGAGATCCAAGTGACCAAGGCAAAGCTGTCGATGGTGGCGGCATTCGCGGTCGGAGCCTTGGCCGCGAGCTTCGGATTCGTGCAGGCGGTGTCGTCCCCGGAGGCGGACGCGGCACCGGGCCCCGTCATGGTGAAGGTGGCGGACATGCCACCGGGTCAGCCGACGGGGTATGAGCCGGCCGAGGTCAGCGTGAAGGTCGGCCAGATGGTGAAGTGGAAGAACGAAGGACAAGAGGCCCACACCGTGACGGCCGAGGACGGGTCGTTCGACTCGGGCTCGATGGCTCCGGGGGCCGAGTTCCAGTTCACCTTCTCGCAGCCCGGCACGTTCGCCTACACCTGTACGCCACACCCATGGGCCAAGGGGACCGTGAAGGTCGCCTAGTCCCGGAGCGGTCCGTCCTGGCGCCGCGGTCGTCCCCCCGGGGGCCGGCCCCGGCGCCTCGGCGCGTCGGGGCGAGTCTGGGATCCGGGCCGACCGTTCCATAATGGACGTCGTGGGGAGATCGAGACGGCTGCTGGTGGGAGCTTTGGCTGTGGCGGCCGCCTTCACGGCCGTCGGTGCTCCGGCGCCCGCTCCGGCCGCCGAAGGACCCCGGGTGCTCATGGTCGACAACGAACCCGACCTCACCCGGTGGCATTACGCGCCCGCCGAGGTGACCGTGCCGGCGGGCACGACGGTGGTGTGGTTCAACAAGGGCAAGCACGAGCACACCGTCACGGCCGACGACAAGTCGTTCGACTCCGGCATGAAGGGCCCGGGCGGCACCTACTCCCGGGCCTTCCCCCGGCCGGGGAAGTTCACGTACTACTGCGCCCCGCACCCGTGGATGAAGGGCACGGTCCAGGTCGTCGCCGCCGCGCCCACGCCGCGGACGGCGGCGGCCGCCGACCCGGCTGCGAC
>JBFLYK010000038.1:0-59182 GCA_040756995.1 Actinomycetota bacterium | reverse complement strand
CGGCATCCCCGGAGCGCTCGGCAGCTGCGGCAGCGCCGGCGCCGGAGCGTCGACAGGAAGAGCCGGAACACCAGGCAACGCCGGAGCCTCCGGCAGCGCCGGAACACCGGGCAGAGCCGGCATCCCCGGAGCGCTCGGCAGCTGCGGCAGCGCCGGCGCCGGGTCGTCGACAGGAAGAGCCGGAACGCCGGGCAGCGCCGGAGCCTCCGGCAGGGTCGGCAGGGCTGGCATTCCCGGCAGGGTCGGGGCGTCCGGCAGGCCGGGGGCGTCGGGGAGGGTCGGGTCAGCGGTGACGCCGGCCCAGGCGGCGGCGCCGGTGAAGGCGAGAGCGGCGGCCGGTACAACGGCGAGGATCTTCGAGCGAAGCTGCATGAGAGTGCCTCCTACGAACACGCGAACGCGCGCTGCTACGAACTGACTGACGTGGGGTCACTTGCCGGGCGGCGGGACCCGGTGGGTTCCGTCAACCGTGGCGGTGTGTCACGCGTCCGCCTCCCCAGCTGCCGAGGTCGAACGCTCCAACCACCGAATTGACGCTGTCACTCAGTGCCGCATTCGCGCTGTTCGGAGGCGAACCGCAGATTTGTCCGATTGTTTCCCGAGCGACGCCGGCCCCGGACGAATGGCGGTCCTAGCGCCGTTGCCCGAGGGCCCAGTGCCGCCGCCACGGAGCCGCCTCCGGGCCCCTGATGGCGGGGGTCGTCCCGTCGGCGGCCCGCCGCCGGGCCGTCCACCAGTCGGTGGCCCGCTCGTCGGCCAGGGCGGCCACGGCCCGCTCGATGCGGGCGGCGAGCCGCCGGGCGTCCTCACCCGGGTCGGGCGAGATCGGCGTGCCGAACGTCACCGTCACCTTGTGGGGCCGGGGCAGGCGCTGGCCCTTGGGCCACATCTGGCGGGTGCCCTCGATGTAGACCGGCACCACCGGCCGGCCGGAGCGCACGGCCAGGTAGGCGGCACCGCCCCGGAACTCCTGGGCCCACCCGTCGGGGCTCCGGCCCCCTTCGGGGAAGATCACCAGGCTCCACCCGTCGGCCAGCAGGTCGGTGGCCACCTCCGCCGAACGACGGTTGACCTTCGTCCGCTCCATCGGCACGGCCCCGAAAGTGAGGGCGTGGAACGTGCCCTTGGCCCGCCGGTCGAAGAAGTAGTCGGCGGCGGCGGCGACCACCGTCTTGCGCCGGAACCGCTCCGGCAGCAGCGACAGGAGTAGGCCGGTGTCGGCATGGCTGTGGTGGTTGGCGGCGAAGATGACCGGGGCCTCCACGGCGTCGAGCCGCTCCCGCCCGTCGACCGTGGGCGACGCCAGCACATGGACCGCAGGGCGGATGGCCAGGTCGAGGAGCGCCGCTCGCGCCAGCCGGGCGGCCGGCTGGCGGGCCCAGCCGGTGTCGAAGTCCAGCCCGGTCCGGCTCGGCGCCGGAGGACGGGGAACGGTGCCGGGCCACGTCGGGGCCCGCAAGGGAAACCCGCGCCGGGGGACGAGACTCACGTGACGTCCGCCATGAGGAGCGGCGGGGCATGAAGATGGGTGATCGAAGGGTCCCGACCGACGACGTCCTCGGCCATCTCCAGCGCGTCCCGCAGGGTCGACGCCGGCTTGAAGCCCATGCGGCGCACCGCTTTCGGGTCGCCGCCGACGATGATCACGCCGCCGAGGTGCTCCAGGGCGTGCGCCCCCCAGTACCACATGTAGAAGGGGTGCACGCCGTGGTAGGCGTAGCTCTTCCGGTACAGGTGGATGTACCAGGGGTCGGTGGCGAAGTCCTCCTCGAACTTGGCCTCGATCTCGGCCGGGTCGGTCGTCTCCGTCAGCACCTGCTCGAAGAAGTCGAGGTAGCTCGGGTGGTGGACGGGGTGGAACTCCCACGGCGTGGGGTGGTGCATGATCACCACTCCCCCTTGTCGCACAAGGGGTTTGCCCCGGTAGAGGTTGAAGAAGTAGCCGAGCCCGAGGCACATGACCAGGATCGGGTTCATGATCGAGTTCACGTTGTAGGGGCAGATGTAGGGCAGCCCCATCGTGAGGATGTCGGTCTGACCCTCGACCGGCACCAGTTGCGACCGGTAGACGTGCTCGGTGGTGACGGCGTGCACCGCTTCCACCTCGCCGGCCTGCACGGAGCTCATGGCGTGGGGCGAGAGGATCCTCTGGAAGATCGGGCGGGCCGCCTTGCGGGGGATGCGTTCGAGACCCGACGCGGCGGCCACGTAGGCGGCCCGGTCCCGCGCCGACCACTCCCACTCCCGGCGCTGCAGGAAGTCGAACGGCTTCGGGAACGTGTTGTTGTTGAGGGTCGTCTCGATCTGGAAGATCGGAGGGCCCTCCCGGGCCAGCAGCCGGCCCATCCGCCAGTTGGATGAGTGCAGCGCGCTGCGGTGCTGGTCCATGAACGAGCGGCTGTGCTGCATCGTCCGGACGTTGTGGTGGTGCTTGAGGCTCGGGTAACCGGCCAGGCCGGTGGCCACGCTCTTGTGCCCGCCGTCCATCGCCACCAGATTGATGTTGACGTAGACCAGCAGGTCCGATGTCGCCGCCCGCTTGTTGATCTCGACCCGCTCCCCTTCCTCGGTGTGGCCGATGAGCTCCATGCCGTCGGGGTCTTCGGCGTCGTGGTTGTAGAGGAGCCCGTGGGGAGCGAAGGCGTCGAAGACCCGCTTGCCGACGGCGTGCTTCAGCTCCGGGTCGGTCATGCGGCGGTGAAGCGCCGTGGCCGAGATCAACTCGACGTCGTCGACGCCGGCCGCGGCGGCCAGGTCGAGCACCGCCTCGATCACCCGCTGCCGGTTGTCGGGCTGCCTCATCGGCGGGAGCGGCAACGAGATGTCGTCGAAGGCGATCGTGAGCCGCATGCCCGGCCGCAGGTAGGCCGGCAGCGGGTCCATGCCCAGCGGCTCGAGGAGCGCCCGGCGGACGGCGGCGTCGGGATCCGGCAGGGCCTTCACCGGCTCGGGGGGATAGATCACCCGCGCCCCGACCGGCAGCCGCTCGAGGCTGAAGCCCTCGCCGTGGTGGAAGAGGACGGGCGGGGTCGAGCGGTCGACCTCGAGGACGTAACCGGGGCGGCTCAAGTCCGCTTCTCCTTTGCGGCAAACGGTTCGAAGACGATCTTGACCGCGCCCCGGGAGCCGGCGGTGGCGGCGTGCTCGATGGCCTCCCGGTAGCGCTCCAGCGGATAACGGGCCGAGACGAGCCGGCCGAGCTCGGCGGCGGACGACAGCTCGAAGGCCAGATCGAAGGTGCGCGCCGCCCGCCCGTCGGGCAGTTCCTCGGTGCCGTAGGCGTAGGCGCCGACGAGTTCGATCTCCCGCTGCCACAAGGGCGCCAGGTCGAGCCGCTCAGGACCGGGCATGCCGACCAGCACCACGCGTCCGCCGGGGCGGGTGATGGCCAGCGCCTCGTGGATCGAGGCCGCGTTGCCCACACAGTCGAGGACGACGTCCGCGCCGCCGGACAGCCGCTCCCCCACCACCTGGCAGCGGGCCGCCCGCCGCACCGCCCGTTTCACCTCGCCGGGCGCCACGGCCACGTCGGCGCCGAGGCGGCGGGCCTCCCGTTGCTGGTCGGGGTGTTTGGCCCCGGCGATGATCGTGCCGGGGAGGGCGAAGCGCCGCAGGGCGGCCACCACGCACAGGCCGAGCGTGCCGGCGCCGAGCACCGCCACCAGGCCGCCGCCCGGCACCCGGGCCCGCAGCGCGGCGTGCACGGCGCAGGCGGCCGGCTCGACCATCACCGCCCCTTCGTCGGACAGGGTTTCCGGCACCCGGTGGATCTGGCTGGCGTGGGCCACCAGTGCCGTCGACCACCCGCCGCCCGTGTCGGCGCAGTAGCCCGTCTGCAGCCCGGGCTTGAGATGGCCGAGGGTGAGGTGCTCGCAGCGGCCCGACGACCCTCCGGCGCAGGCCGGGCAGGGCGGCGTGATGTCCCGGGCGGCGCAACCCAGCACCGGCTCCACCACGACGCGGGCGCCGTCGTCGGTCAGGCCGACGATCTCGTGCCCGGGGACGAACGGGAAGCTCACGATCGGCTCGAAGTACCGCGACGACTTCCCGGCCACCGTGGCCAGATCCGACCCGCAGATCCCGGCCAGGATCGGCCGGACCCGCTGCCACTCCGGCCCCGGCCGGGCCGGTTCGGCGGACTCGACCAGGGCCAGCGGCCCGACGCGGGCCCCACCGCCCGGAGTGACAGACCCGGCGACCCTCGCTGCGGCAAACCGCGGGAGGGAGTGGGAGAAACGCAGCGCCTTCACCGGCTGTCGCCCCTTCCGTTCTGGCGTTCATTTACCGCTGCATGAGCGGAAAAGGAACGCCAGTTGAGGAGCGCCGTGAACTGGCGTGCAATTTCCGCCCTATCAGCGGAAAAGGAACGCCAGAACGAGGGGGAGCGGCGGGAGGCGGCCGAAGCGGCGAACGCGGTCACGGTCGGGCTCCCATCGGAAGCAAGGGCCTCGGACCGCCCGGGGCCTTGGACCAGTGCTCCACGTGCCAGCCCCGGCGGCGGGCGATCGTGGCGAGCTTCGGCTCGGGGTTCACCGCCACCGGGAAACCGACCGACTCCAGCATCGGCAGGTCCGACGCCGAATCGGCGTAGGCCACGGCGTCGCTCAACGACAGGTCGTTGGCGGCGGCGTACTGGGCCAGAAGCAGCGCCCGGGCCTCCCCCGTCGGCGGCACCGAGATCAGCTCGCCGGTGAGGCGCCCGTCCCGCTCGTCGAGCGAAGCCGACACGACGTCGTCGAACAACGGCCGCAGCGGCTCGATCACGAAGTCGAGCGCCCCGGTCAACAGCACCGTCCGGTGACCCAACCGGCGGTGCTCCCGCACCCGGCGCAACCCTTCGGGGAACGACTTCTCCAGCAGCAGATCGGAGAACAGCTCCCAGGCGTCGGCCCGCAGGCGGTCGGCGGGAGCGCCGTCGTAGCGGCGGTAGAAGTGGCGCAGGAAGTCGCCCCGGTCCCGCCGGTCGAGCGCCAGCAGCGACGGCGCCTCCGACAGCATGCGGGCCACGAACCGCACCCGCTGCCTCGTGTCCATCCGCCGGCTGGCCAGCCAGGAGTACGACTCGACCACGTTGGAGGCCACCAGCGTGTTCTCCAGGTCGAAGACGGCCAGCGTGCGGTCGGGCGACAGCACGGCCCGCCGCCCCCGGTCACGGCGGGACAGGCCCCCCTTGGCCCCCGGCTTCGTCCGCACCCGGGCGTGGTGGACGATCGACGGCAGGTGGACCTGGCTGACATAGGTCTCCCAGTCGATGCTGCGGGGATCGAAGTTGAACGCCGCCCGGTCGGCCGCCGGCAGCGTCTCCCACAGCGCCGCCAGCCGCCGGTCGTCGAAGCGGGCCTCGGTCTCCACGTAGGCGCCGTAGAGCTCGACGTAGCCGAGGGCCCGCTCGGCCTGGGTGCGCCGCTCCTCGAGCCGGGCGGCGAAGTCGGCCCGGGCGCCCCGCACCGGCAGGTGCCCGACCGCCTTCTCGGCGGCGGAGAGCCCTTTCACCGCCCGGTTCAGCTGCCGGCGGACCTTGCCCCGGCCGGGGAACGACCAGTCGGGCACGACGATCGGCTGCCCGGCGTCGTCGTAGAGCGGCCGGGCCGAGAACCAGTCCTGCACCAGATCGACCAGGGTGCGGTACTTGAGCGGGTTCCGGCTGCCGGTCACCGCCTGGTAGACGACCGGCTCCGCCGGCGCCTCCCCGGCGGCCACCGCCAGGGTGGCGGCCACCACCATGTCGACCGGGATCACGTCGACGACCCCCTCGGGCAGGCCGGGGAACTCCTTCAGCAGCCCGCGGGCGTAGGAGATGATGACCGGCTCGGCCATGCGGAAGCCGCGGATCCAGCCGGGGTAGGGCTCGGCCAGGGCCGACTCGATGATCGACGGCCGCACGATGCTGACCGGCACGTCGCCCCGGGTCTCGGCCAGCGCCCGCTCTCCCAGGGCCTTCGTGTAGGCGTAGGCGTCGGGCCAGCCCAGCGCCGCGGCCCGGGCCCGGCCCAGCTCGACCAGCCGGTCGTCGACCCACTGTTCCCGCAGCCGCTCCGCCCGGCCGGCCAGCAGCGGCGTGCCGGCCGCGCCCAGCTCGGCCCGAGCCGCCTTCATGAACCGCTTGAGCATCTCGGGCCGGCGGCTCTCGGCGTCGGCGTCGGCCCGGGCCCGCTCGGCGCCGGCCACCTCCGCCCGCCAGTTCGCCTCGGTGGAGAACAGCGTGTCGCTCAACAGCGCCTCGGGGGCCTCCCCCCGGCGGTTGCCGGCCACGTAGGCGGTCGACACCGCCACCAGGTGGGCTCCCGAGCCGGCGGCCGTCAGCGCCTGCGCCACCCGCGACGGGCCGAGCAGGTTGACGGCGACGGCGGCGTCCAGCGGCGAGTCGAAGGACACGGCGGCGGCCGAGTGGATGACGACGTCGACCCCGGCCAGCGCCTCCCGGTCGGCGTCGTTCAGGCCCAGGCCGTCGACGGAGACGTCGCCGCCCAGCGGCCGCACCCGGCGGGCGATCTCGGCGTCGAACCGGTCGCCCCACTCCCGGCGCAGCCGGTCGAAGGCGTCGTTGCGGAGAATGTCGCGCCGGACCCGCTCGGCGGCCCCGGCCCGCCGGCCGGGCCGGACCAGGGGCAGCACTTCACAGCCGGGAACCGAGCGGAGGAGCCGTTCGACCAGGGCCGTCCCCAGGAAGCCGGTGGCTCCGGTGACGGCGATCCGCCGGCCGGCCAGTGCGTCGGCGATCACCGGCGGCGTCTCGAGGCGCGGGACTGCATCGCGCCGTTTCTAGCATTCAAACCGATCGAAACAGCGCTCAGCGGGCAGTCAGGGCCGCGCTCAGGTAGCGGGACCGGCACAGCTGACGCTGGAGCTTGCCCGACGACGTCTTGGGCAGCGTCCCGGGCTCGACCAGCACGACCTCCTCGGGGGGCAGGCCGACGACCTCCCGGACCCGGCCGGCCACCGCCGCCCGCACCGCGTCGAGGTCGGCGTCCTTCGACTCGGCCACCACGACCAGGGCCTCCTTGCCCCGCCGGCCGTGGACCGAGAAGGCGATGACGTTGCCGGCCCGGACTCCCTCGACCGAGGCGGCGGCCCGCTCGACGTCCTCGGGGTAGACGTTGCGGCCGCCGACGATGATCAGGTCCTTGATGCGGCCGCAGATCACCAGCTCGCCGTCGACGAGGTAACCCAGGTCGCCGGAGCGGAGCCAGCCGTCGTGGAAGGCGGCCTCGGTGGCGTCGGGCCGGCGGTAGTAGCCGGTGGTGACCGACGAACCGCGGATCTCCAGCTCGCCCACCTCCCGGTCACCCCGGACGTCACCCGTCACCGGGTCGACGATGCGGATCTCGAGGCCGGGGACGGGCCGGCCGAGCAGCACGAGATGCCGGGTGCCCTCGGAGTCGGGGTCGGCGGGGGCGGCGTAGGCATCGGTTTCCAGCACCCGCCGGTCGATGGGGTCGGTTCGCAGCCCCCGGCCGGGTTCGGGGAAGGTCACGGCCAGCGTCGCCTCGGCCATGCCGAAGGCCGGGAACACCGCTCCGGGCCGGAGACCGTGGGGGGCGCCGGCGGCCACGAAGTCGTTGACCGCCTTGGGATCGACGGCCTCGGCGCCGTTCAGCGCGATCCGCCAGCGCGACAGGTCGAGGGTGCCGGGAGCGAAGCGGCGCAGGGCCCGGGCGGCCAGGGCGTAGGAGAAGTTGGGGCCGGCGGTGGCGGTGGCCCGGTGCTCCGACATCCATTCCATCCACCGGGCCGGAGCGGCCAGGAAGTCCTGCGGTGAAGCCAGCGCCAGGTCGGTGCCGGTGGTCATGGCCAGGGTGAGCAGCCCGATGAGGCCCATGTCGTGGTACAGCGGCAGCCAGCTGCACAGGACGTCGTCGGCGGGGTCGAGGCCGGCGGCGTCGGCGATGGCGTCGAGGTTGGCGCAGATCGTGGCGTGGGGCAGCATCACGCCCTTGGGGTCGGCCGTCGACCCACTGGTGAACTGCAGGATGGCCAGCGCCGAGGGGTCCTCCTTGGGGGCCTCCCAGGCCCAGGGGTCGCTGGCGTCGCCGGTCAGATCGGGGAGGAGCACCACCGGCGGGTCGCCCGGCTCGGGCTGGATGAAACCGGCCAGCATCGGGTCGGCCACCACGAGCGTGGTGTCGGCCGCCCGGACGCGGGTCCGGGTGGCGGCCACGAAGTCCTCCAGTGAGCTCATCCGCATCGGCAGCGGGAGCACCACCACGGTGGCGCCGGCCAGCCACGTGGCCTGGATGGCGGTGACGAACGCCCGGGACGTGGGGCCGAGGAGGGCGACGTGGGCGCCCGGTCCGACGCCCCGGCGGGTGAGGGCCACGGCCATGGCCTTCGCCTCTTCGTGGAGGACCGCCCACTCCACCCGGTCCCCGGGGCCGTCGCCGGCCAGGAAGGTGATGGTCCCGCCACGCTCGGCGGCGGTGATCAGGCGCGTCGGCAGGTAGCTCACCCTCCGTCCGACTCCGGGGTCGAGCAACGGGTTACTGGACGGTTCTGACATTCATTCCCTTTGTTTGCCACTTCGTTGTCACACCGGGTCCGTAGGGTACGGGCATGCGTTCGTCCCTCGCCTCCCGAAGCGATTCCCTGGCCCTGGCCGCCGCCATGTCCCGCCACCCGGCGGCCGGGGCCCGGGCGACCGCTCCGGCGCCGGCCGGCGCCCCGTCGTTCGCCACCGTGGCCGCCCTCCTGACCGGGCCGTGGCGGGTCAACGACCCGGTGGCCTTCGCCGCCGCCATGCGCTCGGCGCCGCTGGTGGCCGGCTATCCGGTCGTGGATCTCTGTGCCTGCGCCCGCCAGCCCACCGTCGGGTTCGACCCGCTCAGCGCCGCCGTGGCCGGGCACCTCGAGTCGGCGGTGGGCGCGGCCGCCGGCCGGTCGGGCCTCACGGTCCGGTGGGTGGCCGCCATCGGCGGCCGCTATCTCTTCGTCGAGGCCGCCGCCCGCGCCCCGGCCGACGCCGAGGGGCCGGAGCTGTTGCTGCTGGCCCACCTCGTCGAGCCGGCCGACGTCGCGCCGCTGCCCGGCTCCCCGCCCCTGGAGGACGACTCGTGGCTGCTGGTCGTGGTCGGTGACGGCAGGGGCGGCGTGACCGGCATCGGCCGGGCCCCGATCCCCGGCCCGATCGGGGCGGGGCTGCGCCGGCGCCCCGACTGGGCGCCGGTCACCGGCCCTCGGCCGCCCGCCCGGCTCGGTCTCGCTGCCCTCCGGGAGCGTCTGGTGGGCCCCGCCCGGGCCGCCGAGGGGCTCGGCGACGGGTGCGGCGCCACCGACGCGACGGAAGGCGTCGTCCTGCCGTTCCGCCGCTAGTCACCCGTCAGCCACCCTTCGGATGGGGACCGCCCGCCTATGCTCGGGCCCGACGTTCCACCCGCGACCGACAGGGGTCCCCATGAGCAGCAGCGATGCCAGCACCATCGCCGTCGCCGATCTGCCCAGCATGGTCGGGAAGCACCTCGGCCACAGCGACTGGGAGACCATCGACCAGGAGAAGATCAACCGGTTCGCCGACGCCACCGGTGATCACCAGTGGATCCACGTCGACATCGAACGGGCCAAGTCCGGGCCGTTCGGCACAACCATCGCCCACGGCTACCTGACCCTGTCGCTGGTGCCGATCTTCGTCTTCCAACTCCTCAAGGTCGACGGCGCCAAGCTGGTCGTCAACTACGGGCTCAACAAGGCCCGCTTCCCTGCGCCGGTGCCGTCGGGCTCCCGGGTGCGGATGGGCGGCGAGATCGCCGCCGTCGAGGCGGTCAGCGGCGGCCTGCAGGTCACGCTCAACTGCACCTTCGAAATCGAAGGCCAGTCGAAGCCGGCCTGTGTCGCGGAGATCGTCTTCCGGTACTACGAATAAGGCCGACGAGCACCGGTCTAGGCACGAGCGCGCCACCTGGGAGGAGACGGCGGCATGGGTGAAATCGCATTGGTGACCGGGTCACCGACCCGGGTGGAAGAGGTGTCGGCCGCTCTGGAGGAGGCCGGCTTCAAGGTGCTGCGGGTGCCGGAGCCCGGCGACGTGGCCGCCGCCTGCTCGGGCATCGAGGCCGGCTCCCTGGCCTGCTACGTGCAGTTGCCGAAAGAGACGAAGGTCGACGCGCCGAGCCTCATCGGGCGCGTCCGCCAGTTCCTGGCCGAAGGCCTCCTGGCCCGCTTCGAGCAGGCGTCGACCGTCGTGCCCTGCCTGGCCCGGGACGCCTGCGTCGTCCTGGTGGCCGGCAACCTGCCCGGGGCGGCCACGCCCGACGACCGCCACGCCCGGATCGACCTCCTCCGGGTGCTGGCCCGGGCCGTGCTGGCCGAGTGCGAGGGCAACGACGTGCGGGCGGTGGTCGTGGCCAACGACCGCTCGCCGGCCGACATCGCCGACATCGCCCGCCGCAGGGGCGACCAGACCGGGAAGAAGGCGGCCGAGGTCGCCGCCCTGGGCGACATGAACTACGCCGACTGGCAACGCGAATTCCTGAGCCTGACAACCGAGGAGTGATCGAACCGATGGCCACCCCGCAGAGCGAAGGCAACGGGCGCGCCCGCGCCACCGGGCGGACGAAGGCCGCCGTGATCGAGCCGCCCTCCGAGGAGCAGGCCGAACGGCGCGGCTCCGCGGCCCAGCACGCCGGGGCCCGGGCGGCGGAGATCCTCGATCCCGAAAGCGGGCTGGCCGCCCTCGACCCGGTGTCGTTCAGCAAGGCGCTGGGCCGCTTCGGCACCGAGGTCGCCCGCCGGCCCCTCCCCACCCTGGCCGCCATGGCCCGGTGGGGCACCGGCCTCGGCCTGACCGGGTTGGCCGCCGCCGGCCGGGCCGTCGGCCTGAAGACGCCCGGGGCGCTGCCCCCGGCCGGGAAGGACAAGCGGTTCGCCGACAAGGCGTGGGAAGACAACGCCGTCTTCTTCGCCACCGGCCAGGCCTACCGCCTGACCGGCCGCCTCGTCGACGACCTCCTGGCCCTGGCCGAACTGGAGGAGCCGTGGAACGGCAAGGCGTCCTTCGCCCTCCGGGCGCTGGTTGACGCTCTGGCTCCGACCAACTTCCTAGCCACCAACCCCGCCGCCCTCAAGCGGGCCTTCGAGACCGGTGGCGTCAGCCTCATCCGGGGCTTCCGCAACTTCATGACCGACCTGACGACCAACGGCGGCCTTCCCCGCAAGGTCGACCGGTCGGCGTTCACCGTCGGGAAGAACATCGCGGCCACAAAGGGCAAGGTCGTGTTCCGCAACGACCTCATGGAGCTGATCCAGTACGCCCCGCAGACGGAGACGACGTACTCCGTCCCGCTGCTGTCCAGCCCGCCCTGGATCAACAAGTACTACATCATGGATCTCGCTCCGGGCCGGAGCTTCGTGGAGTGGGCGGTGCAGCACGGTCACACCGTCTTCCAGATCAGCTACCGCAACCCCGACGCCAGCATGGGCCACGTCCGGCTCGACGACTATCTCCTCGACGGCCCTCGCACGGCGCTCGACGTCATCAACGACATCACCGGGTCCGAGAAGGTCAACATGGTCGGCCTGTGCCTGGGCGGCACGCTCACGGCCATGCTGCTGGCCTACATGGCGGCCAAGGGCGACAACCGCATCAACTCCGCCACGCTGCTCAACACGCTGGTGGACTTCTCCGAGCCCGGGACCCTCGGCAACTTCTCCGACCCCGAGTCGGTGGCCCGCATCGAAGCCAAGATGGCCAAGCGCGGCTTCCTGGACTCCAACGAGATGTCCCGCACGTTCGACTTCATGCGGGCCAACGACCTCATCTGGAGCTACGTGGCCAGCAGCTGGCTGATGGGTGAAGACCCCCCCGCCTTCGACATCCTGGCCTGGAACGAGGACGGCACCCGCATGCCGGCGGCCATGCACTCCTTCTACCTCCGGTCCTGCTACATCGAGAACCAGCTGGCCCGGGGTGCGATGACGCTGGCCGACACCCCGCTCGATCTGGGGCAGGTCAAGGCCGACGCCTACGTGTTGTCGGCCAAGGAAGACCACATCGCGCCGTGGATGACGGCCTACAAGACAACCCAGCTCCTGCCGGGCAACGTCCGCTTCACGCTCTCCTCGTCGGGCCACATCGCCGGGATCGTCAACCCGCCGAGCCCGAAGGCGGTGCACTGGACGAACCCGAAGACGCCGCCCGATCCCAAGGCGTGGCTGGCGGGGGCCACCGAGCACAAGGGCTCGTGGTGGGAGGACTGGACGGCCTGGATCGCCGAGAGGGCCGGCGCCCGGCGCACTCCGCCCGAAATGGGCAGTGCCACCCACCCGCCGGTGGGCGACGCCCCGGGGAAGTACGTCTTCGCCTAGGTGCTTGACATACCAAGCACCTGGGTAGTATTCTTTGCAACAAGCACAGACGAGAATGTTGTACGAGTTGCAAGGAGAACCCCCATGGCGACCGCCACCGAGATGATCACCTCGCTCGAGGACCAGGTGCTGGAGACCGTCAAGCAGGGTCAGGAGGCCATTGTCAAGGCCGTCCGTACCTGGGCCGACGCCAGCAAGAACCTCATCCCCGACCTCCCCCCGCTGCCCTTCGCCGACCAGCTGCCCAACGTTTCCGAGCTGGTTGAGAACGGCTTCGCCTTCGCCGACAAGCTCATCGCCTCGCAGCGGGAGTTCGCCGCCGCCATCCTCGAGGCCGCCAAGCCCGTCTACGGCGCGGCTGACAAGGCCGTCAAGAACGGCGCTCCGGCCAAGGCCAGCCCGGCGGCCAAGACCAGCGCCGCTGCCTAGTTCCACCATCTGTCGAACCGGCCGATCCCCCCTTCGGTATCGGTTCGAAGTCCCTGCCCGGCGAGAATTGCTCTCGCCGGGCAGCGGCGCGTCTGCATGACGTTTTTGACCAGCCGCCAGTGAGCACCAGTCTTTGAGGAGCGTGCGATGAGCCAGATCGAGCGTGTGGGCGTGGTGGGTTGTGGCCTGATGGGCTCCGGCATCGCCGAGGTGTGTGCCCGGGCCGGGCTCGACGTCATCGTCCGCGAGGTCAACGAGGGCGCCCTGGCTGCGGGCCGGAAAAGGATCGAGGGTTCGCTCGAGAAGGCCGTCCGGTCGGGCAAGCTGCCCGAGGCCGACCGTGACGCCGCCCTGGGCCGCCTCCGCTACACCACCGACTTCGGCGAGTTCGCCGATCGCCAGCTCGTTGTGGAAGCGGTGATCGAGAACGAGCCGGAGAAGCTCGAGGTCTTCCGCAGCATCGACAAGGCGGTCGAGGCCGAGGACGCCATCCTGGCCACCAACACCTCGTCGATTCCGGTCATGAAGCTGGCCATGGCCACCGACCGGCCGGCCTCGGTGCTGGGCCTGCACTTCTTCAACCCCGTCCCGGTGATGCACCTGGTGGAGCTCATTCCGTCGCTCCTCACCGCCCCCGAGACGGCCGCCCGGGCCGAGTCGTTCGCCGACGGTGTGCTCGGCAAGCGGGTCATCCGCTCCAAGGACCGGGCGGGCTTCATCGTCAACGCCCTCCTGATCCCCTACCTGCTGTCGGCCATCCGCATGTTGGAGTCGGGCTTCGCCACCGCCGAGGACATCGACTCCGGCGTCGTCGAGGGGCTGCGCCACCCTATGGGCCCGCTGGCCCTGACCGACCTCATCGGGCTCGACACGACCATCGCCGTGTCGCAGTCGCTCTACGAGGAGTTCAAGGAGCCCCTCTACGCACCGCCGCCGCTCCTGTCCCGGATGGTGGAAGCCGGGCTGCTCGGCCGCAAGGTCGGCCGTGGCTTCTACGACTACACGCGCTAGAAATGGTCCGTGGCTGAGGGCACCGATCCCTGGAGAACGCAGCTCGAGGCGTTCGGCAGTTTCGTCCGCACCCAGCGGCAGCTGGCCAAGCTGTCCTTGCGGGAGCTGGCCGAGCTGGCCCGGGTGTCGAACCCCTATCTGAGCCAGATCGAGCGGGGGCTGCACGAGCCGTCGATCCGGGTCATCCAGGCCATCGCCAGGGCGCTCGACATCTCCACCGAGACGCTGCTGGCCCAGGTCGGCCTGGTCGGCGACAACGACTCCGAGGGCCGCATCCACGGCGCCACCGAGGCCGCCATCTCCGCCGACCCCTACCTGACCGACGGGCAGCGGGAAGCGTTGCTGGCCGTCTACCGCAGCTACGTGGCCGAGAGCCGCAACACGATCAAGCGCGGTAAGCCCACCGCCGGCAAAGCCAAAGCGCAGTCGGCGCCCGAGGCCAGCGCCGAATCTGCGCCGGCGACCGACGACGCGGCTGGTTGAACTCGGGGACGGGCGATCCGAACACCTGAAGTGTCCTGAAGCTCGGGCGCCATCGCTTGCCCGCGGCAGGGTGAGCCGCTTGCGTGTCGTACCTCAAACGGGGACCCGAACCGGCGTTGTCCCCCCTCCGTCCCCCTGAGGAGCGCTCCATGGCGTCGTCACGCGGTTTCCGCCAGTTTTCCCGCGGTCAGCCGGGCCACCGCGGCTTCGTTGCCCTGGCCGGGTTGATGGCCGTCTTGTCCCTCCTGATCCCGGCCGAGATCGTCCCGGCAGTCGCGGCCTCTCCGGTAGCTGCTCCGCGAGGTTCGTCCGGCTACTGGGCGGTGGCCAATGACGGGGGCATCTTCGCTTTCGGCAACGCCACCTTCCACGGCTCAACCGGCGCCGTCCGCCTCAACAAGCCCATCGTCGGCATGGCCGCCACCCCGACCGGCCAGGGCTACTGGCTCACCGCCAGCGACGGCGGCATCTTCGCCTTCGGCGACGCCACCTTCCACGGCTCAACCGGCGCCCTCCACCTCAACAAGCCCATCGTCGGCATGGCCGCCACCCCGACCGGCCAGGGCTACTGGCTCACCGCCAGCGACGGCGGCATCTTCGCCTTCGGCGACGCCACCTTCCACGGTGCCGGGGCCGCCGGCGGCGGGAGGAATGTGGAAATTGTCGGCCTGGTCGCGACGGCGACCGGCGGCGGGTATTGGCAGGTCGCAGCCGGCGGCGCCGTGCTGGCCTTCGGCGACGCCGCCGACCTCGGCGGGATTACAGCGCTCAACCGGCCCCTGGTCGCCCTGGCCGCCGTACCGTCGAGAGGCGGGGCTGGAGAAGACGGCGGAACCGACCCGGGAGGGAGCGTCACAGACGACAGTCGGGATGGCGGCGCGTACCCGAGGGACGGCGGCGGATCCGGCCCGCCACCGACCACGACCACCACAACGGTTCCGCCGTTCGTTGGCCGGCCCGACTTCTTCTCCTCCGACTTCGAGGCGTCGTGGGGTACGAGCCCTTCAGAGGACCCGAGCGAAGCGGGAAGGTCCAAGGCCGGGCGGGTCCTGGCCCTGGCCGAGGCGCGCAACGTCGTGTTCATCGGCGGGGAGTTCGCCGGCGTGACACCCCCCGGGGTCAGCACCAAGGCCGCCACCAGGGATCCAAGCTCGATTCTGCGCCGGCCCTACCTGGTGGCGATCGACGCCGGCACCGGAGCACTGCTCGACTGGGACGCAGAACCGAACGAGGCGGTCCTGTCGCTGGCCGTCTCTGCCGACGGCCGTCGCCTCTACGTCGGGGGCCGGTTCCGCAAGATCGGCGGCGGGCCCGCCGGCCGGATCGCCGCCCTTGACATCGCCACCGGCCAACTCGACCCGACGTTCCGCCCGCCCCTGCCCGACTCCGGGGTCAGAGCTATGACCCTCGTCGGAGACACGCTCTACATCGGCGGCAACTTCACCAAGATCGGGGACGTCGAACGGCCCGGAGTCGCCGCCCTGGATGCGGCCACGGGGGCCCTGCGCACGGATTTCGTCCCACCGCGCAACACCGGCGGCCGCTACAAGGGCCAGACCGGCATTCCCACCGAAGACGGCAATCCCGGCCTCGTTTACGACCTCGACGTCACCGCCGACGGCCACCTCATCGTGGCCGGCGACTTCCTCCACTTCGGGGACCAGGGCGGCCTCCTCGTTCTCAACGCCAAGACCGGTAAGAAGACGGCCTGGCAGCCCGAAATCGGCCGGCCCGTCCACGGTGTCGACGTCTGGCCGGGCGACGGCACCACCTTCTTCGCCGCCGCCGGCGGAACCGGCGGCGTGGTCGACGCCTACCGCCCCGGCGGCCCCACGAAGTACGTGTGGCGCCACCGCGTCGACGGCGACGCCATGGATGTCGCCGCCACCGACAAACGGGTGTACCTCGTCGGCCACTACGACTACGTCCTGGGCAAGAACACCATCTGCGGCGCACCTCCCTGCACCGGCGGGAAGGACGGCGACATCGTGAACCGCCACATCTCCGCCTTCGATGCGGCGACCGGCGCCCACGACCTCGACTACGACCCCCAGCTCAACACCCCCCAGGGGCCCTACGTCGCCCTCGTCGGCCGCCGCCATCTCTACATCGGTGGCGACTTCACCGAAGCCAACAGCCGACCCCAACCCGGCTTCGTCAAATTCCCGGCCGTCGGCTGAGGGCTATCGCCCGTCGAGGGCCCGGCGGAAGTCGGCCACCAGCGCGCCGGCCTGCTCCGGGCCGCCGCCTTCGAGCAGCCGCCGCACCAGCGCGCTGCCGACGATCACGCCGTCGGCCACGGCGCTCGCCGCCACCGCGTGCTCCGGCGTCGACAGGCCCACGCCGAGGAGCACGGGTTTGTCGGTGGCCGCCTTGAGCCGGCGGCCCATCTCCAGGGCGCCCTCCGACAGCCTGGCCCGCTCCCCCGTCACGCCGAGGAGTGACACGCCGTAGACGAAACCCCGGCTGCGGGCGCAGATGGCTGCCAGCCGATCATCCGGGGTGGTCAGGGCGGCCAGGAGGACCGTCTCCACGCCGGCGTCGTCGGCGGCGTCGGACCACGGCGGCTCCGTGCCGTCGGAGCCGGGCCGCCCGGTCAGTTCGTCGAGGGGAAGGTCGGGGATGATCGCCCCATCGATTCCGCTGGCCACCAGCGAAGCGGCGAAGCGGGCGTGCCCGTAGTGCTGGACGGGGTTGTAGTAGGTCATCACCACCAGCGGCACGCCGATGTCGACCTTGGTCAGCTCGTTGATGATCCCCGACGGTGTGGCGCCGATCTCGATGGCCCGGCGGGACGCCTCCTGGATGATCCGCCCGTCCATTACCGGATCGGAGAACGGGATGCCGATCTCGATGGCGTCGGCGCCGGCATCGGCGACCGCCCGCACGACGTCGAGCCAGGCCGACCCCAACCCGCCGGTGACGTAGGGCACGAGGAGTTTGCGGCCAGCGTCGCGCTGCGCCCGGAGGTGGCTTTCGAGCTTCATTCGACGGGCTCGCCGAGCAGTTCGGCCACCTGGTGGGCGTCCTTGTCGCCCCGGCCCGACAGCGTCACGAGGACGGTGGCGCCGGCCGGCACCTCCGAGCCCGCCGCCTCGGCCAGCCACCCGAGGGCGTGGGCCGGCTCGAGGGCCGGAACGATCCCTTCGGTCACGGCCAGGAGCTTGAACCCTTCCAGGGCCCGCGTGTCGGTGCAGTGGACGTAGGTCGCCCGGCCCGAGGCGGCCAGCGCGGCGTGCTCCGGGCCGGTTCCCGGATAGTCGAGCCCGGCCGAGATCGAGTGGGCTTCGAGGATCTGGCCGTGTTCGTCCTGGAGGTAGAACGACCGGGCGCCGTGCAGCACCCCGGGGACGCCCCGGGCGATCGAGGCGCCGTGGCGGCCGGACTCCAGCCCGTCGCCGCCCGCCTCCACGCCGACGAGCCGGGCCTCGGTGTCGATGAACCCGGCGAACGTGCCCATGGCGTTGCTGCCGCCGCCGACGCAGGCCACCACGTAGTCGGGGTCGGCGCCGCCGAGGATGTCCCGGCACTGCGCCCGGGCCTCGTCGCCCACGACCCGCTGGAACTCCCGCACCATCCACGGATAGGGGTGGGGACCGACGACGGAGCCGATGCAGTAGTGCGTGTCCTCCACCGTGGCCACCCAGTCCCGCAGCGCTTCGTTGATGGCGTCCTTCAGGGTGGCGCTGCCCGACGAGACCGGGACCACCTCGGCGCCGAGCAGGCGCATGCGGAACACGTTGAGGGCCTGGCGCTCGACGTCGACGGCGCCCATGAACACCTTGCACCGCAAGCCGAACAGAGCGGCGGCGGTGGCGGTGGCCACGCCGTGCTGGCCGGCGCCGGTCTCGGCGATGACCGCCGACTTGCCCATGTCCCGGGTGAGCAGGGCCTGGCCCAGCACGTTGTTGATCTTGTGGGAGCCGGTGTGGGTCAGGTCCTCCCGCTTGAGCAGGACCCGCAGGCCGAGGCGTTCCGACAGCCGGTGGCATTCCGTCACCGGCGTCGGCCGGCCGGCGTAGCCGGTGAGCAGCGCGGCGAACTCCGACCGGAAGCCGTCCGACGACCAGGCCTTGCGGAAGGCGTCCTCCAGCTCCATGAGGGCCGGGATCAGCGTCTCGGGGACGTACCGGCCGCCGAAGTCGCCGAAGCGACCCCGCTCGGCCGGTTCCGGGCCCGGCGGCCCCAGGAGGACGGGCGCCCCCCGCGCCGGAATAGCAGCGGTCATGTCCCGTCCTCTGCCCAGTCGTAGGGACCCTCGGATTGCGGAGTCCAGCCTTCTTCCAGTGCCTTGCCCGCCTCTCTGGCCCGGGCCACGAACAGCCGGACTTTGGTGGCGTCCTTCTTTCCCGGCGACGCTTCCGTGCCGCTGGCGGAGTCGACTCCCCACGGCCGCACCTTGCGGATCGCCGCTTCCACGTTGTCGGGGTTGAGCCCTCCGGCCAGCAGCAGCCGAACCCCGTCCGGCGCCCCTTCGGCCAGCGACCAGTCGAACACCTCACCCGACCCCGGTGTCGGCGAGTCGATCAGCACCACGTCGGCCGCCTCCGGTCCGGTCCCCGCCCCGGCCAGGCGGGCGTCGCCCGCCGGCAGGGCCTGGATCACGAACGGCACCCGCAGCCGCACGAGGCGCAGGTCCTCGGCCGTCTCGCCGCCGTGGAGCTGCGCGCCCTTGAGCCCCGTGCGGGAAACGATGTCGATGACCCGCTCCGGGGTCTCGTTGCGGAAGACGCCGATGGTCAGCGTGTCGTGGGGCAGTCGTTTCAGGATGTCCCGCACGACCTCCGGATGGACCTGCCGGGGACTGGGAGCGAACACGAAGCCGAGGGCGTCGGCCCCCATGGCGACCGCCAGCAACGCGTCGTCCTCGTTGGTCACCCCGCAGATCTTGACGAACATGCAGTCCTTACTTGCTGCCCTTGACTAGACGTCGGTGAGCTGGCCGTGGAGATGGGCGTCGTAGGCGCCGAGGTCGAGCAGGCCGTGGCCCGAGTAGTTGAACAGGATGACCCGCTCCTCCCCCGCTTCCTTGGCGGCCAGCGCTTCGTCGATCGTCGCCCGGATGGCGTGGGAGGTCTCGGGCGCCGGGATCGTCCCCTGGGTGCGGGCGAACTGCGTGGCCGCCTCGAAGACCTTGCCCTGCGGGTAGGCCACGGCCTCCATCCACCCGTTCTTCACCAGGTTGCAGATGATCGGGGCGTCGCCGTGGTAGCGGAGACCACCAGCGTGGATCGGCGGCGGGATGAAATCGTGGCCCAGCGTGTACATCAGGATCTTGGGTGTCATGCCCGCCTCGTCGCCGAAGTCGTACTCGAAGCGGCCCTCGGTGAGCGTCGGGCAGGCCGACGGCTCCACGGCCACCAGCCGGGGCCCCGAACCGCCGTTGGCGCCGGCACAGTCGGGTACGAACGGCAGGGCCAGCCCGGCCAGGTTGGAGCCGCCGCCGCAGGAGCCGATGACGACGTCGGGCAGGCCCTCGCCGGCCTGCTCCAGCTGCTGCTTGGCCTCCAGGCCGATGACCGTCTGGTGGAGCAGCACGTGGTTGAGCACCGAGCCGAGGGAGTAGTGGGTGTCGGGATGGGTGGCCGCGTCCTCCACCGCTTCGCTGATGGCGATGCCCAGCGACCCGGTGGTCTCCGGGTCCCGGGCCAGCACCGCCTTGCCGGCTTGGGTGCGGTCGGACGGGCTGGCCACCACCTGGCCGCCCCACGTCTCCATCATCACCCGGCGGTAGGGCTTCTGGTGGTACGACGCCGCCACCATGTAGACGAAGCACTCCAGTTCGAACTGCTGGCAGGCGAAGGCCAGCGCACTCCCCCACTGCCCGGCGCCGGTCTCGGTGGCGATCCGGCCGATGCCTTCGGCCTTGTTGTAGTAGGCCTGCGCCACGGCGGTGTTCGGCTTGTGGGACCCGGCGGGCGAGACCGACTCGTCCTTGAAGTAGATGCGGGCCGGCGTGTCGAGCGCCCGCTCCAGCCGGGTGGCCCGGACGAGGGGCGTCGGTCGCCACAGCTGGAGGATGTCGAGCACCTCCCCGGGGATGTCGATCCAGGGGTCGGCCGACATCTCCTGGCCGATCAAGGCCATGGGGAACAGCGGGGCGAGATCGTCGGGCCCGACGGGTTGGCCGGTGCCGGGATGGAGCGGCGGCTGCAGCGGCTCCGGCAGGTGAGGGGCGACGTTGAACCAGGCGCTGGGGGTCTTGTCCGGGGCCATCAGGTAGCGCATCGACTTCCCTCCCTATATTTCACGGCGGCCAGAGCCGCCACCGCCGCTTCCGGATCTGTTGCCCGCACGAGATGCTCGCCGACGAGCACGGCCGAGAAGCCGGCGTCGGCCATTGCTTGCGCGTCCTCCACCGAGCGGATGGCGCTCTCGGCCACCGCCACGACGTCGGACGGGATCAACCCCGCCAGCCGGCGGCCGGTCGACAGGTCCTCGCCGAAGTCCCGCAGGTTGCGGTTGGTCACACCGACGATCCGGGCTCCGGCGGCCAGGGCCCGCTCCACGCCGGCCTCGTCGTCGGCTTCGACGAGCGCGTCCAGGCCCAGTTCGGTGGCCAGCGCCTGCAGGTCGGCCAGCAGTGCGTCGTCGGGCAGGGCGGCCACGATGAGGAGGATGGCGTCGGCACCGGCCGCCCGGGCCTCGAAGAGCTGGAGCGGATCGATGGTGAAGTCCTTGCGCAGGACGGGCAGCCCGACGGCGGCCCGGGCCGCCCGGAGGTCGTCGAGCGACCCGTCGAAATACGGCCCGTCCGTCAGCACCGACAGGGCGGCGGCTCCGCCGGCGGCGTAACGGGCGGCGGTGGCCGAGGCGTCGAGTCCCGGCGCCAGCGCCCCTTTGGACGGCGACTTGCGCTTGATCTCGGCGATCACGGCCACCCGCCCGTCCGCCCGGCGGAGGGCGCCGGCGAAGTCACGATCGGAACGGGGCGCGGCCGCTGCCTCGGCCTCCAGCGCCGCGGCGCGTTCGGCCAGGCGCGCCACCTCGGCCCGCTTGGTGACCAGGATCTCGTCGAGCACCGACATACCGGACGACGAGTGTATTGGTCGCCGGGCTTTCCGCCACCAGGAACGACGCTCCGATTGCCCCACCGACCTTGGTCGGCGATCCGCCGGCCAGCCCGACGGGCCGGTGCGCTAGCTGAACTAGAAGCAGCGCATCCAGGCGCGGAGGGCGACCCGGGGAATCTCGCCACGGCAGGCGATGTCGCGGCCCGATCTCGTCGTGGTCGTCGGCCGTGTCCCGCCGGCCTGGACGATCGGCACGCCCCGGCGGGCGGCCAGCGTCGCCCGTTCCGACGGCAAGGGCCAGGAGTTGGGGGCGCAGCCGGCCAGCGTCATCGACTGCTGCTGCATGACCGGCGCCGGCGCCCCGGCCCGCGGGCAGCCGGCATGGCCGAAGCCGAGCCAGTGGCCGGTCTCGTGGTTGAGGACCATCTGCCGGTACGTCTCGAGCGAGGCGCCGGCTTCGACGTACGACTCCGTCGAACCCAGCCAGCGGTCTTCGTTGATCACGACATTCCGGCCGTTGCGGCAACTCCACAGGCGGTCGCAGGCGCCGCCGAACGTGGACATCCGGTCGTCCGAGGCCAGCCACAGCGTGAAGGCCCCGCCGGTCTCGACCCGCTCGAAGCGAATGCTCCCACCGAGGCTCCAGCCCCGGGGGTCGGCGTAGACCTCGGCCGCCGTGGCGGCCAGATCCTCCAGCGGCGAGACGTTGCCCCGGCCCCGCACGTCGTAGCTGATGACCAGCGGGCCGGTCCGGGCACCGGCCGCCGCCGGGACGCAGACGGCCACGGCCGCCACCACTGCGATCGCCGCCGCCCAGACCCGTTGTCCCATACCTGATGGATCGGCACGGCGACGCCGGCGGCTGAGGTCAGATTCCCGTGAAGAACCGGTGAAGGATCGGCCGGGGGCTGCGGAGGCGAGGCCCGGCGGAACTTCGGGATAGTTTCCCGGGCATGACCGACTCGGCCGTCCCCGAGGGGATCGACCCCGGCGGCGTCACCGCCTGGTTGCAGACGCACGCCCCCGATGTCGCCCCACCGCTGCGGTTCTCGCTCATCGCCGGCGGACGGTCCAACCTCACCTACACGGTCACCGACTCGGCCGGGCAGCGCTTCGTGCTCCGCCGCCCGCCGCTCGGTCCGCTGCTGCCGTCGGCCCACGACATGGGGCGGGAGCACCGCATCATGGTCGCCCTGGCCGGCTCACCGGTGCCGGTTCCTCCGGTGGTCGGGCTGTGCTCGGACGACTCGGTGACCGGCGCCCCGTTCTACGTGATGCGGTTCGTGGACGGGCTGATCCTGCGGGAACCCGAGTCCGTCGACCCGGTGCCGGAGCCGATCCGGATGGCCGCCGCCGAATCGCTGGTGGACACGCTGGCCGCCCTCCACGCCGTCGATCCCGACGAGGTCGGCCTCGGCGACCTCGGCCGGCGGGACGGCTACGTCGAACGGACCTTGCGCCGCTGGCGCGGGCAGTGGGAGAAATCGAAGACCCGGGAGATTCCTCTGGTGGAGGAGGTGGCCGACCGGCTGGCGGCCAGCATCCCCGCCCAGGGACCCGCCCGGATCGTCCATGGCGACTACCGCCTCGACAACACCCTCGTGTCGCCCGCCGACGGTTCGGTGCAGGCCGTACTCGACTGGGAGCTCTGCACCCTCGGCGACCCCCTGGCCGATGTCGGCATGCTCCTCGTCTACTGGACCGAGCCCGACGACGAGTTCGCCGCCGTGTGGTCGGCCACCGCCTGCCCCGGTTTCCCGGGGCGCAAGGAGGTCACGGCCCGCTACGCCGCCGCCTCGGGGCGGGACCTGTCGGAGATCGACTACTACGTCGCCCTCGGCTACTGGAAGATCGCCACGATCCTGGAAGGCGTCTACGCCCGCTACGCCTCCGGCGCCTACGGCACGACCGACGACAGCTGGAAGCGCTACAAGGACACCGTCCCCCGAATGGCCGAGGCGGCCGACCAGGCGGCCCGACGGGCGGGCCGCTGAGGACGGAGCCGGGTGAGCGGCCCCCGCGTCTTCGTGACCCGGCCACTTCCGGCCGGCGGCACCGACCCGCTGTTCGATCCCGCCGGGCCCGGCCCGCCGTGTGAGGTCGTCCAGCGCCCCGACGACGAGCCGCTCGACAAGGACGGACTGATCGCCACTCTCGACGAGGGTTTCGACGGCGTGGTGGCGGTACTGACCGAGCGCTTCGACGCCGACGTCTTCGCCGCCGGGAAGGGCCGGCTGCGGGTGGTGGCCAACGTGGCGGTGGGCTACGACAACATCGACGTGGAGGCGGCCACCGCCGCCGGCGTCATCATCTGCAACACGCCCGGCATCCTTGACGACACGACCGCCGACGTCGCCTTCCTCCTGATTCTGGCCGCCAGCCGCCGCTCGTCAGAGGCCGAGGCGACGCTGCGGGCCGGCCGCTGGACCGGATTCCACATGGACGAGTTCCTCGGCCGCGACGTCCACGGTGCGACGCTCGGCATCGTGGGGTACGGCCGCATCGGCCGGGCCGTCGCCCGCCGGGCGCAGGGCTTCGGCATGGACGTGATCCACCACACCCGCACACCCACCGGCGAGCCGGGCTGGACCCGTCACCTCCACGAACTGCTCGGCCGGGCCGACATCGTCAGCCTCCACGTGCCGCTCGGCGCCGGCACGCGGTACCTGATCGGCCGGGCGGAACTGGCGGCCATGAAGCCGACGGCGGTACTGGTCAACACCGCCCGGGGCCCGGTGGTCGACGAGGAGGCGCTGGCCGAGGCCCTCGAGCAGGGCGTGATCTACGCCGCCGGCATCGACGTCTACGAGAAGGAACCGGCCGTCCACCCCCGCCTGCTGGCCGCCCCCCGGACCGTGCTGCTGCCCCACATCGGATCGGCCACCGTGGAAACCCGCACGGCCATGTCGCGGTTGGCCTCGTCCTCCGTCCGGGCCGTGCTGGCCGGAGAGATGCCCCGGAATGCGCTGAACCCCGGCGCAACAGGTTCGCACCTTTCAGGGGACTGACCGGGAACCCCTCGGGTACACCTCGCGTATCTGATCAAGAGGAGGATCCCGATGGGTCTCGTCGTTCTGCTGTTGCTGCTGGCCTTACTCTTCGGCGGGGTCGGATTGTTCGTCGAAGGGCTGAAGTGGGCGCTGATCATCGCCCTGGCGTTGTTCATCGCCAGCGCGCTGACTGGCACGACCTACCGCCGGCGTGGCTCAGCGCTCTAGCGCTTCACCTCGACCGACCGCCGGGCCGGCGGCGGCGCGGGCTCGGAGTCCAGCGTGGCCACGAGCTCGTAGTCGCCGGCCTCGGCGGAGAACCCTTTGTCTTCCAGCGTGAAGGTCTTCTTCTCTCCCGCCTCCAGCCGCTCGTGGCGCATGGCCTGGGTGAAGTACCGGGTGCTGGACCAGCGGTAGGCCTCCCGGCCGCCCTGGACGAGGGCGACGTCCCCGTCCTTTCCGGACCGGAACACCAGCGTCGTCGCCTCGGAGCCGCCGTTCTCGACCTGAAGCTTCCAGGTAACGGCCTGTCCGGACCTGAGCGGCTCATCGAACGAAACCGACAGCGACAGGCCGTTCTTCTGCATTCCGCCCTGACTCTCCGATCCGCCGTCGTCGCCGCCGCAACCGGCCAGTGTGGTGAGGAGGACCAGGACGGCGAGGCGACGCATGAGTCGATTGTAGGGACGGCCCACTACCGTGCACGCCCATGGCGACGGATGTGGACGTGAAGGTCGAAGACGGCATCGCCTGGCTCACCCTCCGGCGGGTCGAGACCCGCAACGCCGTGGACGCGGAGTTCGTGGACGCCGCCATCGGCGCCCTCGACGCACTGCCGGACGGGGCGACGGCGCTCGTGCTGGCCGCCGAGGGACCGGCCTTCTGCGTCGGCGCCGACCTCCGGATGTTCCACCACGCCACCAGCTCCGGACGGGCCGACGAGCTCCTCACCCCGCTGCTGGTCGCCATGCACACGATCACGCGGAGGCTTCGGGCGCTGCCGATCCCCACGGTGGCCGCCGTCGAGGGCGCCGCCGCCGGCGCCGGCGTCGGTCTGGCCTGTGCCTGCGACCTGCGGGTGGTCGGCGAATCGACGGTGTTCGTCCCGTCCTTCGGGGCCCTCGGTCTCTCGCCCGACAGCGGCACCTCGTACCACCTCACCCGGGCGCTGGGCGGCGTGGGCGCCAACGCCGCCTTCCTCCGCAACCGGCGCCTCGGCGCCTTCGAGCTCCTCACCTGCGGCCTGGCCGACGAGGTGGCGCCCGACGGGGAGGTGTGGGCCACCGCCCAGCGCCTGGCCGGGGAGGTGGCCGGGGCCGCCCCGGCCGCCCTGCTGGCCACCCGGCGCCTGGTCGACGCCGCCCCCACCCACAGTTTCGATGAGCATCTCGACGCCGAGGCGGCGTCGATCAAAGCCCTGTGGAACAGCGCCGACGTGGCTGAAGGTGTGGCCGCCTTCGTCGAGCGGCGGCGGCCCAAGTTCCAGGGCCGCTGACCCTCGGACAGCGGGCCATAAGGGCGCAAGCGGAACATTCGGCACGCCCACGGCAGGCCCGCTTCCTTCTTCTGCCGAAACCTTGGGATGGAGTGTCGCGTCCCAGGAGGCGAGATGAACGAGCTGCTGCCGGCCCTGTATGACCACCTCGAGCCCGTCGCCCTCCGGATCGCCCGACGGGCCGCGGTGCTGGAGCCGGTCGACGCCCAGCGCGCCTACCTCGTCGGCGTGGCCCGCCAGATCGTCGAGAACGGGTCCTTCAACGACGAGGCGCCGTCACTGGTCACCCCTCCGGGGCTGGAGGGGACGCTGGGCTGGTTCAAGCTGCTCGACGCCCACCTCGAGGACTTCGTCGCCGGCCGCATCGCCGCCCCGGAGATCATCGCCGAGGGCGGCGGTCGCCTGTGGGAGGTCTTCCAGGCCCGCGACCTCGTGTGCGCCGTCTTCGGGCACGGCGTCGCCCGGGCGCTGGCCCCGATGCTGGCCGGCGCCGACGTGCTGGAGCTCGGCACCGGCACCGGCGGGACGACCCGCCGGATGGCGGCCGACCTTACGGGGGCCAACCGGGTCGTGCTGTCCGACCTCCGCCAGAGCTTCCTCGACCGGGTCGCCGCCGAACTGCCCGGCGTTCCGCTCGAGACGGCGATCATCGACATCAACCAGCCGCCGCCCGACCTCGGCCGGTTCGACCTGATCTTCTCGACGAACTGCATCCACGTGGCCAAGGACCTGTCGGTCACGCTGGGCTGGATCCGGGAATGCCTGAAGCCCGGTGGCGCCCTGGTGCTCGGCGAGGGGTCGCACTACTCGGAGATCGTGCCGTCGCCGGTCTCCCTGGTGCTGTCGCTCTTCAACGGTTGGTGGGACGTCCCGACCACGCCCGAGCGGCCCCAGCCCGGCTTCCTGTTGCCACAGCACTGGTTCGGTGCCTTCGAGCGGGCCGGCTACCGCAACGTGTCGATGGAGCGATGGACCGACGGACGCCGCACCTTCGGCGGCGTCTACTGGGCCTTCGCCTAGAACGCGAGCGCGCCGGCCGGGTCAGCCCGCCTCGGACTCGGGCGGCACGCAGGCCCGGATCTGCAGGCCGCCCACGCAGATGCCGGCGGGGTGATCGTCGAAGCCCGCGGTGCCCGGAGCGAGGACGAGGACCAGACCCGCCAGCAGAGTCCAGATGACCTTCATGGTCCGCTCCTTCCGATGAGGCCCATGCGTCTGGAATCCTACCCTGTCAGGCAGCGTTACCAAAGTTGCCCCCGTTTCGGTTTTGCCTCGACCGGGCCAGAACGTTTACGTTCGTTCACATGGCTCGCACAGCGACGCCCCGGGGGCAGCGGCGGGAGCGCATCCTCGCCTCGGCCACGTCTCTCTTCGAGGAGAACGGATTCCACGGGGCGGGGATCGACGACATCGCCGCCGCCGCCGGCGTGACCGGGCCGGCGATCTACCGGCACTTCAAGAACAAGGACGCCGTCCTCGTCGCCCTGTTCGACCGGCTGGCCGAACGGCTCGAGGCGATCCTGGAGACCGTCGGCAGTCTCGACGGCCGGGAAGCGCTCGAGACGCTGATCCGGCTCCATGTCCGGCTGGCCTTCGACGAGCGGGGTCTCATCGTCGTCTACATCTCCGAGGAGCGGAACCTTCCCGAGGGTGAGCGGCGGCGGGTCCGCCGGTTCCAGCGCGCCTACGTCGAGGCCTGGGCCGACCTCCTCCGGCCGCTGCGACCCGACCTGTCCGACGACGAACGGCGCAGCGCCGTCCACGCCGCCATCGGTCTCCTCAACTCGACGGGCTACCGCCGCCAGGTCGGGCTGCCCCGGGCCCAGGCCGAGGCCATGCTGGCCCGCATGGCGCTCGTCGCCCTGCTCGACGCATGAGCTCCACCGGTGAACGGGTCGGCGACGTGGTCCTCGTGGAGGACGGGCCGGTGCTGCGGGCCACGATCGACCGGCCCGAGGCCCGCAACGCCATCAGCCCCTCGGTGACGGAGGGTCTGGAAGCGGCCGTGCGGCGGGCCCGACGGTCCAACGCCAAGGTCCTCGTCCTGCGGGGTGCGGCCGGCACGTTCTGCGCCGGAGCCGATCTGGGCTTCGTGCTGTCGACCATTGACCAGCCGGGCGCCATGGGGGCCGGCGGCCCCTTCGGGTCGTTGATCGGGCGCCTCAACGACGTCCTCCTGGACATCGAGGCGGCGCCGTTCGCCTCGGTGGCCGTCGTCGAGGGCTTCGCCCTGGCCGGCGGGTGCGAGATTCTCCTGGCCTGCGACGTCGTCGTGGCCGACGAGGCGGCCCGGATCGGCGACCGCCACCTCGAGCTCGGCCTGCTCCCGGGAGGGGGTGGCTCGGTGCGGCTCCACAAGGCGTTGACCCCCGCCCGCAGCCGCTGGCTGCTCCTCTCGGGCGAGATGATCACCGGCCGGGAAGCGGCGGAGTGGGGGCTCGTCACCCGGGCCGTGCCCCAGGACCGGCTCGACGAGGTGGCCGAGACGATGATCGCCCGTCTCGCCTCGCGCAGCGCCGATGCGCGGCGCGGGGCCAAGGAGATGATCGACGCGGTGCGCGACATCCCCGTTCCCGACGGCGTTCTCGCCGAACGGCGGATCTTCCTCGACCACATGACCAAGAGCGGGGACGTGCGGGCCTCGCTGGCGCGATTCCTGGCCCCGAAGGAGACTCGATGAGCATGACCGAGGAACTCGACCTTCCCTGGTGCTTCAACGACGAGCACCTCGCCTGGCAGAAGACGCTTCAGGAGTTCTGTCAACGGGTCGTGGCTCCGGAGGTGGTCCGCCGGGACCTCGAAGGGCACTTCGACGCCGACCTCATCCGGGAGGTCGGCCGGCTCGGCGCCTTCGGGCTGCGGGTCCCCGAAGCCTATGGCGGGTCGGGCGCCGATCTGCGGAGCATGTGCATCGCCGCCGAGGAGTTCGCCGTGCTCGACTCGTCGCTGGCCGTGACCGTGCACGTGCAGGCGATCTCGGCCGCCCTGTTCCATCACCTGGCGTCGGAGGACCTGCGGGCCGAGTTCCTGCCCGGGATGGCGTCGGGTGAGACGTTCTGCGCCTTCGGGCTCACCGAGCCGACCGGCGGATCCGACGCCGGCAACATCGCCACCCGGGCGGTGCGGGACGGATCCGACTGGCTCATCAGCGGCTCCAAGCAGTTCATCACCAACTCCGGCACTCCCTTCTCGAAGTACGTGACGCTCTTCGCCGCCCACGAGCCCGACGGCTCGGCGCCGGCCGGGGGCAGGGCGCCGATCTCGGCCTTCCTGGTGCCGCTCGACGCCCCCGGCGTCACCGTGGGCCCCCGGTATCCGAAGATGGGCTGGCGGTCCTCCGACACCCACCCGCTGTACTTCGACGGGGTGCGGGTCCCGGGGCACCACCTGCTCGGCCAGGAGGGTCGCGGCTACCGGGAGGCGCTGGCCTTCCTCACCTGGGCCCGCATCCCGATCGCCGCCATGTCGGCCGGGCTGGCCCGGGGCTGCCTGCAGGCCACCCTGGAGTTCGTGAACTCCCGGGAGTCGTTCGGGAAGCCGCTCCCCGCCCACCAGGCGGTCGCCTTCGGGGTGGCCGACCTGGCGGCCATGACCGACACCGCCCGGCTCCTGACCTACGACGCCGCCTGGAAGTTCGACACCGGCCGGCCGATCGAGCGGGAGGCGGCCGTCTCCAAGCTGATGGCCTCGGAGCTGGCCAACAAGGTCGCCTACCAGGCCAGCCAGCTCCACGGCGGCTACGGCTTCATGGACGACTCCGACGTGAGCCGCCACTACCGCGACGCCCGGATCCTCACGATCGGGGAGGGCACGTCGGAAGTGCAGCGGATGTTGATCGCCCGGGGGCTCGGCCTGCCCGTTTGAGGCTATTGTGACTCCTGTATGAGGAGTCTCTGAAAGTGAAGGTCGTGGTGGCACTCGTCACCGCGATGGCCCTGTGGGCCACTCCGGTACGCGCCGAGGCGGCGGCGTCCTCCACCGCTGACGACGGCACCTGGGGCACGGAGATCGCCGACACCGGCAAGGCCGGGCGGGTGCTGACGGTGGTCACCAGCGGCGGCCTCGTCTACCTCGGCGGCAGCTTCCGGCACGTGTCGCCGCCCGGCTCCAAGGCGGAGGCCGACCTCGTGCCCCGGGACCACCTGGCCGCCCTGGGCGACGGCGGCACCACGCTGGCCGACTGGAATCCCGGCGCCGACAAGGAGGTGCGGGCGCTCTTGCCCTCGGCGGACGGGCGCCGAATCTACGCCGGCGGCATGTTCAGCCGTATCGGCAAGACCCGGGCCAGCCGCCTGGCGGCGATCGACGCCATCACCGGGGCGCTCGATCCGACGTTCACCCCTCCCAAGCTCGATGGTGTGGTGCGGGCTCTGGCGCTGTCTCCCGACGGGAGCGTGCTCTACGTCGGCGGTGATTTCAGCCAGTTGACCGCGCCCGACGGTTCGGTGGCGACCCGGCCGCACCTGGCGGCCCTCGACGCCGCCACCGGCACCCTGTTGGACTGGTTCCCACCCCGGGACGCCGGCGGCCGCTATTACGGCCACACCGGCACCAAGGACAAGACCCGACCCGGCGGTGTGCACGCCATCGTCGCCTCGGCCGACGGCACCACCGTCCACGTCGGCGGGACGTTCCTGTCCTTCGGCGGCCGCTCGGGGCTGGTGAGCCTCGACGCCGCCAGCGGCGAGCCGACGCCGTGGCAGGCCAAGATCGACCGGCCGGTTTTCGCCCTCACCAGGGGCCGCGACGGCCACACCTTCTACGCCGCCACCGGCGGGGAGGGCGGTCGGCTGTACGCCTTCCGGCCCCACGGCCCACCCGGTGGGTTGTGGGAGGTGAAGACCGATGGCGACGCCATGGCCGTTGTGGAAACCGCCACGACCGTTTATCTCATTGGCCATTACGACAACATCGTTCAGCCGGAGTCCGACTGCTATCAGTACTGCCCCGACGGCACGCCGCGGGCCCACCTCTCGGCCTTTGATCACAACGGGAAGATCATCGACTGGGCCCCGGCGGCCAACACGCCCACCGGGCCGTACGCCGCCGCCGCCGACGCCGACCACCTCTATGTGGTGGGCGAATTCACCAAGATCAACGGAGTGCGCAGGGTCGGCTTCGCCCGCTTCCCGGGCCCGCCGTAACCTCCGTAACCTTTTCGTTGCCGGCCCGATTTCGGCAAAGGCCGGTAGTTACATTGCCACTAATAGGACGTGAACCCGTGGCGAGTTTTCCGTAAACGGCCGGTTACACTCCCCCTCAGTAGCGCCTCATCGGGGGGCGCCTTCAGGGGGGAATGATGAAGCGCACTTTGACCGCCGCCATCTTCGGCGGCCTCATCGCAGTGTTCGTTCCGCAGGCCGTGATGGCCGACCACAACGCCGGGCAGAACGCCGGGGACTGCGCCGGGAGGCCGCAGGGCGCCCACGACCCGGAGCAGAGCGCACCCGGCGGGGGGTCGCAGTACGACCACGAGCAGCGGGAATCGGACGGCGGCGAAGTCCTCTTCTGACCGCTGGGGGGCCGGCTACCCGACGCTGATCGATTCCGGCGTCGGGGCTGGTTCCAGCACCCGGTAGGCGCTCGCGTCGAAGCGCGCCGTGTGGCGGCGGAAGCGCCAGGTGGAGCCGGGCCAGAGGGTCGTGTTGCGACCCCGGTCGTCGAGGTACCAGCTGGCGCAGCCGCCGGTCGTCCACACGGTGCGCCCCATGGCCCGCTGCACGCCGTCGTCCCAGTCGTTCTCCGCGTCGTGTCGCACCTCGACGACGTGACCCGTCCGGTGGAGGTGGCGCACGGCGTCGAGGACGTAGGCGATCTGGGACTCGATCATGAAGACCTGGGAGCTGTGCCCGAGGCCGGTGTTGGGCCCGACGAGCAGGAACAGGTTGGGGAACCCGGCAACCGCCGTCCCCTTGTAGGCCTTCATCCCCTCGGCCCAGTGCTCCTTGAGGGTCACCCCGCCGGGCCCGGTGATCCGGTCGGCGACCGGGATGTCGGTCACGTGGAAGCCGGTCCCGAAGATGATCGTGTCGACCTCGTGTTCGCTGCCGTCGGCCGCCACCACCGACCGCTCCCGCACCTCGGCCAGGCCGGCGGCGACGAGATCGACGTTGGGCTGGGTCAGTGACGGCAGGTAGTCGTTGGAGATCAGGATCCGCTTGCAGCCGATGCGGTAGTCGGGCATGAGCTCGGCCCGCAGCACCGGATCGGGAACCGACCGCTCCAGGTGTCGCCGGGCCAGCCGCTCGGCCACCCGCATGAGGTTGGGGGCCATCACGAAGCCGGCCACCATCTGCTCCCGGCCCCAGTAGATGCCGGCTCGGGCCAGGCGTTGCACCAGCGGCAGGTGGCGGAAGGCCCACCGTTCGGCCGGCCGGAAGGCGCGGTCCCAACGGGGCAGGATCCACGGCGGCGTCCGCTGGAAGACGGTGAGGTGCCCGACCCGGGGCTGGATCTGGGGCACGAACTGGATGGCCGAGGCCCCGGTGCCCACGACGGCCACCCGCTTCCCGGTCAGGTCGTGGTCGTGCCGCCAGCGGGCCGAGTGGAAGACCGTGCCTTCGAACCGCTCCAGGCCGGGCAGCTCGGGGATCTGGGGGTCGGACAGGGCGCCGGTGGCGGAGATGAGGACGTCGGCCTCGAAGGCGCCGGCGTTCGTCCGCACCCGCCACCGGCGGGCGGTGTCGTCCCAGGCGGCCTCCAGCACCTCGTGGTGGAAGCGGATGTGGGGCCGGACGCCGAAGTCGGTGGCGGTGCGGCGCAGGTAGTCCTGGATCTCGGCCTGGGGCGAGAAGGAGCGGCTCCAGTCGGGGTTCGGGGCGAAGGAGAACGAGTAGAGGTGCGACGGGACGTCGCAGGCGGCACCGGGATAGGTGTTGTCCCGCCAGGTGCCTCCCACGTCGCCGGCCCGCTCCAGCACCGTGAAGTCGTGGATGCCGGCCTGCTTGAGGCGGATGGCCATGCCGAGACCGGCGAAGCCCGTCCCGATGATGAGGACCTTGCTGTGCACCGGTTCCGTCACTTCTTCAGGCCCTTCCGGTTGTCGTCGTCCCACAGGCCGGCCGCCTTCCACAGCGCCTTGGACAGCGGCGTGATGAGGCCCAGCTCGACGAAGAGCTTGCGGGTCTTGCTCACGGAGTCCTTCAGCAGCTGCCGGCCGGCCGGGCCGCCGTTGGCCGACCGGACGGCGTCGGCGGGAATGCCGAAGTGGCGGACGAGGTCGCCGCTCGGCTGGAGCATGAGCCGGGCCATGATGCCCAGCACCACCGGGGCGATGACGGCCAGGTGCAGGCGGCCGAAGAAGCCCAGCTCCGGCACGGTCCGGTGCATGTAATGGCGGGCGAAGGACAGATGGCGGGCCTCTTCGGTGGTGTGGATCCGCATGATCCGTTCCACCAGCGGGTGCGGCTTCATGTCGGCGTCGCTCAGGACCCGGCGCTGGAGATGGTCGACCGGGTCCTCGCCGCCGAGGACGAAGAGGAAGAACAGCGTGGGAAACACCCGGCTGAGCGGTACGACGAACCACTCCGCCAGCCGGCGCAGCACCCACGGCATCCCCCGCACCGGAAGCCCGGAACGGTTCACGAACTCCTGGAACATCAAGGTGTGCTGCGACTCCTCGATGATCTCGTGGTGGAGGTAGCGGAACTCCGGGGCGCCGTTTCGGAGCTCGAAGGCGTGGCGCAGTAGGCCGCGCTGGAGGAGGTTCTCGAAGTGCCAGCCGGTCTTCATGCAGGCCGCCCAGCGGTAGCAGCCGATGACGGCCCGGTTCGCCGGAAGCTGGGCCCGGTACCAGTCGGTGTGACGGAGCGGGTCGATACCGGGCAGCTCGAGGCGGGGGTCGGTGGGGTCGAGCGCCATGGCCGGGTCGTCCCAGTCGATGTCGGCGTAGGCGTCGAAGTGGCGTTCGACGGACAGCTTGTTGAGCCGCCCGACCATGACCTCGAAGTCCTGGGAAACCGGGGGACAGGGGGTGTCCCCCTGACCAAGGCGGCGTGAGCCGCTCGGAGTCGTGGTCACGACGCACCTCCTTGGGTGGCGGCGGCGAGGATGATCTCGGCCAGCCGGTCGGGTTCCTCGTAGGGAAGCATGTGGCCGGCGCCGGGGACCTCGACGAGGCGGGCACCGGGAATGGCGGCGGCCAGGGCCCGGGCGAGCCGGGGCGGCGTCAGCAGGTCGCGGCGGCCGACCACCACCGTGGTGGGGACGGCGACACCGGCCAGCCCGGCCCGGAAATCAATGGCCTGCAAGGCGATGAGGAACTGCCGCCGGACGTCGGTCGGCAGCGAGAGAAAGGCGTCGCGGGTGGCGACCAGGTGGGCCCGGCGGGGCCGGCGCCCGACGGTGCCCCGGGTGAGCGCCGGGCCCAGGGGCCCGGCCATGAGCCGCTCGACCCGCGGGTTCCCGGTGAGGAACAGGGCCGGGGCGGCCATCGGGCCGGCGGCCACGCCGAATCCGGCGGTGCCGGCCAGGACGAGGGCCCGGACGCGTTGGGCGACGACGTCGGGCCGGGCCACGGCCAGGGCCTGCAGGGTCATGCCGCCCATGGAGTGGCCGACCAGCACGGCGTCGCGGGCGTCGACGGCCTCGAGCACGGCGGCGAGGTCGTCGCCCAGCTGGTCAAGGGTCGGGGCGTCGGGGCCCATCGTCGACGCGCCGTGGCCGCGCTGGTCGTAGAGCACGACGCGCCGGCCGGCGGCCACGAGGCGGGCGGCGACGGGTTCCCACGTGGCCCGGCTGCCCGTCCAGCAGTGGGACAGCACGACGGTCCCCGTGGCGGCTCCCGCCGCCTTTGTGAGGGGGACACCGCCCATCCCCTCGGGCGCCCCGGCCGCGGGACCGACGATGACGCCGTCGAGGACCGCGCCGTCCGGTCGCTCGACCTTGAACGCGGTCGCGCCGTCGAGGTCGAGCACCGTTGCGGCACAAGGGTCTTCGGCCCGGCGCCAGCGGCGGTCGGCGGCCACCACGGCGCCGGCGGCGAGGCCGGCGGCACCCGCCGCCACGGCCAGGGCCCGGGTCGCCGAACGGCTCACAGCAGGTCCAATCTCGCCAGGCGGTCCTGCACCGCCAGCGGTGTGACGCGGTTGAGGTGCCAGCCGAGGCGGGCCTCCCACCCCACCGGTACGACGGCGGGGTTGCGCTCGGCGGCGGCCACGATGGCCCGGGCGACCGCCTCCGGCGGGTGGCCGCGGCGGAAGATCTTCTCGACCCGGGTGCGGGTGCGGGCGTCGCCCCGGGCGCCGAGGTAGCGGGTGGCGCCGACGATCGGCGTGTTGACGAAGCCGGGACAGACGACGGTGACGCCGACGCCGTGCTCCGCCCAGTCGGCCCGCAGGCAGCGGGACAGGGCCAGAACCGCCGCCTTGGTGGCGACGTAGGCCCCTTCCGTGGCCCGCATCGTGTAGCCCAGCCCGGACGAGACGTTGATCACCTGGCCGGAGCGGCGGGCGACCATGGCCGGGCCGAAGGCGGTGCAGGCGTGGACGACGCCGTCGAGGTTGACGGAGCGGATCCAGCGCCAGTCGTCGACCGTCATGTCGGCGAAGTGACCGGTCATGCCCACGCCGGCGTTGTTGACCAGGACATCGACCGGGCCGGTGCGTTCGGCCAGGGCCGCCACCGCCGCCGCGTCGGTGACGTCGCAGTGCTCGGCCCGGCCCGTTCCACCGCGCTCGGCGCAGTGGGCGGCCGTCTTCTCGGCCGCCTCGCCGTCGATGTCGGAGCAGACCACCGTGGCGCCCCGCTCGGCGAAGGCGACGGCCGTGGCCCGGCCGATGCCGCTGCCGGCTCCCGTGACGACCACGAGGGTGCCGGGTCCAAGCTTGTTGACCATGAGTCAACATGGTACTCGACTATTGACCATTGGTCAACTAGACTGGCGGCATGGCGTTGGCGCCCGTCCCCGGTTCCCGGACAGAGCAGCAGACAGAGCAGACAGCCACATCCCCGGCCGCCGGTCGGCGGTTGGGGCCCGACGCCCGCCGGGCACAGCTGGTTGGCGTAGGGCTGGCCCTCATGAAGGAGATGCCGTTCGACGAGGTGACGGCCGAGGTCGTGGCCCGGACCGTCGGGGTGTCGAAGGGCCTCGTCTTCCACTACTTCCCCACCACCCGCGACCTGCAGGTGGCCATCCTGCGGGCGGCGGCCGGCGAGCTCCTGGCTCAGCTCGACGTCGGCGCCGGCCTTCCGCCCGACGAGCGGTTGCGGGTGGGCCTCGACGCCTTCGTCCGCTACATCGAGCAGCAGCCGGCCAGCTACCAGGCGGTCGTCCGCCGGGCCGGTTCCGACGAGCGCCTGCTGGCGGTCTTCGAAGACACCCGGGCCGCGGTCGTCGACATCGTGGCCGCCACCCTCGGCGTCTCCGACCTCCCGCCCGGGCTGCGGCTGGTGATCAGGGGCTGGATCGCCATGGTCGAGGAGTGCGTCCTGCACTGGCTCGACGACCGGCCCCTCCCCCGCGACGAGCTGATCGAGTTCCTCCGCCGGGCCGCCCTCACCATGCTGCCCGACGCCCTGCGGCTGGGAGCCCCCCGCCACTAGACCGGGTCGACCATCATGGCGGTGTGCCAGCCCCCCGCCCGTCCGACTCCGCCGCGCCATGAGCGATGCGGCCGAGATGCTGGCGGCGGTCATCGCCGCCAAACCGGGGGGCGAGACCCGTCCCGGCCAGGAGGCGATGTGCGCCGCGGTCGACGCCGCCCTCGCTGCCGGCGAGCACCTGCTGGTCGAGGCACCGACCGGGGTCGGCAAGAGCCTCGCCTACCTGGCGCCGGCCGTGGCCCACGCCCGGAGCGTCCCGGACGCCCGGGTCGTGGTCGTCACGGCCACCAAGGGGTTGCAGGAGCAGCTGACCCGCGACGACCTTCCGACCCTCGCCGCCGCACTCCCCGGACGGCCGCTGCGGTTCGCCATGCTCAAGGGACGGTCCAACTACCTGTGCCGGGCCAAGCTCGACGTGACCATGGTCGACGGCGTCGAGGCCCGGTTCGACTTCGGCGACGAGGGTGTGACCGGGGCGCTGGAGGCCGTGCAGCGGCTGGCCGAGTGGGCGGAGAAGACCGAGACCGGGGACCGGGCCGACGCCCCCGGTGCGGTGTCGGACGCCGTGTGGTCCCAGGTCTCGGTCGACCCCGGTGAGTGTCCGGGCGCGGCCCACTGCCACGCCGGCGACGCCTGTTTCGCCGAAGGGGCCCGGGACCGGGCGGCGGCGGCCGAGATCGTGGTGGTCAACACCCACCTCTACGCCGCCCATCTGGCCTCGGCCGGCAACGTCCTGCCGCCCCACACCGCGGTCGTCTTCGACGAGGCCCACACGCTGGAGGACACCTTCGCCGGTGCCTTCGGCGTGCGGATGACGCCCTACCGGGTGCGGCGGGCCGCCGTCCGGGCCCGGGCGGCCGGCGCCGAGGCCGACCTCACCCGCCGCCTGGAACGGGCCGCCGACGCCCTCGACGCCGCCCTCGGCACGCCGAGCGAGGCCACCCGGGTGGATCTGGCCGACGGCGGAGCGGCCGGCGCCGGCGATGAGACCCGGGAGCTGGCCTCGGCGCTGGCGACGGTGGCCGCCCTGGCCCGGGAGGTCCACGGCACGCTGCGGAAGTCGGAGCTCGGGCTCCTGGGCGGGGCGGGCGCAAACGGCGCGGCCGGCGGCGACGTGGCCCGGGCCAAGGCCGCCCAGGCCACCCGGCTCCTCGACGGCCTGGCCGACGACGTCGCCTGGCTGCTCGACCCTCCGCCCAACTCCGTGGCCTGGGTCGAGTCCAACAAGGGCCGCCCCGAGCTGCACCAGGCCACGGTCGACGTCGGGCCGGCCCTGGCCGCCCGGCTCTACCCGGAGGTCACGGTCATCGCCACCAGCGCCACGCTGTCCACCGGGGGCCGGTTCGACCTCCTGGCCCGGCGCCTCGGCCTGACGCTGCCGCCGCCGGCCGACGCGGCCGCCGCCATCGACGCCGACGGCGACGGCGACCGGACCGACGAGGACCCCGCCTCCAACGCCGTGGCCGACGTGGAGCCGACCCCGCCCGTCCACCGGGCGCTCACCGTGCCCAGCCCGTTCGACCACGCCCGCCAGGGCTGGCTCTACGTCGCCAAGCACCTCCCCGAACCCAACGACGCCCGCTTCCCCGACGCCATGGCCGACGAGCTCCACGAGCTGATCACCGCCGCCGGCGGGCGGACGCTGGCGCTGTTCACATCCCGGGCGGCCATGGATCGCACGGCCGACTCGCTGGCCGCCCGGGGCGGCTACGAGGTGCTGGTGCAGGACCGGCTGCCGCGGCCCGAGCTGCTGGCCCGCTTCCGGGCCGGGCCCGGCTCGGCGCTCTTCGCCACCCAGGGGTTCTGGCAGGGCATCGACCTCCCCGGCCATCTCTGCCGGCTGGTGGCCATCGACCGGATCCCGTTCCCCCGCCCGACCGACCCGCTGGTGGCCGCCCGCCGGGCCGCCGCCACCGCCCGGCGGGAGAACGACTTCGCCGCCGTCGACCTCCCGGCCGCCGCCACGCTGCTGGCCCAGGGCGCCGGCCGCCTGATCCGCACCACCACCGATATGGGGGTGGTGGCGGTCTTCGACCGCCGGCTGGCCACGAAGAGCTACCGCCAGGTCCTGCTGGCCACGCTGCCGCCGCTGCGGCGGACCATCGACCGGGCCCACATGGTGGCCGTGCTCTCCGCCCTGCGGGACGCCGAATGCGCCGCCGGGCGGGCGGGCGAGGCATAGCCGGCCAAGAATTCGGACAAACCTCTCAAGTCTTCCGGTTGCGGTGCCGATACCTCCTTCGCAACCGGGAACACGTTCGAGAGGGGACCGCCATGGAGAGCACGACCACCACCGTCGACATCGCCACCGCCGCCAATTACCAGGCCAATGCCGTGGTGGAGGAACTCCTCAAGCGCGACCAGGGGATGTTCGACTCGTCCGAGGTCCTCGCCGCTCTCGACCTCGTCGACACCGCCGTCTCCCTGGCCACCGACGCCGACCCCGACAAGCTGGCCGTCCTCGCCGACGTCGCCGCCGCCGGCCGGGCCAAGGCCGACAGCCAACCCCTGCTCGACGCCGCCGCCACCAAGGGCGGCCTCCTGCTCGACCTCTGGGCCGGGCTGGAAAGTCTCCGTTGATCTCCCTCCCCTAGCTGACACGGCGCTTCCCCGAGGAGCCCCACCGGATCCCCCACCGGTGGGGCTCCTGCCGTTTGCCGTCCTCCGCCACGGCCCGTGAGGGGTCGCCGAAGCTGTCACACCTCCCGGGCATGATGGCGGCCATGGACAGCTTCCCGGAGTTCGACGCCGTCGAGAGCCCCGCGCCGGTCGGGCTCGTGATCGGCACCGACGACGCCACGCCCCTGTCGTTCTGGGTGGCGCTGGCGCCCGGGCAGGTCCTCCAGCTCGACGACGTGGTGGTCACCGTCCGCACCCTGCCCGACGGCGGGCGGGTGGTGATCTCCGGGGTGGTCAACCAGGTGCGGGCCCGCCTGGAGGGGGCCCGGTTCGATTCCGACGTCTTCCTGGTCAACGACGGCGTCCTCCCGGCCGAGGTCAGCGAGGCGGCCGAGGTGCTGGCCACCCGGGTGGCGCCGGAGTTCTACGTGCCACCCCTTCCCGGCACCCCGGTGCTGCGGGCGACGGGCACCGCCCGTGACGAGGCGCTCTACTTCGACCAGATGGCCAAGAAGCTGCCCCTCGGCGTGGGGCGCGACGGCCAGCCCGTCTTTCTGGACCTGGAGTTCCTCGACGGCACGCGGGGCGCCCACGTCAACATCTCCGGCATCTCGGGCGTGGCCACCAAGACGAGCTACGCCTGCTTCCTGCTCCACGCCCTCTTCTCGTCGGGGGTGCTCGGTGTCGAAGCCCGCAACACCAAGGCGCTGATCTTCAACGTCAAGGGGGAAGACCTGCTGTTCCTCGACCGGCCGAACACCCAGCTGGCCGACGAGCACCGGGAGATCTACGGCCTCCTCGGCCTGCCGGCCGCGCCGTTCGCCTCCGTCGGCTTCTTCGCCCCGCCCCGGCCGGCCGATCCGGCCGCCGGGCCCAACGTCGCCACCCGGAAGGACGGCGCCGTCCGCTCGTTCTTCTGGACGCTGCACGAGTTCTGCACCGAGGAGCTCCTGCCCTTCGTCTTCGCCGACGCCGAAGACGACCGGCAGCAGTTCTCGATCATCATCGGCAACGTGACGGCCCGGCTGCGGGAGGCGGTGCCGATCTCCGACGCCGGCGCCGTGAGGGTCGACGGGATCGATTGCCGCAGCTACGCCGACCTGGTCGACCTGATCATCGAGCGGGTGTCCGACGACCTCACCCGACCACAGTGGGCCGGGCCGGCCATGGTCAGCGGCTCGGTGGGCGCCTTCATCCGCCGGTTGGCGGCGTCGATGCGGCCGCTCAGATCCCTGGTCCGGGGGGACGTCGACCGGCCCGAGGGCCACCGGGTGAGCACCGAGGGCCAGCAGGTGACGGTCGTCGACCTCCACGCCCTCCCCGACCGGGCCAAGCGGTTCGTGGTCGGCGTGACGCTCCGCCGCGAGTTCGACCGCAAGGAGGCCACCGGCCAGCCCCGGCCGGAGCTGTTCGTGGTGCTCGACGAGCTCAACAAGTACGCCCCGCGGGACGGGTCGAGCCCCATCAAGGAGATCCTGGTCGACATGGCCGAGCGGGGCCGCAGCCTGGGCATCATCCTGGTCGGGGCGCAGCAGACAGCCTCCGAGGTCGAACGCCGGGTCGTCGGCCAGTCGGCGGTCAAGGTCGTGGGGCGGCTCGACCCGGCCGAGGCGACCCGCTCCGAGTACGACTTCCTCCCCGCCGCCACCCGCAAGCGGGCCACGATCGCCAAGCCCGGGACGATGTTCGTCTCCCAGCCCCAGCTGCCAGTGCCGCTGGTGATCGAATTCCCGTTCCCGGCCTGGGCGACCCGCCCGGCCGAGGCGGAGGCGCCTCCGCCGCCGGCCCTGCCCGACGGCCGCCCGGCGGTGCCCGCCGACCCGTTCTCGGTCCTGCCGCGATGAGCGTGCGGATCCTCCACACGTCCGACTGGCACGCCGGCAAGACCTTGCGGGGCCGGTCCCGGGCCGACGAGCACCGGGCGGTGTTCTCCGAGATCGGCGCCATCGCCCGGGAACGGGAGGTCGACCTCGTCCTGGTGGCCGGCGACCTGTTCGACACGGCCGCCCCCGGGCCGGAGGCGGAGCAGATCGTCTGGCAGGCGCTGCTCGGCCTGGCCGGCACCGGAGCCTCCGTCGTCGCCGTGGCCGGGAACCACGACCACCCGGCCCGGTTCGACGCCGCCCGGGGTGTCGCCGGCCACGCCGGCATCACGCTGGTGGGCCGGCCCCGCCGACCCGATGACGGCGGGCTGCTGGAGCTGCGGGCCCGCTCCGGCCAGCGCATCCAGGTGGCCGCCCTGCCGTTCTGCTCGCAGCGCCACGTGATCAAGGCCGCCCACCTGATGGGATTCGAGGCGGCCGACAACGCCCTCGTCTACGCCCAGTGGATGGCGCAGGTGGTGGGGGCGTTGTGCGCCGGGTTCGAGGCCGGCGCCGTCAACGTCCTGGCCGCCCACCTGGCCGCCCGGGGCGGCGTGAAGGGCGGCGGCGAGCGCGACGCCCAGCTCACCGAGGCCTACTGGGTCGACCCCGCCGACTTCCCCTCCGCCGCCCACTACGTGGCCCTGGGCCACCTGCACCGCACCCAGCCCCTGGCCTCGGGCGTGCCGGCCTGGTACTGCGGTTCGCCGCTCCAACTCGATTTCGGGGAGACGGAGAACCAGCCCAGCGTGCTCGTGGTCGAGGCGGCACCGGAAACGCCGGCGACGGTGGAACGGGTGCCGTTGTCGGGTGGCCGCCGGCTCCGCACGCTGACCGGCACGCTGGCCGAGCTGTCGGCCCGGGCCGGCACCACCGGCGACGACTTCCTGCGGGTCTTCGTCGCCGAACCGGCCCGACCGGGCCTGGCCGACGAGGTCCGGGAGCTGTTCCCCGACGCCGTCGACGTCCGGGTCGTCCACGACGACGACGCCGAGGCCGCCGCCGTGGCCTCCCGCCGGGCGGGGCGCACGCCCCAGGAGCTCTTCGCCGAGTACCTGGCCAGCCAGAACGTGGCCGACGCTCGCCTGGAGGCGCTCTTCGCCCGCCTCCTCGACGAGGAGACGGCGGTGCCGTTGGAACCGGCGGGAGCACGGGGATGAGGCCCGTCCGGCTGGAGATGGCCGGCTTCGGCGCCTTCCGGGAGCCGACGGTCATCGACTTCTCCGATGTCGACTACCTGGCGCTGGTCGGCCCGACCGGGTCGGGCAAGAGCACGGTCATCGACGCCATGTGCTTCGCGCTCTACGGCAGCGTCCCTCGCTACGCCCATCAGGGGCGGGTCGGCTACGTCGTCACCAGCGGCGCGGCCGAGGCCCGGGTGAGCTTCACGTTCGACGCCGGCGGCCGCCGCTACACCGCCGCCCGGGTCGTGCGGCGCAAGCCCGACGGCAAGGCCGTCACCCGGGAGGCCCGGCTCGAAGTCGCCGGGGCCGAGGACCCGGAGCAGACCGAGGTCCTGGCCGGGACGGTCACGGAGCTCGACGCCGCCATCGCCGGGCCGGTGCTGGGCATGCCCTTCGACCACTTCACCCGCTGCGTGGTCCTGCCCCAGGGCGAGTTTGCCCGCTTCCTGTCCGACAAGCCCCGGGACCGGCAGGACATGCTGGTCAGCCTCCTCGGCCTCGAGCTCTACGGCCGGATGGGCAAGCGGGCCAACGAGACCGCCTCGCAGAAGGAGTGGGAGGCCGGCCAGCTCCGGGCCCAGATCGCCGACCGCGCCGGCGCCACTCCGGAAGCCGCCGCCGCGCTCGAGGACCGGCTCGGCCGCCTCGAGAAGCTCGGCGACCACCTCGGCGAGGTGCGGGGGGAGGTCGAGGCCCTGGAGGCCCAAAGCCGCGACGCTGCCCGGCGCGTCGCCGGGGCCGCCTCGTTGGCCGCGACGCTGGAAGCGGTCCAGGTGCCGGCCGGTCTCGAGACCACCGCCGGCCGGCTGGCCGGCTGCCGGGCGGCGCTGGAGGTGGCCGAGGGAAAACGTATCGAGGCGGAGCAGGCGTCGGCCGCCGCTCACGCCGCCGTCGTGGCCGCCGACCAGGCGTTGGCCGAGGCCGGCGAGCGGGCGCCCCTCGAGGCGCTGCTGGTCCGCCACCAGCAGGCGGCGCAGCTGGCCACCGAGCTCGACGCCGCCCGGAAGGCGCTGACCGCGGCGGTGTCGGCGGCCGAGGCGGCGCGCCGGGCGGCCGACGCGGCGGAGGAGGCCCGGCGGGAGGCCGACGAGCGGCTGCTGGCCGCCAGGGCCGCCAAGGCGGCGCACACGCTGGCCGAGCGGCTCGTCCCCGGCGAGCCGTGTCCGGTGTGCCAGGTCGAGGTCGAGCGCCTGCCTTCCCACCCCCCGGCTCCGGATCTGCTGGCCGGCAAGCAGCTCCTCGACGAAGCGGCCGCTCGCGCCCGGGAGGCCGAGCGGGCCGCCACCGAGGCCGACCGGGCCCGGGTCGCCCGCCAGACCACCGTCGACGGGCTCGCCGCCCAGCTCGAGGCGCTGTCCGGCGAACTCGCCGGGCAACCGGGCCCCGACGAGATCACCGCCACCCTGGCCCGCATCGACACCGCCCGGGCCGCCGCCGCCGAAGCCCGCCGTCGGGAAGCCGCCGCCCGCCAGGCCGAAGCCGCCGCCCGCCGGGAGGTCGAGACCGCCCATCAGGCCGTGAAGGCCGCCGAAGGGGCGCTGACCGAGCTGCAGCTGACCTTCGACCGCACCCGCGACGCCGTCGCCCAGGCCGCCGCCGCGGCGCTCCTTCCTCCGACTCCCGGGCGGGTCGATCTCGCCGCCGACTGGGCGGAGCTCGCCGCCTGGGCCGGGGAGGTGGCCGCTCGGCAGCGGGCCGCCGAACGGGCCGCCACCGCCGAAGTCGATCGTCTGCGGCGGGCCGCCGCCGATCTCCTCTCCGCCGCCACCGCCGCCTTCCGAGAGGCGGGTGTCGATCTCCCATCGATGGCACGGCGGGGCGACGGGTCCGGATGGGCGTCGCCCGGTTCCGACGGGTGGAAGGCCGGCACCCCGGCTGCGGAGGCGGCCGGTGGGAGCGCCGTGCTGGAGGCCATGAGTGTGGCGGTGGCCCGGGCCGAGGCGGAGACGGCGGCGAACCTGGCCCGGGTCCGGGAGATGATGGCCGAGGCCGAGCGGCTGGCCAAGCAGGCGGCGGCCGCCGACAGCGAGGCGACGGTGGCCCGGGCGCTGGCCCGGCACCTGTCGGCCAAGGGGTTCGAGCGGTGGGTGCTGGCCGAGGTGCTCGACGGGCTGGTGGCCGGGGCCAGCGTGATCCTGCACGACCTCTCGAGCGGCGCCTATTCGCTGTTCGTCGAGGACGACGGCGAGTTCTCGGTCATCGACCACCGCAACGCCGACGAGCGGCGCAGCGCCAAGACCCTCTCCGGCGGCGAGACGTTCCAGGCCTCGCTGGCGCTGGCCCTCGCCCTGGCCGAGCAGCTCTCGTCGCTGGCCGCCGCCGGCGCCGCCCGGATCGAGGCCACGTTCATCGACGAAGGCTTCGGCACGCTCGACGAGGAGACGCTGGAGACCGTCGCGGCGACGATCGAAGCCCTCGGCGGCGACGACCGGCTGGTCGGCGTCGTCACCCACGTCCCCGCTCTGGCCGAGCGGGTCCCCGTCCGCCTCGAGGTGGCCAAGGGCCCCCGCACCGCCACCGTGACCAAGGTCGTGGCGTGAGTTCCGGGCCGGGGGCGCCGATGCGGTGGTCGGTGGAGTCGTGGGATCCGGCCTACGGCCTGCCTGGCGAGGCGCTCGATCTCGACGAGAGCTCGGCCGATGTCGTCGTCGACATCGAGGTGCCGATCTCCGACTGGGCGCCGCTCGACGTCGATCCGCCGCCGGCCGATGCCGGCGATGCGAGCGGCGCGGTCGTCTTCGTCGACGGGGTCCGCCGGGTCGACGCCCGGGCGTGGATCGAGGGCCCCGACGGGTCGGTGGCGCCGGCGCTGTGCGCCACCTACGGCGCCGGCGCGGTGCGCTGCCCGGCGCCGGGGGTCGCGGGGGGATCGGCCCGGATCGCCGCCGTACTCGTCGAACGCGGCTTGTTCACCGCCTCACCGCATGCGGTCGACGTCCACACCCGGGCCGGCGACTACCCCCTGCGCACGGTCGGTTCGACGCGGACCGAGGCGCTGCCCCTCGCCCTGCAGGCCCGCATGGCGGAGTTGGAGATCACCGCCGCCGAGGAGGCCTGCGACGACGGCTGCGATCTCCTCATCGTCGACGGCCCGCTGCGGGGGCGCGGTCACCTGCCCCATGCCGTCGGGTTCATCAAGACCCACCGGGTGGCGTACCTGCCCCCCGCCCAGCACGGTGTCGTCAGCGCCCTCGAGGCCGGGCAACGCACGCCCGTGTTCGCCACCGGCACCGCCTTCTCGCGCTACGCCTGCTATCTCCGCCTCCCCCGGGGGTCGGGGGGTGTCCCCCCGATAACGGCGGCGAGAGCCGCTCGGGACAGCGGACTCGCGACGCCGTGGGCGGGCGTGGTGCGGCTCGAAGTCCCGGCCGATCTCGACGTTCCCGACGCCGTCGCCCTCCTCGCCCGGGCGGCCGGCGTCCTCCCCCGTTACGCCTCCCAGGCCCACAAGGAACCCCGGGCGCCGCAGAACCTCTATCCGATCGCCGGCCTGGAACGGGAGCTGCGCCGCCGCCTCGGCGACGAGGCGCTGCTCTACCGGGCCCTCCGCCAGGCCGCGGCGTGACCGTTACTTGACCGGGACCGTCGTGCTGACGGTCGCTTCGTCGATGTCGGACAGGAGGGCCTTGACCTCCAGCTTCCAGGAGCCCCGCAGCGGGATGTTGAAGTTGTAGGCCGAGAAGTGCCCGGGGCCGGCCCGTTGCACCGGCACATTCAGCGGGCCGACGTCCTGGCTCGGAAGGGTCAGCCGGGCGGTGAGGTCCTGGACCTCCTGCTGTCCCCCCTGGGGCGACAGCGTGTAGAAGTGGAACGCGGCGGGGCCGGCCTTGGCCGGGTCGACCGTCACGTCGACCAGGACCAGTTCGCTCCGCATCGAGGTGCTGAACGGCTGCGCCAGCGCCGAGCGGGCCGGCTGGGCGTTGACCAGCAGCGAGGTGACGGCCAGGACGACGACGGCGATGGCGGTCTCGGCCCCGACGGTCCGGCGCAGGCCGGCCACCGTCTCGGCGTCGGGATCACTCGTCGCCGCGCCGGGCCCGAACGACAGGCGAGCCGCCGGCACCCGGTACCGGGCCTGGACCAGGCGGCGGCTGAACGCCGCCAGTGCCACCAGCACGGCGAACAGCAGGACCTTGACGATCAGCAGCCGGCCGTAGGTCGTGTCGGTCAGCGCCGCGGTGCTGCGCACCTGCCGCCAGCCCTGGAACGTGCCGGTCACGAGAATGGCGATGACCGCCCCGAAGGCGATCCGGGAAAACCGCGGCACCACGGCCGACAGCTCGGCGGCGATGCGCCGGGGCAGAACCGCCGCCGTGAGCAGGGCCAGGCCTCCCAGCCAGACGCTGACCGCCACCAGATGGAGCACGTCGGCCACCATCGCCAGCGGCACGAGGTCCTCGGTGGCGGCATGTCCCGCCAGGCCGGGGGTCACCAGCAGACCGACGCCCAGCACACCCCCGGCCGCCAGCAGAGGCGCCGGCCGCGCCGTCGCCGCCCCGTCGCCCGGCGAAGACGAACCGGCCCGGCGCCCGAGAGCCACGAGCACGAGAGCCATCAGCCCGAGCACCACGAGCCGAGCGGCCCACACCTGGCCGAAGCGGTCGTCGAGCATGCCCGACCGCACCGTCGACGAGGCCACCTTCGACAGCGGCAGGCCGGCGGCGTAGACGGCCTGGACCGGGATGCCGACCGCCGTCGTGACGAGGGCCGCCGCCCACGCGCCCCACAGGATCCGCCGGGGACGGGCCAGCGCCGCCCCGGCCGGCCACAGGAGAGCGACGAAGGCCAGCCCGCCCACCAGCAGAACCAGGGCCGTGAAGGCGACGAACCGGATCACGGCGTAGACGGCGCCCACCGTCGTGTCACCACCGCCCGACGACAGGAGCTTCTCCATCAGGGCGGGGTCGGCCGTCGCCTCCCGGGCCGGGCCCACGGTGAACGTGAAGGCACCGTGGATGGGGTGGGAGTCGGCCGATGTCACCCGCCAGGTGACGATGTAGCCCCCTTTGTCGAGCTCGGGCAGCTTCACGCCCACGGCGCGGCTGTCACCGTCGACGCGACCGGCGCCGCCCGTCTCGATCTGCCTGCCCGACGGCGAGGCGAAGACCCGGATCGACCCGAGAGGAATCTGCACCGCCTCGCTGAACCGGAGGACGACCCGCTCCGGCGACGTCGCCACCGCCGTCCCGCCCACCGGCTCGGTGGCGGTGAGGGTGGCGTGGGCCGAGGCCGGCGCCGCGCCGAAGAGGAGGGCTCCCAGGGCCAGTACGGCGGCCAGGAGCAGTCGCAGGCCTGCGGTTCGCGGGATCACGCGCGGAGGTGGTCGTCCTGTGTCACCGAAAAGTTCCGGAATTCCACAAGACGATAGGCGCGGCCATCAACGCGGACCGTCGCGCTCCACCCGTCCGCCGGCTCGGGAGGCTTGCCGGACTGACCGAGGGGAGGCGACCGGTCCGGAAAGCCGGTGGGAAGGGGCTGCGCCGGCGTCAGCAGTGACGGGGGACGGGTGGAGCGGACGGTCCGTGTCCATCCATCGCACCCTGGTAGTCCCGTGCTTAGCTTCCAAAGTTCCCGACGAAAGTCTCCCAGCCAAAAGATGTCCGTCAACGACGAGCTCACCGAGCTCCTCCTCGCCGCCCAGGACGGCGATCGCGTCGCCCTCTCGGCCTGGATCAAGCGCAGCCAGGGCGAGGTGTGGCGGCTGTGCGCGCAGCTCGTCAGCCGGGAGCTGGCCGACGACGTGACCCAGGAGGTCTACCTCCGGGCCTACCGGGCGCTGCCGGCCTTCCGGGGGGACTCCAGCGCCCGGACCTGGCTGCTCTCCATCGCCCGCCGAACGTGCGCCGACGCCGTCCGGGACCTCCGCCGCCGTCGCCGACTGGCCGCCCGCTTCGAGCGCCCGACCCACGAGCCGGACCCGGCCCGGATCGTCTCCGTCGAGGCGCTCCTGTCCGGCCTCGACCCCGACCGCCGGCTGGCCTTCGTGCTGACCCAGGTGCTCGGGCTGTCGTACCTCGAGGCGGCCGAGATCTGCGACTGTCCGGTGGGCACCATCCGGTCCCGCGTCGCCCGGGCCCGGGCCGACCTCCTGGAGCGGCTCGGGGAAGCGACGGTCTGAGGGCCGCTAGCGCGCCGGAGGCGAAGCGCACACCTCCGCCACCACCGGCAGGTGGTCGCTCATGCCCGGCGCCGGCGTGCACGCCGCCACCAACTCCAGGCCCGACACGGCCACGTAGTCGATGCGGCTCCGGGGTGCCGCGGCGGGGAACGTCGCCCCCGTCGGGGCCACCTCGTACCCGGCGGCGGCCAGCACCGGTTCGACCACCTCGGGGCCGAGATTGAGATCGCCGAGCAGAACCCGCGGCCCGTCCCGCTCCGCCAGCGCCTCGACCAGCACCGCCAGCTGAGGTGCACCCTCGCCCCGCCGGAACGACAGGTGCGTCGCCCCCACCGCCAGATCCACACCGTTGACCGCCACCCGGGCCACGATCGCCACCCGCTGCTCACCGGCGCTCGGCCGGGGCAGTCTGATCACCTCGACGTCGCGGATCGGTCCCCGGGCCAGAAGCACGTTGCCGTAGCTGCGCCACCGGCGCCGGGCCGCTTCGCCGAAGACGGCCTGCAGCCCGGTGGCCCGGGCGATGACGCGCATCTCGTCCCGGAAACCCGTCCGCCGGGCGAAGCGGTCGACCTCCTGGACGGCCAGCAGGTCGGCCGACAACCCGGCGCAGGCCGCCCCCAGGCGCCGGAGGTCGACCCGGCCGTCGCCGTTGTCACCGTGCTTGATGTTGAAGCTGGCGATTCTGAACGAGGGGACGCTCAATCGTCGGTGTCCCCCCGGCTCCGGCCGCCCCGGCCGCCCTGCCGCCGGCGCTTGATTTCGGACCGGCGGCGCTTCTCCTCCAGCCGTCGCTCCTTGGCCGCCTTCGTCGGCTTCGTGGGCCGGCGGGGCCTCTCCACCCGCAAGGCCTCGGCCAGCCGCGACCGGAGCCGCTCCAGGGCCAGCTCCCGGTTGCGGAGCTGCGACCGCTCGTCGGAGGCCACCACCCGCACCTCGGGCCCGAGCCGCTCCAGCAGGCGGGCCCGCTGCCGCGGCCCCAGCGACGGCGACCCGGCCACGTCGAAGCGGACCTCGGCCCGGGTGTTGGCGGTGTTGACGTGCTGGCCGCCGGGGCCGCCGCTGGCCGAGAACCGCCAGTCGAGCTCGTCCATCCGGACCACACAGGTCGGTGTCACCCGCAGGAACGCCGGCCCCGCGGCGCGGTCCTCCCCCTCCATGACATGGACGCTATCCGGCGCCACCGGCGCTACCCGGGCTGGTCGGAGCGCAGCTCCCCGATCAGGCCGTCCACGACGTCCTCCAGCGTCGCCCCGGCGTCGACCCAGCGCCGCTGGCGGAGGTAGCTCGGCCCGTGATCGAGGATCCGCAGCGCATGCAGGAGCTCGGCTTCGCACCCCAGGCGCCGGGCCACCGGCGTGAGCTCCTCGACCAGCTCCTCGATGGCCTCCCGGACGGGACGGAGGCTTCCCCGCTCGTCGACGATCAGCTCGGCCTCCACGCCGTGGCGGGCGGCCCGCCACTTGTTCTGCCCCACGATCCACGCCTTGGGACAGGGCAGCCCGTAGCCCCGGTCGATGAGGGTGTCCATCCAGTCGACCAGGCACTGCGCCAGAGCGGCGACGGTGGCGATCTCGGTCATCGTCGGCAGGCCGTCGCAGATCCGCAGCTCGACGGTGCCGAAGTTGGGGTGGGGCCGGATGTCCCACCAGATCTCCCGGATGGAGCTGATGGCCCGGGCCTCGATCAGCGTCGTCATCAGCTCCTGGAACTCCGCCCACCCCTCGAGCAGCTGCGGCAGCCCGGCCGTCGGCAGCCCCTCGAACACCTTGGAGCGGGCCGACGCCAGCCCGGTGTCGCGGCCCTCGAACCAGGGGCTCGAGGCCGACAGCGCCAGGAAATGGGGGATGTAGGCCGTCAGCGCGTTGGCGATGGCGATGGCCTTCTCCGCCGAGCGGATCCCGACATGGGTGTGGATCCCGAAGATGGCCATCCGCCGGGCCGGCCACTGCACCTCTTCGACCAGCCGGTTGTAGCGCTCGTTGGGGGTGATGTCCTGAGCGGACCATTCCGAGAAGGGATGGGTCCCGGCGCACAGCATCGCCAGCCCGAGACCCTCGGCCACCGGCGTCACCTCGGCCAGGGTCGCCTCCAGATCGGCCCGGGCCTCCGCCACCGTCCCGCATACGCCGGTGATGAGCTCGAGGTTCGACTCGATGAGCTCGTTCTTGGCCTTGGGGTGGGGCTCGCCCCGCTCCTTCTCCAACCGGCGGAGGATCTCACTGGCGCCGCTGCGCAGCCCCCGCGACGTGCGGTCGACGAGCTGGAGCTCGACCTCGACGCCGAGGCTCGCCCCCGCGGAAGGGTTGAACAGAATGTCCACGCCTGGGGCTTACCAGCGCTGGGCCGCCCTGGAAACCCGCCGGGATTCATTCAGCCGAAACATTTGAGTGACAGCGGTGAAACAACCTGTCGTCATCGTGACCCGGAAGTTCGAGTCCCACGAGAGGGAGTTCACGTATGGATTCAGGAAACACCGCCTGGGTTCTGGCGTCGGCCGCACTGGTCTTATTCATGACGCCGGGGCTCGCCTTCTTCTACGGCGGGATGGTCCGGTCGAAGAACGTGCTGGGCATGCTCATGCAGAACTTCTTCTCCATGGGCCTGGTCAGCGTGCTGTGGGCCCTGGTGGTCTTCAGCCTCGCCTTCGGTGACGGAGGAAAGTTCATCGGCAACTTCGACTTCGTCGGTCTGAAGGACATCGCCGACGAGAAGTTCATCCTGCCCGGATACGTCGACAGCTACGCCCTGTCGATCCCGCCGCTGGTCTTCTCGGCCTTCCAGCTGATGTTCGCCATCATCACGCCGGCGCTGATCACCGGGGCCATCGCCGACCGGGTCAAGTTCCGGGGTTGGGTGGTGTTCCTCGGCGCCTGGCTGATCCTGGTCTACGCCCCGGTGGCCCACTGGGTCTTCTCCCCCACCGGCTGGCTGTTCCAGGAGGGGGCGCTGGACTTCGCCGGCGGGACCGTGGTCCACATCAACGCCGGAATCGCCGCCCTGGCCGCCGTCCTCGTGGCCGGCAAGCGCCGAGGCTGGCCGAACGAGACGATGCCGCCCCACTCGTTGCCGCTCACGCTGCTCGGCACCGGGATCCTGTGGTTCGGTTGGTTCGGCTTCAACGCCGGGTCGGCCCTGGGCGCCAACAACCTTGCCGCTCAGGCGTTCATGAACACGCACATGGCCGCCGCCGCCGCCATGCTCGGCTGGCTCGTCGTGGAGAAGCTCAAGAGCGGCCACGCCACCACCCTCGGCGCCGCCTCGGGGGCGGTGGCCGGTCTGGTGGCCATCACTCCCTGCGCCGGTTTCGTCGGCGGCGTGGCGCCCCTGCTCATCGGCTTCATCGCCGGTATCGCCTGCTTCCTCGCCATCCAGCTCAAGTTCAAGCTCGGTTACGACGACTCGCTCGACGTCGTCGGCGTCCACCTGGTCGGCGGTCTCGTTGGTTCGCTGCTGCTCGCGCTCTTCGCCGATACGTCGGTCAACTCGCTCGGCGCCGACGGCCTGTTCTTCGGTGGTGGCGGCACCCTGCTCGGCAAGCAGCTCATGGCTGTGGGCGCCACGCTGGTCTGGTCGTTCGTCATCTCCTTCATCCTGGCCAAGGTCATCGATGCCACCATCGGGTTCCGGGCGGACGACGAGGAGGAGGCCGTCGGCCTCGACCTGTCGCAGCACGCCGAGACGGCGTACTCCTTCGGTGACGTCGGGAGCATGGGGAGGGCTGGGTGAAGCTCATCACCGCCATCATCAAGCCGTTCAAGCTCGACGACGCCAAGGAGGCCCTGCGGGGGCTGGGCGTCAACGGCATGACCGTGTCCGAGTCGCAGGGCTTCGGCCGCCAGCGGGGTCACACCGAGGTCTACCGGGGCACCGAGTACACGGTGGACTTCGTGCCGAAGGTCCGCGTCGAGGTGGTCGTCGACGACGGCGACGTCGAGCGGGTGGCCAGCGCCATCGTCAACGCCGCCCGCACCGACAAGATCGGCGACGGCAAGGTGTGGGTCACACCGGTCGAGCAGGTCATCCGCATCCGGACGGGCGAGATGGGGAGCGACGCCCTGTGACGGTCGCCCGCTGATGGCCTTCGGGCGCGGCAACCGGTCCCCGGATTCGGTTGCCGCGCCCGGCCGCGCTCCGGACAAGCTGGCCGGGCAGGCCATCCGGTCCGACCGGGACGCCCTCTTCGCCGATCCGGCGCTCCACGGCCGGGCGTTCTGCCGGGCCTACGCCAACCGGGCCGACGCCTGGCTGACAACACTGCTGGGGCCGGAGCCCGACGTCGCCCTGGTGGCCGTCGGCGGCTATGGCCGGGGCGAGCTCGCACCGGGCAGCGACCTCGACGTCGTGCTCCTCCACCGGGGCCGCCCGAAAAGCGGCACAGACGTGCGGCAGCTGGCCGAGCGGATCTGGTATCCGCTGTGGGACGCCGGCCTCAAGCTCGGCCACGGCGTCCGCACCGTGAAGGAGGCGCTGGCGCTGGCCGCCTCCGATCTCGACACCGCCACTTCGCTCCTCGACGTGCGGCTCGTCGCCGGCGACGCCGCCCTCGCCGACGAGCTGGCCCGCCGGGCCGAAGCCCAGTGGCAGAGCCGGTCCGACCGGTGGCTGCCGGTCGTCGGCGCGGCGGTGGCCGAGCGCCACGAGCGGGCCGGCGAGGTCGCCTTCCTCCTCGAGCCGGACCTGAAGGAAGGCCGGGGCGGGCTGCGCGACGTCCACGCCCAGCACTGGGCCGAGGCCGCCCGGCGCATCCTGCTGGAAGGCGACGAAGCGGCGATGGCCGCTGCCTACGACACGCTCCTCGCCGTCCGGGTGGCGCTCCACCGCCGGACGGGCAAGGCGTCGGACCGGCTGCTGCTCCAGGAACAGGACGGCGTCGCCGAGGACCTCGGCTACGCCGACGCCGACGCCCTGATGGCCGAGGTGGCCGCCGCCGCCCGGACCATCGCCTGGACGAGCGACGAGACCTGGGACCGGATCCTGTCCTCGGTCAAGGGCCCGCGGGGGCGCAGCGCACCGGCCGACCGTCACGTCGGCCAGGGCATCGTCATCCGCGACGGCGTCGTCGAGCTGACCGCCGAGGCCGATCCCATCTCCGATCCGACGCTGGTGCTGCGGGCGGCGGCCGCCACCGCCGAAGCGGGACTGCGCCTCTCCCGCCGGGCCGTCGACCGCCTGGCGGCGGAGGCGACGCCCCTGGGCGAGACCTGGCCGGAGGAGGCCCGCCTGGCCTTCGTCCGCCTGCTCGGCGCCGGCCACGCCGCCATCCCCGTCATCGAGACGCTCGACCAGCGCGGGCTCATGACGCGCACGCTGCCGGAGTGGGAGGCCGTCCGGAACCGTCCGCAGCGCAACGCCTATCACCGCTTCACCGTCGACCGGCACCTCTGCGAGGCGGCCGCCGAAGCAGCCCGGCTGACCAGCCGGGTCCGCCGCCCCGACCTCCTCCTCGTCGGGGCCTTCCTCCACGACATCGGCAAGGGCTACCCCGGCGACCACAGCGAAGCGGGCGTCAACCTCGTCGACAAGATCGGCCCCCGCATCGGGTTCCCGCCGGAGGACGTCGCCATCCTCAAGACGCTGGTCCGCCACCATCTCCTCCTGGCCGACACCGCCACCCGGCGCGACCTGGCCGACGAGGCCACGATCAGCTCGGTGGCCGCCGCCGTCGGGAACCAGACCACGCTCGAGCTCCTCGCCGCCCTGACCGAGGCCGACTCGCTGGCCACCGGGCCGGCCGCCTGGGGGTCGTGGAAGGCGGGGCTCATCACCGAACTCGTCGAGCGCACCGCCCCGGTGCTGGCCGGCCAGCGGGCCCGCACCGCCCCCGAGCCGCCGCCCGACGGGACCGTCGAGCTCATCACCCGGGCCCGGCTGAGCGAAGCGCTGGTCCTCGACGGCGAAGGCCCGCTGGTCACCGTCGTCGCTCCCGACCGGCCCGGCCTCTTCTGGCGGGTGGCGGGGACGCTGGCGCTCCACGGCCTCGACGTCGTCTCGGCCCGGGCGTGGTCCAGCGCCGACGGGTTCGCCATCGAACGGTTCCGGGTGCAGAGCGTCTTCGGCCGCGCCCCGGACTGGGCGGCGGTCGAGTCGGACCTCAACCGGGTGCTGGCCGGCCGCCTGTCGCTCGAGGCCCGCCTGGCCGACCGGGCCCGCGACTACGCCAGCAGCCCCCGGCCCCCGTCGGCCGCGCCCGCCCGGATCGAGGTGTCGGTCGACAACGACGCCTCCGACTCGGCCACGGTGATCGAGGTCCGGGCCCCCGACCGGATCGGCACGCTGTACCGCATCACCAAGGCCCTGGCCGAGCTGGAGCTCGACGTCCGCCTGGCCAAGGTGGCCAGCCTCGGGCACGAGGTCGTCGACGCCTTCTACGTCGTCGACCGCGACGGCGCCAAGATCGCCGACGAGGAACACCTCCGCGAGATCCAGCGGGGTATCGCCGTTCATTTGGGCCAACAGAAGTAAATAACTCTTCGTGCGACCTGTCGCATGAAGACCCGATCGGTACCCTTCAGGGCGGAGGAGAGATGCCCTGGAGAACCAGGATCGTCGGTCGCGGCCGAGAGATCGCGGAGTTGGACGACCAGTGGCAACGCGCCGCGTCCGGAGAATTCCGCTTCGTCCTCGTCGTCGGCGAGCCGGGCATGGGCAAGACCCGCCTGGCCGCCGAGGCCCTGGAGGACCGGCGGCGGGCGTCGATCGAGCTGTCGGCCCGGGCCCACCCGCTGGGTGACACCGCCTCGTTCGGCCTGTGGGTCGAGGCGCTGGAGCGCCACCTCCGCACGCTGCCCAAGCACGACGTCGCCATGCTCTGCGGTGGTTTCCTCGACGACCTCGCCTCGCTCCTGCGCAGCGTGGCGGTCGTGCGGGGGGCGGCCCCCGACCGGGAGCCGCCCCGGCCCCGACTCCTCGAAGGGCTGGCCGTCCTCCTGGCCAACCTGGCCGAGCAGGCGCCGGTGGTCGTCGTCCTCGACGACGTGCACCTGGCCGACGCCTCGTCGTGGGACGCGCTCCACTACCTGGCCGGCAGCCTGTCCACCGAACGGATCCTCGTCGTCGCCTCGGCCCGCCCCGGCGAGCTGGCCGGCCACACCGTGGCCCAGCGGGTACTGCTCGACCTGGAGCAGATCGGCGCCCTCCACCGCGTCGACATCGGACCGCTGCCCACCGAGGCCGTCCGGGAGCTGACCGAGGACGTCATCGGCGGGTCGGCCGAACCGGAGCTGATCGACTGGCTCGGCAGCCGGGCCCAGGGCAACCCGCTGTTCGTCCTCGGGCTGCTGCAGGCGCTCGTCGAGGAGGGCGGCGACCTTTCCCGGCCCCAGCTGAAGTCGCTCCCCGAAGGTCTGGCCGAGCGGGTGCGGGTCCGCATGGACCGGCTCGACGACAGCCAGCGGGGGATCATGGAGGTCCTGGCCGTGGCCGGCGGGCGGGTGGAGCTCGGCGACGTCGTCGTCCTCTGCGACCGGCCGCTGGAGGAGCTGGGGCCGTCGCTGCAGGACCTCGTCCGCTCCAAGTTCGTGGCCGAGGCCCGCCGGGGCCGGACGTTCACCTACGAGATCTCCCATCCGCTGATCCAGGAGACGATCTACGAAGGCATCGTCGGCGCCCGCCGGGTGGTCCTCCACCGCCAGGTCGGCCGGGTGCTGCTGACGATGGGCCGGCTCGGCGAGGCCGCCCCCCACTTCGCCCGGTCGGCCGACGTCGGTGACGCCGAGGCGCTGGCGGTGCTGTCCGACGCCCTGCACCAGGCCGAGGAGCGCGGGGTCTACGGCGAGGCGCTGCGGATCCTCTCGGCGCTGGTCGAGCTGCTGCCGGCCGGTGACCGGCGCTGGGTCGAGGTGGCCAACGCCTTCGTCGGACGGGCCGAGTGGGTCTTCGACCACCGGGCCGACGCTGACTTCTCCGCCGCCATCGACGCCCTGCGAGCCATCGACGCCCACCTCGAGGGCAGCGGCGACCTGCTCCAGCGGGCCAGCATCAAATCCCGGCTCACCAGCCTGCTGGCCTGGGGGACGGGCCAGCTCGACCAGGCCGCCGAGACCGCCGCCGAGGCCCTCGATCTCTTCACCCGGGCCGGCGACCGCTCCGGCGCGCTGCTGGCGGCGCTGGAGGTGGCTTACGTCAAAGGTCTGGCCGGTGACCTGCCGGCCCTCGAGGCCGGCTGCCGGGAGGTGGCGGCGGCCGCCGCCGAGGCCGGGGAACGGGCGGCGGCGGCCCGGGCCATCGGTGTGCTCGGCACCGTGCTCTTCTACCAGGGCCGCTTCGCCGAGGCGGAGCAGACGCTGCGGCGCAGCGTGGCCGAGGCCCTGACCGAGGGCAGTCCCTACCGGATCACCTGGAACGTCATGTCGCTCGGCTGGTCGCTGGGTGTGGAGGGCCGCCTCGAGGAGGCGCTGCGCTGTTTCGCCGACGCCAAGGAGGCCAACCCCGCCTGGCGGGAGGGCAACGTCCTCGAGCTCGAGAGCCACGTCCGGTGGCTGGCCGGCGACCTGGCCGGGGCGCTGCGCTGCACCCAGGAGGCGCTCACCCAGTCCCCCGGCATGAGCAGCCGCCGCCGGGGCGTGGGCATGTCGATCGCCGCCCTGGCCACGGCCGAGATCGGCGAGGTCGAGGAGGCCCGCCGTCACGTGGCCTCCGCCCGGCGGGTCTACGGCGACTCCTCGTGGTACATGGCCACCGACATCGCCCGCCACGCCTACGGGCTGCTGGCCCGGGCCGAGGGGCACCTCGACGTCGCCCGGGAGGAACTGACCCGGGCCGCCGAGGGGATGATCGGCATGGGAGCCACCGCCCTCGCCCCGCCCGTCCTCCTCGACCTCGTCGAGGTGGCCGTCGCTTCGGGTCATGTCGCCGAGGCCGAGAAGGCGGTCGAGCAACTCGAGCACATCGCCAAGGAGATCGACCGCGACCTGTTCCGGGCCATGGCCAACCTCGCCCGGGCCCAGCTCCGGCTGGAGACCGGCGACGCCGAGGGCGCGGTCGGCCCGGCCCGGGCGGCCGTGGCCCTGCTCGAGGGGTCGGGGTACGACGTCCTCCTCGGCCGGGCCCTCGACGTCCTCGGCCGGTCGGCCGACGACCGGGCCGAGGCGGTCGACGCCCTCGAGCGGGCGGTGAGCGCCTTCGACCGCTGCCAGGCCGTCCCCCGCCGCGACCGGACGGTGGAGGCCTTGCGGGGGCTCGGCGCGTCCGGCCGGCGGGCGGCGGCCGCCGCCATGGGCCCCGCCTCGCTCACCGCCCGGGAGCTCGAGGTCGCCCGCCTGGCCGCCCTGCGGCTCACGGCGGCGGAGATCGCTCACGAGCTCTTCATCAGCCGGCGCACCGTCGAGGGGCACCTGGCCAACGTCTACGCCAAGCTCGGGGTCCACTCGAAGCGGGAGTTCTCCCAGCGGGCCGCCACCCTCGGTCTCGTCGACCGACCCCGCCGGGCCTAGGCCGCCGCACCCGGGTCCGCGGAAGTCCCACCTACGTAACGGTCCGCAGGGGAACCCGTAACTCTCACTCGGGTTCGTCTCAGGGTTCGCTCTCTATCCTCGCCGGCGTGTCCGGCTCGGGGGAGGCGAGCGGCGGGACGCCCCCGCTGGCCGGGGTCGTCCTCAGCCGGGTGGTGGCCACGGAAGCGGCCCGTGATCCGGGCCGCGGTGTCTTCGTCTTCGAGAACGGTTCCGGCGCCGCCGAACGGGTGACCGCCGCCGACCTCGCGGCCGGCAGCGTGACCGTGGCCGACGCCCTGCACCGCCTCGGCCTGCGTCGCGGCGACCGCGTCGCGGTCCTGCTCCGCAACCATCCGGCGCTGCTCCACGCCCTCTCCGCCGGCGCCAAGCTGGCGCTCCCGGTCGTGCCGATCGATCCGGCGGCGACGGACCTGACGGTCGAGACGACCCTCCGGGCCCTGGGCTGCCAGGCGCTGCTGACGGCCGACTACCGCCTGGCCGAGGGCGACCTGGCCGGCGTGATGCGCCGCACCGGCGTGAAGACACTGGTGGCCTCCACCCCGGAGGGCCGGGCCGCCGGGCTCGACTGGTCGGCCGGGTACCCGGTCCTCGACGACACCACTGAGGACGCTCCCGGCCGCGACCCCGGCGAGCACGTCGACGACGCCACCTCCCCCTGGCTCCTCGTCCCGGCCACCGGATCCAACGGCGAGACCGTCGGTGTGGAGGTCCCCCACGAGCGCCTGCTGCTGTGGCGCCTCGTTCCCGGCTTCTTCGGCTACCGGCCCGACGACGTCGCCTACACCGGCCTCCCCCTCGGCGACCTCAACGTCCTCACGGCCACCGTGGTGCCGGCGCTGCTCGGTGCCATCCACCACGCCGTCATCAGCCGGACGTCGGACCCCGCCCGGCTCTGGGAGATCTGCATCGATCACGGCTGCACCACGTGGGCCAACGGCGACGGGCTGGCCACGGCCGTCTACCGGGCGCCGTCCTCCCGGCGGGACCGCACCCATCCCGTCCGCCTCGTGGTGTCGACCGGCATGCCCCGGGAGATCTGGCGGCCGTTCGAGGAGCGCTTCGCGGTGCGGGTGCTCGAGTGGTACGGCAGCCCGGAGGGCGCCTTCGCCTACAACCCGGTCGGCGTCGGGCCGGTCGGATCGTTCGGTCGGCCGCCGGCCGGCCTGCTGGAGATGGACGTCCTCGACGCCGAGGGCGAAGCCCTGCCCCCGGGCCGGGTCGGCGAACTGGCCGTCCGGCGCCGGGACGGTTGGGCCCGGACCGGGCACCGTGTCAGCCGCGACGTCAACGGGTGGCTGACTTTCGCCCTGGGGTCCGAACCCGTATCGGAACCCGTAACACCTACGCGGGACTCCCTTGACGGGGAGACCTACCGTCGCTCGGCTGCATCCGTCGTCGGGGGAGGTGACGGCCAGTGAGGCAGCGGGAGCCGCTGCGCGCGCAGCGTGACGCCGGGGCCGTCGGCCCGCGCCCAGATCTGTATCGACGAAGTTGGGGATCAAGGGGGTCAACTTCATGATGTCGCGCCGCCTAGTGGTTGTTCTGACGGCGGGATTGACGATCTCCGCCGCCTGCGGAGGGAGCGCCGAGCAGCGCGAAGCGCTCAGAGTTCAGAGCCAGAACGCCGCCCCCGGGGGCGGCAGTGCCGCGCCGGGGGCCGCAGAGCTCTCCGGTGATGCCGGCGCCG
>JBFLYK010000037.1:0-61863 GCA_040756995.1 Actinomycetota bacterium | reverse complement strand
GACCGACCTCGCCGAGCTCCTCGAAGCGCCGGAGCCACTTATAGAACGTCGGCCGGCTGATCCCGTAGTAGCGGCAGGTCATCGAGACGTTGCCCGAGACTTCCTCGGCATGACGCAAGACCGCCAGGCGATGACGGACCTTCCTCAGCTGCTCTCTCTCGTCCATGGGTCTCTCTCTCACAAGAGACCCCAGGTGTAAACGACCTCCGTCAGTTCTAGACCGTCCCCCAGGCGGGTTTCTGCACAAACGTCCGGAGCGGAGACCACTGTTACCTGCCCTTGCCGGGTGGGTGTGGAGGGGCGGTCGCCAAGGTGTACAGGTTGCCGCCGCGGAGCGACTTCAGCAATGAGACTGGTAATCCTCCGGGTCAGGGCCGCCGCCCAGAGACAAACAACATCTGATTGTCGAACGTGATGCTGCCGTCATCTGCCGCTCGGGACCGGGCCGCCGATGTGACCTGCTCCCAGACTGCGTCGGCTTTCTCTGGGGCGCGCTCGGCGATCAACTGCGAGATCGGAGGCGCGACCTCTCGCATGAACTCCGTGTACTCGCCGGCCGAGGAGAACCGGAAGGGGAAGGCGAACGGAGTGACAGCGACGTCGTCAAAGCCAGCGGAAACGAGCACCTGCCGCAGCCGGTCCGGGTCGGCGAGCGCGAACAGCCCGGGTGCCGTGGGGTCAGGCGGCGGGCCCCCCACTTCTCTCAAAGCCGTCATCATCGGCAACGAGAGCATCGGCACCGCCGGTGGCGAAGACCAGACCGACGCCACGAACCGCCCGCCCGACGAGAGCAGACGAAGGGCGGTCGCGGCGACCGCCTCAGGCTCAGCAACGAGCATGAGCACGAACCCCGCTATTGCGGCGTCGAAGCTTGCGTCTTCGAGTTGGAGCGAGCCGGCGTCACCGGCGATGAACTCGACATTGCCGAGGCCGGCAGCCTCGACCCGCTCCCGGGCGACCGCCAACATCCTCTCCGACAAATCGGTCGCAACGACCCGGCCGTCCTCCCCGACGGCACGCGCCAGGAGCAGCGTTTCGTCGCCCGTACCCGCCCCGATTTCCAGGATCCGCTGACCGGGCTTGACGCCGGCGAGTTCGAGGTAAACCGGGCCGTCATTGCGCTGAGAAAAGAGATCGGCCCACTTACGCCAGGCCTGCGAGGTTTGGTCCCACTGCTCTCGCTGGGCCGAGGTGAAGGTGTTCGCAATCTCGGACATGCAACCCTCCTCAAGTTGGCCCTCCCGCCAGTGAGGCACGTTCGGCCCCGGCGGTCGGACCCATCAATCGAGGGACGAGGCCATCTCGCCAGTGCGCCCTAGCCTTGCACTCTGCCAGCCACCGTTGCTCGCGACCCCGGGGAGTTCCGGAGGGTCAGCGGGGCGCCCATGATCGCTCGGTACCGAGCATGTCCGGGTGGCAGCGCACGGTCCTGACACGATGGTGGCGTGGGGACGGGGCGGTACCGACGGATCGCAGGCGACTGGCTCTGGGCCCTCGGCGGCGTTGCGGCGGCGTTGCTGTTGTGGCTGGCCGTAGTGCCGTGGGACCTCTCCGAGGTGGAGACGGTTCAGCCGGTGCCTGGCTACGACTACTCCGGCAGCGGAGAGGGCGGCGACGAGTACGCCTTCCAGATCGCCGTGGTGCTGGTGATGGTGGCGGGGCTGGCGGTGGGCTTCGTTCTCGCTGGCCGCAGGAAGGCGCGATGGCTGGCGACGGCGGGGGCGGCGACGTGGGCGGCGCTGTTCTGCTGGCGGGCGGCAGTGGCTCGAACCAGCGGGGCGAACATGTGGTTCGCCGGCTTCGTCATCGTGATCGCTCCGGCCGCGATCGGCGTCCACCTCGCCGTCCACGCCATCGCCCGCCGGCGCAGAGATCGTGCCAGCGCCACGCCCGGCAGGACACGCGGCAGCGAGGGCGATTCGACCACTGAGTAACTCTCGTCTGTCGCTTGTCAGGGGGCGGTGGAAGGATCATGCATCCGCCGGCGCGTGGCCGTCACATGGATGCCAGCATGCCTCCGCTGAGACTGCGGGAGCAGCAAGGTGCCGATAATGGGTGATTCCTGCGCGGCCGGGTCGCGGGCCCGGGGAGGCAGTGGCCGGGTCGCCGAAGAGATAGTCGTGCGTACCGGAATCCTGGTGACCCGAGTTTTGCTCAGCCTGGCGGCCGGCTGCGTCGCGCTCGTCGGTGTGAACGCTGCTGCCCGTCCGGAGCCGGGCCCATGCCTCGACACCGTGGCGACCCCCGCTTCTCCCATGTGCATCGCTCCACAGGCCGACGGCCGCTTGATCTTTGGTAGCGCCGGTGCCGCCATTGCCGTCACCTGGCTCGGGAGCGGCCAGGCTCAGAGGCAGTTCATCCGCTCATAGGGGACGAAACGGGCGGCGCCGAAGCGGGGGGTCGGCAGCTGACGCCGAAGTGCCAGCGGGCGGTGGGCGGCTCATACACTCCTCGGCCATGCCCATCTATGCCCTTGGCGACCTGGAGCCCGACATTCATCCTGAGGCGTTCGTGCACCCGGAGGCGGTGGTCATCGGGCGGGTCAGGATCGGGGAACGGTCGACCATCTGGCCACAGGCGGTGCTGCGGGGCGACATCGAGGCGGGCATCCACATCGGAGCCCGCACGTCGATCCAGGACGGGTCGGTGGTTCACACCACGCCGGCGCAGGCCACCACGGTCGGCGACGACTGCGTCATCGGGCACCTCGTGCACCTCGAGGGCTGCATCATCGAGGATGGCTCGCTGGTGGGGTCGGGTTCCATCGTTCTTCACCACGCCCGCGTGGAGACCGGTGCGCTGGTGGCCGCAGCCGCGCTGGTTCCCAACCACATGGTCGTCCCGGCGGGCTCGATGGCCCTCGGCGTCCCGGCCCGGATCAAGCCCGACGCCGTCAATCCCGAAATGATCGCCAACGCCGCGGCCGCCTATCTGCGCTACTGCGAGCGCTACCGCAAGGACCTGCGCCGACTCGACTGAAGCGACCGCCCGCGGTCAGGCGTCGTCGAAGGCGCCTTGGGCGGCCAGGCGGGCGATCTCGGGGTCGGTGTAGCCGAGTTGGCGGAGGACCTCGTCGGTGTGTTCGCCGAGGTCGGGGGCGCCGCCGCGGACGGCCATGAAGCCGGGATCGGCGCGGAAGGGAACGCCGTGGACGGGAACGATCCCCAGGACGGAGTGGGGTACTTCGACGACATCGTCCCGGGCCCGGACGTGGCCGTCGAAGAGCAGGTCCTCGGCACCCAGGGCGGGGGCGGCGGGGATCCCTGCGGCCTGCAGTACTTCGGCTGCGGCGGCGGGAGTGAACGCGTCGAGGTCGGCTGAAGCGAGGAACCGCCCCAGCTCCGCCTGCTCTTCGGGGGTGCGGGGCGAGACGGCCAGCCACGCGTCGTCGCCGGCGCAGCGGTACATCGCCGGCGGCGCAGCCTCCGGCCGGCGCCCGAGCTGGCGGTCGATCAGTAGCGGGGTCAGGTGGGTGACGTTGCTCTCGAGCATGGAGACGTCGAACGTGCCGCCGGTGCCGGAACGCAGCGCGGCCAGGACAGCCAGGGTGCCGAAGCCGGCGGTGTTGAGGTCGCCGAAGTTGCTGGCGATCATCCCGACCGGTTCCGAGCCCGGGTAGCGGCAGACGTCGTCGAGACCGGCAGCCGCCGTGCTGTGGGGGGCATAGCCGGGCAGCGAGGACTCCGGGCCGCGCTGGCCGACGGCGCTGACGCGGATCACGACAAGCTCGGGACGCAGCGCGTGGAGGTGCTCCGGGCCGAGTCCGAAGCGCTCGAGGCCCCCGGCGCCGAAGTTCTCGATGAGGACGTCGGCGCGAGCCACCAACCGGTCGAGGACCGAGCGGCCGGCATCGGTGGCCAGGTCGAGCACCACGCTGCGCTTGCCCCGGTTCACCGCCAGGAAGAACGGCATGAGGTTCGGGGTCCGCCCGGCGTCGCCGGCGTCGACGTCGGCCGCCAGCAATGGCCGGCCCTTGCGCGTCGAATCGAGGTGGGTGCGGGACTCGACCTTGATCACGTCGGCGCCGAGGTCCGCCAGCCACTGACCGACGGCCGGTGCGCTCGCCACGCGGCCGAGGTCGAGAACGAGTCGGCCGGCCAGGGGTGGTGCGCCGGCCGGCGCCAAAGCATCGGATGCAGGTCGAGAGGAGCCATCCGGTTCGACCGGTGCGGCGGGCACGGAGCGGCCGTGTGACGGGTTGAAGAGGAACGGCAGACCCGGCACCTGAAGCGTTCGGCCTTCGACTTCAAGCGGGCGGAAGAAGCGGCGGGCGGCCAGTTGATCGGAGGCGAGCACCTCGTCGGCGGTTCGGAGCGGGACGATCGGGAGGTTGTGCTGCAGGGCGAGGGCGAGGAGTTCCTGCTTCGTCTTCGTCTTCAGCCAGGGAATCAGGAGGGCGTCGACCTCGTCGGGGTACTGCTCGCCCATCTTCCGGCGGTCGCGGTAGCGGTCTTCGGAGGCCCACTCCGGCGAGCCCATCACCTCGATGAAGCGGGCCCAGTGGCGGCCTTCGAGGAAGGCGACGCAGACCCAGCCGTCGGCGCAGGGCAGGTGGGTGAACGGATACGGCGCCGGCTTGCGCCGGCCGGCCCGGCGAGGAATGGCGCCGGAGAAGAAGGCCAGGCTGTACAGGCCGATCAGGTGCGTCGTCGCCATCACGTCGAACTCGGCGACTTCCACCGTCCGTGCTCCCCCGCCGAGCGCCGCCAGCGCCCCGCAGGCGGCAGCGATCCCCGCCTGCCATGAGACGAGCGGCACCGGCGGCACCAGCGGCTCGCGGTCCGGTTCGCCCACATAGACGGCCAGCCCGGCATGGGCCGCCAGCGTGACATCGTCGGCCGTCCAGGCCCGGTTCGGGCCGGACAGGCCATACGGGGAGATGTCGACGTGGACGCCGGCGAAGTCGATGTCGAGCCGGCGTCGGGCGGCCGGTTCCGGATCGGCGACGACGTCGCTGTTCTCGCCGGAGGTGATGAGGACGTCGGCGCCGGCCAGCACGTCCCTCAGGACCGCGGCGTCGTGGCGGAGGTCACCGCGGGAGGCGACGCGTCCGACATCGGCGCCCAACGCCGCCAGCAGGTCGGCGGCGATCCGGCCCGATTCCCGGCCGGGAATCTCGACGACCGAGAGACCCCGGAGCAGCGAAGCCGTCAGCGGTTCTTCCACTCCGGAGGCCGCTTCTCGGCGAAGGCCCGCTGGCCTTCCTTGAGGTCCTCTGACTTGAGGGCCGCCTTGGCTGCCGCCCGGGCCAGTGGCCAGGCGTCGTCATCGGAGACCTCCAGCGACGCCAGCATCACCGAGCGGGTCTGGCGGACCGCCACCGGGGAAGCGGCGCAGATCGACTCGGCCAGGGCCAGGGCCTCCTCCAGCGCCTTGCCCCGCTCACAGATCCGGTTCACCAGGCCGGCCTCGAACGCCCGGGCGGCGTCGATCGGCTCGCCGGTCATGCCCATCTCCAGGGCCAACGCCCGGGGGATCCGCTTGGCCAGCCGGGTGATGCCGCCGGCCGCCGCCACCAGCCCGACCTTCACCTCCGGCAACCCGAGCCGGGCGTGCTCGGCGGCGACAACGAGATCGCAGGCCAGGGCGATCTCGAGGCCTCCACCGAGGGCCACACCGTTCACCGCCGCAATCGTCGGCTTGGTCAGCTTCCGGTGGGTGACACCGGCGAAGCCGCCCCGGTCGGTGAAGATCTTCGCCTTCGGCCCCAACGTGTTGAACGCCTTGAGGTCCATCCCGGAGCAGAAAGCCTTGTCGCCGGCGCCGGTCAAAACGATGACCCAGATGTCGTCCCGAGCTTCGAACTCGTCGAGGGCGGCCTCGATCCCGGCCGACACGTCGTCGTCGACGCAGTTGAAGACCTCCGGCCGGTTGATGGTGATCACGCCCCCGTGACCGACCCGTTCGGTCAGCACCTTGGGAACGACGGCGGTCACGGTGTCGGTCATCAAGCAGGGCCCTCCGGTCGGAAGCGCAGGAGCGTGATCTCGGGCGTGGCGTCGAGCCAGTCCCCCACCACCGGCAGGCCGATCCGCACCGCCTCCGGGTCGACCCCGACGAGACGGGCACCCATGGTGACCTCCGGCGCGTCGCGCAGCTGCACGACGGCCGACACGTAGGGAATGTCCTCGTCGAAGCGGGAGCCCGTGCGCTGGTGCTGCACGGTGAACGAGTACACCTCGCCGGCGGCCACCACCGGCGTCCACTCCAGGGTGAAGGTGTGGCACTCGGGACAGATCTCGGCCGGGTACCAGACGTACGTGGCACAGCCCGAGCAGCGCTGCACGAGCAGCTCGTGGCGGCGCAGCCCGTCCCAGTGGGGCTGGTCGATCTCCTGCGGTCGGGGCAGCGTCTTGTTGTAGGCCGGAGCGTCGCTCATCAAGCCAGCTCCAGGATCGCGGCCGCCGAGTCGAGGAAATCGCCGCTGCCGGTCACGAGCCCCCGCCGGGCCCCCTGGACCTGGGCCTTCCCGGCCGTGCCCCGCAGCTGCTTCACCGCTTCGGTGATGTGGGCCACGCCCCAGACGTGCGCCTGGGACAGCAGCCCGCCGTGGGTGTTGACCGGCAGCCGGCCCCCCAGCTCCGTCTCACCGGCCAGGGTGAAGGCGGCGGCCCCGCCCGGCTCGCAGATCCCGATCTGCTCCAGCTGCCAGAGGACGTTGAACGTGAAGGCGTCGTACAGCTCGGCGAAGTCGAGGTCGGCCGGGGTGCAACCGGCCATGGCGAACGCCCGGCGGGCGGCGCCGACCATGCCGGAGGCCAGGAACGGCCGGCGGGCCAGCGGCTGGTCCGGGCGGGGCGGGTGACCCTCGCCGATGCCCCTGATCACGACGTCCCCGGTGGCCGGCGACCCCGACGCCCTCACCACCAGCGCCGCTCCCCCGTCGGCCTCCCGGCTGCAGTCGTAGAGCCGGAAGGGGGAACTGATCATCCGTGAGGCCTGGTGGTCCTCGACGGTCACCGCCTTCGTCGTCAGGCCGAGGCCGTTGAGCACGGCGTATTCGCTCTGGATGCGGGCCACGTGCGCCAGCGGCTCCGTCGTCGTCCAGCCGTGCTCGTACATGTAGCGCTGCGCCCACAGGGCGTAGAACTGCGCCGGTACCACGAAGCCGTGCACCGCCTCGTAGTTGCGCCGGTAGCCGGGCGCTTGGCCGTACTGGAGGGTGGGCGGCTTGGCGCCGAGCTTGTTGGGGCCGCTGCGACCGTTGTGGGCGAAGCTCACCAGCACGGTGCGGGCGAGGCCGTTGGTCACGGCCAGCCGGGCGTGGGCCAGTGCCGCCAGCGGGCCGGCCCCGCCCATGTGGACGCAGGCGGTGTACGACAGGTCCCCCAGGCCGAGGGCCGACATCAGGTCCTCGGCCGTCGAGCCGACCAGCGCCGGGACCACGATCCCGTCGACGTCGGACGGGTCCACCCCGGCGTCCCGCAGGGCGGCGAGCGACGCTTCGACGTTGAGTCGCAGCTCGGTCCGGCCGGAATCCTTGGAGAACTCGGTCTCGCCGATGCCGGAGATGATGGCGTGCATGGATGGAGATTAGAAGGGGGCGCCCGGCCCGTCTTCCAGCGGCAGCGGAACCTCGACCGGACCGTGCTTCCGGGACGGCAGCATGATCACGGCCGTGCCTTCGGCGGTCTGAATATCCTGCTGGTTGATGGCCCTGATCGCCACGTCAACGGCCGGCCGGCCCTCGACCATCCGCTTGCCCGTGACTTCTCCCCGCCACCAGGTGGTGTCACCGAGGAGGTTCGGGCGCTTCACCTTGCCGTTGTACTGGTAGAGGAAGCCGTCGTCCCCCATCCAGTTCGTCAGCAGGTGGCCACCCCATGAGAGGCGCTGCGGACACAGGTCGTAGGCACCGCCCATTCCCACAATGTCAGCACCGGTCTTGTGTTCGACGTGACCGCGGCCGGCGGAGTCCTTGGCGCCGGTGATCTCGGAAATGGCGTAGTCGTCGTGGCGGCGCCGGTAGCGGACCACATTGCCGTGGGCACCGCCGTACTGCCGGGCGCCGAGCGTGCCGGAGTAAAAGGCGATGATGTCGGTCGTGGTGAGCGGGCCCTTCACCACCGGGCCGAGCGAGTCGCCGACCTGGACGTCCTCCCAGTAGCGGGGCTCGGCGCCGCGCACTTCTTCGGAGAGGATCTGCTTCTCGATCATCTCGATCTCTTCGGCGCTGTAGCGCTGCGGCTCGCGGGCCTCGTACTTCTTCGTGCCGTCCTTCTTCACGAGCTGCTCACCCCGGGGAGTGCGGGCGGTGTGCCCGAGCGCCCGGCAGATCAGCTTGCCGTCGCTGCGGCGGGTGTAGTCGATCTGGCCGGTCTGGAGCACCCACTTGTCGGCGAACTTGCCCGACTTCACCTGGACGTCGATGAGCTTGGCGTAGACGTCGTAGGCGTCGCCGAGGCGGACGACGTCATAGAACGTCCAATCGGTACCGGCGTGAAGCCACTGGACGCCGGGCAGCTTGGGCGCCACGACCGTGAGGTCGACTGCGTAGAGGAAAGTGGGCGGGGCGAGCCGGGTGCCCCACCGGGTGCCGGCGGCGTAGTCGGCATCGACCCACAGCGGGTTGTTGTCGCCGATGCCCTCGACGAAGTGATCGATGGCGTCGTCCGTCGCCGTGCTCACCCAGCGGCTGCGCTCGCGGCGGAGCGGCACGCCGATCAGGCTGCGGGCTTCCTCGATCGCTTCGTCGTCAACGTATCCCCACACCATCCGAATCTGGCCTCCTGGTTGGTCGTGCTGAGCACGGTACCACGGAAGTGAATAAGATTCACACAATCTGTGAAGGCCGTTTACATCCCGTCCGGCGAGGCCTACCATCTGGATCGGAAGGGAGGCGGTGCGGATGACGCGACGGACGGGTCGGGTGGCGCAGGGGGCACTGGCCCTGGCTCTGGCGGCGACGCTCACTGCGGCCTGCGGCACGCGGGTGGAGCGCCAGGCCGCCTCGAACCCCGCTCCGGCCGCGGACACCGGCGGCCCGGCCGCCGGAGTGGCAGGCGAAGGCCTCGTCGACCCCGGGGCCGCCCCCGCCGGCGACGCCGCCGCCGTCAAGGGGGTCGCCCCCGAACCGTCCGGGAGCACGGCGACAGCCGGTGGAACGGCGGCGAGCGGCTCGGCCCCGAGGGGTTCAACGGGTCCCGCCCGGTCCACCGGTTCGAATGCGCCGGCGGCGACCGGTGGCGGCAAGGCGGCGGCGCAGCCGTCCTCCCCCGGCGGCGCCGCCCCCGGCCCGGACCGCAAGTCGCCCGTGACGACCGCCCCGGCCGCCGGGGTGCCCGGCGGCGGCCAGGTCGTTCCGCCCGGCGACTCCCCCGTCCTCATCGCCAGTATCGGCATCCTGTCCGGGCCGGCCGGCGGCGCCCTCGCTCCCAACGTCACCGGCCTCCAGATGTGGGTCAAGTGGATCAACGCCAAGGGTGGCCTGAACGGCCACCCGGTCAAGCTGTTCGTCTACGACGACGGCGGCGACCCGGCCAAGCACCGGGCCCAGGTGCAGGACGCCATCGAACAGAAGAAGGTCATCGCCTTCGTCATGAACAACGAGGCGATCGCCGGCAAGGGCAGCGTCGACTACATCACCGAGAAGCGCGTGCCGGTGATCGGGAACGAGGGCGCCAGCTACTGGTTCTACGACAGCCCGATGTACTTCGTACAGGCCTCGACCGGTGACGCCAATTTCCACGCCGCCATCGGAGCCGGGGCCCAGATGCTGCTCCCCAAGGCCAAGAAGTACGGCAGCATCGTCTGTGTCGAGGCCGACGGCTGCAACGCCGCCGCCCGGGTGACGACCCAGTCGGCCAAGGATCTGGGCTTCGAGGTCGTCTACACCGCTCGGGCCTCGATCGCCCAGCCCGACTACACCGCCGAATGCCTCGCCGCCCGCAACGCCGGAGTCCAGACACTGCTCGTCTTCCTCGATCCGGCGGGCATCAGCCGGGTCGGCACGGCCTGCGCCCGGCAGGGGTTCAAGCCGAACTTCCTCACCGCCAACTCGCTGGTGGTCGACGCCCAGAAGGACGACCCGAACCTGGCCGGCATCGTGGCCTCCACGCCGGTCTTCCCCTGGTTCCAGACCGGCACGCCCGCCACCGACGAGTACCAGCAGGCCGTGAAGCAGTTCGGCCAGGGCCTGCGGCCCGGAGTGGGTGGCCCGACGGGCTGGACCTCGGCCAAGGTGTTCGGGAAGGCGGCGGCCAACATGACGGAGCCCCCGACCAGCGAAGCGGTGCTGAAGGGCCTGTGGACCTTCCGCAACGAGGATCTGGGCGGGATCACCCAGCCGCTGACGTTCATCGAGGGTAAGAACGCCACGCCGGTGTCCTGCTGGTTCACCATCGTGGTGAACGACGGCGCCTGGACGAGCCCGGACAACTTCCAGCGCCACTGCAAGGGCTGATGGCGCAAGCCCGAGTGCCTCGGCCCGAGGCGGTAGCTTCGGGCCGTGGCCGACCTTGCCGACCTGATCCGCCCCGGCGCCACCGTCGCCCTCGCTGACGGTGTCGGCACGCCGGCTTCCCTCCTGCCGGACCTGAGCCGGGCCGCGGCGGCCGCGGGCGGCGTCGGCCTCGTCCTCGGGTGGACGCTCGGGGCGCTGGAGGGACTCGATGTCGCAGCCTTCGATCGGGTCGTCACCACGATGAGCGGCTTCGCCCTCCGCGGGCTGGTCGACGCCGGCGCGGTGGGCTACCTACCCGTCCGCCTGGGAGCCGTGCCGGCGCTGCTGCGCGACGTCGTACGGCCCGACGTGCTCGTCGCCTCAGTCGTTCCGGGGCCCGACGGCCATCGCTTCGGCAGTGAAGTCGGATGGTTGCGAGCGGCCGTCCATGCCGGGGCGGTCGTGGCCGCCGTGGAACGGCGCAGCCTTCCCGCCTGCGATGCCGGCCCGCCCCTTCCGGCTGAGCGAGTCGTCGTCATCGGTGAATCCGACGCGCCGGCCATCGAGCTTCCGCCGGCGGCGGTGACCGACGAGCACCGCGCCATCGGCGCTCGGGTGGCGGCGCTCGTCCCCGACGGCGCCCGCATCCAGTTCGGGCCGGGAACGATCGGCGAAGCGGCCTGCGCCGCCCTGGACCGGCCCGTCCGGGTCTCGTCCGGACTGCTCAGCGATCCCGTCGTCGATCTCGCCCGCCGCGGCCTGCTCATCGGGCGACCGGCGGCCGCCTACCTGGCCGGCAGCGCCGTGCTGTACGAATGGGCGGACGGGCAACCGATCCTGCATCCCTGCGATGTGACGCACGTGCCCGACCGCCACGACGGCCCGTTCGTGGCCATCAACACGGCGCTCGAGATCGACCTCGACGGCCAGGTCAACGTCGAGACGGCCGGGGGCTCGACCATCGGGGGCGTCGGCGGTCATCCCGACTTCGCCTTTGCCGCCGCCGGCCAGCCGGGCGGCCTGAGCATCATCGCCCTGACCACGACCTCCCGGGGCCACCGCTCAACGCTGGTCGAGCGGCTCGAGGGCCCGGTCACCACGCCCGGTCACGACGTCGACATCGTCGTGACCGAACACGGCACCGCCGACCTCCGGGGCCTCGCCCGCCGGGAACGGCGAGCCGCCATCGCCCAGCTCTGGAACCGGGGCTGACCGCCCGCCCTTCAGGCGCCGGGAGACTGCGCCCGGATGGCGGCGATGAGCGCTGAGAGGCCCCATTCGAAGTGGGCGTCGGCGCTGTAGCCCTTCATCCGGCGGGAGCGGGAACGGGACCGGGCCGACGGATCGGCTTCGAAGCCGCACAGGCTGCCGAACATGAAAGCCGAGTACAGCCCGATGGGCAGCGACACGGTGTTCAGGTCGTAGCCCGCCTCGGCGAAGATGGCCACGAGCGGCGCACCGAAGAAGCGGTTGGCGAACTTGCCCGCTTCCTGGTGGTTGAGGATGTACTGGGCGATCCACCGCTGCTTCGACAGTTGGCGCCAGGTCGACCAGGCCAGCGCCTGCAGCCGCTCCTCCCAGGGTCCGTCGCCGGTGTCGGGGATCTCGACCCGCTTAAGGACTTCGATGGCCACCGACTCGAGCAGGGCGTCCTTCCCCGCCAGGTGCCGGTAGGCGGCGCCGGTTGACCACCCGAGCTCGGCGGCCAGCATCTGCATGGTCCATCCGTCGACGCCGTGTCGCTCGGTGAGGGCGAGCGCCGCCTCCACGATCCCTTGCTGGATCTGCACCTTGCGGTCGGCTCTCGACAGCGGAGCGGCAGATGGTTCCGAGGTGACCGAGCTCATCCGCACCATTGAAGCAGGCCCGGCGGCTAGGCCGAGGGTTCGGAGCCGACGACCGCCACCGACGTGACGCAGGCGCCCGGCGATCCGCCGAGGTTGTGCGTCAGCGCCAGCTTGCGGCCCCGGCCGAGGGTGGCCACCCGCCGGTTCTCGGGCGCCTCGCCGCGCAGCTGGAGCCAGCATTCGAACAGCATCCGCAGCCCGGAGGCGCCGATGGGATGGCCGAAGCTCTTGAGGCCGCCGTCGGGATTGACCGACAGGTCGCCGTCGAGGTCGAAGACGCCGGCCAGGCAGTCCTTCCACGCCATTCCCCGATCGGAGAAACCGAGGTCCTCCATGAGGACGAGTTCGGTGGGCGTGAAGCAGTCGTGGACCTCGGCCATGGCGATCTCGGCCCGGGGGTCGGTGACGCCGGCCTGGGCGTAGGCGTCGGCGGCGCAGCGGGCGACCTCGGGAAACGTGGTGTAGTCGTACTCCGGGTCCTGCCCGCCGGTGCCCGTCCCGGCCACGAAGGACAGCGCCTTCACGTACAACGGGTCGGCGCGGTAACGGGCGGCGTCCTCCGCCCGGACGATGATGGCCGCCGCCGCCCCGTCGGCCACACCGGAGCAGTCGAACACCCCCAGCTGCCCGGCGACCTGCGGCGAGCAGGCGATCGTCTCCTTCGAGACCTCCTTCTTGAACTGGGCCCGCGGGTTCAGCGAGCCGTTGTGGTGGTTCTTCCAGGCGATGCGGGTGAACACTTCCTTCAGTTCGGCCGGGTCGACCCCGTAGCGGGCGGCGTAGGCCGGGGCCAGCAGCGAGAAGCGGGCCGGGGCGGTGAGCGGGACGTCGGTGCCGTCGCTCGGCGGGAACACCGGAGCGTTGCCGGAGTAGCCGCTGTCCTTCAGCTTCTCGACGCCGATGGCCATGACGACGTCGTAGGCGCCGGCGGCCACGGCGTAGCAGGCGTTCCGGAAGGCTTCCGTCCCGGTGGCGCACATGTTCTCCAGACGGGTCACCGGCTTGTAGTCGAGCTTGAGCGCCCTGGACAGGGTGAGGCCGGAGAAGCCCGAGGAGAACGTGCCGAGCCAGTAGGCGTCGATGTCGTCCTTGGTGATTCCGGCCGACGACAACGCCTGCCCGTAGGCGTCGACCAGCAGGTCGTCGACCCCCCGGTCCCAGTGCTCGCCGAAGGCCGTGCACCCCATGCCGACGATCGCCACGCGGTCGCGGATGCCCGCCGAGCCCATGACCGTCAGCTCCGCAACGAGAACCGGCCGGCGTCGATGACCGTTTCCCCCTGCTGGTTGGCGGTGCGGAAGGTGAAGCCGCCGTCGTCCAGCGCCCAGATCGACACCGTGAGCTGATCGCCGGGCAGGACCGGTTTCGAGAAGCGGCCGCTCATCGCGCCGAAGCGGTCGCTGTCGCCGTCGCACAAAGCGTGGAGCAAGGCCCGCCCGGTGAATCCGTAAGTGCACAGGCCGTGGAGAATCGGCTGCCCGAAGCCGGCCTTGGCGGCGTACTTCGGGTCGGAGTGCAGCGGGTTGCGGTCGCCGCTCAGCCGGTAGAGCAGCGCCTGGTCGGCTCGGGTGGCGTAGGTGATCTCGTGGTCGGGCCGGCGGTCGGGCGGATCGGCCGGCTTGCCCGGGCCGCGGTCACCGCCCCAGCCGCCCTCGCCCCGGATGAAGACCGAGGCGCCGAGAGTGAACAAGGGCTGTCCGGTGGCAACGTCGACGCCCGTGGTGTCGGTCGACACCACGGCCCCCGAACCCTTGTCGTAGATGCCGCTGATCGTGGCCTGCGTCGTGACCCGGCCCTCGACGGGCAGCCGGCCGTGGAGCGTGACGCTCTGCTCGGCGTGGACGAGCATGGCGTGATCGAAGGGCCCGATCTTGGGATAGACGCCGCGCAGGGCGTCGATGCCGAGCACGACCGGGAACGTCGGCAGCACGCGCTGTTCCACGTCGAGACTGTTCTCGGTCGTGTACTCGAGCTCCGAGCCGATGGGATCAACCGCTCCGGCGCCCACGCCGAGGGCGTAGAGGAGGCAGTCGGTCGAGGACCAGGTGGCGTCGATGGCGTCGCTCTGGGCGCCCACGGAATTGGGATCGATCGGCATACGAAGGACAGTAGAGCAATTCCCGCGATACTGTAAACACGATTCACATGGACCTGAACGAGACCGACGACCACCGCCGCTTCCGCTTCGCCGCCCGATCCTGGCTGGCGGAGCACGCCCCTGAGCCCCTGCCGCTGGAACTCGAGGGCACACCGGCCGAACTGGAGTTCCGACGGTCGTGGGCCAAGCAACTGGCCGCGGCCGGGTGGGGTGGGATCGACTGGCCGGTGGAGTACGGCGGGGCCGGGCACAGCTTCGTCGAGCGGCTCATCTGGAACGAGGAGTGGGCCGCCGCCCGCTGCCCCGAAGCCTTCGAGGACACCTGCGACCAGCTCGGTTCGACGCTGCTGGCCAGCGCCACCCCCGAACAGTGCGCCCGCTACCTGCCGCCGATGCTGGTCGGCGACGAGACGTGGTGCCAGGGGTTCTCCGAACCCGACGCCGGCTCCGATCTCGCCGCCCTCCAGACGAGGGCGGAGCAGGGTCCGGGTGGGCGCTGGCGCCTGACGGGCCAGAAGATCTGGACGAGCCACGCCCGTTGGGCCAAGTGGTGCTACGTGCTGGGGCGAACGGGTCCCGACCGGCACCGGGGCATCACGTTCTTCCTCGTGCCCATGGATCAGCCCGGCATCGACGTTCGGCCCTTGCGCCATGTGTCGGGGGACGCCCAGTTCGCCCAGGTCTTCTTCGACGGCGCCGAGGCGGCCGACGTCGTCGGCGAGGTCAACAACGGCTGGAACGTCGCCATGACGACGCTGGCCCACGAACGGTTCACCCGCTCCTTCCGGGTCCGCACGCAGCTGCGCAACGACCTCGACGACCTGCGGGCCGCGGCCGGCCCGATCACCGATCCGTTGTTCCGCCAGGAGATCGCCCGCCTCGAGTCGGCGGTGGCGATCTTCCGGTGGATGCTGCTGCGCGACCTCACCAGCCTCATGCGGGGTGAGCCGCTCGGCACCCGGGGATCGCTGCACAAGCTGCTGTGGAGCAACACCGACCAGTACCTGCACGACGTGGGCAGCCGCCTGGGCGGGATGGGCCGCCTGACCGGGGATTCCCATTGGCTGCGGCACTTCTACTGGACGAGGGCGGAGTCGATCTTCGCCGGCTCGAGCGAGATCCAGAAGAACCTCATCGCCGAGCGGATCCTCGGCCTGCCCCGCTGAGCCGGTGGCGACCAGCGCCGGTTTCCGCCCGCTGTTCGGTTGGGACAACTGGCCGGCCATCTTCGAGTGGGGCAGCGTCGCCCTCGCCGTGGGGTTCTGGGCGGTGTTCATCCGGGCGTCGCGCCGTTCGGGCCGGCTCCATCCGGGCCTGCTGCTGACCATCGCCCTGACGGGAGTCGGCCTCCTCGACCCGCTGGCCAACTGGTCGTGTTACTGCGTCTACGACCCCCGGTTGCTGCACTTCCCCACCTCATGGCCCTATGTCCGGCTGGCGCCGGTCGTGCAACCGGTGGTCACGCTGATCGCTTATCCCTACTACCTGCTGATTCCGGCGCTGCCGGCCTTCTGGGCCTGGCGGACCTTAGCCCGCCGCCTGCCTGCGGGCTCGGTCGTCAACCGTCATCCGCTGATCTCGCTGTTCGCCGGCGGGTACGCCTTCGGAGTGGTGTTCGACCTGGTCGCCCAGCCGCTGCTGTTCCCGAGCGGCGTGCTGGTCTGGACGCAGATCGCCGGCCCGGCCCTCCGGGCGGGCCACACCACGCAGTATCCGCTGCTCACGACGCTCATCTGGCCGATCCTCACGGCGGCCACGACGGTCTTCCTCTGGCGGGACGACAACGGCCGGACGGTCGCCGCCCGGCTGGTCGCCCGACGCGACCGGTCGGCCCGCCATCCGCGTCTGGCCGAGGTCGCCGTCACCTGGGCCGTGCTCAGCGTCGTGTATCTGGTCTGGATCGGAGCGTTCGGTGTGGTGCGGGCCAGCGGGGCGGCCAGGACGCTGGCCCGGCCCTGGCCGTTTCCCGAGACCGAGGTGTTCGACCCCGACGGCTACTACCGGCGGGCCGGTGAGACCAGCGTGGCCCGCTGATGGACGACGCCGACGTCGTCCTCGACAGTGTGGGCGACCATCTCGCACCGTTCCTGCTCTTCAGCGCCATCTCGTTCGTCGGGCTGATCGTCTGGTACGTGGAGGCGATCCGGGCCGGCGAGCGCGACCGCTGCATCTCCATGCCCCCGGTCATCACGTTCATGTGGCTGGCCCACGACGCCACGTTCGTCGCCCACTTCCCGGACTGGTTCGGCGGACGCTACGACCACTGGCTGATGCAGCTCTACTGGGTGGCGCTGCTCGGGACGACGCTCGTCGAATGCTGGTTCGTCGGGCAGCTGCTCCGCTTCGGCCGGCGCGAGATCCTGCCCGACGTGACGCAGCGCGTCTGGACGGTGCTCGTCTTCGCCGGGCTGACCGGCGCCTGGGCGATCTGGCTGGTGCTCAAGGACGCGATCGCCGATCCGCTGTTCCAGGTCACGTTCGCCCTCACCGTGGCGATGTTCCCGCCGTTCGGGATGGCGCTCCTGCTGCGGCGGCGCTCCGCCCGCGGGCAGACCACGGCCATGTGGGCCGGCTTCACCGCCGCCCCGGCCGGCTGGTTCGCGGCCACGATGGTCGCCTTCGGACCGGCGTTCCGGTCGTGGCTGTGGGCCGGCCTGGGGTTGGTGACCGTCACCTGGGGCGCAGCCACCACACTGCTAGTCGCCCGGGCACGCCACCCGGGTGGTGCCCACGCCGCACCGGCCGTTGTTCAGGTAGGAGCGGCTGCGGACGTCGTCAGGCCAGGGGCCACCGAACGTACCTAGGACGGCGAACAGCAGGTTGTAGGTCAGGTAGGCGACGTTGCAGAAGCCGACCAGGGCCAGGAAGCGTAGGCCGGTGCGGGCCCGCGGCCCGGCCGGGAGGTCATCCACTCCCCGCTCCACCATCGTGCGACCCCGGTCGTCGCGGAAGTGGCGCAGCGCGGCCCAGGCCGTCCACGCCCCACCGAGCAGGACCGCCTCGTAGATCGGAAACTGGTGCCGGGTGCCCGGAAAGAAGCTCAGCCACCGGATGGCACCGGGAAAGGCCCAGAGGTTCAACCGCAACGCCACCAGCTCGATGGCGGTGTCGAGCACGACGAGCGTGGTGAAGCACACCGCGATCAACGGCCCCCGGCGCAGCCCCGGCCAGCGGGTCTCCGTCCGCCGCAGGATGACGCCGGCCAGGATCGTGCCGCCGAAGAGGGCATAGGCGTAGGCGGGCAGGAACATGACGACGCCCTGGGGCAGGAGGTGCCCGTCGGGCGAGGACCAGCCGGGGATGTGTGGCCCCCACGACGCGACGCTGACGAACCCGGCGTTGTAGGTGAACCACGGCTCGATGAAGTTCATCAGCGGGTCCTGCCAGAAGAACGTGAGGAACGCCAGCGTGAACAACCCGTCGAGCGTGATGTGCCCGGCCCGCCGCCAGGGGCGGATGAGCAGCAACCAGACGAAGAGGGCGGCGCCGAGGACACTTCCCGCCTCGAAGACGCGGATGGCGACGTGCATCCAGTCGGGGATGGGCGTCGGCCCGGGTGCCGGGGAGGCGACCTCGCCCGTCGTCAGCCAGGACCCGTAGATCCAGAGCTGCAGCGCCAGGAACACCGCTCCCACCGCCGCCCAGACCTTGACCGGCGCCCGCCGGCGCGCCGGCGATTGGGCAGCCGTGACCCGTCCGGCAGCTGACGGTTCGGTCAGCACCGCTAGTCGGAGTAGCGGGTGGCGCTGGTGTCGTTGGCGCCGGAGAGCTCCCGGATCTTGGTCTTGCCGTTCCGCTCGATCGGTGATCCGCCAACGGCCATGAAGTGCGTGTGGCCCAGGCAGTGCAGCCCGTAGGCCGATTTGATGTGGGTGTACTGGCCCTGGGCCTCGAGGCCCTGGTTGACCGAGAGCTTGGCCAGCTTGAGGCCGAACATCGGCCGTTCGGCGATCGTGCGGGCCAGCGCCAGCGTGGTCGACTCGAGCTCGTCCCGGGAGACGACCTGGTTCACCATTCCCACCGTTCGGGCCTCCTCGGCGGTCAGGGCCCGGCCCGTGAAGAGGATCTCCTTGGCCTTGCGGGCGCCGAGCTGCCAGAGGTGGTCGTGGTACTCGAGCCCGTTGAGCCCGAAGGCGACGGTGGGATCGGAGAACGTGGCGTCCTCGGAGGCGACGACGAGGTCCATCGGCCAGACCAGCATCAGCCCACCGGCGATGACCCGGCCGTGGACCTGGGCGATGGTCGGCTTGGGGATGTTGCGCCACCGCCAGCAGAGCTCGACGAACACCTCCTGCTCGACGGCGTAGATACCCTCGGCGCCCGGAGCGGTGAAGCCGCCCTGGGCGTGGATGGGCCGGAAGGGCTCGCCCATGAACGCCGTGCGGCCGAGGTCGTGGCCCGAGGAGAAGTCGGTGCCGTCGGCGGCGAGGATGATGACCTTCACGTCGTCATCGGTGGTGGCGCGTTGGAAGGCGTCGTCCAGCTGGTAGAGCAGCCGCTTGTCCTGGGCGTTCTTCTTGTCCGGCCGGGCCAGCACGACCCGGGCGATGTTGGGCTCGGGCTGCTCGTAGCGGATGCGGTCAGCGTCGGACATGGGGGGCTCCTTGTTCAGCTGGGGTCAGCTGGCGGTCGCCGATGCGGAGGCCCGGCCGAAGACGTACTTGGCGATCATCTTCGGGCCGCCGGGGGGCTGGAATTCGTGGGTGATGACGAAGCCGGGGCTGATGACGCCGTTGTCCGTCTGGACGCCCTTCAGGTACTGCACGGTGATCCCGGCCGCCTTCAGCGCCCCGGCCGCCGGGCCGTCGTCGGGCAGCGGAGTGTTGTTGGGGCCGGTGACGAACCCCTTGTCGGTGAAGCCGACCGACTGCCCGGCGATGGAGACGCCGCTCAGCACGAGCGACGACTGGCGCTGCAGCTCGCCGCCGGTCGAGCGGGTCGCCTTGGCCTTGGCCTCACCGGAGATGATCCGGAGGACTCCGCCGATGTTGATGATGTCGGCCTTCACCGTTGACTCGGCGACGACGTCGCCCGTCGCTTCGTCGCGCAACGCCGAAGCCGTCGTGTTGACGACCATGACCGCCGAATCACCGGAGCCACCGCCGGAGCTGGCCGACGACCGGGAGTGCGACTCGTGGCTCTGCGCCTCGAGCCGGTAGCCCGGCTGCTCGACCTGGGCCTTCTCGGTCGTGGGGTAGCTCGAGTTCACATAGAAAGGGTAGGCGGGCGGCGACGGCAGGCCCGTGAGGCCGGCCACGAGCCCCGGGCCGGTGAGGAACAGGTCACCGGGATAGGGCGACGAGGCGAAGGCCTGGGAGTTGCCCAGCCCGTCGAGCACGGCCTGCGACACGGGGCCGCCACCGTCCATGAACGTGTCGACGGCCACGAAGTTCGGGGCGCCGAACGACATGCGTACGCCCTCCGCCAGGGCCCGCGCCTCGAACGACGTGAAGCCCTCGGCGCCGGCCGGCGACGGGGCGAACGACGCGCCGACCAGGCCCAACAGAGCGAATCCCAGCGAGGTCAACTGCCACCCGCGCTTCATCGATGATCCCCCTCAGATTCCTCGCGATGCTCCCAGTCTGGCCGATCGAAGCAGCTTTGTAAATGTTTACTGGGAGTATCAGTGGGTGCCCAGGTAGCGGGCGAAGACGTCTTCGTCCTCGAGTTCGGAGGGTTCGCCGCGGTAGGCGATCTGGCCCCGGTTGATGAGGTAGACGTAGTCGGCGAGGGCGAGAGCCCGGGTGACGTACTGCTCCACCAGCAGCAGGCTGGCGCCTTCCTTCGTCAGCCGCTCCAGGAAGACGAAGATCTCGTCGACGATCTTGGGCGCCAGACCCATGGACACCTCGTCGAGCAGCATCACCTTCGGGTTGGCCAGGTAGGCCCGGGCCAGCGCCAGCATCTGCTGCTCACCGCCGGACAGCGTGCCGGCGGTCTGGGACATCCGCTCCCCCAGACGGGGAAAGGCGTCGACGGCCCGGGCCGTGCCGTCCTTGCCGTCGCCGGCCTGGAGGGCCAGGTTCTCCCGCACGGTGAGCGACGGGAAGATGCCCCGCCCCTCCGGGACATGGCAGACACCGAGGCCGGCGAGCTGGTGCGGCCGGTGATGCGTGACGTCCCGGCCGTCGAGCGTCATGCGCCCGGCGGTCGGCCGCAACAGCCCGGAGGCGACCCGCAGCAGGGTCGTCTTGCCGGCGCCGTTGGCCCCGAGGAGGGCCACGACCGCGCCGTCGGGCACGGTGACCGACACGCCCCGCAGCACCGTGGTCTCGGCGTAGCCGGCGACGATTCCCTCGAGCGTGAACATCAGCCGACCTCGGCTTCGACGGCCTCGGAGCCCAGATAGGCGGCTCGCACGACCTCGGAGGTCCGCACCTCGGGGGGTGTGCCCTCGAAGATCGGCAGGCCGAAGTCGATCACGTAGATGTAGTCGCAAACGTCCATGACCAGCGACATGTCGTGCTCCACGAGGAGGATGCCCGTCCCCCGCCGGGCGATGATCTCCCGGAGGATCTGCCCGAAGCGCTTGGTCTCGTGACCGTCGAGGCCCGACGACGGTTCGTCGAGGAGCAACACCTTGAACTGGCCGGCGATGGCCCGGGCCAGCTCCACGAGCCGCCGCTGCCCGGTGGAGATCGCGCCCGCCCGCCGGGAGGCCAGCGGCGCCAGCCCACAGAGCTCGATGGCTTCGTCGGTCGCCTCCCGGATCCGGTTGCGCTCCGACTTGCTGGTGAGGAGGTGACGCAGCGGCCGGGAACCGGCCATGCCGGCCTCCACGCCGAGGGCGACGTTGTCGACCACGGTCAACGAGTCGAACAGCTCCATGCGCTGGAACGTCCGCCCGAGGCCCCGCTGGGCCCGGGCGGGCGGGGTCAGATGGCCGATGTCCTCGCCGAAGAGCGTGATCGTCCCGCCCGACGGCTTGTTGAGCCCGCACAACGCATTGAACGTCGTCGTCTTGCCGGCGCCGTTCGGGCCGATGAGAGCCGTGAGCCGGCCCAGCGGGGCCTCCAGCGACACGTCCTGCACGGCGTGGACCCCGCCGAAACGCACGGAGATCTTCTCGGCCCGGAGCGCCTCGTTGGCGGTCATGCCCCACCTCCGGCGGTGACCGCCGCACCGGCGCCGGCGCCGGCACCGGCGAGACGGTTGCGTTCGGCGACCGGTGAGTGCTTGGCCCGTTCGGCGTGGCGCTCGGCGGACCGGCGGAACCAGGCGGCGAACGGCAGACCGCCGCCCTGGGCCAGGCTGGCGGTGATGGCCAGCGCGCCGAAGATCACCGGCTGCCAGTCGATGTAGGCCGGCTTGTCGACGTAGGACGGAACCACCGACAGCACGAAGGCGGCGATGACCGACGACGAGAACTCACCCCGTCCGGCCAGCGCCAGCACCGTCAGCCACGTCAACGAGGCGAAGGGGCCGAAACCGATACCGGAGATCGAACCGGCGCTCCCGGCGAACAGCGCTCCGGCCAGGCCGGCGATGAACGCCGACACGCAGAACACCAGCACCCGCGTCATCCGGACGTTGGTGCCGTGCATGGCCAGCGCCACCGGCGAGTCGGCCATGGCCTGGCACAGCCGCCCGAGGCGGGAGCGGTTCAGCCAGAACATCATCACCGCCACCGCCAGCACGACGGCCAGGGTCACGTAGTAGTAGCCCTTGTCGGAACCGAGGTCGAGGCCCAGGAGTTCCCCCGGCCGGGGGGCGCGGCGGGAGCCGCGGCCCCCGAACATGAGGGCCGTGCCGAACACCATCCGCTCCACGAGCAGCCCGAACCCGAACGTGGCCAGCGCCAGGTACAGCCCCGACAGGCGAATGGCGGGGATGGCGACCAGGGCGCCGATCGGGACCGTTGCCAGGCCGGCCAGAATCAGCGCCAGGAGCCAGGGCAGCCCGGCGCCGTGGGCGAAGTGCGAGAAAGCCGCCGCCCCCATGGCGGCGAAGGCGGCGTGACACAGGCTCACCTGACCCGACGTGCGCACCAGCAGCCGCAGCGACAGGAACACGAGGATGAAGATGAGGCCGTTGGCGTACACCGGCAGGCGGGTGCCGACGACCTGCGGGGCGATCACCAGGCCGACCACCACCGCCAGCCGCCCGCCCCACACCAGCGCCGGCGCCATCGGCACCCGGTCCCGGGCCAGGCGCCGCCGCCCGGCCTCCACGAACCGCCCCTTCGGGGTCAGCAGCAGCACGAGGAACAGCACGATGAACGGCAGGGACGGCGGGAACCCGGCCAGGTTCGGCACGTCGACGACGTACTTCGTGGCCAGCGCCCCGCCCACGCCGATGACCAGCCCACCGAGGTAGGTGAGGGGCAGGCTGGTGAAGGCGCCCACCGCCGCAGCGCCGAAGGCCTGCACCACCAGCAGCGTCAACAGGATGGCGTCGAGCCCGGTCAACGGCGCCAGCAGGATCCCCGACAGGGCGGCGAAGGCCGAACCGATGATCCAGGCCTGGGTGCGGACGCGGGCCGGGCTGGTTCCGGCCAGGTCCAGGAGATCGGGGTTGTCGACCACGCCCCGCATGGCCACACCGAGCTTGGAGAAGCGGAAGAACGAGTAGAGCGCGGCCGCCGACACCAGGGCGATGGCCATCGAGATCATCTGGTCGACGCCGAGGTTGATGCCGGCGATGCGGTACGTCCGGACGGGAAGGAACTGCGGGAAGTTGATGGCCGCCGCCCCGAAGATGGCGGTGGCCGTGCCCGACACCATCAACAGCAGCCCGACGGTGGCCACGATCTTGGCCGAGGGCGGCGCGTCGGCCAGGCCCCGGGCGATCCGCTCGGTGAGGACGCCGGCGATCGGCGCCACCACGAAGATCACGATCAGCGCCGCCAGCGGCCAGGGAACGCCGTTGCGGGTGTTGAGCTCATAGAAGATGTAGGCGGCACCGGCGGCGATGGCGCCGTGGGCGAAATTGAAGATGCCCGACGTCTTGTAGGTCAGCACCAGGCCCATGGCCGCCAGCCCGTACAGCGAACCGGTGGTGAGCCCGGCGATGACGAACGGCCAGAAATCCTTCACCGGCCGACCTCGTTCGACCCGGTCGCTCCCCCGCCCTCCGGCCGGCAGATGCCGCAGGGCCGGCGCCCGGCCCGTTCGTGCGCCGCCTGCGACGCCGGCGCGACGTCCTTGTTCTCGACGAACGGGCAGCCGGGCCGGTGGTAGCGCGTCATCGTCGGTGCCGCCACCAGCGAACCGGCGTCGAGGAGATCCGCGGCGCCGCGACGCTCGTCCGCCGTCGGGACGTCCCCGAACAGGGTCAGACGCCGCCGGCCGACGGCCCGGCGCCCGGCGGCCAGGAAGGAGACGACCCCGAAGCCACCCACCAGCAGCCCGGCGGCGGCGACGTTGAGCCACACCACCTGCTCGTCGAGGTCGCGGGTGCCCGACGTGCCGGCGTAGCCGACCATGAGGACGACGAAGCCCAGCAGCAGCAGGACGCCGGCCAGCAGCTGGTTCGACCGGCGCCACAAGGACAGCGCCGGCCGGAACGGAACGGAACTCACCGCAGGGACACCTCGCGCCGCTCCACCGCCGGTTCCGCCGGGGTCCGCTCGGGGGCGGCGGCCGGAGGAGGGAGCGACCCCGTCTCGACGACGTGACGGTCGATGGCGTCGAGCTTGCGCCACTCGTCGCGCAGGTCGGCGGACAGCCAGAACATGGCGCCCAGACCCAGCAGGAACAGCCCCACCATCCCGCCCGAGACGACATAGGGAAGCTGCTCGGCGGTGTCGAGCGTGCCCGACACGCCGACGTAGCCGACGATCAGCGCGATCGCGCCGGCCGCGATGCAGGCCCAGGCGCCGACCCGGTCCCACTGGTTCCTGACGTACTTCATGACACCCACTTCAGCTTCACCCCCACCAGTCGCAGTAGCAGGCCCCCGGCCAGCGCCACCAGCGCGCCGACGACGAGGATGACGTAGATGCTCAGCGTGTCGACCCGCATGGCGGGCTGCTGGGCGATCGGAGTGGCCAGTTGCACTTCCCCGCCCGGTGAGGGGGAAGGTGCCGGCGTGTCGGCGACGGCCTCCCCGCCCGTGTCGGTGACAGGCGGCACCGAAAGATCCGTCGTGGCGAACCCGTAACCGGTCGACGTGTCAGCAACGGTGCCGGAGTCGAAGTCGGTCATCGGCGTGTCGCTCACGAAGCTCGGCGTCGACGGCGGCGGCAACTCGGGGGTCGGGCTCGAGCCGCCTTCCACCACCGGCTCCGCCGGCCCGGTGGAGCCGACCGGCAGATCGCTGCCGATCGACGTCGAACTCCCCGACAGGGTGGCCGACGCCGCCATGCGGCCGAACACGTAGCGCAGGACGACCATCGGCCCCGACGGCATCTGCTGCTCCTGGGTGATGACGAGCCCCGGGCTCACGACCCCGTCCGGGTTGTCGACGCGGGCGATGTACTGCACGTTGATCTTCGCCTGCTTGAGCGCCTCCGTCAGCGGGTTGCCGGCCGGGATGGGCGTGGTGGTGCCGGCCAAGGTGAAGCCCTTGTCGGAGAATCCCACGGTCTGGCCGGCGATCGTCACCCCGTTGATGGTGAAGGCCGCCTGGCGGACGGGCTCCTGACCCGGTGAGCGGGTCACGCGAGCCAGCGCATCGACCTGGCCGATCCGCAGGACGCCGCCGATGTTGATCACGTCGGCGGTTCCGGTGGCCTGAGCGGTGACGGCGCCGGTGGCCGGGTCCCGGTTGGCGAGGGATCGGGTCACCGTCCGGCCGACGGCCGAGTCGCCCGATGCGCCGCCGGTGATGGCCGACGATTCCGAGGAGGCCTCGCCGCTGGTGGCGGTCAGCTCGTAGCCCGGCTGGGCCAGCTTGCCCTCGGGCTTCGTCGGGTAGCTGGAATTGACGTAGAAGGGATAGGGCGGCGGTGACGGCAGGCCGGTCAGACCGGCCAGAAGCCCGGGGCCGCTGATGGCCAGATCACCGGGGTAGGGCAGCGAGGCGAAGGCGTGGGAGTTGCCCAAGCCGTCGATCACCGCCTGGGACACCGGCCCACCGCCGTCGATGAACGTCTCCACGGCCACGAAGTTGGGCGCCGACATCGAGAAGCGGACACCCTCGGCCGACGCCACCGCCTCGTAGGAGGCGGCCTCACCGGCGGCTCCGGCCCGGCCGACCCCGCTCCCGGTGAGCACGCCACCGCCGGCCAGTGCGACGATGGCCACCACCACGGCGATCCGGCCAGCCTTCTCCGGCTTCCTCACAGGTTCCCCCCTGCCCGAGGCGGCGCTGAACCGAATCATCGTATGGCCGCCCCATTTCCAGTGTCAAGTAACCGTTTACAAATCGAACGTCGGAGGCCAGAATTCGGCCATGACCCCTCTCCTCGACGGCGTCGTCGTCCTCGACCTGTGCCGCCTGGCCACGCTGGCCACCACGAAACTGGCCGACCTCGGCGCCGAAGTCATCAAGATCGAGGAACCGCCCCACGGCGACTACCTGCGGGGTCTGCCCCCCATCCTGCCCCAGTACGGCGTCGGGCTCTTCTACCTCATGATGAACCGCAACAAGAAAAGCGTCGGACTCAACCTCAAATCCGATGAGGGGCGGCGCATCTTCTTCGAGTTGCTGGCCGGCGCCGACGCCCTGGTCGAGGTGTCGAAGCCCGGAGCGTTCGCCCGCCTCGGGCTGGACTACGAGTCGGTGCGGGCGGCGAAGCCCGACATCATCTACTGCTCCGTGACCGGCTACGGCCAGACCGGCCCGTACCGTGATCTGCCGTCCCACGGAATGAACATCGACGCCGCCGCCGGGCTCCTCCAGATCGAACGGGGGCCCGACGGTCGCCCGGAGATCAAGGTCGCCTCCGCCCTCGGTCTGGAGATGGGTGGGGCCAACGCCGCCCTCGGCGTGCTGGCCGCCCTCCACCGGCGCACCGTCACCGGCGAGGGCGCGTACCTCGACATCTCGTGCTGGGACGGAGCGGTGGCCCACTCGACGCTGCTTCCGCCGGCGCTCAACATGGGCTCCGCCGCCGCCTTCGACAATCCCCTGCGGCCGGGCGGAATCGGGCCCAAGTACAACGTCTACGGCACGAAGGACGACAAGGTCCTGCTGATCTGCCCGATCGAGAAGAAGTTCTGGGTCGCGTTCTGTGCCGCCGTGGGCAAGGACGAGTGGGCCGGCCGGGGTCGCTACGACGGGCCGATGGACTACGGCGAGAGCGACCCGCAGCTGCGGGACGACATCGAGGAAGTCATGCGGACCCGCACGCTCGACGAGTGGATGGAAACGCTGCTGGCGGCCGACGTCCCCGTCTCGCCGGTGCTCGGGCCCGACGACCTCGTCGACAACCCCCATGCCGAGGCCCGGGGGATGTTCGGCACCACCGACGACCCCCGCTACGCCGGGCTGCGCTGGGTCAGCACGGCGGTGCGGGCCACCGGGACCGGATGGCGCGTCGCCCTTCCCCCGCCTGTACTCGGGGAGCACACAACCGAGATCCTCGGCCGGCTGGGCTACGACGACGAGGCCCAGGCCCGCTTGCGGGCCGACGGCGTGATCGCCTAACCGGGTTCGCTGCCCACCAGGGAGACGAAGCTCACGCAGGAACCGGGCCAGCCCCCGAGGTTGTGGGTCAGGCCGAGCTTGCGGCCCCGGTCGATGGCGGCGACCCGGCGGGCCTCGGGTGCCTCGCCCCGGAACTGCAGCCAGCACTCGTAGAGCATGCGGAGGCCCGACGCGCCGACCGGGTGGCCGAAGCTCTTGAGGCCGCCGTCGGGGTTGACGGCCAGTTCGCCCTCCAGGTCGAACGTGCCGGCCAGGCAGTCCTTCCACGCCTGGCCCCGCTCCGAGAACCCGAGGTCCTCCATGAGGATCATCTCGGTCGGCGTGAAGCAGTCGTGGACTTCGGCCATGGCCAGCTCGGCCCGAGGGTCGGTGACCCCGGCCTGGCCGTAGGCGTCCTGGGCGGAGCGGACGACCTCGGGAAAGCTCACGTAGTCGTAGGTCGGGTCCTGGGTCCCGCTGCCCGGGCCGGCCACGAACGACAGGGCTTTCACGTACAGAGGCTTGTCGGTGTAGCGCGGGGCTTCCTCGGCCCGCACGATGATGGCCGCCGCCGACCCGTCGGCCACGCCGGAACAGTCGAAGATGCCGAGCTGGCCGGCGACCTGCGGCGAACAGGCGATGGCTTCCTTCGGCACTTCCTTGCGGAACTGGGCCAGCGGGTTGAGCGCCCCGTTGTGGTGGTTCTTCCAGGCGATGCGGGTGAAGACCTCCTTGAGCTCGGCCTGGTCGACGCCGTAACGGGCGGCGTAGGCGGGAGCGAGGAGGGCGAAGGCGGCGGGTGGGGCGAGCGGGATGTCGGTGCCGTCGTCGGGCGGCCAGCTGCCGCTCAGGCCCGAGAAGCCGCTGTCCTTCAGCTTCTCGACGCCGAGGGCCATGACCATGTCGTAGGCGCCGGACGCCACCGCGTAGCAGGCGTTGCGGAAGGCCTCCGACCCGGTAGCGCAGAAGTTCTCCACCCGGGTGACCGGCTTCATGTCGAGTTTGAGGGGCTTCGACAGTGTGAGCCCGCTGATGCCCGAGGCGGCGGTGCCGAGCCAGAAGGCGTCGACGGCGTCGATGTCGACGCCGGCCGAGGTGACGGCGGCGTTGGCGGCGTCGATGCAGAGCTCGTCGACGCCCTTGTCCCAGTGCTCGCCGAACGGGGTGCAGCCCATGCCGACGATCGCCACGCGGTCGCGGATTCCCTTGGACGCCATCAGTTGTTCGCCTCCTGCTGCTGCGGGACGGGCTTGGCCTTCCAGAAGTAGTTGTGGATGCCGGCCGTGGTGAACAGCCGCCGGAACGTCATCTCCACCCGGTCCCCCACCGCCAGCGTGGCCGGGTCGGCATCGGTCAGCTCGCACTGCAGCCGCCCCCCGCCATCGAAGTCGATGACGGCCGCCAGCACCGGCGGCGACGGCGAGTACGACAGCCGGTCGACGGTGTAGGTCACGACCGTGCCCGGTGTGTCGGCCAGGACTTCGGGGACCATCTGATCGGTGGCCCGGCAGCGCAGGCAGACCCGGGCCGGCGGGAGGTGTCGGGTCCCGCAGGCGGTGCAGCGGCTGGCGGTGAAGCCGAACTTCCACGCCTCCCGGCGGTGGGCCACCGGCGCGGCGGGCCGGTCGGGGTCGGGCCGGCGGGGAGGCTCGCGGTCGAGCAGGCCTCGCCAGGTGAGGAACGTGGCGTAGGGCAGGTCGGCCCGGCCGGCGGCGATCTGGGCCGCGACCGTGGTGCGGCGCCGGGCGGCGTAGCCGGCGATGGCGTCGGTCGTCCGCCACACGACGACATCGGCGCCGTCGGCCACGTTGACGGTGACGATCACCTGGCCGGGCTGGGCCCGGTCGAGCACCGCGGCCAGGGCCAGGCCGGCCTGGGCGGTGCCGGTGTTGCCGATGGCCGGTGTGACGGTGTCGGCGGCCAGCGCCTCCGGCCGGACGCCGATGCTCTTGGCCACCCGTCCGGCGGCCCGGGCGTGGGTTCCGGTCACGAGCAGGTGGTCGACGGCGTCGGCGGTGAGGCCGGCGGCCTTGAACGCCTCGGTGACGGCGGCGTCGGACAGCGGCACGAGGGCGTGCTCGCCGAAGCGCTCCTCCCACACCTGGGCGGTGCGGGCGCCGGGCAGGCGCCACCGGTCGAGGAACTCCTCGGTCGTCGAGCCGAACCCCACCGGTTCGGCGATCACGGCCGGGCCGCAGCCGAGCCAGAGGGCGGCGGCGCCGTCCCCACCGCCGGATTCGTCGGGCCCGCCGGGCAGGCCGGTGCGGACGTCGGCGGTGAGCACCAGCGCCGAACGGCCGGCGGCCGCGGCGTCGAGCCCCGCCTGCAGCGCTCCCACCCCGGAGCGCACCGCGCCGGTGAAGTCATAGGCGCTGGCGCCGGGGGGCAGCGAGAGCGCGGCATGGATGGCGGCGGCGTTGGTCTTCTCCAGGTAGGCCGGGGAGGCGGTGGCGAAGTACACGGTCGCCGGTCCTTCGTCGCCGGTCGGGGCGGCGGCCAGCGCCACGCGACCGGCTTCCACGGCCATGGTGGTGCTGTCCTCGTCGTAGGACGCCACCGCCCGGGTGCCCTTCCCGGCCGGGGCGCCGAGGGCGGCGGCGATGGCCGCCCGGTCGAGGCGCCAGTAGGGGACGTAGCTGCCGTAGGCGACGATGCCGGCGGGCGATTGAGTCACGGTGCGATGCTCCTCTCGGGTTCACGAGGCAAGCCGAGGACCCGCTCGCCGATGATGTTGCGCATGACCTCGTCGGTGCCGCCGCCGATGCGGACGCCCGGGACGCCCAGGCACCACTGGCTCTCCACCGACTGCAGCGTTCCGGCCGGGCCGGCCAGTTCCATGATCAGGGCGCTCATGGCCGTCATGACCCGCACGAGGGCGAGCTTGCCGATCGAGCCCTCCGGCCCGGGAACGCCGCCCTGCGAGATGGCCGTGAGCGCCCGGTAACCGTTGAAGCGCAGGACCTCCAGGCCGATGTGGATTTCGGCCAGCCGCTGGCGGACGATGGGATCGTCGACTCGCCCCGCCTCGCGGGCGAGACGCAACAGCGCACCCCAGCTGCGGAAGCCCGTGGTGTTGCCCCCGACCGAGAACCGCTCGTTCATGAGCGTGGTGAGCGCCACCCGCCAGCCGTTGCCCGGAGCGTCGAGCCGGTGGGCATCGGGAATCCGGACGTCGTCGAAGAACACCTCGTTGAAGCTGGCGCCGCCGGTCATCTGGCGTAGCGGCCGGACCGTCACGCCGGGCGTGTCCATCGGGAGGATGAAGGCCGTCAGGCCGGCGTGCTTGGGGACGTCGAAGTCGGACCGGGCCAGCAGGTAGCCCCAGTCGGAGTAGTGGGCGCCCGAGGTCCATACCTTCTGGCCGTTGACGACCCACACGTCACCGTCGCGCCCGGCCCGGGTGCGCATGGCGGCGAGGTCGCTGCCGGCCGTCGGCTCACTGAACAGCTGGCACCAGACCTCCTCCCCCGACAGGATGCGGGCGACGTGGGCCCGCTGCTCGTCGGTGCCGTGGGTCATGAGCGTCGGGGCGATCATGCCCAGGCTGATGAGGAAGGCGCCGGTCTCGACGTCGAAGCGCTGTTCCTCCTCGGCGAAGATGATCTCCTCCATGAGCGTGCCGCCCCGGCCGCCCCACTCCTTCGGCCAGCTGATGGCGGCGAAGCCGGCCTCGTACTTGGTGCGCTGCCAGTCCCGGCAGGCCTTCACCCAGGCCCGCTGCTCCGACTCGGTCCCCTCGTCCTCGAAGAACGAGACGAGGCGTGACGTGTCGGCCGGACGGCGGCTGGCGTGGGCCTCCAGGAAGGCGACGGCTTCGGCCCGGAAGGCCGCCTCGGCCGGGCTATCGAGGAAGTCCACGCCCGTCCTCCTTTGGCGACAGGCCGAGCTTGCGCCGCCAGTCGTTGGCCCCCGACAGGCGGCTGGCCCGGGCGATCAGCTTGTTCTTGCGGGGGGAGACCGGGAACCAGAACGGCTCCGACGGCAGCGGAATGCGCTCCTCGACGAGCGCCTGCGGCCGGCAGTACTTGAGCAGACCGCCGGCGCCTCCGAGGCGGGTGCCGATGCCCGACTGCTTCCAGCCGCCCTGCGGCAGGGTGAACTGGAAGAGGTTCATCAGCACGTTGTTGACGTTGACGGCCCCGGCCTCCAGCCGGGCGGCGACCCGCTGCGCCCGGGCGGCGTCGCGGCTCCACACGCTGGCCGACAGACCGTAGGACGAGTCGTTGGCCAAGCGGATCGCCTCGGCTTCGTTCTCCACCCGCATGACCGGCAGCGTCGGGCCGAACGTCTCCTCCCGCATGCAGGCCATGGTGTGGTCGACGTCCCGCAGGACGGTCGGCTCGAAGTACAGCCCACTGGCTCGCCGGTGGCCGCCGGTGGTGACCTTCGCCCCCTTCTCGAGCGCGTCGCGCACGTGCCGTTCGACGATCTCGAGTTGGGCGGCGGTCGCCATGGCGCCGACGTCGCAGGCGAAGGCGCCCGGCTCGTCCGTTCCCTGCCGCAGGGCGGCGATCTTGTCGGTCACCCGGGCGACGAACTCGTCGTAGACCGGTGCCTCGACGTAGACGCGCTCGACCGAGATGCAGAGCTGGCCGGCGTTCATCATGCCGCCCCAGGCGGCGGCGGACGCGGCCCGATCGAGGTCGGCGTCGGCCAGGACGATCATGGCGTCCTTGCCGCCGAGCTCGAGGCTGCAGGGGATGAGCCGCTCGGCGGCCCGGGTGGCGATCGCCCGGCCGGTGCGGGTCGAGCCGGTGAACATGATCATGTCGACCTCGTCGACGACCGCCGCGCCGGTCGAGCCGTCGCCGGTGGCGGCCGCCAGCACCGGCGGGCCGCCGATCTCTTCCCGCCAGCCCCGCACCGCTTCGACCCAGGAGAGCGGCGCGACCTCCGACGGCTTGGACAGCACGGCGGCACCGGCCATCAGCGCCGGGACGACATCCATGACGGGAGCGCCGATGGGGCCGTTCCAGGGAGTGATCACGCCCACCAGCGGGTGGGGCCGGAAGCGCAGGGTCAGCTTCTTGGTGGCCCCGGCCGGGCCGTGGGGGCGGACCTTGCGGGGGGCGAGGAACCCGGCGGCATGCTTGGCGTAGTAGTTGATGACCTCGACGGAGACGGTCGTCTCGACGACGGCGTCGCTCCACGGCTTGCCCGACTCCGACTGGACCAGCTCGGCCAGGCGCCGCTCGTTGTCGAGGAACCAGTCGGCCCAGCGCAGCAGGACCCTGGCCCGACCGTCGGGGCCGAGGTCCTCCCAGGCCGGCTGCCCGGCCCGGAGCCCATCGGCCAGCCGGTGCACTTGGTCGGCCCCGAGCCGGGGCAGCGACCCGATCAGCCGGCCGTCGGCCGGCGACCGGACGTCGATGGTGGCGGTCGTCATCCGGCGTACTTGGCCAGCAGGCGGCTGACGAGGTTCGGCGCCACCCGGCGGGCGATCCAGCTGGCCTTGGCCGTGGCGTCGGGCAGCAGCAGGAATCCCTTGCCCGCCAAGGCCTTCTCGATCGAGTCGACGATCTGGTCGGGCGTCATCGGCTTCATGAACTTCTGGGCCGCCGGATGCATCGTGGCGCCCTCCATGAAGTTCGCCAGCAGCGGCGTGTCGACCGGCGGCGGGCAGATGCAGATGACCCGGATGCCGTCCTTCTCCGCCTGCTGGCGGAGGACTTCGGCGTAGCCCAGTACGGCGAACTTGCTGGCGATGTAGGCGTCGACCCCCGGGCCGGGGAGGAATCCGCCGACCGACGAGAACAGCACGATCTCGCCCCGGCGCCGGGCCTGCATCGGCCCGATCACGGCGTCGACCCAGTGCACCGTGCCGAAGTAGTTGACCTCCATCGTCTTGCGGAACGCCGCCGGCTCCAGGTCACCGATCCGGCCCGAGATGCAGATGCCGGCCGCGTTGACCAGCCGGTCGATCTCCCCCAGCCGGTCCCGTACCTCACCGGCGACCCGCCGGACGGCCTCTTCGTCGGTGACGTCGCACTCGAAGGCCGAAAAGCCCGGCACGCCCGCTTCGAGTTCCTTGAGCGCCTCACCCGACCGGTCGACACCGGCCACCCGGTGGCCCTGCCGGGCCCACCGCAGCGCCGCGGCGCGGCCCATCCCGCTGGCCGCGCCGGTCACGACGACCACCTTCCGGTTCTCCATCGGTCCCCCTCCGTGTCGCCGGCCGGTCCCGCGGTCTACTGTAGCCGTTGTTCCTTGTAAATATTTACTCGAAAGGATGCTCAGTGCGACTCCGTGTCGATCCGGAACGCTGTCAAGGCCACAACCGTTGCTACTCACTCGCCCCCGAGCTGTTCGACGTCGACGACTACGGCTACGCCACGGCCGCCGGCGACGGGTCCATCCCGCCCGAACTGCTGTCGCAGGCGCAGCTCGCCCAGGCCAACTGCCCGGAATTCGCGGTCATCATCGAGCCCGACGCGGCCGATCCTCCTCGAGCCGACGCAGCGCCACCTGAAGCGAGCCCAACAGCATCGCCAGATCCTCGTCCGACGTCCCGCGCAGGAGGTGCATGAGGGTCTCGACCCGTTCCTCTTCGTCGTCGCCGAGGATCTCCGGGATGCGACCCTGGATGGAGTCCTCGAAGGTCAGCAGCAGCCGGCGGATCTGGCGGGGCCGCAGCTCGAAGAGGTCGTCCCCGCCCACCAGGCGACCGGCGTCGACCATGACCTCGACGCCGGCCATCGTCAGCGACGTGACGAAGCGCAGCCCGTGGCCGAGGCCGAGGACCATGGTCACCGGGCCTCGGCGGGCCGGGCGATCAGCGTTCCCGCCAGCAGCCGTTTGAACGCCTTGACGGCCCGGGCCTGAGCGGCCGGGACGCCGGCGCCGACGACGAGCAGGCCGCCGATCATCGTCATCAGCAGGTCGAGGACCATCCCCCGATCGGCCGGGGCGAGTTCGCCGCTGGCGATCCCGGCGTTGACGACTTCGGCGAGGAACGCGTCCCGGCGGGCCCAGGCCGACTCCACGGCTTCCCGCAGATCGGGGTGGCGGGCGAGGTCACCGCTGACGGAGACCAGAAAGGCGACCGCCGTCGGATCCGACTTGGCCAGGCGGACGGCCGAGTCGAGCAGGGCCTCGACCTTGGCCACGAACGTCGGCTGGCGGGCCGCGGCGGCCCGGAGACGTTCGAAGACCATGGCCTCGACCTCGTCGAAGACGGCCAGATAGAGCTCGCGCTTCGAACCGAAGTGGTGGTACAGCGCCCCGGTGGTGAGCCCGGCCCGGCCCGCGACCATGTGCGTGCTGGCCGCCACATAGCCGGACTGGGCGAAGCACTCCCGGGCCGCCGACAGGATGCGCTGGCCCGTGAGCCCGTCCGAATCGGCCGGGCGGCCCCGCCGCCGGGCCGGTTCGACCACCGATGCTCTGCGCTCGTCGACCATGGGGCAGCCATGCTACTAATAATGAGCGTTTAATATCCAGCGTTGCCGGTTTTTGTGCGCCCGGAGCGACATTCGCGTTGCCGGGCCATGGTCGGTCAGCTAGAAGGGGCAGATGACGTCGAGCGCGGAGCCGTTCTACCGGCCGGTCGGTGATGAGGTCGAGGTGTTCCTCGCCGCCGCCCGGCGTGGCTTGCCCGTCCTCCTCAAGGGCCCGACCGGCTGTGGCAAGACCCGCTTCGTCGAGGCGATGGCCCACCGGCTCGGCCGGGACCTCGTCACGGTGGCCGGCCACGAGGACCTGACGTCCGCCGACCTGGTGGGCCGGTTCCTGCTCCAGGGCGGCGAGACGGTCTGGGTGGACGGGCCGCTCACCCGGGCCGTCCGTGACGGAGCGATCTGCTACCTCGACGAGGTGGTCGAGGCCCGCCAGGACACCACGGTCGTCATCCATCCGCTGACCGACCACCGCCGGCAGCTCCCGGTCGACCGGCTCGGCGTCACCCTCGATGCGGCGCCCGGCTTCCAGCTGGTCATCTCCTACAACCCGGGGTACCAGAGCGTCCTCAAGGATCTGAAGGACTCGACACGGCAACGGTTCGTGGCCATCGAGCTGGGATTCCCGCCGCCCGACGTGGAAACCGAGGTCGTGGCCCACGAGGCCGGCGTCGATCTCGAGACGGCGCAGGCGCTGGTCAAGATCGGGCACGCCATCCGGAACCTCGATGGTTCGCCGCTGCGGGAGGTGGCGTCGACGCGGGCCCTGATCCTGGCCGGTGGCCTGGCCGCCGAAGGCCTGCCGCTGCGCCGAGCGGTGCAGTCGGCCATCGTGGAGATCCTCACCGACGATCCCGACCTCATCGGGGCGCTCGGCGAGCTGGTCGACGCCTTCGTGCCCTCGACGTGAGCGGTGCGGACGTCGCCGGTCCGGAGCGCTTCCGGCTCCTGGCGACGTGGCTGGCCGGCCGGGCGGTCGACGTCACCGAGGGTCGGGCCGGCGAACCGGCCTGCACCGACGGCCGGCATGTCTTCGTCTCGGCCGGCCGGCCGGTCGACGAGCAGCGCTGCGAGGTGATCGTCCAGGCCGCGCTGCTCGGCTCCGGGAGCCTCGACGCCGATGTGGTGCGGAGCCTGCGGGGGCGGCCGAAGGTCGCCCGCCGCTACCTGGCGCTGGAGGGCCGCCGGGTGCTGGTCGAACTGCCGGTGCCGCTCCGGCTTCCCGCCGGCGTCGACCGGCCGGGCGCACCGCTCACCGGCAGCCCGGCCGACTCCCTGACCGTGGCCGCCAGCCGGCGGTCGGTCGACGACCCGCCGGAATGGTTCGGGGTCATCCGGCCGTCGCGCCTGGGGGACGCGGGGTCGGCCGCTCCCGGCGCCCGCCCGACCGACAACGACCTGCGCCTGCAGCTGAAGCCGGGTGCTCTGCCCGAAGAGGACGAGGGCGACGAAGAGGAAGCAGGGGAAGAGAGCAAGCTCCTGAGGCTGTTCCAGAACCCGCTGGCGGGATCCAAGGCGCTCACCAACCTCATGTCGAAGGTGCTCGGCCTGTCGCGGTCCCCCGGCGAGGGCGGCACGGGCGGCGAAGAGCTGTCCGTCGGGTCGGTGCGGCGGGTGGACAAGGTCGGGGCCAACGCCCGGCCCGTCCCCGTCCCGATCCACTTCGCGGTCGACGACACCCCCGGCGCGGTCGGCGGCGTCGGCGGCGCGCTGTATCCGGAGTGGGACGTGCACAGGAGCCGGTACCGGCCGGAGTGGTGTCGCGTCATCGAGTACCCGCTCGGCCCGGCCCCCGACGTGTCGGCCGGCGCTGTCGAGCGGGACGAGGTCCTGCGCCGGCGCCTGGCCCGGCTGGGGCTGGCCCCCAAAGTCCTCCGCCGGCGCCCCGACGGTGAGGACATCGACGTCGACGCCCTCATCGACCTGGCCGTAGACCTGCGGGCCGGCCACTCCCCCGCCGAGAAGGTCTATCTGGAACGCCGCAAGCTGGCCCGCAACCTCGGCGTGCTCGTTCTCGTCGACGCGTCCGGCTCCGCCACCGAGACCGACCCCGCCGGTCAGTCGGTCCACGAGCACCAGCGCCGGGCGGCGGCCACGCTCGCCGCCACCCTGGAGGAGCTCGGCGACCGGGTGGCGGTGTACGGCTTCCGCTCCCGGGGCCGTTCGGCGGTCCACATGCTGGCCCTCAAGCCCTTCGGCCATCGCTTCGGCGCCGGTGGGCGGGCGCAGCTCAACCAGCTCGAGCCGGCCGGCTACACGCGCCTCGGTGCGGCGATCCGCCACGCCGGCGAGCTGCTCAAGACCGACGCCGGTACACCGAACCGGCTCCTGGTCGTCCTCTCCGACGGCTTCCCCTACGACGACGGCTACGAATCCCGCTACGCCGAAGCGGACTCGGCCAAGGCTCTGGAGGAGTTGCGGTCCGACGGCATCGCCTGCCTCTGCCTGTCGATCGGCGCCTCGACGTCGACCGACGCCCTCGACCGCGTCTTCGGCTCGGCCAGCCACGCCAACGCCGCCACCCTGGCCGAGCTGAGCCCTCACATGGACGAGCTCTTCCTCGGCGCCCTCAAGGAACTGGCCGCCCCCCGGCCCGCCGCCCGCGCCGCAAGGCGCAACTGACCCGAAGTCAGCGGTACCCGGCGATCTACGGAGCCGGCGGCCACTCTGGATGAACCTTCGGCCAGGAGGCTGATCGCCTCATCCGAGCGTGTCTGCGGTCCGAACATCGGGCATGACTCGGCGCTGTTGGTCGTTCCGCTTGATCCTCTGCTCGGTAGTCGTTGTTGCGTCGGGGGCCTGTGGTGGCGACGGCAAGAACGGCGAGGGGGCCAAGCCGGCCGCCGCCGACGGTGCCGTGTCAGGCGAGCCCGCCGTGACGATCGTCAACTTCCAGTTCCAGCCGAAGAGCCTGACGGTCAGGGCGGGGACGGCGGTGAAGTGGACGAACGAGGACACGGCCGTCCACAGCATCAAGGACACCAGCGCGCTGAACACCCCGGTCAGCGCCGACATGGGGAAGGGCGAGACCTTCTCCATCACCTACGGGCAGCCGGGGTCGTACAGCTACATCTGCGGCATCCATCAGTACATGACGGGCACGGTGCAGGTCGTCGCCTAGCCCACATCGGTTCAGGAGCAGAGCAGGAGCACCAGGAGGTCGTTGCGTGGAAATCAGTGAAAGAGAGCTGCGCCGGCTGGTCGCCGACATCGACGACCAGCACCGGGCCGCCATGGACACGTTCACCGAAGACAACCGGGCCGTGATCTTCGAGACGCGCCCGTCGCGCCGGGGATTCCTGGCCGGACTCGGACTCGGCAGCGCCGCCGTCGTCATCGGCTCGGCCGCACTGCCCGTCGGGAAGATGGTGCCCCGGGCCTGGAGCCAGACGGCGCCGAGCGACGGGGACGTCGCCACCTTTGCTGCCAGCGTCGAGTACGCCGCCGTCGCCGCCTACCAGGCGGCGGCCAAGAGCGGCAAGGTGAAGACCAAGGCCGTCCTCGACGCCGCCACCGCCTTCGCCGGCCAGCACGCCCAACACGGCGACGCCTTCAAGGCGGCGGGCACCAACCCCAACGTGGCGGCCAACAAGGCCGTCCTCGACATGGTCTCCCCTCAGCTCACCGCGGCGAAGACGGAGAACGACGTGATCGCCCTGGCCTACGGGCTGGAGAACGCGGCGGCGGCGACGTACATCCTCGCTCTCGGCGTCCTCAGCAGTGAGGCCGCCTACAACGCGGTGGCCTCGGTGATGCCGGTCGAGGCGCAGCACGCCGTCGCCCTCGGACTGGTGCTGGGCAAGCCGCTCGACGAGAAGGGTTTCATGCCGTCGTTCGAGACCACCGACGGGGCGCTCGACCCCGCCAAGTTCCCGGCCGCCTGAGCGACGACGCGACGCACGAAAGGATCGAACGAAGCGATGGACATCAACAACGACGAACTACGGCGCCAGCTGCGCGACCTCGACCGGGAGCACCGGGAGATCATGCCGAAGTGGCGCGACTCCGTCATGCGGCTCCTGGTCGACGACAAGGAGACGCCTTCGGCAGCCAAGGCCGACGTGCTGCTCGGCGGATTCAACCGGCGCCGGTTCATGAAGCTCTCCGGCCTGGCCGCCGGCGCCGGCCTCGTGCTGGCCGCCTGCGGCGACGACGACAAGGAGTCGACGAGCGGGGGCAGCACGGACACCACAGCGGCAACCACGGCCGCGGCCCCCGGCGGCAACAAGACCGACCAGACGATCGCCCGCACCGCCGCCTCTCTGGAGATCTTCGCCGTGGCCGTCTACGACAAGGCGATCATGAATGCCGAGGCGCTCAAGATCAGCGACCCGGTGGCCAAGGCCGCCGTCCTGTTCAAGGCCCAGCACGACGAGCACGCCAAGGCGTTCAACGCCGCCGCCACCCAGCTCGGCGGCCAGCCCTACTCCGAACCGAACCCCACCGCGGCCAAGGCCTTCGAGGCGCAAATCGCGGCGCTGAAGAGCGAGCAGGACGTGCTGAAGTTCGCCTTCGAGCTCGAGCAGATCGCCGCCCAGACCTACCAGGGGGTCGGCATGAAGCTCTCCACGCCGATGCTGCGCCAGACGGCGATGACCGTCGGCGGCGTGGAGGCCCGCCACATGGCGATCCTGGCCCACTTCATCAAGCCGCCGATGACGGTCCCCGACAAGGCGTTCCAGCCGACCGAGAAGGCGGTCGACACGACGTTCTACGTCTGACCCGGCCGGCCGCTGAAGGATGTCGTCACGATCACTGGTGATGGGCCCAGACGGCGGCTCTGACCGCGTCGACGATCCGGGTGATCTCGGCCGGCTCGACCGGTGAAGGGCGGGCGGGAGGCTCTGACAGGCGGGTGGGGATCTCGTGGCCGGCGAGGGCCCGGGCCCGGTCGAGCCAGGCCGCCGGGATGTCGTCGGCGACGGCGACTCCGGCCATGTCGGCGAAGTAGATGGTCCACGCCCGGGGGACGACCCGGGCCCACTGGTAGCCACCGCCGCCGGTGGCCAGCCAGCGGCCACCGGCGGCCCGGTGGGCCAGGTCGTGCAGGATCGCGGCCGTGCGCCGGTAGGCGGCGGTGGTCAGGTGCAGCTGGGCCAGCGGATCGTGCTGGTGGGTGTCGCAGCCGAGCTGCGTCACGAGCACGTCGGGCGCCCACGCCTCGACCAGCGGGGGAACGACCTCGGTGAAGGCGCCCAGCCACAGGTCGTCGCCGGTGAACGGCGGCAGCGGAACGTTGACCTTCGTGCCGGTGGCGTCGCCGGAGCCGAGTTCCTCGATCGCGCCGGTGCCGGGAAAGAGTGTGGCGCCATCCTGGTGGATCGAGATGGTCAGGACCCGCGGGTCGGCGAAGAAGACGGCCTGCACGCCGTCGCCGTGATGGACGTCGACGTCGACGTAGGCGATCCGGCCGGCGCCCTGGTCGAGCAGCCAGCGGATGGCGACGGCCGGGTCGTTGTAGACGCAGAAGCCGCTGGCCTTCTCGGGCAGCGCGTGGTGCAGCCCGCCGGCCGGGTTGAAGGCGTGCTGCGCCCGGCCCGACCACACGGCCTCGGCGGCGGTGAGCGTCGCCCCGACGACCCGGGCCGTCGCTTCGTGCATCTGCGGGAAGATCGGATTGTCGCCGGGCCCGAACCCGAAGGCGTACCAGGGCCCGTCCTCGCCGTGACCCGCCCGCCGCACCACGTCGAGGTAGCGGTCGGTGTGGACGAGGAGCAACTCGTCGTCGGTGGCGTCGCGGGCGACACGTTCGCAGACCCGGGTGCCGTCGACGATGTCATAGGCGTGGACAAGCTCCCGGGTGAGGGCGACCCGGGCGGGTCGCAGCGGATGCGCCGGGCCGTGGTCGTAGCGGGCGGCGTCGTCGCCGTACCAGACAAACTCCACCTGTTCGCTCATGCCGCCATGATCGCCGATCGCGACAGAGTGGCCGTCCCGCGTGGCGCGTCACAACCGGCTATCGAACGAGACCGGCGTAGTCGGGGGCGCGGAGGGCCTCGGAGGTGAGCGTGCCGTCGGCCCGGGGTACCTCCACCGCCTGACCTTCCAGGAGGAAGCGGACCTGCTCGACACCGGGGACGGCCGTGACGGTCAGGACGAGCTGCGCCACGGCGAGGATCTGCTCCTGACCGCCGACCTCGACGAGAGCGCCGCTCAGGTCGACGACGGCGGTGTCTCCCTCCACCCGGGCGGAGTGCAGCGTCGTCTGGGGACTGATGGCCGACCGGATTCCGGCGCCGAACTCGGCTTCCGTCGGACCCTCGAGCAGAAGGTTGAGGGCCTCGACCAGATCCCGGCGTGGCGTACTCCGGCGGACGCTCACCAGGTGCTCGGCCTGAACGAGGAAGATCTCGGCGTGGAGTTCCGGTTGCCCAGGACCGCCGCCGGTCCTCGGCTGGCCGTCGACCGGGGCCAGCACGGGAGTCACGGCACCACCGGGGAGGATCGTCGGGCGGGCGTCATCGGGAATCCCGCAGGCGGCCGCCACGGCCGCGATGACAACGGCCAGCAGTCTGGCCCAGGGTCGGTGGCTCATCGCACGACCGGGAGTTCGACCACGAAGCGGGCCCCGCCGTCGTCGCCGGTGCGGTCCTCGACCCAGACGCGACCGCCGTGGAGGGCGACGTGCTCCGCCACCAGCGCCAGGCCGAGGCCCACTCCCCCACCGGCCGACCGGCCCGTGTGCCGGCCACGGTAGAAGCGCTCGAAGATCCGTTCCCGGTCCTCCGGAGGAACGCCCGGCCCGCGGTCCTCGACGATGATCCGGGCCGTGCCGTCGGCCGCTTCGATCCGGACCCGATCGACACCACCGCCATGGAGACGGGCGTTGGCCACGAGGTTGGCGATCACCTGCTCCAGCCGCCGCTTGTCGGCATCGACGACAGCATCGGTGGCCGAGGCGGTGACCTCGACCGGCACCTCGGCGTCGGGAAAGGCTTCGACCGCGTGCAGGACGAGCTCGCCGAGGAACACGCGCTCGAACGACGCCTCCGCGACGCCGGCGTCGAACCGGGAGATCTCGATCAGATCCTGCACGAGCCGCTCGAAACGGCCGAGCTCGCGGCTGAGGACGTCGAGGCTGCGAGCGGTGCGCTCGTCCATCGACGCTCGGCGGGTCTCCATGTTCTGCAGCGCCGACCGCAGCGCGGTCAGCGGAGAGCGGAGTTCGTGGCTGACGTTGGAAGCGAACCGGGCGTCGCGCTCGATGCGGGCCTGGAGGCTGGCCACCATCTGGTTGAAACTCTCGGCCAGCGCGGCGAGCTCGAGCTCGTTGCCGACGTCGAGGCGGGCGTGCAGCTCACCGCCGGCGATCGTGGTGGCGGTGGCCCCGATCTCGGCCAGGGGATCGAGGAGGCGGCGGCTGGCCCAGACACCGAGGCCGGCCGCTCCCACCATCGCCGCCCCGGCCGCCGTCGTGAGCGCGACCCGCAGCGTGCGCAGCGTGCGGTCCAGCTCTCGCAGCGGAAAGACCTCGAAGTAGGCGTCGCCGTCGGGCAGCGGCAACCCCACGGCCAGCCGGGGCACGCCGTCGATGACGTACCGCTGCCGGGCCCGACTGCGGCGTTGCACCACTGCCTCCTGGAGCGCCTCGGGCAACGCGTCACGGCCGAGTTCGAGGGAAGCGGCGAACCACCGTCCCCGGTGGAACACCACCGTGCTGGAACCGGCCGGACTCTGCAGCGAGCCGAGGAGTTGCGGCACATCGCTGGCCGACCGCAGCGCTCCTCCGACCAGGCGGGCATTGACCTGGGCCTGGCGCTGCGCCGACGTTTGCCGCTGGCTCAGCAGGTAACGGCGCGTCAAGCCGTAGCTGAGGAAGGCGACCGCCGCCGACAGCAGCAATGCGCCGCCCACGAACGCGGCCAGAAGTCGGGACCGCAGCCGGAGACGGCGCTTTCCCGGATCACGGCGCTTGCGAGCGGGCACGCCGCCGAGCGTAGGCGCGCAGGACCGCCTGGCGGCCCGGCTTGCCGTCGGCCCGAAGCGTGATCCTTTCCGGGAAGGCCCGCCACGGCGCCCCCCGGAAGAGCAGGAGGGCCGCGGCCTCCGGAGTCATGGAATCAACGTGGCCGAGGTCGATCTGCACCGCACGGCAGGCGCTGGCGGCGGCAGCCGCGAACTCCAGCAGGTTGGTCGCCGCTTCCTCGTCCAGCTCCCCCCGCACCTCGACGATCGACACTGCGCCGTCCATGCGGACTCGGAACTCATGGGTACTCATGCCGCACCATCGGCCGACGACCAGCCGCCGAACGGCCGGAGCGGGTGACGGGATCGTGGCGCCGCCACCCGCCGGTTCACGACCCGGAGCTGCTCCTTCCACCACAGGATGCGCTGCTTCGAATCACCGAGCGTCTCGTGACCCGGAGAGCAGCGGACGCAGGGGTCCACGTGGATCCAGGCCCGCAGGGCGTACGAGCCGGCCTCGTCCAGGGTCACCCGGAAACAGGCCCGGGAGCCGTCGATCTCCAGGTGGTGGTACGGCCTCCAGTCCGACAGGCCCTCGCGATCGACCGCCGCTTCCCGGGGCGCCCGCCGAAAGCGCCGGGTCGCCCCGTCGAAGACCCAGGTGAATGCGCATGACTCGAGGAGTTGCAGCCCTTGGATGTCCACCACGGTTGAGCATGGGGCCCGCCGACCGCGAACGGAACTCCGTTTCTTTGCGATCTGATGACGATCCACGCCGCCTTAGGATGGAGGTCGTGGCCACGAGAATCCTGTTCGTCGAGGACGACGACGCCATCCGGGAGACGACCCGGGTGGCCCTGGAAGACGAGGACTACCTCGTCGACGAGGCCGTCAGCGGCGAGGAGGCGCTCCGCTCGTTCGACCGGCGGCAGCCCGACTGTGTGCTCCTCGATCTCATGCTCCCCGATACGAACGGCTTCGAGGTCTGCCGATCGCTCCGCCAGCGCAGCTCCGTCCCCATCATCATGGTGACGGCCCGATCCGACACCTTCGACGTGGTGGCGGGTCTCGAAGCGGGAGCCGACGATTACGTCACCAAACCCTTCCAACCCAAGGAACTCGCCGCCCGCATCCGGGCCCTGCTCCGCCGGTCCCGGGGGATGGAGCCGCCGTCGTCGACCATCCGGCTCGGCTCGGATCTGGTCGTCATCCCCGATGAGGGCGTCGTGCGCCGCAAGGGCGAAGACGTCCATTTGACCCGGACCGAGTTCCGCCTGCTGTGCGAGATGGCGAGCAGCCCCGGGCGGATGTTCACCCGCGAGATGCTCCTCGAGCGCATCTGGGGCTACGGCTACTTCGGTGACGGAAAGATCGTCGACGTCCACGTCTACCGCCTCCGGGCGAAGATCGAGGACGACCCGGCCAATCCCCGACACGTCATCACCGTCCGGGGCCTGGGGTACAAGGTCCAGCCCTGACCGGTCGCGTGCCGGACGCGATTTGGTCGCGATTCGGTAACGATCCCCGCATTCCGGACGTTCCCGGCCGAGCCGTCTGGAATAGTGGGACCCTTGGTGGGCACGGGACTACCTACAGCGGTTCAGAAGCTGATCCAGCGGCACCTCGCCAGCGCCGCCGATGTCGAAACGCTTCTGCTTCTGCGCCGCGAGAACCGAGGTTGGACAGCTTCGGCCGTCGCCCGCGAACTCCGGATCGATGGCGACCAGGCCGGCAGCATCCTGGCGAGACTGCACCAAAGAGGTCTCCTCCGGGAAGCTCGGGGGTCCTACCACTTCGATCCGCGGTACCCCGAGCAGGCTGAAGCCGTGGCGAGCCTCGCCCAGCTCTATCCCCGCTACCGCACGGCGGTCGTGTCGTTGATCTACGGGCCGGCCGGGACGTTCAGCCGTCGTCAGCCCTGACCCGGGCGACGGGCGATCACGCCGGCGAGTTCGAGGATCCGGGCTGGTGGCAGGTGCTCTTCGGTGATGCGAACGCCGAGGTCGGCGAGGGCGTCCTCGATGGCGTTGGTGATGGCGGCGGGTGAGCCGATCATTCCACCTTCGCCGACACCGCGGTAGTTGGCGAAGACGTCGGATGGTGTCTCGAGGTGGTGGATCTCGATGTCGGGGATCTCCATGGCGGTCGGGAGGAGATAGTCCATGAAGGTTCCGGCCTGGAACTGGCCTTCGTCGTCGTAGGTGGACTTTTCGTACAGCACGGCACCGATGCCCTGGGCCACGCCGCCGCGGATCTGGCCGGCGACGATGGCGGGGTTGATGATGTCGCCGCAGTCCTCGACCACGACGTAGCGCAGCACCCTGACTTGACCGGTGTCGAGGGCCACCTCGACGATGCAGGCGTGGGTCGACTGGGCCCAGCCGCCCTCGCCGCCGTCGAAGACCTTTCGCACCTGGATGACTTCGCCGGCGGCGTTGGCCACGTCGGCGAAGGAGACGGCCACCGCCGGGGTTCCTTTGACATGGAGCCGTCCGGAGCCGATGACGAGGTCGTCCGGGGCGGCCTCGAGCAGGTCGGCGGCGACATCGATGATCCGGGTCCGGAGCTCCCGGCTGGCGAGAACGGCGGCGCCGCTGGCGAAGGTCGCCGCCCGGCTCCCACCCGTCCCCACCGTTCCGAACGGGGTGCGCCGGGTGTCGCCGAACCGGAGGCGGATCGAATCGAGGGGCAGGCTGAGTTCGTCGGCGGCCAGCTGGGCCAGGGTGGTCTCGTGGCCCTGGCCGTGCGGGACCTGCTGGGTGGCCAGCGTCACGGTGCCATCACGCTCCAGGACGGCGTCGATCGGTTCGCAATTGACCATTGGCCTGAAACCGGGAGCAAAGTGATCGAGGTAGTCGGGGGGCCCAGGGGCCGGTTCGATGTAGGTGGCGAAGCCCAGCCCGAGGCGGCGGCCTTCGGCCCGGGCCGCCGCCCGGACCTTCTCCCAGCCGTCGAAGTCGATGACCTCGAGCGCCCTCTCCAGCGTTCGGGCGGCCGACATGCGGACGTCGATCGTCGGCCCGGTCACCATCCTCGTCGGCAGCTCGTCGGGGCGGAGCATGTTGCGGCGGCGGACGTCGGCCCGGCTCAGACCGAGCTCCCGGGCGATGACGTCGAGCATCCGCTCGCGGACGAACGTTTCGGCCGCCCACGGACCCCGGTAGGCGGCATAGGTCGCTTTGTTGGAGGCGAGGACCCGGGTGTGGAACTCGAGGGCCGGCAGCCGGTAGGGGCCGGGGAACAAGGTCCGCACCATCCGGGCGAAGAGGGTCGCCCCGAACGGAAACCCCGGATAGGCGCCGGCATCCATCGTCATTCGGGCTCGCATACCGAGCACCTCACCGTCACGGCGCACGGCGGCCGCGACCTCGATGCTCTCCTCCCGGGCCTGCGCGCCGGTGGTGAGATGTTCGTTGCGATCCTCCACCCACTTGATCGACCGCCGCAGCTCCAGCGCCGCGGTGCAGACGGCGACGTCCTCCCGGTGGACGAGCGTCTTCGCCCCGAACGCCCCGCCGATGTCGCCGGTCACCACGGCGGGCACTGCCTCAGGCGACTTCCCGATCAGTGCCGTGAATGCGGAGTTCATCGCTCTGGTCCGTTCCGGGTTGGCCAACAGCTGCTTCACCAGTCCCGGCGCCACCTCCCGCAGGGCATCGACCAGAGTCGGCGTCGCCTTCAGGTATTCGCGGATCCCGGTGAAGATGGCGCCCGTCCGCTCCTTCTGGGCCAGGATCTGCCTTACGGCCAGGCGGAGCGGCCGGCGCCCGGTCAAGAGCGCCAGTGACCACTTCAGGGCGTGGGACGCCTGGGAGGTGCCGTGAACCGTCAGGCCGCCGGTCAACGGGTCGATCTCGGCCACGATGCCCCTCGCCTCCATCGGCTGATTCGAGTGGCGGTGCTGGTCGAAGCGCTCGACGATGATCCGGTCGGCAGCGGCGAAGGCGCCGTCGACCTCGCCGAAGCGCTCACTGGCCCGGTACAGGATGTTGCTCTTCGCTTTGGGCCATACCAGCGCCCGGCCGGCGTCGAGGGCCTGGCCGGGCGTCGCCACCGCCGGCAGGGGGCGGAAATCGACGTCGATCAGTTCACAGGCGTCTTCGGCCAACCGGCGGGAGTCGGCCACCACGATGGCGACCGGGTCGCCCACGTGGCGCACCCGGTCGACTGCCAGAGCCCAGTACGACGGCTGGTAGAGCCCTTCGAAGGCGAACAGGCCGAAGAAGGGATAGGTCCGGCGCTTGATGTCCTCCCCGGTCAGGACGAGATGCACACCGGGCAGGGCCCGCGCCTGCGCCGCGTCGATGGAGGTGATCTCGGCGTGGGGGTAAGGGCTGCGCAGGAACGCGGCGTGCAGCATTCCCGGAACGGTGACGTCATCGATGTAACGGCCGGCGCCGGCCAGGAGCCGCCGGTCCTCCACCCGGCCGACGCTGGCGCCGACCAGGCGCCCGACGATTGATTCCCGCATGTGCCGGGGAGGTCAGAAGTTGGCGGCCCCGGCGTCGACCGGGAGGGTTACGCCGGTGATGTAGCGACCGGCGTCCGAGCAGAGGAACACGATGGCGTTGGAGACGTCCTCGGGCTCGACCATCATCACCGGCAGCGCGTTGCGCATGGCCTCCATGAATGCCGGGCGCTCCTGAGCCAGGGCCATGAACTCCGGGTTGGCCACCATCGGCGTGTTCACGCCCGTCGGGTGGACGGTGTTGACCCGCACCGAGTACGGGGCGAGGACGTTGGCGTAGGCCCGCATGAGTCCGACGACACCGTGTTTGGCGGCGAAGTAGCCAAGCAGCCCGGCTGACTTCATGTCCATCGTCCGCATGGGAGCCCGCAGCCCGGCCAGGGAACTGGTGATGACGATGGAGCCGCCCTGCTGGTCGATCAGCGTCGGGACGGCGGCCTCGATGGTGTGGAAGACACCGGTCAGCATGACGTCGATCGCGTCGTGCCAGGCCGACACCTGCTGGCCCGGCTCACCGATGATCGGCATGACCCCGGCGTTGGCCAGGACGATGTCGACCCGGCCGAACGAGGAGATGCCCTCGTCGAAGACCGCCTGCACCGCGTCGAGGTCCCGAACGTCGGCCTTGCGGGCCACGATGCGCCGGTCCAGTTCCTCCACGCTCTTCACCGTGGCGGCCAGGTCGTCCTCCGTGGCACCGGCATAGGCACAGGAATCGAACTGCTCGCAGATGTCGAAGGTGACGATGTCCGCCCCTTCCTGGGCGAGACGCACCGCGTGCGAGCGCCCCTGACCGCGGGCACCACCGCTGATGAAGGCGACCTTGCCGTCGAGAAGACCCATTGCCCCTTACTCTCCTGAGATCTGTTGTGCGGTTCGGACAGCCACGAACTGGTCGTTGAAGGCGGCGGTGCCGCTCAACGGGTCGACCGCCCGGTTGTCGACCAGCAGATTACGGTTGACGCCCAGACTCACCGGCGCCTCGCCTCCGACCGGGTCGAAGACCCGCGACCCCCAACCGTGATCGACGCAGACGCTTCCCGGCCGGACGGCATCGGTGACGAGGGTGGCGAGCTCGATTCTCCCCACGGGCGAGGAGACTTCGACCAGGTCGCCGTCGACGACGCCGAGCCGGGCGGCGTCGTCCGGGTGGATCTCCACCCGGTTGGCGCGCTGACGGCCGGCCTGGGACGGCAGGTCGTTCAGCCAGGAGTTCATACCGATGTTCCGCCGCCGGTTGTTGAGGTGGAACGGATATCCGTCCGGCGCCACCACCGGCGCCTCGGACAGCAGCCGCCGGGCCCCGGCGAGCAGCTCCGGATCGCCGACGCGGATCGTCCTGTCTGGCGTGCGCAGTGCCTTGGCGAAATCGCCATAGCGGCGTGCACCGTAGACCAGACCGTGCTCGCTGGCCACGACGTCTTTCCACCGCACCTGCCGGCCGGCGACCATCATCAGTCGGGCGGCCCAGTCGGGATGGAACGCCAGCCCGGGTCGACCGGTCCGGCGAGCCAGCGCCCGCGACGCCCGCACGACCCGGTTGACCCCCCGCTTTCCGAAGAGGTCACGGCCGAGGGCCAGGGCGAGGTCGGTGAAGAAAAGCCACTCCTCCTTCACCCCGGCCGGCGGGTCGACCGCCGCCTTCCAGTACTGGATGAACGGCTCGTCCTGGAACCCGCACAGGATCGGGTTCGACTCGGACCGTTCCAGCCAGTGGGCGCCGGGGATGAGCCAGTGGGCGTGGCGGTGGCTCTCCCGCTGCACGAGGTCGACGGCCACGAGCAGGTCGAGCTGGGCCAAGGCGGCGTCGAGCGCCGCCCCCTGCGGGCCGGAGACCACCGGGTTGCCGGCGTCAATGATGACCGCCCGAATCTGGCCCGGTCCCGACGTCGTGATCTCGTCGGGGAGCTCGGCCAGGGAGTGGTAGCCGGCGACCATCGGCGTCCCCCGCAGCCGGGTGCGGTGCTCCGCTGGTGGCGCCATGAGGCCGAAGAGCCGGGCCATGTCGACCAGCCCCCGCTCGAAGCGGCGGCCGCCCGGCCGGTCGATCCGGTCGGTGACGATGTTCAGCACCATCCCGAGCCATTCGGCGATCGTGCCGGCCCGGGTCTGGCCGACGCCGGTGGCGATGGCGCAGAACGCCGTTCGGGCCGTAGCGAAGCGCTGGGCCACATCGACGATCACGTCGACGGAGACGTCGCAGCGGGCGGACAGATCAGCGAGGTCCGCCTCGCCGGCGAGGACCTTGAGGCGCTCCACACCGGTGACGGGAACGGCGGTGGCGGCTCGGTCCCAGCCCCGCTCGAAGACCACCTTGAGCACGCCGAGGAGAAACGCCCAGTCCTGACCCGGCCGCACCGCCACGTGCAGCGTGGCCTGCGCCGCAGTCTCCGTCCGGCGGGGATCGACCACGATCAGGTCGGCACCGGCGTCGCGCCGGGCGAGCGCCCGCCGCCACCCGCCGGGCGACGACCAGTACCAGTTCATCGTGCTCTCGGCCGGGTTGTGACCCAGGAACAGCATGCAGTCGCAGTCGTCGACGTCGAGCTGGAGGGAGAAGAGATCCGAACCGAACAGCTTGCGGGACACGACGTGGGCGCTGTTCTGGTCCACCGAGCCGACCCAGAACCGGTTCTTCGTGCCGATGGCATCGAGCAGGCCGGCGAAGACGACGGTGTTGCCCCAGCTGAAGCCGGACGGGTTGCCATGGTAGGAGCCCACCGCATCGGGGCCGTACCGGTCGATGATCGTGGTCAGGCGGGAGGCGATGTCGTCGACTGCTTCGTCGTAGGTGGCGGCGACGTATCCGTCGCCGACCCGCTTCATCGGAGAGAGGATGCGGCGGGGGTGGTCGAGCACCTCGGGCGCGGTGCGGGCGTTGGCGCAGAAGTCCTGCCACGAGTGGGGGTTCGCCTTGTCCGGCGTCACCCGCACCACCTTGTTGGCGGCGACGTCGACCGTCACCTCGATTCCGCACAGCGCCATGCAGTAGCGGCAACCCGTGAACACCTGCCTCGTAGTGTGCGGCATCGGGCCTCCGTCAGGCTTCGAGATAGGACTGGAGGGTGCGGTGGTAGTGGCGGATTCGGCTCTCCTGATAGTGGCCGAGCGTCACCCCGGCCTTCACCGACGCGCGCAGGCCCCGCTGCACCGGGCCCAGGTTCGACATGTCCTGCTCGAAGATCACCCCCAGCCGGCCCAGCTCCACCACGTCGGTGAAACGGTCGTCGTAGCCGAGCACGATCGGCTTGGCCGCCGGCGGGCGCTCCCCGGCCGGGAACGGGCTCAGCATCATGACATCCATGAGCGACGTCTCGGGATCGTTGCCGTTGGGCCGGAACCGGTAGTTGATCTGGTTGTACCCGCCCCAGGGAACGAAGTTCGGGAACACCTGGTACTGGATCCCGTCGAGCGCCTCGGAATCGGTGCAGTCGACGGTGCGGCCGGCGGTCCGGCTCAGCCGGGCCCGCACCTTGTCGGCCACGAGCCGGCGGGCCCGTTGCCCGTCCCGAAGTTCGATGACCGGCGCCTCTCCGGTCTTGCGGCCGACGAGGGAGTCGAAGATGTCCTGCTCGCTCACGAGGTCGCCGAGGTGGGGGCTGGCCACCGCCTGGGCGGAGATCATGCGGTTGAAGTGCGGCTGGCCCTCGTAGGTGTCGTATTCGGTGTTGGCGTCGCCCAGGTTGATGAGCAGCTGCGGGTGGGTGGTGATCACGTGGTACGACTCGAGGAAGGCCTCGAGGGCCACCTTCCAGTTGCAGGGCAGGTACTTGACGACATGGAGCGTCTTCGCCCGTTCCTCCATCGGCCAGACCTTCCAGTGCTCGACGAAGTCCCCGAGGAAGGTGTGCAGCGGATCGGCCTCGAGGTCCATGTTCACGAACACCCACCCCGCCCACGTGTCGACCCGCGCCTGCGGGAGGCAGAACTGGTCGGAGTCGACGTGGGGAAAGTCCCAGGGGCTCGGAATGTGGGTGAGCCGGCCCTGGAGGTCCCAGGTGAAGCCGTGGAACGGGCACCGCAGCTCGGCGACGCAGCCGTCCTCGGTGCGGAGCTGGCGTCCCCGGTGCAGGCAGGAGTTGTGGAAGGCCCGGATGGCGCCGCCCGGGCCCCGCACCAGCACGAGCGAGCTGTCGGCGATGTCGTAGACGAGCGTGTCGCCCGCTTCGGGGATGTCCTCTGCCCGGCAGGCGACCTGCCACACACGCTTCCACAGCTTCTCGACCTCGAGGTCGTGCCAGGCCCGGGAGAAGTAGCGCTGTCGGGGAATGTCGTCAGTGCCGAGGTCGACCGAGGATTCACGTCGCAGGGTCTCGGGGACGGGGACGTCCTCCTGGTCGAGGAGGTCCTGGATGGTCGGCCCGGGGGAACCGCCGAGCGGCCGGCGGCGGGGATCCTCGACCCGGGTCACCGTCGCACCTCGAAGCCGGCGGCGACGCGGTCCCAGGTCTCGGCGGTGACGCCCCGCTCCCGAAGGAGGAACTTCTGAACCCGCCCGGTCGGGGTGCGGGGCAGGTCGTCGAGCACCTCGAGGTAACGGGGAACGGCGAAGTACGGCAGGTTGGCGGCGCAGTACTTCGCCAGCTCCAGCGGATCGATCTCGGTGTCAGGCTTGGCGACGACGCAGGCCTTGATCTCGTCTTCGACATCGTCGGCCGGGACGCTGTGGACGGCGACATCGGCCACGCCCTCGTAGCGCCGGACGATCTCCTCGACCTCGAGCGACGAGACGTTCTCCCCCCGGCGCCGGAGGTAGTCGGCCTTGCGGTCGACGAAGAACAGTTCGCCGTCCTCGTCGATGCGGACGAGGTCACCGGTGTGGTACCAGAGGTTCCGGAAGGCGGCTAGGGTCTCTTCAGGCATCCTGTAGTAGCCGGAGAACATGCTCTCCGGCGTGCGGGGCCGGACGACCAGCTCGCCGGCCTCTCCCGCCGGGACTTGGCGGTCGTGCTCGTCGACCACCCGCAGCTCGAGGTTCGGCTGCGCCCATCCGCACGAACCGGGCTTGGCCGGCCGCCCGATGTCGGCGGTGGCCGCCGGCATGATCTCCGTCTGACCGTAAGCGGAGAAGACACCGTCGAGGCCGTACCGATCCTTGAACGGCTCCCACAGCGCCCCGGGCAGCGGGACGGCGGTCCACACCCGGCCGGGCTGGTCGGCGTCGTCCTCCGAGGCGGGAAGGTTCCACAGCCACATGTGCATGGCGCCGAGTGTGAAGAGCTGGGTGGCCCCGTAGCGGCGGACGCTGTCCCAGTAGTCGTTGACCGAGAACCAGCCCTCGATCCCGACCGGCAGGCCGTAGATGAGCGACGGGTACAGGTTCAGCAGCCAGGCTCCGGCGTGGAACATCGGTGTGCAGAGGTGGAATACGTCGCCGGTCCGGATGTCCCGGCCCGCGGCCATCGCCTCGGTGGCGGTGTACCAGTAGTGGTGGCTCTGCATCGCCCCCTTGGCCCGGCCGGTCGTCCCCGACGTATAGAGGATCGCCACCGTGTCGGAGTATTCGATGCCGGGGTCGGGCACGGACCCGCCTGCGTGGCGCAGGTCCTCGACGGAGTGGACCTTCCCGGCGAGGTCGACGGCGTCGGCCGCGCCCCGTACGACGACGTGGTCGACGGCCAGACCGGGCAGCTCCGGCGAGATCCGCTCTCCCAGCGCCTCGTCGACGATGACCGTGCGGGGCTGGGCGTGCTCGAGCAGGCGGCGGAGGTACTCGCCCTTGAAGGCGGTGTTGATCGGCACGTGGACGGCGCCGAGCCGGACGAGGGCGAGGACGAGAAAGACGTAGTCGGCCGAATTCTCCAGCATGAGGGCGACGAGGTCGCCCCGCCCGATGCCGAGCCCGGCGAGGCCGGCGGCCAGCGCCTCGACCTCGGCGTGCCCTTCGGCGAAGGTGATCCGGTCGTCGCCGGCCATGAGCCAGGTGGCGTCGCCGTTGTGCTCGGCCTGGGTCGGGAGCAGCCGGCCGAGGACTCTGTCCTCGATGTCGGTGAGCGTGAGGCGGTGCATGGGCGGCGGTCCTTACTCGGGCTCGGACTCAGGCCGGACGTAGGGCTTGGCGGCGTCGGCCGTCTGCTGGGACATGAAGAACGGGACCATCCGGTGGGGGTCGAACGGCATGACCTCACGGCGCAGCACCGGTTTCCAGGCGGCCCGGCTGGCCTGGTCGGTGGCCAGGATGGCGTCGAGCGTGTCCTTGACCTCGGCGTCGAGGAGGGCGGGTTCGACGCAGCGGGCCACGAGGCCCATCCGCTCCGCTTCGGTGCCGTCGATCTCCCGGGCGGTGAGCATGAGCCAGGAGGCCCTCTCCAGGCCGACTTTGGCGATGAGCCGGGCGGGGATGAACGGGTCGGGCCGGGCGACGAGCAGCTCGGGAACCCGGAAGCGGGCGGCGGTGGAGGCGACCGTGAGGTCGGCGCACAGCGAGAGGAGGAGCCCGCCGGCGTGGGCCAGGCCCTGGATCTTGGCCACCACGATCGTGCTCGCCTCTTCGATGGACGTCACCAGGTCCTGGCCGGTCGCCAGGAGCCGCCAGGCTTCCTGGTGGTCGATGGGCAGCCCCTTGTACTCGGCCAGGTCACCGCCGGAGGAGAACTCGTCGCCTTCGGCCTCGATGAGGATGACGCCGATCTTCGGGTCGGCGTCGAGCTCCCGGACACCTGACGACACCCGCTGCACCATGGCCAGCGTCATGGCGTTGCGTTTCTCGGGCCGGGACAGCACCACCCGGCCGATCGGCGGCTCGGAGTGGACGGAGACGTTGTCGTCATTCATGTTGGCGGCACTCATCTGAGGAAATAGCCCCCGTCCATGGTCAGGACCTGGCCGGTCATCCATTCGGAACCGTCGCCGGCCAGCCAGGCGACGAGCGAGACGATGTCGGTCGCCTCGCCCAGCCGGGCGACGGGTGTACGGCGGGCCCAGGCGTCGAGCGCCTTCTCGGGCACCCGCGAGCGGAGCAGCTCAGTGTCGACGAGCCCGCCGGAGACGGCATTCACGGTGATGCCCCGGGGCGCCAGCTCGACCGCCAGGTACACGACGAGCGATTCGAGCGCCGCCTTCGATGGACCGATGGCGGCGTAGCCCTCGACGTATCGGCGGGAGAACGGCGACGTCAACCCGATGAGCCGGCCCGGCCCGGCGGTGGTCTGCGCCAGCCGCTGCCCGAGCCACAGGAACGGTGCGGCGTTGGTGCGCATCGCCTGCCACCAGCGCTCCTCGGTGGCATCCACGGCACTGACGAGGTAGGCGTCGACGGCACAAAAGACGACAACGTCGAGTCGGCCGGCCTGCTTGAGGACTCGGTCGACCAGGTCATCCACGCCGTCCTTCGAGCTGATGTCGCAGGCGATCGTCTCGACCGGCGTAGCCCGGCTGGCGGCGTCGGTTTCGAGGGCGGTGGCGGCAACGTCGTCGTGGGCATAATTGGCGAAGGTGCGGCTCGAGCGGGCCAGCTCGAGGCTGACCGCCCGGCCGATGCCCTTGGTACCGCCGACGACGAGCGCGACCGGCTGTTCGCTCGTCATGGGGCCGGGCGTCATTCGGCCACCAACGCCAGGTCGGGGTCGTCGTCGGCCTCCGCCACCGCCGCCCCCTCCGGGCCGTAGAACTGCGCCGCCCACTTCCGCAGCGCCCGGTAGGGACGCGCCTCCTCCGGGGCGAAGGGGGCCCGCGGCACGTAGTGGAGCCGTTCCCAGATGGGGATGTCCTTGCCGAGCTCGGTGTGCTGGCGGGCGATCAGGGTGGCGGTCGCCGGCGACGGCTCGCCGGCGGAATCCGCCGGGTCGCGGCGGGCGAACACCGAGCCCCGCAGGTCGGAGCGATCGCCGTCCACCGGGGTGGTGGCCTGGATTTCGAGGAAGGCGACGCGGCCTTCCGCCCGGAAGACGCCGAGCGCGATGCCGAGGCCGCTGGCCCGGATCTGAAGCCCGGCGTCGCGCACACTGGCGAAGCTGTGCTCCACATCGAAGAACGGGCCGTTGGCCTGATAGCGCTCGATGGTGGTGACGGCCCGCGCCGAGTGGACGTAGAGGAAGTGGGCGGCGTCGACGAAGTTCTCGCTGATGAACTGGGGATAGGCCCGCACACCGGCGAAGAGGTGCGACCCGTAGGGGTGGACGGCGTAGTAGTCGGCCGGGTCGAAATCGGCCACGACGTCGGCGATGCGCTGCGGCTCCCAGCCGGGCGCGGCACCGTCGGCGTCATACCAGACGTGGACGAGTCCATCGACCTCCCGGACGGGCCAGCTCCGGATCCGCTGCCGCCGGTTGACAGTGCTGCTGTAGGGGATGCAGACATTGCGGCCGTCACAGTCCCACCGCCAGGCGTGGAAGGGGCAGACGATGTTGTCGTCCTCGACCCGGCCGCCGTAGCCGAGGTCGGCGCCGAGGTGGGGACAGTGGGCGTCGAGGACGGCCAGCGTTCCCGAGGCGCCCCGGTAGGCCACGAGGTCGGTGTCGAAGTAGCGCAAGGGTCGCACGTCGCCGACGCCGATCTCGGCCGACCAGGCGACCTGGAACCATCCGGTCGGATGGCGGGTGTAGGGCCACCCTTCCCTCATGGTCATCACGCCTTCCCGAAATACCGTTCGATGACGTCGCGGGACTGGAGCTGAAACGACTCGCCGGCGAAGACGATCTCGCCCTTGTACATGAGGTAGGCGAAGTCAGCCAGCGCCAGAGCCCGCTGGATGTACTGCTCGACGAGCAGGATCGTGAGGCCCCGTTCCCGGAGCGTGGCCAGCACGGCGAAGATCTCGTCGACGACCTTCGGCGCCAGTCCGAAGGAGATCTCGTCGGCCAGGACTACGGTCGGCCGGGACACCACGGCCCGAGCGACCGCCAGCATCTGCTGCTGACCACCGGAGAGGGTTCCGGCCATCTGCCCCAGTCGCTCCCCCAGGATCGGGAACAGCTCGAACACTTCGTCGTTGCGGCCCGGGCGGCCCCCCATCAGCTCGAGGTTCTCGGCCACGGTGAGGGTCGGGAAGATGCCGCGGCCCTCGGGCAGGAGGCAGAGGCCGGCCCGGGCGGTGGCGAAGCTCGGGACCGAGCGCAGGCTCGCCCCGCCGAGCCGCACGTCGCCCTGCGCCACCGGGAGGAGGCCGGCCGCCACCTTCAGGAGCGTCGACTTCCCGGCGCCGTTGGGCCCGAGGAGGGCCACCACGGAACCCTCCGGGACCCTGAGGCTGACGCCCCGCAGGACCTCCGTGGATCCGTAGCCGGCGTGCACGTTGGCGAATTCCAGAGCCATCCCCGTCTCGACCTGCGCCGCCGCCGTCATACGATCCCCTCCCCGAGGTAGGCGGTCCGCACGAGCTCGTCCTGCTGGATCGTCTGCGGGTCGCCGGAGGCGATGATGCGGCCGAACTCGAGGACGTAGATGTCCTGGCACACGGCGAAGACGAGCTCGACGTCATGCTCGACGAGCACGAGGCCGATGTCGCCGAGGGCGAAGATCCGTTCGAGGATGCCGGCGAAGCGGCGGGTCTCCACGGTGTCGAGCCCTGACGACGGTTCGTCGAGGAGCAGGATCCGGGGCCGCGTGGCGATCGCCCGGGCCAGCTCGAGGACGCGACCCTGCCCGGTGGAGAGCTCCGACGCCTTCGTCGTCGTCAGATCGGTGAGCCCACACAGGTCAAGGATCTCCGCCGTGCGTTCGCCGGCGTCACCAACGGACCCGAGGAGGCGCTCCCGGCCCGTCCGCCGCCGGGCCAGCTCGGCTTCGACGGCCAGGGTGATGGTCTCGCCCACCGTCATGGTCCAGAAGAGTTCCATCCGCTGGAACGTGCGCCCGAGCCCGGCGGCGGCCCGCCGGTGCGGGCGCCACGAGCTGATGTCGTGCCCGAGGAGCTCGACCCGACCGCTGGTGGGCCTCTGCACCCCGGAGACGACGTTGAACAAGGTGGTCTTGCCCGCGCCATTGGGCCCGATGAGCCCGGTGATCCGCCCGACCCGAGCGCTGAGGTGGACGTGGTCCAGGGCCACCAGCCCGCCGAAGGCCACCGAGACGTCGTTGACGACGAGCCCGGGCAGTGTCTGCCGCGCGGTGGTGGTCACGTCACGCCTCCGGGGCCCAGACGCTGGCGGGGCGCATGGTGCGGGCCGGGACGCGACGGCGGTCGGGCGCGGCGCCGATGCCGTCGCGGGCCCGGGTGGCCAGGCGCCGGACGAGGCCGTCGAACCCGTTCGCCTCCTGGGCCAGGACGATGGCGCCGAAGCCGAAGCCGAGCTCCATCCACTGGGCCACCTGCCCCGACGACGTGAGGGAGGGCACGACGGTGAAGAGCACGACGCCGAGGACGAGGCCGGAAGCCGAGCTCGGGCCGGCGGCGACGACCGCCACGACCCAGATCAGCGAGGTGAGGAACGTGTACGACGTCGACGTGATCGTCTCGAACTGGAGCAGGATGATCCCGCCGACGATCCCGGCCAGGCCGGTACTGAGACAGAACACGATGATCCGGGCCCGCTGCACATCGATGCCGATGCTCTCGACACCGGTGGGCGAGTCGCCCGCCGCCACCAGCGCCCGGCCCATGCGGCTGCGGGCGACGAGGCCGACCAGCGTCAGGGCCGCCACCCCCACCAGCAGGGCGAAGTAGTAGAAGGCGTTGTCGCCCCGGAGCAGCTCGGGGCGCTGCGCCTGGACGCTGAGCGCCACGCCGAAGGCGTAGTTGGTCGGGTAGATGAGGTTCTCCACCGACAGGCCGAGGGCGAACGTGGCCAGCGCCAGGAAGAGGCCCGAAAGCCGGATCGAGCTGACCGCGATCACCGCGCCGAAGGGCACGACACAGATCCCGGCGGCCAGCAGGGCCAGCGGGAACGGCAGGTCGCCGCTGAAGTGGGAGAAGAACATGGCCCCCAGCGCGGCGAACGCGGCGTGGCAGAGCGACACCTGGCGGCTGAGGCCGACGAGGAGGTTCAGGCTGGCGAAGAGGGTGACGAACACGACGGCGTTGGTCAGCGTGACCAGCCGGGAGCCCGACGCCACCAGCGGCACCGTGGCCGCCGCGGCAAAGAGAACGGCGGCGGACGGCCGGGACAGCGACCTCCACCCGCCGGCACCGCGGACCCGCACCCCGCTCGGCGCGGGCCGGGGGGCGAAGAGCTTGCCCCGGGCGAAGAACAGGACCACGAACATGACGAGGAACGGCAGGCTCTGGCTGAGGCCCGAGAGCGAGTAGATGTTGGCCACGAGCTTCGTCGTCACCGATTCGGCCACGCCCAGTCCGACAGCCGCCCCGAAAGCCACCGGCATACTGACGAGTCCGGCCATCACCGCGGCGGCGAAAGCGTGCATCACCAGCACGGGCACGGTGAGGGTGTCGAGCCCGACGAGCGGGGCGAGGAGCACGCCGGAGAAGGCGGCGAACGAGCAGCCGATGATCCAGCCGATCGTGACCACGCCGCCGGAGTCGATCCCGACGAGCTCGGCCGAGTTCCGGTTGTCGACGACGGCCCGCATGGCCTTGCCGACGAGCGTGGCCCGGAAGAACACCGCCAGCGCCAGGGACGTGCCGGCAGCCAGCCCGACGATGATCAGCTGGTTGACGCCGAAGTTGACCGGACCGAGACTGACGATGTCGCGGGGCAGGAAGTCGGGGACGGGCTTCGAGTCGCCCCCGTAGGTGAGGAGGATGACCGCCCGCAGGAACACCAGCAGCCCGATGGAGGCGGCGATGGCCGCCGCCGGGTTGGTGGCCAGGAGCCGGCGGAACAGCACCTTGTCGAGCAACACGCCCATGCCGGCGCCGAACACCACGACGGTGAACAGCATCGCCAGCCAGGGCGGGCTTCCGTAGGTGACCGTCAGCGTGTAGTAGCAGTAGGCGCCGGCCATGGCGATGGCGCCGTGGGCGAAGTTGAACACACCCGACGTCTTGTAGGTGAGGACGACGCCGAGGCCGGCGATGCCGTAGATCGCCCCGGTGGCGATCCCGACGGCGATGAACGGGTACAGATCCGTCATCGGCAGAGGGGGCAGCGGGTGAGCCCGGCCCGGGTCGCCTCTTCGGCCCGGATCGGCCGGATCTCGGAGAACCGCAGCAGGTCGCAGCCGGCGGCGTGGTAGCGCTGCGAGCCTTCGACGACGTACCAGTGCCCGACCGCCGTGCCGCTCGTCGCCGTCGCGGTGCCGACCGCTCCGGAGGACACAGCGGCGATCCCCCGGGTGATCGCCCCCCGCCCCCGCCGGTAGCAGAACACGACGGTCGCCAGCGCCAGGGCCAGGCTGACGGCGGACAGTCGGGTCCAGTGCAGCGCGGTAGCTCGCTCGAACGACCGGTTGGCACCGGCGGCGGCGACGACAAGCCCCATGCCGGCCACCGCCAGGACCGGAAGACCAACCCGGAGTGTTGCGACCGGCGTCTCCGGCAGGGCGATCTCAACCGTCACCCCGGATCGCGGTGGAGCTCCGTCACCGCCGTTTCGGGATCCGAGCGCGGCAGCGATCTCGTCGAGCTTCGCCCAGTCGTCACGCAGATCGGCCGAGAGGATGAGAATCGCCCCGACGCCGAGGAGGAACAGTCCGATGGCCGGCCCGGTGGCGAGATAGGAGAGCTGATCAAGCTGATCCGGCGCGCGGGACACGTTGAGGGCGCCGGTGAGCGTCAGCAGCGCGCCAGCGCCGACGGACATCCAGCCGATGACGCGGTCCCACTGGGACAGCGCCCAGTTCCAGTAGCGCTTCACGCTCCCCCCACCACACGACGACCACGACGGACGACGAGGAGCAGGACGACGGCGATGGCGACGATCTCCGCCATCCAGCCGGGCCGGCCCAACTCCTTCTTCTCGGCTGCTCCGCCGACCGGCACCGTGTTGGCCGCGAGCTGCATCGCCGGACGGGACTCCGTCGATCGTGCGGCGAGGTCGGTGATGCTTCCCGACACCACCCCGAAGGCCATCTCGACGACCATCGTCTTCGGCACCGAGAGCGGGAGCTGACCCCCCGACATCTGGCTGAAGTCGAACGGTCGCCGGATCACGATCCCCGAGGCGCTGACCCGGCCGGAGCTGTCCTTCCGTTCGCCGACCCGGACTTCGATTCCGGCCGCCTTCAAGGCGTCCAGCGCCGCTTGCGGCAGACCGTCGTGCCCCATCTCGGCCTCTGTCCCATTGACGGAGAGGCCGGTGATCTCCCGGTTCATGTTGACCTCGGGCTTCCCGCCGCTCACCTGGGTGATGTTCAGCTCGGTCCGGATCTTCCCGATCTTCAGCACGTCACCGATGGCCAGGTTCTCGATGGTCGACACCGCCTTGACGAGCGCGGTGCCCAGGTTCGTAGCGTCGGTGCTCGAGGTGGCGGTCATCCGCATCATGGAGAAGCCACCGGGCCCCGATCCGCCGATGGCGGCATGACCGGCGGTGCTGCGCTCGTGCGACTCCGTCTTGAGCCACACCGGGCTCGTCTCGCCTCCCGAGGACGCCGAGGGCGGGTCGCTCCCGTTGGCGCTGGAGCGGATGGTAAACGGCCACGTCGGAGCCTCGTTGAGGGCGGGCACCGGAATTCCGTTGTAGGGCAGGGTGTTCTGCAGCACACCGTAGAACAGGCCGGGGAACTGCTGGCCGATCTCCGACGGATAGGGGGCGGATGCCAGGCTGGTGGCCACCTGCGCCCCGGTCTCGAGCTGCGAGACGGCCAGGGCCGCGCTCGGGTCGAACCGGTCGACGATGAAGCCGCCGGTGGTGACCGCCCCGATGTCGACCGCGCTGGCCCGGGCGTTGGCCACCCAGTCCCCGGCCACGGACTCGCCCCGGGCCGTGGTCGGGATCAGGCAGGCCGCGGCCAGGGTCACTCCTGAGATGAACAGTGCACGTGCCCGCATGGAGCCCCCTCTCAGTCCACGACCCGGACGCCGGCGCCCGGAGCGGAGCAGACGAACTTTTCCCCGAGGGGCAGCTCGAAGGCGGTGCCCGTCCACCGCACCGGAACGGTGCAGGGATGGAGAGCGGCCCGCTGCTTCGGGTCCTTCGGCCAGGTCGTCGGCGGGATCAGCCCCCCGAGCGTCTCGTTCGACAGTTTGTAGACGCCCTGGATCAGCTGCTCCGAGGTCGGCTTGCCGCGGTCGAGGTTCGCCGCCGCCTTCTCGACCAGCTTCATGGCGGCCCACGCCGCCGAGCCGGAGTTCCCCATGACCTGACCGGGCTGGTAGCGGGCCATCGCCTCCCCGTACTCCCGGTTGATCCCGACGATGTGCCAGGGCCTCGACCAGGCAGTGGTGATCATGCCGTCGGCGTCGCGGCCGATGATGGCCGGCCACTGCGTGTCGTAGTTCACCCCGGGCGTGACGACCAGCGGCTTGTAGTTCTGACGGTTGGCGCTGCGGAGCAGCCGGCCGTTGGTCTGCATGTCGGTGAGCAGCACGATCATGTCGGCCCCGGCTTGGCGGGCCTGGAGGACCTCGGAGGTGTAGTCGGGCGCGAACAGCGAGATCCGGATGCTGGCCACGACCTGGAAGCCCTTCTGCGCCGCCTGCCTCTTGATGACGTCGTTGTGTACCGAGCACAGCGGCACTTCGGCGCACCAGAAGACGGCGATCTTCCGTTGCGGCAGGTTCAGGGCCAGCACGTTGTTGATGTACGCCTCCGACTCGCCGACCACGCTGGTCGGCTGGGCCAGGAACACCATCTCGCTCTCCGACTCGTCGGCGTAGGCGCCCGACGAACCGAACAGCGGCACACGCTTCTGCTCCAGATAGGGCCGGACCGCCCCGAGCGTGAGGGCGCCGTGGTGGGCGACGAAGGCGGTGACGCCGTCCTCCTCGACCATCTTCTTCACGATCGCCTTGGCCTTGGCCGGGTCGTCACCATCGTCGCCGACGATCAGCTTCACCTGATGGCAGCCGGCGAGGCCGCCCCGGGCGTTCACCGATGCGACCCAGGCCTTGGCCGCCGGAGTCATGGCCCCGAAGAGGGCGCCGATGGGCCCGGTGGTCGTCCCCCACGTGCCGATGCTCACGGGCGCGCACGGCCCGCCGGCTGACGGAGCCGGAGCGGGGCTGCCGGGCAAGGGCGCCGGGGCCGGCGCCACGCCGCCACCGGCCGATGCCGGACCGGAGGACGCGCCCGAACCGGTGGACCCCCCGCCGGAAGCGGGCTTGCTGCCGGACTTCCCCGGACTCTGCCCGCCGCCGGCCGGCGTGCCCGCCGCCGACGCCGGTTTCGGCGTTGCCCCGCTGGGTGCGGCGGCGCCCGTCCCGGCCGCCGCACCGCCGGTCGCCTCCGGGGACGAACCGGTTGCCGGTGCCGCTTCACCGC
>JBFLYK010000036.1:0-74786 GCA_040756995.1 Actinomycetota bacterium | reverse complement strand
GGCGGCGTCCGTTCCGGCGGCGGTGTCGCCGGTGGGCGCCTCGGCGGGGGCGTCGACGGCCGGCGAGGCCGCTTCCGACGCCGCCGGGCCGTTGCCCGGTGCCCCGGCCGACGAACTGGTCTGGTCGTCGCTCGCGCAGGCGGCGAGCGTCAGGCACCCGGCGAGCCCTAGGGCCACCAGCGTGCGGCTCGTGCGTCTGGTCATTGGCATCCTCCCCCTCTGGGGCCGGCGGGTTGCGCTTCACCGCCAGGCTCGGCCCATCGTCGATCGGGAGGGAGGACCGGTCTACGGACATTTCGCCAGCCGGGGCGCCGGGGCCGTTGGTGCTTCGCACGATGCTCTCCGGCACCCGGCCGGAGGTGCTACTGCTGGCGGGACCGGCGCTCCATCGTGCGGCACTCCAGGGCCCACCACACCTCGACGACGGCCCGGGGCTGGTCGAGGCTGGCTCCGGTCAGCTTCTCGAAGCGGTCGAGGCGGTACCGCAGGGTGTTGGGGTGGATCCCGAGCCGCTTGGAGGTCTCCAGGATCCGCTGCCCGTTGGCCAGGTACTCCCGCAGCGTCTCCTCCAGCAGCTCGCCGAATTCCCCTTCTCCGGCAAGGGGATCGAGGTACTGGCGCATGAGCAGCGAACCCAGCTCCGGCTCCGAGGCGACGGCCACCTTGAGGGACAGGTCGTCGAGCCCGTAGGCGCCGGTGGCGCCGAACTGGAGGGCGACGGCCAGCATGCGGCTGGCGCTGTGGTAGGCGTGCTCCACCGCCTCCAGCGACGCCGGGCCGCCGAGCCCGGCCGTGGCCGCCAGACCGCCCAGATCGGGCCGCTGCGGCGTCACCGCCGCCACCTCCCCCTCGATCACGCCGGCCAGCACCGGCAGGCCGTGGAGCCGCCCGCTGGCCTCGATGGCCCGCTTCAGCGCCTCCCGGTCGCGAGGGTCGGCCGGCCGGGCCCGCACGGCGTAGTAGGGATGGTCGAAGACCAGGCCGTAGGCGGGGGCCCGGCTGTGGAGCTCGGCCGGCGACGTCGTGCCGGCCAGCACACCGCGCAGGAACTCGAGGCGTTGCACCTCGTCGTAGCGGGCCATCTCCAGCTCGGCTTCGTACTGCACGACCAGCAGCCGGGCGGTGACGGCGTCGGTCATCTCCCACAGCAGCCGGACCGCCTGGGTGATGACCTTGGGGTCCAGCCCGAGCGTCTGGGCCTGTTCGATCACGGCGTCGGCCAGCAGCCGCTGGACGAAGCGGTAGCCGGTGATCTGTTCCGTGGAGGGAACGCCCTGCTCGGTGCGTTCCCGGGCCACCCAGGCTTCGTGCACCTCTTCCGGGGTGGGAGCCCGTCCTTCCCGCAACGTCGTGACGACCCGCTGCACGTTGCGCAACGCCGAGGCGATCAACGGTGCATCGGGAACGGTGCGGTCGGTGCGGTAGGTCGAGAAGTTGGCCCGCATGGCCTGCACCTGCTTGGTGGCCAGTTCCTCGGCGCGCGCTTCGAGCCGCTGGGCCACCGGCTCCAGTTGGCTGGCGAGGGCGTTGCGGGCTCCCCGGCTTCTGACCTGGCTCACCATCCCCCCGGAGGTGTCCGACCGCACAAAGGTTTCGGCATCCTAGGGCCACCATCGCCGCAGGTCACGCGCTCGCCGCTCGGGCCCTTGTGCGATGCTCCAGTGACTGCTGCCTGTTCTACGGCATCGGGGGGACGGAAGGGTTGTGCGATGTTCCAGCCCGCTCCGTTGCGGGGTTGGAACATGGTCCCTTGCCCACCCGGGACCGATTCCGGAGCATCGGGGGCATGGCGACCATCCCTGCGGCCCGCGACCTGGGCGTGCTGTCCCTTGATGCGCTCATGGTTGAAGCGGCCGCCGTCCGGGACGCCGCCTTCGGGCGGAGGATCACCTGGTCGCCGCGGATCACCATCGCCCTCACCCAAGCCTGTCGCCGGCCGGGCGACGACGCCTTCCTGGACCCTGAACAGGTCCTGGCGATCGCCTGGGGCGGCGCCGAAGCCGGTTGCCACGAAGCGGTCTTCACCGCCGACAGCCACCCGGAGTTGCGCCATCCCGAAGCCGCCGATTGGCTCGCCCGGCGGGGCTACGACTCGACCATCGACTACCTCGTGGCGGCGTGCCAGCTGGTCCTGGACGAGACGGGACTGTTGCCCCGCACCGACGTCGGCGTCGTCACGGCCGACGAGCGGCGCGCCCTGCGGGCGGTCGCCCCGGCCCAGGGCCTGGTCCTGCGGGGCCTCGGTGGCGATCTGACCGGGCAGTTCCGGTCGATCGAGACGGCCGGCGCGCTCCGGATTCCGTTCAGCGTCGGGTTGCCGGTCGGCGCCGGCGAATCCCGGGATGACCGGGTCGAGACGTTGCGCCGCCTGGCCGAACTGCACCAGGACCACGGTCACCTGCAGGAAGTCGTCGTGCTGCCACCATCCTCCGCGGTCGAACAACGGGAGTGGCGGGAGACGGTGGCCCTGGCCCGGCTGATCCTGCCTGAGACGGTGTCGTTGCAGGCGGGATCCGAGGCCGCGCTCGACGCCGGCATCGACGACTGGGGCGGCCTCGAGCCGGCCGAGGTCGAGACCGTCCGCCGGATCACCGAAGGGCGCGGCTTCGCTCTCATCCCCCGGCTCGGCCTGCGGGCGGCCTATGCCCGCGCCGCCGAGGAATGGATCGATCCCGCGCTGCACTTCGCCGTCCTCGACCGGTCGGACGCCGACGGTCTCGCCCGGGACGACCCGGGAGCCGTGCTGCCCCACCGCTTCGCCACCCGGGCGAATCCGGGCAGCGGCGCCGAGGTGACACCGATCGGGCCCCGCTCGACGGCCTGGTACTCCGGAGGCGACGGTGAACCGCCGGCGCTGCTGCCTGCCCGGGCAGAGGCGACCGGCGCCGTGCGGGAAGTCCTCGACGGGTTGGCCCTGGGCCAGACCGCCGGCGAGGAAGAGCTGTTGACGCTGCTCGCCGCCCGGGGCCCGGAGGTGGCCGCCGTGTGCGAAGCGGCCGACGGCCTGCGACGGGCCGCCGTCGGCGACGTCGTGACGTTCGTCCGCAACCGGAACATCAACTACACCAACGTCTGCACCTACCGCTGCCGGTTCTGCGGCTTCTCCAAAGGGCCGCTGTCGCTCAACCTGCGGGGCAAGCCCTATCTGCTCACGCTGGAGGAGGTCGTCGAGCGCGTCGTCGACGCCGCCCGGCGCGGCGCCACGGAGGTCTGCCTCCAGGGCGGCATCCACCCCGACTTCGACGGCGAGTACTACCTCCACCTGGTCCAGGCGGTGAAGGCCGCCGCGCCGGCCATGCACGTGCACGGCTTCACGGCCCTCGAGGTCTTCGAGGGGGCGCGGCGGCTGACGGAGCCGCTCGAGTCGTACCTCCGGCGGCTCCACGCCGCCGGCCTCGGCAGTCTCCCCGGCACGGCGGCCGAGATCCTCGACGACGAGATCCGGGCCGCCATCTGCCCCGACAAGATCACCACCGACGAATGGCTGGAGGTGCACCGGACCGCCCACCGGGTGGGGCTCCGCTCCAACATCACGATCATGTTCGGCACGATCGAGCGGCCCCGCCACTGGGTCCGTCATCTGCTGCGGACCCGGGCGCTCCAGGCGGAGACCGGCGGCTTCACCGAATTCGTGCCGCTCCCGTTCGTGCACATGGCCGCCCCCATCTACCTGGAGCGCCGGGCCCGGCGGGGGCCGACGTTCCGGGAGGCGCTCCTGCTGCACGCCGTGGGCCGGATCGCCTACCACGGCCTGGTCGACAACATCCAGGGTTCGTGGGTCAAGCTCGGCCTGGCGGGAATGGCGCAGGTCCTGCAGGCCGGCGTGAACGACCTCGGCGGCACGTTGATGGGAGAGAACATCTCCCGGGCCGCCGGCGCCCGCCACGGCCAGGAGCTCACCGAGGACGAGTTCCGGACGCTGGTGGCGCCGCTGGGTCGCCCGCTCGAGCAGCGGACGACCCTCTACGGCCGGGTGTGACCACCGGCGAACTACCTACTAGCGGACCATCCGCTCCTGCCCGGCCCAGTACGGCGCCCGCACGGCCCGCTTGTCGAGCTTGCCGTACGTCGTCTTGGGCAGGGCGGAGACGAACTCCACCGACTTCGGCTTCTTGTAGGGAGCCAGGCGCTCCCCGACGAAACGGATGATGTCGGCCTCCGACGGCGCGTCGCCGTCGGCCACCACGATGTGCGCCTTGAGCGCCTCGCCCCACTTGTCGTCCGGAACGCCGAACACGCAGGCCTCGGACACCGCCGGATGGGTCAGGAGGACCTCTTCGATCTCCCGGGGATAGATGTTCAGTCCGCCGGAGATCACCATGTCCTTGGTGCGGTCGAGGATGTAGACGTACCCCTCTTCGTCCATCCGGCCGATGTCGCCGGTGTGGAGCCACCCGCCCCGCAGCGTCTCGGCGGTCTCGTCGGGCCGTTCCCAGTAGCCCTTCATCACCGAGCCGCCCCGGATGCAGATCTCGCCGGTCTCGCCGGGCGGGAGCGGCCGGTCCTTCTCGTCGACGATGCGGATCTGGACGCCGGCCCGGGGCCGGCCGCAGGAACCCAGCCGGCGGGCCAGCGGCCCGTCCAGCACGTGCTCCTGGGCCCGCAGAATCGTGCCCGTCATGGGCGATTCCGTCTGCCCGAAGAGCTGCACGAAGACGTTGCCGAACAGCGACAGCGCCTTGCGGAGATCCTCCACGTACATCGGCGCGCCGCCGTAGATGACCCAGCGGAGGCTGGAGAGGTCGGTCTCGGCCGCCCGGGGATGGTCGATCACCATCTTGATCATCGTCGGCACCATGAACAGCGCGTTGACGCCGTACTTGGGCACCTGCTCCAGGAACAGCTCGACGTCGAAGCCCGACGGCGAGTGGATGACCTGGCTGCAGCCCTTCATGGTGAACACCAGGGCGTTGTGGCCCGATCCGTGGGTGAGGGGGGCGGCGTGCATGCCGACGTCCTCGACCTCGAGCCGCATGGAGTCGGCCAGCGCGGCCAGCGACTCGAAGACGAGCACCTCGTGGGTGAGCATGGCGCCCTTGGGGCGGCCGGTGGTGCCGGAGGTGTAGGCCAGCCAGGCGAGCTCGTCCGGTTCGACGTCGACGGCGGGAAACTCCTTGCCGGAGAAGGCTTCGACGAGGTCCTCGAGGGCCAGGCCCCCGAGCGCCTTGTTCCCCGCTTCGATGACGTGGTCGACCGTCGGCAGGCGATCGCGCATCGAGAGGACGAGTTCGGCGTTCTCCGGGCCGACGATGATGGCCTCGGCCCGGGGATCGTTGACGTGGTACTCGACCTCGTCGGCGGTGAAGCGGGCGTTGAGGGGCACGACGGCCGCCCCGAGCTTCCAGGCGGCGAACATCGCCTCCATGATCTCGGGCCCGTTGTAGAGCGACAGTGCGACACGGTCGCCCCGCCCGACTCCAAGGTCGGCCAGGGCGTGGGCGAGGGCGTCGGCCCGGGCGTTGGACTCGCCGTAGGTGCGCTCCCGCCCGTCCCAGATGAACCCGATCCGGTCGGCGTAGCTGCGGGCGGTGTTGGTCAGCACCTCACCGACGTTCATGCGCTGCTCCGGCGATAGACGTCCTGGTACGGCTTGGTCATCACCCGGAACCCGTTCTTCATGAAGAGGCCCCGGATGGTGTTCTCGGCGTCGTGGCGTTGGCGGTCGGTGCCGGGCAAGACTTTGGCCCAGGCCACGAGCGCTTTCAGATAGGCGTTCTTGGCCTCCCGGTCGGCCCGGGCCTTGGCCACCATCGTGTCGGGGTCGACGCCGAGCGAGGCGCAGAACTGCTCCAGGAGCCCGAGCTTCCGGGCCCGGTCGTCGACCGGCCGGAAGCCCGAGCTCTGAAACGATGAAGCCCAGCGGGCCACCGTCTCGTAGTCGGTGAACGCCATCGAGTCCTACTCCTCGGGGTAGCCGTACATGCGGGTGAGGAAGCGCAGCTCTTCCCACCGCTGGGGCAGCGGGGCGGGAGCCTGCAGCAGCCCTTCGATGGTCAGCTGCTCGACGACCTTGTCGTCCCGTTCCATCGGCTGGCCGTACCGGCCCCAGAAGAACGTCTCCTCGAACGGCTGGCGCGGCCGCTGCCCGCCGGCCTCCATGCTCTCGGCCGGGACGCCGACGAGCTGGTTCCAGACGGGGATGAACCGCTCGGGGACGCCGAGCACTTCCTTGACCCGGTCCTGGAAGCTGGGCCGGGCGATCGTGTGGAGACACGTGCCGAGCCCCTCGTTGACCGCCGCCAGCGTGGCGATGGCGCAGGCGCCGACCGTCTCCGAGTAGGCCATCATGGCCGAGACCTCGGGCGGCATGTTGTGGAGGATCTCCTGGATGGAGGCCATGCCCTCGGGCGTCTCGACGCCTTCCTGGATGGCGGCCTTGATGGTGTCGCGGGCCCAGCCGTAGGCGGCGGGGATGGCCCCGACGTCGAGGAGGTCGTGGGTGTTGCGGACGAAGGCGTCGGGCCGGGCGGCCTCGATGTCGGCGTACCAGTAGATCCACACCGGAGCCTGGACGTGGGCGCCCTGCCAGTTGTCGGCCTTGAGGAGAAGGTCCCGGTCGGCTTCCGACAGCTCGTCGCGGTAGACGACGATGGCCCGCCACGGCTGCAGGTTCCCGGGGCACGTCGTCCACCGGGTGTGCTCGAGGATGCGCTGGACCGCCTCCCTGGGCACGGGCTCCCACGACTTGAACCAGCGGATGCTCCGGCGGGTGCCGACCAGGCGCGTGAATTCCATGGAGTTCCCCCTCTTCCGTCGAGGACCGGCCCTCGCCGGTTTGGCGCCATGTTCCGAAACGGGAGGGTGGGCTGCAACGGAGGTTCGCCCAGCGGCGACCGACCTCCCATTGGCACATCCCACGACGGGCCGCCCTTTTGCGGCGCTGAAGCACCTGGCTTAGGGGGGCCTAAGATAGGGCCCGTGCGGGTCAACGCGACGGAAGAGGAGTATCTCCAGACGTTTCTCGAGCTGGAGGAGGACGGCGTCCAGCCGATCAGGGCCCGGCTGGCCGATCGGCTCCGCATCACGCCGGCCGCCGTCTCCGAGGGCATCCACCGGCTCATCGACCGCGGGTTGGCCGAGGAGAAGGACCGGCTGCTCACGCTGACACCGGCCGGAGAGGAGGCGGGTCGGGCGGTGGTCCGCCGCCACCGGCTGGCGGAGTGCTTCCTGGTCGACATCCTCGACCTGCCCTGGGCCCACGCCCATCGGGAAGCGTCCCGGTGGGAGCATGTCCTCTCCCACGACGTCGAGCGCCGCATCGTGGAGATCCTGGGCGACCCTCCGGTCTGCCCCCACGGCAACCCGATCCCCGGCTCGAAGCGGACACCCCCCGAACGCCCGTCCACGACGCTGGCCGAATGCAAGCCCGGCACGGTCCGCCTGGTCCGGATCAGCGAGCAGGCCCAGGCCGACGACGCCGCCATCCGCTTCCTGGCCGACGCCGAGCTCCTGCCGGGCACGACGGTCGAGACACTCCCGGCCCCCGACGACACCTCACCGGGGACGGCAGTCCGCACCGGTCGCGGTGTCGAGGTCGTCCCGGCTTGGATCGCCGATCTGGTCTGGGTCACACTCGACTGATCACCGCCACCGGAACGTCGATGATCACCCGTCGAGGCTTCCTGGCCGGCGCCGTCGGTGTCGGGCTGTCGGTCGGCGCCGTATCCCGCTCGGCGGCCCAGGGCGGACGGGTCCCGGTCAACCGGCAGGAGTGCCGCGCCGTCGTCATCGGGTCGGGCTTCGGTGGCGGCGTGGCGGCCCTGCGGCTCGCCGAGGCCGGAGTGCCGGTCCTCGTGCTGGAGCGCGGGATCCGCTGGCCCACCGGCCCCAACGCCGAGACGTTCCCTCATGCCGCCCAGCCCGATCACCGGGTGTCGTGGATGTGCTCACCGGTGCTCGGACCGGTACCGGCGCCGAACTGCGAGCCCTACACCGGGCTCCTGGAGCGGGTCCGCGGCAACGGGCTGGACATCCTCTGCGGCGCCGGTGTGGGCGGGGGTTCCCTTGTCTACCAAGGGATGAGCCTGCAGCCCTCGGAGGAGGTGTTCAACACCCACTTCCCGGAGCAGCTCGACTACCGCCTGATGGACCGCGTCTACTACCCCCGGGTCGCCCGCATGCTCCGGCTGGCCACCGCGCCCGACGAACTCATCGAGAGCCGGCCGTACCGGCCGGCCCGCCTGTTCGCCGACCACGTCCGCCGGGCCGGCTATCCGCTGTCCAAGGTCCCGATGCCGATCGACTGGAGCTACGCCCTCCGCGAGCTCCGAGGGGAGATGAAGCCGTCGTACACCAACGGCGACTGCGCCCTCGGCGTCAACAACGGCGGCAAGCACTCGGTCGACGTCACGTACCTCGCCCGCGCCGAGGCGACCGGCCGGGTCACGGTGGAGACGCTGCACAACGTCACCGACGTCGCCCTGGCGCCGGACGGGCGCTGGCAGGTGTTCGTCGACCGGATCGACACCCGGGGCCGGGTCCGGGAGCACAAGATCATCACGACCCGGGCGCTGATCATGGCGGCCGGGAGCCCCAACACCACGCGGCTGCTGGTCCGGGCGGCCGCCAAGCGGCAGATCCCCGACCTGCCCGACGAGCTCGGCGGGAACTGGGGGTCCAACGCCGATCGCATCTGCGTCTGGACGAATCTCGCCGAGGACCTCGGCTCACCGCAGGGCGGGCCGGTGATCTACGCCAGCCGGGACTGGGCCGACCCCGAGACCGCCAACACCGTCATTCAGGCCTCGCTTCCGCCGCTGCCGGTGAACAGCCGCTCGACCATGCTCGTCGGCTACGGGGTGAGCTCCGGCCGGGGCCGGTTCGTCTACGACTCCGGAGCCGACGACGCCGTCCTGCAGTGGCCCCGGGACGGCGACGCCGTCGCCTGGCGGCACATCCACACCCGAATGGCCAGGATCACCGGGCCCGCCGGCACCCTCCTCGACACCACGGCGCTGGACACGACGACGTGGCATCCCCTCGGCGGGGCGTCGATGGGAACGGTGTGCGATCTCGCCGGTCGGGTGCTCGGGCACCGGGGGCTCTACGTGCTCGATGGGGCCCTCATGCCCGGCAACACCGCCGCCTGCAATCCGTCGCTGACGATCGCCGCCGTCGCCGAGCGGGCGGCGGACGAACTCATCGCCCGCGACGTGGGCGTCGTCTTCTGACCAGGGCGGCCGCGTCGCCGGGACTCCCGCTCCCAGGGATTAGTCTCGACCGGCGTGAGTGACGAAGAGCTGACCGCGGAAGAGGACCACGAAGTCGACGAAGAGCTGATGGCCGAGGGCGGCCGGATGCTCGTCGATTCGGTGGCGGCGCTGTCGGCCGAGGACCTGGACCGGATCCTGAAAGGCCTCCCCTCACCGGTGGCGACGGAGCTGGTGAAGGACCTCATCGGCAACAAGCTCGACCCCCGGCGCCTGAAGAACCTGGCCCCGCTGCTGCTCGGTCCGATGCGGAAGCGGCCGGCGGTTCGGCTGTCCCCCACGGTGGAACGGCTCTCGGTCGGCATCCTCGAGACGTTCCACTCCGAACTCGGGGATCGCTTCGACAACCCGTCCTACGACGACCTGCGGGAAGTGATCGACGCGGTCGTCGCCCAGCACCCGGTGGCCGGTGTGCGCTGCACGCTGGCCTGGGTCGTGGCCGACGGGCTCCTGGCCGCCCGGGCGGCCCACGACCTGCTCCTCACCGACGACCGGCTCCGCCTCCCCGACTGGCCCGAAAGCCCGGCCCCCGAGTCCTAACGCCGGGCGCTGTTCACGGCCCCGGTGGCCCGTCCGTTGCGGCGCAGCATTGCCCGCCCGGTCCAGATCGCTCCGGCGGCCAGCCAGCTCGTGAGTGCCGCCAATGACCACGACCAGGCGAACGACAGCTGCTCGGCCACCAGGCCGAAGAGCAGCGGGCCGAGAACGGCCCCGAGGTAGGTGCCGGTCTGGGTGACGCCGGTGGCGGCCGCCGGTGAGGCGGGATTGGCGAGGACCACGGCCAGATTGAACAGCCCGGGCCAGGCCCATCCCGCGCCGAAGGCCAGCGGCAGGCCGGCCAGGAACGGACCCGGCCTCCCGGTGGCGAACAGCAGGTAGCCGAACGCCCCCAGGGTCAACATCCCCGCCACCCAGCGGAGATGGCCGCCCGAGCGACGGTCGGCGCGCATCCCGGCCCACAGCCGGCAGGCGATGCCCAACCCGCTGCCCACGCTGAGGGCGAGTCCCGCCGATCCCTCGGCCAGACCGGCGGCGACCCCGGCACTGACGAGGAACGCCCCGAGTGTCCCGGCCGCCGCCGCCCCCAGCGCCGCACCGGCGGCCAGCACAGCCATGATGGGCAACGGCAGCCGGCCTTCGGCGCGGTGGCGACCGGCGGGGCCGGCAGCCACCCCGTCAGCGGCTGTCCCCCGCTTCGGGCGGTTCGGCGGGTCGGCCGCCGCCGCCTCCACCGGCACCAGCAGGGCCGACACCACGGCCAGGGCCGCGGCGGTCACGTACGCCCATCGCCATCCGACGGTCAAGGCCAGCGCCGGCACTGCCAGTCCTCCCAGCAGCGTGGAAAAGGGGATCGCCGATTGCTTGACCGCGAACCCGATGCCCTGGCGATTGGCCGGCAGCGCCCGGGCGATGACGAGGTTGGCGGCCGGCTGCCCCAGAGCGTTGGCGGCGCCGGCGAAGGCGAGCACGAGGGTGAGCAGCACCAGCGAACGGGCGCCCAGCGCCACGAGGAGCTGGGCGGTCGCCGCCCAGAGCGCCGCCAGCCGTAGCGCCCGGCCGCCGCCGGCCCGCTCCGCCCAGCCACCCATGAAGGCCGACAGACCGGAGGCGGTCAGGAAGAACGCCCCGACCGCCACCCCCACGCCCGTCTCCGAGAACTCCAGATCGCCCCGGACCTGCACCGCCATGGCACCGAGGAGAAAGGGCGGAAGGATGCAGACGATCGTGGCCGCGGCGGTCGTCGCCAGCGTGCGGACCGACGGATCCTTCAGAACCTCCGGGGCTTGCAGTCGTTGGGCCAGGCGCCGATGGTGCCGTCAGCCGGCCGATCAGCGCCAACCGCCTCAGCCGGCCGCGCCGGAGCCGTCGACGGTCACGCCGGCCGCCGGTTCGAGGGGCCGCACGGCCGGGCCCTGGAGAACCGAGCCGTCGGGCGTGAACCGGGAGCCGTGGCAGGGGCAGTCCCAGGAGCGCTCGGCGGTGTTCCAGTCGACCAGGCAGCCGAGATGGGTGCAGCGGGGGGAGACGGCGTGCAGCCGGCCCGCCTCGTCGCGGAAGGCGGCCACCCGTTGGCCGTCGAGCTCGCACAGGCCGGCCTCGCCGGCGGCCAGGCCGCTGGCCGGCGGGGCCGTACGGGCCCGGAGGCGGTCGCCGACGAACCGCTTGGCCACGTCGAGGTTCTCCGTGACGACCTTTCTGACTTCGCCTTTGGGATCGAGGCGGGTGGAGTCGAAGAATTTCGCCCAGCCGTTGTCGCGGCCGCCGATCCGGTCCCGGAGGATCAGGGCGGCGACGGCGGCGGTCGACATCCCCCACTTCTTGAACCCGGTGGCGACGAAGATCCGGGAGGCGCCGGGGCCGGCCGGGCCGATGTAGGGCACGCCGTCAGCCGGCATGTAGTCCTGCGCCGACCACCGGTAGGTGATCTCCTCGACCTTGAACCGCTCGTGTGACCAGCGCTCCAGCGCCTCGTAGCGGAGGCGGGTGTCGGGGTCGTGGGCCACCTTGTGCCCTTCACCGCCCAGCACCACCTCCCGCCCGCCGGCCGTCACCGGGCGGACCGAGCGGGTCGGGGTGTCGGCGCTCAGGTACATCCCGGCCGGGACGGGCCCCGACAGCGTGGCGGCGAGGGCGTAGGAGCGTTCGGGGTAGGTGCGGGCGAAGAAGGCGCCCCGGTCGAAGATCGGCAGCTGCGTGGCCACCACCACCTGGTCGCTCCGCAGTTCGCCGTGTTCGGTGACCAGCCGGCACGGCGAGCCGGGCTCGACGCCGAGGACCCTCGTGTTTTCGTACACCGCCGCGCCGCGAGCGGCCAGAGCATCGGCCAGGGCGAGGCAGTAACGCCGGGGGTGGAACTGCGCCTGGTCCTCCACCCGGATGGCGCCGTGCACCGGATACGGCAGGTCGACGTCGGTGGTGAAGCCGGCCGGGAGCCCGGCCCGCACCGCCGCTTCCACCTCGGCGGCGATGGTCGGGACACGGTCTGCCTCCTCCGTGTAGGTGAAGGCCGGCAGGCGCTCGAAGTCGCAGTCGATGTCGAGGCTCTCGACGAGCCGGGCGATCTCCGCCAGTCCCGCCTGATTGGCCTCGGCGTAGGTCCGGGCCCCGGAGGGGCCGAAGGTCTGCTCGAGCGCGGCGTAGGTCAACCCGTGGAGCGACGTGACCTTGGCTGTGGTGTGGCCCGTGACGCCGGCGGCGACCCGTCCCGCGTCCAGCACGACGACCGAGGCGCCCGCCTCGGCCACCAGCAGCGCGGTCATGACCCCGGTGATGCCGGCGCCGACGACGGCGACGTCGACCACCCGCCCGTCCGGCGTGTACGGCGGGTGCTCCCGGCCCGGCGCGGTCCCGAGCCAGTAGGAGATGTGGTGCCCGTCGCCGCTCGCCATCCGTCCTCCCGCGTCCGATGCCTCGATGGGTCGTCGCGGCGTACCTACCCCGGACCGACGGGGCTTCCACCGGCCGGCGGCGGCTCTACGGAGTCGGTTCCCGGCGAAGGTGCTCGGGGAGAGCGAGGTCGGCCGGGACGTCGGCGTACCCCCGCAGCCCGGCCCGGACCTTGAGGAAGTCGGCCACGTCGGCGACGTCGTGGACCCGCAGGATCGATGCGCCGGCGTCGACACCCTCGGCGATGGCGGCCAGCGTCCCGGCCAGGCGGGCCGAGGGCCTCCGGCCGGTGAGCGCTCCGACGAAGTCCTTGCGGGACACGGCGAGGAGGATGGGCCGGCGGAACCGGGCGAGTTCCGGGAGTTGGCGGAGCACGGTCACGGTCTGGGCCGGCGTCTTGGCGAAGTCGGGTCCGGGGTCGACGACGATGTGTTCGAGCCCGACCCCATGGGCGGTGGCCAGGGCGATCTTCTCTTCGAGGAACCGGATGACGTCGGCGGTCACGTCCTCGTAGACCGGGAAGGCCTTGACCTTCGGGACGGCCCGGGTGTGCATGATCACGAGGCCGGCCCCGGCCGCGGCGCAGTGGTCGGCGATCTCCGGCTCCCGCAAGCCGCTGACGTCGTTGATGAGATGGGCGCCGGCCTCCAGCGCCGCCGCGGCCACGGGCGCCTTCCAGGTGTCCACCGACACCAGGCAACCGGCGCCGACGAGTTCCTTGACCAGCGGGAGGATGCGGTCGATCTCCTCCTCGGCGCTGATCGGCGGCCGGTTCGTGACGCCGGATTCGCCCCCCACGTCGAGAAGGTGGGCGCCCGCCTCCACCAGAGCCTGGGCCCGGGCCAACTGCCGGTCGAGCGTGGCGGAGGACGCACCGTCGGAGAACGACTCCGGACTGGCGTTGACCACACCCATGATCAGCGGTGCATCGGGACCGGGCGACAGCGTCGCCTCCCGCAGCCGGAGAACGGTCCCGGTCATGACACGAGTTGAGGAGATCGCACCCGGCCACCCCATGTTCGGCAACTCTAAATCAGGAAGAGTTGTTTTAGAGTAGACGCCATGGACAGCGGAGCGCCGCAGGAGCCGGTGAGGGACGACGTCACCAGCCTCGGCAGCCTCGGCGACCCGACCCGCCGCGCCCTGTACGAGTTCGTGATCCGCCAGGCCGAACCCGCCGGCCGCGACGAGGCGGCGGCCGCCGCCGGTGTCGGCCGGACGCTGGCTGCCTACCACCTCGACCGAATGGTGGAAGACGGGCTCCTGGAGGTGTCCTTCGCCCGGCGCACCGGCCGGACCGGGCCCGGGGCGGGGCGGCCGGCCAAGCTCTACCGCCGGGCGGCCCGGGAGTTCAACATCACCCTGCCGCCCCGCGATTACGAACTGGCGGCCCGGATCTTCGCCGACGCCGTGGACCGCGAACCCACCGGCCGGGCCAAGGCGGCGCTGCAGCGATCGGCCGAGGCCTTCGGGTCCGACGTGGCGGCCGAGGTCGACCGGCGGGTGGCCGGCCGCAGCGAGGCCCAGCGTGTGGCCGTGCTCGAACAGGTGCTGGCCGAGCGGGGCTACGAACCGTTCCACGACGAGGACGGCGTCATCCGGCTGCGCAACTGCCCCTTCGACCGCCTGGCCGACGCCCACCGCCAGACCGTCTGCGGCATGAACCTCGCCTTGCTGGAGCGGGCGGCCGCCTCCCCCAGAGGCACCCTCAAAGCGGTCCTCGATCCCCGTCCGGGACTGTGCTGCGTGGCGCTCGTCCGCGACAAGGAAGCCGGCCGGCGCAGGCGACCCGGCAGCCCCTGACGCGCCGACCGCCCGGAGCGGGATCGCGGTCCGCCCCGGGCAACTGCCTCTTCAACGTCAGCCCTTGGAAATCATGGTCAGCGCGGAGGGTTGCTCTTCGGAACGAGGCCGGACGCCAGCCGGGCGAGAGTGAGGGCGCCGAGCATGAGGCCGAAGTCCCGCAGGGCGATGTCGTAGTAGTCGGCCTGCATCAGCAGGTTGACGATGATCCCGCCCAGCCAGGCGGCGACGAGATAGCCGCCGAAGCGCGGCCGGACGGCCACGACGAGGCCGGCCACGATCTCGATGACCCCGACGGCGTACATCAGCTCGTGGGTCGTCCAGGGCAGGACGTCGGCGAACTCCGGAGCCAGATACCGGTCCCAGTTCACGAGCACGTGGGCGAACTTGTCCAGCCCGAACAGGATCGGAGCAACCGTGAAGCCGAGCCGCAGGAGCCAGAAGGCCTGGACCACCGGGTCGAGGCGCCAGGCGGCGACACCGGTTGCCCGCTGCCTTCCGGCCACGGCGGCGTTCTTCATCACAGCGGTACTCATGACACAGCCTCCGTCTCTAAGAGCTATTAGCGTTGATCTTAGAGAGCTGGCCGCTCTTACGTCAATCAGAATTGTTGTTAGAGCGCCCGTTGTATCGCTAGCGCATGTCGCGATCCCGATCGGCCTGGCAGGAGACGCAGTGCCGGGCGGCCGGTACCGCTTCCAGCCGCTCGAAACGGATGGCCGCACCACATCCGGCACACAGGCCGTAGAGACCCTGGTCGAAGAGACGCAACGCCGCTTCGACTTCCTCCAGGGCTTCTTGGCACCGGACGAGGAGGGCCTCGGCCAGGTCCGGTTCGAGATCCGGGGCGTCCTCCAGCTCGAGGGCGCGGGCCTGCTGCATGGCCTGCTCGTCCTGCAGCAGGCGATGCAGATGGCCGAGCTGCTCGGCTGAGAGATGGGTTTCGACAGAAGTCGCCTCGAGGCGCGTGGACATGTGACCGACCTCCTCGCTTCCGCCGATACAACCAGATGCTGGCGACAAGACGGCATGAGAATTAGCGTTGCTTAACGACCGGGACGGTGAGGATGGAATCGACCAGCAGCGGGTTAGCCGACCTCGACGACCTGCTCGGGGGTCTCCTGCCGGGCGACAACGTGGTCTGGGTGACAGCGGGCCAGAGCGTGATCGGGGCCATCGAGCGGTCCTTCCTCATCGAAGGTGCCCGCCGCCGGGAACCCTGCAGCTACGTCACGACGGAACGGACGCCGGCCCGGCTCCGGGCGGAGTTCGGCCCCGGCATCCGCGTCCTCGATGCCCGGCCCGGCCGGCCGCTGGCCGACCCGACGGCCCTGGAGCTGCGGATTCTCGACGACGCCCGCCAGACTCCCGGCCGGGTCGTGGTCGACAGCCTCGACGCCTTCGTCCGGCGCTTGGGCCGGGCCCGGGCCCTCGGCCTGTTCAGCCGGGTGTGCCCCCAGCTCTACGACCTCGGATCGATCGCCTACTGGCGGGTCAGCCGAGCCGCCGGGGCGGCGCTCGTCGACGGGATCACCAAGGTCACCCAGTGCGTGCTCGAACTGGGGGCCAGCCATCTCCGGGTCGTCAAGGCGGAGAGCCGGCCCGGAGTAGAAGGCCGGCTGCTCCATCTCCGGCTGGGCGCCGACGGTGCGCCCACCTTCGAGCAGGAGAAGGCCCTGGGCCGGCTCGGCGCCGGTCTCCGCCGGATCCGGGAGGAGCGCCGGTTGAGCCAAGCCGATCTCGCCCGCCTGGCTGGCGTGTCCCCCAGCGCCATCTCGCAGGCCGAAGCCGGCCACCGGGGCCTGGCCCTGGAAACGTTGCTGACCCTGGTGGAGGCGCTGGGCATCGGTCTCGACGACCTGCTGACCGTCCGGGTCAACGGCGACTACGTCCTCGCCCGGCGGGACCGGCTGGGCCCGCCGCAGGGCGACGTCGCGCTCCTCGACGACGACACGGCCGGCCTGCGGGCCTACCTCGTGCAGCTGGGGCCCGGCCAGCGGGGGACGCCGCCCGTCCCCCACAAAGGCGTCGAGCTCATCCTGGCCGCCGGTGGTCTCGTGCAGGTCGACCTGGGCACCGCCACCCCGGTCCTGCGGGCGGGCGACGCCGTGCTGGCCACCCGGGCCACCGTGGCCGGCTGGCGCAACCTCCTGGCTGAACCGGCCCGGCTCTTCTGGATCATCCGGGACTGACCGGGCCGGCCAATCGCGAACAAGGAGAAGAGTGGGGTTTTCGCCGCTAGGCCTCGAGCGCGGCGCGGTCCCACCGGGCGAGTTCGGCCCCGGCCTCGTAGGTGCTCTGGAGGAAGTCGAGAAGCGCCTCGTCCGGGTTCTCCGCCGTCCGCACCGCTTCGTAAGGAAGGATGAACTCGCGCAGGTCGTTGTTGTAGGAGGCGGCGGGCGGCCGGATCGGGAACTGGGCGAAACCCTCGGGCTCCGGATAGGCGTAGGCGTAGAAGACGCCTTCACCGCCACCGCCGGGCCAGTAGCCGGCGCTGCTCACCTCGTGGGAGTACGCCTCCTCCTGGACCCAGTCAGGACAGTTCGGCACGCCCCCGGGGTGGCGGGGGGCGGGGCGGCCGGAGAAGCGGCTGACGGCCAGGTCGAAGGCGCCCCAGAAGAAGTGGACAGGACTGGCCTTGCCCACGAAGCGGCCCCGGAACTGGCTCATCACCCGGTGGGCCTGGAACAGCAGCCGCCAGAACCGGTGGGCAGCGTCGGGATCGTAGGAGGCGTGTTCGTAGTCCTCCTCGAAGGGGATGGCCTTTTCCACCTCCTGCGGTCGGGTGAGGACGTCGACGTTGATGCCGAGATCCCGCAGGGTGGCCATGGTCTCGGCGTAGAACACGGCCACCGGTTTGGATTCGAGCGGGATGAACCGGCGTTCGCCTTCGGTCGTCTCGACCGTTAGCCGATGCTCGGACAGGTCGAATTCGATTTCGAACCCGCGTGAGCTGTAAGGGATGAGCGACGTGGTCAGACCCCGGGTGGAGACGTACAGGGTGGTGTGCCACCAGTGGTTGGTCGGTGGCGCCGCCGCCATGCGGATCTTGCCGACCACCTGGGACCACATGTGGAGGGTGTCCCGGGTGTCCTGCCACTCCGCGACGGGCAGCGACGGCCAGACAGAATCGACGTCGCCCGGACGAGGACCATCGGAAACGTTCATGCTCGACCTCCCGTCGGCGTGGTCAGCGACCACCAGAGCCTGGCACTCTACGAGCCGCGGGTGTCCGACCCGCCAGACGGCGAACCAAACTGGGCGGCGGGTCAGTCTGTTCATGTCATTCGTGTGAAGTCTCGGCCCGGACGGTGACGACCGCCCCTGTCCCCCGAAACAGAGGGTGGCGCTCCGCCGGAATCTCGCCGGACCGAGCGCTTCCCTGGGCCGACCGTTTGGAAGGAACTCGGTGCCGTCGTCGCTGTCCTGTACTCGTCTCCGCTCCCGGCCCGGCCGTCCGCTCGCGGTCCTGTTCGTCGGAGTCGTCCTGGCGGCGGCCCTCTCTCCGGCCACGGCGTACTCCGCCCAAGACGCCCCCGGCAGGCTCGAGGGGATCGTCCGGGTACAAGGGGACGACAGCGCCATCAGCGGCGCGATCGTGCGTCTGCTCAACCAGTCCGACGGCGCCGTGGTGGACCAGTCGACGACCGGCTCGGCTGGCCGGTACTCGCTGTCGGCACCGACCGGCGTCTACGACCTCGACGTCACGGGCGGCCCGGTCAAGAGCCGCTTCGTCGCCAAGGTCCGCGGGGTCGAGGTCGGGTCGGACATCAAGCTGAACGTGGCGGTGCAGCCTCTGATGCGTTTCAGCGGAAGGGTGCGCGACGCCGCCGGGACTCCTCTGTCCGGGATCAACGTGAACACCAGTGCCGGCTCCACCGTCACCGCGACCGACGGCACGTTCGAGGTGATCGGGCCGGCCGGTACGCACTGGGTCCAGCTCTCCCGCAGCTTCGACCAGTCGGGGGCCCACCGGATCGGCGTGCTGGTGCGCGACGTCGACCTGTCGGAAGACCGCTCCGCCGACCTCACGTTCCCGATCGGATCCACCAAGGTGGTCGTGCGTGACGATCTGGGCCGGGCGGTGGCGGGAGCGACCGCGTCGCTCAGCACGTACGAGACATGCCCGGACGGATGCCCGGTCGACTTCGATGTCTGGCCCGGCGAGACCGACACCACGACGTGGTCGGATGTCCAGGGCGTCACCGACGGCAACGGCGAGGTCGTGTTCACGACGGTTCCCACCCGGAAACTCAGGCTGTCGGCCGAGGCGCCGGCGGAGGCCGGGCTCGGGATCCTCCACCGCACCGTGACCGTCCCGGCGGCCGGGCAGCTCCAGGCCGTGCTCCGTTCGAGCGTGACGCTGCGCGGCCGGCTGACGGCCGGTTTCGGCGAGGGCATCTTCGAGGGGAAGGTGACTCTCGAGAACGACGAGTACCGCAGCACCGGAGGCGAGTTCTTCGGCGAAGACGGCTCGTTCGTCGTGAAAGCGCCGCCCGGGCGGTACCGCCTCTCCGTCGCCGCCGACCTCGGATCCTACGAAGAGCAGCAGGGCATGGAGAGCTGGGCGACCGCCACCGGAGCCTTCGTCACCCTTCCCGATTTCGAGCTGTCCGGTGACCGCACCCAGGACCTGCACCTGCCGACGTCGACGCACACCGTTCGGGTGGTCGACCACGCCGGCAACCCCGCTCCGGCCGTTCTGTCCGGATGCAGCGGCAACTCCGGCATCCGCTGCGGGTGGTTGGCGGGGCGCTTCAACGGCGAAGGGACCGCGCCAGTCGAGTTGTTTCCGGGCGGGGTCGGGACGGGCCTGCTGCTCAACAACGGTTGGGCGAGGGAGAACGGCGAAGACGTCTGGACGGTGTTCGCCGGTGCACCGCTGACCGTCTCGGCCAGCTCAGGGCTCCTGCACCAGACCGTGACCGTCGACGGCGCCGGTGCCTCCACCGAGGTCCGGTTGCCGGCCACCGTGCGGGTCAGCGGAACGGCCGGCGACAGCCGGGGAGCGTTCGATCAGGTGGGGGCGTCGGGCGACGCCGTCGTCACGATCGACGGAAGTGATTACGGAGCGTGGACCGGCGGCGGTACGTACCAGCTCGACGTGCCGCCCGGGCGCCACACGATCTCCTTCGAGGACAGGGAACACTACGACGACTACGAGGAGCCCACCGCCACGCTTCCGACCTGGTGGGGCGTGAGCGTCGAGCGCGACATCACCGGGCCGACGACGCTGAATTTCACCGTACCCGACGCCACTGCGGGCTACGTGAGGTTCGTCGACGCCGAGGGCTACCCGAACCTTGGCAACATGTGGCTGCAGGGCTCGACCCTGGCCGCCGATGTGCCGATCGGCGGGGGACTGGTCGGGCGGGGGTGGATCAGGACCGACTTCATCAGCCCCGACGAGCACGGCGTCTTCTCGGTGCCGCTCTTCGGCCGCTCCACTCTCAGCGGCTATCAGTACGAACTGCCCGGCGCGCCGTGGGGCGACACTCGTTGGGTGGACCTGCGTCTCAGCCCGGGTGAGCACCTCGTCGTCGCCACCGCGGCCCGCATGGCGTCGGCCGATCCCAGCGCTCCCCGCGACGTCAGCGTGACCACCTACGGCACGACGTTGATGCCCACGTGGGTCACGCCGGAGGAGGACGGGGGCGGCACGCTCACCTATCTCGTCACGGTCACCGATCCGGCCGGCGAGACCCGCCGGCAAACGACACCGTGGAACGTCGTCACCTTCTCCCATCTCAAGCCCGACACGCCGTACACCGTGACCGTCAGGGCCGTGAACACCCACGGAACGGGTCCGGCCGTCACGGTCACCGCCACGACCGGCGACGCGCCGCCCACAACCCCGGACACCGCGCCCGGGACACCGACGACTACCAACCCCGGAACCGGCCCTTCGACGACGAGCCCGACGCCCGATCATCCCGGCCGGGCCGAACCCGGCGCGTCCGGTGCCACAAGCGGCCGACCCGGCTACTGGGCTCTCGCCGCCGACGGGAAGGTCTACAACTTCGGTGACGCTCCGGCTCTCGGACATACGGCCGCCGCGGCCGTCGACCTCGAACCGACTCCGACCGGCCGGGGCTACTGGACCCTGAACCGGGACGGCAACATCGGCTCCTTCGGTGACGCCACCGCCCTGGGCCACGTCGATCTCCGCCAGCTCGGCAAGGGCGAGGAACCGGCCAGCCTCTCGGCCACCCCGAGCGGCCAGGGGTACTGGGTCTTCACCAACCGGGGCCGGGCCATCGCCTTCGGCGATGCGCCGTTCCTCGGCGATGTGTCCGACGTGAACCTCAACGGACCGGTGCTCGACTCCGTGGCCACCCCGTCGGGTCAGGGCTACTACATGGTCGCCTCCGACGGCGGGATCTTCGCCTTCGGAGACGCCGCCTTCGTCGGCTCGATGGGCGGCCAGAAGCTCAACGCCCCGGTGCAGTCGCTGGTACCCGACTCGGACGGGAAGGGCTACTGGCTCGTCGCCGGCGACGGCGGCATCTTCGCCTTCGACGCACCCTTCAAGGGATCGCTCGGCGGCATGAGACTGAACAAGCCCGTCGTCGGCATGGTCCGCTACGGCGACGGCTACCTGATGGTGGGCGCCGACGGCGGCATCTTCAACTTCTCCTCGCTGCCCTTCTCCGGGTCGCTCGGCGGAAACCCGCCGACGTCTCCAGTGGTCGCCGTGGCGGCGCTGCCCTCAGTGTGATGCCGCCTCAGCGCCCGTGGCAGAACTTGTACTTCTATCAAGGCAGCGGTCCCGACCAGCGGCTTCGCCACCGTCATGGCTCTGACCTGCGAAAAAACATCGCAGTAATTCGCGTTGGTCGCCATTGGTTCTCGTCACGTCGCGCCATCAGCGCGCCATGGGGACCCGGAAGCGGCCCGGAACCCTCAGGCGCCCGGCCGCCTTCTGGGCTCGGGGAACTACCTCGAGGTGACCGTCGCCCCCTTGACGAAGTCGCGGAGTTCGGTGCAGAGGACGGCGATGCCGTTGCGGAGGACGGCCAGGGGCGCCGGGCTGGCCGTCCTCATGAAGGCCGTTGCGGGTGACGGGCCAGTAGGCAGTCGATGGCGACGAACAGCGAGCGGTGGGTCGGCGTTGCCGTGGGGCTGCGGCGGAATCCCGAGGAGTCGGCCTTGATCGTGAGGAGCTGGCGTACCGAGTCCACCGTCACAACGTCCACGCGCCGGCCCCTGCGTCGACCGCCACGACGGCGGCGGCTCCAATCATCACGACGACGACGGCACCGCCCACCATTACGACGACCGGCACGCCGGCGACATCGACGACGCGTTCCCATCGGCCACCCGCTCCGGCGGTCACCCCTCCGGAGTCGGTCTTCAAGCTCGCGCTGCCCTGGAACGGAGAACGAAGATGCTCTTGGTCGCCCGCCGCACCGGGTAGTCGAGACTACTCCGGCGTCCACAGCTCCAAGTTCTGAGCCCTCTTCGAGTGCCCTCTCGTGGGAGCCGCCCTTCTACCTCGGGTCCTCGAGAGCGAGTCCGTCCGAGGCTGGCACTGCTCGAAGCAGGGGGTGACCGACTCGCTCGCCGTTACGCCGCTGAACTGGCGGCCAGCGCCGCCTCTGCCCGCAGACGACGCTTCCGCAGAGTGAGCGCCTTCGTTTCGCTCTCGTGGGCGAGTTCCTCGATGGGAACGTCGAGGACCCGCGTGAGGAGGATGAGCCGGGCCCCGCAAGGCCGGACCCGGCCGCGGCGCACGGCCTCAGCGACAAGGTCGACGAGCTCGTCGGTCGCCGATTGCGCCTGTGGCCCGCAGGTGGCGGTCAGGAGCTGGTCGGTGAGCGGCTCGGTGGCCAGGCGGAGGCGGTGCTCCCGGCGGTTGGTGCGCCAGAGGACCTGGCGGGTGTCATAGAGGAGGTTGGCGGCTACCCGGGCGGGGCGGCGGTCGCAGGGGTAGCGCCGGATCCGTTCGAAGGCGGCCTCGACCACGGCGGTGGCCACCTCCTCGGGGTCGCCGGTCAGCCGGTAGGCGGACATCAACGACTTCAGTCCCGGCATGAGGGCCTGGAGGACGATCTGGGCGGCGAGGTTGTCGACGGCGGCCCGGCGGAGGAGGGCGAGGAGGATCCGGTCGCTGTGCGCTGGCCGGCCTCGATGCTGGATCTCGGCCACTACCTCCTCAAGGCCGGAGAAACCGTCCAGGGCGGGGTCGGAGGCCCACCCGGCCAGCGTCCGGGCCGCGCGGGGGGAGCGGGCGAGGTGGAGCCACTCGTCATAGAGCCGGTCGAGGAGCTGGGGCATCGGGACCTCCTGGCAGGTGGGCTGACCTGCGGCGGAGGATCCGAGGAGGCTCTGAACGCGGTTCTGGACGGCGGTCTGAACGCCGCCCTGAACGGGCAAAGAAATCCGGCCGGTCTTGTCCGTTCATGTAAGGGACACCGGCACGGTGGATCCACCACCGGTCCGTGGTCCCAGGGTTGCATGGTCATCCCGGCTGGTCCGGGGGGTGGCGTCGAAAGGCGTTCTGAGGGTGGCCCGTGAGGGTCTCGCCTCGTAGGTCTGATTGCCATACCCGGCCCGGCCACGGATGCCCCGGATGAGGAAAGTGGGCCGGTCCTTGGAGGCCGGGCCCGTTTGCAGCACATGAGTGGGAGCCGCTGGTTGGGCGTGTCTTCCTTGGGACCGTGGCCTGTTGTCGTTGCCTTTGCGGGCGAGCCGGTGGAACGGACGGCGACCAAGGGAGACGAGATGAGTGAGAGGCGCCTGGTCGGGATCGACCTGGGCATTGCCAGCGCGCACACGGTGCGGGTGCTCGACGGCAACGGGAACGTGGTGGCGAAGCGGAAGGCGTGGCCGACCGTGGAGAGCTTGGGGGAGGTGGAACAGGCGGCGCTGGCGGGTTGCCCGGAGGGGACGCGCCTTGAGGTAGTGGTCGAGCCGACCGGGCCGGCGTGGCAGCCGATAGCGGTGTTCTTTATCCGGCGGGGCCATGTCGTGCACCGGGTGTCGTCGGCCAAGGCGGCGGACCTGCGCCGGTTCTTGTCCCGCCACGCCAAGACCAACGGCATCGACGCCGACACGCTCGCCCGGCTGCCGCTGGTGGACCCGACCGGGCTCCAGCCGCTGGTCCTGCCCGGCGCGGAGCAGGCGGCGCTGGACCGGCGGGTGCGGGCCACCGACCGGCTGGCCCGGATGGCGGCGGAGCACAAGGTGCGCATCAAGGACCTGGCACGACAGCTGATGCCGATGTCGCCGCTGGCCGGCCCGCTCGGCACCGCCGACCTGGCCGTCCTGGAACGGTGGGCTGACCCCCGCCAGCTCGTCCGGGTCGGGATCAAGCGCTTGACCGCGGTGATCGCCAAGGCATCGCAGAACCATCAAGGCACCGAGCGAGCCACCGAGTGGCTGGCCGCCGCCCGGGCTGCGCTCGACCTCTACGGCGACGACCCCGCGGTCGCCTTCAGCGATCTGGCCGCCGAGGTCGCCAGCGAAGTCAGGCTCCTGCGGGCCACCCAGGCCGAGCTCGCCGCCCACGCCCGCGAACGTGAAGCCTGCTACCGCTGGGTCGACCCCGGCGCCTTGGCCCGCAGCCTCCCCGGCGTGGCCGAAGTCGGCGGTCCCGCTCTCGTCGCCATCATGGGCGACCCGCACCGCTTCGCCAGCGGCAAGCAGTTCCGATCCTTCACCGGCCTGGCCCCCAAGGCCAGTGAGACCGGCGACAGCCACCGGAAGGGCCAGGCCATGTCCAAAGCCGGGTCGTCGCTGCTGCGCACCACCTTCGTCCGCTCCGCCGACGCCGCCCGCCGCCAAGACCCGCAGCTCGCCCGGATCTACTGGACGCAGATGGTCGAACGCGGCAACGACCACCTCGGCGCCGTCTGCGTCGTGGCCGCCAACCTGGCCGAGCGGGCCTGGGCAGTCATGGACCGAGGCATGCCCTACGTCGTCTGCGACAACGACGGCAAACCCGTCACTCCCGAAGAAGCCAAAGCCATCATCGCCGCCCAGTGGACCGTCCCCCCTGACGTCCGGGCTCGTCGACGCCACAAGAAGGGGAAGGCCCCCCAGAAAGTCCTCACAGGACATTCGAAGCCACGTGCTCGAGGCACAGGCGAACGGGGCGACCTTCCCCACCCAGCATCGTCGGCGCCGCGCCGCCGCCCAGTCAACTTGCCGAACACAGGTTCGAGGACACGGACTACTTGACAGGAGATCCCACATAGGAAATCAGGCCTGAACAGGCGGCTGCTACGGGCGATATGTGACGGTCAGGCAGTGCGACTGATGACATGGCGGCGACCTGCACGGCCATCTCTGCTGTGACGGAGTCACGCCGGGCCGTTCACGCCGGTCCTGCCCGCCTGATCGACCGGGCACCGCTGGCCCTCCGCCAACGTCGGACTGCGTTCCGGATGCAACGGCGGCCTCGTCGTCGACATCCACCGCCATCCCGGTGGCCTCCGATCGCTGGCCGCCCTGGATGTTGGCGGGCCGGATGACCGTCTTTCGGGGTGATTGTTCGGGGCCGGTTCGGGCTGCGCTCGGTGGGGATGGCCTGAGACTCCGGCCGGTCCCGCAGGGGGCCACGTCGATCCTGGCCACGAACCGACCGGCCAGCACCGCGGCGGCGTCTCGGCTCCGCTCACCGTCCACGTCAGGGTGACGATCGCCCGGGGCGCCTGCCGGCCGGTTGGGGTGTCGGGCTGGCTGCACAGGGCGAGGAGGGCTCGGTGGTCGAGCAGCTCGGCGTGGCACACGATCAGGGTCCCGCCCGGGGAGCCGAGCCGGCCCTGCATCGAGCGCAACCACCGCCCGGCGCCCTCCGCCACAGAGGGCGACGTCGATGACCTTGAACCGCTCCGCCGGGGCGGCGCATTCGTGGACCGCCCGGGCGACGGCGAGCTTGCCGGTCCCCGCCTCCCCGGCGACCAGGAGCGGTAGGCGATGCCCGGCGTGCTCTCGCACCGCGGCGCACAGCTGGCGGCGAGCCGGGCCCCGGCCGGCGCGCCCGTGGCCGGCCCGGGTGACGTCGAGCGCCGCGCAGGGGTCCCGGTCGCGATCCTGGAGCTCGATGACCACCCCGACCGGGTTCCCCCTCACCGATCCGCCGGCCGCGGCCCGACCCCGGCGGCCAGCCTGGCCGTGGTGCCCGCCGGCGCCGACGTCGTCGCCGCCGGCGAGGGCGGCGGCGTGCTCCCACAGCGGGGGTGGTCGACGGGCCCGAGCCGCCGTGCCGCGGCGGCGTTGCTGATGACGACATCCTGGTTGAGGGACGCGACGGGGCCCCTTCGAGCGCCGGGCGGCCCGCAGGAATCGTCGAGCAGGGCCCGCTCACGGGGCGGGGCCTGCTCCAGAAGGCGCTGCTCGATTGACCGGGCCCGCTCGGCGATGGTCGGCAAGAGGAGTTCGTTGGTGTCCTCGTAGAGGCAGGTGATGTCGAGAACCCCTTCGAAGCGCCATCGATCCGTTGCTTCCGACAATCCGGCCTGGATCAACCGACCGCCGCACTGGCAACCATGGACCTCGGGGTAACGACCGGCGAAAGGTCGCCGCGAGCACCCGGTCAACACGAACTGGCCCGGACCAGGTTCCCGGTCGACGAAGGCCACTGACGGTCGTGGACGCCGGACCGCTGGCAAGGAGCCGGGCCGCCGAAGGGCGCCGCCATACGGAGAACGGGAGGCTGGGGATCTGGGTTAGGTCTTTTCGCTCCGGTCCCGCCTGCCAGGCTTGGGGGTCGGCTTCCATGGTAGGACCGGGCTCGAGAGGAAGGAATCGACGACCGCGGCGACGACGGCGGGGTTGAAGCGTTCGGCGGACATCAGCCGCCGGTACAGCAAGGGGCCCAAGAGCTGGGCGACGGCGAGGTTCACGTCGAGTGCGGCGGGGAGGTCGCCGTCGGCGATGCCGTCCCGGAGGCATTGGCGCAGCACCCGGGAGATCTCGGCCACCACGCTGCGCTTGACCCGGGCCAGTTCGGGGTCGTGCAGGGATCGTTCCATGAGGACGGCGAGGACGCCGGCCAGGGCCGGAGTACCGAGCTGGCGGCGGAGGGCGTCGGCTTCGGCGACGAGGTCGGGGCGGAGCCGGCCGGAGGGGCGGCTATGACTCATCTCCGCTTCCCGGCGCAGGACGTCATGGAGCAGATCGGCGCAGGACGGCCAGTGGCGGTACACGGTGGCCCGGGCCACCCCACTGGCCGCCGCCACCCGCAGGTGGGTCACCGCGTCCCATCCTTCCTCGAGGAGCAGGTTCCGGGCCGCGGCCAGGACGACCGCCCGGGTGCGTTCCACTCGGGCGTCGGTTTGGGTCCCCGGGGCGGCGGGTTCGCCCCGCTCCTGCCGCATCTCGTGGATCGTACCGACGGCCAGCCTCGTTCGGGGTCGCCCGGCCCTTCCGCTATGAGACATAATGTCTTGTATCTTCGGCGAGGAAGGACTGGTGGGATGCCGTCTCGAGAACCAGCCGTGCCCCGGCCGGTGACCCCCCGGCGCGCCGAGGTGATTCTCGTTCCGACGTGTCTGGCGGTCATGCTCGTCGTCGGAGGGATGACCAGCCTGAACCTGGCGCTGCCCGACATCGGACTCGGCCTCGGCGCCGACCAGGCCGAGCTGCAGTGGATCATCGACGGGTACGCGCTGGCCCTGTCGGCCCTCGTCCTACCCTGCGGGGCGCTCGGGGACCGCTTCGGCCGCAAGCGCATGATGCTGGCCGGTCTCGTCGTGCTCCTGGCCGCCCTGGCCTGGGGGGCGTCGTCGGGCAGCCCCGGCGAGCTCCTGGCGGCCCGCATGCTGGCCGGGGCCGGCGCGGCCCTGGTCTTTCCGGCCACCCTGTCGACCATCACTGCCGTGTTTCCCGCTACCCGGCGGGGGCTGGGGATCGCCCTGTGGGCGGCGTCGGCCACCATCGGCGGGATCGTCGGCCTGATCGGCTCCGGGGCGCTGGTCGAGTCGTACTGGTGGGGATCGGTGTTCGTCGCCACCGGCGCCGTCGCCGTGGTGACGCTGGTCCTCACCGCCGCCTTCGTCCCCAACACGGCCGATCCCGCCCACGCCCATCTCGACCCGGCCGGCGCCGTCCTGTCCGCGGCGGCCGTCGGGGGAATCGTCCTCGGCGTGACCGAAGGCCCGGTGCGGGGCTGGAGTGACGGGCTGACCCTGGCGGGCCTGGCCATCGGGATTGCCGCCGCCGCCGGCTTCGTCCGCTGGGAACTCCGCTGTGACCGGCCGCTCCTCGACGTGCGGGTCTTCGCCCACCGGGGTTTCGCCGCCGGCGCCGTGGTGGTGGCCACCCAATTCTTCGCCGTCTTCGGTGCCATGTTCCTCACCGTGCAGTACCTCTCCTACGTGCTCGGCTACGGCCAACTCGACAGCGGCATTGCCCTCGCCCCCCTGGGCGCTCTGTGCGTCCCCACCGCCCTGCTGGCCGAGCCGCTGGCCCGCCGCTACGGGCGGGGGCGCATCAGCGCCCTGGGCATGGCCATCAGCGCGATGGGCACCTTGCTCCTCGTCCCGATGAGCGCCGCCAGCAGCTACTGGCAACTGTGCGCCGGGCTCCTCGTCATCAGCGCCGGCTTCGGCCTCGCCGCCACTCCCGCCACCGCTGCCATCGTCGGCGCGCTGCCCGCCGCGAAACAGGGCGTGGCTTCCGCCATCAACGACGTCTCCCGGGAACTCGGCGGCGCCCTGGGCATCGCCGCTCTCGGCTCGGCGTTCAACGGCCCCTACCGGGCCCGCATCGCCGCCTCCGAGGCCATCCCCACGGACCTGACCGGCCTGGCCAAGGACTCCGTGGCCGCTGGCCTCCACACCGCCGCCGGCCTCGGCGAGGCCGGGGCTCCCATGGCCCACGCCGTCCGCCGCGCCTTCATGCACGGCTGGGGCATCGCCATGACCGTCGCCACCCTGGCACTGACCGCCATGACCGTCCTCGTCTTCACCCGCACCCCCAAGGCCGTCGACCACGACCTCCTCGACGAGACCCTCGACCTCACCGACCCGTCCCTCGACCCGCGGACCCCCAGCGGTCAGGTTCCTGCCACCATGACCTGAGGCCCATCACCTCTTCGACGACCCGGTTGAGGTGGTCGTCGAGGGCGCCGGGTCGGACCCGGCGATGGAGCGGCGCTGCGACGCGTTCGCCAGCGAACTGCTCATGCCGGGCTCCGCCGCCTCATCGGGGACGGCCCGGTTACCGAGGCGGTGCTGGTCGACGCTCTCGTGGCCTTCGGGGTGAGCCGGGAGGCTATGCTCAACCGGCTCCACAAACTGAGGGCAATCACCGAAGACGAACGGGGCCAGCTCTGTTCCGGCACCGGGTGCCTCTTCGCCTCTGTCGGCCGCAGCGTCGACTTCGGTCAATGGGTCGCCGGCGTGACCACCAGGCGGGCCCCGGTTCGTGTCGAACAGCGCCTCCTCGACGGCTACCGCAAGGGACGCCTCGGGATCGGGCCAGTCGCGACCTTGCTTGCCCGCGACGCCGAAGAGCTGCGCGAAGAGCTCGCCGACGCTGGCGTCACCCCCGTCTTCGCTGACCACGACCACGCCCTCAGCGACCTCTAAGGCGGCGGTGGCCGCCCAGTCGATCATCGTCGTCGACACGGCTTCGTGCTGTCCGTCGCCGCCGTCCCCGACCGCTACTTGTCGGTGGTCGCTTCCCTCGTGCGAGTTCGCGGCTCAATCCGTTCGAGGACTCACGTCCCCTTGGCTTTCAGCCGGCCGCCCCGGCGGCGAGCGCTGCTTCGGCTCGGCGCCCCGTTTCAGGCCAAAGCGGGTCAGGCCATGCGTTCTCGGGCTTCGGCGGGGAGCTCCGCTCCTGTTACGCCTGCGCTTCGCAGAACGTCCTCCGCATGTGGAATCGGTTGTCGAGGCCTCCAAGCCTGATCTGCGCCTGGTAACGCCGTTGCGCCCGCTGGCTTGTGGTGGTGCTTACGGCGCGTAGGTGATCTTCCATCAGCGTGGCGAGCAACCCCGGGCACCGCCGGATGTATCGGTGGCCGCACCGCAGCTGTCCTTCAGAGCGGAGGTTGGTGACGTCGGCGCCGGCCGCGGTGAGGTCGAAGGCGCAGCGGTAGTCCAGATCGAGGGCGGGGAGACTGAGCAACAGGAACGCATGCCCGGTCGGTTGGATCCGGCCGAAGGCGGCGGGTCCAGCCACCGTGCATGTCAGCGGCCCCCAGGACAGACGCAATTCCACCCACGCCCGCCGATCGCCCAAAGCCACATCGGCTCTGACGTTCGCCAGCGGAGCGAGGACGGCATCGAATGTGAGCTCGGCCCAGACCATGTCCAGGGGCGCCACAATGCGCTCACGCCAGGAACAGCCCACTTCGACCGGCGGTCTGGGGAGTAGCCCACGGGCGGCACCGTCACGCGGTCGAACAAGGGTAACCCCGCCGGCGGCAGGTTCGGGGGCTGTGGGCGGAGTACTGGCTCTCACGTCCATTCGCTCGTGAGGGGCAGGGCGAGTCCTCGCGATGGTTCCACGTCGTGCAGTTCACGAAACGGCCAGGCCTCAAGGTCACCGGACAACACGTCCAGTGCAGCGTCCCCAATCCGCCGGTACGCGCCTGTGACCCCTGAACGTGGACCCCGCACCGTCAGGGTCAAGGCCGTGCGGACATCCGACCACGGCAGCAATTCGACGCGGACCGGAACCACCCGCCCCCAGCGGGACCGGATCAGGCCGGGGACGTCCCGGTACGACCAGTAGCCGGGCCGAGGGGGCGGAGCGACTTGTCCGTCGCCGTGGAGCTCGAGCCGACCACCAGGGACCGTCACCTCCCAACGGGCCGGATTGCCGGGCCGCCACCGCTCCCGCCGCACCCCGTCAAAGGCAGCCTGGGCCACGAGTGGCGGCAGGCCGGTCACCCGGGACAGATGCGGGAACAGCGCGTCGTCGTCCGCCCGCCGCTCCGCGCCCCACTCCGTCAAACCCATCCACGACCTCACCGGGTTCTTGGGAGGTCACCTCCCAAGAACCCATCCTCTCGTTTTGAGGCGATCGCTCTAGACTATGGGTCTAGATGCGACGGCTAAAGATGGTAACTGCTGGGCGAGAGGTGGAGATGCCGGACGATCCGAGGCTGTGGGGAAGCTCGTGAGCGGCGACCACCACCGTGGTGAGCTGGTCTCCCGGCCCGCGTGGTTCTCGGGAACCGGCGGGCTTCGGCTGGCGGGAGAGGCCTGGGGAGATCCCAAGGCTCCGCCGGTGGTGATGCTGCACGGGGCGGGTCAGACCCGCCACGCCTGGGGAGTAGCCGCCGAGGCGTTGGCCGGCAGCGGCTGGTACGTGGTAGCCGCCGACCTGCGGGGTCATGGCGACAGCGACTGGCCCCGCGACGCTGCCTACACACTGGAGGCGTTCGCCGACGACGTGGCGGCAGTCACCGACAGCTTCGGGGAACCACCGGTCGTCGTCGGGGCGTCCCTCGGCGGCCTGGCCGCGTTGGTGGCCCAAGGCGGCGCCCCCCACCAGCTGTACCGTGCCCTGGTGCTGGTCGATATCACTCCCAAGCTGGAGGCCAACGGCGTCCAGCGGGTGCTGGCGTTCATGGCGGCCCATCTCGATGGGTTCAGGTCCCTGGAGGAAGCCAGTGCCGTCATCACCCGCTACCTCCCCGACCGCCCCGCCCGCGGGAACCTCGAGGGCCTGACCCGGGTCCTGCGACAGAGCCCGGATGGACGGTGGCGGTGGCGATGGGATCCCCGCTTCGCCACAGTCCTCCGGGACTTGGCCGCCGACGACCCCCATCGCCTCACGCAGCGCACCGAAGAGATCAACCGGCTCCTGACCAACGCCGCCCGACGGGTGCAGGTACCAACCCTCATCATCCGGGGAGGCCGCAGCGACGTGACCAGCGACCACGGAGTCGCCGAGTTCCTCACCGCCGTCCCCCACGCCGACCATGTCACCGTGGCGGAGGCAGGCCACATGGTGGCCGGCGACCACAACGACGCCTTCACCGCTGCGGTGGCTGGCTTTCTCAGCCGCCTCACCACCACCCCGGGGCTCACGCCATGAAACGAGTGCCGACCTCAATGGCCGAGCAGCTGCGCCTGGCCGCGGTCCCGATCGCCGAACGAGGACTGGACCAGACCCGACTCGAAGATCTGGCCGCCGCCACCGGCATTCCCCGCGCCACGCTCTACTACTACTTCGCCGGCAAAGAGGACATCCTCGCCTTCCTGTTGCACGACTTCCTCACCACCATGGGCGACGCCGTGGCCAGCGCCGCCACCAGGCCCGGCCTGGCCCGGGATCGGCTCGCGGCCGTCATCCACGCCCAGCTCGAGGTGATGGCCGCCCACCCTCACGTCTGCCAGGCGCTGCTCGCCGAACTGGGACGGGCCGGACGCATGCCCGACATCGCCCACGCCATCGGAAACGTCTTCCACCAACCCGTTCTCGACCTCCTACGGGCCGGAGCCAAGGACGGATCCCTCCGACGCCTCCCAGACCCGGCGATCGCCGCTCGCACGATTTTCGGCGCCGTGGTGGCCAGCGCCCTCGCCGACCTCCTCGCCGTCGGTGCCGTCGCCGTGGACCACTTGGGGAACCGGGTCACCGACATCCTCCTGCGGGGAATCCAACCCACCAGTACGTCCCCGCGTCACCCCTCCACCGCCGTTCCGCCTCGTCCCCGAAGCACATCCCGGCCGATCACCCCATGATCCACCTCGAATGCCACCGCTGCGGCGCCGAAGTCGGGATCCACTGCCTCAGCCCAACCTGCGACCTCGCCACCTGCACCCGCTGCCAGGCGCTCCTCACCCGAACCGGCCACCGCCGCGAGCACAACCCCCCGCCGACCCCCCGATAGCTCAGCTCACGGTATGGCCGACGAGGATGAAGTGCGCACGACCCTCGAGACGAACCACCGGCGCCAGCAGCGACGGAACCCCGCCAGGACGCCCCAGCTCCTCGGCCATCCAGACGAGGAAGTCGGGCCCGAACCGCCGGATCTTGATCCGTCGTCCCGGCCGCACACGTCGTGCCGGATCGCGACCGCACCCAGGCCGGCCGGTAGCACAGTCGTCGGGATGACCGTGGGTGATGACGACCTGGTCGTTGTCAGCCCAGTAGGGGCCGGCCCGTGCCGGACACCGCCCGATGACGCTTCGTATCGCCCCGGAGCACCGGGTCGACGCGGCGCCACCCGCTCTGGCCCACGACGAGATAACGGTTCCGTCCGCCACCGGAAACGCCACCGGCAGCCTCACAGCCTCGGGCCCTGGGCGCAGGTCGACGAGCGCCGGAGCGAGTGGCGCACCGCCGCCGATGGCACCACCCCGGAACACACCCGCTGCGCCCCTGCGGGATAAATGCAGAATTTAGACGAGAGATCTAATGTCGCCGTCAGACCTACGACGAAGCCGCTATGCAACTGGGGCGCACCGACCGCTTCGATCCCGACGCCGCCGCGGGGAGTGTGACGGGCCGAGGTCGCTGGACCCGCGGAGAACCCGATCATGGGGCCGAATAGCCGCCGTCCACAATGAGCGCGGACCCGGTGGTCCACCGGGAGTCACTGGAGGCTAGGTAGATGAAGGCGCTTACGACGTCCTCTGCCGACCCAAGGCCGAGAGGGTGACGCGCCGCCAAGGCGTCCATGGCACTGGCGGGCAAGTCCTTGTGCATGCTCGATGGGAACACCCCCGGGCACACACAATTCACCCGGATATTGTCCCGGGCGTATTCGACCGCGGCGACCTTGGTGAGTTGGATCACCGCTGCTTTGCTCACGCCGTAGGGGGCCGCGTAGGGCCAAGCGGTCAGGCCAGCGACCGAGGCAGTGTTGATGATCGATCCTTGTCGGCGGGGACGCATGACACGTAGGGCACTATGGAGTCCATGCAGCACCCCGAACAAGTTGACGTCAAAGACCGCCCGCCAATCCTGCGCAGTGAGGTTGTGGATACGAGCGTTCCGTGAGATGACGCCGGCATTGTTGATCATCACGTCAAGCCGACCATGGTCGGTCAGTGCCCGGTCGACGAGACGATCAACGTCACCGGCGACGGTGACATCGACCGCCAGGCTCCTGACCGCCGTCGCGCCGTGGTCGAACCCGTCGAGCGTCGAGCGCAGCGCGGCTGAGTCGCGGTCGGCAAGAAGCAGCGCGGCCGCTCCTTCAGCAGCCAAGCGGGTGGCGAGGGCACGGCCCAGCAGTCCTCCAGCCCCGGTGAGCGCTACGACTTGGCCGTCGAGTCTCATCGGTGTTCGAGCGGAGTCGGCCCGGCGACGACGCTGCGTTCGTCAACGACCTGCCCCGCCCGGGCGATGAAGCGAGCGCCATCTTCGGCTGTGCCCTGGCCGGCTGGGCTCGCCCAGGCCGCTTTGGGCACTTCCCAAGAGGCGAGTTCGGGCTTCGCAGAACCGTCGCCCGGCGGACGACCTTTCTGTTCGGATGACGACAGATTGATTGAACAGGACAGAAGCCGGGGCAGTTGTGGGGCGAGCGCTGCTGGCGCGGTCGTCCAGTGCTCGTTGAAGGCGTGGTGGCACCAGTCAGTCCGCCTATCGACGAGGTAGGTGGTTTTCAGGCGAGGAGTTGCTGTCATGGCGTTGGATGGTGTCGGCGGAAATTGGAGCCCTCACTCAGGTCCTGGCGAGGCGGCGGATCTCCTCAGCGATACGCTCGGCATTGGGCAGCCAGAGGCGTTCGAGGTTTGGGGCGTAGGGGGCGGGGATGAACGGCGCGCCAACGCGGCGCACGGGCGCGTCGAGCAGCCAGAAGGCTTCGTCCGCGGCCAGGGCCGCGAGTTCTGCGCCGACTCCGAAGTCGGTGACGGCCTCGTGCGCGATCAGCAGGCGGTTCGTCTTGCCGACCGACTCGAGAACCGTCGCCCGATCCAGCGGAGAGATCGTCCTGAGATCGATGAGTTCGGTATCGATCCCCTCCTTGGCCACGATATCGGCGGCGGCAAGGCACTCGTGGACCATCCGGGACCATGACACCACGGTGATGTCGCGGCCTGGGCGGACGACCCGGGCGGAGCCGATCGGTACGAGGTGATCGGCTGGGGGCATCAGGCCCTTCTTCTCGTAGAGCAAACGGTGCTCGATGAAGACGACCGGATTGGGGTCGCGGATGGCCGCCCGGAGCAGACCGTAGGTGTCGGCGACCGTGGACGGCATCACCACCGTGAGCCCGGGGATGTGCGCCAGGATCGCCTCCAGGCTCTGCGAATGCTGGCTTCCCGAGGACCTCCCGGCGCCGAACTGGGTGCGCACGACCATCGGGATATCCGCCCCGCCGCCGGTCATGAAGCGAAGTTTGGCCGCCTGGTTGAGGAGCTGGTCGAGACACACCCCGATGAAGTCGAGGTACATGAGCTCGACGACCGGTCGGAGACCGGCCATCGCCGCGCCAACACCGGCGCCGATCACGGCGGCCTCGGAGATCGGGGTGTCGAGAACCCGGTTGGGCCAGCGTTCGTGCAGCCCCCGGGTGAGGCCGAAGACGTTGCCGCCCGCTCCCACATCGACGCCGAAGACGACGACGGTGGGGTCGGCCTCGAGCTCGTGTTCCAGGGCGGCGCGGATCGCCCGGGAAAACCGGGTCTCCTCGCCGCTGGCGGGCAACGCCGGCTCCGGAAAGCGAGGCCGCGGAGCGAGCGCGAAATCGAACAAGCCGGCGTCGTCGGGTGGGTTCCCGGCCATCGCCCGGCGTTCGGCGCCGGCGATCTCCTCGTCAACCTCGCACTCGACCGCCGCGACGGCCTCTTCGCCGACGCCTTCGTCGAGGAGCTGGCCGCGGGCCACGGTCAGTGGGTCCCGCTGCGCCCAGTCGGCATCGAGGGAGACCCGGCGGTACTTCTGCGGGTCGCCCTCGTAATGGCCACGGACCCGGTGAGTCTCGCTCTCGACGAAGGCTGGTCCGCCCCCGGCCCGCAGCTTGTCAACCAGTCCCGACACAACGGCGGTCACGTCCTCGACGTCGTTGCCGTCAGCGTGGTAATAGGGCATCCCGTAGGCGGCGGCTCGTTCGGCGAACCGGGCCGGGTGCTGCGTGTCGGCGAGGCTGAATTCGGCGTAGTGGTTGTTCTCGCAGCAGAACACCACGGGGAGCTGCCAGACGGCGGCGAGATTGGCTGCTTCGTGGAAGGCCCCCTGGGCGACGGCGCCGTCGCCGAAGAAGGCCACCACGACACGCCCGTCGCCCCGGAGGCGGCTGGCCAGGCCGGCGCCGGCGGCGATGGGGAGCCCACCGGCCACGATGCCGTTGGCACCAAGGATCCCGATCCGGGGGTCGGCCAGGTGCATGGATCCTCCTCGGCCCCGGCATGTCCCGCTGTCCTTGGCCATGAGCTCGGCGAAGGCGCGCTCCACATCGAGGCCCTTGGCCAGTACGTGGCCGTGGCCCCGGTGTGTCGAGGTGATGAGATCGTCCGGACCGAGCGGCCACGTGGCGCCGACGGCGGTCGCTTCCTGCCCGACGGAGAGGTGCACGAAGCCGGGGACGAGCCCGTCGCGGTACAGCTCCGCCACCCGTTCCTCGAACCGCCGGATGCGCAGCATCCGGCGGTACCGTTCAAGCTGGTCCGCCAGGTCGCGTTGGGTGGCCACGGCGTCTCCTAGTAGCTGCGGGGCATCCCGAGGCAGTGCACCGCGATGTAGTTGAGGATCATCTCCTCGGATACCGGGGCGAACTTGAAGAGCCTGGCGTCCCGCCACAGCCGCTCGATGTGGGAGTCCCGGGCGAAGCCCATACCCCCCATGGTCTGCATGGCCCGGTCGATCGCCGCGGTGGTCGCCTGCGCCGCCACGAGCTTGGCCAGATTGGCCTCTGTCCCGTAGGGTTGGCCGGCATCGTACAGCGCTGCGGCGTGGAGGTTCATCTGCCGGGCGCAGGCCAGTTCGGCGTGGGCCTGGGCCAGCGGGAACTGGATACCTTGGTAGGCGGCGATCGGCGTCGAGCCGAATACCCGCCGTTCCTTGGCGTAGTCGACAGCCAGCCGTTCGGCGAGGCGCCCGGCACCGACAAGCGCCGCGGTGGTCACGATCCGCTCCGTGTTGAGAACGTCGAGCAGTTCGGCCCATCCGCCATGAAGGCTGCCGACCAGCTCGTCACGATGGACCGGGACATCGTCGAGGTACACGTTGCTGGCCGCCAGCGTGTGCGTCCCGACCTTGTCGATGGCGTCGTGCGAGAGCCCGTCGCGGTCAACGTCGATCAGGAACATCGAGATCCCCTGCGAGCGGTGCTGGACCTGCTCGAGCGGCTGCGTGCGGGCGACCACAAGCATCTTGTCGGCGTCCGGAACGGCAGTGATCCAGATCTTGTTGCCTCGGAGCCGCCAGCCATCGCCATCGGGCCGGGCGGTGGTGCGCATCTCGAGCGTGTTGCTACCGGCGTCGGGTTCGGTCAGGGCCATGCAGCAGGTCAGTGAACCGGCGATGAGCCGCGGCAGCACCGCCCGGCGCATTGCTTCCGGGCCGTAGCGCGAGACCGCCACACCCCCGAAGATGGGGTTGATCATGAACAGCTGCCCAACGGTCGCCCCGGCGCCCGCCGCGGCCAGCTCCTCCACGATCAGGGCCATCTCGACGAGGCCAAGCCCGGCACCGCCGTACTCCTCCGGAAGCGCCACCCCGCACAGCCCGGCCCGGCAGATCTCCGTCCAGGCTTCCCGGGGAAACTCCTCGAGTTGGTCCTGCCGGCGCCAGTAGTCGAGCCCGAACTGCTGGCCCACCTTCCGGGCGAGATCGACGATCATCTCCCGCTCGTCGCTTCGAGCGGCCTGGGCCGTCGTCATGTCAAGCTCCCTTGAAGCTGGGCGACCGACGTTCCAGGAAGGCGCTGCACCCTTCGTGGGCGTCGTCGGTGTCGAAGACCAATCCGATCATCGCCTGCTCGTAGGCCAGCGCCGCCGACGGCGCCATCTCGGCACCCTCGTTCAGCGTCCTCTTCAAAAGGGATAGCACGAGCGGCGAGTGCCGGACGATTCGCTCGGCGAGACGCCGCGCCTCATCGAGGAGGTCCGCCGAGGGCACCACCCGGTTGGCGAGCCCGAGGGCGACGGCCTCGGAGGCCGAGATCGGATCGCCGGTGAACATGAGTTCCTTCGCCCGGCACAGCGGCATCTGCCGGATCAGGCGCTGCGTCCCCCCGGCGCCGGGGAAGAGACCGAGGGTGATCTCCGGCAGACCGAGCTTGGCGTCCTCAGCGAGGACCCGCACGTCTAGGGTCAGGAGCAGCTCGACCCCTCCGCCGAGGGCATATCCCCGGACGGCCGCGACGGTTGGCTTGGGGAACCGTTCGATCCGCCGGAGCACCCGATGGATCACCTCGGCGAACTCCCGGTAGTGCGCCAGACCCCGGCGGGCGTTGAGGTCGGCGATGTCGCCGCCGGCGACGAAGGCCCGTTCGCCTGCGCCGGTGACGATCACGGCTCGGACCGACGAATCCTCCTCGAGGGCCTCGAAGGCCTTTTCCAGCTCGAGCAGTGTGGGGATGTCGAGGGCATTGAGGACGTCGGGGCGGTCGATGGTGACCACGGACACCCCGCCCCGTTCGATGGCGATCACAACACCACGATGTCATGACTTCTGGTCACTTGTCCAGACTTCTCTGGACGCGTGACCAGGGCGACAGACGGGGCATATCGTGGCGTGCGTCGCCACGGTCGGCTCCGGTCGGGGCGGCCGAAGCCCGCAGATGCGGGCGACCTGGGCCATCACGGCTCGGTTGTCGACCGTGGAGACGGACAGTTCCAGCACGGTCCCGAGGAGATACCGGGTCAGCGCGGCCGCCAACCACTCGGCGTCGACCGCGATCCCGTCGAGCCGCCGGGCGAACATCGACCGCACCGCCTGCACCGACGATGCCACGCCGTGCCCATAACCGTTACGAACCGCCCAAGAGCTGTACTCGAACCACAACAGCCCCATCCGGCGGTGGTGCCGGAAACCCTCCACATAGGAGCCGACAGCCCACCAGAACGCCGGCACTGGGCGCCGGGCCGCCACGGCAGCCATGGCCTCGACCTGCGCGACGTAGTCGTCGGTCAGGCGCAAGTAGGCGGTGTTCACGATCTCGCGGACGTCGCTGAAGTAGTAGTGGATCGTCCCTTTCGTAAACGGCGTGGCGGCTGCGATCGCGCGGACCGTGCAGCCGGCGATGCCCTCTCGTTTCAGGGTTTCGACCGCGGCGTCGATGATCAAGGCGCGGCGCGCCAATTGCTTCGGGCTGCGGTTCTGGTCGATGACGCTCACGGCGACGGCGAGCATATGCCGCGCATGCCGCTTGGCTTGGCCACCACCACTCTGCTAACTTTCTAGTAGTTAAGTAGACGTTGGGCTGGGCCATGCGCAGTGCTTGTTGAAGCCCGCTCCCAGCCTCCACGATCGACCGGGGGATCGGATGAGGCCTGCGGCCGCACGACTCAACAGCGTCCACGATCGGGTCAAGGGACTCGACTGGACGCCTACGTATCACGAGGTGGCCTACCCGCGACCGACGAAGTACAAGCTGCCGAAGCACACCAAGGACCCTTTCAGGCACCTGATCCGGCAGTACTCCGCTATGGAGGAGGAGAAGGACGACCGCATGTACGGGTCGATCACCGACGTCCTCAACCGCGTCGGACAACCCGACAAGGCCGACCGGGGCTGGATCGAGACGCTCAAGTTCATTCTGCCGTTCCTCACGCAACTGGAGTTGGGCGCCCTCCAGGGAGCCCGAGTGTGCATGGACTCGCTCGACAACCCGGAGCTGCGCTCGGGGTATATGGCGCAGGTCATGGACGAGGTCCGTCACTTCAACCAGCAGACGTACCTGCAGCGGTTCTGGGCCAAGCACTGGGAGGACCCGGAAGCCTTCGCCCGTGGCTTCGAGCTGCGAGACCGTGACCTTCCCATCTTCGGCCCGATGCACTCCTTCAGCGACGGGCTGTGGAACGAGGATCCGATGACCGTTGCCATCTCGTTCCAGGCTATGGCGGAGACGGCCTACACCAATCCGATCTTCATCGCGGTGACGGAGCTGGCGGCGGCCAACGGCGACCACGTCACGCCGACGGTCTTCCTCAGTATCCAGTCGGACGAGGCCCGGCACATGGCCAACGGCTACGCCGGTCTCGCCGCCGTACTGAGCGAACCGGACAATCTGCCGCTCCTCCAGCCGGAGATCGATGGGTCGTTCCTCCAGTTCAGCGTGCTTCTGAACGGGTACTTCGGCGTGCTCTACGACTACATGCCGACGAACCGGGCCCGCTCCTACGCCGAGATCTGGGACGAGTGGGTGTGGGAGAACTTCGTGGGCGCCTACATGGGCCGGCTGCAGCCGTTCGGCCTCGAGCCGCCGGGTACGGCGGAGTTCTCCCGCGACCACAGCCGGCTCGCTGGCCATGCCAGCGCCGTCTTCCACTTCGGCACGTGGCCCATGGCCATCAACCGCTTCGACCCGCTCACCGAGCGGGACTTCGAATGGCTGGAGAGCAAGTATCCCGGGTGGTACTCGACGTACGGCCAGTTCTGGGAGAAGTACCGGGAAGCCGTGGATCCGGCCAGCGGGGTCGCGCCGTTCGAGCTCCTGCCGAGCGGCAAGCTCCCCCCCATCTGCCAGGTCTGCAAGTCGCCGTGCTACCTGCCCGACCCCTTTAGCGGAGAGGCGTCCTTCCTCGAAGTCGATGGCACGTGGCACGCCTTCTGCTCCTTCTTCTGCCAGATGGCGTTCGAACTCTTCCCCGAGAAGTTCCCCAACGACCCGTTCTACGTCGCCCACGACGGGTGGAGCCTGGAGGAGTTCATCGTGAAGCAAGGGCTCCTCCGGGCTGACGGCAAGACACTCCTGGGCCAGCCCCACATCAAGCCGGACCGCCTATGGACGATCGACGACATCCGCCGGCACGACGTCGCCATCGAAAACCCCGCCCGGATCTACGGGGAAGCCCAGAAAGCCGGTGCCCGGTGAGCGAGAAAGGCCCCTTCGACGGCCCCCGGGAATTCCTCTACGTCAAGCCCATGGGTCGGCGGATCTCCGAGTACGAAGCGCTCAACCTCTATGTCCTGCCGCTGGAAACATCCATGGACAACCCGGTGGCCAAGTCGACGGGCTGGCCGGCCGACACGACGGCGCTGCGGTCCGAGAACTTCTACGCCTTCCGAGACCCTGCCCAGCGGTGGCAGCGCACCCACGTCAAGCGGCAGGCGGAGCAGGAACGCGCCATCGAACGCGCCATGGCGGCGGCCCGCCAGTCGGGCCAGTTGACACGGATGGCTCCCGCCTGGGCTGAGGGTGTCATCGGCGATATCTACCTCCCGACAGCGTTCTTCGAGCACGGCCTCTCCCGGGCGTTGATGCACGCCGCCGGGATCGCCCTCTCCGACATGTTGATGACCGCCTTCATCTTCAACTCGTCGGACAAGGAGCGCCACGCCCAGGACATCGTCTTTCACCACCACGACCTAGGCGCCGCCGGGGTGCCCGTGGGTGCCGACGACCGTCACCAGCAGTGGATGGAGAATCCGGTGCTGCAGGGCCTCCGCGAGCTCGCCGAGCGGATTAACGCCACGCCCGACTGGGGAGAGGTCGCACTGGTCACGAACCTTCTGGTCGAGCCGCTGGTCGGCCGCTTCTTGTTCAACGAGTTGCTGTGGGCGGGCGCCGGGCCGCACCATGACACGACGACGCCGGCGATCCTGCTCGAGGCGGAGAACGACCGCCAGACGAACATCACGGCGATGAGCGCCTTCGCCGAGCTGCTGCTCACTGACACCGCCGCTGGCGACCACAACCGGCAGGTCATCGAGGGCTGGATCACGCAGTGGTATCCGCTGCTCGCCCGGGTCATCGACTCGCTGGCACCGGTCGCCGACCGGGTCGGGGTCGACGCCGTCGGCGCCCGAGCGGCGGTAGAGGAGAGCTGGCGTTCGATGCTGGCCGGAACGCGACTCGGCGTCCCGGCGGAGGTATGAGCTGACATGTCCGTCGAGCACGGAGAAGGTTTCGTCCGCATCGGGCTCATGAAGACGGCCGAAGGCGATGGCATCGTGGCCCTCGTCCGCCGGTCAAACCCCGCGGTCACCGTCACGGATCGCGGGGCGTACTGGGTCCTGGAGGCCGCTGGCGAGCTGACCGTCGATGCCGAGGAGCTGTCGGACGAGCTGGGCGAGGACGTCACCGTGGAGGACATCCTCGTCACGTTCGCGTCCTACGCCGGCCGGGCGGAGATCGACGGTGACGTCGTGCGGGTGACCTCGCAATTCCCGCAGATGGGGATGGAACACGAGGGGGCTAGGGCCGGCGGCTGACCCCCGGGTGCGGCTCCTGGCGGAGAAAGCGCTCGGCGTTCCCGTAGCGCACCTGCTCGGCGACGTCGTCGGACAACTCGAGGGCGTCGACGAGATCCCAGGCCTTGCGGAGTTCGGCCGTGTCGCAGATGTACTGGTCGGAGCCGTAGAGCACCCGGTCGGGGAAACGCGTCACGAAGTCATGGTAGGCCGGCAGCCGGGCATACATGCTGGCATGGAGTTCGATGCCCGACATGTCGGTGACGAGCCAGGGCAGTTCCTCGAGGAGCTCGCCGCACAGCCGGCGGCTGTAGCCGAAGTGGCAGAGACACAAGGTGACGTCCGAGAACGGTCGGATCAGATCCACGAAGGCTCGCCCGCCTTCACGTAGATCGACATGGATCACCGCTGGCAGCTGGCGCTCCCGGGCCTCGGCGAGGACCCGGACGGTGAAGGCGTCGAAGCGGTCCTGATCCCAGGCTCCCCCGCCGAACTGCTGGGCCATGGGGTGGTCGGGCGCAGGGCGGAAATAGTGGATCTTCAAGCCACCGACGACGTCGCCGAGCTCGTCGAGAACCGCTCGGACCGGCTCAAACGGCGCACCGCGAGCCACGTCGGGGAAGTAGGTGTGAAAACCAATATAGGCCGTGACGAGACTGCGGCGGGGGCCGAGCGCGTCGAAGACCTTGAGGCCGAACGGCACCTCGAAGTCGTCGGAGCGGGCGGCGACGTGTCGGGCCACGTCGGGATACATCGCCACCATCTCCTCCGGATTGCGGGAGAACGGCGGCGACATGATCAGGAGCAACCGGGCCAGTCCCTCTTCGTTGAGGCTCAGGAGCCCTTGGGCGACCTCGTCGGCCGTGCGCCCCCCGGAGAGACAGTGCGTGTGGATGTCGATGACCGGTGTCACTGGCGACCCGCCTGCTCGTTTTCGGCGTCGGCGATGGCCCGCCAGACCCGTTCCGGCGTCAACGGCATGGGGATGTCCCGCACTCCGAGTGGCGCGAGGGCGTCAAGGACCGCATTGACGACGGCCGGCGGCATCCCGACGGCTCCCGCCTCGCCGATGCCTTTGGCGCCGAGCGGGTTGAGCGGGGAGGGGGTTTCAACCGCGTACGTCTCCAGCGACGGCACCTCACACGCTGACGGGACCAGGTAGTCCAGCAAGCTGGTGGTCAGCGGCTGCCCTTCGGCGCTGTACCGGACTTCCTCCCACAGCGCCTGGGCCAGCCCCTGCACGACGCCGCCGTGGACCTGGCCTTCCACGATCAGAGGGTTGATCAGTGTGCCGCAGTCGTCGACGGCCACCACCCGAACGGGGCGTACGAGGCCGGTATCCCTGTCGATCTCGACGACGACGCCGTGGGCACCGCCGGGGTAGGTCCAGTTGTCCTGGTCGAAGAAGAACGACTCCCGCAGCCCCTCGTCCCCGGCGACCGACCGGAGTTCGGCCAGCGAAAGGCGGCGGGACGGCGTCCCGCGGACGTAGGCGCCGCCTTCGGCCAGTTCGATATCGGCCGGTGCTGCTTCGAGCAGGTCGGCAGCCAGCTCGCGGAGGCGCTGGGCCATCAGCTCGGAAGCCCGGTAGACGGCCGAGCCGCCGAACTGGGCCGAGCGACTCCCGGTCGTGCCGTTCCCTTGCGCGACGTAGCGGGTGTCGCCGTGGACCACGTCGACGGCGTCGACTTGGACGCCGAGATGGTGTGCGGCGATCTGCGCCCACACGGTGCGGTGGCCCTGTCCGTGGGGTGATGTGCCCGTCCGGACCTCGACCCGGCCGTCGGGCAGGACCTCGACGGCCGCCTCTTCGCCGAGACCGAGGGAGCCGGAGATCTCGACGTAGCAGGCGATTCCGACACCCAGCAGAGGCCGTCCCTGAGCGACCCGGTCAGCCTGCTCCTTGCGGACCTGGTCGATATCGAGCCCCTCGAGCAACCGATCGAGGCAGGCCTCGTAGTCCCCGCTGTCGTAGCTCATCTCGGTGGCCGTCTCGTAGGGGAATTCGGCCGGCTGGATGAAGTTGCGCCGCCGGACGTCGATGGGGTCGAGATGCAGCCGGCGGGCCACCTCTTCGACGGCCCGTTCGATGGTGAAGGCCGCTTCGGGGCGACCCGCCCCGCGGTAGGGACCGACCGGAGTGGTATTCGTGAGCACGGCCCGGGCCCGGAGGTGGACGCGCTGGACGCGGTAGCAACCGGGGGCCATCTGGGCGGTGACCGAGACGAGGAGAGGCGCCAGGCTGGGATAGGCTCCGACGTCGGCGATCACGTCCCCGGCGATGGCCACCAGGGTCCCGTCCCGCTTCGCCCCGACCCGCCACCGATGGATCTGGGCCCGCCCGTGATGGGTGGCCACGAGATGCTCGCTGCGCGTCTCGGACCACTTGACCGGCCGGCCGAGCCGCCGGGCCAGCATGACGAGCACCACCTCCTCGGGGTGCAGCATCGCCTTGGGCCCGAACCCCCCACCCACCTCCGGAGCGATGACCCGGAGCTGGTCGGCCCCGAACCCGAGGATGGCCATGATGTCGTTCCGCACCTTCTGAGGGTGCTGGCTGGAAAGCCAGAGGGTGAGTTCCCCGGTGTCGGGATGCCGACCCGCCAGGGCCGCTCGGGGCTCCATCGCCACCGACGCCATCCGGTGGTTGAGGTTGCTGATCTCGACGACGATGTCGGCCTCCGAGAAGAACCCGTCGGGGATCGGCTCAGGGTTCTCGTCGAGGATCACATTCGTGCCGAGATCCGGGAACAGCGTCGGCGCGGCCGGATCCAGGGCGACCATCGGGTCGACGACGGCAGGAAGCGGTTCATAGTCGATGACGACCGCCTCGACCGCATCGGCGGCCGCCGCCCGGCTCCGGGCTACGACCACAGCCACCGGTTCGCCGACATAGCGGACACGCTCTCGGGCCAACACCGGTTGCTCGAGCCCGGCGAGCGTCATGTACCCCCCGCAGGTGGGCACGCCGGGCAGCGGCTCGAGTTCCTGGCCGGTCCATACGCCGACCACGTCGGGCATGAGTCGGGCGGCCTCGACGTCGACGCCGGCCAGACGAGCGTGCGCCTCGTTGCTGCGGACGAACGAGACATAGAGCTGGTCGGGAAGAACAATGTCATCCGTCCAGCAGCCCCGCCCGTCCAGGAGCGGTCCGTCCTCCACCCGCCGCACGGCCTTGCCCAGCACCATCGATCAGCTCCTATTCGGTGGTCCAACGACTGATCACCAGCACGAACTCGTCTTCGTCGGTGCCCTCGGCGGTCAGATCGGAGCGATGCGCCATGGCAAGTGAACGAAGATCGGGCGCCGCCTCCCACTCCCTCTCGGTGATCACCCCCAGCACCTCACATACCCCCGGCACGCAGTCCGACGCCTCCCAGACCCGATGCCGGACCAGTTCCCGATCCGCTCTCATTCTGGCTGCCACCACGGATCACCGACGTGGCGGCTGAGCACCTGCTCGAGTTCGTCAGGGTCGCAGCCCGTGGCCGCGCAGTAGGGCTCGGCCACGGTGCGCAGCTCATCGAGTCCACTCGCGCTGTCCCAGACGGCGTCGGGAATTGCCGACAGCAGCTCGACGACTTCGGGAATGACGTCGGGTGAGTCCCAGACCTTCTGGATGGCCAGCTGTCGCGAGATCTGCATCGGTGCGCTCCTGGGAGGTGACGGTGACGGGCTACTTGCGGGTATCGGACCAGCGGACCGGCTTGAACGTAAACTCGGCGAGGGGTTCCGGCGCCTCCTCCACGACCGGCGTGACGAAGGTCTTCGCCTTGACGTCGGCGGCCAGGCTTTCGAGGAGGAATGGCCGCCGTTCAGCCGCCACGTCGGACTTGAAATCGACGACGATCCGCATCACGTCCCGGGCGCGTGCCCGGTCGATCTCGAAGAACCCGCGGTACTCCCGTACCTCGGGGTGGGTCATGAGGATGTCATCCATCATGGCCGGCCAGATGTTGATGCCTTTGATCTTCATCATGTCGTCCCAGCGGGCGACCGTCCCGACCCTGTAGCCGTGATAGGGGCGGCCGCAACGGCACGCGCTGTGGGGTAGGAACGTGGCTTTGTCGTGGATGCGGAACCGGATCGCCGGCGAGGCTTCCCGGTCCAGGGTGGTGAGGAAGATCTCGCAATCCTCCTCCGGCTCGGCCGGCTCGCCGGTCTCCCGGTTGAGGCATTCGACGATGAAGTGGCCCTCGAGGAAGTGCACCATCCCGGCCTGGTCGTCGACCACGGCGCCCTGCTCGCACGTCGCTCCGACGACGGAGGACGCCTGGGTGCAGCCGTACATCTCGTAGACCGGCGCGCCCCACGCTTCGACGACCTTCTTGATGGTCTCAACTCCCATCAGCGCGCCGGACAGGGCTTTGAGGCGATGGAGGCGTTCGCCGGGCTTCTCGTTGCCGGCACCGCCCATGGCCGGCATCGCCATCGTCCCGTAGACGTAGTGCGGCTGGAAGCGCTCCATCAGCCGGAACACGAGCTCCCTGTCCATGCCGAACAGGTTGAGGGAGACCATTCCGAACTTGCGGCTCGCATACTCCGTGGCCAGGCCGTTGGCGAAGAAGGCGACGGGCATCGAGAAGAAGGCCACGTTGCCCGGCTCGAGACCCATCCAGTGGTACTGGTACAGCCACAGCGTCCCGGCCAGTTCGACGTCCGCCTGGGTGAGGCCCCAAGCTTCCTGCCCCACGCCGCTGGTGCCGCTCGTGAGGTGGATCTGCGCCAGGCGGGTCTCCGGCACCCCCAGCCGCCGCCCGACCGGCGGGTTCTCCGTCTGATCCTCCAGGCAGTCGCGTTTCTCGATCGGCGGGATACGGCGGCGGAAGTCCTCGAGCGTCTGGATGTCGTCCGGCGACACCTTGGCCCTCTTCCACAGGTCGCGGTAGAAGGGATTGTGTTCCCAGTTGCGTTCGATTAGCCGGCGCACCTTCCGCAATTGGAAGGCCTCGAGTTCCTGGCGCGTGAGCGTTTCCGTCTTGGCGAACGTCCGGCGGCTGACCGTACCGTCACCGTTCATTGGAGCTCCCTTCCGGCGGCGGGACGAGTGCGACGCCCTCGATCTCGACCTTGCCACCCGGGATGGTCAGTCGGGGCTGCTGGAGCAGGGTGATCGCCGGATAGTGGCGGTCGAAATGCCGGCGGTAGACCGGGCCGAGCTCCTCGGCAAGGCCGAACCATTCGTCGAGGTCGGTTACGAAGAACGTCATTTTCACAACGTGGGAGGGCTCTCCGCCGCCGCGACGCACGACCTCGAGGAAGTTCCACAGCGCCCGGTCGAATTGAGCGACGACATCATCGCCGCCGGGATAGGTGCAGTCTGTGTCAGTCCCGAGTTGACCAGCCACGAACAGCCAGCCCCCGGGAGCCAGGAGCCCGTGGGAGTAGCCCCTGGCCCGCATGAGGGTATCGGGGTTGATCGGCACGGCGGGCGCGCTGCTCACAGGAAATGACGATTGTGCTCGTAGGGCGGCACCTCGAACCCCAGCCGCTCCAGCATGGGATTCACATAGGCCACGAAGCTCCGGCGCAGCTCCTCGTTCGAGCGGCGCTTCAATGACCACCGCCGGTACTCCATGTTCCGCTTGGATTCCGACCGGCCGAACGTGTCGAGCGCCACCGGATACCACTTGTCGTAGAGCCGTTCCTGCGCCAGCCGGTGGGCGGCCGGATCGTTCTGTACCGCCCGCTTGAGGTGGAGGTAGCCCATGTTGGAATGGCCCCGCTCATCGCGCGAGACCTGACCGGCGATCTTGGCCAGCGGCGCGTACGACGATGTTTCCCACTCCGAGATCTGCCAACAGCCTTCGCCGTCGATGAGGAAGTTGAACAACGCCAGGTCGAGCCAGTCCTCGATGGCTTGAGTGAAGGGGCCGACGCCGGGCTGTCCGGTCGCGAAGCCCGCCATCAGGCCGGAGGCGGTCAGGATCTGTTCCGGTAGGCTCGGGTCGATCCCGGCATAGAGCTTGGCGAAGAGATAGCCGTGGCGCACTTCTTCGGCATAGAAGTTGGCCAGCCGCAACTTCGCCTCGGGGTCCGGCGCCATCTCCATGCCGATGTCGACGATGTGCCGGATGAAACGCTCGTAGGCCAGCGTCGGAGTCAGCACCTCGGCATGATGGTAGAAGAGCGTGGTCAGCAGCTTCTTGTATTCGGGCGGCAGCGCGTCGCCGGCTTCGAACTGGAGCGGCTGGGCCAGCAGTTCGGGGTCCTCTGTGATGGTCATCAGGCCTCCTGTCAGTTCACCGCGACGGGCTGGTCGCCCTGCTCGATATCCTCGCTGTGGCAGGCGGGGCAGGTCGTACAGACCTCGGTGGGGCTCGCGCCCCAGATGTGACCACAGCTGTCACACTCCCATAGCACTTGGAACATCGCTCCGCTCCTCCCGGGCATGGGGGCCGTCAGTCGGCCGGGTAGAACCTGTCCATATGGATCTGGCGGGGCGGGACACCTCGCGCCTCGAGGAACAGCGACACGTGGTCGCACATCTCGGCGGGTCCGCAGACGTAGGCGTCGGTATCCGGCTCGTCGCCGAAGGCCCGGGCCAGCAGGGTCGTCACCCGCCCGACGGGGCCGGTCCAGCCTTCGGCCGGTTCCGGGCGGCTCAGTGTGATGTGGACCTCGAGGCCCGGGACTTCCCGCCCGAGCCGACGGAGCTCGTCGGCAAACGGGAGGTCGGCGGCTGTCGCCGCGCCATAGAAGAGCCGCACCGGCCGGTGAGGTTCACGCTCGGCCAGCTCCCGGAGGATCCCGAAGAGCGGGCCGATGCCCGATCCGGCGCCGACGAGCGTGACCGGCCGTCCCGTCGTTCGGAGGTGCATCTGGCCGAACGGGCCCCGGACGAAGGTCGGCGTGCCGGCCGGCAGGGATCCCAGCTGGCCGGAGAAGGCACCACCGTCGAGGCGCTTCACCACCAGCTCGACCCGTTTGACGGCACTCGACGCCGACGCGATCGAGTACGGCCGCGTGAGCTCCGGCTGCCCGGGAACACCGACTTCGACGTACTGGCCGGCGAGGAAATCGAGGGGGTCAGCGAGGTCGAGCACCACGGACCACAACGACCGTGACAGGGGCGTCGCCTCGGCCACGGCGGCCTCGATGGTTCTCGGTAGCGGTAGGTCAGCGCCGCCGTCGGCGCCGTCTTCGAGCAGTTCGATGAGGCAGTCACTGCGGGCGAACGCCTGGCACAAGAGCGTGACGCCCTCGTCGCGCTCGTCGTCGAGCAGGGCGTAGGCGGAGATGCCGCTGTCGTCCACGTCGCCTTCCACCACGACGTGCTTGCATGTCGAACACTTGCCCCGCCGGCAGCCGTAGCGCAGCGCGATCCCGCTACGCAAGGCGGCGTCCAGCAGGCTTTCGCCTGCCGCAGCCTCGAAGGACCGTCCACCGGCAATCGTCACCCGATGGACCAACGCCGCGCTCCCCGCTTGCTCATGTGCCTAGGATAACCGATGCTTTGACTTTCAAGAAAGTAAGTTTCGTCGGGCTGGCCCCGGGGCGGCAAACTGGAAGAGGTCCGAGCACAGCACGGCGGACGACGAGGGAGGGACCGGTGGCAGTGTCGAACGGTGCGCGAAGGGACGAGATCCTCCGGGTGGCGGCACGTGTCTTCCGGAACAAGGGCTACCGCAGCGCCACGCTCAATGACATCGCTGACGAGTTCGGATTCACCCGAGCCGCTCTGTATTACTACTTCAAGAGCAAAGAGCAGATCCTCGTAGCGGTGATCGAGAGCGCCGGCCACGAAATCACGGCGCAGCTGGAGCAGACGGCCGCGCTGGATGCTCCGCCGGCGGAGAAACTCGACCGGATCCTGAGGTCCCACGCCAGCCTCGTCCTGAGCAACGTGAACATTTTCGGGGTGTACCTGGCCGAGATGAAGTCGCTTCCGACCCGGGTGCGCGACACACTCGAAGCCGGCGAGCGGTACTACGTCGACCAGCTCGCGGCCGTCATCCAGGACGGCATCGACGCAGGGGACTTCGAGGATGTTCCACCCAAGCTGACGGCCTTGGCGCTGCTCGGGATGACGAACGCCGCGGTCCGCTGGTACCGGCGGGGCCGCGGTGTAAGCCCCGATGCTTTCGGGGACCTGGTCAGTCATCTCGGGGCCAAAGCCCTGCAGGCGCCGCTCGGCCAGAGACAACCGAAGCCGTCGAGATCGAGTTCCTCCGTCTCGAGCTGATGCGCTCCGACGCGCGTCGACGAGTTCCACAACGGCGCCGACCGGACGCGTGCTGGGTGGCCGCATCCACGAGGCGACGGACGGCGGGACACCAGCCAAGGCGCCATGCCGCCCATGAACTCGTCTCCGACGGATTCGGAAGAGGCTCTCCATCAGGGCCGCCGCCTCGGACCGGAAGGAGCGGGCGGCCTGGGTGAATCGAAGCCGGCGGCGATGCCGTCCATCGGGCGGACCGGCGGGACGGCTGGACCGCGTCCGCCTCGCTAGTGCATCACCCATCCGCCGTCGACGTTCACGACCTGGCCGGTCATGAAGTCGGAGAGGTTCGAGACGAGGAACACCACCGCGCCGGTCAGGTCTTCGGGCTGCTCCGGCCGCTTGAAGCATTGGGCGGCGACGACGAGGTCCTCCAACGACTCGGCCCCCGCCTCGCGCATGAGCTTCTTGCTGGCTTCGCTCATCGTGAAGCCGGGCGTCAGGCAGTTGACGTTGATGCCGAAGTCGCCGAGCTCGCGGGCCAGTGCGCGGGTGAAACCGATTACCGCTCCTTTCGACGTCACGTAGTGCAGCGCCCCGACGATGCCGGCGTGGGCGGTACCCGATGAGATGTTGACGATCTTTCCGGCCCTCTGCTCGATGAAGTGCGGGGCAACCGCCCTGCTGGCCAGGAACATGCCTTTCACGTTGACGGCCATCACGCGGTCCCAATCCTCGATCGCGATGTCCTCCCAGTAGGTCAACTCGAGATCGCCGTAGAGGGCAGCGTTGTTGACCAGGAAGTCGATTCGCCCGAACTTCTCCAGCGTGGCGGCCACCATGGACTCGTTCGATTCTGGCCGGGTCACGTCGACCTCGACGGCCAGGGCGGTGCCTCCCTCCTCCTCCACTGCCTTGGCCGCCGGCCCCGAATCTTGGATGTCGGCCAGCACTACGCTGGCACCCTGAGCGGCGCAAGCCAGAGCATAAGCCCGTCCGATACCCTGAGCGGCGCCAGTGATGACGCCGACTTTGTCCTGGAGGATCACGCCGTCTGACCCTCCATCTGCTCCTTGTAGGTCCGGATGAGCGCGTCCATCGACAAGCTCGTGATGGCCGCCACTGACCCCTCGACCTTGAGCTTCTTTCGAAGCATGGCCTGGGTTGGCGACAGCTTGCCAGCCAGCAACGATATCCAGTCCGCCTTCGTCATCGTGGCCCGCACTTCGAACTTCTCCGGGGTGCCCTCAGAGAAGACCGGATCGCCGCTGGCGTCGATGTACCAGGTCGCCGGGGCGTCGATCGCTCCGAAGGCGAAGACCTTGCCGGATCCGGCAATCTTCTTCACTTCCGGCTGGTGGACCACCGCACCGATCACTTTGACGATCGTGGCCCGGAACTCCTCGTCATCCATGTCTGCTTCTCCTAACGTGTGTGGGAGGCCTCTACCCCTCCGAGGTAGGCGCTCTTGAGCGCCGTCTGGTCACGTGACAATTCGTCTGGTGAGCCGTGGACCTGGACCCGGCCCTTCTCGAGCAGGTAGGCGTAGCCGGCGACCTGCAGCGCCCGGCCGACGAACTGCTCCACAAGGAGCACGGCGGTGCCCTGCGCTGCGATCCGGGGCAGGACCGGGAAGAGCTCGTCGAGCACCACCGGGGCGAGCCCCAGCGACAGCTCGTCGATCATGAGCAGCTGGGGCTGCCGGAGCAACGCCCGCCCGATGGCCAGCATCTGCTGCTCCCCTCCGGATAGCGTCCCCGCCCGCTGGGCCAGGCGTTCCGACAGCCGCGGAAAGAGTTCGAACACCCGATCGAACTCCTGCGGCAGCCGAGCGCCGAGATGGCGGCCACCCAACTGCAGGTTCTCCCTCACGGTGAGGGTCGCGAAGATTCCACGGCCCTCCGGAATGTGCGCGATACCGGCCCGGGCGATGGCGTCGGGCGTGCGGGGCAGCGGGACTCCACCGAACGTGATACGGCCGGCGGTGGCTGGGAGCAGCCCGCTGATCACCTTCAGGGTCGTGGTCTTCCCGGCACCGTTGGCGCCGAGCAGACTGACGATCTGGCCTTCCCGGACCTTGAGGCTGACACCGTGCAGGACCCGCACCCGGCCGTAGGACGCTACGACGTTTTCGATGTGGAGGAGACTCATGCGCCGAGGTACACGTCGATGACCCGCTGGTTGGACTGGATTTCGGCCGGCGTGCCGGAAGCGATCAGTTCGCCGAAGTCAAGCACGTAGACCTGATGGGCGACGGGCATGACCAGGTTCATGTCATGCTCGATGAAGAAGATCGTGATTCCATGCCGGGCCCACACGGAGCGGAGGAACTCGGCGAACTCCTCGGTCTCATGGGCGTTCATGCCGGTGGCAGGCTCGTCGAGCAACAGGATCTCGGGCTCGGTCACCACCGCCCGGGCGACCTCCAGGCGTCGGAGGACCCCGAATGGCAGGTTGCCAACCAGCTCGTTGGCGTACCGGGCGAGTTCTGCCTCGTCGAGCGCGGCGTAGGCCCGGGCTACCGATTCCCGGCGGCGGCGCCGGCCTGCCGGGCCACTGACAACGTCGCCCGCGACGTGCCTGGGTGAATGCCGCTCGAGCGGGACAAGAAGATTCTCCACGGTCGTCAGGGCGGGGAAGAGCTGGGTGCTCTGATACGTCCATCCGAGGCCGCGCCGGGCCCTTTGGCTGGGGCTGAGCCCCAGGAGCGACTCGCCGTGCAGCGTCACGTCACCGCGGTCAGGGCCGTACATCCCATTGACCAGGCGGAACAATGTCGATTTCCCGGCGCCATTGGGACCGATCAACGCAGCCAACTGCCCTTGGGGGACGGCGAGGCTCACATCGCTCACCGCTTGGACGCCACCGAAGCGCTTCGCCAAACCGTGCAGCTCCAGCACCGGACGGGCCCCGAGGGGATCCCCCCCGGCGGGCTCCGAGTGCGGCCGCGCCGTGGGGGCCGGGGCCGGCCGGGGGATCATCGGGCGGGGCCTGACCCGCATGGCCCCGCCCACCCACTGGGCGATGCCACCACGGCCGGCGATCAAGGCGAGGACCAGTCCCGCACCGGTGAGGACGAAGACGAGATTTGGATCGAGTTCGGCTTCCCGCAACGCTGCCGGCCCGAAGGCGTAGACCACCCCGGCGGCGAGGGCCCCCAGCGGGTGGTACACGCCGCCCACCACAGCGATGACCACCAGATTGAGCGACACGACGAAGTTGAACGATACGACGCTCAGCGATCCGAGCCCGTAGGCGAAGAGGCTGCCGCCGATCCCGGCCAGGAACCCGCCGAGGGCGAACGCCTCGAGCTTGAGGACGTCGGGATTGAGTCCTGCGGCCACCGCCCCGGGCTCACTGCCCTGCAGCGCCAGGAAGGCGCGCCCGGTGGCGCCCCGGCTGATCCGCCACACGACGAGGAGGCAGACCAGGAAGCTCACAGCGGCGACGCTGTACTGGGCGGTGTCGCTCGACAGCGTGAGCGGCCCCAGTGTCGCCGGAGGGACGGAGGCGCCGGAGAGGACGCCAGTGAACCAGTTCCACTGGAAGACAAGTCCGTCGCCGACCACGGCCGCCGCCAGGGTGAGGATGCCCAGGCTGACCCCCCGGAGCCGGAGCCCGGGTAACGCAACGAGCACGGCCGGAAGGGCGGCGACGAGACCTGAAACGACAACGGTGAACGGGAATGGAACGCCGGCCTTCTCGAGGTTGAAGGTAGTGAAGGCGCCGATACCCATCAGGGTCGCCTGAACGAACGAGGGCAGTCCCGCCAGCCCGACGAGGACGACGAAGCCGAGGGCGGTGATGGCAACTACGAACGCCGTGGTTGCGACGAAGATCCAGTAGCTGTCAGCGACGGCGGGATAGGCGGCGGCGAGGAGAAGAAGGGCGGCGAGGGCGGCGCGGCCTCGGCTTTTCCACCGCGCTGGTGATTCACGGTGCTCTCGCACCTGCCGGGTCAGGCAAGCGCGCCGACGCTCCAGTGCGGCGCGACCCTGGGCCGCATCGACAAGCGAGAACTCCTTCGTCGCGCCCAGAACCTGGCGCCAGGAGGCGTGGTTCGGCGCACGGCGGCCAGGCGCGATCACGCGATCACCCGCTCCCGCTCCCGGGTCAGGAGGGCGGCGGCGATCAAGGCGAACGTCAGCAGCTCCCGCAGTCCGTCGACCTGCTGGAACTTCCAGATGACGAGACTCTCCATCACCCCGATGGTGAGGCCCCCGGCCACGACCAGTACGAGGTTCTCGAACCGGCCGACGAGGGCGGCGGCGAACCCCTTGACGAGGAGGAAGACGAGGGCCGTGGCGGTCACGCCCGTGCTCGGGGTGACCATCACCCCGGCGAAGCCGGCCAGCCCACCGGCGATGGCCCAGGTGACCTCGTCGTAGCGCCGAACGGGGATCCCGAGCAGGGCGGCCGTGGTCCGGTTCTCGGAGATGGCCCGCAGCGAACGCCCGATGCCGGTCTGCTGGACGATGTAGCCCAGGAGTGCGCACAGGACGGCTCCCGTTACCATGATGGAGAGCGAGTGGTAGGTGACGACCAGCGACCCGAAGGTCAGCCCGTCACCGCCGAAGCCCGGAGGGACCGCTCGCGGCGTGGCGCCGAAGACCCAGAGGATGCCGGCGATCGTGCACGTGAGGACACCGAGCGTCGCCATGGCCGACGTCAGCTGGTCGGCCTCGCTCACAAGCCGTAGGACGAGACGATGTGAGAGCCACGCCAGCGCGGCGCACGCCAGCACCGCGGCCGTCAACGCCGTGCCGTAACCGCGGCTGCCGCCGCTGTAGACCGTGGTGAACAGATAGGCCCCCACGGCGGCGAATCCGCCGTGGGCGAAGTTCACGACCCGGCTCTCCCGGTAGATGAGCACCATCCCCACGGCGAAGAGCACGTAGATGAACCCGATGCCGATGCCGACGATGACGAACTGGAGGAACACGCGCTCAGCCTGCGGTTGTCCGGACCGTAGAGGCGGAGGAACGGGCTGCCGGCCGATCGTCGGTTCCCGCCGGGGCCGGCCGGGCGCGCCGCTCGGTCTCCGACGCGGCGACGCGTTCCCACATCAGCGCGGCCGCCGCCTCTTCGAGCTCGGAAGTGAGCGTGCGAACCTGGCCGAAGGCTCGCCAGGCGACGAAACCACAGCAGGTCAGCGCCCCCAGCAGGGCGAGCGTCCCGAACGCGATGGCGCTCACGACGTACGGCATCTGTCGCAGGACCGCGATTTCCGGTCGGACGCGGGCCAGCGCCAAGAAGACGCCCGCCAGCCCAACGGCGACGGCGACGAGCCCGACGAACAGCAGGACCCACAGCGGATCGGCGAAGAGCGCGCCCAGGCGTCCCCTCCGCTCGTCCCTCACTGGGACGGCTTCGTCGGCCTCCAGTGTTACGAGGCCGTCCTGTTCAACGACTGACATCATTTCAAACCTCCCGCGTGGTGATCAGCGGACGAAGGGAGTCAAGGCCGGGCGGCCAGCGAATCGATCGCGTGGCGGAGGCCCGAGCCGGCGCCGCTGGCCGTGGCGCGCCGGGCAGCCATGAGCATGGCGGCCAAAAGCGCCACGCTCAGGGCGGCGAGGGCGGCGATCCACGGCCCGTTGCTCGGCCGGGTCAACGCGACCGGAGCGGCCGCCGTTACCGCCGTGCCGCCCCCCGAAGCGGGCGGGGCCGGAGCGGGGACGATCGAAGTAGAGCCGTCGCCCGGCACAGCCGCGGAGCCTGGACCGGGCCCTGCTGAACTGGCGATACCAGCGCCCGAGGCTCCATCCCGGGAACCGAGCCGGTTCGACGACGCCGGCGCCGCCACGAAGCCGGACTCGGAGCTCGACGCCACACCCGGCAGGGAAGAAGAATCGGGGACGGGGGACGTTGCGGCACCAGGGAGAGGTTCCACTTCCACTCCCCCCACTCCACCGCCAAGGCCGGCCCCTTCCTCGGCATCGACCGGAACGGCGAGCATGTTCGCTTTGCCGGAGGCGAAGCCCGCTTCGAGCGGGACGGCGGCGTTGACGGCAGCGTTCATCTCCGGCGTGGGCAGGAACTTCACCCGAAGACCTCCCGCCTCGATCCCAAAGCCATGGTCGCCCTTGGTGGCCTTGGGCTCGGCCACCACGACGTCGAGCACGCCGGCGCTGGCGAGTGCGGTCTTGATCTGCTCGTTGAGCGCCGTCAGGCCGTCGGCTCCGACCCCCTGGTCGCTGGCCGTGACGCCGGATGATCCGATCTCCACCGGGATGTCGTTGACCGTTGCGCCGGTGACGAGTGTCCGGGCCGATAGTTTGGTCCCGGCCTCGGTGCCGTCGGTGCTCCCTTCGACGAGTGTGGTGACGTTCTGGACGATCAGCGGCCCGACCGTCAGCTTGTCGACCGAGACCACGCCGTTGCCGGCGACCTTGCCTCGGCCGTCGTCGGCGAGATTCGACATCGCTCGGTACGTCGAGGCCGTGAAGAGGGCGGTGGTCGCCGCCTGCCCGCCACCATCGGCCTGCGCTGTGGGCGGGTCCGCGCTGGTGGTGGCCGAGGAGAAGACCTGCTTCACCTCGGCGACGCCTTCCACGCTCCGTGACGCCTCAGAGAACTCCGCCTTGTCGGCGCCGCCGGGACTGAGACTTTCGGACGTGAGCGGGTAGGAAACGCCCTGGAAGCCAGCGGCGGTGGCGAGTACCCCGATGTCGAGGGGCGAGCCGACGGCCCGGGCCGACGGGGAGTCATCGACGTGGGAATACGCATGGGCCCCCCAGACGCGGATCGCCCCTGTGATCTGACCGGCGCTGAAGGTCGACATGTCGAGTGACGCGTCAAGCCTGCCCCAACGCACGGGCGGTGGCGCCGCCTCACCGGCGGCCCAACCGGCGCCGGCCGTGACCGTCAGCACCGCTGCCGATACGGCTACCACTACGCGCTTGGCCTTCACCGGAAGCCCCATTTCAGCGCACCCGCTCGAAGGGCTTCAGCGTGTTCCACACCTGCTTCTTTGCGTCCCACTGGATCACGCGGAGGCACGGGTTGCCCTTCTTCGGGCCAGGGCGGAAACGGAACGGCTCACAGGCGTACCCCAGGTCGATGTCGAGCCGGTCGAGCTGCTGACGCAGCGTCGTCCGGTTCAGCTCAGGCCCTGCGGCCCGGGCGGCAGCCTCGAAGATCGCCCACCCCGACCAGACTTCAAGCGGGAACCGGTCCGTGCCGTCGATACCAATGGACTTGGCGAACGAGAGGAAGTCGGACAGCAGCGGGTTGTTGGCCCCTACCCCAACGTCGAACTCGGACACGGACCAGAAGCCGTTGGCGTAGTCGCCCATGCCCTGCGCGATCGACTTGAAGGCGGACATGGCGGAAAGGAACATCATGCCCTTCGGCGGTCGGTAATTCTGAGTCTGGGCCGTCTGCACCATGACGGCGTCGTCCAGTGGGTCCATGGCCGAGGCGACCACCTCGGGGTTGGCCGCCCGCATCCGGAGGATGTAGGGCGTGTAGTCGGTTTCGGCGAACTTCGGGTCTTCGCGGTCCACCACTGTGCCGCCGCATTCTTGGACAGCCTTCACGATGGAGTCACCGCCGATCTTCGACGGAGGAAAGTCGGCGATCGACCACACGCCGACCCGCTTGATGCCAAGCTCGCACGTCAGGTACTTCCCGATGCGAGCACCCTGCACGTCGAAGAAGTTCGTCACCGGGTAGAAGTTCGGAAGGCTGTACGACTCGTGCTGGTAGCCCTCCGGCGCGATGTGCGCGACGTTGCGCTCGAGCAGGTACTTCGCCGTGTTCTGCGTCGTGAACGTGGAGATGGTGGAGATGATGGCGGTCACCTTGTCCTGCTCGACCAGCTTCTTCACCACTTCGGCGCCCCGGCCCGGGTCGAAGCCGTCGTCGTACCAGATGAACCGGACCTTGCGGCCGTTGATACCGCCGTTGGCGTTCACCCGTTCAACCAGTTTGGTGACGAGCCTCGCCATCTCCTTGCTGTTGAACACCTGCGAGAACCCACTGCTGACCGGGAAGATCCCGCCGATGGTGATTGTCGAAGAAGTCACACCGTCCTCGGGGAAGGCCGGCAACTGTCCGCCTCCGGCCGCACCCCCGGGTCCAGCCCCGCCGACAGCCGGTCGGGTGCTGGTTGTCGTGGACGGACCAGATGCCGCGGCGCCGTTGGCACGGGCAGCCGGTCCCGCCGAAGTCGCTCGACCGGGGTCCAAAGCGCCCGCCGACGGCACGGAGGCACCGCCGCTGGAGACCGCTCCGGTCGTATCCCCCGTGGATCCTGGGAACGTATCGCCGCCGGCCTGCGGGCCGTCGGCCGGCGTGCCGGCTGACGGAGCACCCAACATTGCCGACTCTTCCGCCGGCGTCTGCGTGTTCACGGCCGTGAGCGGTGCCGTGGAGCCACATGCAGCAGCAGCCAGCGCCATCAAAGCCACCGCCACCCTGCGCCCCAGCCCACCGGACCGGGTCAGGGCATCGTGCCGAGGCCTGTGCACTGTGTTCCCCCCTTCAGACGACGACTATGCGACCCAACTCCCGTACTTACTGTACAGCAAGTAAACGGCACACGATGCGGGTGTGTCAACCCTGATCAGGCCTGCTCGAGCCACAGGAACCCGTCTTCGACGACCACGCGGTACCGATCCACCGCCAGCGCCGGGTCGTCCAGGCACTCTCCCGTGCGGAGATCGAATGAGTACGAGTGGAGGGGACATACAATGAGACCGTCGTCGACGTGACCTTCCTGAAGCGAACCGCCGGCATGCGGGCAGGTGTCGTCGACCGCCAAGAATTCGCCGGCGTCGTTGACCACTACAACCGGCGCGCCTGCGGGCCCGGACACCACGAGACTGTGCCCGTTGGGCAGCGCCTCGAGCGCGCAGACCGGCAGGCGACCTCGGGACGCCTCGCCGTTCATCGTGTTGCGCCGACGAATTTCAGAGGTAATCGAGATCCATGAGACGTAGGACGTCATGGAGAATCGCCACTACCCGGGGCATGGAGTCGTCAAGCACGGGATCGTCCTCGGCGGCCAAGCGCCGGCCGGCGGCCAGCATCTGATGCAGCGTCTCGAGCCTTTCCTCCTCGGTCATTGCCGGTCCTCCGATTCCAGCTGGACCCGAAACGTGCCTTCCCCGACCCGCGTGCCCAACGCGTCGTGAACCTGAGCGAGGACCTCGACGAGCCCGCTGCCATCATCGGCGAGGCCCACGACCTCTCCACCGGCCCGGAGAACCGCGCCGGGGAAAAGAGGGGCCAACACCCGCAGGCTGGCCGACCGCAGCGACTCGAGTCCTGCCCACGACGAGACGATGTCGGTGAGCAGGCCGCCCACGATGCCCCCCGACCCGATGACTCCGGGAAGGCCCGCTTCGGCGGCCACCGCTTCTTCGATGTGGACCCGGTTGGGGTCGTCGGTCGCCACGGAGAACCGGACGAAGTCCAAGCGGGTGAACGGGCCCACCTCCCGTTCCGGGAGCTGGGTACCGGCTTCGATCTTCCTGGCTGCCGCAGACATGCTCAAGCCCTTTCGATGAAGGTAACGCGGGTGCGGTTGACCAAGTCGCCGGACCGCGTGGTGTACTCGGCCTCGAGCACGAGGAACTGCCGGCTCACGCCGTCTTTTCCCTGACGCTCGTAGGCGTCCGCCACTCGCACCCGACCCGACAACGGCTCCCGTTCAGAGACCACGGCGCCATACTCGACCTCGATACCGGCGGCCAAGGTGCGGCCGTAGACGAGGCGGAGGGTCTCGAGCAGCTCTGCTTCGGTGATGGCATTGAAGAACAGCGGTACCCCAGGAGGCAACGGCCGTCCCGAGTACCCCGCGGCCTGAGCCTCCTCGGTGGAGTAGAACCGCCGGTCGGGCGAACCGATCACCCGGGCGAAATGGGCGACAGAGAGCACCTCCTCCGGCCGCACCTCCCGCACCGGAAACACATGGCCCTTCACGCCGTCAATCTTCAAGGCGAACCTCCGGCGCGGCGGGGACGAACCGGTAACCATGGACGGGCTCGTTGTGCGCGTCGACACGGATGGGCCCTGACTCGACTTGCACCGGAAGCCCGATGGCGACGGACGGCTCGTCGTCCAAGCCCGCCAACTGGCCAACGACCACCACGCCTTCGGGCAGGACGACCTCGGCGAGGAGATACCGCTCCGGATAGCCCGGAAAGCCCAAATTGACCGCCGTGTACGACCGGACATGGCCGGTACGGGACAGTGGAACCCGCTCGGCCTCCGGGGCGAAACATTCCGGGCACCCAGCGAGGGGAGGGAAATGAACGGAGCCGCAGGCCCCGCAGCGGGATCCCAACAGGACTGCGGCGTCGGGATCGAACACGTCAGCCGGCACGGCCATGGTAGGCACGATTCCTCCTCGGTTCAGGCGGTCAGGACGTGGACGACGCAGACATTGGACTCGAGTTCGTAGACTGTCCCCCCCATCGTGTGGGTCAGCCCAACCCGGGCCCCGTCCACCTGCCGACGTCCCGCCTCGCCGCGCAATTGGGTCGCGATCTCGACGAGCTGGGCACCACCCGTCGCGCCGAGCGGGTGCCCTCGAGAAAGGAGCCCGCCACCCGGATTCACGACGACGCCGCCTCCGCCCAGTGTCGCCTTGCCGGTCTCGACGTAGCGCCCGCCTCCACCCGGCTCACAGAAACCCAAGGCCTCGTAGTGGAGTACTTCTCCGACAGTGAAGGCGTCGTGCACCTCGCACACGTCGACGTCGTCGGGACCGACACCGGCCCGCTCGTAAGCCAGGCGGGAGGTCAACGTGGTGACCACCTCGCCCGTCTCGGACTGGTCGGCGAAGACGCCCGACCGGATGGCGCTCCCGGCGATCCGTACCACCGGGCGGCCGTTCGAATCGAGACTCCGGGCCCGTTCTTCGGTCATCAGCACCACGGCCGACGCGCCATCGGACGGGGGGCAGCACTGAAGCAGGGTGAGGGGTTCGCAGATCGGGCGGCTGGCCAGGACCTCTTCGGCGGTGATGAGCTTCTTGAACTGCGCCTTGGGATTGAGAGCGGCGTGGCGACGGTTCTTCACGGCCACCTCGGCGAACTGCTCAGGTGTCGACCCGTACTCGGCCATGTGCCGTCGGGCTTTCAACCCGTAGACGGCCGGCCAGACCACTCCCATCGTCCCGATGATGTCGCCGTCGTCCGGGCCCAACCGGTCCGGATTGGCGGTGAGCGACTCCACACCGACGCACAGAACGACCTCGGCCAAGCCGGCGCCGAGCCACGCCAGTCCCTCGAACACGGCGGTGCTCGAACTGGCGCAGGCGTTTTCCAAGTTGACGACCGGCAGACCGACGAGACCCAGGTCCTTGAGCACCCGCTGACCGGCGCCGGGCCCAGAGAACACCGAACCGCAGAAGGCGGCGCCGACATCGCGCGGGGTAATACCCGCGTCGCGGAGCGCAGCGCGCGCCGCCTCTTGGGCTAGCGAGGCCGGGGAGCGGCCCGGGAACCGCCCGAACTCGGTCACGCCTACGCCGGCCACTACCACTGCTTCCATGTCAGGCCCCCTTCTCCGAAAGACGCACTACTGCCCGGTCAACTCGACGGTCACACGAGCCACAGGCTCGTCTCCCGCTAGGACGACCCAAGTCCGTTCCGCCGGCGCTCCCTGGGTCTCAACCACCAGCGGTTGCGCGGTGACCGGGGGTCCGGCGGCGGCCACCACGTGGATCCCGGAGATCCGTCGGGCGGCGCCCGGCCCGGACAGCGCGGCGCGGGCCACCAACAATCCCGGCGCGATCAACCGCCAGCAGAGGTCGTCCGCAACCATCGGGGCGTTGCCCCAGCTCCAGGCGCCGCCGGGCCGGAACTGCGAGGCGCTCCAGGCCAGTGCCCGGCGGCGGGTTAGGTCGATGACGCCGGTGCGGAACACCGGCGTGCCGCGGGTGGCGGCCAACTCGTCGGCGTAGCCGAACTGCTCTTCGACGATCTCGTCGCCCCCGGCGGTACGGAACCGGCCGGTCACCGAGCCGTCACCCACCGAAACGGTCAGGTGTAGCTCCTCGCCGATCACCACCGGCCGAACCGCCCTCCAGGAGCGTCGGAGCGGACGGCCGGGGTCCAACCGCTCAAGCGCCGCAGTATCGACTGCAAGGAGCGTGAGCGCGCCCGGTGGCAGCGGAATATCGGAATACCCGTCGGCCACCGCGACCTCGGGATCCTGGTAGTGCGGCTCGTCGATATAGCACGCCCAGTCAGCCATCCCCGCCGCTGAGCGGGTCACGATCACTGGCTGGGCCCTGCCCGAGTCCGTCAGCACTGCGTCAGGCGATCTGACGTCCGACCATCGGGTCGGGTACCACGAGACCGAGTTTTTCCAGCTCGGGCCCGACGACGGAGATATAAGCCTGACGGCGCTCCTCGTTGGTCCGCTTCTTCAGCCGGTAATAGATGTATCGGTGCTGGCGGGGCGTGTTCGACATCCCGAACATGTCGAGTGCGCGGGGCCACCACACGTCGACCGCCCGCTGCGCCTTCGCCCGACCTTCCTCCGTCTCACACAGCCGCCGGAGCCACAACCGGCCGCGGGCAGCGTGCCCCTTCTCGTAGGGAAAATAGGCCGTGCGAATCGACTCCGCATAGGGCAGGTAGGAACAGTCGAGCTGCTCTTCCTGCTGGAAACATCCCACGCGGTCGGTCAGCGCACAGAGGGCGGCATGCTCAGCCCAGTCCTCCACCGCGTGCTGGAACCCCTCCAGCGTCGCCTTGGCGTAGGGGACCAGATCGTCGTAGACGACCAGGTCCTCGATCTGGCGGAGCAGGCGGAACGCTTCCCGGGCATGCATGAGCTCCTCCTCGATCGTCCGCAGGACCATGAACCGGTCCTCAGTCGTCGGGGCGTCGGCCGCCCAGTGGGCGTACACGTCGTCGGCCAGGACAAACGCCTCACCGGCGGCGTGCCCGCCCAGGATGTTCAGGACGAGCTCCTGGTATTCCGTCGGGGTGTGCCGAAGTTCGTGGGCTTCGACGTCGCGCCCAGCGTGAATCTCCTCGGCCGTGATCTTCACGTCTTCTGAAATGTCGTCCCTGAGCCGCACCGGCATCGGCATCCTCGTACCCTCCTAGGCTGCTGTCCGAGCTTAGCTTACTTTACCGTTAGTAAGTGCACAAGGGTCCGGCACAGCGAACCGGCGATGTCGATGGAGGGGGTGACACCGGCTGGCGCCAATTACGCGGAAAGAATTTGGGGTCTTGACGGCGAGTTCTAAACATGGCTTGAGGGAGCAGACGTTCAACGCCCTCCTCGACTGCAATGCGGCTACGGCGCAGGCGGAGCAGGCTCAACAACGGGGTCGCGGTTATCAGTTGTTCTCGAACCCGTACCATCGACGACGATCACCGGAACTTCCCCACTCGATCACTGAAATCCCCCCTTCCGGCCCGCGGGTGGGTGGCACGTGTCGCGTCTCCACCAATGGCGTGGGGGCTCCCTTCAGGCTGACGGCGACCAAGCAGCCAGCCGAGGAAGGAGCCCCGGCCCCATGCTCACACGACGAGAGGACGTGGAGGTCGATGAGTTGTTTCAGCAGGGTGGAAGATCTCGGCCGTCGCCCGCCACGTCGGCCGGGACCGCAAGACGGTCCGGCCCTATCTACTTCGACCTGAAAAAGTGAGTGGCCGTGAAGCCGGTGGGGCCGGTGCGTGGTGAGGTAGGGCGCTGGTTGGCGGTCGCTGCCGCACGCAAGGTGCAATGGCGGCCGTTGCCCAGCGCCCCCCTTTCGAACCGTGCATGAAGTTCTCCCTCACACGGCTCTCCGACGTCGTTCACCGTCAGGCATGCGCAGTCCGGTAGCGCACCGTTCCGCTCAAGCTGTGGACGCCGAGGGTGCTGAACCAGGCGTGGTTGAACCGGTCGGTCCAGTTCCGGGTTCGGAGTCCGTGCTTGGTGCTGGCGAAGATGGCGAGTCGTTGGTGGACGTAGCGGTCGATGGTGGCGAACTTCTTCGCTGAGTTGCCCCAGCGGAAGTAGTTTCCCCATCCCCGCAGAACGGGGTTGAGGTCGGCCACCACATCTTCGACCGCCCAGCCCACGCGGCGACGGTCCGTGCGGGCACGGATCCTCGTCCGGATCGAGGCCAGGGCCCGATCCGACGGCCATCGTTGCATGTAATACCGGCCTCGGTGGTTCCAGGACTCCACCTTGTGATGGTGGAACCCCAAGAAGTCGAAGCCCTCTGCGCCTCCGGCCAGGTGGGCGATCCGGGTCTTGTCGGGATGCAGCCGCAGCCCGAGCCGGCCCAGGATCTCTCCCACCCGTTCCAGGGCCGCTTCGGCCCGTTCCCGGGTGGCGCACAAGACGACCAGGTCGTCGGCATACCTCACCAGCACCCCCAGCCGCCGCCAGTGTCGCTCCCATTCCTCGTCGAGGAGGTGGAGGGCCACGTTGGCCAGCAGCGGGGAGATCGGCGAGCCCTGAGGGGTCCCCGACAGGGTGTCGTTGACCACCCCGTTCTCGGCCACCCCGACCCGGAGCCACCCGTCGAGCAGCTTGAGCATCTTCCGGTCCGACACCCGTCGAGCAAGCTGGGCTCGCAGCGCGTCGTGGTCGATGGACCCGAAGCAGTCCGACACGTCGGCGTCCAGGACCCAGTCACGGCCCCGGTTGGCCTCGACCCTGATCACCTCGAGGGCATCATGAGCCGAACGCTTCGGACGGAACCCGAAGCTGACGGGACGGAAGTCGGCCTCGAAGATCGGTTCGAGAACCAACTTGGCCGCCGCCATGACCACCCGGTCCCGGACGGTGGGGATTCCCAACGGCCTGGTCTTCCCAGGCTGACCCGGTTTGGGGATATGCACCCGCCGTAGCGGAGCGCACCGGTACGTCCCGGCCCGCAACTCCACGGCCAGGTCGTCGAGAAAGGCTCGCACCCCGGACACCCCGTCGGCGGCGACGGCGTCGATACTGACGCCGTCGACCCCGGGGGCGCCCTGGTTGGCACACACGTCGATCCACGCCCGCCACATCACGTCACTGCGGGTGAGTTTGTCGTAGAGGGCGTGGAACCGGCGTTGCGGATCCTGCTTGGCACAGCGGTAAAGCACGCGTTGGAAGGCACGAAGCGGATCGACTCCCTCGCCCCGGCGAACCGCCCGGGCCTTGGTCCTCGGTGGCTGATCTAGCCCGTCAGGCACTGGCCACACTCCCTCCCACCCTCGCCTGCATCGACGAAGCAGGGGCCCTTCGCTCCGGCCGGGTTGTGTTGTCCCGACCGTCGATCACTACTACGGCCCCCTCCGACTGCCTCTCGGCCGCCTGCCACTTCCCGGGGTCACCGGTTATAGGCAGGCCAGCTTCCCGTCCCCGCAGGATCGGGGCCGAGGAGGCTCTCTCCAGTTCCCACGACATCCTTCTGACCGTTCCACGTCCCCTACGCCGGGGGGTTCATGAGCACCCGCTCCAGGCTCCCAGGTGCCGTCCATGGCCTTCACCCGCTGAATAAGGGCTCGGCTCCCCCTTGCCCGTCCTCTCGGACGGCGATTCTGACGACGCTGCAGACTTCACTTGATGTTGCGGACCGGCCAGTTGATCCGCCCCGCTTCGACCCCGGGCTCTCACCCGAAACCGGGAGCTTCCCTACCGGGGACCCTGGCATCTCCCCGAACCGGACTCACACCGGCTGGACACCGTGAGCTTCTCGCTCGGTTACCCCACGAACGACCTCCTTGTCGTCATAGCGCCCGAGCTGCTGGGCGCACATTCAGCTGCATCGTGCCCCTGGCCCTGGTTCCCGTTCTCCCAGCTCGTTTTCCGGCTCCCCGAGGGGTGGCCGGCCCGCGCTGGGAGAGCGGGTGGACCGAGGGCTCAGGGGGTGGACAGGGACGGGGCTGGTGGTGGGTCGGCACCGACACGGCGAGGGGGCCTCTTTCTGATCGGGGGCGGTTCCGCGGAACCGCTCGGTTGGTCTTGTTCGTTCATGAGCCCGGCGATCTTGACCGCGTTGTGGGCCAGGATCCCGAGCCCGCACCAGGTCTGGGCGCCAGTGAGGCCGTCGATGAAGGTGCGGTTCCAGCCGTAGCAGCGCTTGAGGTGGGAAATCCGGCCTTCGCTGCCCGTGCGCCACTTGACCAGCTTGCGGAAGCCTCGGGCACGCTCGACCTTGCAGCGGGCGGGACCAGGGCGGCCTCGGCGAGGGATGGCCACGGTCTTGACTCCGAGGTCGCGGAGGTCGGTTTCGACCTTAGCGTCGCCATAGCCACGATCGGCGGCAGCGACGCTCGGTGCCTTCTCGAACCGGGCCTTGAGGCGGGCGATGGCCGGGGCCAGTTGGGGCCCGTCGGGCGGGTTACCTCGGTTGACGGTGCAGTCCACGACGACGCCGTCGGCGTTGTCGATGACCTGGGCCTGGTAGCCGAACTGGACCGGTTTGCCGATGCGGCCCTTGGCGATGGGGCGGGCGTCGGGGTCATGGAGGGAGACCACCCGGGTGGCGCCGTCGGGTGTTCCACCCGCCAGCCGCCGTCGGGTCTGGGCGGCGACCTGCTCGACCAAGCCGGCGATCCGTTCCAGCTCGACCACCGCCGCCATGGCCTTCCCAGTGGCCGACTCACCGGCTCGTCGCAGACCCCGCCGGGCGTTGCGGGCCACCAGCCGGGCCTCGGTGGCGGCGGCCTCGGCGATGGTGACCATCTCGCCGGTGATGGCATAGACCTCGTCCCGGGCGTCGTCGCTGCGGCGCCGCAGCCACGCCCCGATGGCGTGCGCCCGCCGGCGCATGGACCGGGTCCGATCTCGCAGCTTGGTGCGGGTAGCCAGGCCCAAGTCATGCAGCGTGCGGGTCAGGCGCACCATCCGGTCCACGCCCTTGGCCAACAGACCGGAATCGGTCGGGTAGGCCACGTTGGCCTCGACCACCGTCGTGTCGGCCCGCACCCGGTCGGTCTTGATCACCTTGGCGGCGTGGGCCTTGGCCAGCAACGCTTCGTTCAGCGCCTCGACCGTGGACTCCCCGCAGCGCTTGGTCGTCTTCATCAACGTCGTCGGGTGCGGCATCTTCTCGCCCAGCGGCACCCGGCAGAACCGCCGCCACGACAACGAGTCCGCCGCCTCCCGCACCACCGCCTCGAACGACAGACCGTGACGGGACTTCAAGAACATCAGCCGCAAGTACGTCTCGACGAGGATGCTCGGCCGGCCCCAGATCGGATCGAAGAACATGCGATACGGCTCGAAGAACACCGGGTCGTCGAGCAGCCGATCCACCGCCACCAGCTCCGCCGTCATCTCCAGGCACTCGGCTGGCAGCAATGCTTCCCACAGGGTCCGGTTCGGGTTTATGGTCACAAGCACGATGGCCTCGACTCCTTGTGGCGCAGGGAGACGAGGCCATCGTCGCAACATTCAGGGCCGAACGCGAGCACCCTCCAACACCGTCACCGCTGGTCAGCGCCTACTTCGTGACGGACTATTTCAGTTCGAAGTAACTAACCGGGCAGCGAGTGCCGGGCCGGGGGGCGAGTTCGGTGCCCGATCCGTTGACACCGCTCGAGGCCTACACCCGGGCGCGGTTCGCCTGAGGCGATGCAGCCCACCACCTCCGAGCAGTGGCCTTTGTCCGCAAGGGCTCACGATCTTGCGCTGCGTCAAGGAGTCGTGCTCGAGACGTCACATCGATAGACCTCCATCGACGGGCAGCACCACTCCGGTGATGAATCCGGCTTCCTCAGAAGCGAGGAAGCCGACGGCAGCCGCCATCTCGGCTGGGTCCCCGAAACGGCCCATCGGGATGACGGCGGCGAATTCCGCCCGCTTGTCGTCCGGTATCGATGCGACCATTCGCGTTTCCGCATTGGGCGAGATGGCGTTGACGGTGACACCGAAGCGAGCCAGTTCCTTAGCCGCCGTCTTCGTGAACCCGATAATTCCTGCCTTCGCGGTCGCATAGTTCGACTGCCCGGTGTTGCCGTGCAGGCCCGTGTACGAGGTGACATTGATCACTCGGCCGTACTGTTGTGCCCGGAAGTAGGGCACGCACGCCCGGGTCAGGCGAAACGTTCCGCCGGCGTGGACGGCGAGGACCTGGTCCCAGTCCTCGTCGGTCAACTTCCAGAGGACGTTGTCCCGGAGCAAACCGGCATTGTTGATGAGAACGTCGATGCGGCCCGTTTCGGCGGCGGCACGGCTGACGACTTCAACCACATCGGTGGTGTGGCTCACGTCGGCGACTACGGCTTCTGCGCCGACGTCGGCCGCCGCTTTGGCCAGCGCGTCGGCATCGAGGTCGACAAGGACGACGTGCCCGCCGGCGTTGCGGAACATGCGACTGAGTTCGAGTCCTATGCCCCGCGCCGCCCCTGTCACGATGATCGTCGAGCCCCTGAAATCGAAGGAAACGTTTCCCAACTTCACACTCTCCTTGTACGTCACCGAGTCTTGAGCGTTCCCGGCACCGCCTGGGGTACGGCTGGCGCGTGAATCTTGGCCTAGCTCACTGAGGCGTGCTGCAACGACCTTCGACGACGATGGCTGAGCCTCTGACCCAGCAAGCGTCGCCCGATGCGAGGTAGACGAAGGCTCCAGCGGTGTTGTCGGCAGTGCCGAAGCCGGGTGGACGCCGGTCGCCGAGCCGTTGCATCAGCTCTTCCGGAAGGTCTCGGTGCGTGTTCGAGCGGAAGACACTCGCGCGGGCGCAGTTGATCCGATCCCCCGCCGGCGTATTCGACGGCAGCAATTTTCGTGAGGTGGATCACGGCCGCTTTGCTCAGGCCGTAGGGAGCGGCGTTGGGCGAGGCCGTCATCCCGCGACCGATGCCGTGTTGATGACGAATGGTCTCGTTCGAACCGTGCCCGCCCAGGGTCGCCCCGGCCCGTCGCGCCGTGGCCCTGATAACCACCATGGCGATGGCCCATCGGTGTTCCTGTGGTGCTGTGGCGGAATCCCGAGGAGTCGGCCTTGACCGTGAGAAGCCGGCGTACCGAGCCGCCGACCGTCACAACGCCCACGCGCCGACCCCTGGGTCGACCACCACGACGGCGGCGGCTCCAGTCGTCACCACGACGACGGCACCGCCCACCACCACGACGACCGGCACGCCGACGACATCGACGACGCGTTCCCCTCGGCCACCCGCCCTGGCGGTCACCCGAGTCGGCCTCTCGTCGGGGCCAAGTCGTGCGCACAAGTTCTGCCTCGGGGCTTAGCCCTGGCTTTTCGGTAAGCCTCCCCGGGTGGGGGGGTCGGGGCCGCGAAAGAGCCCTCCTGGAAAGGGAAACTGCGCTTGTCGAAGGCAGCAGTCGCCCGGAACAGGAGGGCACTTCCGAGGTGGTGCGACACGAGGTCGCTTGTGACAAGTGGGCTGCGTCAGGTGGAGGGTCGGTGATGACGATGACGTAGCCCCGGGCGAGTGTTCAGCGCCTGTCCCCGCTCTGACATGCGCCGCTGGTGACGGTGGGGTGTGAAGCTCAGGGTTCAAGCCCAAGGACGCCCGTGCCATCCGGGGGTCACAGGCGAGGGGAAGACCGGACGGGTGAACGCAAGTGAACCCTCGATGACGCCTCGTCAAAGTGAGCCCCGGAGGATGGGTGTTGTACCGGGGTGCAGGACTGGCCGCTGAGAAGCGGCAGGCGGCGGCTGGTGGCACCTCGCCAGCCGTGGGAACACCGCCGTCCCGGGGTATAGAGGGCACCCTCCCCGGTCGCGTCCTGCGCATGCGGAACGTGGGAACCCCGTCGGGGTCCGGGCGCGGCAACGGGCCCGGTAAGCCGACCGTAAGGGAAGCCGAACTCCCCGGCGGGAACAGGACGGCCTAAGAAGCGAATGCCGGCACGCCGAAAGGCGACAGGAACCCGGGGGTCACGATCGGTCTCCACCGATCTCCCGGATAACTGGCCGGATACCGGGTGGATGCCCGGACCCGACAAGGGGGCTGACGTGGGTCGGGTGAGTCTTTGAGGATGATCAGCCAAAACCTCTGGAACCGAAGGACAAGTTGGACACGATGACGGAACACGCGGCGGCGCTGGCCGTCGCCATCTCCCGAGTGAACGGACCGGAGGACGGCTCTCTCGACTGGGACGCGGTTGACTGGCGATTCCATGAGGAGCAGGTACGGCGGTTGCGGCAGAGGATCTTCAAGGCGACGCAGGCAGGAGAGTTCAAGCAGGTTCGGAGTCTGCAGAAGCTGATGCTGCGCAGCTGGTCCAACACGCTCATGAGCGTGCGCCAGGTGACGCAGCACAACGTGGGCCGCACGACGGCGGGGGTGGACGGGGAGGTCGTGCTGACCTCTCGGGCCAGGGCTGATCTGGCGAACCGGGTGCACCGGACGCTGGCCACCTGGCAGCCTCTGCCGGTCAAGCGGGTGTACATACCGAAGGCCAATGGGAAACAGCGCCCGCTCGGCATTCCCGTGATCGTGGACCGGGTGCAACAGGCCCGGGTGAAGAACGCGTTGGAACCCGAGTGGGAGGCTCGGTTCGAACCCAGGTCCTATGGGTTCCGGCCGGGGCGGAGCTGTCATGACGCGATCGAGGCCATCTACTGGACGTTGAACGGCAAGCACATCAGACGCCAGTGGATCCTCGACGCCGACTTGAAAGCGGCGTTCGATCGCATCGACCACCAACGTCTTCTCGGCCAGCTGGATGGGTTCCCTGCCCAGGGGCTGATTCGGCAGTGGCTGAAGGCGGGCGTGGTCGAGCGGGACTGGTTCACCCCGACCGAGGAGGGAACTCCTCAAGGCGGGGTGGTCAGCCCCCTGTTGATGAACATCGCGCTCCATGGGCTCGAGGAGGCCGCCGGAGTCCGCTATCACAAGCTCGGCAACGATGCCGCGCAGACGGTGTCGGGTTCCCCGGTGCTGGTGAGATACGCCGATGATCTTGTAGCCATCTGCCACAGCCGTGAGCAGACGGAACAGGTCAAGGCGAGGCTTGCCGAGTGGCTGGCACCCCGCGGTCTTGTCTTCAACGAGGACAAGACCAGGATCGTCCACCTCACCGAGGGGTTCGATTTCTTGGGGTTCAACGTCCGCCGCTACCGCAACGGCAAGTTGCTGATCAAACCCAGCGAGCAGGCCATAGAACGGATCCGGCAGCGGCTCACCACCGAGATGCGAGCCCTTCGGGGCGCCAACGCCATCGCGGTAATCCGCAAGATCAATCCGATCGTGCGGGGATGGGCCACCTACTACCGGAGCGGAGTGTCCAAAGAGGTGTTCTCCGTCGATGACCACCTGTGGAAACTCACCTACCGGTGGGCGCTCCGCGCGCACCCGAACAAGTCGAAGGCCTGGGTTGTCGCCCGGTACTTCGGCCGGTTCAACACGTCCCGAGCCGACCGATGGGTCTTCGGTGACCGCCACAGCGGCGCCTACCTATTCCGGCTCGTCTGGACGAAGATCGTCCGGCACCAAATGATTGTGGGTACCTCGTCCCCCGACGATCCCGCCCTTGCCCACTACTGGGACAAACGGCGAAGCAAGCAAACCCCGCTTCCGCTGGACCGACCGACCCTCGACCTGCTCAAGGCCCAGGACGGACGCTGCCCAGCCTGTGGGGACCACCTGCTCCCCGCCGAGCCGCCCCGCAACCCCGACGAATGGGAACGGTGGCTGCGCACCACCCGGAAGACGCTCAAGAAGCACGGCAACGGTTCCCGGGAGGCCCACTCCACGCCGGACGACGACCAGCTCCGTCTTGTCCACGCCCGCTGCCAGCGCGACGCGTTCCGAACCCGGCCAGAACCCACAGTGCCTCAACGCCAACAGGGCTTGCTTGAGCCGTGATGCGGGGAAACTCGCACGTCCGGTTCTGAGGGGGCGGGGGCGCAGCAATGCGCTCCCGCTACCCGACAAGCGTAATCGGGTTCGTCCCCGGCTCCGGGTGACCACTGGTGGGCGGGGTGTCGTGAACCACGCAGGGGCCCGGTTGCTGTGCGACCTGGCGGAGGCGAGTGGGCTGGCCGACGGGTTGTCGACGGCGATGGCGGGGACGAAGCAGCGCCGTCGGGGCCACGACCGCGGCGGGGTCCTGGTCGATCTGGCCGTCATGCTGGCCGACGACGGCCAAACGATCTCCGACCTGCGCACGCTGCGGAACCAGCCGGCCCTGTTCGGCGAGGTGGCCTCGACGCCGACGGCGTGGCGGACCCTGGCGGCCATCGATGAGGCTGTCCTGGCTGCCATCGGGCGGGCTCGGGCCCAGGCACGGGCGGCGGCGTGGGCAGCGGGGATGGACCCGGGGTTCTACGTCCTCGATTTCGACGGGACCCTGGTGACCTCTCACTCGGAGAAGGAAGGAGCGGCGCCGACCTACAAGCGGGGGTTCGGGTTCCACCCGCTGCTGGTCTATCTCGACGCCACCGGAGAGGCCTTGGCCGGGAAGCTCCGGCCGGGCAACGCTGCGCATTCCGGTGATTCCGTACACTCAGCCCGGCGTTTTCGTACACGGGTGTCGGAGGCCGTGTAGCGGCCGACGCTGAGTTCGGGGTTAGCCCCTGACGGTCACCTCCTTCGCGTCGTCGGGCGGGCAGTTTGCCATGGTGGTGATCATGTTCGCCGGCGAGGGCGGGACGGTGCTGGGGTGTCGGCGGCGGCGGGCTCGCTGGCCGGAGTGGAAGAACGACTGCCGCGGCGCATCGACTCGCCGCGCAGCTCGATGCGGTGAGCGTTCTCCAGGAGGCGGTCGAGGATCCCGTCGGCGACGGTTGGTTCGCCGAGGGCTTCGTGCCACATGGCGACGGGGAGCTGGCTGGTGACGATGGTGGAGCGCAGCCCGACCCGGTCCTCGATGACCTCGAGGATGTCGGCGGCTTGGTCGGGGGACAGCGGCCTGAGCAGGAAGTCGTCGAGGAGCAGGACGTCGGTGCGGGCCCAGGCCATCATGAGCCGGCTGAGTCGTCCCTCGGCCCGGGCGAGGCCGATCTCGTCGTGGAGGCGGGGGCCGCGCAGGTAGAGGGCGGAGTGGCCTCGTCGGATGGCAGCGTTGGCCAGGGCGCAGCCGAGGTAGGTCTTGCCCAGCCCTGTGGCCCCGACGATCACGATGCAGTGGTGGGAGCCGACCCAGTGCGATTCGGCCAGGGAGAGGACCTGGGCCCGTTCCAGTCCCCGGGGCCGGGTGAAGTCGACGCCTTCGATGGTGGCGGCGACCCGGAGCCGGGCAGCTTTGAGCATCCGGTCCAGCCGGCGGTTCTGCCGCTCAGTGAGTTCCCGGTCGACAAGCATGCCGAGGCGTTCCTCGAAGCTGAGGGCGTCGTAGTCGGGATGCTCGCGCTGTTCGGTCAGGCCCCGGGCCATGCCGGGCAGCCTGAGGGTGTGCAGGCCGTCGAGGGTGGTGTTGGTGAGCACGGGCTCTCCCTTCATCGGTAGTAGGACGCGCCGCGGAGATTGGCGTGGCGGGGATGGACCCGGACCGGCCGACCATCGGAGAGGGGCTGGGAGTCGAGGCCGTGGCGGAGAATCGACTCCACGCTGCGGTAGGACAACGCCCGAGCGGCCAGCGCTCGGCGGCAGGCCGCCTCGACCCGCTCGGCGCCGTAACGGTCGGCGAGGCGGATGATGCCCAGGCAGGACCGATAGCCCTGCTCGGGATGAGGCCGCGCTTCGAGGATCGCCTCGGCCAACCCGGCCGTGGCCGGGCCGGTCCGCCTCGCCCAACCGATGATCCGCGACGGGCTCCACTCGGCGTGACGGCGATGAGCGACGGGCATGTGGGCCGGATCGGTGCTGTGCCGGCCCCGGGCGTAGCTGCGCAGATGCGACGCCACCCGCCGGGCGGAGTGGAAGATCTCGACCGTCGAGGCGGTGAAGCGGGCATCGACCCGCTGGCCGACGAGCTGGTAGGGAACGCTGTAGTAATGGCCGTCAACCTCGACGTGGTAGTCGATGTTGACCTTGACCCCAAGCCGCCAGCGGGCGAACTCATAGCGCTGAACGGGCAGCGGCCGCATCACCGGCCGTTCCAGCTCCTCGAACAGACTGCGCCTCGAGCCGGGCATCTTGCGGAACGGCCGGTCGTTGATCGCCTCCACCAACTCGGCGATCACGGCGTTGGCCTCGGCCAGCGAGTAGAACCGCCGGTTGCGCAGCCGAGCCAAGATCCACCGCTCGGCCAGCAAAACACCGGCTTCGACCTTGGCCTTGTCCCTGGGCTTTCCGGCCCGAGCCGGGATAATCGCCACTCCATAATGGGCGGCCATCTCAGAGTAGGTGGCGTTGATGTCCGGCTCGTAGCGGTGCGCCTGCTTCACCCCGGCGCGGAGGTTGTCGCAGACCACGATCTTCGGCACCGACCCCAGGTACTCGAAGGCGTGCACGTGGGCGCCGATCCAGTGGGCCAGCTCCTGCGATGGGACCGCTTCGGCGTAGAGGTAGTTCGACGCCCCCAGCACGGCCACGAACAGCTCCGCTTCCAGCGCCACCGCGTTGGTGCGCCGGTCGTAGATCGGCAGCCGCTGGCCCGGGAAGTCGACGAAGAGTTTCTCTCCGGCCCGGTGCTCCTGGCGCATGACCAGGTCCAGGTGACCCTGCCAGGCCCGGTAGTGGTGGCAGAACTGGCTGTAGGAGTAGCCGTCGTCCGGGTGGCACTCCTTGTACTCCAACCACAACAGCATGAGCGTCACCGCCGGGCGGCGCAGCTCCTTGTGGATGTAGTGCCAATCGGGAACCGGCCGGGCCGCCGTCGGCGGCGCCGGCTCCTTGCGGAACAGCAACGCCTCCAGGGCCGCGTCGTCCAGGCCCTCCGGCAACGGCCATCCCAGCCCCGCCGCCTGGGCCCGGCGCAGATGGTCGCCCACCGTGGTGAACGGGATCCCCAAGGCGGCGCCTACCTGGCGGCAGGACAGCCCCTGGCCGACAGCCAACCGCAGGATGTCTCGAACCTTGCGCATGACGAGACGGGGTCTCGGCACAGCCACCTCCTCGGAGCGAACTCCAAGGCACGGTGACCGGCCTCCTCAGCTCACACGCGGATCCCTACCGGTGGCCTCCCCCGGGGTGTACGAAAACCCCCAGAATCGCTGTACGGAATCGACCAGAACCGGTGTACGAAAACGGCCGGAATCCGCA
>JBFLYK010000035.1:0-84187 GCA_040756995.1 Actinomycetota bacterium | reverse complement strand
TTCGGACGCCGCCGGGGACGCCACGGCCCCGGCCGGCCCCGCCGGCCCCGCCGGTCCGGCCGGCGACCCGCCCGGCGAGAAGAAGGACGACAAGCACAAGCACTAGACCGGGAACCGACAACCCCGATCACTGTGTCCTGGAGGGGCCGGCCCGTGCCGGCCCCTCCGGCGCGTCCGGCGGCGTTCAGCTCTCCCAGAAGATGGCGAAGGCGCCGAGGTGGGCACCGTCGACGCCCTCGAGCGGCAGGGCGGTGACGGTGATCTCGCGGCTCCGGCCGTCGAGGCCCCGAATCCAGAAGGAGCCCTGCACCGGCCGGCGGTCCCGCACCGCGATCGCCAGCGGGAGCTCATCGAGTGGCAGCGCACGCCCGTCCCCATCGGACGGTGACCACAGATTGGCCCACGTCTCGAGCGGGATCTGACCCGTCTCCTCGTAGCGCTGGCCGAGCAGCGCTTCGGCGGGCTCGTTGTAGAACTCGAGCGTCCCCTCTTCGTTGACCACGAACACCGGCATCGCCAGGTACCCGGCCACCTGTTTGAGCAGCACGAGCTCGATCGGCGCCGAGCCGTTCACCGATCTCTCCCGAGCGACGAGGCACGGTTGCGGCCCAGGGTCAGCGTTGTTCCCTCCCGGGCGGGGACGAGCTCGAAGGTCCAGTCCCGCTCCTCGGCGGCGGCGGAGTAGAGCCGGTCGAGCTGGCTGTCGTTGTGGCCGGGGTCGTGGTGGAAGGCGGACAGCGTGGCCACCCCGGCGGCCTCGGCCAGGGCCAGGGCGTGGCGGATCGTGCAGTGGCCCCAGCCGACGTGGGCTCCGTACTCCTCGTCGGTGTACTGGGCGTCGTGGATCAGCAGGTCGACGCCGGCCATGAGCTCGAAGCCCGAGGTCCAGTCGGGCGAGCGGAGAAAGGCGCTGTCGCCGAGGGCCGGCTCGTGGTCAGGGATGTAGGCGAGGGTGGCGCCGTCGGCGGCGATGCGGAACCCGAGCGTCGGGCCGGGATGGCAGACGAGGTCGGCGGTGACGGTGGCCCCGGGCAGGTCGAAGGTGCCCCGGGGCGCGTCGTGCAACACGAGCCGGCAGGGCACGTCGCTCAGCCGGATGGGGAACAGCGGTGGCGAGAGGTAGCGCGACAGCCGGGCCCGGAGATCGAGCGTCGCCGACGGCGGCCCCCAGATGTGCACCTCGAGGTCGGGTTGGAACAGGGCGCCGAAGAAGCCCAGGCCGAGGATGTGATCCATGTGGAGATGGCTCAACAGGACGTCGACCCGGCTCACGCCGGGGCCGAAGTCGGTCAGCCGGTGGATGCCGGTGCCGGCGTCGAGGATGATCACCGAGCCGTCGGCGGTGCGCAGCTCCACGCACGAGGTGTTGCCGCCGTAGCGGGCGGTCCCCGGACGGGGGCTGGGGAGCGACCCCCGCGTACCCCAGAAGCGCAGGTTCACCGTCCGGAGGCGCCGGCGGCGCTCGCCTCTCCTTCCTCTTCCCAGAAGATCGACATGGCGCCGAGCAGCGCCCCTCCCTGCCCGTCCAGCGGAATGGCCGTGGTCACGATGCGGTGCGGCTGCCCGTCGGCGCCGTGCACCGTCAGCGTCGCCTGCTGCGGACGCCGCTCGTGGAGCGCCACGGCGATCGGCAACCGTTCGAGCGGCAGCGGGTTGTCGTCGGCGTCGCAGGGCTCACCCATTCCGGCCAGCGCCGCCAGCGGCATCTCCGGACACTGGTCCCCGTCGTAGCCGAGCATCCGCTGGAGGGCGGAGTTGAAGTAGACGAGAACGCCGTCGGCGTCCACCAGCACCACCGGCATGGGCATCCGGCGGGCGAGCTGCCGGAGGAGGATCAGCTCGACGGGCTTGGCGCTCACTCCGCCGACCGTAGCCAACAAAGCTCGGTAGCGATACGGCCCCGGGCGCGGCCGAACCCCGGCCGGTTACTCGCGCGGAGGGTCAGGCCGGGGCTCGGAGCACGTTGCCCGCCGAGTACCCATCGACCCGCCGCGACAAACCGGGGAATTGGCCCGGTTTGACGGTGTTTAAGCAAATTGCGACTTAAGCACCCTACGCGTGGGTAAGGCGTCAATTACCCGACAGAGCCTTCGGCGACGGCGCCGGGGGGAAGGAGGTTGTGCATGCGCAGACTGCTGACCGTCCTGGTGGCGGGCGCTCTGATGGCGACGCTGGCGATCCCCGCGGTGGCGGACGCCGCCCAGGGTTCGTCTGAGGATCAGATCACGGCCCAACGTCATCGCGGAGACCGGGACGACGGCGGCCGTGGCTATCGCCGTCACCGGGACCGGGACGACGATGACGACCGCCGTGGCTATCGCCGTCACCGCCACCGCTACGACGATGACGGTTACCGGTACCGCCGGTACCGGCACCGCTACGGCTACTACTACGGCCACCCCTATTACCACGGGGGCTACTACGGCCATCCGTACTACTACGGGGGCTACTACGGCTACCCGGCCTACTACCGGGACTCCTACTCCCGTGAGCGGGAGTGCTACGACGCCTACTACTACGACCGCGACTTCTGGTACCGCTACTGCCGCGGCTACGGGTACTACCGGGGTTACCAGGCCGCAGCCACTCCGACATCCCCTGTCCCCGACCAGAACACGTCCCCTACTCCCGAGCAGAACGTGACCCCTACTCCCGAGCAGAACATGACCCCGGCTCCCGAGCAGAACATGACCCCGGCTCCCGAGCAGACCCCGCCGCCGACGGCTGACGCCCCGAGCGCCCAGCCCGGCGACCAGGCTCCGCCCGCCGAAGCGGCCGCACCGCAGCCCGAGCCCGCCCCGACGGCTCCGGCTCCGGACTCCCAGCCCGCTCCGGCTCCGGAGTCCAACCCGGCACCGGCCCCGGCCCCGAGCGAAGAGCGGACCCCGGCCTGGGCCGGTCACGCCACCGCTCCGGCCGGCCCCGCCGGGCCGCCGCAGCCGGTGGGGACCACCCACTAGATCCACCGATCAGGAGCACGCAGTTCCCACTGAGGGACCGGCTTCGGCCGGTCCCTCATCGCGTCCGGCGAAACGCCAACCCCCTGTGGCGTGAGATCGATCTGTGGTCTATGGTGCCTTCGTCCGCTCACGTCTGTGGAGAGGCCGATGAAGTGTCGGGGGACGCCCTCGTACCCCCGGGCGGGAGGGCACTCGTCGATCCGGGCGTGGACGAGCCCCGTGCTCGTCGTGCTCCTGGGCTGCGTGGCCTGGCTGTCCGCCGGTGGCAGCGCGGCCCGAGCCGAAGGTGAAACCCGGGCCGTCGGCATCTGTTGCGCCTGGGGCAACCGGCTGAGCGACGGCGTCCTCACGTACTCCGTGACGGGCGACGACCAGACGGCCCTGTCGATCATCCGCCGCGCCGTGCACGAATGGGACGAGGCCTTCCCCGACCTGGAGCTGGAAGAGGTGCCGCCCGGCGGGAAGAAGCGGTCGACCAAGGCCGACATCGCCATCGCCTACGGGCCCGGTACCGCCGACGGCGGCGAGAGCCACTCCTCGGGCGCCAAGGGCCTCACCACCACCTACCTCAACAATCGCCGGATGGTGACGAGGGTCGAGATCGGGGTCGACGGCGGCTCGTCCCCGATCGACGTCGGCGCCGTCGAGCAGATCGCCAAGCACGAGCTCGGCCACGCCCTCGGCCTGGGCCACGCCAACTTCGACGGCGACCTCATGTCGCCGTTCGTCCACCCCACGCCGGCGCCGATCCCGTTGTGCGACATCAACGCCGTCCGGCAGGCGAACTCGTGGAAGATGGTCGACCAGGCCAAGCGCCCGAAGCCGCCGAAGGTGACCGAGGCGCCCTGCTAGACCGCCGCCACGGCTCGTAAGGGGCACTGTGCGCGCGGCCGCTCCCGACGCCGGGCACCCTACGTAAATCGAAGCTGACGGAAGCGCGAGGACTGACCCATACTGTGCCCCTTATCGGAGGCGGGCACAGGGGGGCCAGGATGAAACGCAAGAAGGTCGTGCGGAACGTCACGCTGGCGACGCTGGCCACCGGGGTCGTCGCCCCTCTCTCCGGCCTCGGGGCCGACGCCGCGGCGGCCGGGCCGTCACCGGCCGCTCTGTGTTCCTCTACGTTCGGCGACCGCGGCCCGGCCGGCGGCAAGGTCGTCGGCGAAGGCCCGCCGGGCGACTCGATGACCGTCACCATCGGTTGGGAGCCCGCCGACTGGCCGGACGGCCTGCGCGAAGTCGTGACGTGCCTGAGTATCGACGGGAAGGCCGTCCCGGGTCTGGCACGGTTGACGACGAAGCCCCCCAACGCCGGCAACATCGCCGTCGATCTGCGGCTGCCGCCCGGCGCGCCGGGAGCGCTCGTCTGCCAGAACAGCATCCTGGTGGGGACGGGCGCCACCGAGGGCCGCCAGCGCTCGACCGGCGCGGTGTGCTTCAAGCTCCGGGCCGCCGAGGAACTGCTGGCCGGGCCGGAGACGGCGACCCGGACGACGCCGCCCGCCGGGACCGAACCGGTGCGGATCCCGAACACCCACCCCTCGGGCCCGCCGGCCGCGCCTCGGGTCCCCGCCGGTCAGGCGGCGGCTCCGGCGCCCGCGCCGAGCCGTACTCCGGCGCCGATGCCCAGCTCGACACCTCCGGCCCGCGCCGCCTTCGAGGCGGCCCGGGGTGCCGCCCGGTCTCCGCAGGCGTGGAGCGCCCCTCCGGCCCGGCCCGCTTCGGCCCGGCCGGCTCCCGCCCGGCCGGCTCCGGCGGCGCCGTCCGTCACCCGGGCCGGGCAGGCGGCCGACGAGCTGGCCCGCACGCCGTCGGTCGGCGACCGCACCGCCGCCGCGGCGGCGGCCCCGACGGCCCGGGCGCCCAGAGGCACTGTCGCCACGGCCGGCGCTCCGGCGGCTTCAGGCGCTCCGGGTCCCGACGCCGCCCGATCGGCCCTTCCCCGCACCGGGGTCGGCGACAAGATCCCGCTGGCCGGCGCCGGGACCCTCATGGCGCTCGGCGGCGCGGCGATCATCCTCGGCGAGCCTCGCCGCCGGGTCCGCCGTCCCGCCTAGGCCTCGACGACCCCGTACCGGCCTAGGGCACGACGACCGGAGACTGCGCCCGGGGGGCGAACAGGCGCGGCGCGCCTGATCCGTCGGCCGGCACGACCCAGGTGTCGGAGTCCACGCCGTAGAGGACGTTGCCGTCGTCGAGCCACTCCGCCTGGTCGTCGACGTTGCGGGTCTCGGCCAGGGGCTGGTCCTTCAGCGTGGCGAGGTCGAGCACGGCCAGCTGCCACTTCACCTCGCTCAGCCCGCCGCCGGAGACCTTCTGTTTGAAGGCGATGCGGGTGCCGTCGGGGGACAGCGAGGGGCACTCGACCCCGTCCCGGAGGACCTTGACCGTCCGGGCAGCGACGTCCCCCTCCACCAGGTAGGTGTGCCCGCCGGTCCCCAGCGTGGCGTAGAACCGGCCGCCGGAGCGGCTGAAGGTGACGCCCCAGAAGTTGAAGTCGACGCTCTCGATCCGCTGGCCGTCTTTGAAGACGGCGAACGTCTCGAGGTCGCCGAGCGACGTGGCGGACGCCATGTCGTAGAGCGTGGTGCGGGTGGAGAAGGAGCCGGGAGCGTAGGAGTCGCCGGTGACGAAGACGGTCGAGGCGCCGAGCTTCCCGTCCGGCGACACCCGGGCCCGGCTCGGCACCCCGGGCAGCGGCAATTCCCCCACCGTCTCGAACCCCGGCCCGAAGAACCGCGCCCGGTATGGGGCCCCGAAGGGGTCGTCGGTCTGCTCGGCCAGGCAGAGCCCGGCGCCGGCGGCCATGTGGACCCGGAGGCAGGCGAAGTCGGTGATCTGGCGGGGCCCGTCGGGGGCTTTCAGGGGCGCCAGGGCGACGAAGCCGGCCTCGGCGGCGCTCGACAGGTTGCGGAACACGACGTGCGGCTGGGCCTCGACGGCGGCCACCGACTCGGGCGGCGCCACCGACCCGGCCTGCGCCAGCTGCCGGGCGCGGCTCCCCGAGTGCACGACGTACCCGACGGAGACCCCGACGCACACCAGGCACAGGGCGACGAAGCCCAGGGCGCGCCAACGCTTCCGGAAGGTCTCCTTCACGCCGCTTTCTTCGGCTTCCGGCCGGGGCATTCCCTTTCGATCCGGTCGTTTCGGACATAGGGGGCGATGTCTGCCCAGAGTGCCCTACGCAGCCGGGGTCCGATGGCCGACACTACGAGGCGGCCACAATTGGTTCAGATCTGTTCTTGCGCGGCCCGGCACCGGGGGCGTCCGGCGGCCGGACGGCGAAAAGATCAGGGTCGAGGTTGGCCTTGGAACTGCCGAGACTGTCCTTGTCCTTGTCCGACTAGGCCGGGAGGGCCACCCCCTTGTACTCCTCAGTGCGAGACCGGCCGGCCAGCGCCGCCGCCGGGACCCCCGAGGGCCCTCAAGGGCCGGTCACGCCAGGCTCAGGAGACGGCGCGCCCCCGGAGCGGATCCACCGCAACGTCAAGCTCCTCGGGATCAACAGCCTGCTGACCGACGTCTCGTCGGAGTCGGTCAACTCGGTGCTTCCGCTCTACCTCACGCGCGTGATGGGGATGTCGCCCCAGGCCTACGGCATCTTCGAGGGCGTCTACCAGGGGATGACCGCGCTCCTCCGGATCGTCGGGGGGAGGGTCGCCGACCGCACGCAGAAGCACAAGGAAGTGGCCGGGGCGGGCTACGCCCTGTCCGCCGCCACCAAGATCGGGCTGCTGGCCAGCACCACCGTCGCTCCGACCGCGGCCGCGCTGTTCGCCGACCGCGTCGGGAAAGGGATCCGCACCGCGCCCCGCGACGCCCTCATCTCTCTGTCGAGCCCGCCCGAGAGGCTCGGTGCGTCGTTCGGGGTCCACCGGGCGCTGGACATGGTCGGGGCGCTGCTCGGCCCGATCCTCGCCTTCGCCCTGTTGCGGTACAACCCCGGCGCCTACGACTCGGTCTTCGTCGTCAGCCTCTGCGTGGCGGTGCTGGGGCTCGGCATCATCGCCTTCTTCGTGCAGAACCCGCCCCGGCCGCCGGCCGGTGCCTCCCCGGCTGCTGCCGCCCCGGCGAGACCGGGCAGCCGCCAACTCCTCGGCAACAAGACGTTCCGCCGGATACTCCTGGCCGGGGCGCTCCTCAGCCTGGTGACTGTCAGCGACGCCTTCATCTACCTGGTCTGGGAGCAGAAGACGGGGATGAACCCGACCGCCTTCCCCCTCCTCTTCGTGGGGACGGCCCTCGCCTACCTCCTGCTGGCCATTCCCCTGGGGCGCCTGGCCGACCGGATCGGACGGGCACCGGTCTTCTTCGCCGGCCACGTCCTGCTGATCGGGTGCTACCTCGTCCTGCGGGCCTCCGGAGCGGACAGCGGCTTTCTCAACATCGCCCTGATCCTCGGCCTGCTCGGCACGTACTACGCCGCCACCGACGGTGTCCTGATGGCCATGGCCAGCGCCGTGATTCCGGCCGGGCTCCGCAGCAGCGGCCTGGCCTGGCTCACCACCGCCACCGTCCTGGCCAAGCTCGGCGCCTCGTCCCTCTTCGGGAAGATGTACCAGTGGTACGGGCCGACCGAAGCCCTGACGCTGTTCCTCGCCGGCCTCGTCGTCGTGCTGCCGGTCGCCTTCCTCGTTCTGTTCCGCTCGCCGAACCGGCCTGAGGTGCACGCCCGATGACGATCGCCCCCCACAAGATCGATCGGCCCCGGCGGGGCGCACCCGCCACCGAGCCGTCCCCCGGGAAGGGCGACCGCTGGCGGGTCTTCGGCTTCATCGCCCTGTGCGTGGTGTGCGTGGCGGTGGCGGTCGGCTACGTCGCGGCCAAGGGCGGCGGACCGAAGCGCAACCTCGACGCCGCCGGGGCGGTGGAGGCGGGGGCGCCGACGGCGCAGTCGGTCATGGCCCAGCCCCACATCGTCATGCGGGACATGGCCGCCGGCCAGGCGGGTTACGCCGGCCTCGTCCCGTCGGCCAAGCCGGACGGCACCCGGGCGGTCACCGACCTGGCCTGCGCCCGGGTCTACATGGCGGCCGGCAGCGGCATCTGCCTTTCCGACCACGGCGACATCCTCAACCCCTACAAGGTGGTGTTCTTCGGGCCCGACTTCAAGGAGCGGGCGTCGAGCCCGCTGCCCGGCGTGCCGAGCCGGGCCCGGGTGTCGGCCGACGGCAAGTACGGCGCCTCGACCGTCTTCGTGACCGGCGACTCCTACGCTCCCGGCTCGTTCTCGACCCGCACCTCGATCTGGGACATGGCCACCGGCGCCCACCTCGTCGACCTCGAGCAGTTCTCGGTGTGGCAGAACGGCAAGCGGATCGAGAGCGTCGACTTCAACTTCTGGGGCGTCACCTTCGACCCGGCCAACAGCCATCGCTTCTTCGCCACGCTCGGGACGCAGGGTCACACCTACCTGGTGTCGATGGACCTGCCGACCAGGAAGGCGACGGTTCTGCGGGACGGGGTGGAGTGCCCCTCGCTCTCGCCCGACGGCACCCGCATCGCCTTCAAGCTGAAGACGAGCGACGGCGGCGGCGAGCTGCCCACCTGGCGGCCGGCTGTCCTCGACCTGGCGACACTGAAGGACCACCCCCTGGCCGAGACCCGCACGGTCGACGACCAGATCGAGTGGCTCGACAACTCGACCGTCGCCTACGCCGTCGACACCGGCATCGGCGCGCCGAGCATCTACTCGGCTCCCGCCGACGGCACCGGCACCCCGGCCCTCCTGATCGCCGACGCCGACTCCCCCTCGGTCTCCCGCTAACCCGCCGCCGCCCGCCCGCCCGCCAACCGACCATCCGCCGCAGGTGCCGGAGCGCAATCGATTGCGCTTGGGACATGGGCCGCGGGACGGTCACGGCCACAATCTGCGGTTCTTTTTTCTCGGAGCGTGGGAACTGGCTGGCTCTTCCGGTCGTCTGAAGGGCGACACCGGAGGAGGAACTGACGTGATCGACCCCGAGGCCGTACCCCCCGCTCCCCCTGCCCGCCGGCACCGCCGGGCCGTCGTGGCCGGCGTGACCCTCCTGGCCGTGGTGGCCGGCGGGATCGCCGTCGCCTTCGACGGCAACGGTTCCGACGCCAAGCCTCTCGCCCTGATGGCCGGCAACGGCGTCGGCGGCGGGGCGGAGACGATGGCGGCGCAGAGCGACGCCAAAATGTCCGCCGCCCCGGCCGTCGGCGCCGCCGGAAGCCGGTCGGCCCTCTACCCCTACGGCGGGTGGGGGCTGAAGTTCGAGGTCGAGGGCGAACTCCCCGAACTGCCTGACCACGCCGCCGCCTGGCGGGTGAACACTCCGCTCCTCGACCGGGCCACCCTGGTCCGGATCGCCGAAGCCCTCGGCGTGCCGGGCACCCCGGTCCAGCGGGACGGCGGTTGGTTCGTCGACGGCGGCGACTGGACGCTGAGCGCCTTCGGCGGAGACGCCATGGGCAAGGGCGGCGCCTGGTACCTCAACCTCTACCGCAGTCGCTTCGACGGCCGCCCCGACGACGCGGCCGGCCACGACGCCCCGACCGGCCCGGCGATCCCCCGGGCCGACGCCGAGCGCCGTGTGCTCGAGCTCCTCGACCGCATGGGTGCTCCCCGGGCCTCCTGGGCGGTCGAGACCACCGACACCGAGATCGGCGTCGGCTGGGCCTGCGCCGCCCCCGGCCTCAGCCCCGAGGAACTGCGGAGGCTGGAGGCCGAGAAGCTGCGCCAGCTGGAACAGGAGAACGGCGCCAGCTCCGGCTCCGGCGCGAACCAAGCCGGCGCCACCACGACAGGCGCCGCCACTCCCACCCCCAACGGCGCCACGGTCGTCGTGGACCCGGCGCCGCCGGCGGCCTGGGCGGCCGGGCGGGCCTCGGGCGCCGGTAGCTCCGGCGGGACGGCCCCGGCGGACAAGCCGGTGGACAGCGGTGTGGCGTCGTGCCCGCCGCCGCCTCCGCCGGTGAAGGGCTTCAGCGTCGCCCTCTACCCCGTCCTCGACGGGCGCCGGGCCGACTGGCCCGTCTGGAACGTGACGATGCGGTCCGACGGCCGCTTCGAGAACCTCTCCGGCTCGTGGGTGAGCTTCGAGCGGGGCGGCGACTACAGGCTCCGGGGCGTCGACGCCGCCCTCGAGGACCTGCAATCCCCCGGAGTCCTCTACGCCACCGACAGCCGCGCCGCCATCGAACCGGCGCCGGCCCTCGACGCCACCCCCGCTGCCGGCTCGGTGAAGTCGGGAGGGGCCGCCGCCCCGGCCATCGACGCCTCGCCTGCTGCCGGCTCGGTGGAGTCGGGCGGGACGGCCACCTCGGGGGCGAACGCCGCCTCGGGCGTGAGCTCGCCGGCCGTTGACCTGCCGGCGCAGGCTCCGGTCTGTTCGCCGGTGCCGATGCCGATGCCGGTCGGGGAGGACAAGGCGGTGGCGTCGATGCCCGCCCCGACCTGCCCGCCGCCGGCGCCGCAGGTGGTCAAGATCACCGGCGTCGAGCTGGGCCTGCTCCAGACGTCGGTGTTCGAGAACGGGGAGGTCCGCCTGGCCCTGGTGCCCTCCTACCGGTTCGTCGGCCGCTTCGACAACGGGACGCCCTGGCAGACGTCGGTCGTCGCCCTCCACCCCGAGGCCATCGCCCCGCCTCCGGACCTCCCGGTCAGCGACGGGGCCCGCCGCCCCGGAGACGGCGCCCCGGATCTCGGCAAGGCCGTACCCCTGACCCCCGGCCCCGAGCCCGCCATCGCCCGAGACTTCTCCTCCCGATAGCCCCACCCGCAGGCCGCCGGGTGCAACGGCGCACCTGGTGGCCCGTCCGACGCCAAAACCACAGCAGCCGCCGCCGGGTGCAACGGCGCATCCGGCGGCGGATCCGACGCCAACCCCCACACAGCAGAAGGCGGGGCCGGGAATCCGGCCCCGCCTTCGCTTTCTCAGCCACCCCTCGGCTAGAGAAGTCCCCCCGTCAGGCCGCCGAGCAGGCCGCCCGAGGTGCCGCCGGTCAGACCGCCGAGGAGGCCGGTCACCGGAGCGAGGAGGCCGCCCGAGCCGCTCGTGGTCCCGCCGGTCAGGCCGCCGAGCGTTCCCGTCACGCCGCTGACCGTCCCGGTGACGGTGTCGAGCAGGCCGCCGGTGGTGCCGCCGGTGAGTCCGCCGGTCAGGCCGCCCAGGGTGCCGGTCACCGAGCCGAGCAGGTCACCCGTCCCGACGGTCACCCCGCCCGTGGCGCCGCCGCTCACGCCGCCTGTGGCGCCGCCGCTCACGCCGCCGGTCACACCACCCGTCAGTCCGCCGGTCAGACCACCCAGGGTCCCGGTCACCGACCCGAGCAGATCACCCGACCCGCCACCGGTCAGTCCGCCGGTCAGACCACCGAGGGTTCCAGTCACCGAACCGAGCAGGTCACCCGAGCCGCCGCCCGTCACACCACCGGTCAGGCCACCGGTCAGACCACCGAGGGTTCCAGTCACCGAACCGAGCAGATCGCCCGAGCCGCCGCCCGTCAGACCACCGGTCAGACCACCCAGCGTCCCGGTCACCGAACCGAGCAGGTCACCCGACCCGCCGCCCGTCAGACCACCGGTCAGACCACCCAGCGTCCCGGTCACCGAGCCCAGCAGGTCACCCGAGCCGCCGCCCGTCAGACCACCGGTCAGACCACCCAGCGTCCCGGTCACCGAGCCCAGCAGATCGCCGGAGCCGCCGCCGGTGAGGCCACCGGTCAGGCCGCCCGTGACGCCGTCGAGCGTTCCGGTGACGGAACCGAGGAGGCCACCGGACCCGCCGGTCACGCCACCCAGCAGGCCACCGGTGTCCCCGGAGATTGCGCCGCTCAAGCCTCCGAGGAGACCGGAGCGTCCGCCCCGGAGCTCCGACTTGACCTTGACCTTGGCGCTGGTGCCGGCGGCCATGGCGGGAACCACCAGGGCAGCTCCGGTCATGAAACCTACGGCCGGGACGGCGACGATGAGGGCCCGCTTGTGGTTCTTACGCATGTTGCTCCTTTGGCTTCAAGGCTCGGGCGCCTCTCGCCGGCGCCGTGCTCGAAACCAGGTAACGGGCGCCGTCCGGCGAGCCTTGAGAAGGCCTCAACAAACTTGGCCGCGATGACCACCCAATGAGCCCGATGACTAGTTCAGGATGACTGGCGTGCCGTGACCAGCTCAGGCCCAAAAAAGCGAGGTGCCAACGAGGCCGGACCGGCCGGAAGGGAGCACATTGCCCCGCCGGCATCCCTTTCCGCACAAGTGGTTACCACCGATGGCCTACTCCGCCACCGGGCACCGCACTAGTGCGAAATCAACGGCGATGGCCCCGTCCTCATAGCCTTATAGAGCGACCGGCTTTGAAGGAATATCGGCGGATTCGTCGGCCGAAACTATCGGATAGTTTCGCAGACCGGCCTTACGCCGGAGCAAAGCCGTATTTCGCCAGCACGGCCTGGGCGTCGGAGCCCACGATGTAGTCGACAAAGGCCTGGGCGAGCTTGGCGTTGGGCGACTGCTTGAGCACCGCCACCGGATACTCGGCCACCACGTTGTACTCGTCGGCGATCTCGACGCCCTCGGCCGAGGACGCCGCCCGGGCGTCGGTGACGTAGCCGATGCCCGCGTCGACCTCTCCGCCGGTCACCTTCGTGACCACGCCCTTGACGTTGGTCTCCAGCGACTTCGGCTTGGCCTTCACGCCCGCCCGGGCCAGCGCCTCGGCGCCGTACTTCCCGCACGGCACCTCCGGGGCGCACAGCACGTAACTCACCGACTTGTTGAAGTCGGCCAGGCCGGTGATCTTCTTGGGGTTCCCCTTGGCCACGATGATGGCCAGCTTGTTGTGGGCGAACACCCGGGGCTCCGTGGCGTTGCCGGCGTCGGTGACCTTCTTCATGTTGGCCTGGTCGGCCGAGGCGAACAGGTCGGCGGGCGCACCGTTGTTGGCCTGCGCCGCCAGCGCCGAGGAGGCGTCGAAGCTGAAGGTCACCTTGGTGCCGGGATGCTTGGCTTCGAACGCCGCGCCCAGCTCCTTGAACGATTCACTGAGCGACGCCGCGGCCAGGACCGTGAGGTTCCCGGTCAATCCGGCCTTCGTGGTGGTGGTCGACGCCGCCGCCTTGGGCTTCTCGTCGTCGCCGCACCGGGCGCCCAGGCCGAGCACCACCAGCAGTGTCAGGGCCAGGCCCAACGACGAGCCACCGCCAACCTTCACCACGCTTCCTCCCCCCGAAGTAGTCAGTCTGAGACTACAGCCGACGGTAACACACCGGCCACCCCCCTCAAGTTCGACCGGAAAGGTGCCGTTGTCCCGCACGTGAGGCGCTACTTCTCACTCTCCGCCGCCGGCATGGTCCTCGGGACCGCGCTGCTCATCGCCGCGACCTTCGCCGGCTGGGGGAGCGAACGCACCCAGACCATCGTCAGCGATCTCGGCCCGGTGCTCCTCGGGCTGGGCGCCACGCTGGCCGCCTTCCGGTTGTCCCGCCGGGCCCCGGCCCGCAATTCCCGGGCCGGCCTCGACCGCGCCCACCAACAGGCCTGGCGCCGTCTGGCCATCGCCTTCAGCTGCTGGTGGGTCGGCGACCTGATCTGGTTCGTCTACGAGGTGCTGCTGGGCCAGGAGCCCTTCCCCTCGCTGGCCGACGCCGGCTATCTGGCCTTCTATCCCTGTGCCGCCTGGGCGCTCCTGTCGTTCCCGTCGGACGCCCGCCGCCGCAGCGACTGGCTGAAGCTGGGACTCGACGCGCTCACCGTCCTGCTGTGCGCCGGCATGGGTATCTGGTACCTGGTGGTCGGCCCGACCGTGCACGACCATGCCAACAGCGGCCTGGCCATGGCGCTCAACGTCGCCTATCCGATCGGCGACCTCCTGCTGCTCTTCGGCGTCATCGTGAACCTGATGCGGCGGGCCACCGCTGGCGACGTCGCCCTGCGCATCCTCGTCGCCGGCGTCTCTTCGCTGGTGATCGCCGACGTCGCCTTCGCCCACCTGTCCCTGTCGGGCGAGTACGACGGTGGCGTGCCCGACGCCTTCTGGGCCACGGCCTGGTGTCTCTTCTTCCTGGCCGCCAAGGCGGCGGCCCGGGCCGACGACGGAGCGGCCCCCGCCCGCCAGAGCGACGGCCACCCGTCGCTGGCCGGACTGGGCCGCAACCACCCCCGGCGCAACGACCAGCAGCTGGCCCGCCTGCCCTACCTGGCCGTGGCGCTGGCCTACGGGCTGCTGCTCTTCGTCGGACGCCGGGAGGCCGTCTACCCCCTCGACGGTCTCATCCTCGGGGCGGCGGCGGTGACGGCCATCGTCCTCGTCCGCCAGGTGACGATGATCGCCGAGAACGGGCGGCTGATGTCCCGGCTGCGGAACCTGGCCAACGTCGACCCCCTGACCGGCATCCCCAACCGGCGGGCGTTCTTCGAGGAGGCGGAGTTGCTCTTCGACGGCGGCGGTGCGCTGCCGTCGAGCTCGAACCGCCACAGCGTCGTCATGATCGACGTCGACTACTTCAAAGAGGTCAATGACACCTACGGCCACCGGGCCGGCGACCGGGTGCTGTCGGTCGTCGCCGCCTGCGTGAAGTCGCAGCTGCGCAGCGCCGATCTCGTCGGGCGCTACGGCGGCGACGAGCTCGTCATCGCCCTCGCCGACTGCGACGGGGCGGCGGCCTTCGCCGTCGCCGAGCGCATCCGGTCGGTCGTGGCCTCCACACCGGTCGTCACCGAGGACGGCGTCGTCAACGTCACCCTGAGCATCGGCGTCGCCGGTTCGGAGAACGGCGAGGGACTCCTGCCGGTCCTGGCCCGGGCCGACCTCGCCCTCTACGACGCCAAGCGCGCCGGCCGGGCCTGCGTGCGGGAGTTCGCCGCCGACGGACGAGTGCGAGGCTCCTAAGCCGCCAAGCACCGACCGGCCGCGCCGGCGCTACGGAGCCGTCAGGTCGAGCACGAAGCACAGCCCCCGGATGTCGCCCCACCGCTGGTCGAGTTCCGGCGCCCGGCGGAAACCGAGGCGTTCGTAGATGCGATGGGCCGTGGTCATCCACTCGGTGGAACCGATGATCATCCGCCGGCAGCCGGCGGCCCGGGCCCGCTCCAGGCACTCGGCCACCAGGCGGGGCCCGACCCCCCGGCCCTGGACCTCGGGGTCGACGGCCAGCATCCGGAAACCGCAGTCGCCGTCGACGTCGGGATCCCATTCGAAGTACGGCCCGCCGCCGATGGTCAGGGTGACGGAGCCGAGGATCCGCCGCCCGGAGGTGGTGGCCCGGGCCACACCGTCGTCCCCCGCTCCGGCGACGATGGCGGCGCCCACGGCCGCCCGGACCGGAAGGTCGTCCTCGGCCACCAGGACCGTGGTGTTCTCGGCCTTGGCCCGCCCTTCGACGTCGGCCAGGTGGGCGGCGTAGTCGTCGCCCACCCAGGTGTCGAGCGCCCGGTAGGCGGCGATCGTCAGCCGGGCGACCTCGTCGAAGTCCTCCTCCGTTGCCTCACGCACCCTCATCGGCCGGGGAAACTAATCGACCGTGTCCCGCGCTCCGACCCTGCCCGGCCGGCATCCGGCCGACCGGGAGATCCTTCGCCTGGCGGTGCCGGCGCTCGGGGCGCTGGCCGCCGAGCCGCTCTACATCCTCGTGGACACGGCGGTGGTCGGGCACCTGGGGACGCCGGAGCTCGGCGGCCTGGCCGTGGCCGGCACCGTCCTCACCACGGCCTACAGCCTGTTCAACTTCCTCTCCTACGGCACGACGGCGGCGGTGGCCCGGGCCGCCGGCGCCGGCCGCTCCCGGACCAGCGCCCGCAACGCCGTCCAGAGCCTGTGGCTGGCGCTGGCCATCGGTGTCGGCCTGGCGCTCGGCGGGCTGCTGGGCGCGCCACTCATCGTCAGCCTGATGGGTCCGTCGGCGGTGGTGCGGCCCCATGCCCTGCTCTACCTCCGCATCGCCTCCCTGGGCATGGTGCCGGTCATGCTGGCCCTCGTCGGCGTCGGCTACCTCCGTGGCCTGCAGGACACCGTCACGCCGCTGCGCATCGCCCTGCTCGCCAACCTGGCCAACCTGGTGCTGGAGCTCGTGGCCATCTACGGCCTCGGCATGGGTCTGGCCGCCTCGGCCTGGGCCACCAACATCGCCCAGGTCGGAGCGGCGGTCGTGTTCTGCCGCCACATCGCCCGCCATGCCCGGGCCGCCGAGGTGAGCTGGCGGCCCGATCCCGCCGTCCTCCGGAACCTCGTCGTCGTCGGCCGGGACCTGTTCCTGCGGACGGGGTCCCTGCTGGCCGCCCTCGCCGTGGCCACCGCCGTCGCCTCCCGGATGGGCCCGGCGCCGCTCGGCGCCCACCAGGTCGCCTTCCAGCTCTGGAGCTTCCTGGCCCTCACCCTCGACGCGGTGGCCATCGCCGCCCAGGCGATGGTCGGACGCCTGCTCGGCGCCGGTGAGGCCGACGGCGCCCGGGTCGCCTCCCGCCGGATGGTGGAGTGGGGCGTCCTGGCCGGCGTGGCCGTCGGCGCGTTGGTGGCGCTGCTGCGGCCGGTGCTGGCGCCGCTGTTCTCCGACGATCCGGCGGTCATCCACCTCATCCGCCAGCTCCTGCTGGTGGTGGCCGTACTCCAGCCGCTCAACGCCGTGGTCTTCGTGCTCGACGGCGTCCTCATCGGCGCCGGCCAGTTCCGATTCCTGGCCGGCGCCATGGTCGCCGCCTTCGCCGTCTACCTCCCGGCGGCCGTCCTGGCCGGGGCGGCCGGCGGCACGGTCCTGTGGCTGTGGGGAGCCATCACCCTCCTGATGGTGGCCCGCCTGATCGGCGTCGCCTGGCGCTTCGCCGGACGGGCCTGGACGGTCACCGGCGCCCTGTGAAGGGATGACAGCCTCACTGCCGGCTCAGTGCCCGGCGGCCATACTGGGGCCGTGCGGACCGTCGTCATGGTGCTCGGGGCACTGGCCAGCGCAGCGCTGCCGCTGCCCGGCGCCGCCCCGGCCGGAGCGGCCGATCCGGGCTACCGGACCTCGCAGTTCTTCTGGCGGGCCGTGGACGGCGCGCTCGACGGATGGGAACGGGGTCCGGGCACCACCCGCACCGACGACCGGCGCCTTGCCCTCGACCCGGCCACGGCCCAGCCGGCCTCCGACGCCGCCGGCGCCTACCACGGCAAGCACTACTACAACGGTGGACCCTACGTCTTCGGCGAGGTCACGAGCCCGATGACCGCGGCGGGGTTCGGGGTCACCCGGGCCGTCCCGTCGTGGAACGCCGACACGCCGCCCGGCTCCTGGATCGAGGTGCTGCTGCGGGCGCAGCTGCCCGGCGGCCGGCTCACGAAGTGGTACAGCGCCGGGGTGTGGGCCGCCGACCGGTCCACCGTCGCCCGCCACTCGGTCAAGGGCCAGGACGACGATGACGCCGGCGTGGCCACCGACACCCTGGTGATTCCCGACGGGAAACCGGCGGCCGAGGCGCTGCAGGTCAAGGTCCGGTTCATGACCGTCCGGCCCGACGCCGTGCCCAGCCTGCGGATGGCGGCGGTGGCGGTGTCGAGCCCGCCGCCGAGGGCGCCGGGCGGAAAGAACGGTCCGCCGCCGGCCGCCCCCGGCGACCCGGCCCGCTGGGGAACGGTCCTCGAGGTGCCGCCCTGCACGCAGTCGTATCCCGACGGCGACTCGGGTTGGTGCTCACCGACGTCGATCTCGATGATCATCGCCTACTGGGCCAAGGAGACCGGCCCCTGTGAACCGCGGGTGCGGGCCGCCGTCGACGGCGTCTACGACTGGGTCTACGAGGGTCACGGCAACTGGCCGTTCAACACCGCCTACGCCGCGGTCCGGGGCCTCGAGGCATCCGTCGTGCGGTTCCGCAGCCTGGCCGACGCCGAGCCGTGGATCGCGGCCGGCGTGCCGGTCGGGATGAGCTACGCCTGGAAGCCGGGCAAGCTGACCGGGGCACCCGTCTCCAGCTCCGACGGCCATCTCGGTGTGCTGGTCGGCTTCGACGCCAACGGCAACCCGGTGGTGAACGACCCGGCCGGCAAGGGCGACGGCGCCGTCCGGCGCACCTACCAGCGGGCGGAGCTGGAGAACGTGTGGCTCACCCACTCCGGCGGGACGGCCTACGTGGCCTACCCCCCCGGCTGGTCGACGCCGTGGAGCGGCTGAACGCCGGCGCCCATGGCGATGTCGAGGGAGCCGACGGCGGCCGGCCGGGAGGCCAGGAGCCCGGCGTAGCCCAACAGCGCTGCGCCAGCCACCCCGACGACGGCCCGCACGCCGAAGCGGTCGGTGGCCACGCCCTGGACCAGTGATCCCAGCGGGTACGCACCGGTGAAGACCATCACGTAGAGGGCGAGGACCCGCCCCCGGAACCGGTCGTCGACCGCCAGTTGGATCGACGTGTTGAGGACGCTGGCCACCGCCAGGTAGGCCACCCCGATGCAGGTCATGGCGGCCAGGCCGCCGGCGTAGCTGGGGGTCACGGCCATGCCGAGCACGGCCACGCCGTAGGTGACGACGGCGGCGATGACCAGACGGGAGCGCCGTACGCCGTCGCCGTAGGCACCGAGCACCACCGAGCCGGCGGTGGCGCCGATGCCGAGGGCGGCAGCCAGGAAGCCGTAGGCCCGCTCGTCGACCCCGAAGGTGTCGCGGGCGAAGACCGGCGCCAGTTGGATCACCGGCCCGCCGAGGAACATGACGATGCCGACGGTCACGACGGCGAGCTGGAGACCGGGATGGTCCCGGACATAGGCCAGGCCGAGCCGGAACGTCGCCGGCCCGGCCACCTCGGCCGGGGTGGCCAGCGTCGCCTCCCCGCTGTCGACGTTGCCATCGGGCCGGGGGCGGATGGCCGCCAGCGCGCCCAGCACGGCCAGGTACGACAGGCCGTTGGCGAGGAACGAAAGGCCGGGCCCCACCGAGTACAACGCCAGTCCTCCGAGCATGAACCCGATGGCCCGGGAGGCGTTGAACTGCGCCGAGTTGAGCGTCACGGCGTTGAGCAGGGACTGGCGCGGCACGAGTTCCGCCACGAAGCTCTGCCAGGCGGGGATGCCGAGGCCGGTCACCATTCCCGCCAGCCCGACCAGCGCCACCAGAGCCCCGGGCTGGACGTCCCCGCCCCTCACCGACAGCCACAGGGCGAGAGCCAGTACCAGCAGGGCGATCTGGTTCCAGACGAGGATCTGGCGCCGGGAATGGCGGTCGGCCAACGAGCCGCCGAGGGGACTCATCACCATGACCGGAGCGAACTGGCTGAAGGCGCCGAGGCCGACCCAGGCGGCGGAGCCGGTGGCTTCGTGGAGCAGGAACGGGACGGTGACGTTCTGCATCCACATCCCGATGCTGGACACGAACGCCCCGGACCAGAACAGGGCGAAGTCCCGATGTCGCAACGCCCGGAAGGCGTGCCGCAACCCCCGGCCGCTACTCGCCATCAGACCCCGCACCATAATGGGCCCCCTGATGGAGCCTGAACTCCCGACCTCCCCGCCCCTCCTCGGCGCCGAGGTGTCGACCGGCCGGGAGCTCGTGCCCGTTCCCCGCCCGCCCAACCGGGGCGTGACCGATCTCGACACCAAGCTGTCCGACGTCGACGGGTGGGGCCGCAGCGAGCACATGCGGCAGCTCATCCGCACCCTCTACGAGCCGATCTACAGCCACTGGTTCCGGACGGAGTGGGAAGGGCTGGACCACATCCCCCGAGCCGGCGGCGCCCTGCTGGTGTCGAACCATGCCGGGGCCATCCCGTCCGACGCCCCGGTGATCATGCACGGGATCGAGAAGGAACTCGGGCGGGCCGTCTACGGCCTGGCCGACTTCTTCTTCCGCAGCGTGCCGGTGGTCGGGACGCTGTGGTCGCGGGCCGGCGGCGTCACCGCCCACCCCGACAACGCCCATCGCCTCCTCCACGACGAGGGCCAGCTGGTCCTGGTCTTCCCCGAAGGCGTGAAGGGTCCGAGCAAGCTCTACAAGGACCGCTACCAACTCAAGCGCTTCGGCCGGGGCGGGTTCGTCGAGACCGCCATGCGGGCCGGCGTCCCGATCGTGCCGATCGCCGTCGTGGGCGCCGAGGAGTCGATGCCGATCCTGGCCCGGAGCAACACGCTGGCCCGTCTCCTGCGGGTTCCCTACGTGCCGTTCACGGCCAACATGGCGCTGCTCGGGCCGCTGGGGCTGCTGGCCTACTTCCCGGCGAAGTTCCGGCTCCGGGTGCTCGAGCCGGTCCACTTCGACGTCCCCGGCGGGCAGGAGCGCTATCCCCGCAGCCGGGTGATGGAGGAGTCGGAGGCCATCCGCACCAGGATTCAGGACGCCCTCTACGACATGCTGTCCCTCCGCCGCAGCGTGTGGTTCGGCTGATGGGGGGCCAGCGGGTGCTCGTCACCGGGATCGGCACCTTCTGGGGCGGGCGGACGGCGCAGGTCATCGAGCAGGACCCGTCCGTCGAGGTGGTCGTCGGCCTCGACACCCGGGCGCCGGCCGTGCCGCTGGAACGTACGGAGGTGGTGCGGGCCGACTCGTCGTACTCGATCCTCTCCCGGCTGGTCCGGGCCACCGAGGTCGACACGATCCTCCACACGCACCTCGAGGTCGACTCCACCACGATCGGTCCCCGGGCTCTCCACGAGACCAACGTGATCGGCACCATGAACCTTCTGGCCGCGGCGGGGGCGCCGGGTTCGTCGGTCCGCAAGGTGGTGCTCAAGTCCTCGACGCTGGTCTACGGCTCGACGCCGAAGGACCCGTACTTCTTCGCCGAGGACGCCCACCGCGCCGGCCCGGCCCGCACCCGGGTGGAGCGCAGCCTGCTGGAAGTGGAGGGCTACGTCTCGGACTTCGCCGACGACCATCCGGACGTGGTGGTGACCCGGCTGCGGTTCTCCAATGTCCTCGGCCCCGACCTCGACACGCCGCTGTCGAGGGCGCTGCGGTTGCCGGTGGTGCCGGAGATCTTCGGCTTCGATCCCCGGCTGCAGTTCACCCACCAGGACGACGTGCTCGGCGCCCTGTGCTTCACCGCCCGCCGCGACGTGCCGGGCGTCTTCAACGTCGCCGGCGACGGGACGCTCCCCTGGAGCGACGTGTGCCGCATCGTCGGCCGCCGCCGGGTGGCGATCACCCCTCTGGGGACGGGCGCGGCCGCTGGAGCGTTGCGCCGCCTGGGGATCGTCGACCTGCCGCTCGAGGTGCAGAGCCTCTTGCGCCACGGCCGGGGTGTCGACAACCGCCGGCTGAAGGAGGCCGGTTACCGGTACCAATACACGTCGGCCGGCACCGTGGAGGACTTCGCCCGCGGCCTCCGGCTCCGTTCGACGGTGGGCGAACCCCGGCCCGCCTACCGCTACGACGCCGCGGTGGAGGACTTCTTCCGCCGCTCCCCCGCAGTGGTGAAACGGCCGGGGACCCCTGGCCGCGGGGGTGGACGCGAGGTCTAGGCTTCCTCCATGGAGATCCGCGACCTCGTGGTGCGGGACCTCGTCACCGTCGGGCCCGCCCACACCCTGGCCCAGGCAGCCAAGCTGATGAACGCCAAGCGGGTCGGCTCGGCCATCGTCCTCACGGAGGAGGCGCCGGGGATCCTCTCCGAGCGCGACGTCCTCCGGGCGGTGGCCGAAGGGGTCGACCCGAATTCGGCGACCGTCGCCGACTACATGACCTGGAACGCCATCGTGGCCACCTCCGAGTGGGACACGATGGAGGCCGCCCGCACGATGCTGGAGCATGGTTTCCGGCATCTGGTGGTGATCGACGGTGACCACGAGATCGGCATCCTGTCGATCCGCGACCTCATGGCCGGAGTGTTGGGCTGCAGCCGGCCGGACCGGTCCAACATCGCGTCGGTCGCCGGGGAGGGGTATTAGGACACCGGGCTGCGGGTCAGGAACCGCTCGGTCAGCTCCAGCCGGCGGGCCGTCCACTCGGTGGCGGTGATGCCGTAGCGGACGTGGTCTTCCCACACGCCCCGGATCTGCAGATAGTCCTTGGCCGTGCCTTCCTCCCGGAGGCCGAGCTTCTCCACCACCCGACGGCTGGCCTTGTTGCGGGGGACGATGGCCACCTCGATCCGGTGGAGCTTCAGCTCCTCGAAGGCCAGCCGGAGCACCAGGACGAGAGCCTCGGGAACGAGACCCCGCCCGGCGTGCGCCTGGTCGATCCAGTAGCCGACGTGGGCGCTCTGGAACGGCCCCCGCTGGATACCCGACAGGTTGATCTCCCCGGCCAGCGTGCCGTCGTGGAGAAAGATCGCCAGCGGGTGGGCGGTGTCGAGGTGGCGCTGGCGGGCGGCCGAGGCGCAGCGGGCTCGGAAGGCGGCGGCGTCGCGCATGAGGTCGGGCGAACCCGGCTCGGGCAGCGGCTCCCAGGGCTCGAGCCATTCCCGGTTGCGCCAGCGCACCTCGCGCCAGGCATCGCCGTCGGCCGGTTCGAGCGGCCGCAGCACCACTCGGGGGCCAACGAGGCGCGTCACGGTCGAAGAAGTTAGTGGCTGTAGCGTGCTGAGCCGTGAGCGATGGCAATGAGGTTCTCATCTGGATGGATCTGGAGATGACCGGCCTCGACGTGGAGCACGACACCATCGTCGAGATCGCCGTGATCGCCACGTCGGCCACGACGCTCGAGCCGCTCGACGCCGGGCTGTCGGTGGTGGTGGCCCAGCCGCCCGGGGTCCTGGCCCGGATGAGCGACTTCGTCCGTCAGATGCATGAACGATCGGGGCTGCTGGCCGAGATCGGCACGTCGGGAATCCCGCTCGAGGAAGCGGGCCGGCGGGTGCTCGAGTACATCAAGGGGCACGTGCCCGAGCCCCGGACGGTGCCGTTGTGCGGCAACTCCATCGGGATGGACCGCCGGTTCCTGGCTCGCTATCTCCCCGAGATCGAGGAGCACCTGCACTACCGGTCGATCGACGTGTCGTCGATCAAGGAGCTGTGCCGGCGGTGGTACCGGGAGGCGTTCGCCGCCCGTCCGGACAAGGGGGAGGACCACCGGGCGCTGCCCGACATCACAGCGTCGATCCAGGAACTGCGCTACTACCGGGAGACGATCTTCAAATGATGGGTGGGTTGGGTGGAGTGAGGGTCGGGACGATCACGATCGACTGCGAGGACCCGCACCGGCTGGGCGGCTTCTGGAGCGCGCTGCTCGGCGTGGCCGTGGTCGAGGTCGGCGAGGACTACGCCGAGCTGGCCAAGCTCTCCGAGGACGGGCCCAACCTGCTGTTCCTGGCCGTGCCGGAACCGAAGCAGGGCAAGAACCGGCTGCACCTCGACCTGGTGGTGCCCGACGTGAAATCGGCGGTCGACTCGGCGCTGGACCTCGGCGCCCGCCGGGCGGAGGGTGAGCTGGCCGGTCCGTTTCCCTGGACGGTCATGCTCGACCCGGAAGGCAACGAGTTCTGCCTCTGCCCGGTCGAGGAGCCCGGGCCGACGGTCGACCCGCACTGACGTCGGCTCCCTCTACCCCAGCAGTGATCCGAGGGCGCCCAGGAGCGTGGCCACCGACCGCTCCCGGGCGCCGTGGCCCATGAGGCCGATGCGCCACGCCTGACCGGCGAACGGCCCGAGGCCGCCGCCGACCTCGATGGCGAACTCGTCGCGCAGGCGCCGGCGGGTCTTGGCGTCGTCCACGCCGTTGGGCAGACGGGCGGCGGTGAGCTGCGGAAGGCGGTGCGTCTCGGGGGCGACCAGCTCGAAACCGAGTGTGGGCAAGGCGGACTGGAGGAAGTCGCCGACCCGGCGGTGACGTTCCCACACCGCCGGGAGGCCCTCGTCGAGCAGCCGGCCGAGACCGGCGTGGAGCGCCGAGACCAGCACCGAGCTGGCGGTGTGGTGGTAGCGGTGCGGCTCACCGATGTAGGCGTCGAGGAGGCCGATGTCGAGATAGAACGACGCCACCGGCCGCTCCGCCCCCCGGGCGGCCACCCGGGCCCGCGCCCGCTCGGAGAACGTGACCGGTGCCAGACCGGAGACGGCGCCGAGACACTTCTGGGTGGCGGAGTAGGCGGCATCGACACCCCAGGCGTCGACTTCGACCGGAAGGCCGCCGAGCGACGTGACGGTGTCGAGCACGAAGAGCGCGTCGGTGTCCTGCAGGGCCTGCAGCGGTGCGACGTCGTTGCGGACGCCGGTCGAGGTCTCGGCGTGCACCACGGCGACGAGCCGGGCCCGTCCGCCGGCGGCGGTTCGCTGCGCGTCCAGGAGCCGCTCGGGATCGAGGGGCCGCCCCCATTCGCCCTCGACCCGCACGACGTCGGCGCCGATGCGGCGGGCGACCTCGCAGAGCCGTTCGCCGAAGTAGCCGTTGACGCCGACGATGGCGGTGTCACCCGGTTCGAGCAGGTTGACGAGGCAGGTCTCCATGCCGGCGCTCCCCGTCCCCGACACCGGGAGCGTGACACGGTTGGTGGTCTGGAAGACGGCCCGCAGGCGGTCGCCGACTTCGGCATAGAGGGCGAGGAACTCCGGGTCGAGGTGGCCGAGCACCGGGCGGGCCAGGGCGGTGGTCGCCTCGGGAAAGGGTTCGACGGGCCGGGCCCGAGGAGCAGCAGCTCCGAAACGCCTGCTCGCAGCGCGGTCACAGCTGCGAGCGGATGAGGCCGTCGAGGATGTCGGCCTCGGAGACGATCATCTCCTCGAAGGCCCAGTGGCGCATGACCGCCACGAGGACGGCGGCGCCGCCGACGATCACGTCGACGCGGCCCGGCTCGAGGCCGGGGTTGTGGCGCCGGTCGGCGGCGGCTTCGGTGGCCAGTGTGCGGAACACGTCCTCCGCCGCCTCCCGGGTGAGCCGGAAGTGGTGGAGCACCTCGGGGTCGTACTCCGCCAGGCCGATCTCGACGGCGGCGACGGTGGTGACCGTTCCGGCCGTGCCGATCAGCGTGTGGGCCTGGCCGGCGGCGGGCAGCAGCCGGTCGACGTCGTCGAGGTAGGACTGCACCACCGAGAGGGCCTGCGACAGCTCCTCGGGCGCCGGCGGGTCGGAGTGGAGCCAGGCCTCGGTGAGCCGCACGCAGCCGACGTCGACGGACAGGGTGCCTTCGGGAGTGCCGGCGCCGACGGTGAACTCCGTCGACCCGCCGCCGATGTCGACCACCAGGTGGGGCGCCGGGGCGTCGAGCCCGGTGGTGGCGCCGAGAAAGGTGAGGCGGCCCTCCTCGTCGCCGGAGAGGAGCTCCACGGTGGTGCCGAGGATCTCCGCCGCCGGGCCGAAGAGGTCGTCGCGGTTGGCGGCATCGCGGGCGGCGCTGGTGGCGGTGGCCCGGACGCCTTCGACACCGGTGGCGTCCATGACGTCGCGGTACTTGCGCAGGACGGCCAACGTCCGGTCGATGGCGTCGGGGTGGAGTTGCCGGGCGGCGTTGACACCCTGGCCGAGCCGGGTGATGTGCATGTGCCGCTCGATCGTGCTGAGCGGCGCCGCTGGCCCGCCCCCGTCGCTGTCGGCCACCAGCAACCGGGTCGAGTTCGTGCCCATGTCGACGGCGGCCAGGCGTACTCGCACCTCAGTCACCCCCGGCCCGCGCCAACCGAACCCCCTTCGGGCCGGTGTGCCTTCGGCGCTCGGTCACAGATGCTCCTCCACCCAGCGTCCGACCGGGTCGTCTCCCCCGGCCAGGAAATAGGCGTAGTGGGCGTGGAGGCACTTCACCCCTCGCCTCGTTCCTCCCACTCCGCCGGACGGGCGGGGGCCGGTGTGCGCCGGGTCGATGGCCGCGTCCCGCTCGGCGGCATAGGCGGCGTGGGCGGCGACGAGCTCCTCGGGTTCGATGGCCGCCTCGGCCGCCCGAACCCCTCCGGCCGCCTCCAGGCGGGAGACCGCCGCCCGCACCGTCGGGTCGACCAGCCAGTACCGGGTCGGCATCGGCGTCCCGTCCCGCAGGAACGGCGCGTTGCGGATGACGACCGGGCCACCGTCGGCGTGGCGCACGACGACCTCGAAGTCGCCCTCGGGCGCCCGCCCGAGCCGTTCGGTCAGCAGCGCGACATCGTCAGTCATGAGGCCTGAAAGTCTACGAGCCGGCTGCCTCGGCCTTGGCCGCCGCCCGGGCCTTGAACTTGGCGGCGTCGACGATCGCCCGGCGGTGGGTGCCCCGGGCGATCGTGTCGACGCCGTCATGCGACTCGACCGTGAACTCGAGCAGGCGCCCGTCCACCTTGGTCAGCTCGACCGTGGTCGTCACCTCCAGGCCGGGCGGCGTGGCCGCTTCGTGGGAGAGATCGACGTGGATCCCGAGGGTCATCTCCGCCGGCCAGTCGAGGTGCTGGTTGACGAGCTGGATGCACGTCCATTCGATCAGGCCGATCATGAAACCGGTGGCGAAGACCTCCGGCATGACGGCGAAGTCCTCCGCTTCGGGATAGAGGTTCGGCACCGTCTTGTCCGGCGGGACGCGGTATCGGAACTCGTGGCGCAGACCGGGCTGGAGCGTCGGGGCAGGCATGGTGGCGAGACTAACGAGCCGAGGCGTAATTTCCAGGTTTCGGAAGGTCACCGGCGGGATAGGAAGCGGGCGGGCCATGTCCGGTCGGTGGACGGACCAGGGGGAGGACACATCATGGAGACCACACAGGATCGTTGGTCGACGCGCGCCGTCTCGAGGAGTCCACTGCTGCTGCTCGTCGCGCTGGTCGCCGTGGTCGCCGGCGCCGTCCCCGGCAGTCGGGTCGGGGCGGCCCCGACGAAGGCGACGCCGCCCGGTGACCCGCCGGGCAACAACGGGACGATCAAGATCGAGCGTGACGGCCCGCTCAGCGCGGGGCAGAACAACGAACCCCAGGTTGACGGCTGCATCTTCTGGCTGGAGTACTACGGGTTCGATCAGGGGCAGACGGCCGACATCACCTTCACGGCCCAGGCTCCGAGCACCCCGAAGGACACGGTGCTGGTCGCCGACAAGGGCGTGATCGTCAGCGACACCCCCGCCGGCGGCGGCCAGGACAAGGACTACGTCATCGCCTACAACCTGACGTCGGCCGTCCAAGGCCTCACGGCCCACCCGAGGCGCGGCTACCACGTCAAGGTGAGCTCCGACACCGTGGGAGCGCCGGGCGGGGCCAAGCAGAAGGTGTTCTGGATCAAGTGCACACCGGCGCCGACCACCACCCTGCGGGTCATCAAGGCCATCGAGGGGTCGGGGACCGGTCCCTTCACGTTCGAGGTGCAGTGCAACCACCGGCCCCTCGACATGACCTTCACCCTCAACGGCGGCGACTTCCGCGACGTGACCGACGTGCCGTCCGGCACGACGTGCGCCGTCATCGAGACCGGCTCCAACAACGCCCAGATCAGGATCGAGGAGAGGCCGGCCACCGGGCCGCCGGTCGACGGCGTGGTGACGTTGACCGCCGGGATCCCGACCAATGTCTTCGTCACCAACGTGTTCCCCGGCAGCGGCGGCACGCCGGCGCCGGCCGACGCCGAACTGCGGGCGGCCGGCGGCGTCCCCGACACCGTGCTGGCCGAGACGGCCACCAGGCCCGAACCGGCCGCCACATTGCCCCGTACGGGCGCCGATCCCCGGCCGCTGGCCGCCACCGGCCTCTGGTCGCTGGCGGCTGGAGCCCTGGCGCTTGTGGCCGCCCGGCGCCGGCGCCCGTGATTCCGGGCCGGCCGTTGTTCAACCCCGAGCAGGGGCCGGCCCGCATCGGTCCGCAGGAGGAGTAGTTTCCGGTCCATGGGGGGACCGGTCCCGATCGCCGAGCTGATCTCGATCTGTGGGCCCGAGCGGGTCATCACCGAGCACGCCGCCCTGCGGACCTACGAGTCGGATGGGCTCCTGCAGTACGCCGTCGTGCCGGCGGCGGCCGTCCTGCCCGACACCGCCGAGGAGGTGGCGGCGGTCGTCGCCGCCTGTCACCGGGCCGGCGTGCCGTGGGTCGCCCGCGGTTCGGGGACGGGCCTGTCGGGCGGTTCGCTGCCGGTCGAGGGCGGTGTGGTCATCTCGCTGTCGCGGATGCGGCGCATCCTCGACGTCGACCTGGAGAACCAGCGGATCACCGTCGAGCCGGGCGTGACCAACGCCCAGATCTCGGCCGCCGTCGGGCCGACCCACTTCTACCCGCCCGACCCGTCGAGCCAGATCATCTGCTCGATCGGCGGCAACGTGGCCGAGAACTCCGGTGGCGTGCACTGCTTCAAGTACGGCTTCACCACCAACTGGGTCATCGGCTGCGAGGTGGTGCTGCCCGATGGGTCGATGACCGTGCTCGGCAGCGTCGGGGGCGAGCTCGACCGCCCGGGCTACGACCTGCTCGGCGCCTTCGTCGGCTCCGAAGGCACGCTCGGCGTGGCGACCAGGATCATCCTGCGGATCGCGCCGGCGCCCGAGGCGACCCGCACGGTCGTGGCCTACTTCGACACGCCGGAGCAGGCCGGCCAGGTGGTGTCCGACGTGGTGTCGGCCGGAGTGGTACCGGGCGCCATGGAGATCATGGACAAGCTGGCCATCGCCGCCACGGAGGCGGCCACCCAGGCCGGGAACCCGCTCGACGCCGGCGCGCTGCTGATCGTGGAGCTCGACGGGTCGGAGTCGGAGTGCGCCGCCCGGTTCGACGAGGTCGTCCGCTTCTGCGAGGCCAACGGCGCCACCGGCGTGCGAATCGCTCAGTCGGAGGACGAGCGGGCCCTGATCTGGAAGGCCCGCAAGGCCGCCTTCGCCGCCATGGGCCGGATCTCACCCAACTTCTACGTGCAGGATGGGGTGATCCCCCGGACACGGTTGCCGCAGGTGCTGCGCCGCATCGAGGAGCTCGGCGCCGAGTACGGGCTGCGGGTGGCCAACGTCTTCCACGCCGGCGACGGCAACCTGCATCCGCTGGTGCTCTACGACGGTGGGGTGCCGGGCGAGGCCGAGCGGGCCGAGAAGCTGGCCGGCCGCATCGTGGAGGTCTGCGTCGAGGAGGGCGGCTCGCTGACCGGCGAGCACGGCATCGGCGTCGACAAGAAGCGCTACATGCCGAAGATGTTCTCCGAAGCCGACCTGGCCACGTTTCAGCGCCTCCGCTGCGCCTTCGACCCCGAAGGCATGGTCAACCCCGGCAAGGTGATGCCGACCCCGCGCCTGTGCGGCGAGGTGCCGGGCCCTTACCGTCAGCACCCCCTGGAAGCCGCGGGAGTGATCGAGCGCCTGTGAAGACTGAAGAGCCGAGCAGCTACGAGGAGGCGGCCGAACTTCTGCGGAGTACGGCGGCCGATGGGCGCACGGTCCGCTTCCGTGGTGGCGGCACCAAGCTCGAATGGGGCCGTCCCGTTCCGGATCCCGACCTCGAAATCTGTACCGGTGGGCTCGGCCGGGTGCTGGAGCACAACGCCGGGGACTTCACCGCCGTGCTGCAGGCCGGCGTGCCCTTGGCCGTGGCGCAGGAGGCGCTGGCCGGTGCGGGGCAGATGCTGGCCCTCGATCCGCCGCTCTCGCCGTGGGGGGGCGCCGGTGACGAAGCGGCGATCGAGGCGGGCGGCGCCGGGGCGACGATCGGGGGAATCGTGGCCAGCAACGACTCCGGGCCGCTGCGGCACAAGTACGGCGGCGTGCGGGACCTGGTCGTCGGGGTGACCGTCGTGCTGTCGGACGGGACGATCGCCCGGGCCGGCGGCAAGGTCATCAAGAACGTGGCCGGCTACGACATCGGCAAGCTCTTCGCCGGCGCCTACGGCACCCTGGGCCTCATCGCCGAGGTGACGGTCCGGTTGCATCCGAAGCCCGCCCGCACTGCCACCGTCGTCGCCCGCTCCGCCAACCCGGCGCAGCTGGCCGCCGCCGCGGCGGCCGTGGCCCATGCCCCGCTGGAGGCCGACTGTCTGGACCTGTGGTGGGACGCCTCCGCCACGACGAATGCCGCCCCGCCCGGCACCGGAAGCTCGTCGGCCGCCGGCGCCGTGCTCGTCCGGTTCGGGAGTGCCGATCCGCAGCCCCGGGCGGACGAGGCGGCGGCTCTGCTCCGCAAGGTCGGCGGTCTGGAGATCGACATCGACGCCGATGACGAGTCGTGCTGGGAAGCGCAGCGCGGCGCCCAGCGTGGCGATGTGGTCGTCAAGGTCTCCGCTCTTCCCAGCGCGCTTCCGGCCGCCATGGAGGCGACCCAGGCGCTCGGCGGAACGCTGGTCGCCCGGGCCGGGCTCGGGCTGGCCTGGATCCAGCTGCCGGCCACGGTCGCGCTCGACCGGAATGATTCCGGTCCAGCGCGACAGTCAGAGGTGTCGGACGCCGTCGCCGCCATCGAGGAGCTGCGGCGGCGCCTGGCGCCGGCGCCGTGTGTCGTGCTCGATGCGCCGGCGGACGTGCGGGCGGCGCTCGATCCCTGGGGCGGCGAGACGGGGCCCGTCGATTTGATGCGCAAGGTGAAGGAGCGCTTCGATCCGGCGGGCGTGTGCGCACCCGGACTGTTCGTGGGAGGCATCTAGTGACCGGAGTGGATCAGGAACTCATCAAGACCTGCATCCACTGCGGCTTCTGCCTTCCGACGTGCCCGACGTATCTCGTGTGGGGTGAGGAGATGGACTCGCCCCGGGGGCGGATCGTCCTCATGCGCCAGGCGGTGGAGACCGCCGGCGAGGTCGGGACGATCGCCACGCACATCGATCGCTGCCTGGGGTGCATGGCGTGCGTGACCGCCTGCCCGTCCGGCGTCCGCTACGACGTTCTCATCGAGCAGATGCGGCCCGAGGTGGAGCGCCGCCACCGGCGTACCGCCGCCGACCGCGCCTTTCGCCGCTTCTGCTTCGAGGTCTTCACCCATCCCGGCCGTCTCCGGGCCGCCGTCCCCGTCCTCGTCGCCGGCCGCCGCCTCGGTCTCGACCGCCGCCTGCGGGGGTGGCTCGAACGCCGCATCGCCGCGGCCGACCCTCGTCGGCCCGAGGACGCCGGCTCGGCCCCTGCGTCGCCGTTTCCTCGGCTGGCCGCCGGTTCCGCCGGCGGACCGCCGGGAAGCGGCAACGGCGCGCCGATATCCATGGCCGGCGCCAGCGCCGCCGGCGCCACGGAGTCACCCGGCCTCACGGAACCGCCGCCCGCCGGCCCCCGCTCCCGACTCAACTGGCGTTCGTTTACCGGGATATGGCGGAAAAGGAACGCCAATTCGGGAAGGGCGGGCGGGCGGGTGACGCTGCGCCGCGTCGCGGCCATGATGCGGCTCACGCCGGAGGTGACGCTGGCCGCCGCCTGGAGCCGGCTGCCGGAGCAGACGCCGGCCAACGCCAAGGCCGGCCCGGCCCGGGGCACCGTCGGGCTTCTGCAGGGGTGTGTGGCCCGGGTCTTCTTCGCCCGCACCAACGCCGCGACCGTACGGGTCCTGTCGGCCGAGGGCTTCAACGTCATCGTGCCGAAGGCCGCCGGCTGCTGCGGCGCCCTGCTGATGCACTCCGGCGCCGAGGACGAAGCCCGGGAACGGGCCCGGGCCACGATCGCCGCCTTCGAAGCCTGCGACACCGTGGCCGTCAACGCCGCCGGCTGCGGGTCGGCCATGAAGGAGTACGGCCGGCTGCTGGCCGACGACCCCGAGTGGGCCGAACGGGCGGAAGCCTTTGTGGGCAAGGTGAAGGACATCACCGAGGTGCTGGCCGGGGCCGAGCCCCGAGCGCCCCGCCATCCCGTCCCCCTTACCGTCGCCTACCACGACGCCTGCCATCTCGCCCATGCCCAGAAGGTGCGGGTCGAACCGCGAACCATGCTCGGCACGATCCCGGGTCTCACCGTGGTGCAACCGGCGGAATGGGAGATCTGCTGCGGCTCGGCCGGTCTCTACAACCTGCTCGAGCCCGAGCCGGCAGGCGAGCTCGGCCAGCGGAAGGTGGCCAACCTGAGGGCCACCGGTGCCCGAGCCGTCGTGGCCGGAAACCCGGGCTGCGCCCTTCAGATCACGGCGCACAGCGACGGTCAACTCCCGGTGTACCACCCGGTCGAGATCCTCGATGCGTCGATCAGCGGGCGAAGCCTGCCGCCCCCTCTACCCGGAAGGAGCCTGCCGTGACCGCCAGTTCCGCCGACCGATCCCTGCCCGACGGCGTCGAGGTCCTCCGGCCCGTCGATGACCGCCAGGCCTCCGTCCTCACCGGTGACGCCCTGGCCTTCGTCGCCGACCTCCAGCGGCGGCTCGGGCCCGGCCGGGAACGGATCCTGGCCGCCCGGGCCGAACGGTGGAAGAGGCTCCGGGCCGGCGAGCGACCCGATTTCCTGGCCGAGACGGCCGACGTCCGCCACGGCGACTGGCAGGTGGCGCCGGCGCCGCCGGCGCTGGCCAACCGGCGGGTCGAGATCACCGGCCCGACCGAGGCCAAGATGCTCATCAACGCCTTCAACTCCGGGGCCAACGTCTTCATGGTCGACTTCGAAGACGCCAACTCCCCGACGTGGGCCAACATGGTCACAGGCCAGGCCAACCTGACCGAGGCGATCGAGGGCACGCTCGAGTTCCGAAGCCCCGAAGGCAAGGAGTACCGCCTGGGAGACCAGCGGGCCGTGCCGGTCGTGCGGCCCCGCGGCTGGCACCTCGTCGAGCGCAACGTGCTGGTCGACGGCCGGCCGGTCTCGGCCAGCCTCTTCGACTTCGGGCTCTGCTTCTTCCACAACGCCCGGCGCCTGCTCGACAAAGGCCTCGGCCCCTACTTCTACCTGCCGAAGCTGGAAGGTCACCTCGAGGCCCGGTTGTGGAACGACGCCTTCAACGCCGCCCAGGACGCCCTCGGCCTCGACCGGGGCACGATCCGGGCCACCGTCCTCATCGAGACGATCCTCGCCGCCTTCGAGATGGAGGAGATCCTCTACGAGCTGCGGGACCACGGCGCGGCGCTCAACGCCGGCCGGTGGGACTACCTCTTCTCGATCATCAAGAAGTTCTGCGACCGGGAAGATCTCGTGCTTCCCGACCGCAACAAGATCACGATGACGGCGCCGTTCATGTCGGCCTACACCGAGCTGCTGGTGCGGACCTGCCACCGCCGGGGCGCCCACGCCATCGGCGGCATGGCCGCCTTCATCCCCTCCCGACGCGACGAGGCCGTCAACCGGACGGCGCTGGCCAAGGTCACCGAGGACAAGGAGCGGGAGTCGAAGGCCGGCTTCGACGGCACCTGGGTCGCCCACCCCGACCTCGTGCCGGTGGCCCGGGTCCCGTTCGACGCCGTCCTCGGCGACCGGCCCAATCAGGTGAAGCGCCAGCGGGAAGACGTCTCGGTGGGGGCCGCCGAGCTGCTCGACTTCACCGTTCCGGGCGCCGACGTCACCGACGAAGGGCTGCACAACGACGTCGCCGTCGGGCTGCGGTACCTGCAGGCCTGGCTGACCGGCAACGGCGCAGCCGGGATCTTCAACCTGATGGAGGACGTCGCCACCGCCGAGATCGCCCGTTCCCAGGTCTGGCAATGGATCCACCGCGGCCGCTACACCGAAGCGGCGGTGCGGGGCGTGATGAAGGAAGAGGTCGACCGCATCCGGGAGGAGGCCGAAGCAGGGGGCCTGGGCGACCGCCGGCTGGAGGACGCCGAGGCCCTCTTCAGCGAAGTGGCGCTCGGCCGGGACTACGTGGAGTTCCTGACGCTGCCGGCCTACTCGGTGCTGGAGTAGGGAGTCACCACCCACTCGTAGCGGGGCTGGGAACGCCGGTTGGACCGGGCCCAGGTCAGCTCCGGCGTCAGGGCCCGCACCCGGGCGTCGGGGGCGTAGAAGGCGTCTTCGATGTCGGCCGTGGTGGCGGCGGCCGGGTCGAGCCCGGCGTCGAGCAGCGCCGCGTCGTAAGCCTCGCCGAGCCGGCCGTCCCGCAGCAGGGCGCCCATGATGGCCGGGAACGTCTCGGGGTCCTTGAGCAGCCAGGAGTGCGTGCCGTCCCGGATGACCACCAGGTCGCCGCCGGAGCGGCGAGCGGCGTCGCGGCCGGCGGCCAGCGGCACGACGAAGTCCTGATCGCCGTGGAGGACGATCACCGGCACCCCGGCGTGCCGCAGCCCCTCGAGCATCTCCCGGCTGCCCGGAGAGCGCAGCACGGACAGGAACGGCATGAGCAGCTGCCAGGGCCGGGTGATGTCACCCCACGCCGTGCGGGCCCACAGCCGGGCCAGCTTGGCGGTCTGCGTGGTGTCGTCGAGGGAGATCGTGGCCAGGCTGTCGACCACCGCCGCGGTGCTGAACACACCGAGCAGCGGCGGCCACCACCGGCAGGCCGAGACGATCTGGTCCCAGGCGTCGCCGACGATGGCGTCGATGAGGACGACCGCCACCGCCCGCTTCGGGTCCTCGGCGGCGAGCTCCGTGATCAGCCGACCGCCCATGGAGTGGCCGGCGTACACCGCCCGGCGGATGCCCAGCTCGGACACCACCCGCCCGAGCAGCCGGCTGTAGGCCGCCAGTTCGAGCCCACCGCGGGGCAGGACGGCCGTCCCGCCGTGGCCGGCGGTGTCGATGGCCACGACTTTGAAGCCCAGGCCCACCAGCCGGCTGAGCGACTGGGCGTAGAGGAGACCTTCGGCGGCGAAGCCGTGCACCACCACCAGCGGCACGCCCCGGCCGGCCACCAGCGCCTGCACGGAGTGCCCGTCCGACAGCTGGATCCGGTGCTTCGTCAGCCGGACCGTCGGGACGCTGCGCAGCGCCGCCCGGCGCGACCGACCCATCGGTGTGGTCGGAGCCGGCTCCCAGGCGGCGGAAGTCACATGTGAGGTTTCGGCACGCCTCAGCTTTCCCCTTTAGAAGACCCGCTGAAGCGTGCGGACCATCCAGTCGAGGACGGCGTTGGAGCCGGTGGATTGCTTCGCCGCCGCGGTCGCCGCCGGCGCGGCCGGCGAAGCCGATCCCGGTGCGGCGGCCGGGGCGCCCGGCGGGCCCGGCTTCGGCGGGACGGGGACGATGGCGTAGGCCTCCTCGCCCGGCTTTACCAGGTTGAACCGGGCCCGGGCGATGCGCTCGATCTCCTCGTCGCTCTCCAGCCGCTTGGCTTCGGCCTCGAGGCGGCCGTTCTGCTGCCGGAACAGCTCGAGCCGGTGGTGGGCGGCCTTGAGATCCCGCTGCTGGGACAGGTACGTCCTCGTCGGGTAGACGGCGCCGAAGAGGATGCCGATGAAAATCACCGAGGCAACGACAATGCGTGCCTTGGAGCTCAAGCCTTACCTCCGGCGGTGCGGGGAAATCTCGGGAACACGGCCGCCTCACCGAGGTCCTCCTCGATGCGCAGCAGCTCGTTGTACTTCGCCACCCGGTCCGAGCGGGCCGGCGCCCCGGTCTTGATCTGACCGGCGCCGCTGCTCACGGCCAGGGAGGCGATGAAGCTGTCCTCGGTCTCGCCGCTGCGGTGGGAGACGACGCAGGTGTACCCGGCCCGGGTGGCCAGCGCCATCGTGTCGAGCGTCTCGGTCAGCGTGCCGATCTGGTTCAGCTTGATGAGGATCGAGTTGGCGATGCCCTCGTCGATCCCCCGCTCGAGTCGCCGAGGGTTGGTGACGAACAGGTCGTCGCCGACCAGCTGCACCCGGTCGCCCAGCGCCACGGTCAGCTCCCGCCACCCTTCCCAGTCGTCCTCCGCCATGCCGTCCTCGATGGAGACGATCGGGTAGCGGTCGCACAGCCCGGCCAGGTAGGCGACGAACTCGGTCGGCGAGTACGTCTTCCCTTCACCGGCCAGGTTGTAGACACCGTCGGCGTAGAACTCGGTGGAGGCGACGTCGAGCGCCAGGGCGATCTCCTCGCCCGGCGTGTAGCCGGCCTGGCCGATGGCCTCGACCAGCAGCGCCAGCGCCGCCTCGTTCGACTCGAGGTTCGGGGCGAAGCCGCCCTCGTCGCCCAGCGCGGTGGCCAGCCCCCGGCTCTTCAGCAGGCTCTTCAGGGCCTGGTAGGTCTCCGAACCCCATCGCAGGCCTTCGGAGAACGACGCTGCACCGACCGGGACGATCATGAATTCCTGGAGGTCGACGTTGGAGTCGGCGTGGGCGCCGCCGTTGAGGACATTCATCATCGGGACGGGCAGCACCGAGGCGTTCACGCCGCCGAGGTAGCGGTAGAGCGGCGCGTCGAGGTCGTCGGCCGCCGCCCGGGCCACGGCCAGGGACACACCGAGGATGGCGTTGGCCCCGAGCCGGGATTTCCCGTCGGTGCCGTCGAGCTCGATCAGCAGCCCGTCGATGTCGCGCTGGCTGTCGGCCGGCATCCCGGTGACGGCATCGGCGATCTGGCCGTTCACGTTGGCCACGGCCGTGAGCACGCCCTTGCCGCGGTAGCGGTCGCCGCCGTCGCGCAGCTCGAGCGCCTCGTGGGCGCCGGTCGAGGCGCCGCTCGGCACCGCCGCCCGGCCCCGGGCCCCGGAGCTCAGTTCGACGTCGACCTCAATGGTGGGCTGGCCCCGGGAGTCGAGAATTTCCCGCGCCACGACCTGCTCGATGATGCTCACTGGTCACTCCCTTAGCGACGTTCCGACCGTACAGCATCACCGACCGTAGAACGCGGAACTGCCGCACCCCCAACGGGCACGGCAGTTCCGGAGCGAGCAGATTTGCGCCGGTGTCGCTAGCAGGTGCCGGTGACGCTGATGCTGCCGAGGAGACCGGTGGAGACACCACCGCTGGCGGAGCAGTTGAGCAGGCCGCCGCCGAGGAGGTTGTTCACCGTGCCGGTGACACCGTTCAGCGTGCCGTTGACGGCTCCGGTGACCCCATCGACCGTGCCGGTCACCGCTCCGACGGCGCCGTTGGCGGCGGTCCCGGCCGTGCCGGTGGCGCCGTTCACGATGCCGGTCACCGAGCCCACGGCGCCGTTGACGGCTCCGGTGGCCGTGTTGACCGCACCGTTCACCGCACCGGTGGCGGCGTTGACCGCACCGTTGACGGCACCCGTGGCGGCGTTGACCGCACCGTTCACCGCACCGGTGGCGCTGTTCACCGCGCCGTTCACGGCACCGGTGGCGCCGTTGACCGCACCGTTGGCCGCACCCGTGGCGCTGTTCACGGCGCCGCCGGCGGCGTCGGTCACCGCGCCCGGGCTCGTGAGAGTGGCGGCGTCGTTGGCCAGGCCGTCGACCGCCTCGCCGGCGAGGCCCTGGGCGGTGTCGACGAGGCCCTGGGCGTCGACGAGCTTGGTCACCTCGTCGATGGCCGGGAGGCCGGGGAGGGACGGGCTGGCCGACGTGTTGCAGCCGGCGGCCTTGCCGGCACCGGTCGCCACCCAGCAGTTGGCGGCGAGGCCTTCGGTCTTGGCGTCGAGGGCGACGTTCTGGGAGTCGGCGGAACTGGAGACGGAGAACTGGTGGACGGCGATGCCGGCCGACGCGACGCCCGTGGTCCCGAGCATGGCGGCGGCGATGACGAGCCCGATCCTCTTCATCGTGGGATTGAAACTCCTTCGTCGTATGTGCTGCTCCTTGTTTCGGCGCACGGAAGGAGCGAGAACAGGCGAGCGTTTGGGACGCCGCCCCCACAACCCGGGCAACCCTGCGGGCCAGACCAGCCCGCTCGGGACCAACGGCGGATTCCGGACGGACTAGGCGGTCTGATCCCAGAGGGCGGCAACGTCGGAGGGAGGGATCGACTCGACCGTCTCTCCCCGTTCCGCGGCCAGGGACTCCAGCCGCTGGAACCGCTCCTTGAACCGCCCGGCCCAGCCCCGGAGCGCCGACTCCCCGTCCACGCCCGCCAGGCGGGCGAGATAGACGACGGCGGCCAGCGCCTCCCCCAGGCGCTGCTCCGCCTCGCCGGCGGCGAGCTCTCCGCCGGCGAGCCCTTCCAGCTCCGTTCGGGCCCGGCTCAGGGCCTCCTCGGCCGTCCCGAACCCGAGGCCGGCGGAGGCCGCCTTGCGGTACAGCTTGTGGGCGTAGAGCAGCGAGGGCAGGTGGCGGGACACGCCGTCCATCAGCGACGCGCGGCCCTTCTCCTCCCGCTTGATGACTTCCCAGTTGGCCACCACCTCGTCGGCGCCCGACACGGCCACGTCGCCGAACACGTGGGGATGGCGACGGACCAGCTTGTCGTGGATGCCGGTCAGCACGTCGGTGATCGTGAAGGCGCCGGCCTCCCGGGCGAAGGTGGAATGGAAGATCACCTGGCAGGCCAGGTCGCCGAGCTCCTCCTCCAGATGTTCGTAGGCCCCGGGCGGGACGGGCTCGGGACCCGGAGCGGGCGCCGACGCCGGCAGCGCCTCGATCGCCTCGATGACCTCGTAGGCCTCCTCGATCAGGTGCCGGGCCAGGGTGTGGTGGGTCTGTTCGGCGTCCCAGGGGCAGCCGCCCGGCGCCCGGAGCCGCTCGATGAGCGCCACCAGCCGCTCCCAGGCCTCGCCGGGCCCGCCCGGTGGCACGTCGACGAACACCGAGGTGAGGTGGTCGGGTTGCACCACGCGGTCGAGGTCCTCGAGCGGGACGGTGGTGACCGCCTCGTCGGGAAGGCCCAGCCGGGCCAGCACCGTCACCGGCGCCTCGCCCGGCAGCCGCTCCAGGAAGGCCAGCTTCACGTCCGACAGGACCAGCTTCGAATGGCAGTGGCTGACCAGCAGCGGCCCGGCCGGCAGCGCGGCGGGCAACGCCTTGCCGTCGACCGCCCGGGCGCCGCTTCGGGCCAGCGGATCGACGCCGAGGCGGAGCCAGGCCAGATCGACGAACGACAGCCCGGGGACGAGCACGAGCCGCTTCCCCAGCCGTTCCCGCAACAGCGCCACCGAGTGCTCGCCGACCGCCGGGCTGCCGGGGACGGCGAAGCACACGTCGCCGTCCTCGGCGGCGGCCAGCAACCGGGCGGCGATGGCCTCGTAGACCTGGCCCGGCCGCTCGGCCGACTCGTACAGGTCGTCGCAGGACCGGAACTCGACGCTCTCGGCGACGAGCTCGTCGACCGCCGGATGCCGCACGGTGCGGACGAAGCGCCGCTCCGGCGCCGTGGCCAGGATGACCCGGCGGGCGGCCGGCAGGAGCAGGTCGGCTCCGCCGGGACCGAGCCCGACCACGACGACGCGGCCGGGCGACGGTTCCGACGCGGTGGCCGTCACCCGACCGGCTGCGTCGGGTTGTCGGGGCTGTCGGGCAGCTCGCCGGGGAGCGGCTCGGTGGTCGGCGTGTTGTCCGTCCGTTCCGTCTTGGGCCTGGGGACGACCGGCGGGACGACCTCCGGCGCCTGGCCGGTGGCCGGCGGCTCGAACTTGCCGTAGCGCTCGTCGACCGTGACCTTGGCTTCGGTCACCGCCGTCTGGAGGAACTGCCGGAAGGCGCCCTGCGTCTCGGCGTTGAGCGCCGCCCGGGCCTGCTCCCGGGCCTCCTCGAACGGGGTCTCCTTGCGTTCCTTGACCAGGATGATGTGGAAGCCGTACTGGGTCTGGACGGGCGGATCCGACAGCTGGTTGAGCGGCAGTTCGCTGGCGGCCTGGTCGAACTCGGGGACGAACACACCCTTCGGGTTGCAGCCGAGGTCACCGCCCTTGGCGCCGCTGCCCTTGTCGGTCGAGGTCTGGCGGGCTACGGCGGCGAAGTCCTCCCCGCCCTTGAGGCGGCCCAGGACGCCGTCGGCCTCCTCCTTGGTCCTGACCAGGATGTGCGACAGGCAGTTCTGGCTGAAGTCGGCCTTGTGGTCCGCGTAGTACTTCCGCAGGCTCTCTTCGGTGAGGGCCACGCCCGACAGGGCGGTCCGCACGGCCACCGCCCGGGCGTTGCGGGCCACGAGCCGGTCCTGGAACCACTTCGGGAAGGCGGTGGCCACTTCCGGGCTGCCGAACTGGGTTTCCAGCTGCGACCGGCCCGCCTCGGTGTCGGCCGGGGTGATCTTGAGCTTGCGCTGCTCGAACTCGTGGGTGATGAGCTTGTCGTAGATGACGGCGGTCAACCATCCGGCGGCCAGCCGGGGGTCGACCGTCATCTTGCCCTCGCCGGCCAGACCGTTGCCGCCCGACGCCGCCTGGAGCTGCTTGTTGTCGCTGAGCGCCTTGAGCTCCCGCTCGAACTCGGACCGCTCGATCTCGACCGAGCCCTTCTTGAACTTCACGGTGGCGGCGGTCGGTGAGGCCGACCCGCAGGCGGCTCCGGCCGCCACCAGCACGGCGAGGAGCCCGACAAATGACAAACGGCGCATAGCGATCACGGTTTCAACCTAGCTTCCGGCTGCCGGCGGGCTGGCCGCGGCCGCCGCCATGGCCGCCGCCTCCTGCCCGGCCGGCACCAGTTCGCCCAGCATCGTGAGGAGTCCTTCGACGACCTTCATCCCGTCCTGCTTCGCTCCCACCGGCCCGGAGGCGGCCAGGGGCAGGACGATCTCGTCGTTGCTCTTCACCAGCGCCCGGGGCGCCAGCCGCTTGAGCCGCAGCTTCTGCGACTCCCGCAGCACCAGCGGGAAGAGCCGCACGGAACCCTTCTGCACGGCGATGTCGCGGATCCCGAGGCGCACGGCCTCGGCCCGCACCCGGGCCACGGCCAGCAGCGCGGCGGCCGGCGGGGGCGGCGGGCCGTAGCGGTCGGCCCACTCGGCGGCGACGTCCTCCACGTCGGAGCCGGTCATGACGGCGGCCAGCCGGCGGTAGGCCTCCATGCGGAGGTCGTCGCGGGCGATGTAGTCCCGCGGGATCGAGGCGGTCACCGGCACGTCGATCGAGATCTCGGGCGGCGGTTCGGGCGGTGCCTCGCCCGTCAGCTCCGAGACGGCCTCGGTGACCATCTGGCAGTAGAGGTCGAAGCCCACGGCGGCGATGTGGCCGCTCTGCTCGCCACCGAGCAGGTTGCCGGCGCCGCGGATCTCGAGGTCGCGCATGGCGATCTTGAAGCCCGAACCGAGGTCGGTGAACTCGCCGAGCGTCTTGAGCCGCTCGTAGGCCTCCTCGGTCAGCACCCGGTCGCGGGGGTGGAACAGGTAGGCGTAGGCCCTCTGCCCGGAGCGCCCCACCCGGCCCCGGAGCTGGTACAGCTGGGCCAGGCCGAGCAGGTCGGCCCGGTCGACGACCATGGTGTTGACGCTCGGCATGTCGATGCCGCTCTCGATGATCGTCGTGCAGACGAGGACGTCGAAGTTGCGTTCCCAGAAGTCGACCATGACCCGCTCGAGGGTGCCCTCGTCCATCTGGCCGTGGGCCACCACGACCCGGGCCTCCGGCACCAGCTCCCGCACCTCGATGGCCACCTGCTCGATGTCGGCCACCCGGTTGTGGACGTAGAACACCTGCCCTTCCCGGAGCAGCTCCCGGCGGATGGCTTCGGTGGCCGCCCGTTCGTCCTCCTCGCCGACGTAGGTCAGGATCGGCTGGCGGTCTTCCGGCGGGGTGTTGATCAGGCTGAGGTCGCGGATGCCGGTCAGCGACATCTCCAGCGTGCGGGGGATGGGGGTGGCCGACATCGTCAGCACGTCGACGCCGACCCGCAGTTTCTTGATCTTCTCCTTGTGGGAGACGCCGAAGCGTTGTTCCTCGTCGACGACGAGCAGGCCGAGGTCCTTGAACTTCACGTCTTCCGACAGGAGCCGGTGGGTGCCGATGACGACGTCGACGGCGCCGCTCTCGACGTCGCGGACCACGGCCTTGGCCTCGCCGGGCGTGAGGAACCGGGAGAGGACCTCGACGCGGATCGGGTAGCCGGCGAAGCGCTCTCTGAACGTCTGGCCGTGCTGGTTGGCCAGCAGCGTGGTCGGCACGAGAACCGCCACCTGCTTGCCGTCCTGCACCGCCTTGAAGGCCGCCCGGACCGCCACCTCGGTCTTGCCGTAGCCGACGTCGCCGCACACCAGCCGGTCCATGGGGATCGGCCGCTCCATGTCGGCCTTGACGTCCTCGATGGCTTTGGCCTGGTCGGGCGTCTCCTCGTAGGGGAACGCCTCCTCCATCTCGGTCTGCCACGGTGTGTCGGGCGGGAAGGCGTGGCCCGGCGTGGCCATCCGCTTCCGGTACAGGACGACGAGCTCCTGGGCGATCTCCTGGACGGCCTTCTTGACCTTGGCCCGGGTCTTGGCCCAGTCGGTGCCGCCCAGTCTCGACAGGGAGGGCGACTCGCCGCCGGTGTAGCGGCGGATCGACGCCACCTGGTCGGACGGGATGTAGAGCTTGTCGCCGGCCTTGTACTCCAGCAGCAGGTAGTCCCGCTCGACGCCGCCCATCGTGCGGGCGACCATGCCGGCGTAACGGCCGACGCCGTGCTGGTTGTGGACGACGTAGTCGCCGACCTTGAGGTCGTCGTAGAAGTCCTCACCCCGCCGGGCCCCCCGGGGCTTGCGGTGGACCCGCCGGCGGCCGGTGAGGTCGGCCTCGGCCACCACCGCCAGCTTGAGAGCCGGCAGGACGAACCCCTTCTGGAGGGGGGCGACGGCGACCCGGGCGCCGGGCCGGGTGTCGACCCGGTCGACGATCGGGGCGATGACGCCCTCATCGGCCAGGGACCGGCGGATCCGCTCCGCCGACCCGGTGCCGTCGGCGGCGAAGACGACCCGGTAACCGCCGTCGAGCAGACCCCGGACCCGGCCGGCGAACGCCGACGGGTCCCCGTGGACCGCTTCGATCGGGGTGCCGGCGATGTGCGGCGTGTCGGGCCGGTCGGGGGCGGCCAGGACGGTCCAGGCGTCGGCGCCGGTGTGGCGAAGCAGCCGGTCGAACGGCAACGACAGCCGGGGCATGTCGTGCCCCTCCGGCAGCCCCCAGGTCGATGCCAGCGAGTTGGCCAGCGACTCCTCTTCGTCGTTCAGCTCGCCGACCCGGTCCCGCATCCGGGCCGGCTCGACCAGCAGCACCAGCGACTCATCGGGCAGAAGGTCGGGCAGCAGCCGCTCGTCGTCGGTGAGCCACGGCAGCCACGACTCCATGCCGTCGAAGAGGAGACCTTCGGACAGCCGCTCCCACTGGGCCCGGCCCCACGGCTCGGCGCCGATCAGCTTCTCGGCCCGGCCCCGCACCGCCTCGGTCGGCAGCAGCTCCCGGCAGGGAAAGATCTCCACCGCGTGGCCGAGATCCCCGGTGGCCCGCTGGTCGGCGACGGAGAACGTCTGGAGCCGGTCGACCTCGTCGCCCCACAGATCGATGCGGACGGGGTGGTCGGCGGTCGAGGGGTACACGTCGAGGATCGAGCCCCGCACCGCGAATTCGCCCCGGGCCTCGACCTGGTACTCCCGCCGGTAGCCGGCGGCGACGAGCTCGGTGGCCAACTCGTCCCGGTCGAGCACCTGGCCGGGCGCCACCCGGATGGGCACGACGTCCTCCACGTGCGGCCCGAGCCGCTGGGCGAGCGCCCGCACCGGCGCCACGATCACCTGCGGCAGGACCGCCGGATCCTCGGTGCCGCACCGCAGCCGCCACAGGACCCGCAGCCGCCGCCCCATGGTCTCGGTGGCCGGCGACACCCGCTCGAAGGGCAGTGTCTCCCAGGCCGGAAACAGCTCGATCGCCTCGCCGCCGGCTGACCCGTCGTCGCCCCCGGGGAGGAACTGGCGCAGGTCGTGGGCCAGCCGCTCCGCCTCGACGGTGGTCGGCACACCCACCACCAGCGGGCGCCGGCCGGTGAGCCGGGCGAGCCCGGCCAGGAAGAACGCCCGGGGCGCCTCGGAGACCGCCACGACCCGCGCCGATCCGCCGGCCAACTTGGTGAAGGCCGGATCGTCGCGGAGGAGGGCGGGCAGTTCGGAGAGCGACATGAAGAGCCGCTCCAGGATAGGAGCGGTCTAGTTCACCCGGTTCATGGCCACGTCGACGCCTTCGGCCAGAATCAGCTCGACGGCGTCGGCCGCCTCCTCCAGGGTGACGTCGATCGCCTGACGCTCGGCCTTGGAGAAGCGGCGCAGCACGTGGTCGGCGCCCTGGCGGCTGCCCGGCGGCTTGCCGATCCCGATGCGGACCCGCACGAAGTCCTGGGTGTGGAGGTGGGCCACGATCGACTTCAGCCCGTTGTGGCCCGCCAGCCCCCCGCCGTTCTTCACCTGGAGCCGGCCGAGCTCGAAGTCCATCTCGTCCTGGACCACGACCAGCTGGGACGGCTCCACGCCGTAGCGCCGCACCAGCGGGGCGACGGCCTCCCCCGAGAGGTTCATGTACGTCAACGGAATGGCCAGCGCCATGCGCTTGCCGCCGACGTTGACCTCGTCGGTCAACGACCGCTCCTTCTGCTTGCGGAGCTTCCCGCCGTGGCGGCGGGCCAGGATCTCGACGACCTCGGCACCCACGTTGTGTCGGGTCTTGCTGTACTCCTCGCCGGGGTTGCCGAGGCCGACGACGAGCAGGTCGGCCGAGGCCCCCGTGCGGGGCGCCCGCCGGAACACGGAAGCCGGTTAGCTCTCTTCGTCGCCGGTGGGCACAGGCGCGCCCGGAGGAAGAGCAGTCGAAGGCACCTCGGAGGGCTCGCCCTCGGCCTCGGCCGCGGCAGCAGCCGCCTCTTCCTCCTCGGCCTCGGCCGCCTCGATCTCTTCGGGCAGTTCGAGCCCGCGAGGCTGGGTCACGTGGGCCACGAGGTCGCCCGGGTCCTGCGTGCTGACCACACCCGGCGGCAGCTTGAGGTCGCCGACGGTGAGCTGATCGCCGATCGCCAGGTGCGAGACATCGGCCTCGATGCCGGTGGGCAGGTCGGCCGGCTTGGCTTCGATCGACAATGTGAAGTTGGTCTGCTCGAGCAGTCCGCCGTCCTTCACGCCCTGCGGCTCACCCGTCAGGTGGATCGGTACCTCGGCCGTCACCGCCTGGTCGCGCCGGACCCGGATGAAGTCGACGTGAACCAGCGTGTGCCGCACCGGGTGACGCACCAGCTGCCGGGCGAGGACGAGGTCCTTCTCGCCCGCCATGTCGAGGCTGATCAGCGTGTTCATGCCCCCGGGGCCGTGCAGGATGTGCTCGAACTCGCGGCTCGGCACGGCCACCGGCTGCGGGTCCGTCCCGAGCCCGTAGACGATGCCCGGGACCTTGCCCTCGCGCCGGATCTTCCGAGCTGCCGACTTCCCCGTCGGGCGTCCGGCGTCGGCAACCAGCGTGACCTCTTCAGCCATCTCAACCAACCTCCAAAAGGCGAACCCGCAGAGGTTAGCGGACCTACAGGTTGTCCCCCTCAAAGATCTGGGAGACCGAGGTGTCCTCGAAGACGGCGTCGAGCGCGTCGGCGATGATCGGGGCGATCGACAGCACCTTGAGCTCGGGGAACTGCTTCCCGTCCTCGATGGGAAGCGTGTTCGTGAGGATGACCTCTTTGATGGGGGCGTTCTTCAGCCGATCGATGGCCGGGCCCGACAGCACGCCGTGGGTGGCGGCCACGTAGACCTCGGCGGCGCCCTTGTCGACCAGCAGTTCGGCGGCGCTGGTGATCGTGCCGGCCGTGTCGATCATGTCGTCGATCAGCACGCAGGGCCGGCCGACGACGTCGCCGACGATCACCGAGGCGACGGCCACGTTGTGGCGGGGACGCCGCTTGTCGATGATGGCCAGGTCGGCGTTGAGGTGGTTGGCCAGCCGCTGGGCCAGCTTGACCCGGCCGGCGTCGGGCGAGACGACCACCGGGTCGCCCTCGATGGTGTCGAGCAGGTACGACGACAACACCGGCAGGGCCGTGAGGTGGTCGACCGGCATGTTGAAGAAACCCTGGATCTGGCCGGTGTGGAGGTCGACGGCCACGACCCGGTCGGCGCCGGCGGCGGTGAGCATGTCGGCCACCAGCCGGGCGGTGATCGGCTCCCGGCCCTCGGTCTTCTTGTCCTGCCGGGCGTAGCCGTAGAACGGGCACACGGCGGTGATCCGCTTGGCCGACGCCCGCTTGGCGGCGTCGATCATGATCAGCTGCTCGACGATGTGCTCGTTGATCGGCGTCGAGTGGCTCTGGACGATGAAGACGTCGGCGCCCCGGATGCTTTCCAGGTACCGGCAGTAGATCTCGCCGTTGGCGAAGGTCGACAGTTCGACCTCTCCCAGCGGCACGCCGAGGCTCTCGGCGATCTCCCGGGCGAGAGGGATGTTCGCCCTCCCGCTGAAGAGCATCAGTTTCTTCTTCGTTACCAGTTCCAACGTCCGCCCCGTCCCCTCGTGGCCCAACCCCTTACACCAGTGTCGCAGATGGGCGGGCCCATCGCTGGTTTCAGGCCTTCTCGGCGTCCTCCGCCCGGGCCTTGGCCCAGCCTTCCTCGATGCGGGCCGGCACGCCCTTGGCCAGCGCCCCGGCCGGGACGTCGCCGGTGACGACGGCGCCGGCTCCGGTGTAGGCACCCTCGCCGACCTCGACCGGGGCCACCAGCACCGTGTTGGAACCGATGTGGGCCCGGGCCCCGATGCGGGTGCGGTGCTTCTCCCGGCCGTCGTAGTTGGCGGTGATCGTGCCGGCGCCGACGTTGGCGCCCTCACCGACCTCAGCGTCGCCGACATAGGCCAGATGCGGAACCTTGGCCCCGGCGGCGATCGTCGACGACTTGATCTCGACGAAGCTGCCGGCCTTCGAGGCCTCCCCCAGCCGGGCGCCGGGCCGCAGATGGGCGTAGGGCCCGACGGTCACCCCATCGCCGATCTCGGCCTCCCAGGCCACCGAGTAACTCACGGTGGCGCCCTGCCCGACCACGGTGTCGACCAGCCGGGTGTCGGGACCGATGACGGAACCGGCGCCCACCGTGGTCGAGCCTTCCAGCACCACGCCGGGGAGCAGCTCGACCTCGGCGCCGAGCGTCACGGCGGCGTCGATGTACGTGCGGGCGGGGTCGACCATCCGCACGCCTTCCCGCATCCAGTGGCTGTTGATCCGGGCTCGCAGCGCCTGCTCCGCCTCGGCCAGTTGCACCTGGTCGTTGACCCCCATGGCCTCGGCCACCTCAGGGGACTCCATGGCGCTCACCTTGTGGCCCGCCTGGCGCAGCACGGCGATGGCGTCGGTCAGGTAGTACTCGCCCTGGGCGTTCTCCGGCGACAGGCGGCGCAGCGCCGGCGCCAGCAGACCGCGGCGGAAGCAGTAGATCGACGTGTTCACCTCGTCGATCGCCCGCTCCTCCTCGGTGGCGTCCCAGTGGTCGACGACGGCCTCGACGCTTCCGTCCTTGCCCCGGACGATGCGGCCGTAGCCGGTCGGGTCGGGCAGGCGGGCGGTCAGCACGGAGGCGGCGACGCCGCTCTCGTCGTGGTGGCGGATCAGCCCGGCCAGGGTCTCGGCCCGCAACAGCGGCGTGTCGCCGGGGACGACGATGATGTCGCCCTCCTCGTCGAGGTCGTCGGGGAAGACGGTGAGGCCGACGGAGACGGCGTCACCCGTCCCCCGCTGCACCCGCTGCTCGACGAACTCCAGCGGGACGTCGGTCTCCCGCTGCAGCGTTTTGATGACCTGTTCCGACCCGTGCCCTACGACGACCACGATGCGCTCGAGCGCCAGCTGCTCCAGGGCGCCGACGACGTACAGCAACATCGGCCGGCCACACAGTGGATGCAGCACCTTGGGCACGGACGACTTCATCCGGGTGCCCTCACCGGCGGCGAGAACCACGGCGGCCAACGGTCGTGAATGGGTCATGGGGCCCCTTTCCGTGCTCCAGCTCGGGGGCGAGGATTCGAACCTCGTCCAGGGACTCCAAAGGACCCTGTGCTGCCGGTTACACCACCCCCGACCGGAGTCGACCATACCAATCCCCAGCCGCTAACCTGCCTCCCGCCATGGGCTCTCTGATCAAGAAGCGCCGCAAGCGCATGCGGAAGAAGAAGCACAAGAAGCTTCTCAAGCGCACCCGCTGGCAGCGTCGCGCCGCGGGTAAGTAGGCGTTCACCTTATTCGAGGGCCCGCTGGGCCTCCACGCCGCGGGTGGCCAGCCCGGTGGCGAACGCCGTGGCCCGCAACTCGACGCTGACCTGGTTGGCCAGCACCGCGGCCTGCGCCGGTGACGCCACCGGAACGACATAGGCGGAGCCGCTCCCGGCCAGCAGCGCCGGCCCGCCGGCCAGCCCCTCCAGCGCTTCCCGGAAGGGTCGCAGCCGTGGCTCGAGGTGTTCGGCGGCCGGCTCGAGATCGTTGATCAGCTGGTCGGGAAGGCCGAGGCCGCCCAGGCTTCCCGGCAGGGGGACGGCCCGGTCGGAGGACGGGCCACCGAGTTCGTCCCACGCCCGGTAGACGGCCGCCGTGTTGAGCGGGAAGGGCGGCACGGCCACGACCACTGCGAGCCCGGCCGGCTCGCGGGCGGTCGGCCACGGCCAGCCGGACGAACCGGGCGGCGGAGCCGTTCCCGGCAGCCGGCTGGCCCCTGGAGGCACCGGCACGGGGGGCATCCTCGAGGCGTTCGGCGGCCCGGGCGGCACGGCCACCGTTCCGAGCGGGCCCGGGCCGGCCACCGTCGGGCTGAGCTGCGACAGGCCGGGTGCGGTGGGCGGTGCGACCGAGGCCGGGAGCGACAGATGCTCGAGGATCTCGCCCCGGCCCCGCATCCAGGCCGCTCCCCCGGCCACGCAGAAGGGGACGTCGGAGCCGAGGGACGCCCCGAGGGCGGCGAGGCGGTCGGTGTCGAGACTGAGCCCGAGGAGGCGGGCACCGCCGACCAGCGCGCCGGCGGCGTCGGCCGATCCTCCGCCGAGGCCGGCGCCCGCCGGGATGGTCTTGTGGAGGGAGATGTCGAGGCCCGACGCCGCCCACGGCCCGGGATCGTCCTCCTCGGCCGCCACCTCCAGCAGCAGGCGGGCGGCCCGGGCGGCCAGGTTCGTCTCGTCGACCGGCACCCCGACCACGGCCCGCCCCGACAGCCGCACCCGGACCCCGAACGGCGCCTGGATCCGCAGTCCGATCACGTCGTGCGGATCCCGCAGCGACACCACGAGCCCCTCGAGGTCATGGAAACCGTCCGGCCGCCGGCCGAGCACCCGCAACGACAACGTGAGCTTGGAGCGGGCGATGACCCGCACGTCCCGGGTCACCATCCGCTCTCCGCCCCGGGGTCGGACGGTGCGGCGGCGCGGGCCAGGGCGGCCCACTCCTCCAGGCTGAGCGTCTCGGCTCGGGCCATGGGGGCGATGCCGGCCGCGCCCATCACCTTCTCGACCCGGTCGCCCAGAGCCGGCCGCAGGGCCTGGCGAAGGGTCTTGCGGCGCTGGGCGAAACCGGCCCGGGCCAGGGAGAACAGGGCGTCGGCCGAGGGCACGTCGACGGGGGGCGCCGGACGCCGCTCGAACCGGACGATGGCCGAGTCGACCTTCGGGCGGGGCACGAAGACCGTCGGGGGCACGATGCCCGTGATGCGGGCCGTGGCGTGATAGGCGACCTTGACCGAGATCGCGCCGCAGTCCGGCGTGCCGGGCGGCGCCGCCAGGCGCTCGGCGACTTCCTTCTGCACCATGACCGACAGTGTCCGCAGCGCCGGCACCTCATCGAGCAGACGGGCCATCAGCGGGGTGGCCACGTTGTAGGGCAGGTTCGACACCATGGTCCACGGCCCGGTCTCTCCGAGCAGCGCGCCGTAGTCGACGGTCAGGGCGTCGCCCTGCACCACCCGCACCTGCGGCACGTCGGCCACCACCTCACCGAGCACCGGCAGGAGATGGCGGTCGAGCTCCAGAGCCAGGACCTCGCCGCCGGGCGACACCCCTTCGGCCAGGGCGACGGTCAACGAGCCGATGCCCGGCCCGATCTCCAGCACCCGGTCACCCGGACCGACGCCGGCCAGCCGGACGATCCGCCGGGCGGTGTTCGGATCAGCCAGAAAGTTCTGCCCCAGGGCGCGGCTCGGCCGGAGATCATGGGCCGCCAGCAGGCCGCGCACGTCCGTGGGAGACAACAACCGCACCGCTGCGGACGGTACTCGCCTCGATCCGGACTGAGGCGCTCCGCGGCGCCTCAGATCACCACTCGATGCGGACCCGCACCACTCCCTGGCCGGGCGAGTCGGCGATGGCCAGGAACACGCTCCGGTCGAGGTCGATGATCCGCCCGGCGATGAACGGCCCCCGGTCGGCGACCGTGCAGTTGGCCGACTTGCCGTTGCCCAGGTTCGTCACCTTGACCACGGTGCCTTTCGGCAGGCTCCGGTGCGCACAGGTGCCGGGCTTGTAGCGGTACCAGGAGGCGCCGCCCTCCTGCTGCCCGCCACCCGACCCGGCCGGCTCGGCGCCGGCGATCCGCAGTTTGAGCGGGACGGCCTCGTCGTCGGTCGGGGCGCCCCGTCCGCCGCCCCGACCGACGTACACCACCCGCGGACTGGCGGGGGTGATGACCTCCGACGAGAGCCGCCGCTTGGCCACGATCCGCCCGTTGTGGCGGGTGATCTCGAACACCACCCGCTCGCGGCCGGGCGAGCCGTCGGCCTCGACCCGGGTCTCCCCCCTCGGCAACGCCGGGTCGTCGCGCCGTTCCTTCGGGATCGGTGTCACCCGCTCCTCAGTCACCCGGGTGACCTCCACCCGCACCGCCGTGGTCGTCGACGTCTCCGGCGCCAGGGGCTCCTCCGCCCGGAACCCTGACCGGGACGCCCGCTCCGGATCGATGCGCACCGCGGACGGTTCCACCGCCGAAGCCAGCGAGGCGGAGCCCTCCCCCGACGACTCCTCTCCGCCGGCCAACCGGACGGCCAGGGCGCCCACCGGCACGGCCATCAACGCCGTCAGCAGCGGCGGACCGAACCGGAAGATCGGGTGCCGCCGAAGCCTCCGGGAAGCATCGGTGCTGGTGAGAGGCATGAGGCCGACGCTAACGACCGTTTTTGCCGCCGGTCCAGCGGACCCACGCTCCGTGCCGCGCCCTCGAAATTTCCGTCTATTTCAGTTGTTTTTGAGGCTGGTGCGACCTCAGAGCGAAGTGTCTATTGACAACCGGATGAGGGCCAGAAGAACGCCAGTGCGTTGGCCCGGGTGGTCTCGGCCACCGCCTCCAGCGGCTCGGTGCGGGCCGCGGCCAGCGCCGCGCCGACCGCCGGGAGGAGGGCGGGCTCGTTGGGCTTGCCCCGGTGGGGGACGGGGGCCAGGAACGGCGCGTCGGTCTCGACCAGCAGCCGGTCGGCGGGCGTGAGGGCCGCCGCCGCCCGCAGGTCGTCGGCGGTCTTGAACGAGACGATGCCGGAGTACGACAGCCAGCAGCCGAGGGCCAGGGCCCGCTCTGCCTCGGCCGGTCCGCCGGTGAAGCAGTGGAAGACCGTCCGGGGCGGGACGCCCTCCGACTCCAGGACGCGGAACGTCTCCGCCCAGGCGTCGCGGGAGTGGATGATCAATGGCAGGTCCCGCTCGGCGGCAAGGCGGAGCTGAGCCCGGAACGCCTCGTCCTGGGCGTCGGGCTCGGAGTGCCGGTAGTAGAGATCGAAGCCCGCCTCCCCGATCCCCACGACCCGGTCGGCGCCGGCCAGCTCGACGAGCCCGTCCCACTCGTCGGCCAGTTTCGAGGCGTCGTGGGGGTGCAGCCCGACGGTGGCCCACACCTCGGGAAAGAGGCCCGCCAGGCGGACGGCCTCCCGTGACGTGGCGAGATCGGTACCGATGCACACCATCCGCTCCACCCCGGCGCCGGTCGCCCGGGCCACGAGCTCGGCCGCCGTCTCGTCGGCGGTGCGAGGCCGGATGGCGTCGTCGTCGCGCCCCACCCGCTCCTCGAACTGGAGGTGGCAGTGGGCGTCGATCCAGACGACTCCGGCGGTCACCCTTCGAGCCGCGGGAAGAGGGCGGGCCCTCGCTCCAGACTGAGGCCGGCGGGCATCGAACCCCAGGCGGCGGCGCCGGGCAGGCGCTCGTCCTCCGGCGAGCCGGGCAGACCCAGCCGCCGCCACAGCTCACCGGCGGCGTCGGGGATGATCGGCGAGGCCAGCAGGGCCACGACCCGGAGCGCCTCCAGGCAGTCGCCCAGCACCGCGGCCACGGCGGCCGAATCACCGGCCTTGTGCAGCGACCACGGCGCCCGGTCCTCGATGTAGGCGTTGGCCGCCCGGATCAGGTCCCATACCGCTCCGAAGCCGCCGGCGAAGTCGAGCCTGGTCATGGCCGCCGACAGCCCGTCCAGCGCCGCCGCCGACTGCTCCCGCAGCGGCCCCTCCTCCCGGGCGGAGGGACTCGTGCCGCCCAGATAGTTGACGGCCATGTTGAGCACCCGGCTGGCCAGGTTGCCGAAGTTGTTGGCCAGGTCGGCGTTGTAGCGGGCGACCATGGCCTCGTAGCTGAAGTCCCCGTCCGGCCCGAAGTTCTGGTCGCGCAGGAAGTGGTAGCGCACCCCGTCCGACCCGAAGGAGGCCACCAGGTCGCCGGGGGCGATCTGGTTCAACCGGGTCTTGCTCATCTTCTCGCCGCCGACCAGCAGCCAGCCGTGGGCGAAGACACACTTCGGCGGCGCCTCCCCGGCGGCCATCAGCATCGCCGGCCAGTAGACGGCGTGGAAGCGGAGGATGTCCTTCCCGACCAGGTGGTAGTCGACCGGCCACCAGTGCTCGAAGCGCGCCCGGTCGGTGCCGTAGCCCAGGGCGGTGCAGTAGTTGATGAGGGCGTCGAACCACACGTAGGCGACGTGGTTCTGATCCCAGGGGATCGGCACGCCCCAGGTGATCGACGTCCGGGAGATCGAGAAGTCCTGGAGGCCCTGGCGGATGAACCCCAGTACCTCGTTGCGCCGGGTCTCGGGCTGCACCGCATCGGGATGGGCCTCGTAGTGCTCCAGGAGCCGGTCCTGGTAGCGGGACAGCTTGAAGAAGTAGTTCTCCTCCCGCATCCGCTGGACGGGCCGGCCGTGGATGGGGCAGTTCCCGTCGACGAGCTCGTCCTCGACGTAGTACGCCTCGCAGGCCACGCAGTAGAGGCCTTCGTAGGTCCCGAGCTCGATGTCGCCGTTGTCGTAGACCTTCTGGAGCATCTCCTGGACGGCCCGGTAGTGGCGGGGCTCGGTGGTGCGGATGAAGTCGTCGTTGCTGATCCGCAGCTCTTTCCACGCCTCCCGGAAGCGCTCGCTGGTGCGGTCGGCCCAGTCCTTGGGGGTGAGCCCCTGCCCCTCGGCCGCCTGTGCCATCTTGAGTCCGTGCTCGTCGGTTCCGGTGAGGAAAAAGACCTCATCTCCCCACAAACGGCGCCAACGGGCCAGCGCATCGGCTGCGATGGTGGTGTAGGCGTGGCCGATATGGGGAACGTCGTTGACGTAATAGATGGGAGTTGTGACGGAGAAGGGTGGCACGCGTGTCTTCCTCAGCTCATCGGCTCAGGCCTTACGATACGACGCCTTCACGGCCCAACGGTCCGCAAAGCGTGCCGCAAGGGGCCCCACCGCCGCGGAGCATGCCCAACGACCACATGCGCGAGGCGCGGTCGACGGGTATGACCCGCAAGGTCGACGAGCTCGGCCGCATGGTTCTTCCCAGTGAGCTGCGGAAGCGGTTCCGCATCCATGAGGGTGACCACTTGGCCATCCACGTGGAGGAGGAGCGCATCGTCCTGACCAAGGTCGAGACCGGTTGCGTCTTCTGTGACTCCACCGACGGGCTCGTGAACTTCAGGGACAAGCTCATCTGCAAGGACTGCAAGTCCGCCATCGACGAGCTGTAGCGCGCTCATGACCTCGCCCCCCGGCGGAGGGACGTGGCGAGGGCATAGGCGCGTCTGCGGGAGACGCCGAGGCGGTTCGCCACCACCGCCGCCGCATCCCGGGTCGACGCGCCGCCGGCCAGCTCCGCACTGAGGGCCGCCTCCAGCGCCTCGTCACCGGGCTCCTCCAGGGGGACGGCCGGCGCCGGCCCGATCACGATGACCTGCTCGCCCCGGGCTTCGGGGCCGCCGTCGGCCGCTTCACCCAGGGTCCCCCGCCAGACCGTCTCGAACTTCTTCGTCAGCTCCCGGGCCACGGCCACCGGCCTTTCCGGTCCGAAGGCGGCGGCGAGGTCGGCCAGCGTCGCCGCCAGCCGGTGGGGGGCCTCGAACAGCACGATCGTGCGCTCCTCCGACCGGAGCAGTTCCAGCCGCTCGGCCCGTTGCCGGCCCTTCCGGGGCAGGAACCCCTCGAAGACGAACCGCCCGGTGGGCAGGCCCGACAGCACGAGGGCGGCCAGGGCGGCGCTCGGCCCGGGGACGACCTCGACCGCCACCCCGGCGGCCAATGCCGCCGTCACCAGCCGCTCACCGGGATCCGAGATGCCCGGCATCCCGGCGTCGGTCACGCAGACCAGCCGCTCCCCCCGCTCGATGATCCGGGCCACGAGCTTGGCCGCCAGCTCCGCCTCGTGCGGACCGTGGAAGGACACCAGCCGTCCGCCGGCCGGGATGCCGAGGGCGGTCAGGAACGGCCGGGTCCGGCGGGTGTCCTCGGCGGCGATGACGTCCGCCGTGGTGAGGGCCTCGACGGCCCGGGCGGAGACGTCGCCCAGGTTGCCGATCGGCGTGGCCACCAGAACGACCGCCGGACGCGCCTCACCACCCGCCTCCCGACCTGTGCCGGTCACTCCTTGACCTCGAGGGTGTCGCCGACCCGCACCTGCCACCGGTCGAACGACCCGGCCGCGGCCTCGACCACGAAGCCGGCCCGCCAGACGATCCGGGTCACCCGCCAGGGCGGCACCGTCACCGTCCGGAGGACGACCCCGTCCCGGTCGCAGAAGGCGACATCGATGGGAAAGCGCATGCCGAGCGTGTGGATCTGGCGGCAGGGCCGGATGACGAGCGCCCCGGTCATCGACTCCCGATCACGGCCGAGGAGACCGACGGTCCGCTCCCGGGCCCGCCGGGCCACATCGGCGCTGGCCAGCACATCGCCCTCGCGGACCAGCCAACCCATCCCGTCCTCACACGTTGAAGCGGATCTCCAGGACGTCGCCGTCGGCGACCTCGTACTCCTTGCCTTCGACCCGCAGCTTGCCCTGCTCCTTGGCCCGGGCCCAGGACCCGATGGCGAGCAATTCGTCCCAGCGGATCACCTCGGCCCGGATGAAGCCCCGCTGGAGGTCGGAGTGGATGACCCCGGCGCACTCCGGTGCCTTGGCCCCGGCCCGGAACGTCCAGGCCCGGCTCTCCTTGTCACCGGTCGTCAGGAAGGTGCGCCGGCCGAGCAGGTGATAGGCGGCGGCCGCCACCCGGGGCACCACGCCCTCCCCGAGGCCGAGGCCCTCGAGCAGCTCGGCCCGCTCCTCGGGGTCCAGCCGGGCCGCCTCGGCCTCGAGCTGCACCGACACCGCCAGAGCGTCGGCTCCGAAGGGCTCGGCCAGCTTGGGCGCGTCGTCGAGCTGCTCCTCCCCGATGTTGACCACCGTCAGGATCGGCTTGGTCGTCAAGAGGAACGACTGCTTGAGCAACTCCCGCTCCTCGGGGGTGAGCTGGGCCCGGTAGAGCGGCGTGCCCTCGTCGAGGAGACCCTGGGCCTTCTCCAGGGCGGCGATCTCGCCCAGCAGCGACTTGTCGCCCTTGGCCGCCTTCTGCTGACGCTGCAACCGGCCCTGGACCGAGGCCAGATCGGCCAGCACCAGCTCGAACTCCAGCGTGGCCAGGTCCTCCGCCGGGTCGGGGTCGCCGCCGGTGGCCGTGGGAACCGACGGGTCCTCGAAGGCCCGGAGGACGTAGACGAGGGCGTCGACCTCCCGGAGGCTTCCGAGGAACTTGTTGCCGAGCCCTTCGCCGGTCGAGGCTCCCTTGGCCAGGGCGGCGATGTCGACGAACTCGACGCCGGCCGGCACGACCTTGCGGGACTGCGACATCTCGGCCAGCTTCCACAGCCGCTCGTCGGGCACCTGGGCGATCCCCACCGTCGTCTCCGTGGTGGAGAACGGGTGCGAGGCCACCACGGCGTTGGCCCCCGTCAGGGCGTTGAAGAGGCTGGACTTTCCCGAGTTCGGCAGGCCGACCAGGCCGAGACGTTCCATTGCCCAGAGGTTAGGAGACCGCTGAGCAATCGGGCCGCACGTCTCGCCGGCCAGATTCGCCGCTCGCGGCGTCCTCGTCCTCGCCTATAGGGCCCTGCTATTGCTTCGTCCTGCGTCCTGGCGAGCGACGAATCTGGCTCGCCGATCCGCACAACCGGATTGCCCAGCAGTCTCCTAGGCGGCCGCCTCCGCCAGGATGGCGTCCAGCTCGGCGAGGGCCTCCCAGGGGTCCCGGACCAGGATGGCGTGGAGGCCGACCGCCCGGGCCGCCTCGATGTGCCGGCGGGTGTCATCGAGGAACACGGCGGCGTCGGGCGCCACGGCGAGCCGTTCGCAGGTGAGGCGAAAGATCTTCGGGTCCGGCTTGCGGAGGCCGACGTCGCAGGAGTCGACGATCTCGTCGAAGAGATCCAGCGGGATCGACTCCTTCCAGTACTTCCCCCACTCCCTGACGTTGTTGGTCAGGATCGCCGTGCGGTAGCCCTCGGCCCGGAGCTCCCGGACCCGGTGGACCATCATCCAGTGGACGCCCACTCCCAGCTCCCGCAGGAACTGGGCGTACACCCCGAGGTCGAGCGGGCGGCCCAGCGCCGCTTCGGATCGGGCGACGAGTCGCTCGTGGAACTCGTCGAGGCTGAGGCGGCCCGTCTCGAGCAGGTGCCAGTCGTGGTCGGGAATCTCCTCGGTCGGGCCCTGCGGCGAGGCGCCCCGCCCGAACAGGAGCTGGGCCAGCGACTTCTCCGGGTACCCCATCTGGCGCTCGAACTCGGCGATGCCGGCGAACGGCGTGGTGGAGAGCACGCCGCCGTAGTCGAAGATGACCGCTTCGATCCCGCTCATGACCGGCAACCTACCGGTGTCACCGCAGCCAGACGACCAGGGCCGACAGCGGGGCGAAGAGGAAGATGTACCAGCAGAAGACCGTCAGGGAGTGGGTCCGCACGAACCGCAGGAGGTAGTGGATCGAGAGGAACCCGACGATTCCCGCCGCCAGCGTCCCGGCGATCGAAGCGCCAGTCACCACCAGCTCCCCCTCGGCGGCGTCCAGCACGGCGGCACCGGCGATGGCCGGGATCGAGAGCAGGAACGAGAACCGGGTGGCCTCCTCCCGCGACAGGCCGGCCAGGAGTCCGGCGCCGATGGTGGCCCCTGATCGCGAGAGGCCGGGAAGGATGGCCAGCGCCTGGGCCGCGCCGATGCCGAAGGCCCGTGGGTCGTCGAGTTCGCGGCGGTTGGCCCGCTCGCCGAACCGCTCGGTGCCGATCAGGATCAGACCGGTGAAGACCAGCTCGATGCTGCTCTCGTAGGGCCGGTGGAACGCGTCTTCGAAGAACCCTCCGAGGGCCAGGCCGGCGATGACCGCCGGGATCGTGCCCACGATGAGGAACCGGGTGATCCGGCGGGCGGCGGCCGGGTCCGGACCCCGGCCGAGCACCCCGAGCGTCAGGCCGATGATGTCGTTCCGGAAGTAGATCAGCAGGGCGACCAGGGTGCCCAGGTGGAGCATCACCGTGAGCCCCAGCTCGGGTTCGTCCCAACCCAGCATCCTCGGGACGAGCACCAGATGCCCGCTGGATGAGATCGGGAGGAACTCGGTCAGCCCCTGGACGATGCCGAGGATGATTTCTCGCACGATTCACCGTAGCCAGCACTAAGCGACAGAGCGGGTCACCTCCACCACATCAGGACAGAGGGCCGACAGCTTCTCCGCATTTGCACGATCGTGTGTCCGGTACGGCGGCGATCACGTCGAACAGCAGGGTCCGGACCCGGTCGAGGTTGGACTTGAAGAAGCCGAACACCTCTTCCTGGGTGACGGGCTCGGTACCCGCCTCACCTTCCACGCCGGTGTCGTAGTCGGTGATCAGGGCGATGGCGGCGTAGCAGATGCCGAGCTCCCGGGCGAGGTAGGCCTCCGGGTACTGGGTCATGTTGATGACCTCGAACCCCTGGCTGCGGTACCAGCGGGACTCGGCCCGGGTCGAGAACCGGGGACCCTGCACGACGATGACCGTCCCGGTCGGGTGAACGGTGATGCCCGCCGCCCGGGCCGCCTCGACCGCCACCTCCGACAGCTCGGGACAGTACGGGTCGGCGTAGGACACGTGGTGGGCCACCGGCCCCTCGTAGAAGGTGTCGGCCCGGCCCCACGTCCGGTCGACCAGCTGGTCGGGGACGACGAAGTCGCCCGGCGCCACCGCCGGCTGCAGCGACCCGGCGGCGCAGGGCCCGATGATGCGGGTGACGCCGACCTGGCGCATGGCCCACAGGTTGGCCCGGTAGTTGATGCGGTGGGGCGGCAGCTCGTGGCGCCGGCCGTGGCGGGGCAGGAACGCCACCCGCCGGCCGGCCACGTCGCCGATCGTGAGTGGGGCCGCCGGCTCCCCGAAGGGCGTCTCCAGGGCCACCTCGACGGCGTCGTCGAGGAACGAGTAGAACCCGGAACCGCCGAACACACCGATCTCGGCTGCCGCTCCGGGGAGACCTTCCCCCGGGGCCGCCGAGGTCACGCGATCTTGCTGTCCGTCTTGGCGCTGCCCGACGAGGAGCTCGTCGAGTCGGACGACGAAGAGGAGGAGGACGAGGACGTCGACGACGTCTCCTTCTCCGTGTGCTTGTGCGCCCCGCCCTTCCCGCTGCGGTTGTCAGTCTTGTAGAAGCCGCTGCCCTTGAAGACGATGCCGACCGGCGAGAAGACCTTCTGCAGCATCCCCTTGCAGTTGGGGCACACCTTCAGCGGCTCATCGGAGAACGACTGGACCACTTCCAGGTGCTGACCGCACTTCTTGCAGCGGTACTCGTAGGTAGGCATGGCAACCTCGGTCGTTAGCACTCGGCACGTGCGACTGCTAATCATACCCGGTGCCTCGGCCGGTGGCGTTGGTGAGTCTCAGGCCGAGTCAGGGGCGTCGCTGGCAAGGACGCACGACGAGGCGTAGCGACCCCTACGGCGAGGAGGAGGACGCCGCCAGCGGCGGCCCTGGCCGGCCTGAGGCCGCCGAACGCCGCCGGTCGAGGCACGAGCGTTGACACCGGGGTCCCATGCTGTAGGAATGGGGCACACCATGGGCCCGCCTCCTTTCACACGCTCGCTGGCCGTCGCTCTCAGCGTGTCGGCGGGGTGGCTCCTGGTCGTGGCCCTGATCGCCGCCGCCGCCGGCGACCTCGAAGGCATCGCCCTCCTGGCCGCCGTCGGGGCGCTCATGGCGGCGGCCTGCGGGTTGGTCACCTGGCGATCGGCCCGCCGCCTCGAGGCCTGGCTGGGCGAGCAGCTCCACGGCACGGCCCGGGACCTCGACCGCTCCCAGCAGGCCTTCCGGCGGGCCATCTCGCGGCTCGGCGAGACGCTGGCCGCCACCCACGACCGCGAGAAGATCCTCGAGGCGGTCTCGGAGACCGCCCAGCTGGCGGTGGGCGGCCAGCGGGGCATCTTCTTCGAGTACGCCCCGGCCCGGAAGGTGCTCGTCGCCCGCTCCGGGGTCGGTCCCGAGGCCCCGGAGCTCTCTCTCCCCTTGGGGACGGGCCTGGCCGGCGCCGTCGCCGCCGAGAAGGCTCCGGTCGTCTACCCCGGCCCGACGGCTCCGGTCTTCCCGGAACCCGAGGTGGCCACCGCCATGGCCGTCCCGTTCTCCAGCCGGGGCCAGTTCCTCGGGGTCGTGGCCGTCTACGGCCACACCACCGGTGACACCTTCACCGACGAGGACCTCGAGACGCTGGTGGCCCTCGTCCGCCAGGCCGGCACCGCCGTCGACAACGTCTCCCTCCACGAGGAGGCCCAGCGGCTGTCGATCACCGACGGGCTCACCGGCCTGTGGAACCGCCGGCAGCTCGACCTGCGTTGCCAGGAGGAGCTGGAGCGGGCCGTCCGCTTCGGGCGGCCGGTGGGGGTGGTGTTCTGCGACGTCGACCACTTCAAGCAGGTCAACACGGAGTGGCACCACCAGGGCGGCGACGCCGTCCTCGTCGAGGTGGCCCAGCGGCTGTCGGCCGCCACCCGGGAGATCGACGTCGTCGCCCGCTACGGCGGGGAGGAGTTCGTCCTGCTGCTGCCCGAGACCGACCTGGCCGGATCCCGGATCCTGGCCGAGAAGGTCCGCCGGGCCATGTGCGAGGAGCCGGTCGAGCACAACGGGAAGACCCGGACGGTCACCCTGTCGCTGGGCGTTGCCGCCTATCCCCACAGCGGGACTAGCGTCCGGACGTTGCTGGCCGCCGCCCAGGAAGCCCTCAAGCGGGCCAAGGAGAACGGCCGCAACCGGATCGAAGAGGCCCACCCCATGATGCGGAGCACCGGTTGACATGACCAAGGTTCGAAAGGCAGTGATCCCCGCGGCGGGGCTCGGAACGAGATTCCTCCCGGCCACCAAGAGCCAGCCGAAGGAGATGGTGCCGGTCATCGACAAGCCCACCATCCAGTACGTGGTGGAGGAGGCGGTCGGCGCCGGGATCACCGACATCCTGGTCATCACCGGCCGGGGCAAGCGGGCCATCGAGGACCACTTCGACCGCAACTTCGAGCTCGAGTTCTACCTGGAGCAGGGCAAGAAGGACGAGGAACTCGAGGAGGTCCAGAAGATCTCCGAGATGGCCGACATCCACTACATCCGCCAGCGCGACCCGCTCGGCCTCGGCCACGCCGTGTCAGTGGCCCGCCAGCACGTCGGCTCCGAGCCGTTCGCCGTCCTCCTCGGCGACGACATCATGGTCGACGACTCCAAGCTGCTCCGGTCGATGCTCGACGTCTACGAGCGCTACGGCCGGTCGGTGGTGGCGGTCCTCGAGGTCCCCCGGGAGGACATCAAGAACTACGGCTGCGTGACTCCCGAGTTGATGGAGGAGAACCTCGTCCGCATCCGGTCGATCGTCGAGAAGCCCAAGCCGGAGGAGGCACCGTCGAATCTGGCCGTCATCGGCCGCTACGTGTTCACGCCGGAGATCTTCGACGCCCTCGACCGCATCACGCCCGGTGCCGGGGGCGAGCTCCAGCTGACCGACGCCATCAGCCTCCTGCTGGAGACCCAGACGGTCTTCGGCTACTCGTTCGAGACCGGCCGCTACGACATCGGCAAGAAGATCGACTTCCTCCGGGCGACGGTGGAGCTGGCGCTGGACCGACCCGACCTGGGCGACGAGTTCAAGGCCTTCCTGGCCGAGATCGTCCAGCGCCGGAAGATCGTCTAGCGGCTGAGCGCTAGCTCTTGCCTTCGCTTCCCGACGGGGTGCTGGGGCTCGTCACCGGGCCCGGAGTCGTGTCGAGCAGCGACGGGCAGTCCTCGTGGGTGATGACCTGCCCGGTCTGGAACTTGATGCCCGACGGGTACTTGTCGGAGTCGTAGAACAGCGTGTGGCCCGACGTCCCCACGAAGGTGATCCGGAACCGCACGGCGATCTTGTGACCGACGGGCACGGTGTGCGGGACGGCGACGGCGATCGGCACCTTGGTCTCGACCGGCTGGGTGGCTGACGCCTTGGCCGCCACGTTCTTCGGGCTCTGGCCGATGATCGACACACCCCCCTTGGGGTCGACATCGATCAGGTCGGCCGACAGGAGCCCGGAGACGGCTTCGCTCGGCCCCTGGATGAAGGCCCGCAGCTCGCTGGCTCCACCGACGGTGACCGGCTCGGTCAGCGGCGCGGTGGCGAACTCGGGCTCCTGCCCGGTACTGGTCGCCTGGCCGAAGGTGGCGGCGAGGCGCCGCTCGGGGGTGCGGTTGCCGAGGGTGCCGTCGGGCAGCGGGCCGACGTAGGTGTAGCTCGGGTCGGCCGGGTAGGGCCCGCCGGTGGCCTTGTCGTCCTGGAAGCGGAACTCCTCGACGCCGATCGGGACGAACTGCGTCACCGGCTTGCAGGGCTTGGGCTGGGCCCCGAAGACCGAGATCAGGGTGGTGATGAACCGCTTGGAGGCGAGGTCGTCGACCTGGCCCGTGTCCATCGGCGGCACCAGCGAGCCGACGGCGCCGATCGTGACCGTCCACTGCCCGAAGGTCAGCCCGGCAAAGCGCTCGGCGGCCTTCGCTTCGTCGGCGTCGAGCTTGCGCAGGTCGAGGTCGAGGGACGTCGTACCCGAAGCCGACGAGGCGGCGGCGGACCCGACCTCCTTGCCGGCGGCGTCGGTGACGGTGATGTCGTAGGCCGTCACGCCGAGGAGGGGCAGGGACCCGCCGTTGGCCACGACCTTGACCCGCTCGCTGCCCGGGGCGACTTCGATCTTGTGGCTCAGGTTGCCGGCCAGTGTGGGCGCCCGCTCGGTGTACCCGTAGGAGCGGGTGGGGTGGGCCAGCGTGTCGAGGACGGCCTGGTCGCGGGCGGCCTGCTTCGCCTCGAGGACCGACTGGATCTCGCCGGCCGGCTTGCCCTTCAGACTCTGGGCCAGTTCCACGGCCGCCGAGGCGTCGACGTAGCCGTAGCCCTGCTTGTAGAACGGCGCGCCGGGGATGTTCCGGCCGGTGATCTGGAGGACCATCCGGACCTGGGCCGGGGTGAGCGCGGGGTTGGCCTCGAGGAGCAGGGCGGCGATGCCGGCCGCTTCCGGTGCGGCCATCGAGGTGCCGGACAGCGTGTGGTAGTAGAGCAGCTGCTCGGGCGGGATCCGCTTGCGGTCCTGCCCGATCGACGTGAGCGGCGTGATCGTGGTGTTCGACCGGGCGGCGACGACGTCCTCGCCGGTGGCCGTGATGGCCGGGTGGTAGAGGCCCATGTTGAGCGGCTTGCGGGCCTCGCCGACCACCTCGACGTTGGAGAACTTGAGCCCCACGGTGTCGGCCTCGATGCCGCCGGAGCTGAAGTCCGTCACCTTCCCGGTCTTCGAGCCGGCGGCCACCGGAAGGACCCAGGGCGCCGAGGCGTAGGGGTTCATGCTCATCTCGTCGCCGTCGTTCCCGTTGGCGAAGACCACGACCACGCCGGCGTCGGTGGCCCGCTTGGTGGCCAGGTTGATCGGCTCCATCGGATCGAAGGGCGCGAAGCCGGTGCCGTAGGAGTTGTTGACGACGCGGATGTCGTACTTGTCGCGGTTCTCGAGCAGCCAGTCGAAGCCCTGGAGGGCGGTGAAGATAGACAGGCCGTCACCCGTCCCGATGCCTACCAGGTTGGCGCCGTAGGCCATGCCCTTCTGCTCCCCGCCGGAGGCGGTGCCGCGGCCGGCGACGTCACCGGCGACGTGGGTGCCGTGGCCCGACGACGTGTCGGAGTTGGGCAGGTCGCCGACGGGGATCGTCGGCGTCGGGTCCTGGCCGAAGCCGACCATCTTGACGTTGGCCTTCATGGCCGGGGCCAGGTCGGGATGGGTGAAGTCGACGCCGGTGTCGATGACGGCGACCGTCACGCCCTTGCCGGTGACCTTGAGGTCGTTCCAGGCCTTGGCGGTGTTGTTGAGGGTGGCCGATTCCTTGAGGAAGTACTGGAGAGGGCGGTTGTCGTAGACGGCCAGCACACCGCGGAGGTTGCGCAGTTCGGTGAGCCGGGCGACGGGCAGGCGGACGGCCGCCGACGGCAGGTGCCGGAACGTGTGCGACCACACGCCGAGCCGGGCCAGCGCCGCCGTCATCCGGTCGTCGGCCGGGCGGTCGAGAGTGACGACCAAGTCGAGAAGGGCGCTGGGCGAGGCCCCGTCGAGCAGGGCCTCGACCCGGGGCGACAGCGGGGCCGGGCCCGGGGCGTCGGGAATGGGGAAGGTGAGCTTCCGGCCGGCGGCGAGCCCGGCGCCGAAGGCGTCGGTGACCGACCCGGCGGGCGCGGCAGCCGAGGGTGGCGCGACCGTGGGGCTCGGCGATCCGCCGCCCGCCCCGGCCACCGCCGGCGGTAGGGCGGCGAGCACTGCCGCCGCCAGCATGAAGAACGTTCGCCGCATGGGCCCTCCCGGCGGTCACGCACGCGTCATCGGACGCTGAACTGATTCGATTCCCTCCCAGTGCGCGAAGGGCGCGAAAGGCGGGAACCGGAAGACCGTGATTTTAGGGCCGGAAGGTTCGAAAGGGGACGCGGGCTCAGTAACGTCTAAGACGATGATTCCCCTGGAAGAGGCCCTGAACCGCATCCTCGCCACCGTGCCCCGGCTGCCGTCCGCCACCGTCCCGCTGGGCGAGGCGCTCGGCCTCGTGACGGCCGAGGCGCTGGCCGCCACGGAGCCGATTCCGCCCTTCGCCAACACCGGGGTCGACGGTTACGCCGTGCAGGCGGCCGACACGGCCGGCGCGACGGCGGAGACGCCCGTACGGCTGCGGATCGTCGACGAGCTGCCGGCCGGCAAGGCGCCGACCGTGCCGGTCGGGCCGGGGGAGGCGATCCGGATCATGACCGGGGCGCCGGTGCCCGAGGGCGCCGACGCCATCGTGATGGTGGAGGACACGTCGGTCGACGGCCCTGACGGCGATTTCGTCACGATCCGCCGGGCGGCCCGGGCCGGGGACCACGTCCGCCCCGCCGGCGGCGACCTGGCGGTGGGCGACCCGGCCATCGCCGCCGGCAGCGTGCTCGGCCCGGCCCACCTGGGGGTGGTGGCCAGCCTCGGGCACGCCACGGTCAACGTGGTGCGCCGGGCCCGGGTGGCGGTGATGTCGACAGGCGACGAGCTGGTCCAGCCGGGCGAGCCACTCGCCACCGGGCAGATCCGCGACTCCAATCGGCCGATGCTCATGGCGCTGGTGGCCCAGACCGGCTGCGAGGTCGTCGACTTCGGCGTGGGGATCGACGACGAGACGATCATCACCGAACGGTTGGAGAAGGCCGCCGCCAGCTGTGACGCCGTGGTGACCAGCGGCGGGGTGTCGATGGGCGACTACGACGTCATCAAGGCCGTCCTCAGCCGGATCGCCGACATGCACTGGTGGCAGATCGCCATCCGGCCGGCCAAGCCGCTGGCCTTCGGGATGCTCTCCGGCGTGCCGGTCTTCGGCCTCCCCGGCAACCCGGTGTCGTCCCATGTGAGCTACGAGCTCTTCGCCCGGCCGGCGCTGCTGCAGATGATGGGCCACTCCAAGCTCTTCCGGCCGGTGACCACGGCGCTGGCGGCCCACGACATGCGCCGTCGGGTCGACGGGAAGCTGCACCTCAACCGGGTGACGCTGCGGCCCGACGACGCCTCGGGCCGGCTGCTGGCCGCCGACGCCGGCGGGCAGGCGTCGAACGTGCTGTCGGCCATGGCGCTGTCGGACGGGCTGGTGCTCCTGCCCGACGGCGAGGGAGTCAAAGCCGGCGACGAGGTGTCGGTGATGCGGCTCGACCTACCGGCGGATCACTAGGCCTCGAGGAGCTCCCCCGGGCGGCTCAGCCGCCGATCAGCCGCCGACCTGGAACATCTGGACCCGCTTGCGGGGGCGGATCGTCAGGGCCGAGCGCTGCTCGGAGTAGCGGTCGCGCCGGGTCGTCCAGCAGCCGGCGATGAGCGCCTTGAGGTCGTCGTCGGAGGCGCCGTCCCGCATGGGGCCCCGGAGGTCGAGCCCGCCGGCGGCGAACAGGCAGGTCACCAGCTGGCCCTCGGTCGACAGGCGGGCCCGGGAGCAGTCCCCGCAGAACGGCTGGCTCACCGAGGAGATGATCCCGATCTCGCCCGAGCCGTCGGCGTAACGCCACCGCTTGGCGACCTCGCCGCGGTAGTTGGCGCCCATCGGTTCCAGCGGGAACACGTCGCGGCTGATCCGGTCGACGATCTCGGCGGCGGTGACCACCTGGCTCATGTCCCACCCGTTGAGCGTGCCGACGTCCATGAACTCGATGAACCGGACGATGTGGCCCGTCCCCCGGAAGTGGCGGGCGAGGTCCACGATCGTGTGGTCGTTGACGCCCCGCTGCACGACGCAGTTGATCTTGACCGGCGTGAGCCCGGCGGCGGCTGCGGCGTCGATGGCCTCCAGCACGACGTCGGGATGGACGTTGTCCCGCCCGCACATGGCGGTGAAGACGGCCGGATCGAGGCTGTCGAGGCTCACGGTGATCCGCTTCAGCCCCGCCTTCTTCAGGTCGTCGGCCACCGGCGCCAGCAGGGCGCCGTTGGTGGTCAGCGTCAGGTCGACGCCCGGGTCGAGGGCGGCGATGCGCTCCACCAGGTCGGGCAGGTGGGCCCGGACCAGCGGCTCGCCGCCGGTCAGGCGGATCTTGACCACCCCGAGGTCGATGAAGAGCCGGGCGAGGCGCTCCATCTCCTCGAAGCTGAGGATCTCGGAGCGGGGCAGGAACTTGTATTCCTCGCCGTAGAGCTCCGCCGGCATGCAGTACGGGCACCGGAAATTGCACCGGTCGGTGACCGAGATCCGCAGGTCGCGCAGCGGTCGACCGAACATGTCGCCGAGCTGGTTCAGTGAAGGTGCAGTCATGGGCGACGGGGAAGTCTCGTGGGAGAGGACGGGCCGGCCCCCCGGAACCCGGTCGTCACTCTGTACCTATCGTAACTGACAGGTGTCGGGAAACGTCCGGCGGCCGGCCCCCGCTTCCTGAGAAAGCCAGGCCCGGGCCCCCGGGCAAAACAGCCGGGCGACCCCGGCGACCGGCCCTGTTAGGCCGTACACTTGTCGCCATGCCGCCCTTCGAATTCACCCATCTGGACCCGCTCGGACGTGCCCGCATGGTGGACGTCACCCCCAAGGAGGCGACCCACCGCCGGGCCGTGGCCCGCTGCCGGGTTCAGATGAAGCCCGAAACGGCTTCGATGATCGCCTCCGGGGCGATCACCAAGGGCGATGTGCTGGCGGTGGCCCGGGTGGCGGGCATCCAGGCGGCCAAGCTGACGCCGAACCTGCTCCCCCTGTGCCATCCGCTGCTGGTGGGCAGCGTCTACGTCAACTTCACCATCGAAGACAGCTCGGTCGAGGTCGAGTGCCAGGTCGAGACGGTCGACCGCACCGGGGTGGAGATGGAGGCCCTGACCGCCTGTTCGGTGGCGGCGCTGACCATCTACGACATGTGCAAGTCGGTCGACCGGGGCATGACGATCAGCGACATCCAGCTGTGGGAGAAGAGCGGCGGCCGTTCCGGCATCTGGCGCCGCAAGCCGGCCGACGAAGAGGTCACCTTCGACCTCTAGCCCCTCTCCCAACTGGCGTTCCTTTTCCGCTATATCCCGGTAAACGAACGCCAGTTCGCTGGTTGTTCGCGACTCTGCCCACTACAGCAACATGGGTAACGCATCCACCGGTAGCTCGCGGGCCTTTGTTACGTTGCCCGTGGGGCCTAAAAGTGCTGCTGGAGGGTGGATTCGATGGTGCTGATCGTGCTCATCGTGCTGTGGGGCATCGTGTTGATCCCGCCGGCGTGGCAGTCGCACGCCGAGGCCCGGCGGGCCCGCCAGGTCGACGCCTTCCGGCGGAAGCTGTCCGTGCTGGCCCCCGGTCCTGACACCCCGCTGGCCCGCCGGCCGATGGACGCCACCCGGCCCTTCGAGGCGGCCCGCGCCCACGTGGCGGTGATGGCGCCCCGGAACGTGGTCCGCCTGCCGGTCGCCGAAGCCCAGGCCGTCGAATACGACACTGACGAGCTCGTGGCCGCGGCGGCCGCCGCCGCGGCCCGGCGGGAGGAGCGGGCCCGGGCCCGCGTCGACGTCCTCCGCCGCCGCCAGCAGGTCCTGATGGTCCTCATGGGGGCGACGATCGTCTCGCTGGCCACCGCCTTCGTCCTCCGGTCGCCGCTGGCCTGGGCCGGCCACGGCCTGGTAGTGACGGGCTTCGCCGCCTACCTGGCCGGTCTCCGGCGCCTCAAGAAGCTGGCGCTCGAGCGCCGGGCCAAGGTCCGGTACTTCCCGGCCGCCGCGGCGGCCGCCGCCCCCGCCCCCGCCGCCGCGGCCTCCCGGTCGGCCGGGCGGGCCGACGCCGCCGTACGCTGACCGGGTGACACAACACTCCCGGGCCGACGAGATCCAAGCCGGGGGCGAGTGGGCCCGCGGCGTGCTGGAGAGCAAGCACAAGGCCCGAGAGACGACCCTGGCCGCCTGCCGCAAGACGATCCAGGCCTGCGCGGCGTCGATCCGGGCGGTCCACCGGGAACAGTTCGAGGCCGCTGAGGAGCTGTCGGCCCAGGCGGCGGCCCACCTGGCCGAGGCGCTCAAGGCGGTCGAGGAGCACCCCGACATCCGCCACGCCGGCTTCGTCCATGACGCCTCGAAGGAGTACGCCGAAGCCCGCATGACCCTGGCCTTCGTCCGGGGCGACGCCCTGCCGAGGGCCGACGAGCTCGGCGTCGAGGTGCAGGCCTACCTCAACGGGATGGCCGAGGCGGCCAGCGAGCTGCGCCGGTACGTCCTCGACCTCCTCCGCCGGGGCCGGCCTGAGCGGGGCGAGGAGCTCCTCGGCTATATGGACGAGGTCTACTCGCTGCTCGTCACGATCGACTTCCCCGACGCCATGACCGGCGGCCTGCGCCGGACGACCGATGCCCTCCGGGGCGTCCTCGAGCGCACCCGCGGCGACCTGACGACGAGCCTCCTCCAGAGCCGCCTGCTGGAAGGCATCGAAAGCCGCGTCAAGGACGCTGACTCTTCGGGGGGCACCCCCGAGCCCCCGCGGACCGGCAGCTGACGCCCGCGTTCCGGCTACTCTGGGACCCGCCAACGGGGGTGTAGCTCAGCTGGCAGAGCGCTACGTTCGCAACGTAGAAGTCGGCGGTTCAAATCCGCTCACCTCCACCGATCCTGACCAGCAACACAGCTGCTCAGGATTACTTTTTGCCTGCCCTTGGCGGCGCGCTGAACGCAGGAGAGCGTCGTTCACCGCCTTGTCTCGTACCGGGTCAGGACCTCACCGCCGGGGAAGGACCGCGTCTCCACCAGGTTCAGGTCCACCCAGCCGTCCAGCGCCGTGAAGAACGGCGTGCCGCCGCCCACCAGGACGGGGTGGGTGACCAGGGCGTATTCATCGATCAGCCCGGCCCGCATGGCAGCCCCGGCGAGCGTGGCGCCACCGATGCTCATCGGACCGCCGTCCTCGGCCTTGAGCCGGGTGATCTCGCCGACCGCGTCGCCGGTGACCAGGCGGGTGTTCCAGTCGACCTTGTCGATCGTCGAGGAGAACACCACCTTCGGCGTGTCCCGCCAGTTCCGGGCGAACTCGATCTCCGCCGGGGTGGCGTTGGGCTGCTGGTCGCCGGTCGGCCAGTAGGAGCTCATCGTCTCCCACAGCCTGCGCCCGTACAGCGACAGGCCGCTCGCCCGCTCCTGGTCGAGCCACCACTGGAACAGCTCGTCGCTCGGCGGCCCGCTCCAGCCGATGTCGTCGCCTGGTGCGGCGATGTAGCCGTCCAGGGTCACGTTCATGCCGTAGATCAGCTTCCGCATCGCGCCAGCCTTCCGTGAGTCGGTCTCCGGCGTACAGACCGGCGCGCCACGAGAAACTCATCGGTGGGCGACCTGCGCCCGCACTTAGCGAACTGGCTCCATGCCGCCGTCGTTATCTTCTGAACATGGTCGATTCACGTTTCAGGGACGGCGGCGCGGTGGCTCCGGATCCGGACGAGGCCGCCGAACCGGAAGAAGCGTCGTGGGTCACACCGAGCCGTGTCGTCGTCCTCGGGCTGGCGCTGATGTTCCTGGCCGGCGTGGTGGGATACCGGATCGGCCTCCCGAATCGGCCGGGAGCCGGGTCGGCGGACGTCGGCTTCCTTCAGGACATGATCGTCCATCACAAGCAGGCGGTGACCATGTCGTTCCGGACGGCCGAGGCGGCGACGGACGCCGTGGTCCGGAGCTTCGCCAAGGAGATCATCGCCCTCCAGGAGTACGAGATCGGCCTGATGGACGCCTGGCTCGACGGCTGGGGTCACCCCCGGGAGAGTCCCGGTTCGACGTCGATGGGCTGGGCCGGAATGGCCCATCCCAAAGCGTTCATGCCGGGGATGGCGTCGGACCAGGAGCTTGAGGCGCTCGACGCTGCCACCGGCCGCGATCTCGATGACCGGTTCCTCCGCATGATGATCGGGCACCACAGCGGCGGGGTCGCCATGGCGCAGGCGTACCTGGAGCGCGGTTCCGACAGCAAGGTCCGGGAACTGGCCGGCAGGATCCTCAAGAACCAGCGAATCGAGATCAGCGAGATGAACTTCGCCCGCCAGCGACTCGGTCTCGCGCCCGTTGAGGTCCCGTCGTTCGATGACCATTTGTCCGGCGGCGGGGCGACAACGACGAGCGCCGCCCGTCAGCCGTAAGCGCCAAGCCCGGAGGCCGCGCCGCCGGCGTAGCGCACTTCGCCCCCCGGTCCCAGAGGGGTCGCCAGCGCGGCCCGGCGCGCCCCCGGGCCCTAATGGGGCACGCGCGCGACCGGTCGCGCTCAGGCACCGGGCGGCGCACCTGTCCGCCGGCCCCGATGGGCAGTTCAGCCGCCTCCGTCGAATCCGTACGACTCGACCCGGAGCTCACCGAGGCACTTCGAAAGCAAGCTCAGAAGGAAGGCCGAAGGAACTCCGACGTCATCCGGGAAGCCCTCCGAAGGTACCTGCGCCGCACCGGCTGACATTCCGGAAGGTGCCGGGCCGGACGCAAAGGGGGTCGTCGAGGACCACCATGGGGACATGGTCGAAGACGACGACCCGCGGCTCTCGCAAATGAACTTGCTGAGAGCCGCTTCTAAGGGCCGGTCAAAGCTTCTTCAGGAAGTAGTACGAGTCGTTCTCGTTGCTGGGCTGCAACACGTAGCCAGCGGCGAGCTTCATGGCGTAGTTCTCCACGCTGGAGACGGGGCTGCGCGACCGCATCTGCCAGCAGCCGACTGCTCGGGCCATCTCCTGGGCGTGCGACTGAAGGGACGACCCGATGCCCAGCCGGCGTGCCTTTGGATCGACGCCGAAGGCTTCCACGAACCCCTCTGTCAGCGGTGAGCCGCGCAGCAGTACCGGCGGACGCCCTTCTTCCGAGCCGATGACCTGAATGTAGAAGCGCAGGAAGCCGAGGCAACGCTCGCCATCGAAGGCGCCGATAACGTGATCGGAGAACGCTCCCGGCACCTCCGAGACGATGTATCGCCTCTGCTCCAGGACCCTGTCCGCCAAAGCGAGCACCGCCTCGAATCGCTTGGTTCCGTTGACGACCTCTGCCACGAGCACTGAGCTGGCCATGGCCCACCAGGTTGCCGCGAGACAGGGCGACACGTCAGCCGCCCTGGCGGACGCCTCCGCTCACCCGTCGGTGCGAGTCTCGGTCATGCGGGTGGCGACGAGGAGGCCGGAGGCGATGCTGAGGGCGGCGACGACCCAGACCGCGGCGCGCAGGTCGAAGGCGTCGGCGACGACGCCGCCGAGGAGGGCCCCCACGACGTAACCGGTGTCCCGCCAGAGGCGGTAGACGCCGACGGCCGTGGCCCGCCAGGCGGGGTGGGCCCGGTCGCCGACGGCGGCGATCAGGGTGGGGTAGACGAGGGCGGTGCCGGCACCGATCAGGACGGCCCCGACGGCCCACGGCCCGAAGCCCGTGGTGGCGGCCATGAGGGCGAGAGCGAGGCCCTGGAGGACCATGCCGGCGGTGATGAGCGGCTTGCGGCCGACCCGGTCGGACCAGGCGCCGGTGAAGAGCTGACCCACGCACCACACCCCGGGGTAGAGCGCGGCGAGTACTCCGATGGCCTCCACCGACAGACCGCCGGCGGCGAAGAGCAACGGGAGAATGCCCCAGGCGAGGCCGTCCACCGCGTTGTTCACCAGGCCCGCCTGGCTGACGGCGCTCAGCGTCGGATCGCGCCAGGTGGCCCGGGCGAAGACGAGCCCGAACCGGTCACCGGCGTCAGTCTGGGGACCGATGGTCGTCGCCGCTTCGTGGTGCGCATGCCCGTGGGTCTCGCGCACGAAGAACACGGACAGCCCGAGGCCGAGCCCGACGAACACGATGCCGAGGTAGAACGGCTCCGGTCGCAGGCCGTAGTGGGCGGCGATGGCGCCGGTGGCGAGCGCCGTGACCGCCACGGCGCCGTAGCCCGACGCCTCGTTCAGGCCGAGGGCGAACCCCCGCCGCTCCGGCCCAACGAGGTCGATCTTCATGATGACCGTGGTCGACCACGTCATGCCCTGATTGAGACCCAGGAGGACATTGGCCACGACGACCCAGCTCCAGCTCGGCGCCCAGATGAGCAGAAACGGGATGGGCAGGGCGGCGAGCCAGCCGGCGATGAGGACGGGTTTGCGGCCGACCCGGTCGGTCAAGGCGCCGGTGGCGAGGTTCGTCAACGCCTTGGTCGCCCCGAAGGCGATGATGAAGGTGGTGGTGGCGGTGACGGCGGCCAGCCCGAACGTCCGGGTGGCCAGCAGCGGCAGGACGGTCCGCTCCTGACCGACCATGCCGCCGACCAGCGCGTTGACCCCCACCAGCAGGCTGAACTGGGCCAGGTTCTGCCGCAGCCCCAACCGAGGGGCGGTCTCGCCGGTCGTCCGAGTCGACGTCGCGGTCATGAGGCGAGCCGTGCGCCGCTGGCGCGGGCCCAGTCGTCGGGGCCGCCGGCCATCACCGAGACGTCGTGGCGATCGGCGGCGGCCATGAGGCTGGCGGCGGTCATGGCGCGTTCGCCATGACCGCACATCACCGTGATCGGGCCGGCCGGCACGGCGTCAAGCCCGGCGGTCAAGGAGCCGAGCTCGAGGTGGACGGCGTCCGGCACGTGGCCGGCGACGTACTCCGATGCCTGGCGGACATCGAGGGCGCGGTCGCGATCCAGGCCCCTCGGTTCGACGAGCGGAATCACACTGACCGGATGGCCCGCCGCGGCCCAGGCGTCGACGCCTCCCGCCAACTCGCCGGCGACGTGCTCGTAACCGATCGTGAGGCACTGGCGGACGAGTTCCGTCCGATCCTGGTCGCCATCGATGACGAAGAGCAGTGGCCGTTCCCGGGGAATGAGCCATCCCAGCCATGGAGCGAACTGCGGACGCAGGGCAATGGACAGCGAGCGAGGAACGTGCCCGGCGGCGAAACGGGCGATCGGCCGGACATCGATCAAGGCCGCGCCCTCGTCAAGGACACGGCGGGCGGCGACGACGTCGAGGGCGGGCAGCCTCGGGAAGGTGCCGTAGACACGGGGCCCCGTCCGGTTGACCTCCCGGAGCTCGCTGAAGTACGTCGGGTACGTCCCCAGTCCGGCGAGCAGGCGGGCGACGAAGCTGTCCTCATCCGGCGCGGCCAGCAGTGGATTGGTTGCCCGTTCCCGGCCGATGGTGGTGGTCCGCTCGCCGCCGGCCGGCATGGAACAGAACGAACCGGCCCCATGTGTCGGGTACACGACCAGGTCGTCGGGGAGGGTCAAGATCCGCTCGACGATGGAGCGCCGGAGGGCCCGGGCCAGCGGCTCGGTCCGCTCAGGAGCGATCAGATCGGTACGGGCGACCGATCCGACGAGCAATGACCCGCCGGAGAACAGCGCCACGGGCTCGTCACCGTCGCACAGCAGGTAGGCAAGGTGTTCCGGAGTGTGGCCGGGCGTGCCGAGGGCGCGCATCCGCAGCCCGCCCAGCTCGATCTCGTCGCCGTCGGCCAGCCCCCGGTGAGGCCACTCGATGCGACCGGCGGCCGGGGCCACCACGGTGGCACCCCGGGCGGCCAGCTCCGGGCTGCCGGTGACGAAGTCGGCATGGAGATGGGTCTCGGCGGCATGACTGATCGTGAGCCCCTGCCGCTCGGCGGCGGCGAGGTGGCGGCTCGGATCCCGGGGCGGATCGACGGCCAGGGCGCGACCGTCGCCGAGATCGACCAGGTACGAGGAGTTGCCCAGCCCCTCGTCGACGAGGGCGACCACTGTCGGCTTCAAAGGCACGGGGCGGCACTTGGCGCTTGAACCATGAGGGCCTCCTGGAGTCCGGTCCCCAAATGGTCGATCCACGCCAGGCGTTTGTCAAGAGATCATTTGAATACTTGACAAAAGTTGCGCCGGTCGGCGTCAGGTGGCCCTGGAGACCCGTTGCGGTGCGGCCCGGGTGCTGCCGGCCAGCCCGGCGATGATGCCGATGACGCCGATGGCCAGGTGCAGCACGCTGTCGGCGGTGTTGATCGGGACGAGGTTGAGGATCACCTCGCCATCGCCGAGGGCGAAGCCCCAGATGGCCACGATGATGTAGACGACGCCAAGACCGAAGGCGTAGGCCCGGGAGGCGGCGAGGGAGGCGAAGGCGGCCAGCCCCAGCGCACCGGTGGCGATGTGGACGACATTGTGCCAGCCGTTCACGTCCAGGATGCCGAACACCGCGTCGCGGGGCACGGCGTCGCCGGACGAGAAGTCCGAGTTGTAGAAGAACCCGATCACCCCCGCCGCCACGAGGACCGCCCCGAAGACCAGGGCGTAGAGCCGGGCCGGATTCGAGGTATCCATGACTGGTCCTCCTCCGACGAATTCTTGAACCGTCACCCCTACATCTATCCAGGTAGAGGGCGGTTGACGACTGCGATGGGGAGCGGCCCGTGGCTGGGCAGTCCTGCTTCACCCGCTAGGTTGCTGGCTCCCTCCAATGTCTGCCTTTCTCGTGAGCCTGGGGATCATCTTCGTCGCCGAGCTCGGCGACAAGAGTCAGCTGATGGCGCTGGCCTTCGCGGCGCGGTACCGGGCACTGCCGATCCTGATCGGCATCACGATCGCCACCGCCGTCGTCCACGCCGCGTCGGTCGGTCTCGGGGCGGTCCTGGGTGTCGCCCTCCCGACCCGGGCCATCTCCGTGGTGGCCGGTCTGGCCTTCTTCGGCTTCGCCGCCTGGACGTTGCGGGGCGACGCCCTCGACGACGACGAAGCGGGACGGGCCGGGCGCTCGACCGGGTCCGCGGTCGTGGCCGCCGCCGTCGCCTTCTTCCTGGCCGAGCTCGGCGACAAGACCATGCTGGCCACGATCACACTGGCCACCGACGGAAGCGCGTTCGGCGTGTGGGCGGGATCAACCCTCGGGATGGTGGCGGCCGACGCCGTGGCCATCGTGGTCGGCCAGCAGCTCGGCGCCCGCCTGCCCGAACGCCTCGTCAAGCGGGCCGCCGCCATGTCCTTCGTCGTCTTCGGAACACTCCTGATCGCCGAGGCGATCTAGGGCTTGCAGGCGATCAGCCAGTGAAAGGCGACGGGCTGGCCGTCCTCCAGGGTGGTCTCGACCGTGTCGACGAGAATCTCGAGGCCGGCCTCGGCGATCAGGCGGCGGTTGGTGCGGTGATCCCAGCTGCTCCAGTACATGGGCACGCCGAGCCAGTCCTCCTCGTAGGCGTCGCCGCAACTGGCACCGAGGCTGGCGATGAGGCCGCCGCCCGGCCGGAGCCACGTCGCCACGCGCCGCAGCACCTCACCGTGCTCCTCGCGAGGGAGGTGGATGATCGAGTAGAAGGCGGTCACCAGGTCGAAAGAGCCGGGCCGGAAGGTGGCCGAGGCCATGTCCCCCACGACGAACCGGACCGACGGCAGTTCCCGCCGGGCGACGTCGATGCTCCGGGACGACACGTCGAGCCCCGTGACCCGGTAGCCGGCGGCGGCCAGCGCCGCCGTGACGTGGCGACCGGTGCCGCAACCGAGATCCAGGGCGTCACCGCCTTTGATCAAGCCCATACCGGCCGCCCGGGCCAGATAGACCTGCCGGCGGGACGTGTCCCGCCCGGCCCAGTCGGCGTAGCGACCGTGCATCGTGTCGTAGCCGGCGCACACGAGATCCTTGGCGGTGGGCACAGCGAGCCTCCGGCGATCGGGGAATCCGGAACCAGCGTCCCGGTCTCTTCGCCGGTGGCCACCCCGAACCCCGCGACGGATCCGTGACGATTTGGCGAAGATCGACGGACGGGGACCAATTCTGCCCTTCGGAACCCTTTGACCCTTTGGGCAGGAATTGGGCGCCATGTGGCGAATTGGGCAGTTGATCGCATCCGGGTTCGAGCGTTCCCCGCGCAGACGGGCGGCTCGAGCGATCGTTCTGACCACATCGCTTTTTGAAGGGGAGCTGCGATCGTGAACCGGTCCGTCCGTCCGTCGGCCCTGCGACGACACCACAAGGTCGTCCTCGCTGCGGCCCTCACCGCGCTCGTCGGCGTCACTGTTCAAGCGTCGGCGCATGTCACCGTGGGGATTCCCACACTTCAGGTTGCCGAGCTGGAGTTCCGCGCCCCGGTGGAGCCCGCGCCGAACACTCCCGAGGAGCTGGCGGCGCATCACACCGAAAAGGTCGTCGTGAACTTCCCCGCCGGTTTCAAGATCGAGCAGTGCCACGAGAGCGTCGACTTCGCCTGCGCCTTCACCGTCGACGAGGCCACCTGGACCCGCCGGCCCGAATCGACGAATTTCGAGACGGTCGACTTCTTCTCCGTCTCGGTCCGCACACCGGGGATCGGCGGCACCTACCGGGTTCCGGCCCTCCAGGTCTACAACGACGGCGAAGAGGTGTCCTGGAGCGAGCCCGAGACCACCGACCCGCACCCGGCACCGCAGATCCGGGTCAACGGCCCCGACCTGGCGCCAGCCGTGGCGACCGGCTTCTTCCGGCCACTGGCCGAGCTCGGTGGCGGGAACCCCTGCCCGCAGGAGGTCATCGACGAGGCGATCCGCCTCGGCATCGATCCCGCCGTCCACTGCGGCCACTTCGGGTTCGAACCGCCGGCCGGTTCGCCGCCGCCGCCCCCACCGGAGCCGGGGCCCGAGGTTCGGGGCACGGCGCAGATCCTCCGTTCCGGGAGCCGTACCTTGGTCGAGGTGCTCGTGACCGGGCTCGAGCCGGGCGTGACCTACGACGCCCACCTGCACGAGGGGACGTGCGCCAACCCGACCAGCGCCCACTACAAGAACGACCCCGCCGGTCCCGACGAACCGCCCAACGAGCTGTGGCCGTCGTCCGATCCCACGGATCCCACCGCCGGCCTGACCGCCGATGAGACCGGCGTAGCCCGCGGCTTCGGTGTGGCCGACTGGGTCGCCCGGCCCACCGCCCGGGCGATCTGGATCCACGAGCCACCGGACGACCCGACCGACCCCCACGCCCACGCCCGGATCGGCTGCGCCGACCTGGTCTGAACGAAAAACTCAAGTACTCCGAACCGGTTGGGGGCGGCCACACGGCCGCCCCCAGCCTTTGGTTCACTCCATCCCGGCGACCTTGGCCAGCCCCATCTCGTCGAGGACCTCCACCTGGCCGTAGCGCACCCGGACCAGACCCTGGGATTCGAGGTGTTTCAGCGCCCGGTTGATGCTGGTCCGGGGATGGCCGACGAGTTCCGCCAGGTTGCCCTGGCTGAGGTGCAGGACGCCGTTCTCCGCTCGGCGGAGCACGACCGAGGCCACCTGGGCTTCGAGCCCGCCGGCGAGCAGCTCCACGACACGGAACCAGAACCCGTGGACGCGGGCGGAGACCGAGTGCAGCCAGCGCCAGGCCAGGCGGGGACGTTGCTCGAGCAGGCGATAGAGGCTCACCGAGTCGACGGAGAGGACGACGCTGTCCTCGAGGGCCACGGCGTCCCACGGCACCTTGATCCGCAGGAAGAGCGACACGTCGCCGAACACGTCGCCCGGCTGCAGGATCTGCAGCACCACCCGCCGGCCCTTGATGTTCCGGGACAACTCCACGGCTCCGGTGCGGACGATCTGGACTCGCGTCGGGGCCTGGCCGATCTGGAAAACCGTGTCACCGGCCCGGTAATGGTCCTCGCGCAGGAGTGCCGCCAGTTCCCGGATGTCGTCGGCGCCGACCGGCGCCAGATCACCCGGACCCAACCACTGGGCGATCCACGCCGCCTGCCGCATTGCCGCGGGATCGACCCCCCGCCGATCCGAGCGGTTCATGGACAGGTCATCGGGCGCATGCGCCCCGAGGATACTCCGCGGGCCGCTCGGCGGATGGCGGGCGCCAATGCTCGCAAATGGCACCCGCCACCGGCCGAGCAGAGAGCTTGGAGGGAAGCCAAGCCTTGGTCTGCCGGAAGCTCCCAGCGATTGAGCGTGACGGACTCCGCTCCACGATCGCGAACCGGCGACCGAGGCGAACGCTAACACTGCTCCAAGAAAGGCGCTGCTCGAATATCGCGAATCGCACACATTCCATTAATTGTCACAAACCGCACACTTTGTGCGGAAACCCTTGCCCGTACTGGCGATTCATCGCTGATGTGCAACCACACCCAGCCTGCCCGGAAAGTTTCTGTTGCATAACCGTTTGAAAAATGGGCAGATTGTCCCTGAGGCCGGAATTGGGCGACATGGGCAGGGAGGGCCCGTGCCCGTCCGGCTGCGTACAGATGCGTATAGAGAGTCAGCTCAAGCTAGTTGAACCAAGGGAGTGCTGGGTCCATCACCCAGCCCGTAGCTCGCTGGTGGCCTCAACCTGGTTGCTATTCCCTGGAACCGGTGTGGAGGTCATTGGCCGAACGGACACCTGGAGGGAGCACTGAATGTCCGCTCTTGATACAAAGCTTGGACGGCGCCAAATCCTGAAAGGATTTTTGATCGCCGGACCGACGCTGGCAGTGGCGGGCCGCATCGGCTTCGCCGATGGTGCCGGCGCATTTCCAACGAAGACCGATGAACTCCCGGATGCTCAGGACTTCACGGACATCTTCATCCTGAGCCAGCAGCCGACCATCTACGACCTGAGGATCGAGATCAAGCCCGACGGTCGGGTGCTCGCCGAGCTGCCGAAGCAGGACATCGGCCAGGGCATCATGACCACCTTCGGGATGATGGTGGCCGACAACCTCGACACGACGTTCGACATGGTCGACGTGGTCCTCGCCCCGGCCGACCAGAAATGGGGGGCGGCGCAGATCACCGGTGGTTCGCACAACACCCGCGTGCTGTGGGACCCGGTCCGCCTCATCGGTGCCCAGATGCGGGGCCAGCTCATGGCCGCGGCCTCCCAGCGGATGGGGATTCCCGTCAGCCAGCTGCGCACGGAGAACGGCCACGTCGTGGCCACCAACGGTCAGAAGATGTCGTACGGCGAGCTCACCGCCGCGGCGGCCCAGCTGCCCAAGGCCAAGGCGGCAATGCCGAAGAGCTCCAGCGAATACAAGGTCATCGGGAAGCCGCAGGTGCGGCACAACATCCGCGACATCGTCCAGGGCAAGCAGCAGTACTCCATGGACCTCTTCTCGTCCAAGGAGTACATCCCGACCGTTCTCGCCATGGCCGCCACCCACGGCGCCTCGGTGGTCTCGATCGACGACACCGAAGCCAAGAAGATCAAGGGCTACCTCGGCTTCACCCAGATCCCGGGCATGCCCGACTACCTGATCCCCGAGGGTGTGGCGGTTCACGCCGAGACCTTCGGCATCGCCAAGAAGGCGAAGAACGCGCTCAAGGTCAAGTGGAGCGCCGGCCCGATGGACTCGCTGTCGGACGCCCAGATCGATGACCTGCTCAACAGCATCATCGACAAGGTGAGCAACCCCGGCGAGGGCGTCGAAGCGACCTTCCGCTGGCCCTACGTGCCGCACGCCCCGATGGAGGAGAACGCGGCCTGCGCCAACGTCACCAAGGACGCGGCCGAGGTCTGGGGCGCCGCCCAGATCCCCGGAACGCTGCAGCGTCAGCTGGCCGAGACCCTCGGCCTGCCGATCGAGAAGGTGACCTACCACGTCATCCCCGGTGGCGGCGCCTTCGGCCGTCACCTGTTCCACGACCAGGACGTGCAGGTCGCCCAGATCGCCCAGCGGTTCGGCCGGCCGGTCAAGCTCCAGTGGCTGCGTGAGGAAGGCATCAAGCACGGCCGCTGCCGCCCGGTCTCGATCCACAAGATCAAGGCCGTTGTGAGCGGCGGCGACGTGGTCGGCTACGAACACCGCATGGCCTGCCCGGAGATGGACCTCCGCCACGGCCTCGGTGACGTCGCCACCGGCTACATCACCGAGTACAACAACGAGGGTGCGTGCCAGTACTTCTTCGCGCACACCCAGAAGATGCCCTACAAGACGGGCCCGACCAGCATCACGCTGAAGCAGAAGCTGCTGGCCAAGCCCACCGCCGCCTGGCGGGTGGTGTACTCCGGCCAGGTCCACGCCGCCGACGAGATCGTCATGGACGAGCTCGCCCGGCTGCTCGGCAAGGACGAGCTGGACTTCCGGATCAGCATGGCCGACACCGAGCGTCACAAGGCCGTGCTGGCGAAGGCCGGCGAGGCCGCCCAGTGGGGCAAGAAGCTGCCTGCGGGTGTCGCCCAGGGCATCGGCCTCCACGACGAGTACAAGTCGATCGCCGCCTACGTGATGACGATCGACGTCCGGGGCCGGGAGCCGCGGATGACCGCCTGTCACATCGCGGTCGACAACGGTCACTGCGTCAACCCCGAGGGCACGAAGTCGTCGCTGCTCGGCCAGGCCCACGACGGGTTCGCCCTGGCCTTCCGGGCCGGACTGCACGTGGACAACGGTGCCACCCGTGAGTCGAACTTCCACGACTACAAGTGGACCCGCATGTTCGACTCGGCGCCGGAGATGAGCGTCAGCATCCTGCCGAACAGCAACGTGCTGCCCGGTGGTATCGGCGAGCTCGGTGTTCCCGCCGCCGCCGCGGCCGCCGCCAACGCCTGGGCCCGCGCCACAGGCAAGCAGCCCCGGAACTTCCCGCTCAACGAGTACGGAGCCTGATAACGATGCCGGTGATCACATTCAATCTCAATGGCAACCCGGTCTCGGTCGACGCTGACAAGGACGAGGAGCTCCTCTGGGTTCTCCGTGACCGTATGGACGTCAAGGGCCTGAAGTTCGGCTGCGGCATGGGCCTGTGCGGCGCCTGCACCAGCCACATCAACGGCAAGGCCCAGCGGACCTGCATCACGCCGGTCGGCTCGATCCAGGGCAAGAACGTCACGACGATCGACGGCCTGGCCCAGGGTGACAAGCTGCACCCGGTCCAGCAGGCCTGGATCGACAACGACGTCGCCCAGTGCGGCTACTGCCAGGCCGGCCAGATCATGCAGGCCGTGTCCCTGCTCAACAGCAACCCGAACCCGACCGACGCCGACATCGACGAAGCGATGGGCGGAAACCTCTGCCGGTGCGGTACGTACTTCCGCATCCGGTCCGCCATCAAGCAGGTCGCGGCCGGCAAGTAACACGACCAGCTAACAAGACATAGCCCGCAGTACCGATCGGGGCGCCGCCCGCAGTCCGGGGCGGCGCCCCGGCGCGTCTACGCGCTCGACGCGCGGTGGCCTTAGTCGAGGCCGGCCGCCCGGGCCAGGCCGGCCTCGTCGAGGATCTGCACCTGGCCGTAACGGACCCGCACGAGATCCTGCTCCTCGAGCCGCTTGAGGACCCGGTTCACGCTGGTGCGGCGGCCGCCGACCAGCTCGGCGAGACTGCTCTGGCTGAGCTTCACGACGCCGTGCTCGGCGCGGCGGACGAGGACGGAGGCGATCTGGGCCTCGAGGCCGCCGGCCAGAAGTTCCATCAGGCGGGACTGGTAGCTCTCGAGCCGGCCGGAGATCGAGATCATCCACCGCCAGGCCAGGCGCGGCCGCTGCTCCAGCAGGCGGTGGAACCGGACGGAGTCCAGCGACAGGATCACGGTGTCCTCCAGTGCGACACCGTCGTAGGGGGCGGTCTTGCGCAGGAAGAGCCCGACATCACCCATCACGTCGCCCGGCCGCATGATCTGGAGCACGACACGCCGGCCGTTGAGCATGCGGGACAGCTCAATGGCGCCCTGGCGGACGATCAGGACGCGCGTCGGCGCCTCGCCGATGCGGAACACGGCCGTTCCGGCCGGGTACCGCTCCTCCCGCAGCAGGGCGGCCAGCTCCCGGATGTCGTCCGGTCCGAGCGGCGCCAGTTCCGGGCGGGCGAGACATTGGGCGATCCACTCGGCCTGACGCTCCACCGCAATGACGCGATTCCGAGCGGCACGATCGAAGCTTCCCCGGGTCGTCCTTCCCGGGTCGCTTTGCGGATCAAACGCAGCGTTATGGAGCGCCACCCAGCCCTCTTTCCCCTGAGGCTTGAGCAATTCCGCGCCCCTGCACTCGACCTGGTGGCGGGCACCGATTGGGCCCCGCCACCGGTCGAGCGGAGAGCTTAGAGGGAAGCTCAAGCATGGTCAGCGACACGACGGACCCCGCAACGACACGGACTTTCGCCGCGGAGCCCAGATCGACGACCAGAGACAAGATATCTCACCAGTGTCACTATCCAAGAACACTGTCGCAAGTCGAACACTTCCGCGAAATAGTCGCGATGGGCACATTCGCCGCGAAAAACCTTGTAAAGACACGCCACTCGTCGACGACGTGAGACCACTTGTCGCCCGTTGTCGGGAAAACTGTTGCATATGCGTAGTTCGGAGTGCAGATTGTCCCGGTGGGCGCGCTTTAGGCCCACATGGGTCGGGGCTCGGCTTGCACGAGAACCGTCAGACCATTGGAGAGCTGGGCAGTAATACCAGCCTGCAGCTGGCTAGTCACGTTGGACCTAGTCCAACCCTCGGGGGGCTTGGTTCGTCGCGGCTCAGCCGTTCGAATCACTTGGAGGGAGCACTGAATGTCCGCTCTTGAGACAAAGCTTGGTCGACGCCAAGTTCTGAAGGGCCTCATGATCGCCGGGCCCACCCTGGCGATCGCCGGCCGGCTCGGCTTCGCCGACGGCGCCGGGGCCTTCCCTACGAAGACCGATGAACTCCCGGACGCCCAGGACTTCACCGACATCTTCATCCTCAGCCAGCAGCCGACGATCTACGACCTGAAGATCGAGATCCGGCCCGACAACACCGTCCTCGCCGAACTGCCCAAGCAGGACATCGGCCAGGGCATCATGACCACCTTCGGCATGCTGGTGGCCGACAACCTCGACGTCCCGTTCGAGAGCGTGAAGGTCGAGCTGGCCAAGGCCGACGCCAAGTGGGGCGCGGCCCAGATCACCGGTGGTTCGCACAACACCCGCGTGCTGTGGGACCCGGTCCGCCTCATCGGGGCCAAGATGCGGGGGCAGCTCGTGGCCGCCGCTTCCAACCGGCTCGGTGTCCCGGTCAGCCAGCTCCGCACCGAGGACGGCTTCGTCGTCGCCCGTGACGGCCGCAAGCTCTCCTACGGCGAGCTCAGCGCCGAGGCGTCCAAGCTGACCAGCGCCAAGGCCGCCCTGCCCAAGAGCTCCAGCGAGTTCAAGGTCATCGGGAAGCCGCAGGTGCGGCACAACATCCGGGACATCGTCCAGGGCAAGCACCCCTACTCCATGGACCTCTTCTCGTCCAAGGACTACCTGCCCACCGTCCTGGCCATGGCCGCCACCCACGGCGCCTCCGTGGTGTCGATCGACGACACCGAGGCCAAGAAGATTCCGGGCGTCATCGCCATCACCCAGATCCCGGGGATGCCGGACTACCTGATCCCCGAGGCCGTGGCGGTCACCGCCGAGACGTTCGGCATCGCCAAGAAGGCCAAGAACGCGCTCAAGATCAAGTGGAGCGCCGGCCCGATGGACCAGCTGTCGGACGCACAGATCGACGACCTGCTCAACAGCATCGTCGACCAGGTGACCTCCCCCGGCGAGGGCATCGAGGCCTCGTTCCGCTGGCCCTACGTCCCCCACGCCCCGATGGAGGAGAACGCCTCCGTCGCCAACGTTACCTCCTCGGGTTACGAGGGCTGGGGCGGCGCCCAGGTCCCCGGCACGCTGCAGCGGCAGCTGGCCGAGACGCTCGGCATGAAGCTCGAGCAGATCACCTACCACGTCATCCCGGCCGGTGGTGCCTTCGGCCGTCACCTGTTCCACGACCAGGACGTCCACGCCGCCCAGGTGTCGCAGCGGCTCGGCAAGCCGGTCAAGCTGCAGTGGCTGCGGGAAGAGGGCATCAAGCACGGCCGGACCCGTCCGGTGTCCATCCACAAGGTCAAGGCCACGGTGGCCAATGGCGACGTGGTCGCCTTCGAGCACCGCATGGCCTGCCCCGAGATGGACCTCCGCCACGGCCTCGGCGACGCCGCCACCGGCTACCTGACGGAGTACAACAACGAGGGCGTCTGCCAGTACTTCTTCGCCCACACCCAGAAGCTGCCCTACAAGACCGGACCGACGGCCATCACGCTGAAGCAGAAGCTGCTGGCCAAGCCCACCGCCGCCTGGCGGGTGGTGTACTCCGGCCAGGTCGGAGCAGCCAACGAGATCGTCATCCGGGAACTGGCCGAGATGCTCGGCAAGGACGAGGTGGAGTACCGCCTCAGCATGCTCGACACCGAGCGGCACCGGGCCGTGCTGAAGAAGGCGGCCGAGGAGGCCGGATGGGGCAAGAAGCTCCCGACCGGCGTGGCCCAGGGCATCGGTATGCACGACGAGTACAAGTCGATCGCCGCCTACATCATGACGATCGACGTGCGGGGTCGTGAGCCGCGCATGACCGAGTGCACGATCGCGGTGGACAACGGTTACTGCGTCAACCCGACGGGTACCGCCTCCAGCCTGCTCGGCCAGGCCCACGACGGGTTCGCCCTGGCCTTCCGGGCCGGCCTGCACGTGGACAACGGTGCCACCCGGGAGTCGAACTTCCACGACTACAAGTGGACCCGCATGTTCGACTCGGCACCCAACATGAACGTCCACATCCTGCCGAGTTCCAACGTCCTGCCGGGCGGTATCGGTGAGCTGGGTGTCCCGGCTGCCGCGGCCGCTGCTGCCAACGCCTGGGCCCGGGCCACGGGCAAGCAGCCCCGGAACTTCCCGCTCAACGAGTACGGAGCCTGATTGCTATGCCGCAGATCACCTTCAACCTCAATGGCAACCCGGTTTCGGTTGACGCCGACAACGACGAGGAACTGCTCTGGGTCCT
>JBFLYK010000034.1:0-85839 GCA_040756995.1 Actinomycetota bacterium | reverse complement strand
ACGACATGAGCCTGGTGCTCACGATCTGCCAGTGGATTCACGTCCTCGACTTCGGCAAGCCCCTCATGAACGGCACGCCCGAGCAGGTCCGCAACAGCGAGGAGGTGCGGGCCGCCTACCTCGGCCAGGAAGGTGCCGCCTAATCGCTTTCCGGTGACGGATCCGCTCCACGACCGGAGCGGACCCGACACCTTCTGGACCACCGTCAACGCCGCCGAGGCCCTTCCCGGTGTGTCGACCCCGCTCAACTGGACGTGGTTCGGGGATGCGGTGGAGCGGGCCTTCCGGTGGACGTTCGTCGACATGGGGGTGCTCCATCCGGCGGCGACGGTGGTGTCGGCATCGGTCGACGACCGGCTGTGGGGCGTGTTCTACGGCCGGGCGGCGGCCAACCTCGACACGTTCCGGAAGCTCGGTGACCTGACGCCGGGCACGTCGGGGGACGCCATCGAGTTGCAGATCTTCGGCACGCTGCGGGACGGCGTGCAGAGCCATCCCTCCCGGCGCCGCTACCCGTTCGTGGCCGCCCGGCTGCCCCGTGCGGCGCTCGCTCTGCCCAAGGTGCTGGCGGCACAGCGCACCGCGGTCGAAGCGCGGTGGCGCCGCGCCGTTCTCACACCAGCGGCCGACGCCGACGAGGCCCGGGCCCGCTTCACCGAGGCCGCCGCCCGCTTCGAGGCGGTGATGCGCCCGCACACGCTGGCCGCCATGCTGGCCCAGGGCATCTACGAACAGGTCTCGAAACTGGCCCGGTCGGCCGGCCTGCCCGGCCTGGAGAACCGGCTGATGACCGGCTTCGGGGGCTTCGAAGAAACGCGGCTCATGCGGGAGCTGTGGGCCGTGTCGCGGGAACAGCGTTCACTGACCGACTTCCTGGCCACCCACGGCTACCACGGCCCGACGGAGGGCGAGATCTCCAGCCGTTCCTGGCGGGAGGACCGGGCGCCGGTCGTCCAGCTCCTCGAGACCTACCGGGCCATGGACGAGTCGGCCGGCCCGGCGGCGGTGGAGGAGGGCCGCACGGCCGAACGGGCCGACGCCACCGCCGCGCTGCTGGCCGCCCTCCCCGCCGCCAAGCGGCCGGCGGCCCGGGTGGTGCTGGGCATCGCCCGCCGCTACATCCCGCTGCGGGAGGTGGGCAAGACCGCATTCCTCCAGTTGCTCGACATGGGCCGGGCGGCCGCCCGGGTGGTGGGGGAGGACCTCGCCCGCCGGGGCGTGGTCGGCGATCCCGAGGACGTCTTCTACCTGACGGTGGCCGAGCTCGCCGACCCGACGCTCTCGGACGGGATCAAGGAGGCGGTGGCCCTGCGCCGGGAACGGCGCGACGAGTACCTCACCGTCAGGCTCCCGGAATCGTGGACCGGCCAGCCCGAGGCGATACCGATCACGGCCTCCGAGGCGGCAACCGAGGGCTCCGAGATCACCGGTCTGGCCGTGAGTCCCGGCGTGGCCGAAGGCCGGGCCCGGGTCGTGCTCGACCCGCTGGCCGGCGAGCCGCTCCAACCCGGTGAGATCCTCGTCTGCGAGACGACCGACCCGAGCTGGACGTCGCTGTTCCTCGTCGCCGCCGGGCTCGTCATCGACATCGGCGGCGCCTTGAGCCACGGAGCCATCCTGGCCCGGGAGCTCGGCGTGCCGTGCGTGATCAACAGCCGGGTCGGGACGCAGGTCCTGCGGACGGGCGATCTGCTGCGGGTCGACGGCGACGCCGGCCGGGTTCAGGTGCTCAAGAGCGCCTCATGATGTTCGACCCCCTGCACCAGGAGAGCGGGCCGACCACCCGCTGGACGACGGTCAACACCGCCGAGGCATTGCCCGGCGTCCCGACGCCGCTGTGCTGGACCCTGTGGAACCACCCGCTGGAACGGGCCATGCGGGGCGCGTTCTGCGACATCGGCTGCCTGCCGCCCTCGGCGGTGCGGGTGGCGGAGCGGGTCGACGACCGGTACTCGGGAATCTTCTTCGGGCGGTTCACCGCCAACCTCGACCAGATGCGGGCCATGGGCGACCTGATGCCCGGGACGTCGGCCGACGCCATCGAGGAGCAGATCCTGGGCGGTGCCGCGTCCGGAGCGCGCAGCTCGCCGACGAAGCGCCGGTATCCGGTGGTGGCGGTCAAGATGCCCCGCCAGCTGGTGCGCGTGCCCAAGGTCCTGGCCGCCCGCCGGGCCGAGATCGACCGCTGGTGGCGGGCCACGGTGGCGCCCGGAGCCATCGCCGACGGCCGGGCCGCCCGGGCCCGCTTCGAGGAGGCGGTGCAGCACTACGAATCGGCCATGCGACCGCACGCCGTGGCCACGATGCTGGCCCAGGCGGTCTACGACCAGCTGAAGAAGCTCGGCCTGGCCGCCGGCCTTCCCGGCATCGAAACCCGGCTCACCACGGGCTACGGCCAGATGGAGGAGACGGCGCTCATGGCCGATCTCTGGGCTGTCTCCCGCGACCGGCTGACGCTCGAGGAGTTCCTGGCCCGCCACGGCTACCACGGCCCGGCCGAGGGGGAGATCTCGACCCGCAGCTGGCGGGAGGACCCGGCGCCCCTGGTGGCTCTGCTGGAGACCTACCGGACGATGGACGACTCGGCGGCCCCCGGCGCCGTCGAGGCCGGGCGCGTCGCCGAACGGGAGGCGGCCACCGCCGAGCTGCTGAGCCGGCTGCCGGCCGTCCGCCGGCCGGGCGCCAAGGTCCTGCTGGCCGCGGCCAGGCGGCATATCCCGTTGCGGGAAGTCGGCAAGGCGGCGTTCCTCCAGGCGCTCGACGGCGCCCGGGCCGCCGCCCGGGTGCTCGGCGAGGAACTGGCGGCGGCGGGCACGATCGGCTCCGCCGACGACGTCTGCTACCTGACGGTCGACGAGATCCTCGGAGCACTGCCGCCCGACGCCAAGGAGGTTGTGGCCTTCCGCCGGGCCAAGCGGGAGGAGTACCTCGGGCTCCGCCTGCCCGACACGTGGACCGGCGTCGCCACTCCGACGAAGGTCGAAGCCGCCGAGGCCGCCCAGACCGGTGAGGAGATCACCGGCCTGGGCGTGAGCCCCGGAGTCGTGCGGGCCCGGGCCCGGGTCGTGCTCGACGCCGCCACCTCCGAGCTCGAGCCCGGCGAGGTGCTGGTGTGCGAGACGACCGACCCGAGCTGGGCGTCGCTGTTCCTCGTCGCCTCCGCCCTCGTCATCGACATCGGCGGCGCCTTGAGTCACGGCGCGATCGTCGCCCGCGAGCTCGGCGTCCCCTGTGTGATCAACACCCGGGTCGGCACCCGCCGCCTCCGGACCGGCGACCTCCTCGAGGTCGACGGCCACACCGGTCGGGTGACGGTGCTGGAGTCCTCCGCCTAGCTAGGAGCGGGAGGCCGCCGCCTTCGTGCGGTTGGACTCTTCTTCGACGGCCTGGCCGAGCTGGCTGGTGCCTTCCTTGATCTGGTCGGCCATCACGTCGACGGCCCGCTTGATGCGCTCGGTGCCCTCTTCGGCGGTGCCCTGCATGGTCTCGGCGAAGCGGTTCACGGCCTGGGCCCCGCCGTCGACGAGCCGCTGCCAGCCGCGGAAGGCCGGGTTGCCGTCGGCCCAGGGCGTCAGGCTGCTCTGCAGGGCTTCGAGCATCGTGCCCTGGATCTCGGCCCACATCTGCAGCATCTGCTTGGTGCCGGTCACGGTGAGCCCCATGAGCTCCCGACTGACCTGCTGGCCGACGTCGGCGAAGGTGAGGGTGGTGTCGACGCCGGCTCGGAGGGAGCGCAGCAGGGTCTCGCCGGCGTTGCGGGTCGTCTCCAGTCCGAACTGGGCCATGTCGTCAGAGGTTCCGCCGTTCCGTCGCCGCGCCTGGGTCGTCGAGGTACTGGTCGCCATCGTTGGCTCCTCTCGTATGCGATCTCGTGAGCGCTCGACAAAGTACCCACGCGCTGCTCATGCCAAGCGCGAACGGGAGATGACTGGAAGATGGCGGAAAGCTGACGATTGCGGTCAGGCCCGCTTGGGTTCCTTGGGCAGCCCGAGGATCCGTTCGGCCAGCATGTTGCGCTGGATCTCCGTCGTGCCCCCGCCGATCGTCCAGCCCCGGGAGGCCAGGAGCAGCGTGCCCCACGGGTCGTCGTCGCCGCCGGAGAGCATGGCGTCGGCGCCCCGCAGCACGGCGGCGGTTTCGTGCAGCCGGCGGCTGAGGAGGCCCCACTGCATCCGCTGCGTCCAGGCCACGGGCGAGTCGTCGCCGCCCACGGCCGCCGCCACCCCCCGGTAGCCGTTGAGCCGGAACACCTGGGCCTCGATCCAGGCGCCGACGGCCCGGTCGCGGTCGGCGTGCCGCACGCCCGTCCGCCCGGCCAGGGCCAGCAGGGCAGAGGCGAAGTGGATGGTGCTGGCGTGGCGGGACAGGATCGCCGTCGTCCGCTCGTGGCCGAGCGTGTTCGTGGCCACCGACCAGCCGTCGTCCGGCCGGCCGACAACGGTGCCGGCCGGCAGGACAACGTCGTCGAGGAACACCTCGCTGAAGTGGGTCTGGCCGCCCATCTGGCGCAGGCCCCGCACCGTCACACCGGGGGAGTGCATGTCGACCACGAAGCACGACAGGCCTCGGAAGCCGGTCGGCGCCTCGCCGGTGCGGGCCAGGAGCAGGCCGAGATCGGCCTTCGGCCCGAGCGACGTCCACACCTTCTGGCCGGAGACGACCCAGGAGCCGTCGGCCCGGCGCCGGGCCCGGGTCCTGATCGCGCCGAGGTCGGAGCCGGCCTCGGGCTCGCTGAAGAGCTGACACCAGATCGTGTCGGCCGAGAGGATGCCGGGCAGGAGGGCCTGCTGCTCCGGCGTGCCGTGGTCGATCAGCGTCGGCCCCACCATGTTGAGCCCGATCACGTTGATGGGCTCCGGTGCCCCGGCCTCCCCGCAGGTCACGAGGAACAGCGCATACTCGGCCAGCGTGGCCCCGCGCCCGCCGTACTCCGCCGGCCAGTGCACGCCGATCCAGCCGCCCCGGTGGAGGACCCGCTGCCAGGCCCGCCGCCGCTCGAAGGCCTCACCCTCCGCCCCGGTCGGATCGGCCAGCGGGTCACTCTTGAACTCGTCGGTCAGGTGCCGGTCGAGCCAGGCCCGCAGCTCGTCGCGGAACTCGACGAGCTCCGGGGTCGTGGCCAGGTCGGCCCGCAGCTGCACGGCCTAGTTGGTGTTCCCGCGGGCGGCGGACAGGCGCTTGTACTCGTCGCGCTGGATGATGTGCCGCTGGATCTCGTCGGTTCCACCGCCGAACCGGAACACCCGCGAGTCCCGGAACATCGCCTCGACGGCCGTGCCCTGCTCGTAGCCGAGCCCGCCGAAGACCTGCATGGCGGTGTCGCAGACGAAGAAGCACTGCTCGCCGCAGAAGAGCTTGGCGATCGACGACTCCTCGTTGCAGGCCTCGCTGGCCTCCTCCGGACCCTTGGTGACGAGCACCTCGTCGTAGAGGCGGGCGGCCCGCAGGACCAGCAGCCGGCCGGCGTCGATGGTCGTGCGCATCTGGGAGATCTTGTGGGACACGGCCTGATTGGCCCGCAGCGGCTTGCCGAACTGGGTGCGCTCGGCGGCGTAGGCCCGGGCCTCCTCGAACGCCCGGGTGGCGCAGCCCAGCGCCCGGGCCGCGATGTCGATCCGCTCGGCCGCCAGTCCGAAGAACATGATCCGCAGCCCTTCGCCGACCTCACCGAGGCGGAGGGAATCGTCGATGCGAACGTCCTCGAGGCGCACCCGGGTGTGCGACATGCCCCGCACGCCCATGGTCGACTCCTCGTCGGACGGGTCGACCCCCGGCGTGCTGGTCGGGATCAGGAAGGCGGTGAGCCGGGTCGACAGCGAAGCCTCCGGGTCGGTGACGCAGTAGGCGAGGATGAAGTCGGCCTCGGCGCCGCCGCTGATGTGCTGCTTGAAGCCGTTGATCACCCAGGAGTCGCCGTCGCGGACGGCCCGGGTCTGGATGCCCCCGACGTCGGAGCCGGCGGTCGGCTCGCTGATGGCCAGGGCGGTCGTGATCTCGGCGGCGCACAGCGGCCGCAGAAACCGGTCGATCTGCTCCGGCGTGCCGAACTCCTCGAGCGGCTTGGACACGAAGTTGCCGTTGACCGCCCGGTAGGCGGCCAGCGACGGGATCACGCCGCCCATCTCCTGGGCGATGATCACGCTGATGGCGAGCCCCTGGCCCTCGCCGCCGTGTTCCTTGGCCACCAGCGTGGCCAGATAGCCCTGCTCGGCCACCAGCGGAAGGAGGTGCTTGCAGCGGAACTTGGCGTCGCACTCGTCGCGCAGGTGCTCGAAGTTGGCCCAGGCGAACTCGCGGACCTCGGCCCGCAGCGCCCGCTCCTCCGGCGTCTCGAACGCCTCGAACCAGGTGTGCGGTTCGGAGGGCGTGGCGTAGATCTTCTTCATGCCCGGGATCCTAACCTGACCGAACGTTCACTCACAATCCGACTGAGTGCTCATTCCCGCGGCGCCGGGCGTCTCGTAGAATCTCCGGTGACAGGGAGGCGCACATGGCGAAGGTGACGGCGGCGAAGGGCAGCATCCGGCCCCTCTCCCGGGTCGGTGATGCCGACCTCGTGGAGCGGCGGCGGGCCCAGATCGTGGAGGCGGCGACCCGGCTGGTGGCCCGGCAGGGGTTCGCCAAGACGGTGGTGCGCGACATCGCCGAAGAGGCCAACATCTCCGTCGGCCTGGTCTACGAGTACGTCCGCTCCAAGGAGGACATCCTCTTCCTCATCTACGAGCACTGGGCCCGGGTCTGGGGCGACGGCCTGGAGAAGGCGCTGGCCCGGGGCAAGGACCCGCTCGACCAGCTGATGTCCGGCGTCGCGTTCCTCGTCAGCGTGGCCGACAAGCACAGCGACGTCACCCACCTTTTCTACCGGGAGACCGGGCACCTGTCCGACTACGGCACCGAGCAGGCGAAGCAGACCGAGCGGGAGATGGTCGACCGGCTGACCGCCGTGCTCGACGCCGCCGTGGAGGCCGACCTGCTCCGGGCCGAGACCGACCGGGTGGCCCTGGCCACGGAGCTGATCCTGCTCTGCCACGGCTGGGTGTTGAAGGGCTACCTCCTGCGGAAAGGCCGCACGCCGGCCGGCTACGCCACCTCGCTGGTGGAGATGACGGTCAACGGCTGGGCCACCCCCGCCGGCCGCAAAGCCTGGGAACGCCGGCGGGGCTAGGCGGCGGTCGCTGCGTCTGCCCCGCTCACGACCGGCGGGCCACGACCAGATTGCTCTCGAAGGGCGTCTCCACCCGGCCGTCGGCGGTCGTGAACGAAGCGAGGACGTCGTGGGCCTCGGCTCGGATCCTGCCGTAGACCTCGTCGGAGATCCGCTGCACCAGCGGCGTGCTCTCGACCTCGGTCGTGACGAACGCGTCGACCGAGGGCGCCCGGTACGTGCCGGTCTCAGTCCGGGCTGTGGTGACCTGCAACCCGGCGGACTCGACGAGGGCGACGAGCCGGTCGAGGTCACCGCACGCGAAGTAGGTGGTGAGCAGCGAGCGGGCCTCGGCGCCGGCGTGGCGGACAGCCAGGTCGACGAAGCGCGCGAAGGACTCCTGGTGCTCGAGCGCCCCCGGGACGAGCACGGCGACGGTTCCGCCCGAGGCGGTACCCGGGCCATCTCCTGGGTCGCGGCGGCGCGGTCGGGGAAGAACATGAGCGCCATCTGTGACAACACGGTGTCGAAGGACGCCTGCTCGAAGGGGAGCGCCGACGCGTCGGCTTGCCGGAAGTCGATCTCGGGCCGGACGCGACGGGCGACGGTGAGCATCGCTCCGTTGAGATCGACGCCGATGGCCGTGCCGCCGGGACCAACCCGGTCGGCGGCCACGCGGGTGACGATCCCGGTGCCGCAGGCGACGTCCAGCACTCGCTGGCCCTCCGCCACACCGGCGGCGTCGCACAGGATCGGCGCCCACTGGGCAAAGAACCCCGGCACGAAGGCGTTCTCGTAGAACACGGCCGCTTCGAGCGGTATCTGGAAGGACTCCGAGGGTTCGGTAGTGGTCATGTACCCATCGTGCGGCACCCCGGCGAGTTGAGCATCGGGCAGCTGCCCTATTCGGGGTCGCGAACCACGCCTCGGTGACCGGCCGCAAAGGCGGCAGCTTCGGCCCGGTTCCGCAGGCCGAGCTTGGTGAGGATGCTGCTCACATGGTGTGACGCGGTCTTGCGGCTGATGTGCAGACGGCCCGCGATTTCAGGGTTCGACAGGCCCGCCCCCAGCAGGGGCAGCACCTCCCGCTCCCGGGCGCTGAGTGACCCGAGTCCCCTGGCGCCGGTGCGGGCCCTGACGCCCAGCGAGCGCAACAAGGCCGCCATCCGATCGGCGTCGAGCGCCGCGCCGAGCTCCTCGAAGGTCGCCAAGGCGCGGCGGGCGTGGTCGACCGCCACGTCGGGCTGGGTCTCGGCGAGCAGCCGGGCGAGCTCGGCTCGGGTGCGGGCCAACTCGAAGGGCAGCTCGAGGCCGACCCAGCCCAGTCGGGCCGCCTCCAGGAGCTCGACGGCGCGGTCATCGCCGAGTGCCATCGCCACTCGACCGTCGGCCGCCGCGGCCGTCGCGGCCCATCGCTCGCCCCCCGCCGTCGAGGCCAGCTGTCGCAACCGGGCCGCCGTCGCCTGGGCGCGGCGGAGGTCCCCGTTGGCCAGCTGGGCGTCGACGAGCAGGTCGAGGGCACCGGCCAGCCACGAGCGATGCCCCTCGAGCTGCTGCAGGCGGTGCTCGAGCCGCCGGGTGGCGGCCGGCGCATCGCCCCGGGCGAGCAGCAGCGCCGCCACCGCCAGCGCCTCATCGGCCTCGGCGTCGGCCCCTTCCCCGAGCTGGTCGAGCAGCTCGTCGGCTTCCTCGAGGCGGCCCTGGCGGATGCGGAGGACGGCGAGACGGGTCAACGCCTTGGCGTGGAGGCCCGGGCAGGCCCCGTGGGTGATGCGGCACCCTACGGCCAGCTCCCGCTCGGCGTCCTCCCACCGGCCCTTGGCCGTGAGCACACTGCCGTAGTAGATGCGGCACTCGGCGTAGAGGAACGGGCAGCCGTAGGTGGCGACGAAGTTGTCGGCGACCTTGCACCACTGCGCCGCCCGCTCGAGGTCGTCGGCGAGCTCGCAGGCGTTGAGCATGTCGCAGCACGTGTAGACGACGGTGTCCAGCGTCGAGCGCTCACCGGCGAGCGCGGCCGCCATCGCCTCATCGAGCAGGGCGAAGCCGCCCTGAGCGTCGCCCTTGCCCACCCGAATGTGGCCGAGCTGCGCCAGAGCCACCAGCTGCAGATCGATGTCGCCCGCGGTCTGTGCCACGTCGAGCGCCCGCCCGGTGAGATCCTCCGCGGTGTCGAGATCGGTCATCCGGTAGGCACGGGCCACCCAGAGCCAACCGTGGGCCGGTCCGAGGTCCAGCGGTGCGAGCAGCCTCTCAGCCCGTCCCAGCCAGCCGTTGGCCGCCGCGAAGTTGGCAAAGTTCGACTTGAAGGTGATCGCCAACCACACCGCACAGCGCGCCGCCTCCTCGCTGTCGCCGCACCGGCGAAACAGGGTGTAGGCCTGCGTACATTGCTCGACACACGCCTGGTTCTCGCCCAGCCACCACAGGGCCGCCGCCAGCCCGAAGCGCGCCTCGCCGGTCTCGGTCTCGGCCAGCGCGGCGTCGAACGCCGCCCGGGCATCCCTCCAGCGCCCCTCGCCCAGGGCGGAGTACCCGCGGCCCAGCGCAGCGGCGCCCGACATGGCCCCATTGTGCCGTCCCGAGCCATCGGGGCGGCACAATCGGCCGGCCGGCCGTGACAGAGGAAGAGCGGTTATGATTGAATGGTCACTCAGTCAACCGGTGTCCGAGTGAGGTGTCGTGTCCGCCAGCCGTGCCACCATCGCCTATGTCGCTGATGCCGGCCAGGCGGCCGAGCTGGCGGCGGCGGCGCGGATCCCCGAGAGCGCCGTCGACAAGATCCTCATCGATGCCGGGGAGGACACGCTCGACGAACTGCAGGACGCGGTGTACGCGGGCTCCGTGGGCCGGGTGCTGATTCCGTCGCTGTCGATCCTCGGGCCCGACCTCATGGCCCAGGAGTCGATCCTGGCCAGCTGGGTGGAGAAGTCCATCGCCGTGTTCTGCCGCGACGAGCCCGACCTGGGCGCCGACGACCCCGAGCGGCGCCGCGTCCGCAGCATCCTCGGCGAGATCGAGGAGTACGGAAAGATCCCCTGGGTGCCCTGAGGAGCGAATGACGATGACCCCCATCCAGGCCGAGGTGGGCACGGCGCTCGAGCCGGTCACCCGTGGGCCCATCTCCCGGTCCCAGATCGCCCGGTTCGCCGCCGCCACCGGCGACTTCAACCCCATCCACACCGACGAGGCGTTCGCCCAGAAGATCGGCTTCCCGTCGGTCATCGCCCACGGCCCTCTCACGCTGGCCTTCCTGACCCAGGTGCTGGGCCGCAACTTCGGGCCGGACAAGGTGCGGGGTGTGACGGCTCAGTTCCGGGCGCCGATCCTCCCCGGCGACACGCTGCGGGTCGAGGGCACGGTCACCGAAGTGGCCGGCGGGCGGGCCACCTGCGAGCTGCGCATCGTCCGGGGTGACGACGACGTGGTGGCCACCGGCACCGGTACGGCCGAGATCTAGGAGTCAACCGTGCGCGACGACCTGCTGGGCGCCGAGATCGAACCGTTCGAGGTGACGATCGAGACCCCGCTCAACCAGTACTTCCTGGCCGCCACCGAAGAGGACCAGCCGTACTACCTGGAAGGGAAGGCCGCGCCGCCGACCTCCCTGTTCGGTCCGGCCCGGCCCGGCTACCCCGATCCGCTCACGTTCATGGGCACGTCGTTCGAGAAGGCGGTGATGGGCAGCGCCGCCTACGAGATCGAGCGGCCGCCGCTGGTGGGCGAGACGCTCGTCTGCCGCGGCCGGGTGTCCGACGTGAAGGTGAAGGAGACCCCGAAGGGCAACATGACGTTCGCCACCCTGGAGGCGACGTTCACCGACGCCAGTGGGGCCGTCATCGTGACCGAGCGCCTCACCTTCATCGAGCGGCCCTGAGGTGAAGGTCCACATCGACCGGGATTCCTGCAGCGGGACGGGCACCTGCGTCCGCCTCGTGCCGGGGATGCTCCGGATGGTGAAGGATGGACTCGACACGTACGCCGAGGTGATCCCGGAGGGCGACGCCACCGAGGACCAGTTGTGGGAGGCGGCCGAAGCGTGCCCGTGGGCGGCCGTGATCCTGGAGTCCGACGAAGGGCAGGTGCTCTATCCATGAGAGGAGTACGGCGATGACGGTGGCTCAGATCTCGCCGCCGGAAGGCGTGCGGTTCGGCTGCGAGCTCGAGGCCCTCGGGGTCGACGGTTTCGACGAGGGCGACGACCTGCCCGAGGAGTACCGGCAGCTCATCACCCAGGTCGTGATGGTGCAGGCCGATCTGGAGAGCGAGCTGGTCTTCGACTCCTCGCTGCTGCGCCACAACATCCTGGCCGCCCCCGACCCCCGCGGCCGCATGCGCATGGCCAAGTTCTTCGCCGAGGAGGTGCGCCACGGCTACACCTTCTGGCGCATCGCCAAGGGCCTCGGGGTGGAACTCACCGGCCGGTACTTCCGGGAGGCCAAGCGCAAGCGCCAGGAGGCCTTCGAGCACATCGGCGCCGTCTCCGACTGGACGGAGCTGGCCATCGTCAACACCCTCACCGACCGCATGGGCGTATTCGTCTTCAAGGACATGCAGGACTGCTCCTACCGGCCCTGGGCCCAGGTGTCGATGGACGTCGCCCGCGACGAGGTCGGCCACACCGCCCTCGGCTACGCCAACCTGCGGGAGTCGATCGAGAAGCGGGGCGAGCTCGAGGCCGCCCAGCGGTACCTGGAGAAGTGGTATCCGATGACGCTCGACATGTTCGGCCGGTCGGACTCCACCCGGCAGTGGCGTTACGTCGCCTGGGGGATCAAGCGCTCCGGCAACGAGGAGCTCCGCCGCAACTTCGTGGCCGAGGTCAACCCGCTGCTCACGCAGCTCGGCCTGGAACCTCCCGACTACTACTTCAACCGCCACTTCCTCTGATGGGAGACGTCGTGACCACCACGATCAGCTGGAGCGACCTCGAGGGGCTCGTCGGCGCTCTGCGCGCCGCCCATCCCCGGGTCGATCCCCGCGCCCTCGACGACGGCGAGCTCCAGGCGCTCATCGACGGCCTCGACGGCGTCGAGACGACCGGCGCACCGGGCCCCGGCGACTTCGAGGCCCTGCGGGCCATGTGGCACTGGGGTGCCTGAGGTGGCCGAGCTGGCCGTGGCCGATCCGCTGACCTCACCGGCGCTCGACGAGGGCTGGATCCGGGCCGTGCTGTTCGACCACGCCATCGACGACTGGGTCGACCTCGGACCGGACCCGATCCGCCGGCGCCACGTGGGCCAGATCTACGCCGACCACGTCGGCGCGGCCTACGCCGCCTGGAAGTGGCTCTGCGACCGGTCGGGGACCGACGTCGACACCCCGCCGGCCGAACGACCGGCCGCCGACGGGCTGGCCCTCGAAGTGGGCGTCGCCGACTGGACCGGGCTGATGGCGGCCCTGTTCACCGTCGGCCGGGCCCAGGCGCTGCTCTTCGCCGACCTGGCGGCGAGCGGCGATGAGGCCCGGCGTACGTTCGACCGGGTGAGCCGCGACCTCGCCGGCCACGCCGCCCTCGGGTACCTGGAGCTGCGGACCGGCGAGTTCGTCGACCGGGCCGCCGCCGGCGGCGGCGTGGAACGGATGGTCGCGGCCGCCCGGGCGCTGCTCGACGAAGCGGGGCTGACCGCCCGGTTCGACGCCGGTATCCGGCCTCTGTTGGAAAGCCTGGGCCTCGCCGGTTAGCCCGCCCGCTCGAGGACGACGACCGGGATCTCGCGGGACGTCTTCTGCTCGTATTCGGCGAAGGTCGGGATGTCCTGCTTCTGCTTCGACCAGTACTTCTCCCGCTCCGCACCCTCGGTGACGCGGGCCTTGACCGGGAACGTCTCGGTGCCCACCTCGACCGACACCGGGCCGCCGGCCATCAGGTTGTGGAACCACGCCGGGTTCTTCGGAGCGCCAGCGTAGGAGGCGAAGATCACCACCTTGTCGCCATCGGGCTGATAGGCGACCGGGTTGATCCGCTCCTGGCCGCTCCGGGCGCCGGTGGTATGGAGGAGCAGGAGCGGAACGCCCTCGAAGGGGCCCCCGACCTTGCCGCCGTTGGCCCGGAACTCCTCGATGATCCGCTTGTTCCAGTCGTTGACGTCGCTCATGCCCTCCGGTTCTAGCCGGAGACCGCCTTCAGCATTGAACCGGACACGACCGATCCACCCCCGGGCCGGTGGGCCATCAAGAGCCGTTCAGCCGCCCGTTCGCCGGAACAGAGGCTGGCGTGGGTCGTCGAGGCCGACAGGTAGTCGCCGCAGAGCTGGATCCGGGCCGCCGGGTCGGTGGCGGCGCTGAACCGGGCCAGATCGCGGTAGGTACCGGGCCGGCTCATCACCACCGCCGGCCGCCAGCGCTGCACGTGGGCGAACTCCACTGTGCGGGCCACGCCGGGCAGGAGCCGCTCGAGCGCCGGGAGAGCGGCGTCGACGATTTCGCCATCGCCCCGCTCCCACTGCTGGTCGGCCCAGGCGGTGTGCCAGTAGCTCGTCAACAGGCCCTTGCCGGCCGGGGCCCGCCCCGGCGCCCGGTTGTGGTCGAGCACGACGACACACAGGTCGGGGTCTTCCCGGCTGGGGACCTGGATCATCATGGCCGGCTCGTCGGGTGGGGCCGACAGGGCGAGGTGGACGTCGACGCAGGTCGAGTACTCGATGGCCGCCACCACTTCCCGGCGGACGGGGTCGAGCTGGGGATACACGCCCAGCATCTGCTGACCGCTGAGGGCGATCACGCAGACGGCCGCCTCCTCGGTGTGCTCGTCTTCGCCGGGCCGGTCCCAGGTCACGGTCACGCCGCCGGGCCGTTCCTCCACCGAGGTGCAGCGGGCGTTGAGTTCGACGTCGACGTGGTGGGCCAGCCCCTCGGGGAGGAAGCCCACACCCTTCGGCGAGTTGAAGAACGAACCGCCGAGAATGTTGCGGACGGCGAAGAGGAAGTCGACGACCGACAGTCGGTCGGGCGAGGCGACGAACAGGGCGCCGAGGGCGGGGTCGATGATGTAGTCGAGGATCTCGGGGGAGAGGCGGCGGTCGGCCCACTCCCGGGCCGTCTCGGTGTCGAGATCGGCCGCCCGGCCCAGGTCGTACCAGTCGAGCCGGTCGCCGGCCCGGAGGAGGTCGGCGATCACCTTGATCAGGCCGAGCTTGCCGGCGGGGGAGAGCAAGCCGGTCTTCAACCCGTCGATCGGGGCCCGGCTGCTGCGGAGCCGGTGCACGACCCCGTCCCGGGCGATCCCGACCAGATCCGACGTTGGGACGATCTCGCCCGACAGGCCGGCGTCGGCGATGAGCTTGACCATCCGGGTGTAGGTCGTGGGCAGGATGGCGGCGGCGGTGTCGAGGCGGAACCCGTCCCGTTCGATGGTGGCCATGCGCCCGCCGACGTGATCCTCGGCCTCGAGGACGGTGACGGAGAAGCCGCCTTCCTTCAGCCGGAAGGCGGCGCTGAGCCCGGCGATGCCGCCGCCGACGACGATCGCCCGTTCCCTCACTGCAGTGCCATCCCGCCGTCGACGACCCAGTTCTGGCCGACCACGAAGTCGCTCTCCGGGGAACAGAGGAAGAGCAGCGCCGGCACGACGTGCTCCGGCTGCATCTTCTCCTTGAGGCACTGCATCTCCATGAAGAGGTCGCCCATGATCGGGTCGGGGAGGATGTTCTTCGTCGCCTCGGTGAACGTCATGCCCGGGGCGAGGGCCGTCACCCGCACCCCGTACTCGCCGAGCTCCTTGGCCAGCGCCTTGGTCATGGCCACGACGGCCCCCTTCGACGCCACGTAGTGGAGCAGCAGCGGCGGGCCCACGTAGGCCACGGTCGAGGAGATGTTGACGATCTTCCCGTAGCCCTTCTCCTTCATGAGCGGGGCCACCGCCCGGGTGGCGAGCCACGTGCCCTTCACGTTGACGGAAAGCACCCGGTCCCAGGTGGCGATGTCGAGGTCCTCGAAGGCGTCCATCTGGAGGCCGTCGTAGATGGCGGCGTTGTTCACCAGGATGTCGACGGTGCCGAAGCGTTCGACCGCGGCGGCCACCATGGCGGCGCAGCTGTCGGGGTCGGTGACGTCGGTCCGCACCGCCAGCGCGGTGCCGCCGGCATTGGTGATCGCCTCGGCCACGTCCTTCGCCGTGCCTTCGTTGATCTCGGCGATGACCACCGAGGCGCCCTCGGCGGCCAGCGCCTCGGCGTAGGCCCGGCCGAGACCCTGACCCGACCCGGTGACGATGGCGATCTTGCCGTCGAAGCGGGCCACTAGCCCACGCCTCCGCGCTCTTCGAGGAAGGCCCGGTACTTGGGGAAGGCGGGCCGCATGGCCGGGAGGAGCTTCATGATCTTGGCGATGGGGCCGCTGACCTTGACCCGGCCCTTGGCCAGGGCGAGGGCCATGTTGAGGTTCCCCATCCAGAAGGCGTGCCCGTCGTCGGCCGCCATGTCGAGCGTGATCTCGGTCTCGGTGGCCGGGTCGGGGTTCATGGTGACCACCGGCGGGTCGATCGTGGCGTCGACCAGCATGGAGCACTCGGGATCGGTGTAGCGGACGAGGAACGACGTGTTCGCCGCCACGAACTTGGGCCCGAGTCCCGGGTCCTTCGTGATCTGGTCGAGGAACAGGCCGATCGTGTCGTAGACCTGCTGGGCGTTGACGAACGTCGCCATCGCCGCTCCTTTCTGCCGGGAAAGGCGTTGTTACACTGAACGGTCGTTCGGTGTCAACGCCATGCGCAGCTTGACCTTCCGAGTATAGACCTGCTTGAATGATGATTCAGTCAGGATGACTGTCCAGTCGATTCCCGGAGGGTCCTCATGAAGTTCGGCCTGTTCTTCGAGCTGTCGGTTCCCCGACCGCTCACTCCGGCGGCCGACCGACGCATGTACGAGCTGGCCCTCGAACAGGTGAAGCTGGCCGACGAGCTCGGCTTCGATCAGATGTGGACGGTCGAGCACCACTTCCTGGAGGAGTACTCCCACTCGTCGGCTCCCGAGCTGTGGCTCACCTCCGTGGCGTGCCACACCAAGAACATCCGGATCGGGCACGGCATCTGCACGCTGCTTCCGGCCTACAACCACCCGGTCCGGGCGGCCGAGCGGGCCGCCTGGCTCGACATCATCTCGGGCGGCCGGCTGGAGTTCGGCACCGGCCGGTCCACCACCTGGACGGAGCTCGGCGGCTTCGGCATCGACCCCGACAAGACCAAGGACATGTGGGACGACGCCCTCCGGGCCATCCCCAGGATGTGGATGCAGGACGAGTTCTCGTGGAACTCCGAGTTCTTCTCCTGCCCGCCCCGGGCGATCGTGCCCAAGCCCCTGCAGCAGCCCCATCCCCCGCTGTGGGTCGCGGTGTCGTCGCCGGAGACCGCCATTCAGGCCGCCGAGCGGGGGATCGGCATGCTCGGCGTGTCGATCGGCACGCCGGCCGAGCAGGAAGCCCGGGTGCGGGAATACCGCCGGATCATCCAGAACTGCGATCCGGTCGGCGCGTTCGTCAACGAGCAGGCCAACAACCTGAACTGGCTGTACGTCGACGAGGACCGGGAACGCGGCCGGCAGATGGGCGAGCGGCTGATCGCCAGCTTCAACGAGCTGGCCACGAAGACCGTCGGCATCAACCAGGTCTATCCCGCCCACGCCTACAACACTCCGGGTCTGCTCTTCGCCCTCCGGCGCGACTCCATGGCGGGCGCCAAGGCGCTGATCAAGGACGGGTTCTGCATCGGTGACCCCGACGACGTGATCGCCTCGTTGCGGCGCTGGGAGTCCATCGGGTGCGACGGGATCATGTTCCTCATCAACTCCAAGCAGGTCATCCCCCAGGAGCGGGTGCTGGAGTCGCTGCGCCTCTTCGCCCGGGAGGTCATGCCGAAGTTCAAGGACCCGGAGCCGGTCGACCTGACGCGGCCCGGAACGGTCACCACCACCGCCTCGGCCAAGGCCAACGGGAAGGCGGCCCCGGTGGCGGCCACACCGGCGCCGTAGGCCCCGAAAGGACGACCATGCCCGACTACGGACTGGTGGCCGCCGAGGAGCTCGGCCCGACGACACCGCAGCTGGCGCCGCTCTACCCGGCCATGCCGTGGGAGATGCCCGGCGCCCGCATCATCAAGCTGGCCTACGAGGTCGGCACTGACTTCATCCGCCACACGCTGCCGGCCGGTCTGGCCCGCTCGACCCCGCCCTACGGCACGCTGATCGTCTACGACGTCCCCGACAGCCCGTTCGGCCCCTACCGGATGGCGGCGCAGACGCTGGCCTGCCGGTACCGGAACTTCGCCCGCGTCTACGTCCTCCAGGCGGTGGTCGACAACCCGGTGGCGCTGGCCGCCCTGCGGGAGGTCTGGAGCTACCCGGCTGCGCCCGGCACGGTCGAAGTGACGGACGGCGACGGCCAGGTCCGGGGCGTCGTCGCCGCGCCGGATGGCTCGCCGCTGGCCCGGTTCACGCTGACCGATGTCCAGGGTGCCGAGGCCGAGCGCGTGGTGATCGACGGCGAGCTGACCGCCCGGGTGCCGCCCCGCTTCTCCACCGGTGACGCCGAGCCCGTCCGCCTGATCCAGGTCAACCGGGCCTTCGCCCTGCGCGACCCCACCCGGGCGAAGTTCTCCGTCGAGCTCGCCTCCGCCGGCGAGCGTTACCCCTGGGGCGCGGTGCCCGTGACGCACCTCATCATCGCCGTCGACACCCGCGCCGACCTCGAGTACGCCCCCACCGAGCACGTCCTCGACTACTTCCCGCCGTCATAGCGGTCCCCGTCCCCAACACGTACGAGCGCGTCGCACTCCGGGTCCAGTTATCTTGCGAAGCTGTGGAGAATGAGCCGCCGTCGCCGGGTGGGGACGAGGATGGGCTCCGCCGGTACCTTGAGGACGTCGCTCGTTTCCCCCTGCTCACCAGAGACGACGAGATCCGGCTGGCGCAGGAGATCGAAGCAGGCGACGAACGGGCACGCCGCCGACTGATCGAGTCGAATCTTCGTCTGGTCGTCGCAGTCGCCCGGCGCTTCGAGCGATCCGGGCTTCGACTCGCTGATGCGATCCAGGTCGGGAACATCGGGCTCGGCCGAGCGGTCGAGCACTACGACTGGCGCACGGGGTTCAAGTTCTCGACCTATGCCACCTGGTGGATCCGGCAAGCAATCACGGACGCCCTCCGGGGCCCGGGCGCTCTTGGATCCACCTGACCCGACCGAAACGGCACCTCGGTGCGACCTTCATCTCAGCCTCCGGCAGACGTTTGTGCAGAAACCCGTCTGTGGGACACCGTCTGTGGGACGGGTTGCTGCACAAACGATCGGAGCCGCGGGCAGGAGTACGGGGGAGTCGCGGCATTGGAGACCGGGCCGGCTGAACTGTCCGCCGTGCGGAGGCCCAGCGCCGACGCTACTGGGCCGCCGCCGGGGTGAGCAGCGGGGGAGCGGGCTCCTGGGTGGTCGGGCGGCGGGCGGCGTTCTTGTGCTCGGCGACCTGGGCGATGACGTGGATGATCAGCGAAGCCAGGGCGACGGTCAGGCAGCCGGCGGCCCAGACGACCGGGGCGGGGAGCTGCGTGTTGAGCGCGTTCCAGGTCGGCCAGGCGGCGGCGACGTTGGCCGCGCCGTCGGCGGCGGGGATCAGCGGGATCACGCCGAGGATCCGCCAGCCGGTCATGTAGGGCTTGAGGAGGAAGATCAGCGTGCCGGCCAGGATCGGCATGGCGGCGTTGACGGCCGGCCACCACAACGGAAGCCGGAAGAAGTTGAGCGGCTGGTGCCCGTAGTACGTGTAGAGGTCCATGTAGAGGCCGGGCGTCTCGCAGATCACGTTGGCCACGAAGTAGATCCCGTAGAGCTTCCAGATGTCGCGGGCGACCGCACCGCGCTCGAGGCGGCGGAACGACAGAAAGGACTGACCGCCGACGTACCAGATGTAGACGACGATGAACCAGGGGATCGGCCGGCCCCACGTCTCGAACAGGACCCACTGGCCCTCACGGGGGAACCACACCTGGCCGAGGACGTCGACGATCGGCTCCATGAACATGGCGAAGGCGCCGCCGACCATGCACAGCGCCGGGATGGGGGAGCGCTCCTTCTGCCAGATCCGCCAGGCGAAGACGGCCAGCACCAGGCACGGCACGACCTGACCGATCGTGAAGATCGCCTGGGCCGTCCGGTTCATCTCCAGGCCCTGCGGCGGCTGCGGAAAGTTCGACAGCATCCGGTTCCCCCTCTACGCTGAACGAACATTCAGTCTGCGCCGGAGTCTATTGTTGACCTGTCCGGTGTTCAAGGTCCTCGGAGGTCAGCCGCCATGAGCAAGTTCGACACCCTGCTGTGGGACGAGCCCGAGCCGGGCGTCGTGCTCATCACCCTCAACCGCCCGCCGATGAACCCGGTTACGATCGCCATGCTCGACGAGATCCGGGAGGCCATGGCCGAGGTGGCCGCCGACCCGAAGATCCGGGCGGTGATCTTCACCGGCCAGGGCGACAAGGCGTTCTCGGCCGGCGCCGACATGGCCCAGTTCGAGGAGCAGTTCGCCAAGCAGGCCGAACTGCCGCCGATGTACTTCCAGTTCGCCCACAAGGCCGACCTGCTGGCGCTTGAGACACTGCCGAAGCCGGTGATCTCGGCCATCAACGGCACGGCCGTGGGGGAGGGCCTCGAGATCTGCATGGCCTCCGACTTCCGCATCATGGCCCGCTCGGCCCGGATCGGTTTCCCCGAGGCGAACATCGGGCTCATCCCGGCCTCCGGTGGTTGCTCTCGCATCGTGAAGCTAGTTGGCCTGGCCCGGGCCAAGGAGATGGTCATGCTCGGCGACCTGATGACCGCCGAGGAGGCCGAGCGCTACGGGATGGTGTGGAAGGTCGTCGACGACGACCAGCTCATTCCCGAAGCCGTCGCCCTGGCGCAGAAGCTGGCCAAGAAGGCACCGCTGGCGCTGGGCATGGCCAAGGCCGTCCTGCGGGCCTGCGTCGACACCGACATGACCTCCGGCCACACCCTGGAAATGCTGGCCCAGAACGTCCTCATGGATTCCGAGGACCACAATGAGGGCGTCCGGGCCTTTCTCGACCGCCGCAAGCCCACCTTCACCGGACGGTGAGCGGCCCCGCCCACACCGTTCTGGCGTTCGTTTTCCGCTGTATTCCGGTAAACGAACGCCAGTTCGAGTGGTGGTGGGTCAGAACGGCCTCGGGGTCGGGACCCACGGCTGGGCCACGGCGTACCAGATCAGCTGGACGAGCCAGGAGAGGTAGAAGGCGGTGAGGATCGCGGCCGCGCCGAGAGCGAAGGCCCGCCAGCGGTCCTCGGTGGTGAGGGGCGGTTCGGCGGTGGGGTCCAGCCCGCCGGAGGCGGGGTCCAGTCCGGCGGCGGGGGCGGGGACGCCGGCGCCCACCGCGCTTGGCACCGGAACGCGGGCCCAGCGGACGGCGAGGCGGGCGGCGGCGTAGCACGACGTCGTCAGGATTCCGGAGAACCAGATGTTCGACCAGGTCACGCCGCCGAGCTCGAAACCCGGCTCCTGGTAATAGGTCCAGAGGTGCAGCCACTTGACGGCCGGGATCTCGAAACAGGGGAGGATGGCACAGGCGCCGAGGAAGACGTAGAGATAACCGCGGGTGCCGAAGCGCCGGTCGATCCGGGCCCGGTGGTGCACGAGCAGCAATACCGGCAGCCCGAAGTAGAAGGCGTAGTTGAGGGCCATCGCCAGCGGCTCGCTCACGCCCTGGATCCGGAAGGCGTCGATGAACTTCTCGGAGAACTCGACCCGGAAGAACCAGTTGGAGTTGAAGATCCAGTCGAAGCCGATGAGCAAGGTCGAGCCGGTGTAGACCCCGGCATAGACGGGGTTTCGGGACCGGCGAACCCAGACGATCCCGTAGATCCACAGCGACAGGCAGACCAGCTCGAAGATCCGCACCGCGACGACGTTCGCTTCAGGCTGCATGGCGCGCCATCGTACTGGCGACTGAACCGTCAGTCGACAGAGTTCGGAACCGGGCGCGATACTCCGGGAATGAGCTACGACGTCGCCATTGTCGGTGGAGGGCACAACGGGCTGGTCTGCGCCACCTTCCTCGCCCGGGCGGGCAAGCGGGTGATCGTGCTCGAGGCCCGCGACATCGTCGGTGGGTTCTGCACCACCGAGGAGACCGTGCCGGACGCGCCGGGCTTCAAGATGAACCCCACGTCGATGGACCACGTCGTGACCAACATCCCCCGGTCGGTCGTCGACGGCCTCGACCTCGCCCGCTTCGGGCTCCGGTGGATCGTCCCCGACCCGTTCTACAGCTACCTCCCGCCCGAGGGCCCGGCGATCTGCTTCTGGCGCAACTACCACCGCACGGTGGAGGAGATCCGCCGGCTCTCCCGCCGGGACGCCCTGCGCTACGACCGCTTCGTGGTGGCCATGCGGGACTTCTGGTACACGGCCGCCCCGTACCTGCAGGGCCACCCGAAGCGGGTTGCCCCCGGCACGGTCCTCGAGTCACTGAAGCGTCTGGCCAAGACCCGTCGGTCCCTCGGAACCGCCCTCCGGATCCTCATGTCGTCCCCCGGTGCCGTCATCGAGGAGTGGTTCACCCGGGAGGAGGTCAAAGCGGCGCTCGGGTGCTACTCGGTCGCCTCCATGGGCTCGCTCGACGAGCCCGGTTCGGGCATCGTCCTGTCGGTCATGGCGGTCATGCACCACTGGGGCGCCCGCCGGCCCGTCGGCGGCAACGGTGCCTTCATCACTGCACTGTCGGCCGCCGCCACCAGCGCCGGTGTCGAGATCCGCACCGGCAGCCCCGTGGCCGAGGTTCTGCTCCGCGGCGACCGGGCGGTCGGCGTCGTCACCCTCACCGGCGAGACGATCCGGGCCGGTGAGATCGTGGCCGCCATCGACCCCTACACCTTGCTGAAGAAGCTCGTTCCTGCCGGCGCCGTCCCCGAGGCGGTCGACGACGAACTCCGCGGCATGGGCGTGCTCCACAACAACATCTCCGGCTTCAAGGGCGACGTCGCGCTCGCCCGGCGACCGCAGCTGGCCCACCACCGGCCCAACGACGCGCTGCTCGGCAGCGTCATGCTGATCGCGCCGTCGATCGACTACGTGCGCCGATCGGTCAACGCCACCATGCGGGGCGAGCTGGCCGAGGAGATCCCGCTGTGGATCTCCGCGCCGTCCGTCCTCGACCGCACGCTGGTGCCACCGGGCAGCCAGGGGGACTCGCTCTACGTCTACCTGCCGGCCGTGCCCTACGAGCTGCGCGACGGCGCCGACTGGAGCGTCGAGAAGGACAAGCACCTCGATCGCTGCCTGCAGATCTTCGAGAGCTACGCCCCCGGCACCCGGGAGTCGATCATCGGCGCCACGGCGACCAGCCCGCAGGACCTGGTTCACTACTCGCCCGTCCACAAGGGCAATCTCTTCCACGTGGACATGACGCTCTCCCAGTTCGGTCCCTGGCGGCCCACGCCATCGCTGGCGGGCTACAAGATGCCGATCCCCGGTCTGTGGCACACCGGGGCCGGTGCCCACCCCCTGGCCACCCTCAACGGCTGGAGCGGGCGGACCGCCGCCCGGGAGATCCTCCGCGCCGCCGCCGGCGGGTCCTCGAGGAGACGGAAAATTAAGTGAAGTCTTCCCAGAAGTTCCGTTGAGCCCGTCATAGGCCGGTCTTAATCCCGTTACCCCCTTTGGACGGGCCCGGCCCGGGCCCCCGGGAGGTTGTGACGGTGCGGATCCTCGGCGAGACCTACATCCCGCTGCTGACCCAGGACGAGGTGTGGCGCACGGTCGACGGCCGTGAGTTCGTGCTCGACGAGATGCCGTCCGACCACCGGGCCGCCGTGCTCGATCTCCTCGAACGGATCGCCCCCGTTCTCTACGCCGAATGGGTCAACGACCTGCTGCTGGGAGCGTCCGACCCCGAGGTGCGGGCCGAGTTCGGCCTCGGTGACCCCGACCCGTTGACCGGGCACTACGCCCGGTCGGAGGTCCTGGCCTGGCTCGAGGCCCAGCCGCTCGTCCGCCGGCTGCGCAAGCTTCGCCGCCACGAATGCGGATGGACGCCGCGGGTGCTCGACCTGCTCGGCCAGGCCGAGATCTGGCGGGAGGTCAGCGGCGAAGTCATTCCCGTCGCCCTCATGGGTCCGGTCGATCGGGCCCGGGTTCTCCGCACCCTCCACGAGCAGGCCCCGGCCCTGTTCGCCGAGTGGCTGGTCGAGGCCACTCCCGCAGAGCTGGCCGCCAGCGGCGTCGTCCTCGACGACGACGGCGAGCTCGAGACCGAGATCGATCCCCACGACTGGCTGGCCTCCCGCCCGCTGGTCCGCCTCCTGCGGGCGGTCCGGGCGGCCTGACCCGCCGCTGACCGAGGGCGATTCCGGCGGCGGCGTTCCCGGCCGCCATGCTCAGGGGCATGCTCCCGGTCAACACCGACACGCTCCGGCTCTTCCTCCACGTCCTCGCCGCCACCGTCTGGGTCGGCGGCCAGCTCACCCTGGCCGGGCTGGTCCCGGGCCTGCGGGCCCTCGGCCCCGACGTCCCCCGCACCGTGGTCCGCCGGTTCAACCGGATCGCCTGGCCGGCGTTCGGCGTGCTGTTCGTGACCGGGCTGTGGAACCTGAGCGAAACCAATTTCGGCCAGCAGACGACCGCCTGGCAGGCCACCCTCTTCGCCAAGCTCGTCATCGTCGCTCTCGCGGGCGTCAGCGCCGCCCTCCACACCCATGCCTCCTCCAGGAAGGCCGTCGCCATCTGGGGCGCCCTGTCGGGCCTCACGTCCCTCCTGGCCCTCTTCTACGGAGTGCAACTGCACGGCTGAGCGCCGTCCGTGCCAGATTGGTGGGCGTGGCCGACTTCGACTTCGCCGCTCGGGCTTCCGCCGGCGGCGCCGATCGCGACCCCGACCGGGTCGTGGCCGAGATCGTGGCCGGCCCCGCCTTCCGGGAGAGTCTCGGCCGCCTGGCGACCGAACTCGCACGATCCCGCCACGACCTCGAGCGGGAGGCCCGGGCCGCGCTCCGCGAGATGGTGGCCGTGCAGAGCGAGCTGGCCCTGGGAGCGATCGACCGGCTGGCCCGCTTCGCCCTCCGGGCCTACGACATCGAGGTCGACACCGACGCGCTCGACGGTCTCCGGACCCTGAACCACCGGCACGCCCTCGTCTTCCTCCCCAGCCACAAGTCGTATCTCGACCCCTTCATCCTCCGCGGCGCCCTTGGCCGGGCCGGGCTGCCCTGCAACCACGTCCTCGGCGGCGTGAACGTCTCGTTCTGGCCCATGGGGCCGATCCTGCGGCGCAGCGGCATCGTCTTCATCCGCCGGTCCATCAAGGACGACGCCGTCTACAAGGTGGCCCTACGGGCCTACCTCGGCTACCTCGTCGAGCGGCGCTACAACCTCGAGTGGTACCTGGAGGGCGGCCGGTCCCGGACGGGCAAGCTCCGCCCACCCCGCCTCGGCGTCCTCAGCTATCTGGTCGAGGCCTTCCGGGAACGGGGCGTCGACGACGTCTTCCTCGTGCCGGTGTCGATCGCCTACGACCAGCTCCAGGAGGTGGCGGCCATGGCCGCCGAGGAGCACGGCGCCGAGAAGAAGGCCGAGAGCCTGGCCTGGATGCTCAAGTACATCCGGTCGCAGGGCCAGCGGCTGGGGAAGGCTTACATCAACTTCGCCGAACCGGTCTCGCTCCGGCAGGTCCGAACCGTTCGCAAGCTCGCCACCGAAAAGATCGCCTTCGAGGTCCTCCACCGCATCAACCGGGTGACGCCGATCACGCCCACGTCGCTGCTCACCCTGGCCCTGCTGGGCCTCGGCGACCGGGCGCTCACCCCGGCCGAGATCCGCTCCGTGCTCGACCCGCTGCTCGACTACGTCGCCGTCCGCAAGCTGCCCCAGGCCGGCACCGTCGACCTGGCCGCCCCCGGGGGGCTCCAGCCGGCACTCGAGGCCCTCGTCAGCACCAGGGTCGTCACCCGCTTCACCGGCGGTGTCGAACCGGTCTACGGCATCGGCGAGAACCAGCACCTCGTGGCGGCGTACTCCCGCAACCGGATCATCCACTTCTTCGTCACCCGGGCCATCACCGAGCTGGTGCTGCTCCACCTGGTCCGGCGGCCGGTCGGGCACCCCGGGGCCCGGGGGACAGGGGGTGTCCCCCTGATAGAGGCGGCGGGAGCCGCCAAAGACAGTGACCTCGGCGCCCGGGCCTGGGCGGAGGCGCTGCGGCTGCGGGACCTGCTCAAGTTCGAGTTCTTCTTCGCCGCCAAGCCGGAGTTCGCCGAGGAGCTGCGGGCCGAGCTGGCCATCCTCGACCCCGACTGGGAGCGCAAAGCGGCTGATCCCACGGCCATCGCCACCGGCCTGGCCGAGCTGCCGCTCTTTCTCGGCCACCGGGTGCTCGGTTCGTTCCTCGAGGCCTACATGGTGGTCGCCGACCGGCTGGCCGCCCACCCGCCGGGCCCCGTCGACGAGACCTCGTTCCTCGACGAGTGCATCGGCGTTGGCCGCCAGTACCGGCTGCAGCAGCGGATCCACTCCGGCGAGTCGATCTCCAAGGAGCTGTTCCGCAACGCCATCTCGCTGGCCGGTGGTCGGGGCCTGCTGGCCGATCCCGGCCCCGATCCCGAGGAGACCGGGGAGCTGGCCCGCCGGCGGGAGGCCTTCGCCGTTGAGCTGCGGGAGGTCGTCGACCGGGTCGACAGCCTGCGGCGCCTGGCCGTCGCCGCCCTGGAGCGCACCACCGAGGAGGGCCCGGGATGAGCAAGACCAAAGAGGAGCTGCGCCTCCTGCTGGCCGAGATCGAGGCCGGCCCGGAAGGCCCCGAGGTCGGCGCCTTCTTCGACTTCGACGGCACGCTCATCGCCGGCTACTCGGCCGAGGCGTTCGTTCTCGACGCCATCCGCCGGCGCAAGGTCGACCCCCAGATGATGGTCCGTTCGCTCCTGGCCGGTCTCGACATGCAGCTGCGGGGGAGCGACGTCACCGCCCTGATGACCATCGCCGCCGAGGCGGCCCGGGGCCGCCGGGAGGAGGCCCTCCTCGAACTCGGCGAGCGCCTCTTCCGGGAGCGGGTGGCGGGCACCGTCTACCCCGAGGCCCGGGCGATCGTGAAGGCCCATCAGCGCAAAGGGCACACGGTGGCCCTGGCCTCCTCGGCCACCAGGTTCCAGGCCGGGCCGCTAGCCGCCGATCTGGGCATCGAGCACGTCCTCTGCACGAAGATCGAAGTCGAGGACGGGCGCCTCACCGGCCGCATCGAGGGACCGGTCCTCTGGGGCCGCAACAAGGCCGACGCCGTGGCCGCCTTCGCCGCTGAGAACGGCGTGAAGCTGGCCGAGAGCCACGGCTACGCCAACGGCGACGAGGACGTCGAGTTCCTCGAGACCGTCGGCCGGCCCCGACCGCTCAACCCGGCCTCGGGTCTGGCCCGGGTGGCGGCCGAACGGGGTTGGCCGATCCACTGCTTCGAGCCCCGGGGCCGCCCCGGTCTCGTCCCCGTCGTCCGCACCGCGGCGGCCCTCGGCGGGATCGCCACGACCCTCGGCGTTGGCCTCGGCATCGGTCTGCTCAACCGCAGCCGGAGCGCGGCCCTCAACCTGGTGGCCACCGTCGGCCCCGAGGTGGCGATGGGCCTGGCCGGGGTGGAGATCCAGGTGACCGGGGAGGAGCACCTCTGGTCCCATCGGCCGGCGGTGTTCGTCTTCAACCACCAGTCGAGCTTCGACGTGATCGTCATCGCCCGGCTCCTGCGGCGTGACTTCACCGCCGTGGCCAAGGCTGAACTGGCCCGGGACCCGATCTTCGCCCCCCTGGGCGCCCTGGCCGGGGTGGCCTACGTGGAACGGGGCGACCGGTCCCAGAGCCGGGCCGCCCTGGCCCCGGTGGTGGAGAAGCTGCGGTCGGGCGTCTCCCTGGCCATCGCCCCCGAGGGGACGCGCTCGGCCACCCCGACGCTGGGCCGGTTCAAGAAGGGCGCCTTCCACATCGCCGTCCAGGCCGAGGTGCCGGTGGTGCCCGTCGTCATCCGCAACGCCGGGGAGATCATGTGGCGGGCGTCGATGGTCGCCCGGCCCGGCACGGTCGACGTCGCCGTGCTGCCGCCCGTCCCCACCGTCGGGCTCGGTCCGGAAGACGTCGACGACCTGAGCGACCGCATCCGGCAGCAGTTCGTCGACACCCTCGACGCCTGGCCCGTTTAGGCCCGGTCCGACTTCCCGAAAACTTTCCTCACTGTCCGCGTCATGACTGCGGGTTTCCGGCGTTGTCCGTTATGAGACGAATGCCGCGAACGTGCCTGAGGCCAGTCTCGGTACCCCCCGAATGAGGAAGGACACCCGATGCAAGAGCAGCCCCAGATCGACCCCTCCGCCCTCCTGACACCCAACGAGGTCGCTGAGATCTTCCGGGTCAACCCAAAGACCGTCACCCGCTGGGCCCAGTCCGGCAAGATCTCCGCCATCCGCACGCTGGGCGGGCACCGCCGATTCAACGCCGCCGAGATCATGCGGCACCTCGAGGAGCAGAAGTCGGCCTGAAGCGCTGACAGTCAGCGGTACTCGGGGGTGAGCTGGGCAGCTCCCGGGTTGAGGTGGTCGCGCAGCTTGCGCAGCGTGGCCGTGAAACGGGCCAGTTCTGTTGGGGAGAGCAGCCCGGTAAAGCTTTCCTCCACGTGGGTCAGGTGGGCCGGGATGATTGATTCGAGGCGTTCCCGGCCTGCCTCGGTGAGTTGCACGAAGGCCCCCCGCCGATCCGACGGGCAGCTCACGCGGGCGACCAGCCCCGCCTCCTCGATCTTGTCGACCGCCCGGGTGAGCCCGCTGGGCGACAGGGCTACCTGGGCGGCCAGATCTGCCATGCGGAGCTGACCCCGGGGCGATCGGGCCACCCGCAGCAGCACCTCGAGCCAGACCCGGGGCAGCCCGTAGCTGTCGAGATGGCGGCCCAGCGCGTGTTCGAGCCCGGCGGCGGTCTCGAAGAAGAGACCGACGGCCGTCAGCCGATCATCGTCGAGCGGACCTCCCATGGAATCCACGATAGCCGGAATAGAACTTGCACGCGCAACGGTTGAGGCGTACAGTGCTTGCAACAACAACGATTGCAAGATCAAGTTCAGTTTCCGGAACGGAGGAGTCCGCATGAGCCCGACCACCACTTCCACCAGCAACCCGGCCATCCGCCTCGTGGGCAACGAAGAGCTGCCGGCCGCCGGCACGTACGCCCTCGACGCCAGCCACAGCCAGGTGGGCTTCGCCGTCCGCCACCTGATGGTGTCGAAGACGCGGGGCCGGTTCTCCGACTTCGCCGGGACCGTCAACATCGCCGAGAACCCGCTGGAGTCCTCGGTGTCGGTCACGATCCAGACGGCCAGCATCGACACCCGTGACGAGCAGCGCGACGGCCACCTCCGCTCCGGCGACTTCTTCGACGTCGAGGCCTGGCCCACGATGACCTACCAGAGCCGGTCCGTCCGCCAGGTCGGCCAGGGCCAGTACGTCGTCGAGGGCGACCTGACGATCAAGGGCGTGACCCGGCCGGTCCCGCTCGACCTCACGTTCGAGGGCGGCGCCACCGACCCCTGGGGCGGCGTGCGGCTCGGCTTCTCGGCCAAGGCCGAGCTCGACCGGGAGGCCTTCGGCCTGTCCTGGAACCAGGCGCTCGAGACCGGTGGCGTCCTCGTCGGCAAGAAGGTCGCCATCGAGATCGAAGCGGAGGCCGTCAAGCAGAGCTGACCCCGCCCGCTCCTCCCCGTTCCGCCCCCGCCGATCCCCTGGCGGGGGCGGAACCGCGCCTGAAGGCCCGGCGAATGTGAACCGTCGTTGCCAGTAGTAAGCCAATACAAACAACTAGTAGATTTCGGCGAAATGTTGCCGGCGGACGACGTGGGCGTGGAAATGGTCGCGGGGTCGCTCGCGCTCCTGACGCGCCAGGCGAGCCTCATGCGCCTCCACGACCTCGTCTCCGCCCGCGGCGGTCTGACGCTGGAGCGGTCGGCCTACCCGCTTCTCAATCAGATCCTGGCCTTCCAGGGTCAGGACGGCGGGGGCGGGCGGCTCTCCGACGTCGCCGCCGGTCTGGGGGTGGCCGTGCCCACCGTCAGCCGCCAGGTCCGCCAGCTCGAGGAGCTCGGACTCGTCGTCCGCACCCAGGACCCGATCGACGGCCGGGCCATCCTCCTCGAGGTGACCGAGGCCGGCATCGACGCCCTCCAGCGGATGCGGGTCGAGTGGCAGAAGACGGTGGCCGAGATCCTCGAGCCGTGGCCCGAGAAGGACCGGGAGATCCTCGGTGAACTCCTCGAGCGGTTCACCCTCGAGCTCCTGGCGTTGCGGGAGTGAGCGGCGACCGTCGGTAGTGTCGAAGCATGACTGCGACCGTCTCCGAAGTCCCCACCGCCGAGGCCGCCGACATCCAGCGCCGGGTCGACGAGCTGCTGGCCGCCTTCCCGCCCGGTCAGACCGACCGCACGACGTTCCTCGGAGCCCAGTTCGATGCCGGGCTGGCCTGGGTCCATTTCCCGGAGGGCGCCGGCGGGCTGGGGCTGGCCCCCAAGCTGCAGCGGATCGTCGATCAGGCTCTGGCCACGGCCGGGGCGCCGGCCCCCGACGCCGCCCGCAACATCATCGGCATGGGGATGGCCGCCCCCACCATCGCCGTCCACGGCACCCCCGAGCAGCGGGCCCGCTACCTGCGGCCGTTGTTCACCGGCGAGGAGATCTGGTGCCAGCTGTTCTCCGAGCCCGGCGCCGGCTCCGACCTCGCCGGGCTGGCCACCCGGGCCGTGCGGGACGGCGACGAGTGGATCGTCAACGGCCAGAAGGTGTGGACCACGCTGGCCCACATCTCCCGCTTCGGGCTGCTGGTGGCCCGGACCGACCCCGACCTTCCCAAGCACCTGGGCCTGACCTACTTCATCTGCGACATGCAGGCGCCCGGTGTCGACGTCCGGCCGCTGCGGCAGATGACCGGCGACGCCGAGTTCAACGAGGTGTACCTGAGCGACGTCCGCCTGCCCGACAGCCTCCGCCTCGGCGGCGAGGGCGAGGGATGGCGGGTGGCCATGACCACCCTCATGAACGAGCGGGTGTCCATCGGCGGCGGCCGGGCCAAGCGGGGGAGCGGCGCGATCGCCGTGGCCGTCGACGTCTGGAAGCGGACCGGCTGCCAGGACCCGGTCAAGCGCGACGAGCTCATGAAGCTGTGGGTCGCCGCCGAGGTCAACCGGCTGACCAACATCCGGGCCGGACAGATGCGCCGGGTCGGCACGCCCGGCCCCGAGGGCTCGGTGGCCAAGCTCACCTTCGCCGAGCTCAACCAGGCGATTTCCGAACTGTGCGTCGACATCATGGGCGCCGAGGGGCAGCTCTACACCGACTACGACAGCCCCCGCCGGGAATCGGTCGGGTTCTTCACCGGCGACCCCCGGTACTTCTTCCTCCGGTCCCGGGCGAACTCGATCGAGGGCGGTACCTCCGAGGTGCTGCGCAACATCCTCGGTGAGCGGGTGCTGGGTCTGCCCGGCGAGCCCCGGACCGACAAGGACCTGCCCTGGCGGGACGTGCCGCGTTCGTGACCGGCCCGGCACCGGCATGGACCTGACGTTCACCGACGACCAGCTGGCCCTGCGGGCCGAGGTGGCCGCCTTCCTGGCCGAGGAGCGGGCGGCCGGGTCCTTCACGCCTCAGGTCGACGCCTGGATTACCGGATTCGACCGCAGCTTCACCAAGAAGATGGCCGCCCGGGGCTGGATCGGCCTGACGTGGCCGAAGCAGTACGGCGGCGGGGGCCGCAGCTACGTCGACCGGCTGTGCATGACCGAGTTGCTGCTGGCCGCCGGGGCGCCGCTGGCCGCCCACTGGTTCGGCGACCGGCAGATGGGCCCGTCGATCCTGGCCCACGGAACCGAGGCCCAGAAGCAGCGCTACCTGCCCGAGATCCTCTCCGGGGAGGTGACGTACTGCATCGGCATGTCGGAGCCGCAGGCCGGCAGCGACCTGGCCGGCGTCCGCACCCGGGCGGTGCGGGACGGTGCGGGGTGGCGGATCACCGGCCACAAGATCTGGACCAGCCTGGCCCACCACTCCGACTACATCTACGTGCTGGCCCGGACGGACCCGGAGTCGGAGCGCCACGACGGTCTGTCGGAGTTCATCGTCCCGCTGCGGTCGGACGGGATCTCGCTCAGCCCGATCAACGACATGTCGGGGGCGCACCACTTCAACGAGGTCTTCTTCGACGAGGTGTTCGTCGACGGCGAGGCGTTGATCGGGACGGAAGGCGGCGGCTGGCGTCAGATCACCGGCCAACTCGGCTACGAGCGGGCGGGGCTCGAGCGGTTCATGAGTACCTGGGCGCTGTTCGAGGCCATGCGGGCGGCGGTCGGCGACGACGAGCGCCGGCAGGAGGAGCTCGGAGCCCTGGCGGCGGCGGCCCGGGTGGCCCGGCTGCTGGTGTTCCGGGCCGCGGCAGTGGCCGACACCGGCCGGCCGCCGGACCACGAGGCGGCCATGGCCAAGGTGTTCTCCACCGACATCGAGCAGCGGATGGTGGAGGTGGCGTCGCAGTGGGCCGGGCGGAGGGCCCGGACCCCGGAGGCCTTCGGCGGCCACCTGCTTCCGGCCTGGCTGATCGCCCCCAGTTTCTCGATCCGGGGTGGGACCAACGAGGTGCTGCGGGGCATCATCGCCCGCCGGGCCCTGGGGCTGTAGGAGGCCGGCGCGCCATGGACTTCACGCTGACCGACGACGAACGGGCCGTCATCGAGGCCGCCGGCCAGGTGGCCGGCTCGGCCGATCCCTGGGCCGCGCTGGCCGAGGGCGGCTGGCTCGAGATCCTCCTGGAGGACGAGCGGGGCCTCGGCTATCTCGGCCTCGTGGCCGAGGCCCTCGGCGCCGCCGGTGTCGCCGTGCCGCTGGTGGGGACGGCGGTCGTCTTCCCGACGCTGTGCGGCGGGTCGGCCGGCGGCCGGCGGGTCGGCGTGGCCGACGCGCTGGACCCGTCGCCGGGCGGCGGACGAGACGACGACGTCCTGCTGTGCGAGGACGGCGTCGGCGCCGACGTGGTCGTCGTCCTGCGCGACGGCAAGGCCGGCATCCACGAGACGTTCACCGTGGAACCGGTCGGGGGCGTGGAGGGGGACGGGCTGGCCCGCCTGCGGCTGGAGGGTAAGGCCGTCGACCGCTGCAAAGACCCCGAGTTGGTGGCCGAGGCCCGCCGCCGGGCGGCGGCGCTGACGGCGGCGGAGATGGCGGGGGCGATCGAGCGGATCGCCACCATGACGGCCGGCTACGTGACCGAGCGCCAGCAGTTCGGCCGGCCGATCTCCGCCTTCCAGGTCGTGGCCCACGGCGCCGCCCGGCTGGCCACGCTGGCCCAGGCGGCGACGTGGTCGGCCCGGCTGGCCTGCACCTCCGCCGACCCGTCCGACACCGCGGCGGCCAAGGGCTGGATCTCGGCCGCGTCGGCCGAGGTCGCCGCCTTGGGCCACCAGCTCCACGGCGCCATCGGATTCACCGAGGAGTACGGGTTGCAGCGCCTCTCGAAGCGGCTGCGGACGCTGCGGTTCGCCTACGGTGACGACCGGTTCCACCACCGGGCCCTGGGGCGGAGCGCCTGATGGACTTCGCCGAACTCCTCGCCGCCCGCCGGAGCACCCGGCGCTTCGACACGACCCGGGACATCCCCGACGCTGTCCTGGCTCGGGTGCTGGGCGCCCCGCTGGCCATGCCGCACGCCGGGAACACCTACGACTGGCGGGGCGTGGTGCTCCGCCGGCGGGACCGGGACGCGGAGACGTGGCCGGCGATCCATGCGGCCCTGCTGGAGCAGGACTACATCGAGGAAGCGGCGGTGGTCATCGCCTATGCGGTGCAGCCGGCGTGGTGGGCGGAGCGGTACCGGGCCAACATCGACGCTCTGGTCGAGCGGGGGCTCATCGACCCCGCCCGCCACAAGGGCCTGATGGCCATGGTCGACGAAGGGCCGGCGGAAGGGGGCGGCCTGCGGACCGGGCTGATCGGCGAAGCGATGATGGGCGTGGCCGCCGCCATGCTGGCGGCCATCGACGCCGGACTCGGAGCCACCGTGACCGCCTGCAAGCCGGGGGAGCTGGCCGCCGCACTGCGGCTGCCCGACGACGTGTTCCTCTGCCCCTGGGGTGTGCTGGCCCTGGGGTGGCCGGCGACGGCCGACGGCATCGGCGGCGGTGGAGGCGGGGCGGCGGCGCAGGCGCCGAAGCCGGCCGTCGAGGACATGTACTTCGCCCAGAGCTGGGGTCGTCCGTTCCCGGTGCCGGGGACATGAATTCCCCGCTTTCGCCCGAGCCGGTCTCGGGGCTGCGCAAGGAACTTGGCCAGCTCGTGGCCGCCCGGGGGCTGGCGCTGCTCGACGCCTGGCTGGGCCCGGTCGAGACGAAGCTGGAGATCCTGGCCGTGCTGGCCGCCGGCCGGAACCTGCTGCTGGAAGGGCCGGTCGGGTCGGGGAAGACGTTGCTGGGGGAGTCGATCGCCGCCGCCCTGCCGCCGATCCGGCTGGCCGGCTGCCACTTCAACTGCCTGCCGGGCGAGGCGGCCTGCCCGCAGTGCCGGGCGGGTCTCGTGGCGTCGGGCGAGGTGGAGCTGTCGGGGGCGGAGCGGTTCGTGCGGGTGCAGGGTTCACCCGACCTGTTTCCCGAGGATCTGGTCGGCGACGTCGACCCGGCGGCCGCCCTGGCCCACGGCGCGCTGGACCCCCGGGCGTTCCGGCCCGGGCGGCTGGTGCGGGCCCACCGCAAGCTCTGTTTCGTCGACGAGATCAACCGGCTGTCGGAGCGGCTGCAGAACCTCTTCCTGGAGCTGCTGGCCGAACGGGCGCTGACGATCGGGGGCTACGAGGCCCGCTTCCCGGTCGACACCGTGGTAGTGGCCACGATGAACCCCGACGAGTACGTCGGTGTCGGCCGGTTGTCCGAGGCTCTGCGGGACCGCTTCGAACGCGTCCGGCTCGACTACCCCAGCCCGGCCGACGAGGTGTCGATCCTCCTGGCCCGCACCGGTTTGACCGAGCCGGCCGGCGACGACACCCGTCACCTGGCCGAAGCCGTGGTGGGCTTCGCCAACCAGCTGCGGGCCGAACCGGAGGTGGAAGCCGGCCCGAGCGTGCGGGCGACGCTGGCCGGCTTCGAACTCGCCCTCGCCTGGTTGAAGCTCGACGGCGTCACGGACTGGCGCCAGGCGGCACTGGCCGGGTTGCGGGTGGCGCTGCGGGGCCGGTTGTCGCTGCGGCCGACGCACCGGCTGGCGTCCCGCCCGGAGGAGTACGTCGAGGGGGCCCTGGCGGCGCTGGCCCTGTGAAGGAACAGGACCTCGCCGTCTGGGCGGTGGCCGTGGGCCACTGGCTGCGGCGCCATCCGCTGGTGGAGGCCGGCCCGGGCGTGCGGGCGTCGCTGGCCCTGGCCGAACTGGCGGCGGCCCGGCTCCGGCTCGAGCGCCACGCCGACCCCGACGCCGCCTTCCTGACCGCCGCCCTCGTCGCCCTCCCGCATCGTCTCCGGGTCCGGCCCGGCGTTGACGCCGACGCCCTGGTCCGCCAGGCCGTGTACGAAGCCCTGCAGGCGGCGCTGGAGTCCCCGCTCGGGCCGGATGGCGACGACGGGCCGGGCCGGCGCCGGGACGCCGGGACCCCCGAGGAGCAGATGGAGGTGGCCCTGGCCGTCGAGTCGGGTGGGAACCGCCCGGGAACCTCCGACGAGGAGCAGCGGCTCGGGGCCGAATTCGGCGACGACGAGGCGGCCCGGTTCCTCGACGAGCTGTTCGAGCCGGGACCGGCTCTGCCGCCGACGGCCGGGCCGTCGCCGACCCGTCCGGGACGGAGGGCGGTGGGGGACGAGATCCTGGCGGTGCGGCCCTTCCGTCCCGGTGACCGGGCCCGGGACTTCTCGGCCCGCCAGACGGTGCGGGCCAGCCTGCGGACCGGATCGCTCGCCCCCCGGGCGTTGAGCCGCCAGCCCAGCGCGGTGTGGGACGTCGTCATCGCCTTCGACGCCTCCGCCTCCATGGGCCGCGACGAACGGCCGGTGGTGGCGCCGGCCACGGCGGCCATCACCCGGGTGCTGGTCCGCACCGGCCACCGCGTCGGTGCGGTGGCTTTCTCGGAGGAGGCGGTGCTGGCCCGGCCGCTGTCCCGGGCCCGGGTGCCGTTGCTGGTGGAGCAGTACCGGTTCGCCCACGCCACCAACATCGAGGCCGGCATCGACGCCGCCCGTCTCATGCTGGTCCAAGAGGCGGTGCCCGGCGCCCGCCGCCACGTGATCGTGGTGACCGACGCCGAGTGCACGAGCCACAACGGCACCGAGGAGGCCTGGGGACCGGGCGGCATTCCCCGGGGTTCGCAGCTGATCCCCCGGCTGATGAGCGGAGGGATGGTCGAGGCGGCGCGGCGGGCGGCGCTCATCGCCGCCAGCCGCTGCCGCCGGCAGGGCATCACCGTGTCGGTCGTCTATCCCGACGAGCGGGCGGAGGTGGCCTTCGCCCACCAGCTCGCCGAAGCCGGCGGCGGGCGCGCCCGTTGCCTGCGGTAGCCCTGACCGTCAGACCTGGCCGTCGGCCAGACGGCGCAGGGCGCCCCGATCGACTTTCCCGAGGTGGGTACGGGGGAAGTCGTCGAGGACGAACACCCGGCGGGGGTGCTTGTAGGCGTCGAGGTGGGTGAGGCAGTGCTGCTGCAACGTGCCCTCGAGCTTCTCGGCGCTTCCGCCGGCGCTCGGGGCCGGCACCACGAAGGCCACCGGCCGGGTGAGGCCGCTGCTGTCGGGCACGCCGACGACCGCCGCTTCGGTCACCGCCTCGTGGGTCAGGAGGCAGTCCTCCACCTCGGCGGGCAGCAGCCACTTCCCGCCGACCTTGAGGGCATCGTCGCCCCGGCCCACGTAGTACACGTAACCGTCGGCATCCCGCCGCACGAGGTCGCCGCTGGCGAACCACTCGCCCCGGAAAGCGTCGTGTGACTTCGGACTGTCCTGCCAGTAGCACAGCGCCCGGGACTCGCCCCGCACCCACAGCCGGCCGACCTCGCCGTCGGGGACGTCGCGGCCTTCGGCGTCCCGCACCGCCAGCTCGAAGCCGGGCACGACCCGGCCGAGGCTGCCGGGGCGCACGGCGCCGGGCTGGTTGGAGACGAAGACGTGCCACATCTCGGCCGTCCCGAGGCCGTCGTAGAGCTCGACGCCGAAGGTGTCCTTCCAGCGGGCGTAGAGCGACGGTGGCAGTGCCTCGCCGGCCGAGGTGGCGAAGCGCAGCGATGAGAGGTCGGCGCCGGGGCCGGCCTCGATCATGGCGGCCACCATCTTGGGGGTGTTGATCAGGATCGTCGGCCGGTGCCGGGCGATCTGCTCGAAGAGCACCTCGGCCGTCGGGTGCTCCCCGAACAACGCGGCCGATCCTCCGACCGACAGCGGGAAGAAGAGGTTCGAGCCGGTGGCGTAACCGAAGTACAGCTTCGGGACGGACAGGGTGATGTCGTCCTCGTTCCACCCCATGGCCCGCTTGGCGTAGAGCTCGGTGGTGTTGGCGAAGCTGCCGTGGGTCTGGACCGCCGCCTTCGGCCGGCCCGTCGTGCCGCCGGAGAACAGCCAGATGGCCGGGTCGTCCCGATGAGTGCGGGCCGGCTCGAGCTCGTCGGAGCAGTCGAGGTGCGGTCCGTCGCCGTCGTCGCCCACGACGACCAGGTGGCGGACGGGCGGCGCGGCATCGGGCGGCACGATGGCGACCCGGGCGCGGGCCAGCTCGGCCATGGCGGCCAGCCCGTCCGGCGGCAGGGCGGGATTCACCATCACCGCCACGGCCCCGATCTTGAGGATGCCGAACAGCGCCGCGGCGTACTCGGCGGAGTCCGGCAGGGCCAGGATCACCCGTTCCTCCTGGCGGACGGCCAGGTCCCGCAGCAGGTTCCCGAACCGGTTGGCCAGCCGGTCGAGCTCGGCGTAGGTGACCTGCCGGTCGGCCAGGCGGAGGGCGACGCGTTCGCCGCGGCCTTCGGTCAGCCGGCGGGTGAGGAACAGCTCGGCGATGTTGAGCCACTCCGGGAGGGCCACAGCCCCAGGCTATTCGTCTACCGTCATCGTCGATGGCTGTCGGGAAAGAGCCCGTCTACTACTGGTCGTACCTGCACCTCGACGAGCTTCTGTCGGCCCAGGTGCCGTTGAGCGATCCGGTGGCCCACGACGAGCTGCTGTTCATCGTCGTCCATCAGGCGTTCGAGCTGTGGTTCAAGCAGATCCTCTTCGAGCTCGACGCCGTGCTGGAGGTGATGGGCCAGGACGTCGTGGCCGAGAAGGACATGGGGGAAGTCGTCTCCCACCTGATGCGGATCACGAAGATCCAGCGGCTCCTCACCGACCAGATCGAAGTGCTGGAGACGATGACGCCGCTCGACTTCCTCGAGTTCCGAGACGTCCTGATCCCCGCGTCGGGGTTCCAGAGCGTGCAGTTCCGCCTGATCGAGAACAAGCTCGGGCTCGACACCGGGCACCGGCTGAAGATCAAGGGGATGCGGTACACCTCCGTGCTGTCGGAGGAGCACGCCGCGGCCATCGAGGCGTCGGAGCGGGAGCCGTCGCTGCACGACCATCTCGAGCGCTGGTTGCGCCGTACGCCGTTCCTGTCCTTCGGCGGTTTCGACTTCTGGCGGGCCTACCGGGAGGCGGTGGGGGAGATGATGGCCCGGGACCGGGCCGTGATCGAGAGCCACCCCCAGCTCGACGCCGAGGGCCGGTCCGCCGCCCTGGCCGAGTTCAACGCCACCATGGCCAGCTTCGAAGCGGCCTTCGACGCCAACCGGTGGGCGGAGCTGGTGCGGGCGGGGAAGCGGCGTCTGAGCCACCGGGCCTTCCTGGCCGCGCTGCTCATCAACCTCTACCGGGACGAGCCGATCTTCCAGCTCCCGTTCCGGTTCCTCACCACGCTGGTCGACATCGACGAGGGTTTCACCGCCTGGCGCCAGCGGCACGCCCTGCTGGCCCACCGCATGATCGGGGGCCGCATCGGCACCGGCGGCACGGCCGGGCACGAGTACCTGGCCGCCGCCGCCCGGCGCCACCGGGTTTTCAACGACCTGTTCGACCTGCCGACGTTCTTCATTCCCCGCTCCGCCCTGCCACCGCTGCCGCCCGAAGTGGCCGAGCAGATGGGCTTCCGGTACGGACCGGCGTGAGTTCGTACGCCGGACATTTCAGCCGGTTCCTCGCCGCCGTGCCGGGCCGGCTCCATGTCGCCGCCCACAGCCACCACCCCTGGCCTGACGTCACGCTGGAGGCCCAGCAGCAGGCGTGGTTCGACGCCGCCCGGCTCATCGATGACAAGTGGCACGAGATCTTCGGTTCGGTCCTCCCCGAGGCGGCGGCCCACATCACCGGCCGGTTGGGTCTGTCGGATCCGGAGGCCATCGCCTTCGCCCCCAGCACCCATGCGCTGGTGATGCGGCTCCTGTCGTGTCTGACGCCGCCCGTGCGGATCCTGACCACCGATGCCGAGTTCCACAGCTTCGCCCGTCAGGCCGCCCGCCTGGAGGAGGACGGGCTGGCTGCGGTGGAGCGGGTGCCGGCCGAGCCGTTCGCCTCGTTTCCGGAGCGCTTCGCCGAAGCTGCCGGTCGAGGCGGCCACGACCTCGTGTATCTGTCGCAGGTCTTCTTCAACTCGGCCTATGTCGTGCCCGATGTGGCGGCGCTGGTGGCGGCGGTGCCGGACGCCGAGCCGCTGGTCGTGATCGACGGCTACCACGGCTTCATGGCCGTGCCCACGGACCTGTCGGCCGTCGAGGACCGGGCCTTCTATCTGGCCGGCGGCTACAAGTACGCCATGGCCGGCGAGGGCGCCTGCTTCGCCCACTGTCCACCGGGCTACGCCGAACGCCCGCGGGACACCGGCTGGTTCGCCGGCTTCGCCCAGCTCTCGGCCGGCTCCGCGGGCAAGGTCGCCTACGCCCCCGGTGGTGCCCGCCTCTTCGGTGCGACCTTCGACCCCACCGGCATCTACCGGTTCAACGCTGTCCAGCGCTGGCTCGACGACCTCGGGATCACCGTCGACGACATCCACGCCCATGTTCGGGGCCTGCAGCGGCGGTTCCTGGCCGCCGGCCCCCATCCCGAGCTGCTTCCGCCTGAGGATGCAACGGCGGGGGAGCGGGGCCACTTCCTGACCTTCCGCCTCGCCGACGCGGCCGGTGTCCACGCCGCACTCCACGCCGCCGGCGTGATCGCCGACTACCGCGACGACCGGCTGCGCATCGGTTTCGGTCTTTACCACAACGAGGGTGACATCGACGAGCTCCGCCGCCGGCTGGCCGCGGTCCCCGGATGGCCGTGACGTCGCCGAGTCAGCCGGCCGGCGGCGCATGGAGCGCGAGGACGGCGACGTCGTCCGAGGGCTCCGTGGCGAAGGCCGTCACTGCGTCGAGGACTCTCCTCACGGTGTCCTCGGCGCCGGCGGCCCCGGTGGCGGCGACCGTGGCGAGGAGCCGTTCGTGGCCGAACTCCTCGCCCTCCCGGCGGGCTTCGGTGACACCGTCGCTGTAGAACAGGATCAGATCGCCCGGTTCGAGGGTGACCCGGGCGGCCCGGCCGTCCCAGTCGGGGAAGGGTCCGAGGAGCGGGCCGGCGGCGGCGACGGTGGCAACGCCGTCCGTCGTCCGCAGGAGCGGCAGGGGGTGGCCGCCGGAGGCCACCGCCAGTTGTCGTCGACGCTCCGGGTTGACGAAGGCGAAGACGGCGGTGCAGAACCGATCGGGGTCGTGCCGGTAGAGCGCTTCGTTCAGGACCTGGAGCACGGCGGTCGGGTCGGTGTTGCGGATGGCGGCGGCCCGGACGGTGTGGCGGGCCAGTGCGGTGGTGGCGGCGGCGTCGACCCCTTTGCCCATCACGTCCCCGAGGACGATTCCCCACCGGCCCTTTCCGACCTCGAAGGCATCGTAGAAGTCACCGCCGACGTCGAGCCGTTCGTCTCCGGGGCTGTAGCGGGAGGCGAGCTCGACCCCGGGAATGTCAGGGAGGTCGGGCGGGAGCAGGCTCGCCTGGAGCCGGCGGGCGATGTGGGCGTACCGCAGGCCCGCCTCCCGGAGGGCCTCCTCGGTCCGGACGCGTTCGGTGATGTCCCGGACGTGGCCGCTGAACGAGCGCACGCCGCCCGCCTCCACGGCGGCGACCGTCAGCTCGGCGGGAAACTCGGTCCCGTCCGACCGGAGCGCCGAGGTCTCGATGCGCCGGCCGAGGATGGGGCCTCTCCCCGTCTGCCGGTACCGTTCCAGACCGTCGCTGTGGGCGGCTCGCAGCCCGGGGGGCACGAGGAGGTCGCCGAGGAGCCGGCCGACGGCCTCCTCCCGCCGGTAGCCGAAGATGATCTCGGCGGCGGGGTTGAAGTCGACGATCCGGCCCTCGAAGTCCATGGTGATGATGGCGTCCAACGCCGCGTTGAGGATGGCGGCTTTCGTCGCCTCGCTCGCCTCGAGCCTGCGCTGGGAGCGGGCCAGGGCCAACGCCCGGTCCTCCGCCTCCTGCCGGGCCTGCTCCAGTCTCCTGGCCTGTTCGGTCGCCACTTCGTGGCGCGTCTCGAGCAGATGACGGAGGGCGACCGACTCGGCCCGGGCCATCCGGCAGTCCCGCTCGAGATTGCACGTGGTGTCCTCGGGGTCGCTGTCGAACAGCCGCCGTTCGATAAAGGGCAGCAGGGCCGGCTGGGTGGCGAAGGTCAAGGGAGCGAAGGAGTCAGCGATGTCCCGGGTGATCGGTACTTTGGCGAACATGACCACGGCGAAGGGGTATCCGCTCGGCAGCAGCCCGCCGAAGCCGACCACCGAGCGGATGCCGTAGGTCTCGAAGAACGCCTGCTGCGCCGGCCCGAACTCGGTCTCGGAGGTATCCGGCACATGGAACACGCCTCCGGGCTGACCGCCGGTGGCGAAGAACAGCTCGGGGTCGGGGTGGAAGAGTTCGGTCTCGCCGAAACCGATCTGGCGGGTCAGCTCGTAGACCAGCGGCAAGGCGCTCAGCGACGCCGGATCGAGCAGCGGGATGACCCCGTGCGACCGCGACCGGCGACGGTCGTTCCAGGCCGGCTCGTCGCCGGCCGTGCCCAGGAGGACGAGACAGGGCACCTCCGGTGCGACCAGCCGGCCCGGCGCGACCTCCTCGGCCTCGGCGCGGAGATCCGCCTGGAGCTCGTCGAACCGGTGGGTCTTGTAGAGACGCACCAGGGCCAGGGCGGACCGGTCGCTCTCCTTGTCGATGAGGTGCTCATAGAGGTACTCGACCACGGCCCGGGCCGCCCCCTCCACCGACGAGGCGTGCTCACCGCATCGCCGGAGCGCCGCGCTGCAGTCGAGGACGTCGGTGAGGCCGAACGACCGCACGTCGAACACACCGCCAGCGTACGCGGTCCCCGGAGACCCGCCGACCGGTCGATCGGGCGGCCCGGACGTGGAAGAAACTGAGAGGGTCTGACTTCGAAGCCGGTCAGCAGAGGGTCCGGGCGCCGGCCGGAATGTTGCCTGCGGCGCAGTCGAAGACCGGGTCAGGGAGGATCCGCTTGAAGTCCCAACCGCCGTCGTCGGCGCCGACCCACTTGTAGATGAACTCCCGGTTGAACGAGTACGGCGGGTCATTGTGGTCGGTGGGCGGCCAGTAGAGCGTCACTCCCATGCCGGACTCCCAGCCGCGGGACTCCAGGACCTTCTTCAGCCCGTCCCGGGTGAGGTCGGGGCCCAGCTCGGCGGCCGCCTTGGCCAGGATGCGGGTGCAGATCCACCCCGATTGGGTGATGTGGTGCATCCCGGCGTAGCGCCACCTGAAGCCCTGGTACTCCCGACCATTGGTCCGGAGCAGCTCGGCCGTGAACAGCTTCATCTCGTCGCTCTGTGCCTCCGGGTTGTCGGCGCTCGGGGCGGTGGGGACAGCCCACGAGGTGATCGTGTACACCTTGTCCTTGACGTACTCGCCGAGGATGGGGCCGTAGCCGGGATCGCCGGTGAGGTGATTGGCGATGTAGCCCAGCTTCGGGGCCCACTTCTGGGCATTGGCGTCGTGCATGAACTTGGCCACCGGCGCGGGCCACGAGAACGACATGACGAAGTCGGGGTCGGCCGCTCGCATCGCCAGCACGTGCTGCGACTCGTCGGGTGAGTCCCACTCCTGCGCCACCGCCTGGACGACCTTGATGTTGTGCTTGGCCAGTTGCTTGGTGGCGACGTCCTTGGCCGCGATGTCCTCGCTGACGTTGAGGTACATGATGCCGACGGTCTTGGGCTTGACGACCTTGGCCACCCAGTCGGCGGCGGCCGAGGCCTCCCGCATCCCGTTGGCGTGGCACGGGAACATCCACGGGTCCTCGTACTCGCTCTTGAACCAGCCCCACGACAGCCACGGCACCTTGTCCTTGACGAGCCGGTCGTGGATGACGTCCGTCAGCCAGCTGATCGACGGCAGGAGAGCGAAGACGTTGTCCTTCAGCTTCTCGTAACAGGCCCGGCCCCGGGCGATGTCGCCGCCGTCGTCACAGGTGACGAGCTGCAGCTTGCGACCGGCGACGCCGCCGGTGCGGTTGATGTACTTGACCGCCGCGTCCAGGTTCTGTTCCTGCACTCCGGCGATGGCCGGCCCGAGGCTCCGGGTGGCCGACGTCATGTTGATCGTCCCGAGGCGGATGGTCTCGGCGGTCACACCGACGTCAGAGGCGTAGTTGGCCTTCGGAGCGCCGGGGACATGGGGTGTCGCCGGCGAAGGGGCCCCCGGCGGACCGGCGGGTTTCCCGGGGCTCGCCGCCGCCGTCTCCTGCGGCTTCGGCCCGCCGGCGCGCTGGTCCGGCGTGGAGGCACCCGAAGCGGTCCCTCCACCACCCTTCGGGCGGCTGCTCCCGGCCGCCGACGAGGCCGGGCCCGCCGGCGCCGCGGCGGCCGTGGCCGAGGGGTCGGCGGAGCCGTCGGGCGTGACCGGGGGCACCGGCCCCGGGGTCTCGGAGGCCGGCGCCGTCGTTCCGTTCCCGTCCGGGGCAGGCGAAGCCGCCTCGGCTTCCGCCGCCGTCGAGGGCTTCGACGACGATTCGTTCGAGGAGCCGCCGGAACAGGCGGCCCCGAGAAGGGCCAGAATGCCGAGCACTGCGATCCACTTGCACCGTCTACGCAACGCCATCACCTCTTTCGCCGCCAGCCGACGTCGCTGGCTGTCGTTTCCGGCTCGGATGAGCGGTCCTACGTGACGAGGTCTCGAGCTCAGCCGCCATGTCCAGCACCACCCGGGCCAGGCGCCCCAGCGGGTCGGCGCGGCGGGCCAGCAGCCTCAGCGCGGCCGGGTCGGAGCCGCCCCGCGTCAGGGCGGTTGCGGCCTCAGCCACATGGCTCATGGCGTCGAGGTAACCGACGAGACAGTCGCGGAGCCGCTTCTTCGTGAGCGCAACGTCGACCCGCAAGCGGACCACCGCCGGCTCGAACGGTTTGGGGACGTAGTCGTCGGCGCCGAGCTCCAGAGACCCGACCATCCCGTCGGCGTCACCCCGAGGTCCCGTGACGACGACGGGGATCTGGCTCAGCCGGTGATCGTTCCTGATCGTGCTGAGGACCTCGAAACCCTCTCGCCCCGGGAGCGTCAGGTCGAGGAGCACCAGGTCGAAAGGTTCAGCCGCCAGCAGGTCGAGCGCGGCACGGCCGTTTTCCGCCACCGTGGCGTGGAGGCCCTCCCGCTCGAGAAGGCGAAAGGCCTGCATCCGGTCGTTCGGGTCACCGTCGACCACCAGCACCCAGCTCGGCTCGGCCCGCACCAACGGGCTCTCGAACGTGAGCGATTGCATGGTCGGCCTCCCCCGCGGTCAGCCTTTGAGGGGACGCTTCTGGTCACCCCGGTTGACCCGGGCGCCCATGGATGCCAGTTCGGGGCCGACGGCCCGGAACGCCTGCTCGTAGCGGAACCAGGCGATGGTCACCCAGGCGTGGTGGACCAGGTGGTAGTTCTGGCCGAGCAGCAGCCAGTTGAGCAGCCGGCTGGGGTACGCCCGGGTGTCGAAGAACCGCTGGCGGCTGTCGTAGGGCGTGTGCGGAACCTTGTCGAAGGCCCACGCCAGGAAGATCACCGCCACCATGGCGGGAGCCAGCCACAGAATGAACAGGTCACCGAAACGGCCCGTGACCACCGAACCAACCACCAGCGCCACGATGGCGAGCTCGGTGGCGAGCTCGGCGGCCAGCTCCCACCGGTTTCGCCACCAGCGGCCGCGGAAGTACTTGATGCGGTACTCCCACAGCGGCGAAAGCATCCGAACGGGAAACTGCCACCACGGACCCTGCCCGACGAAGAAGTCCGGGTCCACCTGCGGGTTGTTGGTCTGCGAGTGGTGCATGAGATGGACCGCCCGGAAAGTGGTCTGCGGAAGAGTGATCGCCAGACCGGTGGGCCAGCCGAGGATGTCGTTGAGGAACCGGTTCTTGTGGACGAGCCGGTGGACGCTCTCGTGGAGGACGGTGAAACCGAGGTAGATCCCGACGGCGCTGACCGGCACGCTCAGGGCGGGAGCGATCCAGCCCTGCACGTAGCCGGTGCTGGCCCCTCCGACGAGGGCCGCGGCGAAGACGAAGAGCCAGAGCGTGGGGTTCTGCCATGGGGGAAGGTCGGGAACACCGCGCAGACGCCGGTCGACCCGGGGGCCGGCCTGTTCGGTCGTACCGGGCGGCGGCAGCAGCGTCGACGCCATGGCGCGTTCCCTCCCCGTCTCGACCGGCCGGCTTTCGCTCCCTGGCGTTCCGACCATGCACCAGGTGCGCCCGGTCCGGGGAGAATGCCCGCCATTCGACTTTCCGCGGCGACCATTCATGGTGGCCCGTCAGTAACCCTCGAGCGCCTGCGCCAGCTCGGCGCGGCCGTGCACCCCGAGCTTCTCGTAGCTGGCGTGCAGGGTGTTCTGTACGGTGTGCAACGAGACGCACAGGCGACGGGCGATCTCCTTGTTGGCCACACCGGCGGCGGCCAGCCGGGCGATCTCCAGCTCTCGGCGGGAGAGTGTCGCCCGTACCGTGACCACGCCGAGGGCGGGGGTGAGGGCGCCCTCGCAACACCGGGCCAGCGCCCGAGCTTCGCGCTCCGCGGCGGCCGCCTTGCGGCGGTCGCCCACCCGGCGGTAGAGGACGGCGGCGTCGGCGGCGGCCTCGGCGGCCAGCAGGTCGGCCCCCAAGGCCCGGAACCGGGCCGAGACCTGTTCCAGCCCGGCCGGGTCACCCCCGACCAGAGCCACGGCGTGGGATGCCCTGGCGCCGGCAAGGTCACCTTCCATGTCGGCCGCGGCGGCGCCGAGCTGATCGACGACCTGCGCTCCCGCGCCGAGCCGGGCAAGGTCGTGCAGGGCGGCGGCCTCGCCCGCCCGATCCCCGGTGGCCAGTCCCAGCCGGGCGGCGTCCTTCAGGAGGTGGCGTGCCGCGACGAGATCGCCGGCCGCCACGACCGTCCAGGCCCGGGCCTGAAGGGCCTCGACGGCCCACACGTTGCGGCGCGGGAGGGCGATCCTCTCGATCTCGCTCAGCCCGGCCTGCGCCTCGTCCACTTCTCCTCGCAGCGCATGCGCCGTCGCCACGACCGTGAGGGCATAGGCCAGAAACGGGGGCCGCCGGAGGTCACGGAGCAGGCCGGCGGCTTCGCGGCCGAGGCGCACCGCGGCGGCGACGCGCCCCCGGGCCAGGAGAACCTTGGCCAGCTGCCAGGCGTGGACGGCCTGCATCTCCACCACGCCCTCGGCCAGCGCCTGGCGGTAGGCGCCCGTGGCCTCGCTCTCTGCCTCGTGCAGGTGGCCGGCATGGAGCAGAGCTTCCACCCGGACGAACGGCATGACCTCGGGCGGCCACTGGAGCTGCGGGCCGGTCAGGGCCAGGTAAGCGCGGTGACCGTTGGCCGCCGCTTCGAGCGCGGCCTCCAACCGGCCCATCTTGGCCAGCCCGATGCCCCCGAAGATGCTGGCCCAGACGAACGCTCGTCCCTGGCCTTCCCGGCGGACCGGCTCTGAAGCCTCGGCCGCCGCCCTGGGTCCCTCCGTGCGAATGAGGATGGCGGCTCGGCGGGCGGCGATCTCGTGGAGCCAGGCTCTCTCCGAGATCGATGCTTCCGCTTCTTCTCCGACCCGAAGGGCTTCGTCGTAGCGACCGAGCCCGTAGGTCAGGTTGTCCATACGGGTGACCGCCACGAGCCCCCGCTCGGAGTCGTTGGTGGTCCAGGCGTTCAGTGTCGCCAGTTCGGCTTCGGCCTCCTGGACCCGCCCTCTGAGGTTCAGTACCTGGGCGGCGAGCAGCGCGGCGTCGAATCCGCCTCCCGCTTCGACCGCGGCCCGAGCCAGGCGGTCGGCCAGGTCGAGATCGTGGCCGGCCAGCGCCAGCCGGGCCCCGGTGAGCATCAGCTTCGGTTCGAGAACGCCTCCGGCTTCGAGGCGCCAGGTCGCCACCCGCAGGACGTCCTCCCGACGTCGCATGCCGGTCGCCTCGACGACGTCGGCGATGGCCCGGGCCAACGCCCGGGTGCGCAGCGGGGACAGGCGGGCCCGGAGCACCTCTCCGTAGAGCGGGTGCACCAATCGCACCTTGAAGCGGCGGCCGTCGCGGTCGACGCGCACCAATTGGCGGGCCTCGAGAGCTTCGACGTCGTCGAGCCCGCTCAGCGCCTGGAACGGCTCGACACCCATCGGTTCGGAGATGGCGAGTACCTGGAGGGCCTCGCGCTCCGCCTCACCGACCCCGGCGAGACGGGACGCCAGCAGCTCCACCAGTCGGGCGGAGGCGGGCAGCGGTCCGTGCAGGCGCCAGATCCCGCCCTCGTGACGGAGGTTTCCGCTCTCGAGGGCGGCGAGGACGAGCTCGCGCAGGAAGAGGGCATTGCCTTCGGAGAGCTCGAAGAACCGCTGGCTGACCGCCCCGCTGGCCGGACCGCCGAGGACGGCTTCCACGAACTGACCGACCTCCTCGGCGGAGAGAGGTCCGAGCTCCAGCCGTCCCGCCACGGCGTCCTTCCACAGAGCCACGACGGCCTCCGACGCCCGTTCGCCGGAACGGACGGTGGTCAGGACGAAGGTGTCGTTCGCCACCGCCATCTGGTACGTCAGCGCCGCTGAGGCCTCGTCGAGCAGATGAGCGTCGTCGACCAGGAGGGCCACGGGTTTCCCTTCGCCGGACCGGACGATCGCCCGTCCGACCTGGCGGAGGACCTCCGTGAGATCGGTGCCGGCCGCCACGTCGGGAAGCAGTGGTGCAAAGGCGCCGAAGGGCAGTTTGGCCGTCGCCTGAGTGGCGGCCACCCGGATTGGAACGAAGCCCCGGGCCGACGCCAGCGACAACCCTTCCAGGGCGAGGCGGGTCTTGCCCACTCCGGCCGGCCCGGCGAGAACGACTCCTCCGACACCGCGGTCGAGGTACTCGCCGATCCGCTGCAACTCGGCCGTTCGGCCGATCAGCGGCCACTCGCCCCCCGCTGAACCGCACTGCCGCACCGCGCCCGCCCTGGTGTCTACCGCGGTACCCGTCCGTCAAGGATGGTGAGTCTCATCCCAAACCCCCTGCGGAAGCGGCGAGGATAGCCCATCCATCGGACCTTCGGCAGGGAGGTCAGGTTGGAGCTACGGTCGGGCGTTCCGGCGAGAGGAGGCGGCCGTGCCCGACTTTCCGACGATCACGCACGTCGCTCTGACGGTGAGCGACCTCGACCGCAGTGTCCCCTGGTACCAGGCCCTGTTCGGCAGCAAGCCCGTCCTCGACGAGGACACCGGCCCCTTCCGCCACGTCGTCTGGCTGCTCGGTGGCCAGACCCTGGTCGGCCTCCACCAGTTCCCCGATCCCGTCAGCACCGAGGCCTTCAACGAACGCCGGCCCGGCCTCGACCACCTGGCCTTCGCCTGCTCCAACCGGGCCGAGCTCGAAGCCTGGGAAACCCAGCTGAACGACCTGGGCATTCGCCACGGCGGAATCGTCGACGCCCCCTACGGCAGCGGCCTCTCCTTCCGCGACCCCGACAACATCGCCCTCGAATTCTTCGCCCCTCCCGGCTGAACCGGCGCGTTAGGGTGCGGCGATGGAGGCAGACTCCTGGGAGCTGCGCCTGGCGACGCCGGACGATGCCGACGAGCTGGGCCGACTGCTGCACGATTTCAACCGCGAGTTCGACACGCCGACGCCTGGCCCGGCGGTGCTCGCGCCCCGGCTGCGGCGACTGCTGGCCGGCGACGTCACCTACGCCATCCTGGCCGGGACGCCGGCTGTCGGGCTGGCTCTCGTCAGCCTGCGCCCGAACGTCTGGTACGACGGGCCCGTCGCGCTGCTCGACGAGCTGTACGTCGTGCCGGACCTGCGGGGGCGCGGCATCGGGTCGGCGATCATCGAACGGCTGCTGGCGCTGGCCCGGGAGCAGGGTGTCGAGCTCATCGAGATCAACGTCGACGAGCCCGACGTCGACGCCCAGCGCTTCTACGAACGCCATGGGTTCTCGGCCACCGAGGCCGGTTCGACCGAACGGGCTTTCTACTACTGGCAGGAACTCACCACGTAGATCAACCGGGCAGTGATCGAGGCAACCCGAACCAGGGGAGGACGGTGGTCTCGAAGCGGGTGATGGCCGAGATCCGCTCGCCGGTCACCGTCAACACCAGGAGGCCGGCGCCGTGGCGGATGCCGTCGGGGCCGCGGAGGTAGGCCCCGAAGGCCAGTTGGCCGTTGGCCCGGGTCGGGACCAGGTCGTAGAACCGGCCGCCCCGGACGAGACTCGAGAAGAAGCGGGTCACGGCGTCGTGGCCCACGTACTCGAAGGGCATCGGCGGCATGGAGACGCAGACGTCTTCGGTCAGCAGCGCCACCAGCGCTTCGACGTCACCGGCTTCGTAGGCCCGCACGAACCTGGCCACCAGCTCCTGCTCGGCCGGTGAGTCGGGCGGGGGAGGGGGCTGGCGCTCGCCGCCCGGCGGCAGGCGGCGTTGCAGCGTGGCCCGGGCCCGCTTGAGAGCGCTGTTGACCGATTCGACGGTCGTCTCGAGCAGCTCCGCCACCTCGTCGGCGTGATAGCCGAGGACGTCGCGCAGGATGAGCACGGCGCGTTGGCGGGCCGGCAGCAGCTGCAGGGCGGTCACGAAGGCCAGCGAGATGGACTCGCTCTGTTCGTAGCGGGCCTCGGGGCCGAGTGGCGCGCCGAGCGCCCCTTCGAGCACGGCATCGGGGAAGGGCTGGAGCCACATGACCTCGCCGAGCCGGGACGGCTCGGGCGGTTCAACGCTGGGCACGTTCCACGGCATGGCCGGGCGTCGCTTCGCCGAGCGCAGCGCGTTGAGGCACCGGTTGGTGGCGATCCGGTAGAGCCAGGTCCGGATCGACGAGCGCTCCTCGAACGTCCCGATCGCCTGCCAGGCGGCCAGGAGCGTTTCCTGCAGGGCGTCCTCGGCGTCCTGGAACGATCCGAGCATCCGGTAGCAGTGCACCTGGAGCTCCGGCCGGTACGGCTCGGTCAACTGCCGGAAGGCGTCGCCGTCGCCGGCGCGGGCCCGGGTCATCAGATCGGCTGTCACCACTCCACCACCGCCACACGTCTCTCCTGCTCCTTGTCGACCTCACCGTACTGACACCGGCCGGGTCGCGAACTGGGCGGAGAACCACCGCCCAGTTTCGAGAGCGCGCCGTGTCTATACCGTTGACGGATTCGAAAAGATGAAGGAGATCCCGCAATGAAGACACCCCCCATCGTGTCGGAGAAGGAGTGGCAGGCGGCCTGGGAGCAGCTCCTCGTCAAGGAGAAGGAGCTGACCAGGGCCCGTGACGCGCTGGCCGCAGCCCGGCGGCGGATGCCGTGGCTGGCCGTGGAGAAGCGGTACGAGTTCGAGGGCCCCGAGGGCCGGGTCAGCCTGGTCGACCTCTTCGCCGGCCGTCGGCAGCTGGTCCTCTACCGCGCCTTCTTCGAGCCCGGCGTGTACGGCTGGCCGGACCACGGCTGCCGGGGCTGCTCCATGATGGCCGACCATGTCGGAAACCTCGCCCACGTGAACGCCCGCAACACCACGGTCGTGTTCGCCTCGCGGGCGCCGCAGGCCGACATCGAGCGGCTCAAGGCCCGGATGGGCTGGCAGCACATCCCGTGGTACACCCTCACCGACGACTTCGACGCCGACTTCGGCGTCGACGAGTGGCACGGCACCAACGCCTTCATCCGTGATGGCGACCAGGTGTACCGCACGTACTTCGTCAACTGGCGGGGCGACGAAGTGTTCGGCAACACGTGGAGCTACCTCGACGTGACCGCCCTCGGCCGCCAGGAGGAATGGGAGGACTCGCCGGAGGGCTACCCCCAGACCCCGCCCTACGAGTGGTGGAACTGGCACGACGAGTACGACCAGGCCGCGCTGTCGAAAGGCTGGGCCGAGCAGGTCACCCGTGGGGTCGACACCTTCTCCAAGGACGACACCCCGTGATCGGCCACGCCGGCGGCCTCCCCGTCGAGGAGACTCTCCTGCCCTTGGTCAGCAGTCTGAGCGCCGCCCTGCTGCTGGCCCGCTCGTGGCTCTGGCGGAGGTCACTCTTCGGGGATGACGGCGGTCACCACCAGTTCGAGGAGGGCGGCGGGGTCGTAGAGGCGGGTCACGCCGAAGAGGGCCATCGGGGGGTAGTGGGGGCCGAAGACCTCACGGTAGGCCGCGCCGATCGCCCTGGACTGCGCCCGGTAGGCCTCGACGTCGGAGGTGAAGATCTGCATCGACACCACGTCGGCCGGGGTGGCGCCCGCCGCGGCCAGGGCCGCCGCCACGTTGGCCGCGGCGGCGGCGAACTGCTCGGCCATCGTCGATCCGGCCACGGTGCCGTCAGCCTGGTGGGCGGTCTGACCGGCCAGGAAGACCAGGCGGCCCGGCGCGGCCACGGCCACGTGGGAGAAGCCGACCGGGGGCATCATGCCCTCGGGGTTGAGGAACTGGTGGGCGCTCATCGGCCGGTCCAGGCCGGCGGACGCTTCTCGGCCTGGGCTTTGAAGAACTCGGCGTGGTCGTCGGAGCGCATGAGATAGGCCTGCGTCCAGGCCTCGAGCTCGATGGCCGACTGGAGGCTCATGTCGGCCTCCCGGGTCAGCAGCAGCTTCGTGGCGGCGTAGGCGAAGGTTGGCCCGTCGGCCAGGCGGCGGGCCAGCGCCGATGTCTCGTCGTCGAGCGCCTCGTTGTCGACCACCCGGTTGGCCAGCCCGTAGGTGAAGGCGTCGTCGGCCGTGACCTTGTCGCCGAGCATGAGGATCTCGGTCGCCCGCCCGGTGCCGACGATCCGGGGCAGGAGCCAGGCGCAGCCCATGTCCGCGCCGGCCAGGCCCACGGCGGCGAACAGGAACCGGAACGACGCGGTGCGGGCCAGCAGCCGGAAGTCGGCCGCCAGGGCGATCACCGCACCGGCGCCGGCGGCGACGCCGTTGACCGAGGCGATGATCGGCTTCGGGCACTCCCGCATGTGTTGCACCACCGCGCCGGTCATCCGGGTGAACTCGAGCACGTCGCGCTGGTCGCCGCCTTCGAGCAGGCGGCCGATGATGTCCTCCACGTCGCCGCCAGAACAGAACCCGCGGCCCTCGCCCCGCACGACGACCACGGCGACGTCGTCGCGGTGCTCGACCTCGGTGAAGAGGTCCCGCAGGTCGGCGTACACGTCGAGAGTGAGGGCGTTGAGCCGGTCGGGCCGGTCGAACGTCACCGTCGCCACTCCGTCGGCGACGTCGAAGCGGAAGTGCTTCCATTGCTCGGTGAAGGGGGCGGACGCCCGGTACGTCACAGCGGAACTCCTCTCCGTGTCCCGGGGGTCGGGGGTGTCCCCCGGAAATACAGCGATGGGTCGAGCCGGCAGAGGTCGGCCCGGCCGGCGGCGAGCAGCGTGTTGATCTCGTCGAGTCGGGTGATGTGACCGCCCGCCGCGACGGCCACCCCGGCCTCGTTGCGGATCCGGTCGGCCAGGCCGGCGTTGAACAGGCGGCGGTAGTCGGCCGCCGCGTCGGGGACGGTGTGGCCGGCGGTGACGTCGATGAGCGTGGCCCCGGCATCGGCCAGGCGTCGCGCCAGGGCGACGCCATCGGCCGGCGTGATCCCACCGGGGACGCGGTCATCAACCACGAGGCGAACGGCGAGCGGGCGGTCGGCCGGCCACGCCGTGCGGACCGCGGCCATGACGGACAGGGGATAGGCGGCCCGGTCGATCTCGTCGGCGCCTTCGCCGCCGGGATTCGTGAGGGGTGAGAGGAACGAGGCCAGCAGGTACCCGTCGGCCATGTCGAGCAGCAGGACGTCGACACCGGTCTCGGCCGCCCGGCCCGCCGCTTCGGCGTAGGCCAGGAGCACCGTCTCCCGGGCCGCGCCGTCCATCGCCTCCGGTCGCCGGGCCCGGGCCGAGTACGGCAACTCGGCCGGCGCCCACAGCCGCCAGCCGCCGGCCGGCAACGGCCGGTCAAGTCCCCGCCGCCGCGGCCGCGTGGCACCGCGCCGCCCGGCATGGGTCAGGCGCAATGCCAGCCGGGCACCGGTCTCGTGCACCCGGGCCGCCACCTTGGCCCAACGTTCGGCCTGGTCGTCGTTCCACAGGCCCGGTGATCCGCTGGTGACCCGCCCGTCCGGGGCCGGCGACACCTCCTCGGTGACGACCAGACCGGCGCCGGTCGCGGCCGCCCCTTCCAGCGCCGCGCTGTGGGCCTCGTCGACCAGCCCGTCCACCGCCACGTCGAGGGTCGGCGAGGCGACCACGACCCGGTTCGGCAATTCGCAGCCGACCGAGAGCCGCAACGGCGTCAGCACCGGGGGCGGGACCACGATCCGGCCGGTCGGTGCTCCCTGGAATCGCCGGTCGACCCGGTTCACCAACACCGGATCCCGGGCCGTCAGGTTGTTGTGGCCGATCCGGCCGCTGCGGGTCAACAGGTTGAAGGCGAAGGGCTCGGGGGCGAACCCGAGGTAACGGCTGACCGATTCGAAGTAGCGGGCGGAATCGGTGGCCACCTCCTGGAACCGCTCGACGATCGGCTGCCGCTCTCCCTCGTAGGCGGCCAACGCCGCCGCCCGGTCGTCGGGCGACGCCACGAAGGCCTTGGCCAGGGCGATGGAGTCGTCGAGGGCCAGGCGCGTCCCCGAGCCGATCGAGAAGTGGGCGGTGTGGGCGGCGTCGCCGACCAGCACCACGTCCTGCTCGCCCACCCGGCAGTGCCACGACCGGTTGCGGACGGTGACGAAGGTCCGCCAGATCGACTCGTTCGACAGCAGCCGATGGCCGCCCAGGTAGGGCGCGAACAAGTCCTGACAGAAGGCCAGGCTGTCGGTCTCCGTCATCGTGTCGAGGCCCGCCGACCGCCACGCCGGCTCCGAGCACTCCACGATGAACGTGCTGCGGTGGGCGTCGTAGGGATAGGAGTGCACCTGGAACAGGCCGTGCGGCGTCGGCGAGAAGATGAACGTGAACACCGGCAGCGCCACGTCGGCGCCGAACCAGACGTACTTGCTGGCGGTGGGGGAGAAGCTCGTTCCCAAGGCCGAGGCGTGGGCGCTGCGCAGCACCGACCGCACGCCGTCGGCCGCCACCACCAGATCGCAATCAGCGAACGGCGCCAACGGGCTGTCGGCCGGAATCTCGACGGAGAACGCCACGTCGGCGCCGAGCGCCGCCGCCCGCTCGGCCAGCAGGCCCAGCAGCGTCGTACGGGCGATGGCGGCGAACCCGTGGCCGGTGGAGCGGATGCGTTCCCCGCCGTAGTGGATGTCGATCGAGCTCCACCGGACGAGGGCCCGGTCGATCTCGAGGTAGGTCTCGTAGTCGGCGTCGCGCAGGTCGGCCAGCGACTCGTCGGAGAACACCACGCCCCACCCATAGGTCACGCCGGGCGGGTTGCGTTCCCGGACGATGACGTCATGGCCGGCCCGGCGGAGGAGCACCGCCAGGTAGAGCCCGGCCGGACCGCCCCCACAGATTCCGACCCTCACGGCGCGGTTCCCCCGGGTGATCGGGCCTCAGGCCAGCGCATCGGCCAGCCGGTCGAGTTCCGACGGATCAGACGTCGCCGGGAGCAGCACGAGCTCGTCGCAGCCGGCCTCGGCGTACCCGGCCACCTGCTCTCGCACCGCCTTCGGCGAATCGAGCAGCCCGGCCGCCACGCGCTCGGCGAAGGGCCCGGTGAAGGCGTAGTAGTGGCGCAGGTAGGCGGCGCCGGCCTCCGGGTCGGCCAGGGAGAAGTACGACTGGCCCCACAGCTGCGGCTCGCCGGGCCGGCCGGCGTCGGCCCAGGCGGCCCGGGCCCGGTCGGCGGCACTGGCGAAGGCCCGGGGCGGCCCGCCGCCGTGGACGTACCCGTCGGCGTGCCGGGCCGCCCGGAGGAAGGCGGCACCGCTCCCGCCGCCGACCAGCAGGTCGGGGCCTCCGGCGCTGGCCGGTCGGGGCCCGACCGTGGTCCCTTCCCAGATGTCCCGCATGGCGGCCAGCTGGTCCGACAGCTGCCGGCCCCGGCCCCGCCACGACGCGCCGGCCGCGTCGTAGTCGTCGGGCCGGGCCCCGAGCGACACGCCGAGCGTGAGCCGTCCGCCGGACAGCGCGTCGAGCGACGCCGCCTGGGCCGCCAGCAGCGCCGCCGGCCGAATGGGCCCGATGGCCACCATCGTGACCAGGCGCAGCCGGGTGGTGACGGCGGCGGCGGCCGTCAGCGCCATCAGCGGATCGGTGCAGTCGTAGACGAGCCGGTCGGTGACGCCAAGGCTGGTAAAGGGGCCGGCCTCGGCCCGGGTCGACCAGGCCAGCAGCTCGGGGCCCCGGTGGCGGGCCCCGAGAGGAGGCGTGCTGGTCGGCAGTCCGACCCCGATCCGCATGGGCGATCATGCTGCCACGCCAGGGCGCCACGCCGTCGGCCACTGTCGTAGCCTCCGTCGACAATGGACGACGCCGAGGTCCGCCGGCTGGCCCGGGAGGTCTTCGCCCCGCTCGCCGCGGCGGGTCCGCCGGGACGCGTCAACCGCCCCCTGGTCCGGGCCCTCGGCGAGACGGGCCTCCTGGGCCGGCTCTTCCCCACACCGCTCGGCGGGACGGGCGGGGCCGGCGTCTCGGCCACCGAGCTGTGCCGGCTGCGGGAGGCGCTGGCCCGGGACTGCACCGAGGCCGAGACCGCCCTGGCGCTCCAGGGCCTGGGGACGTACCCGCTGGTCCAGTCGGGCTCCGACGAGATCGCCCGCCGGTTCGTCCCCGGGGTGGCCCGGGGCGAGACCGTGGCCGCCTTCGCCCTTTCGGAACCGGGAGCCGGCACCGACGCCGCCGCCCTCGCCCTGGCCGCCGACGCCGACGGCGGGGGCTGGCGCCTGACCGGCGAGAAGACCTGGATCTCCAACGCCCCCGACGCCGACTTCTACACGGTCTTCGCCCGCACCGCTCCCGACGCCGGCGCCCGGGGGGTTACCGCCTTCGTCGTGGCCGGCGACGCTCCGGGCCTCTCCGGCGAACCCATCGACATGCTGGCTCGCCACGCCATCGGCCGGCTGGTGTTCGACGGCGTGGCCGTCGGGCCGGGCGACGTGCTCGGCGACGTCAACGCCGGCTTCCGGGTGGCCATGCGCACGCTCGACCTGTTCCGGCCCAGCGTCGGCGCGTTCGCCGTCGGGATGGCCCGGGCGGCACTCGGTCACGCCGTCGCCCACGCCCGGGAGCGGCAGGCCTTCGGACGACCCATCGCCGACTTCCAGGCGGTCTCGCACGCCCTGGCCGACATGGCCACCCGCACCGAGGCGGCCCGCCTCCTTGTCTACGACGCCGCCCGGGTCTACGACGAAGGCCGGGCCGCCGACATCACCCGTCTGGCGGCCATGGCCAAGCTCTACGCCACCGAGACCGCCCAGTTCGTGGTCGACGCCGCCGTGCAGATCCTCGGCGCCCGGGGCCTCGTGGCCGGCCATCCGCTCGAGCACCTCTACCGCGAGGTACGGGCGCCCCGGATCTACGAAGGCACGTCCGAGATCCAACGGACCATCATCGCCCGGGCGTTGCTCCGGTCCGAGACGCCATGACGGCCCGCATCCTGGCTGTCTCCGGCCCCGGCCTCGACGGGACGCAGCTCCGGCGATGGGCGACGGAGCTGGCCATCGACCTGGAAGTGCGCCCCGGTGACCCGGCCGCCGTCCTCCGCAACCTCCCCGCCGGCCTGGCCGGGGTCGTCATCGCTCCCGGCGTCGACGGATTCGACGCCGCCGAACTCGCCGCCGCCGTGGCCGACACTCCCGTGCCGGTGGTGGCCGTCGACCCCGGGAACCTCCGCAAGGCCGGTGTCGAACCCGAGTCCACCCGCCTCGTTGCCGCCGGCGCCTGCGTGATCTACGGCCGGGGGGAAGACACCGCCCGCCACGCCCTGCGCTACCTCGCCCGCCGCCGGGGCCGGCGTCCCGACACGCTGGCCTACGGCCCCGAACCCGGTCAGGAGGGCGACCTCTGGCTGCCGGCCGGCGCCGGTCCCCACCCGGTGGCCGTCCTCTTCCACGGCGGGTTCTGGTACCACGCCTGGGAACGGGACCTGATGGACGGGCTGGCCCTCGACCTCGCCCGCCGGGGCATTGCCGCCTGGAACGCCGAGTACCGTCGGGTGGGGGCCGGCGGCGGGTGGCCGGCCACCGGCCAGGATGCGGCCCGGGCCACCGACCATCTCGTCGCCCTGGCTCCCGTCTACGACCTCGACCTCGGCCGGGTCGCCGCCATCGGCCACTCCGCCGGCGCCCAGCTGGCGCTGTGGGTCGCCGCCCGGGGCCGGCGAGGCGAGGTCCACCCCACCGTGGTCGTCGGGCTGGCCACCATCGCCGACCTGGAAGAGGCCATGGCCGCCCGCACCGGCGGCGGCTCCGTCGCCCGGCTCCTCGACACCGGACTCGACGGCGCCGACGACCGTGACCGCGAGGTCGCCCTGGCCGAGGCCTCGCCCCGGGCCAAGCTGCCCATCGGCGTCCCGCAGCTCCTGGTGCACGCCGTCGACGACCCCGTCGTCCCCCTGTCCCAGACAACGACCTACGCCGAGGCCGCCCGGGCGGCCGGCGACGAGATCACCGTCATGGAGCTCGAGCGGGGCGGCCATTTCGACCTGATCGACCCGGCCAGCCAAGGGTGGGCGACGGTCGCCTGCGCCCTGCAGGCCCGGCTGGAACGGCGATAAACCGGCGGATGGTTGCCCACCGAGATCGTGAGAATCCGCTTACGGGAACGCCGCAGCACCCTCGCGCAGTGTGTCCTATTTGTGGGTGTCTGCGGGGCCGCTTTAGGGCGGTCTTTACACCTATTTTGTTGCTACCAAAGCTCCCGATACGCGAAAAGTAGGCGCATCACGACGCCAGCCATTTAGGCGGATCGAACCACCTACCGCTGCTCGTCCGGCGAATTTCCGTCGTGATCCCCGCCCTTTTCGCCTCTGAGGGAGCGCGCCATGACTTCGACCTCGACCGTTGCCGTCCACCAGGAGTCACGCCCACGGCCGGGGCATACCACCCACCGGTTCGCCCCCACCGCCGTCCCCCTCGGACTCGCCGCGCTGGCGGAGGCCATCGCCGATCGCACTGCCACGGTCGCCGTCGTGGGGCTCGGCTACGTCGGCGTACCGCTCCTGGTGGCGGCCGGCGCCGAAGGGTTCCGGCTCATCGGCGTCGACTCCGACATCGAAAAGGTGCGGGCCCTGCGCCACGGCCGATCGCCCGTGGTCGACGTCCGACCGGAGGATCTGACCTGGAGCACCGACGAGATCACCTGGGAGGGCCGGGCCCAGTTCAGCAGCGACCCCTGCCTTCTTGTGGCCGCCGACGTCATCCTCGTGGCCGTCCCGACGCCGCTGCGCGACGGCACCCCCGACCTGTCGATCGTCCGGTCCGCCATGGAGGACGTCGCCCGTGCCCTCCGGCCCGGCCAGCTGGTGGTCCTCGAATCGACCACGTATCCCGGGACCACCGAGGAAGTCGTCCGGCCGATCCTGGAGGCGACGGGCCTCGTCGCCGGCCGCGACTTCGCTCTGGCCTATTCGCCGGAACGCATCAACCCCGGCGACGGACGGACCCTGCGGGAAGTACCGAAGATCGTGGCCGGCGTCACGCCGATCGACACCGAGATCGCCGCTCTGTTCTACGGGACGCTGGTCGACGAGGTCGTCCGGACCTCCTCGCCCCGCCAGGCGGAGATGGCCAAGCTCATCGAGAACACCTTCCGCCAGGTCAACATCGCCCTCGTCAACGAGCTGGCCACCATCGCCCCGGCCGTGGGCGTCGACATCTGGGAGGCCCTCGAAGCGGCGGCGACCAAACCGTTCGGCTACATGCCGTTCTGGCCGGGGCCCGGGGTCGGCGGGCACTGCATCGCCATCGATCCCAGCTACCTGTCGTGGCGGGTCGAGCAGCGTCTCGGCTTCGGGATCGGCTTCATCGAACACGCCCGGGCGGTCAACAACCGCATGCCGTCCCACGTGGTGTCGCGCATCGGCGACGTGCTCAACGGGGAGGGCCGGGCGTTGCGGGGCTCACGACTTGTGATCCTCGGCCTCACCTACAAGGCGGGCGTCAACGACGTCCGGGAGTCGCCGGCGCTCAACGTGCTGCAGCGGCTGATCGCCGCGGGCGCCGAATGCGTCTACCACGACCCGTTCGTCCCGGCGGTGGTCGTCGACGGGCCCGGCGACGACGAGGTCCGCCTGGGCTCGGTGCCGCTGTCGGAACAGATCCTGGCCGACGCCGACTGCGTCGTGATCCTGACCGCCCACCCCGGCATCGACTACGCCGCCGTGGTCGACGTCGCGCCCCTGGTCTTCGACGCCTCGGGAGTCACGCGACAGCGCCGGGCCGACCACGTGGTGCTCCTCTGATGCGCAGCTACGGGCAATGGCGGGCCCGGCCCTCCGAGCAGCGCCCCGGTTTGGCGCTGCGGGGGCTGCGACGCGTCTTCCAGGTCGTGATCGTGGCCTACGCCGTGGCCATCGTCGCCTTCATCTGGACGATCAAGGACATGACGATCAGCATGCTCAGCCAGGAGCCGCTGTTCGCCGGGTACTCGATCGCCGTCGGCCTCTACGTGGTCGGGCGCTTCGTCGGCGCCCTGTTCTACCGGACCGTTCCCGACGTCAAGTTCCGGCCGACCGTGTCGGTGATCATCCCGGCCTTCAACGAGGAGGACGGGATCATCGGCACCATCGAGTCCTGCCTGGCCGTCGACTACCCCGAGGACCTGCTCGAGGTGATCGTCGTCAACGACGGATCCACCGACCGGACATGGGAACGAATTCTCGAGGCGAAGCGGCGCTGGCCGAAGGTGTGCGCCATCGACCTCGGCCGCAACTACGGCAAGCGCGGCGCCATGGCGGAAGGGATCCGCCGGGCCAGCGGCGAGATCCTCACCTTCGTCGATTCCGACTCCTACCTCGACCGCGACGCGGTCACGGCCATCGTGCAGCCGTTCGTCGACGATCGGGTCGGTGCGGTGGTGGGTCACGCCTACGTCCGCAACGCCAACGTGAACTGGATCACCAAGATGCAGCAGGTCAGGTACTACTCGGCCTTCCGGGTCATCAAGGGCATGGAGTCGCTGCTGTCCGGCACGGTCACCTGCGCCTCGGGCTGTTGCGCCGCCTACCGGACGTCGGTGATCCTGCCCCTCCTCGAGGCCTGGGAGTTCCAGACGTTCCTCGGCCGGCCGGCCACCTTCGGCGACGACCGGGCCCTCACCAACCGGGTGCTGGCCCGGCACCGGGTGGTGTACCAGGCGTCGGCCCGGGCCGACACGGTCGTCCCCACCACGTTGCGCAAGTTCTTCCGCCAGCAGCTGCGCTGGAAGAAGTCGTGGTTGCGGGAGTCGCTCTACGTCGTGCGCCGCTTCTGGCGGAAGAACCCGGTGGCGGCGATCTTCACGTACGCCTCCATCACCTTCCCGTTCCTGGCGCCGTTCGTGGTCATCCACGCCGTGGCCGGCCGCGTCGTCCAGGGCAACCTCTCGGCCGTGTGGTTCTACCTGATCGGCACCTACGCCATGGCGCTGCTCTACTCACTGTTCTACGCCTTCAAGCGCCAGGACGGTGTGTGGCACCACGGCATGACGTTCGTGCTCGTCTACATGTCCTTCCTGGTCTTCCAGACCTACTGGGCGATCGTCACCATGCGCGACACCCGGTGGGGGACGCGGGCCTCCACCGTCGACCACCATCCGATCGACCAGTCGATGGTGACCGTTCTGCCCCCTGCCGACGAGCCCGTTCCCGCTGCGGGCAACGTCCGGCACCTCGTGGGGGTGGCGGGATGAGCGCCCCCGCCACCCCCACCGCGGGGCAGACCCGCCACCGGCAGTTCCGGCAGATGGTGGCCGGTCTGGTGGCGCTGCCCCTGTCGGTCATCCCGTTCCTGGCCTACGGCCTCTTCACCCCGGAGGGCCGGCTCCTGCGGGACCGCCTGATCGCGGCCGTCTCCCCGCCGCAACTGCCCGAGCTCTCCCCGGAGCAGGCGCAGGAGGCGGCGGCCGCCGCGCCGCGCTACCAGGGCAAGGTCATGGCCCTCGTGTACCACGGTGTCGGGTCGCACTCCGACGGCGAGGGCGGCTTCGTCGTGTCGCCCGGGCGGTTCGGCGAGCACCTCGCCACGCTGCGGGCGGCGGGCATGGCGACGGTCACCGCCGCCGAGCTCGCCGCGGCCTTCGCCGGCGGCGCGCCGTTGCCCGACAACGCCGTCCTCATCACCTTCGACGACGGACGGGCCGACGCCATGATGTTCGCCGATCCACTGCTGGACGAGGCCGGCATGAGGGCCACGATGTTCCTCATCACCAGCGCCACCGACCGGCCGAACCTCTACTACGCCGATTGGGACCGCATCGGGAAGGCGGCCCGCTCCGGTCGCTGGGACATCCAGGCCCACACCCACGACGCCCACCGCGAGGAGCCGGCCGAGGGCGGCCAACGGCTGCCCGTCCTCACCAGCCTGCAGCCCGGGGAGTCGCTGACCGAGTACCGGGACCGCATCCGGGAGGACCTCGACCACAACAACGAGGCGATCGAGGACCACCTCGGCCGGAAGCCGGTGGCCTTCGCCTATCCCTTCGGTGCCTACGGCGCCGACCGCACCAACGACCCGCAGATCCGCCACATCCTGCGGGAGGAGATCTCCGCCCGGTACCTCGTCGCCTTCCACCAGGACGAGCAGGAATCGGTCCCGCTCCTCGACCCGACCCACGACCGGGTCGGCCTGCGGCGGCTGGAAGTGGAGGACTGGTCGGGGGTCGAGCTCCTGGACCGCATCCGCCAGGCGGCCAACGGTGAAAGCACCGGCGCCGCGGCGCCGGCCCCACCGGCCGACGGAGGGGTGGTGCCGGCCGAGCTGGTGGCCCCGCCGACCCCGCCGACCGATGACGGCGCCGGGACGAGCCCCACGACGTCCCCGGGGCGGGTCGGCCGCGTCGGGCCGGACGGGTCGGGAAAGGCGTCGACGACGATCGCCGGAGGGAGGCCCGGGACCAAGCCGTCGACGACGACGACATTGAAGCCGTCGACCACCACGACGTCCGAACCGTCGACGACGACCACCACGGAAGCGCCGGGCGGCACGACGACGTCAACGGCGACCAGCACCACGACGACGCAACCGCCGACCACGACAACGACCTCCCGGCCGTCGACGACCACGACGACTGAACCGCCGGGCGCCACGACAAGCACGACGGAGAAGCCGTGCCGGGGAAGGGGAGACAAGTCGTGCCGGCGTTGACGCTTAAACCACCTCGAGACCGAACTGCCCCTTCTGTCCCGATTTGAGCGGTTCGTCCCACTCGCCGTCGAGGCCCACATGGGGCAGAATCGGCAACCGTGGGAGAAACGACGCAAGCGAACCGTCGACCGCCTTCGGCGCGTCCGGTGCAACCCGGGCGACCGATGCAACCGTCACTGCGGTTTCTCGTCCGCCGGGTGGCCCGGTCGCGTCGGGCGCCGGGGGCCCGTTAGACGATTCGTATCGATTGGAGTCCGGGGGGAACATGCCCCCCGGGCGACCAACTAGGCGCCGAGTTCCTCGACCTGAGCCAGGAAGCGGCGGATTTCCGACGCCCGGAACCGGCGGTGGCCACCGAGGGTACGGACGGCCGAGATCTTGCCCGCACGCGCCCAGCGCGTGACGGTCTTGGGGTTGACCTTGAACATCACGGCAACCTCGCTAGGCGTGAGGAGCTCGTTGTCGGCCATTGCAGTGTCCTCCCAGACGTGTGGATAGCCTCGATCAGGGTGATCGGACCAAACCGCCCGGTACTTGAGGATCAGCCGCTAACTATTTTCGCGTCGCCGGCACATTCGGCCTGGCGACGATCATGGGCAGCGGGGAGCTGCGCAGCCGCTCGACCCGGGGTCGCAGGGCGAGGGTGAAAGCCAGGACTCCGCCGCCGTCGGGCCGCAGCGTGGCGCCGCCCCGGGCCAGCATCCGCCGGGAGGAGATGTTCTCGCCCAACACGAGCCCTTCGAACCGCTCGACCCCCTGGGCGAAGGCATCGAGGACGGCGACGTCGAGCAGCAGCCCGCCCAACCCCCGCCCCTGGTAGTCGTCGATGACCGTCACGGCCATTTCGGCCACCGCCGGGTCCTTCCGGCTGCGGACCCAGCGGACGATGCCGGCGCCCACCGGCCCACCCGGCTCGTCGATCACCGCGCCCCAGGCCCGGTGGTTGAACCCGTCCACCGACGTGAGGAAGGCCAGCATCGAGTCGGTCAGCTTCGGGACGGGGGAGAAGAAGCGCCGGTACCGGCTGCGGCTCGACAGCCGCTCGAACCCCGCCGCCAGCAGGGCGCCGTCGCCCGTTCCGAGGGGCCGGAGGGCGATGTCGGTCCCGTCGGCCAGCCGCAGCCGGCCGGCCGGGTCGACGACGACCCAGTGATGGTCCTCGCCGTCGTTCCTCGGTTCCCGGTCGGGCCGCCAGCCGGGGGGCAGGAGCGGGCCCTCGGTCCAGGGGTCGAGGCGTCTCATGCCGCGGCCGCTTTGGGATAGAGCACCATCTGGGTGCACCGGAAGAGGGCCAGTGTCCGGCCGGTCCCGTCGGTCACCTCGGCGTCCCAGACCTGCGTGCTGCGCCCGCCGTGCACCAGCCAGGCCCGACAGCTCAGCTCGTCACCGGCCTTCGCCGTCCCCATGAAGTTCGACTTGAGCTCGATGGTGGTGAATCCGGACGCGCCGCGGGGTAGAGAGGCGGCGCAGCCGTAGCCGCAGGACGTGTCGGCCAGCGCGATGACCGAGGCGGCGTGCAGGAAGCCGTTGGGGGCCATGTGCTTGCGCTCCACGGCCAGGCGGCTCCGTACGAGCCCGGCCTCAACCGAGTCGAACTCGATGCCGAGGACCCCGGGCAGGAGTTCCCGCCCCAGTTCCTCGAACTCGGAGGCGGTGGCGGCCGCCGAAGCCGAAGCCGGAGACGTGAGTTGTGTCATGCAACGGAGTATAGCCACTCCATTGCTTCATGCAACGCACTAAGATGACGCATATGCGTCGCACGAGCTTCGCCGGGATGAACTGTTCGGTGGCCGGGGCCCTCGAGATCGTGGGGGAGTGGTGGACGTTTCTCGTCCTGCGGGACGCCTTCCTCGGCGTCCGTCGCTTCGAGGACTTCCAGCGCCGCCTCGGTATCGCCCGCAACGTCCTCACCGCCCGACTCCAGACGCTGGTGAGCCACGGGATCCTCGAGCGCCGCCTCTACCAGGAGCGCCCCGAGCGCTACGAGTACCGCCTGACCGACAAGGGGCTCGAGCTGCACCCCGTCCTCGTCTCACTCATGCAGTGGGGCGACAAGTGGGCCGGCGTGGCCGACGCCCCGCCGATGGAGCTCATCCACAAGGGCTGCGGGCACCACAGCAAGCCCCGCATGGTGTGCGACCAGTGCGGCGAACCGGTCCACGCCCGCGACATGCAGCCGATCACCGGGCGGGGCTGGGACGACGGCGAGGAGCTCGCCCCCCACCTGATCAGGCCGGAGGTCTCCGCCGCCGGCGCCTGACGGCTCGACAAACTCCAAGAAGCTGCATCCGGCCGGCAGGAGAACCGGCGCGCTTGTCTAATTGTCAAGTGTTCCCATAAAGTCGATTGACTTACTTGACAATAGAGGAGCCGGGACATGAAGAAGCAGCTTCGCATGAGGTCGGGCCTGTTGGCTGGCCTCCTGGCAGCCGTGGCCCTGGCGGGCTGCGGCTCCGAGCCGACCGAGGACGCCAAGGCCGGCAGCGTCGAAAGGCCGGCCGCGAAGGTGACACTCCGGCTCGGGTACTTCCCGAACATCACGCACGCTCCGGCGCTCGTCGGGGTGGAGAAGGGCATCTTCGCCGAGAGGCTCGGCTCCGACGTGACGCTCCGGACCAGCGCCTTCAATGCCGGGCCCGCCGCGGTGGAGGCGATCTTCAACGGCGCCATCGACGCCACGTACATCGGCCCCAACCCGGCCATCAACGCCTTCGCCAAGAGCAACGGTGAGGCGATCCGGATCGTCTCCGGCGCCACGTCGGGCGGCGCCTACCTGATGGTGAACCCGTCCATCACCTCGCCGGCCGGGCTCGAGGGCAAGAAGATCGCCACCCCGCAGCTGGGCAACACCCAGGACGTCGCCCTGCGCAGCTGGCTGAAGGCCAACAAGCTGTCGGCCGACGCCCACGGCGGCGGCGACGTGTCCATCGTCCCCCAGGAGAACGGCCAGGCGCTGGAGGCCTTCAAGACCGGCACGATCGCCGGCGCCTGGGTTCCCGAGCCGTGGGCCACCCGGCTGATCCAGGAGGGCAAGGGCAAGGTGCTCGTCGACGAGAGGACCCTCTGGCCCGGCGGCCAGTACGTCACGACCCACCTGATCGTGCGGACGGCCTTCCTCGACGACCACCCGGACGTGGTGAAGCGGCTGCTGGAGGGCCACGTGGCCGCCGTCGACTTCGCCAACGCCAACCCCGCCGAGGCCAAGGCGCTGGTCAACCAGGGCCTCCAGAAGCTGACCGGCAAGGGGATCGCCCCCGCCGTGATCGACGCCGCCTGGCCGAACATGACGTTCACCAACGACCCGATCGCCGGGAGCCTCCGCAAGGGCGCCGCCGACGCCATCGCCGTCGGCCTGCTCGACAGCAAGACGAAGCTCGACGGGATCTACGACCTGACCCTGCTCAACGAGGTTCTCGAGGCGGCGGGCAAGCCGGCGGTGAAGTCGTGATCTCCGTCGACGGCGTGACCAAGGTCTACGGTCCCCGGGGCAACCACACCTTCGCCCTCGACCGGATCTCCCTCGAAGTCACTCCCGGCGAGTTCTGCTGCCTGGTCGGGGCCTCGGGTTGCGGCAAGAGCACGCTGCTCAACCTGCTGGCCGGCCTCGACACCCCGGCCGCCGGCACCGTGAAGGTCGGGGGCCGGACGTCGCTCATGTTTCAGGAGTCGGCGCTGTTCCCCTGGCTCTCGGTGCGGGGCAACATCAACCTGGCGCTGCGCCTGGCCGGCGTCCCGAAGGCCGAGCGCGCCGAGCGGGCCAGCGAGTTGCTCCGCATGGTGCGGCTCAAGGGCATGGGTGGCAAGCGACCCCACGAGCTGTCGGGCGGCATGCGCCAGCGGGTGGCGCTGGCCCGGGCGCTGGCGCAGAACGCCTCCGTCCTGCTGATGGACGAGCCCTTCGGGGCGCTGGACGCCATCACCCGCGACCTGCTCCACGACGAACTCGAGCGGGTGTGGCAGGAGACCGGAATCTCGGTCGTGTTCGTGACCCACAACGTGCGGGAGGCCGTCCGCCTCGGTGACCGGGTGATGGTGCTGTCCAGCCGGCCCGGCCGTGTGGTCGACGAGTTCCCCGTCGACATCCCCCGTCCCCGGCGCCTCGACGACCCCGAGGTGTCCTCCCTGTCCGCCACGATCACGGACCGGCTCCGCCAGGAGGTGCGCCGCCATGGCGCTTGACATTCAGGAAGCTCCCCTGAGCCAGCACGAGGCCGAGATCGCCGGCCTCGAGGCGCTCGACATCCCGATCGCCCCGGCCAAGGGCCGGATGGCCCGGATCTGGGAAGGGCTCTGGCCCAAGCTGGCCGCCCTGGCCCTGTTCTTCCTCGGTTGGCAGGCGATCGTGTGGACGCACTGGAAACCGGAGTTCGTCCTCCCGGGGCCGGTGGCCGCCCTCAAGGCCCTGTGGCACGCGGCGTGGGACGTGACCCCCAACGGTTCGCACGTCCTGCTCCACGCCACCGCCAACACGATGAGGCGGGCGGCGATCGGCTACGCCATCTCGGTCGTCATCGGTGTCGCGGTCGGCCTCGCCGTCGCCCGCAGCCGGATCCTGCGGGCGGCCATCGGATCGATGATCACCGGTCTGCAGACCATGCCGACCATCGCCTGGCTGCCGCTGGCCGTGCTCCTGTTCAAGCTGACCGAAGGCGCCATCACGTTCGTCGTCGTCCTCGGGGCGGCCCCGGCCATCGCCAACGGTGTCATCACCGGGGTCGACCACATCCCGCCGGTGCTGCTGCGGGCCGGTCGGGTGCTCGGCGCCCGCGGCGTGGCCGCCTACCGCTTCATCGTCCTGCCGGCGGCCTTCCCCGGCCTCGTGGCCGGCCTCAAGCAGGGTTGGGCCTTCGCCTGGCGGTCGCTGATGGCCGGCGAGCTCATCGTCATCATCGCCCAGAAGCCGTCGCTGGGCGTGGGGTTGTCCTACGCCCGGGAACTGGCCGACGCACCCCTGCTGATGGCCTACATGATCGCCGTGTTCGTCATCGGCATCGTCATCGACTCGCTCTTCTTCGCCAATCTCGAACGGAGCATCCGGCGCCGGTGGGGTCTGGGCACCGCCTGAGCCGTAGGCAGCGCGTAACCGGCGCGTAACCTACGGGGGTTGTGGCGACCCTGGTCAGTTTCCACGCCCACCCCGACGACGAGGCCATCGCCTGCGGCGGAACCCTGGCCCGGGCGGCGGCCGCCGGTCACCGGGTCGTGCTGGTGACCGCCACGGCCGGGGAGTGCGGCGAGGTGGCCGACGGCGTGCTGGCCCCCGGCGAGACGCTGGGGGAGCGGCGGCGCAAGGAGCTGACCGAGGCGGCGGCCATCCTCGGTGTGGCCCGGGTCGAGATCCTCGGCTACCGCGACAGCGGCATGATCGGCACGCCGGAGAACGAGGATCCGCACTGCTTCTGGCAGGCGCCGGTCGACGAGGCGGCGGCCAAGGTGGCGCGGATCCTCTGTGAGGAGCGGCCCGACGCCTTCACGATCTACGACGATCACGGCAACTACGGGCATCCCGACCACATCCAGGTGCACCGGGTCGGCGTGCGGGCGGCGGAGATGGCGCCGGTGGAGCGCGTCTACGAGGCGACGATCAACCGCGACCACTTCCGCCGGCTCATGGCCCGGGCCAACGAGCTCGGTTTCGGCGACGTCAGTGATCTGCCCGACATCGAAGACATCGGCGACGAGATGGGTCTCCCCGAGGAGATGATCACGACGACCGTCGACGTGTCGGCGCACCTCGACGCCAAGCGCCGGGCGATGGCGGCCCACGCAAGCCAGATCGCCGAGAACTCCTTCTTCCTCTCCATGCCGCCGGCGGCGTTCGCCGTGGCCTTCAGCCACGAGTGGTACCGGTTGCGGGGCGCGCCGCCCGGCCTGCGGGAGGTGGAGATCCTTCCGCCGGTCGTGTGAGACAACGTTCGCACGTTCGAAACACGAGCGAAAAAGCCCCTCCACAGACCCTCCGTAGCGTCGGCCTGACATTTCATTCGAAAGGACAGGCATGACGACGACCGCCGACACCGGCCTCGCGCCCCCGGCCGAACTGCTCCGGGAGCGACAGGGCCTCCGAGGCGGGTGGATCGAACACTGGGAGCCGGAGGACACGGCGTTCTGGGAATCCACCGGCCGGAAGATCGCCAACCGGAACCTGATCGCCTCGATCTTCGCCGAGCACCTGGGCTTCGCGGTGTGGGTCCTGTGGACGATCGTCGTCATCAATCTCGGCAACATCGGGATCACGCTGTCGGTGCCGGAGCTCTTCTGGCTGACGGCGGTGCCGAACCTGATCGGCTCGGCGCTGCGCCTGCCCTACACCTTCGCCGTTCCCCGTTTCGGCGGCCGGCTCTGGACGATGCTCAGCGCCGGGCTGCTCCTCATCCCGACGCTGCTGCTGGCCCTGGTGGTGCCGAGCGGTTGGCTGGCCGACCAGAGTCACGACACGCAGCTGTGGGTGCTGCTGTTCTGCGCCGCCACCGCCGGCTTCGGCGGCGGCAACTTCTCGTCGTCGATGTTCAACATCTCGTTCTTCTATCCGGAGCGCAAGAAGGGCCTGGCGCTGGGGCTCAACGCCGCCGGCGGCAACCTCGGCGTGGCCGCGGCGCAACTGCTCGTCCCGCTGGCCATCATCATCGGGGTGCCGGCCGCGGAAGTGAAGCTGCCGGTCCACAAGGTGCACATGGCCAACGCCGGCCTGATGTGGATTCCGCTGATCCTGGCCGCCATGGCCGCCGCCTACCTGTTCATGGACAGCCTCACCGTGGCCAAGGCGCCGAAGGCGCCCTACATCCAGGCGGTCAGGAACCGCCAGACGTGGGTGATGTCGTTCCTCTACATCGGGACCTTCGGTTCGTTCATCGGCTATTCGTTCGCGCTGCCGCTGGTGATCAAGACGACGTTCCCCGACTTCCTGATCGACCATCCGTTCATCAACACCTATCTGGCCGGTCTCGGGTTCGTGGGTGCGCTGATCGGATCCCTCTCCCGGCCGCTGGGTGGCTGGCTCGCCGACAAGATCGGCGGAGCCCGGGTGACGCTGGGCGTCTTCATCGGTGCCGCGCTGTTCACCGCGCTGGCCATCAACGGGGTGCAGAACCGGAACTTCGGCCTCTTCTTCACTTCGTACATGGTGATCTTCCTGCTGGTCGGCGCAGGCAACGGCTCGACCTACAAGATGATCCCGAACATCTTCGCCACACTGGGGCGGCGGGAAGCGAAGAAGAAGGGCCTCGAACCGAAGGACACGGCGATCAACTTCAAGCAGCAGGCGGCGGCCGTCATCGGCATCGCCGGAGCGATCGGTGCCTTCGGCGGCTTCCTCATCCAGGTGGTGCTGCGCCAGGCGAACCTCGACGTGGCCGCCCTGGTGAAGGCGGCGAAGACGCCGGCCGAGAAGGTCGCGGTGGCGGCGCAGCACGCCGACTGGTCGATCCCCGCCCTGCAGGTTTTCCTCGTCTCCTACATCGTCTTCGCCCTCACGACGTGGTTCGTCTACCTGCGCAAGCGGGCACCGTTGGGCAACGCCGGCATCTGACGCGTCACTCGACCGTTCACCCCGAGGGCCCGCTCCGGCGGGCCCTCGTCGCGTTCCGGGATGCTTCGTCGTTCTTGGCCTCGGCAAAGTTCCCGGCGAGATTGCGTTCCCAGCCCGGAAACATTCGCCAAACCACAGCGACGCAAACGATGCATAACGTCCGGGTTGCGGTGGTTTTGTCGGATGTGTCCCATGGCGGCACCGACGGGACCTCCCACCTGCCGGTGCCCCATCGGGCCGAGAACCCCGCGCTTGCAGTTGCCGCACTCATCACACCAGAACGGGGTTGCACACCCGAGAAAGGGGCTGCACCGCATGACAGAAACGACCAAGACACAACCGCCGAGGCGGGCCAGGAGGAGGCTGGTCGGCCTACCGGCCCTGTTTCTGCTGGCGGCTGTCGTCGGGTCGGCCAGTCTGGCCGGCCTGGCGGGGGCCTCGTCGTCTTCGTCGTCAGGGGGAGCGAAGTTCAACGCTGCGACCTGGAAGCCGACGCTGGAAACACCGTTGCCGCCGATGGAGTCCCCCATCAGCTTCAACCTGAGCGACGAATCCTCCTATTGGTTCGACAACGGCCGGAAGGACCTCGAAGGCATCCTCCACACCCGCTCGCTCGCCGCCGGAGTCGTCCCCACGACCCTGAAGTTCAAGATCGGCGAGCCGTTCACATCGGAGAACCACACGGTCTCCAGCATCATCTGGCCGGAGGGTGCGAAGAACATGCCCTTCGTGCAGCAGGGCGCGCAGACGGGCGAGCTGGCGGTCGACCTCGTCACGCCGGGCCTCTACGCCTTCCAGTGCCGGGTCCACCCCTACATGCTGGGTGCGGCCGCCATCGACGACCCCACCACGCCCGGCGCCGACTTTGGCAAGAAGCTGCGCTGGATCGACGGCACGACCATGCCGAGCGCCTCGCACGAGATCCTCTCGATCGTGCGCTCGTTCTTCATCGTGACGCAGCCGGCCAACTGGCAGCACTACGCCGAGACGGACACCACCTGGGACCCCAGCTACCCGGCGGCGCCCATCCTCACCTACAACGCCGATGGTTCGATGAACCTCATCAAGAACCTCGACGCCTTCTATCAGGAGATGTTCCACGAGCCGATCACCCTCAAGGCTCCGAAGAAGCCCTCCGTGCCCGGTATCGGAGAGGCCCTGGTCGGGACGCAGTGGGAGCACTCGGCGAGCAAGACCAAGCCGAGCTCGCTGACGTTCTACGACACGGCCACCTGGGAGATGTCCAAGAAGATCTTCGCTCCGTCCGTCAACCTGAACAACGCTCACAACTTCTGGAGCGACAAGGACGGCAAGTTCATCTACGCCAACCACTGGTTCTCCAACAAGATGTCGGTGCTCGACCGCGAGACCGGTGCGGTGGTGCGGACCGTCGACGTTGGCCCGTCGCCGTCGCACGTGCTGACCCGACCGAATAATGACAACCTGATCATTCCCAACAACGGTGGAAACCGGATCGTCGAACTCGACCCCGGCGGCAACAAGGTGATCAAGTCCTACTTGACCCAGGCGCCCGGTCAGGATCCGGCCTTCCCCCACGCCCACTGGGTGAGCTACGACGGCAAGTACGTGGTCACGCCGAACTCGAACGAGTCACAGGTGTCGATCTTCGACCTCGACATCCCCAATATGGTCAAGCCCCAGTCGGGTGGATTCCCGGTGGCCAGCTCGATGACCAACGATGGGAAGCGGTCCTACACATCGAACCTCCTCGACCATACGGTCACGTGCCACTCCAACGCCGCACCGGCCTGCCCCACTCCGGACGGCAAGATCGTCGACACCTATCAGATCGACCTGCGCAAGAACTACGACAAGGTCACCGGCGAATCGACGGGCCCCTACGCCCTGTCACCCATCCAGACTCCGGTCAGCCCCGACGACAGCTACATGCTCGGTGTCGGCACGTTCACCTCGAACATCACCGTGTTCGACATGAAGACCAACACCCTGGTCAAGACGCTCCCCTGCGGCCCCGGATGCCACGGCATCAACTTCGGGCTGAAGAAGGGTGGCGGCTGGTACGGCTACGTGTCGGTGAAGTTCGCCAACAAGTTCATCGTCGTCGACGGTGACCCCAACGGCGACGGCGACCCGTCCGACGCGATGATCGCCGGCGAGATGCTGACCGACAAGCTCGGCTCCGGCACCAAGACCGACGACACGCCCACCGGTAACTTCGGCCAGGGCGGCAACGGCGTCTTCGCCTATCCCATCCCGTACAACGGTTGGGTGCAGAAGATGCCGGACGCCTGGAAGGCGCAGATGACCTGCGCCCAGCAGGACCCCCTGAAGAAGGCGGTCTGCTAGCCGGACGGGCGTAGCCCCAACTGATCATGCCACCAGCCAGGGTCCCCGGAGCCGGTACCGCTCCGGGGACCCGCTGGATGTGACCCACACACACCACGCCCGAGAGGCACCTGCACCATGAACCACGGAACCGCCGCCCGCCGACTGGGGATCCTGACCTTCGTCCTCCTCGCGCTGGCGATCTGGATGGGCTCTCCGGCCCATGCCCACTCCGACCTGATCAGCAGCGAGCCCGGATACGGCGACACGCTGGCCGCCGCACCCGATCCGGTTCTGCTCCACTTCGACGAGCCGGTGGAACTGCGGGCCGCCGTCACCGAGCTGTTCGTGGACGGCCGGCGCGTCAGCGCTCCGAAGCCGCAGCATGCGAGCGGAGACAAGCGCACGGTGAGCGCGGCACCCACGGTCTCAGGCCGGGGCCGCTACCTCTTCCGCTGGTTCTTCTTCGGCTACGACGGCCACCTGATGGCCGGCGAGCTCAAGTTCACCGTCGACCCTGACGCCGCGTCGGCGGCCGCCGCTACCTCGACACCCGTACCCACCGAGGCCCCGTCGCCTCCCACCGGCGCCGGGCGCAGCTCCGAGCGCTTCGCGCCCAGCGCGAGCCCTGTCCCCACGGCCACGTCGGCCGTGCCGCAAGCCGGGCCCGAGGCCTTCGACGCCGCTGGCGACCTGCCCGCCGGCTTCCTCCCCCCGAAGGCGGCCACCGCGGCCCCGTCCGCCGCCGACGTGACGGCTGCCGCGGCGCGGCCCTTCCGGCCGGGCCAGACGGCCGGGGTCGAGACCGCGGTCCGCCTCACCGGGTACGTCTCGCTGGCTGCGCTCGTCGGGGGAACCTTCCTCCTGGTCGGGCTGTGGCCGCAGGGCGCGGCCCTGGCCCGAGCCCGCCGGCTCCTGTGGCTGGGGCTGGCCGGGGCGCTCGGCTCCACCCTCCTCACCCTCGGGCTCAAAGGCGCCGGCCTGAAGGGCCTCACCGCGGTCTCCGCCTTCCGGCCCGACGTCATCAGCACCGTCTTCGGTACACACTTCGGCAACGTCCTCCTGGCCCGGGCCGCCCTGCTGCTGGCGGCCGTGCCGATGCTGACCATGCTTTCCCGTCAGCCCGAGCGGGCGGTGAGGTCGTCGACGTGGCAGTTCACCGCATCGGTGGTCGGCGCCGGGACAGTGGCGACGCACTGTCTCACCGGCCATGCCTACGCCGCTGGCACCGGCGCCACCCTGGCCGCCTTGGCCCATCTGACGGGTGCCACCGTCTGGCTCGGCGGTCTCATCATGCTGGCGGTCGTCCTCCTGCCCCGCAGCCGGTGGGACGAAAGCCGGCTCGTCATACCGGGCTTCTCGGTCTTGGCGGAAAAGGCCGTCGCCCTCATGGCCGTGGCCGGCGTGGCGCTGTTCGTCCTGCTCGAACCGGGCTGGGACCGGCTCGCCGCCAGCGGGTGGGGTCAGCTCCTCTTCACCAAGCTCGTCCTCGTCGCCTTCATCCTCGCCCTCGCCTCGAAGGCCCGCTCCTTCACCCGCCGCCACTTGATGCGGATGGCCGCCGACGCGACCGCCAGCCTGCGTCCCTTGGCAGCCACGGTGACCGTCGAGGTCGCGCTGGCGATGGGTGTCCTGACCGCCACCGCGCTGCTGGTGAGCCGCAACGCCCCAAGCTAAGGCAGAAGTTGCCGGCGAGATTACGTTCCCAGGCTGGAAACATCGAGCAAACCACGTCGACCCAAACGCTGCATAGCGTCGTCGCGATCTCTGCTCATAGCCGTGCCAGCCGAAGACCGCCCAGCCCACGCACAGCAACGAATGCAGTCTCAACACTGAAAGGACAACGATGACACGCCCGTTCGGGGCCGCGGTCGCCCTCACCGTGGCCGTGGCATTCCTCGTGCCGATCGCGACATCTCGGCAGGCCCTGGCTGAGGACCACAAGAACGAGATCAGGGGGCTGGCGTTCAATCCCGACCAGATCACCGTCCGGGCCGGCGACTCCGTCACCTGGGTCAACTTTGACAGCGACCGGCACCGCATCCTGGGCGACGGGTTCGAGTCAAAGGAGCTGGCCAAAGGCCACACGTTCACGGCCGAGTTCCCCGAACCGGCGCAGCTCTTCTACCACTGTACGGTCCACACCTACATGGAGGGTCGGGTGATCGTGCTGAATCCTGACGGCAGCGTGCCGCCCACCACCGCCGGCGAGCCGGAGGCACCACCGGCGCCGTCCACCTCCACGTCCAGCACCCGTCCGCCCGGCCCGCTCGATGGCGTGGTCGAGCGTTGAGTCCGACGAAGCCGATGAGGACTCCGACGATGCGCCTTTCGCGACTGCATCTGCTGTTGGCTTTCACGCTGGCCGTGAACCTGATGGGCGTCGGCCTCCTCCTGCTGCGGGTGGCCGAGCAACGCCCGATCGATGTGAGCGCCGGTGCCCCGCTCCGGTACGGCAACTCCGGGGCGTTCGCCGCCCCCGACCACCTCCCGGGCGAGGTCACCACGGCGCCCGACTCGGGGCCGGGCAGCGGTCGGCCCGACAGCTTCCTTCCCGGTGTCGCCCGCGGCGACGGCACCGTGTTCGCCAAGTACGAGAAGGCGCCCGACGGCGCCAAGGTGTACCGACTCGAGGCCGCGCCCTACACGTGGAACGTGGCGCCGGGTGTGAAGAAGCAGGCGTTTGCGTTCAATGGCACCGTCCCCGGCCCGACGATCCGGGTGATCGAAGGCGAGAAGGTCCGGGTGATCGTGACCAACAAGATGCCCGTGGGCACGGCCGTCCACTGGCACGGAATGGTGCTGCCCCACAAGATGGACGGAGTCCCCGGCATCACCCAGGCGCCGATCGAGCCGGGCGCCTCGATGACCTACGAGTTCATCGCCACCGCCACCGGCACGCACTGGTACCACAGCCACTGGGACGGCGACCAGGTCGGCAAGGGCCTCTACGGCTCGTTGGAGGTCGTGCCCCGGACCGGGGACCGGGCCGTCGACCGCGACTACCGCCTCTTCATCGGCGACTCGAACCTCGGCTTCGTGATCAACGGGCGGAGCTACCCGGGCACGGAGCCGCTCAACGCCAAGGTGGGTGAGAAGATCCGGATCCGCCTCACAACCACCGGTGAGCTGTCGCACCCGTTCCACCTGCACGGCCAGCCGTTCCAGCTCGTGGCCCAGGACGGATTCGACCTTCCGCAGCCCATCACGATGGACACGCTGCTGATCTCGACGGCGCAGACCTTCGACATCATCACCGTGGCGCTGGCGCCCGGCCGCTGGATGTTCCACTGCCACATCTTCAGCCACATGCACGCCCCCGGCGCCCACGCCGGCCACAAGATGTCGGGCTTGGTGACGACGCTCGACGTCGAACCGAACATGGCCCCGGCAGTGCCGTCGCTCAACGGCGTACCGGCCGCGCCGGGCCTGCCGGCCGCGCCGGTGACGGCCGGGCTCGACAACCCGTCCAACGGCGAAGGGACACAGGGCGACGGCGGCGAGGGCCACGGTGGCGAGAAGGGCGAAGGTGGGAAGGGTGGAGGCGGTGGGGCGCCGCCCGGCGCACCGGCGCCCGGCCAGCCGCCAGCCCCGCCGGGGCCCCCTGCTCCGCCCGGGCAACCGGCGCCGCCGGGTCAGTCACCGCCGGGCCAGGCTCCGCACCGGCAGTAGCAGCGTTCGGCGCCGGGCCACCCGCCGGGCTGGGGCGGTGCCCAACGGGTGGCCGGCGTCGGACCGGATCGCTGGGGACGCCACTTCGCCCTCGACCCCGTCACGATCGGGGTGGTTCTGCGTTGCCGGCGGCGCTCCCTCTACGGACATTTGCCTCGCCTGCCCCGAAGCGGGGCAAGGTCCGACGTCTGTTGTCCCATCGGCATCGAGTCGTCATCAATTCGCAACCCCTCCCCGCGCCCTTTGGCCCGATACCCTGGGATGGATGCCACCCGGGCCGCCCGATGACGACTTCCCGCGGACGCCGCCGCTGCCACCCCCGCCGCCGTCGCCGAGCGCCTATGGCCCGCCGCCATCGGCCTATCCGCCGGCCGGGCCGACCGGTGGCCGGGGCCCGGGCCGGGAGGCGGTCGACTCCTTCGGGCGGCCGCTGGCCAGCTGGGGGCAGCGGTTGGGCGCTCTGGTCATCGATGAGCTGTTCATCTTCGTCGTGACGTTCTGTGCGGTCTTCGCCCTCGGGGTACGGCGCTCCTTCACCGGGGCCATGGTGTCCCTGGTGATGGCCGCGGTGTACTACGCCGTCCTCAACGGCAGCGAGATGGGGCAGACGTTCGGCAAGCGGGTGATGGGCATCCAGGTGCGTGACGCCTCAGGATCGGGCGGCACCATCGGTCTGCAGCGGGCGGGCCTGCGGTACGTGACGGTCGGGCTCTTCCGCGTCGTCCCGTTCTTCGGGCTCTTCACCTTGCTCGACGGGCTCTGGCCCCTGTGGGACCGTCACCGACAAGCGCTGCACGACAAGATCGCCGGCAGCGTGGTGGTGCGCGTCAGTCAGTCGTGACCGTCCGCTCCACCGGTACGGGGCGGGTGAAGAGGTCGAGGACGGGGCAGTGCTCATCGACGGCGGCAGCGAGCTGCTCGTAGCGCTCGGGCGGCTCAGGGCCCTCCAGCGTCACCGAACAGCGGACGCCCGAAGGGGCAGGCGTGCCAACGGCGTCGGGAAAACCGAAGAAGGCGCCGGTGTCGAAGTCCGCCTCCACGGTGATCGTCACGGCGTCGAGCCGTAGCCCGAGTTCCTCGGCCCAGTACCGGTAGGTGATGGCCTGGCAGGAGCCGAGGGCAGCCAGCGCCATCTGGACGGGGTTGGGCGCGGTGCCCGTCCCGCCGACGGAGACAGGCTCGTCGGCGGCGAACTCGAAGCCGCCCGCTCTCAGTTCCACCCGGGTTCCCTCGCCCATCGAGGCCTCGGTCCGCAGCCGGATGACGGCCCGGGCGGGGTCGTCGCCCACGCGCTGGCGGACGGCGTCGACGGCATCACGAATCGTCGTGGTCACGGCCGCATGCTAGGCAGACCCGATGGCCGTCGCCCGCCCGCCCGCCGGTGACCTCGTCCTCATCGCCATGGCCGTGGCGGCGGTGTCGACGTCGGCGCCGCTGATCCGGGAGGCGCAGGCTCCGGCGCTGGCCATTGCGTTCTGGCGCAACGCCATGGCCGTGGCGGTGCTGGCGCCGCTGTGCGCCGTTCGACGGCGGGATGAGATCTCCCGGCTGGGCCGGGGTCCCGCCGGCGGTGCGCTGCTGGCCGGGGCGCTGCTGTCGGCCCACTTCGCCGCCTGGGTGCCGAGCCTCTCCTTCACCACCGTGGCGTCGTCGGTCGCGCTGGTGGCCACCCAGCCGGTGTGGGCGGCGCTGCTGGCCCGGGCCCGGGGCGACGAGGTTCCGGCCCAGGCGTGGTGGGGAATCGCCCTGGCCGTGGGCGGCGCCGTCCTCCTCACTGGTGTCGACGTGGCCCTCTCCGGGCGGGCGCTGATCGGCGACCTGCTGGCGCTGGCCGGCGGGATGCTGGCCGCCGCCTATGTCACCGTCGGGGCCGAGGTCCGCCAGTCGGTGTCGACCACGCTCTACACGGCCATCTGCTACTCGGCGGCCGCCGTGGTGCTCGGCCTGCTCTGTCTGACCGGCGGGCAGGCCCTGAGCGGCTTCGACGGCCGGACCTGGCTGTGCCTGCTGGCCCTCACCGCCGGCCCGCAGTTCCTCGGTCATTCCGTGGTCAACCGGGTGCTGCGTACGACCAGCGCCACGATCGTGTCGGTGGCGATCCTCTTCGAGATCGTCGGCTCCACGCTCCTGGCCTGGGTGGCCTTCGGCGAGACACCCCCGGCCGGGGCCTATCCGGCGGCGGTGCTGATCGCCGGCGGTATCGTTCTCGTCGTTCTGGCCGGCCGTGCGGCCGTGCCGCCCGCCGTCGACTGAGGCTACGGCGCCGGTTCCGAGCTGACCCGGTAGGTGTTGCGGGTCTCGGAGGCGAACAGCGCCATGCACTCCCCGAAGGCGGGGACGAAGTCGCCGGCCTCCACGTTGTCGTCGGGGGCGAACACCATGGCGTGGAACGGCTCCCGATCGAGGAAGTCCTCCAGCGACCCCGACCCCCGGTTCTTGTAGAGGAACAGCGTGTCGTGGGTGGCGGTGGCCAGCCAGCGGTGGTCGGGCGACGGCTTGGCCACCGAGACGCCCCGGGAGTCCGACAGTTCACCGATCAGGGTCGGGACGTTGACGCCGCTCGTCGAGAGCGGCTTGTCGAAGCGGTAGACCCGGGCCGGGAAGCTCTTCGACACGAGGACGAGCTTGTTGTCGAAGGTGAAGGCCGCTTCGGTGTTGGCCTTGGCGTCGGGATAGGCGTAGGCGTAGCGGGCGGTCGCCCGGGCCACGACGTCCTGTTCCGGGTCCGGCTCCGGAACCTCGTACACGAAGCGGTTCGAGCCGCTCTGGCCGCTCTCCACGATCCACAGGCCACTGCGCCCGTCCGGCGTCTCGAAGCGGGTCACGTCCTCCCAGTCGCGGTTGTCGGCCCCGGCCACCGGCAGGATCCGGCTGGTGGCCGCGCCCTCGGGGTTGAACCGCAGGGCGTAGAGCTCATTGGGGTGCCCGGAGTCACGGATCATCCACACGACGCCCGGATGGTGCCGGGAGGCCGCGAAGCCCGATGCCTCGCCCGATTCCGGGGGGAGGCCTCCGGCGGTGCGGTGGGCGCCACTGGGGGCGTCCTGGCAGCCGACGCCGGCCCGGGCGGGGCGGCGGTCGGTGACCGGAGAGAAGGGGCCCAGCATCAGCAGGACGATGACCAGCGCGGTCAGGCGAGGGCGGTGCCAACCGGTTCCGTGTGCCCGACGACAGCACACCGGGGGCCGGAGCGTGGGCCCTCGTCCCCCGGTGTGCACCGTTCCCGCTTCCATCATCTGGTCTTGCTGTCCTGCAATTCTCCGCCGCCGTGGGCGGATGGGAGATCTTGGCTGAAAACGGCCTGACTTTGCAAGAAGAGATCTACTTTGTTGCCGATGTGATTCTTGAGGTCACCATCGTGTAGAAGGCGATGGCCGCCGCGCTCCCGACGTTGAGCGAATCGGCGGCGGTTCGCATGGGGATCGTGAGCCGGCGGTGGGCGGCCGCCAGCGCGGCGGGGGAGAGGCCCGGCCCTTCGGCGCCGAGGAGGACGGCGACGCGCTCTCCGGGCGCCGGCGACCACCGCGGCAGCGGTTCGGCATCGGCCGCCGGTGTGAGGGCGGCCAGGGTGAAGCGGCGGTCGGCCACCGTGGCCAGGGCCTCGGGCCAGGGCTCGAGCCGGGTCCAGGGCACGGACAGCACGTGGCCCATCGAGACCCGCACCGACCGCCGGTAGAGCGGGTCGCAGCAGCGGGGGGAGAGGAGGACGGCGTCCAGGCCGAGGCTTCCGGCGCTGCGGAAGATCACGCCGAGGTTCTCGTGGTCGTTGATGTCCTCGAGGACGGCGATGCGCTCGGCGCCGCCCAGCACCGTCGCCGGGTCGGGCAGCGGCCACCGGTCGGCGGCGGCCAGCACCCCCCGGTGGACCGGGAAGCCCGCCACGGCCCGCAGCGTCGGCTGGTCGGCGACGAGCACCGGTGCCTCCAGCCCGGCCAGCCTGTCGCACAACGCCTCGAGCCGGATGTCGTCGACCAGCACCGACCGGATCCGCCGGCCGGAGGCCAGCAGCCGGCCCAGGGCATGGGCACCTTCCACGACGAAGAACCCCGGGTCGGCGTCGCCCGGTTGCTCCATGCGCCGCCGGGCCCGGGCGTCGTGGAGCTCCCGGTAGTCGTCGACCCGCCGGTCCTCCGGGTCGGTGATCCGGACGGGCTCCATTCGGCGCTAGACGACCCGGAGCGCTTCGACCGTGTCGCGCTCCCGCCGGCTGAGGGCCCGCAGGACGGCGACGTCGCCGTGCCGGATCCGGGCCACCTCGACCAGGGTGCCGATGACGATACCCGTGGCGGCCGGCGGAAGAGGCGGGGGTTCGACCGCCAGGCTGACGGCCAGGTCGTCGGCGTGGACGACCAGCTCGATCAGGCGCGTCACGAGGTACTGGTCGAGGGTCAGGACGAGGTCGCCGTAGACCTTCACCAGCCGGTCCGGCCGCTCGGCGGCGAGGCGGGCCTGGAGGCGGGCGGTGGTCTCGGCCCACACAGTCGGGAAGTCCCCGGGCGAGCCGGGAGCGGCGTCCTCGGCCCGCCGGCGGATGGAGCGCTGGAACTCCGAGTTGATGTCGGGGGCGGGCTCGAGGACCGCGGCGTAGTACCCCGCGGCCGAGATGATGCCTCCGCCGCCCGCCGTTTCCCCGTCCTCCGGCTCCGGCTGGTCCAGGTAACTCTCCACCGTGGTCATGGCCCGGAGCAGATGGCCGGCCAGTCCGCGGACGGAGAACTCGGCGAGAGCGCTCGGGCCGTCGAAGCGCTCCTCGAGCATCGGGCCCCGCTCCCGCAACCACCCGCCGATCTCGACGAGTGTCGTGGCGAAGAGCAGGCGCACATCGGTCACGGCCCGGCACGTTATTGCGCCGGGTCGCGAGTCAACCGATCCGCTCAATACGGTGGGAGTCATGGAGCGCCACCTCGTCGACGGGATGAACGTCATCGGCTCCCGCCCCGACGGCTGGTGGCGCGACCTCGACGCTTCCGTGGTCCGTCTGGCCCGGTGTCTGGCGGCCTGGCAGGCGGCGGAGGACGTCGACGTCACGGTGGTGTTCGACGGGCGCCGGCCGCCGACGCTGGAACACGACGATCTGGGCGGCCTCAAGGTGGCCTTCGCCGGGCACGGCCGGCAGGCCGACGACGAGATCGTGCGGCGGGTCGGCACGGATTCCGACCCCGGATCCCTCACGATCGTGACCAGCGACCGGCTTCTGACCGAGCGGGTGCGGGCCGCCGGGGCGGGTCAGGTCGTGGGCTCCGGCGGCTTCCGCCGGATGCTGGACCGCTACTGCTGATAGTCCTCGACGACCTCGGCGTCGCGCACGCTCGCCTCGTCGGGGTCCTGGCCGGCGTGGCGCTTCGCCCGCCGCTGGCGGAGGAGGTCCCAGCACTGGTCGAGGGCCACCTCGACGGCCTTGAGGCGCTGGTCGTCCGCGTCGCTGAGGCCCTCGGTGCCCCGGCTCGACTCCAGGAGGCGCTCCTCCTCGGCGACGAGCTGGTTGATCCGGCTGAGCACGGCATTGTCGTCCATGCGGGAGACGCTACCCAGAGCGGGCAAGGTATTCGCCCATGGCCGCCCGGGAGCTCGTCGTACTGGGAACAGCGAGCCAGGCTCCCACGCGCCACCGCAACCACAACGGCTACCTCCTGCGGTGGGACGCCGAGGGTCTGCTGTTCGACCCGGGCGAAGGCACGCAGCGCCAGCTGGTCCTGGCCGGAGTGGCGTCGTCGGCCATCACCCGCATCTGTGTGACCCACTTCCACGGCGACCACTGCCTCGGGCTGCCCGGCGTGCTCCAGCGGCTGTCTCTCGATCAGGTGACGCACCCGGTCGGCGTCTGGTATCCGGCCAGCGGCCAGGAGTTCTACGACCGCCTCCGGCGCTGCGCTCTCTACAACGACACCGTCGACGTCCGGCCCCATCCCGTCCATGAAGAAGGGGTGGTCGACCCCGGGCCGGAGCCGTTCTCCCTCTCGGCCGTCCGCCTGGACCACCGGGCCGACACCTTCGGGTGGCGGGTGGTGGAGCCCGATGGCCGCCGGATGCTGCCCGACCGCCTGACCGCCGCCGGCATCGCCGGCCCCGATGTGGGACGGTTGCAACGGGAGGGCTCACTGGTCACGCCCACCGGGCGCCGGGTCACGCTGGCCGAGATGAGCGAGCCCCGCCGGGGCCAGGTCTTTGCCTTCGTGATGGACACCCGGCTCTGTGACGGCGCCCTGGCCCTGGCCGAGGAAGCCGACCTGCTGGTCTGCGAGTCGACCTTCCTCGAGGCCGACGCCGGCCTGGCCGCCGCCTACGGGCACCTGACCGCCGCTCAGGCCGCCCGGATCGCCGCCGAGGCCGGTGCCCGCCGGCTCGTCCTCACCCATTTCTCCCAGCGTTATCCAGACGCCGCCCCCTTCGCCGCCGAGGCGGGCGAAATCTTTCCCGACGTGGTGGTGGTTCGCGACCTCGATCGCGTTCCGGTACCGCCCCGAGCCGGGTAAGCGCTACGGAATGAAGCAGAAAGACGACCTCGCCGGCCTCGCCGATGAATACGCCCCGGACAGCGATCGCCCCCTCGGCGGCTACGCCGCCCTCATGGGGGTCTACGGTGCGGCGGTCGCCGTCGGCGCCGTGGCGCTGGGCCGCCGGAAGCGACCGCTGCCCGACGTGCGGCTGGTCGACGTCCTCCTGGTCGGGGTGGCCACCCACAAGCTGGCCCGGCGCATGTCGAAGGACAGCGTCACGAGCCCGCTGCGGGCGCCGTTCACCCGCTACGAGGGTGTCTCGGGCCCGGCCGAGCTCCAGGAGGGGGTCCGGGGCACCGGACTCCGCAAGGCCGTCGGGGAACTGATCAGCTGCCCCTTCTGTCTCAGCCAGTGGGTGGCGACAGGCTTCGTGTTCGGCCTCGTGGCCGCCCCCCGGGCCACCCGGTGGACGGCGTCGGTCTTCGCCTCCCTGGCGCTGGCCGATTTCCTTCAGTTCGCTTACGCCTGGGCGGAACAACAGGCGCAAGCCTGATGTTGGATCTGTCGGCGGAAGATCCGTCGGCTTCGCCCGCTTTGTCCGTAGCGGTGTGCTTAAGAAACAGGGTAAGGAGTGCCGACAGGCCAAGAGAGCCTTGACCCTCCCGAGCGACACCACATCTGTCGGTTCGGGGGGATCCGTACCTCTGATGAAGAATTAGGGCAGAAGTTGCGGAACACGTCGCCCCGCCACGACGTTGTACCGGTGCCCCCCGTAAAAATTGTTGTGTAAGGAGTGAGCGGCCATCAGCACCAAGGCTACCCATCGAGACCTTAGCGGTCCTTCCCTCGACCTCGCGCGCCTGTACCTCGAGGAGATCGGCGCCCGGGCCGTCCCCGGGCCGGCCGAGCAGCTCGACCTGGGCCGGCGCGTCGCCGAGGGTGACGAGGCGGCCAAGTGGGAAATGGTCGAGGCCAACCTGCGCCTCGTCGTGTATTGGGCCAAGCGGTACCAGCGCTCGGGAATGGACTTCCTCGACCTCGTCCAGGAGGGCACGATCGGGCTGGTGCGGGCGGTCGAGAAGTTCGACTGGACCAAGGGCTACCAGTTCTCCACGTACGCCACCTGGTGGATCCGCCAGGCCCTCCAGCGGGGGATCCAGCGGACCCGTACGACCATCTACGTCCCGGCCGACGCCGCCGACCGGCGCCGGGCGCTCGAGAAGATCGTCGAGGATCTCGAGGAGCGCCTCGGCCGGGCCCCGACCGAGGAAGAGATCGTGGCCGAGTCCGGTCTGTCCGGCGAGCAGGTCGAGGCGGCGTTCGACGTCGCCCAGGTCGTCGCCTCGCTCGACCAGCCCGCCCGGGCCGGCGGCGAGACGACCCTCGGCGAGCTGGCGGCTGCCGACCAGACGGCCGCCGTCGAGGACACCGTCCTGGAAGACGTGGCCAGCGACGAACTGCACCGGGCCGTCAAGCGCCTCCCGGCGCTCGAGCGGTCCGTGGTCGAGGTCCGCTTCGGCCTGGCCGGCGAGGCGCCGGCCGGTGTGACCGCCGCCGCGGCCAAGCTGCACATGTCCCGTCGCCGCCTCCGTGACGTCGAGGCTCGGGCCCTGGCTCTCCTGGCCGAGAGCCCGGAGCTGGCCGGCGGGGCGCAAGCGGCATAGAGAGGACCGTGACTGAGCCCGGGCGGGAGCAGGTGCTTCCGGCCCGGGCTCCGTCGCGTCCGGGGCCGCGTCTGTCGCCCCTCTACGTCGCCGCCCGCACGTCGGTGGTGACGCTGAAGGACGGCCGCCGGGTGCTCATCCGCCCCGGTCTGTCCAGCGACCGCCAATTGCTGGCCCGGGAATTCGAGCGGCTCTCGCCGGAATCGCGCTACCGCCGTTTCTTCGCCCCGATCAAGGTGATGTCGGAGTCGCTGCTCGACTACCTGACGTCGATGGACTACGTCGATCACTTCGCCTGGGCCGCCCTATCGGCCGAGCCCGGGCCCCACGGCGAGCTGCAGGGTCTCGGCGTGTCCCGCTACGTGCGGCTGTCCGATCCGGAGGCGGCCGAGATGGCCGTCACCATCATCGACGACTGGCAGGGCAAGGGCCTCGGCCGGATCCTGCTCGACGCCCTCGTCCTCGAGGCGCTCGAGAACGGCATCACCCGCTTCGAGGGCGACGTGCTCATGGAGAACCGCCCCATGCAGGAGTTGCTCCGGCGGACGGGCGCCAGGTTCCGGCCCGAGGACTCCGGCGTCCTCCGCTTCTCGATCGACCTCCCGGCCCGGGAGGAGGCGCTGCGCGGCTCGCCCTTCGGCGACGTGCTGCGGGCGCTGGCCAAGGGCGAGGTGTCCCTCTACGAGGACGAGCCGTGCCCCTGGCTGTCGGGGCGCTCAGGTCTGGAGGGGGAGTAGCGCCTCGGCCATCGCCTCGAGGTTGGCCGTGGGCGAAGCGCCCACCGGGCCGCTGTGACGCACGACGAACTTCGACACGCCGGCGGCGATGAACTCCTCGATGCGGCGGACGGCGCCGTCGAGACCCTTGGGGATGAGCAGTTCCGGGTCGACACCGGGCCGCCGCCGGGCGATGGACGCCAGGAGCAGGTCGGGAATCTCGCCGTCGAGGTAGGTGAGGGTGACGCCGAAGTGCTCGGGGTCGATGCGCCGGCCGGCCCAGTCCGCCTCCCGCTCGATGACCGCCCGGCCCTCGGCGGCCTCCTCGGGGGTGATGAGGCTCGGAAGCCAGCCGTCGGCCAACCGGCCGGTCCGCACCAGCGCCGCCGGCGAGCTCCCGCCGATCCACAGGTCGAGGGGCTGCTGGACCGGATCGGGCTGCACCCGCACGCCGTCGATGGTCTCGCCGGCGAGGTACCGGCGCACGAGACCGAGGGCGGTGTCGAACGCCTGCCCTCTGGTCTGGCCGGCCGGGATGGGGAAGGCGGCCCGCTCGGCCGGGTCGGGCAACCCGAGCCCGAAGGCGACGAGCAGCCTTCCGTTGGACAACCGGTCGAGGGAGGCCAGCTGCTTGGCGACGACGGCCGGGTTCCGGCCCGGCAGGACGAGGACGCCGGGGCCGATCTTGAGCCGGGTGGTGCGGGCGGCGGCGTGGGCCAGGCCGACGATCGGGTCGGGCGTGGGCCGGGACAGGAGCTCGGCCAGCCACAGCGAATCGAAGCCGAGCTCCTCCATGGCGGCCACGGCCTCATTGAACGGTCCCGGCTCGGAGTCGCCGTCGATGCCGAGGATGGTCCCGATCCGGATCTTCATGGCCCCCGAGCGTAACGCGCGACGATCGTTGCGTAACCCAACCGTGTAGGTCAGAATCACAAGCGTGGAACTCGACGTCGCCCCCACGGTCTGCCGCTACGACGGCTGCACCCTCGGCCCCGACGGCGGCCCGGCGCCGCTGGTGCAGCCCCTCCGCGGCGGCAACATCCGCGAGTACTGCTCCGACCGCCACCGCATCGCCGCCCACCGGGCCCGCCAGCGCCGCCCGATGGGGGCCGGGCCGCCCTCGACCGGTGGCGGGGCATCCGGGGGGTGGTCCCGGGGCAACGGCGCCGACGGGCCGGCCGCCGGCGGCCCGGGAGGGTCCGGCCCGCCCAGCGCCGTGGCCGCCGCTCTGACCCGGCTGGCCGCCGACCTCGGCCGCCTCTCGGCCGAGGTGGACCGGGCGCTGGCCGCCGCCGACGCCGACCGGGTGGCCCGGGAACTGGAGGACGCCCGCCTCCGGATCGCCGAAGCCGAGACCCGGGCGGCCGCCACCGCCGCCGAGCGGGACCGGGAGCAGGCCGCCGCGGCCCACTTCCGGGAGCTGGCCGACGCCAACCTGACGGCTGCCGAGCGGGCCGCCGCCCGGGCCGACAACGCCGAAGCCGCCCGCGACGCCGCCCAGGAGGCGCTGGCCGCCGCCGAGGCCGCCCGGGACGAAGCCCTCCAGGCGCTCGCCTGCGCCGAGGCGGACCGCGATGACGCCATGGAAACGCTGACGTCGCTCGAGACGGCCCACAACGCGGCACTGGCCGCCCAACGGGCGGCCGACGGCCGGGCCCCGGGCGGCGGGGGGTGGGTGGGGGGCGCCCCGCGGCCGGGCCCCGCCCCCCCG
>JBFLYK010000033.1:0-87208 GCA_040756995.1 Actinomycetota bacterium | reverse complement strand
CGGCGCGGCCCCGGCCACCGCTCCGGCCACGACACCCGGGGGCGGCGGCCGATCCCGGGGTCGGGGCGGGGCCAGCACCGCCGAGAAGGCCCGCCAGTCGGAGGTCGAGGCGATCCTCGACGAGCTCGACGAGGCGGCCATCGAACGCCGCCGGGGCCGCACGAGGAAAGGTCGGCCGACCGGCCGCTATCTCATGTGCGTCTCGGTCAAGCCCGGCGTAGCCACCCAGGTGGCGGTCCTCGAGGGCCGCAGCCTGGTCGAGCACTACGTCTCCCGCCCGACCGACACCAACACGGCGATCGACGGGAACATCTACCTGGGCAAGGTGCAGAACGTCCTCCCCGGCATGGAGGCGGCCTTCGTCGACATCGGCACGCCGAAGAACGGTGTGCTCTACCGGGACGACGTCGTCTTCGACGAGACCGAGATCGAGGGCAAGCGGCCCAAGATCGAGCGCCTGCTGCGCAACGGCCAGTCGGTCGTCGTGCAGGTGACGAAGAACCCGATCGGCACGAAGGGCGCCCGGCTCACCCAGGAGGTGAGCCTGGCCGGCCGGTTCGTGGTCATGATCCCCAACCAGCCCGGGACCTACGGCATCTCCAAGCGGCTGTCCGACGACGAACGCAAGCGGCTCCGTAAGATCCTCGACGAGATCCGTCCGGCGGAGAACGGGCTCATCGTCCGCACCGCCGCCGACGGCGCCAGCGCCGACGAGCTGGCCCGCGACCTCCGGCGCCTGTCCGCCCAGTGGGAGGAGATCTCCAAGCGGGCGGCCAAGAACCGCCCGGCGATCCTGCTCCACCAGGAGCCCGACCTGGCCATCCGGGTGATCCGGGAGGAGTTCAACAAGGAGTACCGGGGCGTCGTCATCGACGATCCCGGCCTCTACGAGGAGATCCGGCGCTACGTCGAGGCCATCACGCCCGAGCTGGCCGACCGGGTCGAGCTCTACCAGGACCCGCTGCCGATCTTCGAGCGCTACCACGTCCACGAGCAGCTCCACAAAGCCCTGGAGCGCAAGGTGTGGCTGCCGTCGGGAGGCTCGATCATCATCGAGCGGACCGAGGCCCTGACGGTCATCGACGTCAACACGGCCAAGAACGTGGGCCGGTCGAACCTCGAGGAGACGGTCTTCGCCAACAACCTGGAGGCGGCGGAGGAGGTGGCCCGTCAGCTGCGGCTGCGGGACATCGGCGGGATCATCGTCATCGACTTCATCGACATGGAGATCAAGAAGAACCGGGAGGAAGTCCTCCGGAAGTTCAAGGAGGCCCTGGCCCGGGACAAGACCCGGACCCAGGTCTTCGACATCTCCGAGCTCGGCCTGGTCGAGATGACCCGCAAGCGCATCTCCGAGGGGCTGGTGGAGGCGTTTTCGACCACCTGTCCCAGCTGCGAAGGCCGGGGCATCATCCTCGACGACTCGTTGATCTGACCTCAGCTGTTACCATCGTGACTTCCGAATTCGGCTTCTGCGGGGTGTGGCGCGCATGTACGCGGTGATCAAGACGGGCGGCAAGCAGTACAAGGTCTCCGAGGGCCAGCGGCTCGACGTCGAGCGGGTCTCGGGCGAGACCGTCACGCTGCAGCCGGTCCTGCTGGTCGACGGCTCCGACGTGCGGTCGACGCCGGCCCAGCTGTCCGGCGCCTCGGTGACCGCCCGGGTCGTGGGCGAGGCCAAGGGCCCGAAGATCAACGGGTTCGTCTACAAGAACAAGACGAACGCCCGGAAGAAGTGGGGCCACCGGCAGCACTACACGACGATCGAGATCACCGGGATCTCCAAGGGTTAGAAGGGTAGAAGGGTCTCGACATGTCGAAGAAGAAGGGTGCCTCCTCCTCCCGCAACGGGCGGGACTCCGCCGCCCAGCGGCTCGGCGTGAAGGTCTTCGACGGCACCGCCGTCACCGCCGGCTCGATCATCGTCCGGCAGCGGGGCACGAAGTTCCACCCCGGCAACAACGTCGGCCGGGGCGGCGACGACACGCTCTTCGCCACCGCCGACGGGACCGTGAAGTTCGGCAGCCGCCGCGGCCGCCGGCTCGTCGACGTCCTCCCGGGCGAGTAACCGGCGGGCCTCCCGGCCCCTCCCAACTGGCGTTCGTTTTCCGCCCTATCCCCGGTAAACGAACGCCAATTTGAACCGCGCCTTGGCGCCGAGACGTTCTGGCGTTCCTTTTCCGCACCATTCCGGTAATCGAACGCCAATTGAGGTGGGTGGGCTGCGGGTACTGGCGGCGCGCGCTCCTATCCTCTTGACGAAATGTCTGATTTCACGGACGAAGCGATGGTGAACCTGAAGGGCGGCGACGGCGGGGCCGGCGCGGTCGCCTTCCGGCGGGAGCCCTACGTCGACCGGGGTGGGCCGAATGGCGGTGACGGTGGCAAGGGCGGCGACGTCTGGCTCGTGGCCGACCGCAACGTCGCCTCGCTGATCGCCTTCCGCGATCATCCGCACCGCAAGGCCGAGTCAGGGGGCCACGGCTCGGGCAACAAGCGCCACGGTGCCACCGGCCACGACCTCCTGGTGCCCGTTCCCGAGGGCACGATCGTGCGGGACCGGGACGGCACGATCCTGGCCGACCTCGTGCACTCCGGCGACCGGATGCTGGCGGCCCGCGGCGGTCGGGGTGGGCGCGGAAACGCCCACTTCCTGTCGAACTCCCGGCGGGCGCCCGGCTTCGCCGAGCAGGGCGAGTACGGCGAGGAACGCTGGCTGCGCCTCGAGCTGCGGCTGATCGCCGATGTCGCCCTCGTCGGGTTTCCCAACGCCGGCAAGTCGACGCTGATCTCGGCGATCTCGGCCGCCAAGCCGAAGATCGCCGATTACCCCTTCACCACGCTGGTCCCCAACCTCGGCGTGGTGCGGGTGGGGGACAGCGAGTTCGTCGTCGCCGACATTCCCGGCCTGATCGAGGGGGCGTCGGAGGGGCGGGGGCTGGGGCATCAGTTCCTGCGCCACGTGGAGCGGGCCCGGGTGCTGGTCGTGCTGCTCGATCTGGCCTCCATGGAGGGCCGCAGTCCCGCCGATCAGGAGCGCGTGCTGCTCGAGGAGCTCGGCCGTTACGAGCCCGGGCTGCTGGAGCGACCCCGGCTGGTCATCGGGACCAAGGCCGACGTCGCCTCACCGGACGTCGACTTTGACGGCATGCGCATCTCGGCCGTCACCCACGAAGGTCTGGGCCCTTTCCTCGGGGCGGTGAGCCGCCTGGTGGAGCAGGCCCGGCAGATCGAGAGCGAGCCCGAGTCGTTCGTCGTGCACCGGCCGGCCGAAGAGGGCTTCAGCGTCCGGCGGGACGAGGACGGTGCCTTCCGGGTCGTCGGCCGGCTGGCCGAGCGGGTCGTGGCCATGGCCGACCTGACCAACCCCGAGGCGCTGGCCTACGTCCAGGACCGGTTCCGGCGCCTGGGAGTGGACCGGGCGCTCGCCCGCGCCGGCGCCCGCCACGGCGACACGGTGCGGGTGGCCGAGATCGAGCTCGAGTACCACGACCCCACGGCGGCGGTGAACGACCTCGCGGGCGGCGAAGCGGAAGCGGCCGATACCACCGGACCCCGCCGGCGCCGCTCATGATCGTCGTCGCCAAGGTCGGCACCAGCTCGCTGACCGACGACAGCGGCGAGGTGGCGGCCGAGCCGCTCCTCAAGCTGTGTGCCGAGATCGCCGCCGTGCGGGCCGCCGGCCACGAGCTCGTGCTCGTCTCCTCGGGGGCGATCGCCGCCGGCCTCCCCGCCCTGGGCCTGGAGCGCCGCCCGACCGACATCGGCACCCTTCAGGCGGTGGCCGCCATCGGCCAGCCCCGCCTGATGGAGCGGTTCTGCGCCATCCTCGCCACCCACGGTCTCGTGGCGGGGCAGGTGCTGCTCACCCCCTACGACTTCATCCACCGCACCCAGTACCTCCACGCCCGCCAGACGCTGCGCCGGCTGCTGGACCTCGGGGCGGTGCCGATTGTCAACGAGAACGACACCGTGGCCGACGACGAGATCCGCTACGGCGACAACGACCGGCTGGCCGCCCTCGTCGCCCACCTGGTGGGGGCCGACCTGCTGCTCCTGCTGACCGACACGTCGGGGCTCATGACCGCCGATCCCCGGATCGACGAGGCCGCCACGCTCATCGAGGAGATCGCCGAGGTCGACGCCGCCCTGGAGGCGGTGGCGGGCGGGACGGGCACCGAGCGGGGGAGCGGTGGCATGGCCTCCAAGCTGGCCGCGGCCAAGATCGCCGCCTGGTCAGGTGTGCGGGCGGTCATCGCCGCCGCCTCCGTGCCCGAGGTCCTTCCCCGGGCGGTCCACGGCGAGGCGGTGGGGACGGTGGTGCGGCCCCGGACCAAGCGGCTCGGCAGCCGCAAGCTGTGGATCGCCTTCGCCCAGGGCGCCGCCGGCCGGTTGGTGGTCGACGACGGCGCCCGCCGGGCGCTGGTCGAGTCGGGCCGGTCACTCCTGCCCGCCGGGGTGCGGGCGGTGGAGGGCCGCTTCGATGCCGACGACGCCGTCGAGGTCATCGGGCCCGACGGGCGGCCGTTCGCCAAGGGCCTCGTCCGTTACAGCTCCGTGCTGCTCTCCGAACTGGCCGGGTCACGCACCAGCGACCTGCCCGAAGGCGCACCGCACGAGGTCATCCACCGCGACGACCTCGTCGTCCTCCCGCAGTAGCCGGTGGCGGCCGGGGTTACGCGGCGCGGGAGATCGGGTTGTGGTGCCGCCGGTGCGGCGAGCGCTGCGGGCGCTTGACGGCCCGGGCCAGCGCCGGGGCCAGGCGGGAGAGGCCGGCGTAGGCCGCCATCGACAGCATCAGCGGCGCGAACCACAGGACGACGACGCCGACGCTGGCCATGACCATCAGCCAGGCCAGGCCCCCGGCCAACCCGCCGGAGAGCTCCCAGCCGACGACCGGGACGGTGCCGCCGACGAAGCCGAGCACCACCATCCACGCCATGCTCAGGACGGAGAAAGTGCCGACGAGCGACCCGAGCACGGTCGAGAGGGGATCGGTCGTGCGATCGCGCGGGAAGTCGTCGAGGGGATGCCCCTGTGACAGCCGCCACTTCAACCCACGATCCATGTCCCCAGCTCCTCCCGCGTCCTTGGCGGGCCCCACCGTCGCACGACCTGAGCGAAACCTGAAGGACGCCGCGATACGTCTGTCGGAATTCGTCCCCATCGGCCGCCCGCCGGCAAACGCATTGTCGCTTTCGCCCTCAGCGGGGTCAGCGTAGCAAGGCCGGCCGGCGCTCCACCGTCGGATTTCCCAGCCGGGGCTCAGGGACCCTCGCCGGTAAAGTGACTCCATGTCGAGCTCCGCATCCACGCCCGTCGCCGAGCTGGGCCGGCGGGCCAAGGCCGCTTCCCGGCAGCTGGCCACCGCCTCCACGGCGGCCAAGGACGAGGCGCTCCTGGCCGCCGCCCATCTGCTCGAGCAGCGCAGCGCCGAGGTGCTCGAGGCCAACGCCGCCGACCTGGAGGCCGCCGCGGCGGGCGGCATGGAGGCCGGCCCGCTCGACCGCCTGACGCTGACCGACGCCCGGCTGGCCGGCATGGCCGCCGGCCTCCGGAAGGTCGCCGCCCTCCCCGACCCCGTCGGCGAAGTCCTCGACGGGTGGAAGCGGCCCAACGGCCTGGAGATCTCCCGCGTCCGCGTCCCCCTCGGCGTGGTGGCGATCATCTACGAGAACCGGCCCAACGTGACCAGCGACGCCGGCGGGCTGTGCCTCAAGTCCGGTAACGCCGCCCTGCTCCGGGGTTCCTCCACTGCGCTGCGCTCCAACCAGGCGGTGACCGCCCTCCTGCGGGAGGGAGCGGCCAAGGCCGGGCTGCCGGAGGACTCCGTCCTCCTCGTCGAGGACGTCTCCCACGAAGCGGCCGTCGAGCTCATGCAGCTCACCGGCTACGTCGACTGCCTCATCCCCAGGGGCGGGCCGTCGCTGGTGCGGTCCATCCTCGACAACGCCAAGGTGCCGTACGTCATCGACGGCGACGGCAACTGCCACGTCTACGTCGACGCCGCCGCCGACCTCGACCGGGCGCTCGACATCGTCCTCAACGCCAAGACGCAGCGGCCCAGTGTCTGCAACGCCGCCGAATCGCTGCTGGTGCACGCCGCCGTGGCCGACGGCTTCCTGCCCCGGGTCGGCGCCGCCCTCCGGAACGCCGGCGTCGAGCTGGTCGGCGACGAGGCCGCCCGCCGGCTCGTCCCGGGCATGGGGCCGGCGACCGACGACGACTACGCCCGGGAGTTCCTGGCCCTCAAGATGTCGGTGGCCGTCGTGCCCGACCTCGAAGCGGCCGTCGCCCACGTGAACCGGTTCGGCACCGGCCACACCGAGGCCATCGTCACCGAGGACGTCGCCGCCGCCCGCCGGTTCGTCGGAGCGGTCGACGCCGGCACGGTCACGGTCAACGCCTCCACCCGCTTCACCGACGGCGAGGAATTCGGCTTCGGCGCCGAGATCGGCATCTCGACCCAGAAGCTCCACGCCCGGGGGCCCATGGCCCTGCGGGAGCTCACGACCTACAAGTACGTCGTGTGGGGCGACGGCCAGACCCGGGGCTAGTCTCTTCAAACAACCCAATCCATTTCGGTCCGCACCATCCGGTCCGCACCCTCGAAAGGCGGAACCAATCCCATGGCCGAGCGCTTCGAGTCCGTCGCCGCCGTCCAGGAAGCGCTCCGGCGCGTCGACTATCTGGCCGACCCCTCCACGGCTGGAGTCGTGTTCCTGGCCGACCGGCTGGAGAAGCCCGTCCTCGTCGAGGGCCCGGCCGGCGTCGGCAAGACCGAGCTGGCCAAGGCGGTCGCCGCCACCACCGGCTCCCGGCTCATCCGGCTCCAGTGCTACGAGGGCCTCGACGAGTCCAAGGCTCTCTACGAGTGGAACTACAAGAAGCAGCTGCTGCGGATCCAGGCCGACCGGGAGCACGAACGCGACTGGGAGACCGTCGAGTCCGACATCTTCTCCGAGGGCTTCCTGCTGACCCGCCCGCTGCTGGAGGCCATCCGGGCCGACGAGCCGGTGGTGCTGCTCATCGACGAGGTCGACCGGGTGGAGATCGAGACCGAGGCGCTGCTGCTCGAGGTCCTCTCCGACTTCCAGGTGTCGGTGCCGGAGCTCGGCACGATGACCGCCGTGCGCCGGCCCATCGTGATCCTCACGTCGAACAACACCCGGGAGCTGTCCGAGGCCCTCAAGCGGCGCTGCCTGTTCCTCCACCTCGACTACCCCGACGCCGAGCGGGAGCAGGAGATCGTGCGGGTGCGGGTGCCGGAGATCGACGCCACGCTGGCGGACCAGATCGCCCGGGTGGTGCGCTCGATCCGCCAGCTCGACCTCAAGAAGGCGCCGTCGATCTCGGAGACGATCGACTGGGCCCGCACGCTGATCCACCTCGGGGTGAAGAAGGTGACGCCCGACGTCGTCGGCGGCACGCTCCACGTCCTGCTCAAGTACCAGCGCGACATCGAGCGGGCCAACAAGGAGCTGAAGGTCGCCGAGGTCTGAGCCGGTGACCGCCCGCGACCCCTCGACCATCGAGGTCCCGGCCCCGGACAAGCTGCTCGACCTCCTGTCGGGCTTCGTCCACGAGCTGCGGGCCGCCGGGCTGCCGGTGTCGATGACGGAGAACCTCGACGCCATGCGGGCCCTCGAGCACGTGCCCCTCGAAGACCGGGCGGCGTTCAAGACGGCGCTGGCGGCGACGTTGGTCAAGCACGCCGATCACCAGAAGGTCTTCAACATCCTCTTCGACGTCTACTTCGCGCTCCAGCCCTTCTCCTTCGACGGCGAGGAGGACGAGGAGGCGCCGGACGGGCGGGGCGGCGGCGTCCCCGTCCCGGGCTCGATGCCCGGCGGCGGCGCCGGGGGAGAGGCGTCGCAGGAGGAGCTGGCGGCCATGCTCATCCGGGCCATCCTCGATCCCGACGCCCTGCGCCGCTTCGCCGCCGCCGCCGTCACCCGCCACGCCGGCATGGAACCGGGGCGGCCGGTGGGCGGCACGTACTACCTGTACCGGACGCTGCGGGCGCTCGATCTCGACGGCCTCCTCGACCGGCTGATGGAGCAGCTCGCCGCCGAGAGGGGCGGCTTCGCCGACGAGCTGGAGGAGCGTCTGGCCCGCGAGGAGCTCGCCGCCCGCATCGAGCGCCTCCGGCAGGAGGTGGAGGCCGAGATCCGCCGGCGGCTGGTGGCCGACCGGGGCCCGGAGGCGATGGCCCGCTCGCTCCGGGCCAAGCTGCCGGAAGACGTCGAGTTCATGCACGCCTCGAGGGAGGAGATGGCCGCCCTGCAACGGGCCATCGGCCCGCTGGCCCGGGCGCTGGCCGCCCGGCTGGCCATGCGGCGCCGTCGCCACCACCGGGGCCAGCTCGACTTCCGCTCCACAGTGCGGCATTCGCTGGCCTACGGCGGCGTGCCGGCCGACCCCCGGTTCCGCCGGCCGCATCCGACCAAGCCCGAGATCATGGTCATCGCCGACATCTCGGGGTCGGTGGCCAGCTTCGCCCGCTTCACGCTGCAACTGGTGCACGCCCTGGCCAGTCAGTTCTCCCGGGTGCGGAGCTTCGTCTTCATCGACGGCATCGACGAGGTCACGAGGTTCTTCGAGGGCAACGCCGACCTGGGCGACGCCGTGAAGCGGATCAACACCGAGGCCGACGTCGTGTGGGTCGATGGGCACTCCGACTACGGCCACGCCTTCGAGGTCTTCCACCAGAAGTGGGGCAACGAGGTGACGCCGAAGACGTCGGTGATCATCCTCGGCGACGCCCGGAACAACTACCACGCCAGCCAGTCGTGGGTCCTGGCCGAGCTGCGCAAGAAGGCCCGCCACCTGTACTGGATCGACCCCGAACCGGTGGCCTACTGGAACACCGGCGACTCCGTCATCGCCGACTACGCCAAGTACTGCGACGGGGTCTACGAGTGCCGCAACCTCCGGCAGCTGGAGCGCTTCGTCGAGGCCGTCATCGAGGCCTAAGTGGGAGAATCGAGTCGTGATCGTCGACTCGGCGCTCTACGTGGACGGGAAGCGGGTCGAGGGCCGGCTGGAGCTCGAGCATGTGCCCGCGGCCTGTCGCCGTCCTGACGCCTTCATCTGGCTGGGCCTGTACGAGCCGACGACGGACGAGTTCGACTCCGTCCGGGCCGCCTTCGATCTCCACGAACTGGCGGTGGAGGACGCCGTCAAGGCCCACCAGCGACCAAAGCTCGAGGTCTACGACGACTCGCTGTTCCTCGTCCTCAAGACGGCCCGGTACCTCGACGCCGAGGAGCGGGTCGAGTTCGGCGAGATCCTGGTGTTCGTGGGGGAGGGCTTCATCGTCCACGTCCGCCACGGGGAGGCCGCCGCGCTGTCGGGGGTGCGCCGGGCCGTCGAAGCCCGCGAGGACCTGCTCCGCTGCGGGCCGGGCGCGGTGCTGCACGCCATCGTCGACCACGTCGTCGACGACTACGGGCCCGTCATCGCCGGGCTCGAGAACGACATCGGCGAGGTGGAGCTCGAGGTCTTCTCCGAACGGGGCCACAACCCCGTCCAGCGGATCTACATGCTCAAGCGGGAAGTGCTCGAGCTCCACCAGGCGGCCGCCCCGCTGGAGGAGGCGCTCGACGCCCTGCACCAGCGCAAGTTCGAGATCATCCATGAAGACATCAGGGAGTACTTCCGCGATGTCCACGACCACGTCCTCAAGGTCGTCGAGCGGGCGGACACGTTCTCCGATCTCTTGACCAGCATCCTGTCGGCCAACCTGACCTCCGTCACTGTCCGCCAGAACGAGGACATGCGGAAGATCTCGGCCTGGGTGGCCATCGCCGCCGTGCCGACGATGGTGGCCGGCATCTACGGCATGAACTTCGAGCACATGCCGGAACTCGGCTGGGTGGGCGGCTATCCGATGATCCTGGGTGGAATGGCCGCGGCCTGCGCCACGCTGTACCGCTATTTCCGCCGGAGCGGCTGGCTGTGACGGACGCCGACGAGACCGGCGGCGACCCGGTGTGCTGGGCCCATCTCCTCTGCCCGGAGTGCGGCGCCGTGCCGGACCGGCCCGATGACCGGCAGTGCAGCCGTTGCGGCGCCGACCTACCGGAAGCCGAGGACTAGGCGGGCCCGAGCAGTTCCCAGAGGCGGTCGGCGATGCGGGCCAGGGCAATGAGCTGGCCCCGCTCCCGTTCCCGGAGGGCGTAGCCGCTGCGACTGGCCAGGAGGACGGAGCGGTGACGGGGGAGCGGCGCGGCGGCGAGGTCCTCGGGACCGGCGGCGCCGCTGGCCACCAGGGGGGAGGCGGCCACTCCGAGGGCGAGGGCCTCGACGTGGTCGGCCGCCGGGGCCTCACCCGAGACGGCGACGACGCGGGCCTCGCCGGCGTCGGCGCCGTTGCCCGGGACGTGTTCCTCGGCCGGTCCGACGCCCACGATGAGCGCGGCCCATTCGGCCAGGAACTCCTGGCGGACCTGCTCGACCAGCGCCTCGTGGAGCTCTTTGACGCCGGCCACCTGGCAGAGGCGGATCGCCGACTCGAGGGCGTCGAGGCGGGGATCGGGGAAGTGGTTGACGACGCGGACCTCCTCGACCGAGGCGCCGTCGACCTCCTCGATCTCCCGGACCAGCATCGGCACGAGGTCGGCGTCGGCCAGGTTGACGGCGAACTCGTCGATGGCCACGCCGCCGTCGCACTCCAGGACGTCGACGCCCACGATGTCACCCCGGACGGAACCGATCCGCGATGCGACCTGACCGAGCGCACCGGGCCGGTCGGGCAGCCAGACCCGCACCAGGACGTGAGCCATCGCCATCTCCGGCACCTTACCGACCGCGCGCTCCTCGTATGCTCCCCGGGCATCGTGGCTGACGAGCGTGTCGGTGTCTTCGGGGGGACCTTCGACCCCATCCATGTGGCCCACGTGGTCAGCGCGGTCGAGGCCCGGCGGGCGCTGGCGCTCGACCGGGTGGTGCTGGTGCCGGCCGGCGACCCCTGGCAGAAGCGGGGGAGCGTGACGGCGCCGGCCGCCGACCGGATGGCCATGGTCGAAGCGGCGGTGGAGGGCATCGCCGGGCTCGAGGTGTCGTCGATCGAGGTGGAGCGGGACGGGCCGAGCTACACCTACCAGACCCTGGAAGCCCTCTCCGCTCCGGGCCGGAAGCTGTTTCTCGTCGTAGGCGCCGATGTAGCCGCCACCATGCATTCCTGGGTGGGGGTCGAGCAGCTGCCCCGGCTGGCGACGCTGGCCGTGGTGGACCGGGCACCCGATCCGGAGGGAGTCCTGGCCACCGGGCCGCCTCCGGCGCACCGACTCCCGGAAGAGGAGTCCCTCCCGGGCGGGTGGGAGTGCGTCCGGCTGTCGATTCCCCGGCTGGACGTGTCGTCCACCGACCTGCGGGCCCGGGCCAACCGGGGCTGGCCGCTGGACGGGCTGGTGCCGCCGGGGGCCGTCCGCATCATCACCGAGCGCGGGCTCTATCGGAGCCCGGTAGACTGAAGGCCAGATGACGGCGATTCGGCAGGTTTGGCGTCGGGACGATGACCCGGCGCCTTTTTGCGTCCTGGCAGGCCGGCCGACTCACTTCCCCAAGGAGGAATCCCACGGAAGACGTACGTAGTCGCAGCATCCTGGCCGCCCGCGCCGCGGCGGCCAAGAACGGAGCCGACACCCTGGTCCTCGAGGTCGGGCCCATCATCGGGATCACCGACATCTTCGTGATCACCAGCGGGCGCAACGTCCGGCAGGTGAAGACCATCGCCGAGGAAGTCGAGAAGAAGCTGAAAGACGACGGCCACCCCGGGCCCGTCCGCACCGAGGGGCTCCACGACGCCTCATGGGTGCTCCTCGACTACGGCGACTTCGTGGTCCACGTCTTCCTGGAGGAGACGCGGGACTTCTATAACCTCGACCGGCTCTGGGCCGACGCGCCGCGCCTGGAGTGGGAGGAATCCGCCGCCGCGGTATCCTAGGAAGCCTGGGGAATCGGGAGGAATCGCCCGAAGCGTCTCAACGGCGCGAAGGACGCAAATCCTCCTCCTAACATAGAACGGTCTTCCACTGGGGGGTGGGTCGTGCGAAATCGCCGGATGTCAGGCCTCGGGATGCTGGCCATCGGCCTCTTGGTCGTGGCCGCGCCAACGGGCGCCCGGGCGGCTGACACGCTGCCGCCCCTCGTGACCACGCTCGAGAAGGTCACCGACGGAGCGGCCGATGTGCTCACCGCGCCGTTCGTCGATCCGGCGGCCCCGCCGAAGGAGCTGCCCCCGCCCGTCAAGGGCGATAACCCCCGGGCCGACATCACCGGGGCCTCGCTGGAGTACGCCCCGGGCTGGATCAGGATGAAGGTCCAGGTCAAGCAGCCGACGGATCCCCTCAAGGACAAGGCGTGGTCCGACCGGAGCGACGCCGAGTGGGCCCTCGACACCAACGGCGACGGCAAGCCGGAGTACACGGTGGAGTTCGCCACCGACAGCGGCGAGCTCTACGGCGCCGTCTTCGACGTCAACAAGCCCGACGACACGTCGCTCTGCGACGCCGACTCCGCCAGCTTCTCGCCGGAGGACGGCTACACCCTGGTGATCGACCCGCAGTGCATCGGCAAGCCCCAGAAGCTGGGCTACTCGGTGGCGATGTTCTTCGACACCAACCCCAGCGACGACAAGGCGCCGATGGCCACCGATCGGGTGCCGGACCAGGGCTTCAAGGAGGTGGCCGCCCCGGTGCAGCCCGGCGAGGCGCCGCCTCCGTCGGCCCCCGCGGCCGGGAATCCGACCGCTCCGGCGCAGGCTCCGCCGGTCGCCGGCACGGCCCCCGGAGCTGCGGCCAGGCCCGGAGCGGCTCCCGCCCCCCGGACGGCGGCGTCGGCGCCCGGCGACACGCCGGCCGCCACCGGCCAGGCCCCGTCGTCGACGGCGGCGCCGGCCGATGCGGCGCAGGCTCCTCGGACGCCTCTGGCCCGGACGGGCTCGGCCAGCACGGCCCGCGGCCTCTTCGGGCTGGGAATCATGCTGACCGGCGCCGGCCTCGTGGTCATGACCCGTCCGACCCGGCGGGCAGTGCCGATCACCCGGTAAGGCCGCCGGTATCTGGCGGTGCCGGAGCGCTACGCCCGTTATCCCCACGAGGACGGTCAGGCCCTCGGCACCAGCGGCCCGGCTGACGATCTTCTCCGGCTCGGCTGCCTGCTCTACGGCGGCGACGACACGCGCCGCCACGCCGAGGCCCGGGCCCTGCTCGCCCGGCAGCCGGCGCTGGCCGGCGCCACGATCTACACCGCGTCGGCGGTCGGCGACGTGGCCGCCGCCCAGGCCTTCCTCGCCGAAGACCCGGCCTGCGTCAACCGCCCCGGGGGCCCGTTCAACTGGGAGCCGCTGCTCTACCTGGCCTACTCCCGCATCGACAGCGACGCCCCCGGCCACGACCCGGTGGCCATGGCCGGCCTGCTCCTCGACGCCGGCGCCGATCCCAATGCCGGCTACCTGTGGGAAGGCAACTATCCCTTCACCGCCCTGACCGGCGTCTTCGGCGGGGGAGAGGACAGGACCAATCAGCCGCCCCACCGCCACGCCCTGGCGCTGGCCCGGCGGCTGCTCGAGGCCGGCGCCGACCCCAACGACAGCCAGACGCTCTACAACCGGCAGTTCGAGCCGGACGCCAGCCACCTCCACCTGCTCATCGAATTCGGGCTCGGGACCGACCGGGGCGGTTCCTGGCACGCCCGCCTCAATTCCGCCCACGGGACGCCGGCCCAGCTCCTGGAGGACCAGCTCGTGGTGGCCGCCTTCGAGAACCGGCCCGAATGGGCCCGCCTCGCCCTGGCCGCTGGCGCCGACCCCGACGGCCTCGGCACCCGGCACCCGCTTCGCCTGGGCCTCACGCCCTACGAGGCGGCCGTCCGGCGGGGGAACCGGGAGGTCGCCGAGCTGCTCCGGGGGGCCGGGGCCACCGTGCCCGAGCTCGACCCGGTCGAGGAGTTCCTGTCGGCGTGCATGGCCGCCGACCGGGCGACGGTGGAACGGATGCTGGCCGAGCGGCCCGGCCTGACCGCCGAGGCCATCACCCGCCGGCCCGACGCGGTGCTCCAGGCCACCGAACTCCGCCGGCCCGCCGCCATCCGCCTCCTGGCCGAGCTCGGCTTCGACGTCAACGTGTGGGCCCGCGTCACAGCGCTGCACCAGGCGGCCTACGACGGCGACGTCGCGGTCGTCGCGGTGCTCCTCGACGTGGGCGCCGATCCGGAGCTGCGGGACCCGGGCTTCAACGCCACGCCGCTGGGCTGGGCCGAGCACGCTCGTCGAACGGAAGCGATCGAGTTGCTTCGACGACACACGACGCCGTGACAGGCGGCGGCCCGATGACGGCTCGGCAAACACAAGGAGGCGCCGAGGAAACGGCGAAATGTCGCCGTTAAGTTAGCCAAAATCGACTGAAAGATTTTAGGCGAAATACCTCCGCTCTCCGTGTACCGTCATGTGTCCCATGTGGCGTGGGGTCCTCGGAGGTGAAGGTGTTGCGCCGGCACGTCTTTCCCGTCCTCGCATTTGTCCTTCTCGCCTCGTGTGCATTGGCGCCCATCGAGGTCGACGCGGCTGCCGACGGCGATCAGACCTGCGCCGGGCAGAAGGCCACGTACGTCGGCACCGAGGGCAATGACGTCTTCAAGCTCACCAAGGGCCGGGACGTCGTCGTGACCCTCGGCGGCGACGACCGGGTCTACAACCCGGCGGACACCGAGCAGAACCATTCGGTGAGCGATCCCCAGCCGGTCGACCCGCCTTCCAACGACGACATCGTGTGTCTCGGCGAGGGCAACGACTACGCCAAGGGCGCCCGCACGGTCTACGGCTGGCCGGGGAACGACACCATCCTCCGGGCCGAGGAGGTGTATGCCGGCCCGGGTGACGACACCGTCCGCAACGACGGCTGCAAGAAGGCGGTGGTGTACCTCGAAGAAGGCGCCGACCGGTACCGGGGTTTCGGCTCGTGGGACGAAAGCTTCGATCACGACAACATGGGAAACAGCCCCTACAACAAATGTAAATCCGCCAACGACGAAGTCCACGGTGGCCCCGGCGACGACACGCTCTATGGCGGCGACGGCGACGACCGCCTCTACGGCGACGGCGGCAAGGACACGCTCAACGGCTGGATGGGCAAGGACACCTGCAACGTCGGTCCCGAGGACAAGACCGAATACTGCGAGGGCCGCTGATGCCCCGCGACACCGCTTCCCGCCGGGAGTTCCTGTGGCGGTCCGGCCTGCTCGTCGCGGCCGGTGCCGCTCCGTGGGCGCTGCGCCCGCTGGGCGCCGGAATGGCCGGAGCCCAGACCGCCCCGGTGCCCGCCCCGCCCAGCACGACCACGCCCATCGAAGGCGAACCGTGGCGGGGGCTCACGGTGGTGAAGGTCCGGGGCGACGGGCCGTGGACCGGCGCCATGACCCGCTACTGCGTGTCGATCACCGACGTCGACCCGATCACGGCCACAGGCCACCAGTCCGAGCATCAGCGGGACGGCCGGTCCCGCATCACGCTCCGCTTCGAGTGGAATTCGACGAACTCCGGTACGAACTCCCGGGCCACCGCGGCGTGGATCTATCTGCGGTACCCCAACGGCGGCGGGAAGATCGGGACGACGGAATGGATGGTTCCGATCAACGAAGCGCCCTATGGCGGCGTGATCCGCACCATCCACCTCGACACCGACCCCATGAACGGCACCATCGACGTGCCGCTGCCGGCCGGGCTGGTCGAGATGTACCTCTACGTCGAGAAGAAGACCGACGGGATCATCCGCTGGTCGGCCGACTCCCGGGGCGGGGCGTGGGGGCAGTACCCGAAGTCCACAACTTACGCCCGGGGCACGCTGGGCGTCCTCGCACCCGGCATCATGATCGGCTACCACGTCGGCCGCGATCCCCACGGCACCTGCGACGACCGGTGGTCGCCGGAGGGCGAGACGTGCAAGACCGACGAGATGGGGAAGCGCTGCGCCGCTGTCCGGATCTACTCGCCCCGTTGGGAGTGGCCGCCCGACGCCTTCAAGCGCACGATGGCGATCGGCAAGCTCCCGATGTGGAGCGTGAAACCCCCGTCCGGCGGATGGAAGGCGGTGGGGGACGGGACGGCCACCAACCCGACGGTCACCCAGCTCGTCGATGCGCTGAAGTCCTACGACAAAGAGGTGATCTTCATCTTCCACCACGAGCCCCACGACGACGTGAACGGCTCGACCAACACCGACGTCCACTACCGCCGGGCGGTGCTGCGGATCAAGGACACGCTCCTGCGGCGAGGCGCCCACCACACCACCGGGGGCAAGGTGCACTTCGCGTACGCCCCGACGCTCTGGGACGCCAAGAAGGGCACGCCCCTGGGGTCGGCCGACCGGTTCTATCCGGGCGACGGGGTCTTCGACATCTTCGCCCCCACCTCGTACAACTGGTACGACTGGAACATCGGCGACGGGCGTTGGTACAGCTACGAAGCCGTCATGAAGGAGGCCGTGGCGCTGGCCCGCAAGCGGGGCCAGAAGCTGTTCCCGTCGGAGACCGGGAGCGCTCCGGCGAAGGACGGCTACGACCGTAACCAGTGGTTGCGCGACGCCCGGGCCTACATGCGGAACAACAACGACGCCCGGTCGGTCTTCATCGGGTTCATCTACTTCCACGTCGAGTACATGGACGCCGGCGAATGGCACGACTGGACGCTCTTCAAGGCCGACGGGCACTGGGGCTACTGGGATGCCTTCGCCCAGGACGGCCACTTCACGTCGACGCCCTTCAGCCTCCGCTGACCGCCACGGGGGAGCATCGGAAAGCGGCACCGGCGGAGTGCAGGAGAACCACGCCGCCGGTGCCGCCGAGCCGTCTGCAGCCGAGGGACCCTGGTATTAGGGTTGCCTTACATTTCGAGTTCGGCCCCTAAAACTCCTCCATCCGCCCGAATGCCCCGAATCGGGCCGACGGCATGACCAACGGGCGGACCCCCGGAGATGAGAAAAGCGGAGATGAGAAAAGCCCCCTCACGAGGGCTTCTCCGTGGAGCCAGGGGGATTTGAACCCCCGACCTCTTGCATGCCATTCATTGGCCAAGACAGGCCATGCAGTTCACCAGCGTTCAGAACGTATCGCTCTATCAGCACTTTTGCAAGGTTGCGGTCCGGTGTTGTTCAGATCCGTTCGCTGGTTTGGCTGCACTTTGGCTGCCATTTCTGGTCTGCTGTCGCTGGTGTGAACTCGCATTTATCAAATCGGCTCCGCCATTCTGGGTCCGCCGCGCCCCGCCTTGCCGTCAGTGCTCTTGCCAGCGACGCAAGAGATCGGCGCACTGAAACTGCTTGTACGAACAGGACTGGGCCGCGTCACGTTGCGAAGCAGCAGTGACGTCCAGCAGGCCTTGTGGACGAGGGCGGGGTCGCGGCTCCTGTGGCCCCGGTTGCCCGGGGGAAAGCCGGCCCTGCTGGTGCCTCTGTCCGAAGCCCGCTACGTCGTTCTCGATTGCTGGCCTGCCACAGCAGGGTCGACGATCCACATGATCTTGTCGGCGCGAACGTGTGTGGCCGGTGCGGTCGGGTCACCAGCCAGGACCCGGGCGAAGGCCGGTCGCCTTTCTTGCCCCTCGACGCTGAACAGGACAAGGCGGGCACGGGCGATGGCGGCGAAGGTGAAGGTCATCCGCTGGAAGGGGTTGTTCCCGAGTGGGTCGTGGTTCATGGTGACGAGCCGATCGGGGCCGGCACACAGCGCCGGTGAATGAGGAAAGAGCGAGGCGGTGTGGCCGTCCGGGCCGAGGCCCAGATGGACGATGTCGAGGTGGTCCCGTTGACGGATCAGGCGCTCATATGGTTCGGCGCCTTCCTCGCAACGCATCGGATGGACAGCGCCGACAGCTCCAACGTGCCGGAGGAGGGCTTCGCAGGCCAGCCGTGCGTTGGAATGCGGTGAGTCGGGGGGGACGCAGCGCTCGTCGCCCCACAGGACGTGAACGCGACTCCAGTCGATCCGATCGATCGAAGTGGCCAGACGCTCGTAGCAGCGTCGCGCCGTATTCCCACCCGACAAGACAATCGAAAAGGTCCGCTCCGGCCGGGATCCGAACGCTGCGATCACCGTCGCCGCGAACGTGGCTGGGACATCGTCGACGACACAAAGCACGCCGTTCACGAGGTGGCCGCGTCGCCGTCGCCGGAGTGCTCGCCGCCAGCGTGAACCACCTCGACACCCACCGCGGCAGCGAAGGAAAACCGCACGAAACTTCAGTCGTCCGGGGCTTCGCTCACCGGTGAGAGTGGCACGACGACAACGGGACGGCTGGCATGGTCGAGCAGTTCGTCGCTCACGTGCCCGAAAAGCCGGTGGAGGAAGGTCGTTCCGCCTTGGTGGCCGACGACGATGAGGTCCACGTCGAGGTCACGGGCGGTGTCGAGCAGCGCATGGACGGGGTCGCCTTCTACCAGCAAGGTTCGGTACGGTACCCCGGCATCGCGTAACGGCTGGGCCCAATCCGCCTCGAGGAGATCGCGGATCTCCTGCTTCCAGTTGAGGATGTCGGTTGGAGGCACCCCCAGCCCACGAATGACGGATTCGACCGCCAGGCGAACGACCGAGGTGTCGAGGCAGTGGACGGCCACCACTTCACCCCCCGTCTCGCGCACGGCTTCGGCCGCCCAGCGAGCGGCGGTGGCGGCCGCCGCCGAATCGTCGAGACCCACAAGAACCTGTTTCAGCTGCATGAGATCAGCCTCACCGGCCGGCACCGTCGCCCGGCGCCTCTCCCGTCGGTTCGGTCACCATGAGAAAGCCGATCATGCCTGCCGCTTCATGGCCCGGGACGTCGCAGTAGTAGAGGTAGTTGCCGGGGTCGAGTTTGACCGCGCCTTTGGCGACCTCACCTTTGGCGTTCACCTTGAGCTTGAAGCCGTCGATGCCGTCGAAGAGGAACGTGTGCGGGACGGTGTCGGCGTTCACATACTGGACCACGATCCTGCCCGGGCGGCTTCGCAGCAGCTTCTCCTGGAAGGCGAGACCTGGGCCGGCCGTGACCGTGATGTCAGGCGGACCCAGGTCGGACGGTTGCGCCTGCGCCTCGCGTGCCTCCTCGAGGGCCTCCGCGCCCACGCTGCCGCCGAGCACGAGCACCAACCCGATGGTGGCCAGAGCCGTGAGGCTCCTTGACGACCCGTCCTGCCCCCGGGAGAAGTAGGCGGCACCGATCAGCACCGCCGTCGCCGTCAGCATCGCCACCACGGTGGCCAGCGTCCGGCTGGCCCGCTCCTCCAAGGAGAGGAGGATCACCGAGAAATTGAGCACCCCGATGAGGATCACCAGGATGGCGGCCACCGGGATGGTGAAGGGGATCAGGACCTTGTCTCGGAACGTCTTCAGGATCATGGTTCGCCATCGTCGAGATAGTCAGGGCCCTCGTCGTACGTGAGGCCGGGCGGGTCGGAGTCGATCCGGAGGGCGAGCTCCTCAGGGCTCGGGGTGTCCTCCCAGCTGGCGTCGAGATCGCCGATCTCGGCGGCCTCTTCGTCGACCCAGTATTCGGCTCCCGGCTGGAACACCGGGCGGACGGGCTCGTCGACGGAGTCGGGCCGGTCGGGATTCTCCCGGGTCAGTCGGATGTCGAGCGGCTCGCCCGACCGCTCTTCCCGGACCGTGGTACCCCAGTCGTCGGCGGCGACCGGCTCATCGGCCGGCGGGACCGGGCCGAGGGAGACGTCGTGGGTCAGCAGGAGCTCGTCCGGGACCTCCTCGGTGGCCGGGATCCCGTCCTCGACGACGTCGGGGGCCGGTCGGGGAAGGATCTCGGAGGTGGGCAGATGACGCGATCGGCGCCGGTTCACAACGTCAGCCTCGTCGCTCACCGGAGCACCGGGCATCACGTAACCGCGTAGTTTCCGGGGCCCGGAGATCAGGGTCCGTTGGTTTCCCCACGCTGTCCTGCGCCGAGCCGAGCGCAGCGCGCATGTCCTCCTCGCTGCCCCATCCGGCGCCCATGGAGGCGGCCACGGCATCGATGCGGGTGGCGGCGGCCTCCATGGCCTCGCCCTCCCGGCTCTCCACCCGACCGGCCAAGCGCCGCAGGGTGCCGGCGAGACGGCTCAGGTGGGCCCGGATCTCGGACCGGTGGGCCGTTCCAACTTCTCCCTCCAGCTTCTTCCAGTCCCGGAGGTATCGCTGCAGCGCGTCGATCTCGAGTTGGACCAGTTCGCGATCCTGGGCGATCCGGTCTTCCCAGTCGATGTCTTCCAGGATGTCCCGCACCAGGGTGTGCGGGAGCAGTTCGAAGTTGCCGGGGATGGCCATGAGGGCCCGGACGTTCTCCACCAGCTCCTCGTGGGCGATCACCGTCCGGGCGGCGGTCTTCAGGAACAGGCGCGTGTCGGTGGCCAGCGGCTGGCCGCAGTTCGGGCAGTGGCCTTCGAGGAAGGAGGCCCGGACCAGCTGGGCGAGTTCGAAGAAGAAGTGGCAGCTGCGGCAGTGTCCCAGGATGGTCGACGACATCACCTCCTCCTCAGGAGACCGTCTCTTCGAGCTGCGAGAGGGTCGCCCGGGCCACGCGGCGACCCCTCGTCCGCAGCGAAGTGAGGTCGGCCAGGGCCTGGGCGTCGAGCAGGTCTCCGAAAGTGAACGGCCGTCCCGGTATCGGGAGGTCGATCTCCCGGGTTTCGTCGACGATCTGGAGGAACACCCCGCGGTCCGGCCCGCCCTTGTGGAGCTGGCCGGTGGAGTGCAGGTAACGGGGGCCGAAGCCGAGCGTGGTGGCCACCCGGTGCCGGTCCCGGAGGGCGAGCCGGGCCCGCTGGAGTCGCCCGATCACCTCCTCCGTCGGATCGAGAAACGCCTGGAGGGCGATGTAGTCGCCGCATTGGATGCGGCGGAGTAGCGTGTCGAGGTCGTCACGTCCGGGGTGGTCGATAGGCCCGTCCTCGAGGATCTGTCGCGTCGCCTCTTTGGCTTCGGCCACGTTGGGCTCGTTGAAGGGATTCACGCCGAGGACGTGGCCGGCGACCGCGGTGGCGAACTCCCACCGGAAGAACTCGGCGCCCAGCCGAGCCGGTGACAGCGGGTCCAGGCGGACGACCGGGTGCCCGGCCGCCTCCAGCTCCGCGGTGGCCGGGTGGTCGCCGAGGACGACGAACAGCCGGTCGGCGCTGTAGCGGCCGGGGATGGCGAGATCTTCGTCGATGACCGGGACGACGCCGGTCCCGTCCTTGCCGGTGGACTCGGCCAGCAGTTGTTCCACCCACGGACCGAAGGCGGCGGCTTCGGGAGCCGTGACGAGGGTCAGCTTGTCCCGGCCGGCACGCACCGCTTCTCCGATCACCACGCCGAGCCATAGCCCCGGGTTGTCGATGCAGGGGACGCACCGGTTGCACGCCGCGGCCATCTCGGCGGAACCCTCCACGACGTTCGGCAGGTCGGCGCTGGTGAGCGCCGCCGGCAGGAGCCCGAACAGCGACAGCGCCGAGTAGCGGCCACCGACGTCCGGGGGGTTGAGGAAGACTTCCCAGAACCCCCGCTGCTGCGCCAGCTCCTCCAGCGGCGTGCCCGGATCGGTGATGGCGACGAACTGGTCGGATCTCCCCACCAGGGCACAGAAATAGGCGTAGTGGGCCAGGGTCTCGATCGTGGCGCCCGATTTCGAGGCGATCACGAACAGGGTCTGCTCGAGGTCGAGAGCGCGCTCCACTTTGGCGATGGCCGCCGGGTGGATCGTGTCGAGGACGGTGAGCCTCACGGCGCCGGGCCCAGCCGGGAACAGGTCACGGTAGACCTCTGCGGCGAGGCTCGAGCCTCCCATTCCGAGGAGGAGGACGTCGGTGAAGCCGCCTTCCTGGACCTCGTCGGCGAAGGCTTGGAGGTTGGCGATCTGGTCGGGCATCCGCTCGGGGAGGTCGAGCCAGCCGAGCCGGTCGACGATCTCGGCCGGGAGCGGGTGCCAGACGGTGTGGTCCCGGCTCCAGATGCGGCCCACCAGCTCGTCGCGCTCGGCCTGTTCGATCTGTTGGACGACCCGGCGCTCGAGGGTGCCGAGGCTCGAGGTCCGGTGCGGCCCATCAAAGTCGGAGGCGGCTTCGAGCTTGGCGTCGAGGGCCAGGAGGAGGTTGGCGAAGTCCTTCTCGAAGGTGGCGAGACCTTCGGTGAGGAGACGCCCGGCGATGGCCTCCAGGTCGATGCCGTGTTCGTGCAGCAGCAGGAGGACGGCTTCGGCCTCCTCGAGGCCCTCCAGGATGGCGAGGGGGCGGACACGGCCGTGACCCCGGAAGGCGTCCAGGGTCGCCTCCGGCATCGTGTTCACCGTGTCGGGGCCGATCAGCTCCTCCACGTACAGGACATCGGAGTAGGCGGGGTTCTTCGTCCCGGTCGACGCCCACAGCGGCCGCTGGAGATGGGCGCCCGCTTCGGCCAGGCGCTCCCAGCGGCGGCCGGAGAAGAGGCGGCGGAAGCGTCGGTAGGCCTGCTTGGCGTTGGCGATGGCCACCTTGCCCCGCAGCGGCGAGTGCTCGGGCAGGAGCGGGTCGACGGCGCTGTCGACCCGGGAGACGAAGAAGGAGGCCACCGAGTTCACCACGTCGAGCGGTTTGCCGGCCTGGAGCCGGCGCTCCAGCCCGGCCAGGTAGGCTCGGGCTACCTGCTCGTAGGTCGTCACCGAAAAGAGCAGCGTGATGTTCACGTTCACGCCGGAGGCGGTCAGCTCCTCCACGGCGCGGATGCCGGCCGGCGTGCCGGGCACCTTGATCATCACGTTCGGTTTGCCGATCCGCTCCGCCAGCTCCCGGGCGGCGGCCACCGACCCTTCGGCGTCGTCAGCCAGGCCGGGCTCGAGCTCGAAGGAGACGAACCCGTCGCCCCCCGGGGTCGCTTCGTACAGCGGGCGGAAGACGTCGGCCGCCATGCCGATGTCGGCGAGGGCCAGGTCGTAGAAGACGTCGCTCGGATCCCGCCGCCCCTTCCCGGCCAGCACGCGGATCGCCTCGTCGTAGTCGGTGGAGCCGGCGATGGCCCGCCCGAAGATCGTCGGGTTCGACGTCACGCCGGTCACGGCGTTGTCCCAGAGGAGGCGCTCGAGGCCACCGCCGGTGATGAGGCTCCGACGCAGGAAGTCGGCCCAGATGCTCTGCCCGGCCTCGTGGAGGAGCCGGAGCCGGTTCACGCTCAGCGTCCCCAGGTTGTCACCGTCTCCCGGAGGATGCACGAGGCCCGCCCCTCACCGATCGTTCCATGCTGGTCGCTGGAAGACACTGTGCCTCCTCGTCGGTGTCGGTCTCAGGTCCAGCTTGCGCACGACCGGCCCCCATGCGCATCCCGTGATCGCGTGGTTCGACCGGGCCCGGTCCGGCAGGACCACGCGATCCCGTGATGCGGGAGATGGTGGTCGGCGCGACGGTGGGCCGGTGATCCGCCGCGGCGATGTCGTTGCCGGTGTGGATACCATCCTCGTCCCGCTCGACGGCTCCCGGTTGGCCAAGCGGGCGTTGCCGGTGGCGTCCGAACTGGCTCGTAGGTTAGGTGCCGGCCTTCACCTGCTGAGCGCTGTCCCCACCGAGGACGATCGAATCAGCCGGGTTGCCCAGCTCGATGCCGTACGGCGTCGAGGCCTGACGGTGCACCGGTCCGTCGTCGTCAGCCGGGACCCAGCGGGCGTGATCCACGAGAAGCTCCGCCGCCTGGGGCGGGCCGTGGCCTGCATGGCCAGCCACGGGCGGGGGCGGTCCGCCGCGTTGGTCGGCTCGGTGGCCACCGACGTCGTCGCCCGTGGCCACGACCCTCTCGTGCTCGTCGGTCCGGTGGGCCGGTACTGGCTCCGTCCGCCCGAGCGGCGCTGGGGGTACCGCGATTGGGAGGAGCCGTTCGACGGCCATGGTGTCGTCGCCAGCGTCGACGGGACGTCTGCGTCGGTCGGGCTCGTCCCGACCGCCCTCCGGTGGGCGAACCTGCTGAAGGAGCCGTTCCTGGTACTGACCGTGGCCGAGGAACGGCCGGAGCCGGTGCGGCCGGGGCCGGTGCGGCGGAGCTTCGGCCCCGCCGGCGATGTCGACGCCTACCTCGAGGCCCTCGTGCGACCGATCCGGGACGACGGACACAAGGTCGACACGCTGGCGTGGTACGACCCGATCAGCCCGGCCAAAGGCCTGCAGGCCTACCTCTGGGACAACCCGGCGTGCCTCGTGGTGGTCGCCTCCCACGCCCGTTCCGGCCCGACGCGGGTGGTCTTCGGGAGTGTCGCCGCCGCCGTCGTCCGCTACGGCAGGTCCCCGGTGCTGGTCGTTCCCCAGCCGACGTTGTTCGCCAGTCAAGGAGGACGGGATGCAGGCAGTCGTGTACCACGGCCCAGGCCACAGGGCGTGGGGAGAAGTTCCCGAACCGGAGATCATCGATGACACCGACGCCGTAGTGCGGGTGGACACGGCGACGATTTGCGGCACCGACCTGCACATCCTGAAGGGAGACGTTCCGACCGTCACCGACGGGCGTGTCCTCGGCCACGAAGCGGTGGGGACCGTGGAACAGGTTGGAGCGGTGGTGAAGACGGTGCGTCCCGGCGACCGGGTGCTCGTATCGTGCATCAGCGCCTGTGGGCGCTGCCGCTACTGCCGGGCGGGTCGCTACGGGCAGTGCGTCGGCGGGGGCGGCTGGATCCTCGGTCATCTCGTCGACGGCACCCAGGCGGAGCGTGTCCGGGTGCCGTTCGCCGACACATCCACGTATTCGGTGCCCGACGGGGTGGCCGACGAAGACGTCCTGATGCTCGCCGACATCCTGCCGACCGGTTATGAGGTCGGCGTGATCAACGGAGCGGTTCGGCCCGGTGACGTCGTCGCCGTCGTGGGCGCCGGACCGATCGGGCTCGCCTCGATACTGAGCGCCCAGCTGTTCTCGCCCGCCACCATCGTTGCCACCGACATCGCGCCCCGGCGCCTGGAGGCCGCCAAGCAGTTCGGTGCTGACGTCACGGTCCTGAGTGGCGGTGCCGACCCAATCGCCATCGTCCGCGAGTTGACCGACGGTCTCGGGGCGGACGTCGCCATCGAGGCCGTCGGTCTTCCCGAGACCTTCGAGCTGTGCTGCCGGCTCATCCGGCCGACCGGACGCGTGGCCAACATCGGAGTTCACGGCCGTCCCGTCACCCTGGCGCTCCAGGACCTCTGGAGGCGAGACGTCACCATCACCACCGGCCTCGTGGATACGTACTCTACCCCGACCCTGCTCAGGCTCCTCGCCCGGTCCCGGCTCGATGTCGGGCGCTTCGTCACCCACCATTTCCCCTTCGACCAGTTCATGGACGCCTATGACGTGTTCTCGAAGGCGAGCGACACGGGTGCGCTCAAAGTGGTGGTGAGCCGCCAATGCTGAATGGTCGTCTTCTCCATCGAGCGCCGTGGCGCAGCCGTATGGCCGATCGGTTCAAGGACGCGGAGCATCTGCTCTACCTGGCGGTGGGCAGCGCGCTCGCCGTGGCCGGCTTCGTGCTGTTCGGCGAGGTCGTCTACCAGGTCATCGACGACGCCGCGACCGGCCGGCAGGCGCTCGAACGTTCGCTTCTCGATGCGGTGAACGGCCTGCTGCTGGTCTTCATCTTCGCGGAGCTGCTCCACACCGTGCGCGTCCTCGTCGCCCACGACGAGCTGAAGATCGAACCGTTCCTCGTGGTGGGGATCGTGGCGGCCATTCGGCGGTTCATCGTCGTCAGCGCCGAAGCGCCCGAAGTCGCCGGGGACGATCTCTTCGTCCCGCTCATGGTGGAGCTCGGCGTGCTCATGGGCGCTGTCCTGGTCCTGGGCGGCACCATCTGGCTGTTGCGTCGCAGCCGAGGGGCCGCCGCCGGTCCCACCCCGCAACCGGTCACCGGCCGTCGGCAGCGACCGGCCGACGGGCAGCGGCCGCGGAGCAGAGGACGCGGCGGTCGGGCGGTTCCGGCACGGCGGGAAAGGGAGGCGGCGACGTCGCGTGAAGCGTAGGCTCGACCGTTACCAGCGGGCCCACCACCGGCTCGGCTTTCTGGTGGCCACGGCGAAGAAGTTCGCCGAGGACGAGGCCGGGAACCTGGCCGCCCTGATCTCCTATTACGCGTTCTTCTCGCTCTTCCCGCTCCTGCTGGCTCTCGTCACGATCCTCGGGTTCGCCCTGCAGGGGAACCCCGACTTCCAGCACCGGATCGTGGACTCCGCCCTGGCTCAGTTCCCGGTCGTCGGCGACCAGATCCGCAGCAACATCGGGAGTCTGAGCGGAAGCTGGCCGGCGCTCCTCGTCGGTCTGGCCGGTGCAGTGTGGGCCGGCACCGGCGCGATCGACGCGGCGCAGACCGCCATGAACTCGGTGTGGGACCTTCCCGTTCGGCAGCGACCGAGGCTCATCGCCCGCAAACTCCGGTCACTGTTGATGCTCGTGATCCTGGGCGGCGGCTTGCTCCTCACGGCCGCTTCCTCGACCGTGGCGAATGCGGCCGACCCCGGATGGACGGGGCGGCTCCTCGGGCCGCTCCTCGCCACGCTCGTCAACATCGGCCTCTTCGCCGTTGCGTTCCGCGTCCTGACCGAGCGCGATCTGCGCTGGTCCGACGTGGTCCCGGGCGCCGGCGTGGCCGGGACCGCCGCCACGCTGTTCCAGGTGGCGGGCGGCTTCGTCGTCGCCCGGTACCTCCGGGGGGCGTCCCAGACGTACGGCACCTTCGCCGTCGTCATCGGCCTCCTCTCCTGGCTTCACCTCCAGGCGCGGGTGGCGCTCTTCGCCGCCGAGATCAACGTCGTCCGAGCCCGGCGGCTGTGGCCCCGCAGCCTCAGCGGCCAGGACATGACCGAAGCCGACCGCAGGGCGCTCGCCGAACACGCCGAGGTCGAGGAACGCGTGCCCGAAGAGGACGTCCGGGTGGCGATCTCCCCTCCCGGCGGGCGTCGCTGACGGCGGGAGGCGCAATGGGCCGGGAGTGCTGGCCGGGATCGCCGTTTCCGCTGGGGGCCACCTACGACGGCCTGGGAACCAACTTCTCGGTGTTCTCCGAGGTGGCCGAGGCTGTGGAGCTCTGTCTCTTCGACGGCGACGAGGAACGCGTCGAACTCCCGGAGATGACCGGGTACTGCTGGCACGGCTATCTCCCGGGCGTCGGACCGGGGCAGCGCTACGGGCTTCGGGTTCACGGGCCCTACGAGCCTCACGCCAGGCTGCGCTGCAATCCGGCGAAGCTCCTGCTCGACCCCTACGCCAAGGCCGTGGAGGGCGAAGTGCGCTGGCATCCGGCCGTTTACCCCTATCCGCTGGGCGGCGACGACCTGGCCCGCGACGACGCCGACAGCGCCCCGTTCGTCCCTCGGAGCGTGGTCACCAACCCCTACTTCGAATGGGGCGACGACCACCTGCTGCGCATCCCCTGGCACGACACGGTGCTCTACGAGACCCACGTGCGGGGCTTCTCGATACGCCATCCCGACATCCCTCCCGAGATCCGGGGGACCTACGCCGGGCTGGCCCACCCCGCCGCGGTGGAGCACCTGAACCGCCTGGGCGTGAGCGCGGTGGAACTCATGCCCGTGCACCAGTTCGTCCACGACCACCACCTGGTCGAGCGCGGGCTGCGCAACTACTGGGGATACAACTCGATCGCCTTTCTCGCCCCCCATAACGGCTACTCGGCTGGCCGGCAGCCGGACCAGATCGTCTCCGAGTTCAAGTCCATGGTCAAGACGCTGCACCAGGCAGGCATCGAGGTGATCCTGGACGTCGTCTACAACCACACCGCCGAAGGGAACCACCTCGGGCCGGTGCTGTCGTTCAAGGGAATCGACAACTGGGCCTACTACCGCCTCGTCGACCGCGACCCCCGCTATTGCTTCGACACGACCGGCACCGGGAACACCCTCAACATGCGCCATCCGCACGTCCTGCAGCTGATCATGGACTCGCTCCGGTACTGGGTGACCGAGATGCACGTCGACGGGTTCCGGTTCGATCTGGCCGCCGCGTTGGCCCGGCAGTTCTTCGAGGTCGACCGGCTGTCGGCGTTCTTCGACCTGGTCCAGTGCGACCCGGTCGTGAGCCAGGTCAAGCTCATCGCCGAACCGTGGGATCTCGGAGCCGGCGGCTACCAGGTCGGCAATTTTCCACCCTTGTGGTCGGAGTGGAACGGCCGGTACCGGGACACCGTCCGGGACTACTGGCGCGGTGCCGACCACACGCTGCCCGACTTCGCCCGACGGCTCACCGGCAGTTCGGACCTCTACGAACACAACGGGCGGCGGCCCTACGCCAGTGTCAACTTCGTCACCGGCCATGACGGCTTCACCCTGGTCGACCTCGTCTCCTACAACCGGAAGCACAACGAAGCCAACGGCGAGGGCAACCGCGACGGCACCGACGACAACCGGTCCTGGAACTGCGGAGTGGAGGGACCGACCGACGACCCCGACGTGGTCGAGCTCCGCAACCGGCAGCGCCGCAACTTCCTCGTCACCCTGTTCCTGGCGCAGGGTGTTCCGATGCTCCTGGGCGGCGACGAGCTGGGCCGGACGCAGCGGGGGAACAACAACGGCTACTGTCAGGACAACGAGCTCAGCTGGTACGACTGGTGTTCAGCCGACGTCCAGGTCCTCGAGTTCACCCGTTTCCTCATCAGCCTCCGGGCCCGTCATCCCGTCTTCCGGCGGCGCCGGTTCTTCCAGGGCCGGCCCATCTGGGGTGACGAACTCTCCGACATCGGCTGGTTCCGGCCCGACGGCGAGGAGATGCGCGACGATGACTGGCGGGCCGGGTTCGCCAAGGCCGTTGGCGTCTTCCTCAACGGGGAGGAGATCCCCGACCCCGATCCCCGTGGCCGCCGCATCGTCGACGACTCGTTCCTCGTTCTGTTCAACGCCCACCTGGAGAGGAACCGGTCGTAGTTCACCTCTCCTCCTGACTGGCCGGCGCCGCGCTGGTGCGGCGGTGTCCGGTGCCCCCCGGGCCGCGGACCACCACCGGGCAGGGGGCCTGGCGCATGACCTCTTCGGCGGTGCTGCCGAGTAGCGCATGGGTGAGGCCACGGTGCCCCCGGGTGCCGACCACGACGGCGGGCGCGTCCCGCTCCCGGGCCAGGCGGACGAGGGTGGCGGCCGGGGTGACCTCGTCGGCGACAGCCAGGGCCTCCGCCTCGAGGCCGGCGCACCGGGCGAGGCCCGCGCCGTGCTCGGCCAGGCGGCGCGCCGCCTCGTAGAGCTTGTCCTCCAGTTGCAGGGCGGCGCGGATGTCGATGGGGGCGGGGACGAGGTCCGGGGGGATCGCCACGAGCTCGAAGGCTGCCCCCGCCTCCCAGACCACCACGACCAGTGCCCGGCGGATGGCGAGGATCGGTGCGGCGTCCGTCAGCGCGCACTCGGAAGCCGGTGACCCGTCGTAGCCGACGATGACCGGTCCACCGGGCTGCTTTGGCGTCATCGACGGTCGCGTCCCCTCAGCGGTTGCCGGCGTCGTTGCCGTCGGCCCGCTGCACACTGGGCCGGGGCGGGCCGAACTCGTCGACGAAGCGGTCGAGCTCCTCCCGGAGGAGCTCGACGAGCGAGTCCACCGCCCCCGCCGGGAACACCACTTCGGCGATCGCCCGCGGCGGTTCCGCCACCAGCCGGGCCCTCCCGTCCTGCGAGGTCGACAGGAGCGAGAACGTGAGGCGGAAGTCGTACGGCGTGGACGACACGTGAGCGACGTTGGCGTACACCGGGGGTCCGACCGCGGAGCGGTCCGGGGCGTCGACGGCCAGGGTCACGAGTTGGGGATCCACCTATGCCTCCTCGTCATGGGGTTGGGGCACCGGAAGCGGCGGGTCACGATTCCACCGCTCGCTGCAGATCGCGCAGCTCCGGGGATGCCTCCACCCGGGCTCGGTGCTCCGACCAGGGCGCCGAAGATCCCTCCGAGGATCATGCCGTAGCCGAGCAGGACGACCGTCGAGATCACGGGGACCACCCAGGCCAGGATCAGGCCGCCGCCGGTGGCGGCCAGGCCGAGGAAGGCGCCGGCGGCGGCCATGCGGAGGGCGGCCCGGCGTTGCGCCGCCTCAGCGCGATGCATCGTCGTGGTCATCGGGGCGACGACCCCAGGAGATCGCGAAGGTCCTCGGGGAGTCCTGCACGGACGTCGTCCCACTCACCGTCGGTGACGAAGCGGCGGATGGCCTGGACCACCCGCTGTACCAGCAACTCCGGCCCCCCTTCGACCTCGTAGGTGAATTCGCGCCGGATCCGCTCGAGAAACTCCTCCCGGTCCATCTTGACCGGCACCCGGATCGGGTCCCACCCCTCGTAATAGATGCCCCGCACGAGCATGGGGAGCTGCGCCGCCAGATCACTGGCTTCCTGCACGGTGAGCCGGTCACGCAGCGCGTGCAGGACGGCCTTCAGCGCCAGATATGACTGCGACCGACGCGCCGCGGGCCACCCGTAGGCTTTCTCGATCTCCTTGAGGACCTGATTCGTCTTGTCGATGGTGGGAGCAAACAAGGTGCTCCTGGTCATTGGGACGCGCTCGCCTCGATCGGCTGGCGCTCTCCATTGCCGCTCGTCACCATGACCCTGCGGGGCTTCGCCTGCTCGGCCACCGGGATCATGAGGGTCAGCACGCCGTCGTGGTAGGTGGCCTGGACGCGATCGGCGTCAAGGCCATCCCCCAGGAACAGCTGGCGGGTGAACGTGCCCTGGGGACGCTCGGAAACGAGCATTTCCCGGCCGTCCTTCTCGGCGAACGACCGCTCCGCCCGCACCGTGAGCACGTTCTTCTCCACGGTCAGATCGATCGACTGGGGGTCGACCCCTGGCAGGTCGAAGTGGACGATGTAGCAGTCACCTTCGCGGTAGGCATCCATCGGCATGGTCAACGGCCGGACGCCGGTGGCGCCGGGCGTGAGCATCTGAGCCACGCGGTCGAAGTCGCGGAACGGGTCGAAGCGCATCAACATGGCGCCCTCCTCTGGTCGTCCTGACCCGAGCCTGGCTTCCGGAAGGCGCAGGCGCATCCCGCGATCGCGTAAAGTCCGTCGCCTCCTTCGGCAGGCGCCGGCGAACTACGCGTTCGCGGGATACAGGTGCCATCGCATCCCCGCATGCTGGATCGGTGAGCGAGGCGGAGGAGGCGCGCCGACCGTGATTCCGCTGAAGGACCGCAACCCGACATCCCGCTTCGCCTTCGTCACCGCGCTGCTCATCGCGGCGTGCATCTGGATCTTCTTCTTCGTCCAACCCAGCGGGCAGCAGGTCCTCATGGGCAGCACGGCCGGCGAGCCGGTCGAGGAGATCACCTGGACGCTGCGCAACGCCGCCGTGCCCTGCGAGCTGACCCAGGGACGGCCCCTGACCGTGCCCGAGGTGGTCCGCACCTTCAACTACGGTGACACCACGGCCTGCCTCGACCAGCCGGTGGGACGCGACTTCGCTCCCCGCAAGAACGTCTACCTCGCCGTCCTGTTCTCGATGTTCCTCCACGGCGGCCTGTTGCACCTCTTCGGCAACATGCTCTTCCTGTGGGTGTTCGGCAACAACATCGAGGACCGGATGCGGCCCCTGGGCTACCTGCTCTTCTACCTGGCTGGCGGGTTGGCGGCGACGCTGGCCCACGTGGCGGTGGCGCCCGACAGCACGGTCCCCGTCGTCGGCGCCTCGGGGGCCATTGCGGCTGTCATGGGTGCCTACCTGGTCCTCTTCCCCAACGTCCCCATCCTCACCGTGGTCCCGATCTTCCTCTTCGGGATGCTCGCCGAGCTCCCGGCCAAGTGGGTCCTCGGCTTCTGGTTCTTCTCCCAGTTCCTGATCAGCCCCAACTCCGGCGTGGCGTGGGCCGCCCACGTCGGCGGCTTCGTCTTCGGGATGCTGGTCGCCCTGCCGCTCCGGGACCGGCTACGGCCGCCCCGACGGGTTGTCCTGGACCCTCTGGCGCACTGAACGACCGCTTGATTGTCGCTGGCGAACGGTTTCGCTCGCCCTATCCGGTGGCGACGGCGGTAGCTGAGGCGTTCGTAGAGGGCGCGTATCGGCATGGAGTGGTCGTACGGCTCCAGCGCTCCGGCCGCGGCGACCAGTTCGTCCACGAGGGCTCTACACGGCGGGGTTGCCGGCCAGGTCGCAGGCGAGCATCCGGTCGCGGTAGACAACCTCATCGGCGGGTGAGGCCAGGCCTTGACAGGCGGCCCAGTTGTCGTTGGCCAGCATGATGGGACCGCCTGTTGGCCAGTGTGATGGGACCACTTGCCCGGGGTCTCCTGCGTCGGCGGGGTGATGATGACGGCCTCGGCGGCTGGGGTCAAGGGCGTGGTCGTCGGCGTCGGGTTCTGGGGGTGGTGCCGCCGACGTCGAGGCCGGGTTTTTGTCGTTTCCGGTAGCTCTCGCCGTCGAGGATGAGTTCGTAGGCGGCGGACTGGAGCCGGTCGATGGCGCTCTGCGCCAGGAGGGCGTCGGCCATCTGGCCGATCCATTCGATCGGTTCCCGGTTGGACGTGACGATGGTCGATGCCGCTCGGTGGCGCTCGACGATGAGCTCGTAGATGTCGGCGGTGTCGAGCGGGTCGAGGGGTTGGAGAACGAAGTCGTCCAGGATGAGCAGGTCGACCCGGATGAGCTTGCGGAGTTCGGTGTCGTGACTGTTGTCGAGCCGGGATGCCCGGAGCCGCTTGAGCAGGACGTCGGTGCGTTGGAAGCTGACGGTGTAGCGCCGGCGGCTGGCGGCGTGACCCAATGCCGAAGCCATGAACGTCTTGCCGACCCGACCGGGCCGAGGATGAGCACGTTGTGGCCGGCGTCGACGAAGCGCAGGGAGCAGAGTTCGTCCCAGACGGCGTGGTCGAAGTTGACCTTGGTGGTCTCGTCCCAGTTCTCCAGGCACATCGTCGGGTCGAGCCCGGCGGCCTTGGCCCGCAAGGCGGCCGACGTCGTTTCCCGGCGGGTGACCTCGTCGGAGAGGACCAGCTCGAGGAACTCGGCGTGGCTCATCTCCCGGGCCCGGGCGAGGGCAAGGCGTTCGGGCAGGGTGTCGAGGCAGCGGCCGAGCTTGACCGCGCGCAGCACCGTCTTGAGCTCGTTGCTGACCGTGGGAGCGGGCGCGGTCATGCCGAGGCCTCCTTCCGCTTGGTGGCGAAGTCCGACGCCGGGCGGGCGAACCGGCCGGGCAGCAGACTCTGCTGGCGGGCGATCTCCGGCGGGCCGTTCTCGGCGCCTCGTTCGAGCATCCGGCCGATGAGCCCGATGTTGAACGCCTCGACCTCCGCGGCCCGGGCGCAGGCGGCATCGACCCTGTCGGGGCCCCACTTCTTGGCCAGCCCAAGAGGGCGTAGACCTGGCGCATCTTGGTCCAGGGCAACGGGTTGTCGAGCAGGACAGTGGCATAGGCGCCGGTGGCCGGGCCCTGGGCGGCGGCCATGGCGACGAGCCGGTCGAGGTCCCGCATGGCGTAGACGGTCTTGTGGGCCGGGAGGTCGTCGGGATCGGTGGAACGCCCGCCCGGTGGCTGCCGGGGATGGGTCTTGACCAGCACCCCGCGGTGGAAGATCTTGACCTGTTGGCGGTCGGCCCTCACGTCGACTCGCTGGCCGATCAGCCCGCCAGGGATGGAGTAGAGCGCCTTGGCCACCTCGATGTGATGGTCCCGGTGGACCTTGGCCGTGGCGTAGATCGGCAGGTCATAACGCTCGCCCGGCGCGGGCAGGAGCCGAGGCAGTTCCTCGAGCGCGAAGTGCTCCACCGGCCGGCAGGCCGTGGTGCCGTGGATCCGCAACCCGGCCGTCGAACAGCACCACTCCTTCGGCCCGGCGCTGGGCTTCGGCCAGATCAACGAACGTCTCCCCGGCGAAGAACGACCGGCGCACGTAGTTCACCATCCGCTCGACACGGGGCTTGTCCTGGGGATGGCGAACCCTCGCCGCGTCGATCAGGAAACCACGGTCCTGGGCGTACTCGATAAAAGCCTGGTTTAACCTCGGGTCCAGGGGATTGGCCTTGTCGATCACGGCCGAGAGGTTGTCGGGGATGACGACCCGGAACACCCCGCCGAAGAACCGCCAGGCCGCCTCGCAACCGTCGATCACCGCCGCCGTGGTCTGCGAGAAGGTCAGCCACACAAAGCAATGCCTGGAGAAGCAGGCGGTGAAGATCAAGGCGTGGACCACCCGCCGCCGGCCGGTCTCGGGGTCGAACAGCAGGCCCATGCGGCCGAAGTCGATCTGCAGTTCGTGGCCCGGTTCGCCCTCGGCCACCCGGACCGTCGTCGCCCGGCCCCGGCGAGGACCGCACAACTCGGCGGCGAAGCGCCGCAGGGTCCGGCCCGGCACCACCAGCCCCTGGCGGGCCAGCAGTGTCCCGACCTTCGTGACCGTCAGCTCATCGTCTTCCAACCAGGACCGGATCTGATCGGCATGATCCTCGAGGAGCCGCCAGGACTCCCCGTGACCATCGACCCGGTGAGGCCGGACTCGCTCCACCACCTGGGCCATGAACAGATCGGTCAGCTGGTCCTCGCCGCCGTCTCGGTCCAGGCCCAACTCGGTCGCCGCTTCCACGTAGCGGCGGATCGCCTTGCGGTCGATCCCCACCACCCGCTCGATCGACCGGAACCCCTGCTTCCCGAGCCACACCCGCAGCACTTCACGAACCTGGAACACACGCACCTCCCGGAAGGCCATCGTCGCTCCTCGATCAGCTGACCGATGGCGACGAGTGCACCGGCCAACCGACCGGCGCAGGTGGACCCCGGGCGGTCCACTACGAACAAAGAGGTGGTCCCATCACTGGCCAAACAGACGGTCCCACGACTGGCCAAGGCGTGGTCCCATGCCACTGGCCAAACCGGCCCTCAGACGGTCCCATGCCGCTGGCCGGCGACACCAGTGGGCAAGGTCGGGATCGGGGGCCTCGAGGGCCAGCAGGGTACGGTGGTGGACAGCGTCGGCCACCGCGGCTTCGGTCCGGTCACGAGACCTTCGGCGTAGACCGACTCGTAGCCCTGGCGGGCGTCGGCCAGGGGGTCGGTCCCGAACCAGTCCAGCCCGGGCCGGAGGATGCGTACGGCGGCCTCCTGGCGCGAGCGGCGACAGGTCGAGCGCCCTCGCCCGCTCGGCCCATCGGCGCTCGCCACCGTGCCGACCGCCGCTCGATGGTGGAAGAGCGTGGCCTGCACCCGCTGGTGCCGCCCGCTCATCGAGGAGAGGCTTGTAGAGCCGGATCCGCGTCCGCATGCTCGACGTCGATGTGCGGGTCGTCGCACTGTGATCCTTCTGACCGGCGTGCCCGCCCCGGGGTGTTCAAGGAGCACTGAGCCGTGTTCCCGCCTGTAGATTGCGGAGAAGCTGCCAGCGAAGTCCCGCCTATGGAATGTGCCGACCTCCACGACCAGTGTCTTGGTCGGTGTCACCACCTAAAAAAACGTGGAGACACCGGCCGAGTAAGTAGATCAGGTTATAGAACAGTCGACCTAGGGCGATGGTCGCCAGCGCTCAAGCTCCCGGCGGGCGATCGCCATGCGGTGTACCTCGTCGGGACCGTCGGCGAACCGCAAGGCTCGCGTCAGGGCCCACATGCGGGCGAGCGGCGTGTCCTGAGATACGCCCATGGCGCCGTGAACCTGCATGGCGTGGTCGATCACGCGAAGCGCCATGTTCGGAACGGCGACCTTGATCCCGGAGATCTCCGTGCGGGCGGCGCGGTTGCCGGCCGTGTCCATGAGCCATGCCGAGTACAGCGTGTACAGCCGGGCTTGATCGATCTCGATCCGAGCATCGGCCACCCAGGTCTGAACCACGCCTTGCTCAGCGAGCGGCTGGCCGAAGGGAGTTCGTTCATGCGTACGGTGGCACAGCAGTTCCAACGCCCGTTCGGCGGCGCCGATCGTGCGCATGCAGTGGTGGATGCGGCCCGGTCCCAGCCGAGCTTGGGCGATTGCGAAGCCGCCTCCTTCTTCACCGAGGAGGTTCGAGGCCGGTACCCGCACATCGTCGAGGGTCAGTTCAACGTGGCCCTCCGGGTCGTCGTATCCGAAGATCCGCATGTTCCGATGGATGGTGAGCCCATCGGTGTCGAGCGGCACGAGCACCATCGACTGTTGCCGGTGGGGTGGCGCGCCCGGGTCCGTCTTGCCCATGACGATCATCACCCGGCACAGCGGATGCAGGGCTCCGGTGATGAACCACTTCCGGCCGCTGATGATGTACTCGTCGCCTTGTCGTGTGATTGAGCAAGCGACATTCGTGGCATCGGAACAGGCGGCGTCCGGCTCCGTCATGGCGAAAGCTGACCGAATCCTGCCCTCGAGGAGCGGTTCGAGCCAGTCTCGCTGCTGGGCGGCGGTACCGAACATCGACAGGATCTCCATGTTGCCGGTGTCCGGCGCCGAGCAGTTGCAGGCTTCGGACGCGATGGGGGATCGACCCATGATCTCTGCCAGTGGCGCGTAGTCGCAGTTCGAGAGCCCTTCCGTCCACTGGGTTTTGTGGGGGAGGAACAGATTCCAGAGCCCCACGCGGCGGGCTTCAGCCTTGAGCGACTCCATTACGGTTGTGGCCTCAGGATCCGTGGGGGAGGGATCCAGGTTTTCGAAGGCGGGCTCCGCCGGGTACACGTGGCTCTCCATGAAGCGGAGCAACCGTTCACGAAGCTCGAGACAGCGGTCGCTCAGGGTGAAGTTCATGGCCCGTTGACTCTCCAGTCTGTACTGGTCGACGACTGCTCAGAGGCCTAGCCGTCGACCAAGGCGAGTGCTTCGAACAGTCGGGCGATGGGAGCTGGTCGACCGTCTTCGTCGACGCACACGTGGACGATGGTGACGTTCGCTAGCTCCGCGCCGTCCTGCAGGCGAGTGATCCGGTGGTCAACGGTGATGCTGCGGTCACGGACCTCGGCAACCCGTGACGTGACGCGGATGACGTCATCCAAACCGAAGGACCGAACGTAGGACGAGTTCGCCTGGACCACGGGAAGCCCGAAGCCGCACCGAAGCATAGCGGTCAGCGGAAGGCCGAGCTGATGGAACAGCTCTGCATTTGCTCGGTCGGCGTAGTCGAAAACACTGCTGAAATGGATCCGCGCGGCATCCACATCACCCAGGGGCACCCGGAAGGTCTGTTCGGTGCAGCCTTGGAGAAGTCCGCTGGGTCCCGCGATGGGGCTGCCCTCTTCTTCGTGAGACACAGCAGCTATAGCCCGCGGTTGGACACGGTTTGAACGTCGAGGTATTCGGAGAGGCCCTCGACGCCGAACTCGCGGCCCAGACCGCTGGCCTTCACCCCTCCGAAGGGTGCCGAGAGGTCGAGGCTGAACGGGCCGTGGCTGTTGATGAACACCGTTCCGGATTCGATCCGGCTCGCGAGGTCGAACGCCGCGCCTTCGTCTGCCGTCCACAGCGAGGCACACAGGCCGAACTCGCTGTCGTTGGCGAGACCGATCGGGTCCTCGTCGTCATCGTAGGCCAGGATCGGCAGGATGGGGCCGAACTGCTCGACCTTCACGATCTCGGCGTCCCGGGGTGGATCGACGACCAGGGTCGGACGCTGGAAGTAGCCGGCGTCGAGGTCGGTCCCCGGAACCACCGAGCCTCGAATCAGCGTGTTGGCTCCGATCTTGTCCAACCCGGCGCGGAGCCGGTTGAGCCGCTCGTGGCTGCGGCGGTTGTTGACAGGACCGAGAGTCACACCCGGCTCGAGTCCGTCTCCGAGAAGGGAGTCGTCCAGCGCCGCCGCGATCGCTTCGACGACGTCGGCGAACACGCGGCGTGGTGCGTAGACGCGTTTGATGGCGAAGCAGATCTGGCCGCTGGCGGTGAACGCGCCCAGCATCAGCTTTTCCCCCAGTGTCTGGTCGACCTGGGCGTCAGGCAGGACAATCGCGGCGTCGTTGCCTCCGAGTTCGAGCGTGACGCGCTTCAGCTGTTCGCTGGCGGCTCGCATGACCGCCCGGCCGGTTGGCGTCCCGCCGGTCAGGGCGACTTTGCGGACCGTCGGGTGCTCGGCGAGCAGTTGACCGACCTCCGGTCCCCGCCCCGTGACGACGTTCAGCACCCCGGGCGGCAGCAGGTCGGCAACCTCGCCGAGAACCAGCGCAGCCGTGAGCGGAGAGTAATCCGGCAACTTGATCACAATGGTGTTCCCCGCCAGCAGCGCGGCGCCGACCTTGGGCATCGAAAGGCCGACGGGGAAGTTCCAGGGAACGATCCCGGCGCAGACACCGATGGGTCGGTGCCCTACGGTGAGCCGACCTTGCCCGTCTTCGAAGACGCGGGGCTCGGGGTAGGAGCACTCGGATCCGAAATAGCGGAGGACGGCCCCGCCGAACTGGATGTCCAGACGGGATTCATAGAGCGGCCGCCCATGCTCCCGAGTGAGCAGGGCCTCCCATTCCGCGCTACGGGTCTGAAGCATGTCACCGGCGGCGGCGAGCAGGGCGGCCCGTTCGGACAGATCGAGCGCGGCCCAGGCGGGAAAGGCTCCGGCCGCCGCCTCCACGGCCAGGTCGACCTCTTTAGCTCCGGCCACGGGTGACCGGCCTACGACATCGACTTCCCGAGCCGGGTTCGGATGCTCGTCCCATCGGCCGGTCAGTAGTCGCTCCCCACCGATGACAAGACCAACCTCGACGAACTCATCCGCAGACACCTGCTCTCCTCTCATCCGGTTCGGTTCATGGTCGGAACGACCACTAGGCCTGAGACACATCAACGACGATGGGTTTGGCGATCGGTCCGGCTCCGGTGGAGGGTGGGACAGCGCGTGGTCCGACACCGGTCTCCCATGGGACTCGGCCGTCGCAGTCGGGGCACTGGGTGCCGTTCGTGTGCCGGAGCAGATCGGGCTCAAACCACCTGACGAGAGACCCGGCCAGCGCCGCGGCGGCATCGAGTAGCTGGCATGCGCCCCGGCGGCGGAGCATCGATGAGCGCGACCGCAGAATCTGGATCTGGTCCGGGTTCGCATCCTGCGCTTGGAACTGAAGCGCGACACGGGTCAATGCGGCGGTGCCATCCACGCAAACACCACACTGGCGGGCCGACTGTGCCTCGAAAAAAGCGAAGACCTCGCTGGCGACCCGGACCGGACAGTCGTCTTGGCCGAGCACGACGACAGAGCCATTCCCGAGAGAGGAACCGAACCGTTCACGCAGGCCGTCATAGTCCAAGGCGGCCGCGACGCCCGTCGCCGGCAGGAATCCCGAGAAATAGCCACCCATCAGAAAGCCCCGGGGCGGCCCGGCATCGGATCCGACGAGATCCAGAACCTCGGCGAGCGAGATGCCCAGCGGGAATTCGTACAGGCCCGGCCGCGCCACTGCTCCGCTGATGCACGACAGGAACGTGCCGGGGGAGGCGGGGGTCCCAAACTGGCGGAACGAGGCGGCGCCGCGCTGGGCGATCCAGGCCGCGTGGGCCAGGGTTTCGACGTTGTTGACGAGCGTGGGCCGGCCGTCGATCCCGCACTCGAAGGGTCTCGGAGGCTTCAGAAGGGGAAGGGCAGGCCCTCCGTTGATGTAGCGGATCGCCGCGGTCTCTTCGCCGGCCACGTATGCCGCCGGTGCCGCCACGACGACAATGTCCAGCTGATCCAGACCGGCCCGATCGAGGACGCCGGCCGCGGTCGCCTCCCGGGCGGCGGCGGCGAAGACGGCCCGCGCCTTCGGGTCGCTGATATAGCAGTGGACGCTCGGCGCGTCCACCGCCATGGCGGCGAGGAGAACTCCCTCGAGGACGAGATGAGGGCGCTGTTCGAGCAGCCAGCGGTCCTTCCAGCTGAGGGGCTCCGCTTCGGCGCCGTTCAACAGCACCCTGCGATCACTCGCCGCCGATGCGACGGACGCCCATTTGCGCCCGGTGGTGAAGCCCGCCCCGCCCCGACCCCGGAGGCCCGCATCTGTCAGCTCCTGGAGCAGCCATGCCCGCCCGAACCGGTCCGTCCTTGCGAGCCCCTCGTAGACGCCTCGCTCTCGGGCTCTGTCCAGGGTCTCCATCTGGGCCGCAGCCGGCGACTCGAGGAGAAGCGGCAGGCGTCTTGCGTAATCCATCGACCGTATGGTAGAACATATTCATCGAGTGCTCAAGGGACTGAACGCCGGAGCACTCAGACGCCACCGACCGAGCGGAGGGAGACGCGGTGCCGGTCAAGGAATCGATTCGTCCCGAAGCGACAACGATCTTCGAGCCTGACGATAGGGCGATGCCCGAGGAGTATCGGCAACTCCTGACGCAGTTGGTGATGGTCCAGGCCGGCGTCGAAGGCACCGGCCTCTTCAACGGCTACACCTTCAAGCTTGGTGAACGCATGTGGCAACTGGCGCCCACGCCGGGCGACAAGGTCCGGGTGATGCACTACATCGCCGACGAGACGCGCCACGGCTACATCTATTACAACCTCGGGCTACAGCTGGGCCTCGATTTCAGCGATTCGCGGATGCTCGAGGGCGCGGCGGGGTTCCTCGACATCTTCAACTACATCCCCGAGACCTGGGTCGAACTGGGCTGGTTCAACTTCCTGGGAGACCGCGTCGGCGTCTACCAGGGGCGGGAGTGGATCAACTCCACCTACGGGCCCATGCGTCGTAGCGCGCCAGGCGTCGTCAACGACGAATACGGCCATAGTGCCATGGGCCATTACCACCTGAAGGTGATCTGCTCGACCGAAGACGGTCGGGCCGAAGCCCAGAAGGCCCTCCACGACTGGTATCCGAGAGTGCTCGACATGTTCGGGAACACCAAGTCGAAGCGCGACCAGAAGTACATCGCCTGGGGCCTCAAGCAGCACACCAACGGCGAGTTGCGTCAGCAGTTCATCGACGAGACGACCCCGATGATCCAGGCCCTGGGCCTGACCGTGCCGGACCCGCTGGCCAACCGCAAGTTCCTCTGAGCACGGCGGGCCCGCGGTGAAGGTGCGCATCGATCCCATCCGGTGCACGGGTCACGGCACCTGCGTCGCCGTGAGCGGGCGGGTGTTCAAGCAGGACGACTGGGGCTACGCCTACGTCGCCGTGGAGTTCCAGGACGCGCACCTGCCCGAGGAACTCGAGTTGGAGGTCTGCGTGGCGGCGAACCGGTGCCCGGAGGGCGCCATCGACACGGTGGCGGGACCGACACGGTGGCTATCGGGTCCATGGCTGCCCCGTACCGCGGTGTGTTGAGAGGAGCTGGCGGAGTGACCGCAGAGGGGGAGATCTTCGTCGACGTCAGTGACAACGTCGCCGTGGAGGCTGACGGAACACGGGCGACATCGCCGGAGACCAATGGCGATGGAGGAATCTTCGTCGAGGTGAACTACCCGGCGTGCCAGTCTCACGCCCGCTGCGAGGCCGTGGCCCCCGAGATCTTCCGCATGTCGGGCGAACACGACTCCGCCTACCCGGAGGTCTTGTTGCCCCGGCCCCCTGACCACCTCGTCGCCAAGGCGCGCCGCGCCGCCGCCGTCTGCCCCACCAAGGCGATCTTGATCAGCGAAGATCAAGCGCGCCCCGCCCTGAACAGGAAGGAGACCGCACCAGCCCCCGCGCTGGAGCAACCAACCGAATGAACGAATCGGCAAAGGGAACTGTGCTCTTCTCGGGGCCGTACCGGGTCGCCGCAGAGAAGCTCATGGAGATGGAGAGCGCGATCGGCACGCCCACGGGAGCCACCACCGCCCGGCTCGTCCCGTTCTTCGGGCCCGTCATCGCCGGCGAGACGGCACTGATCACGCACCTAGGGCTGCGGATGGACCGTGGCCTGCTGGTGGGCCAGGACTACGAGTGGGAGCGTCCGGTCGAGCCGGATGAAGTCCTCCAGGTCGAGATCCGCGTCGAGGACGTCTACACCAAGGGCACGTCGCAGTTCGGAGTGGTGCTGACCGAAGCGCTCGACGGCGCGGGCCGCCCCGTCCAGCGTCAGCGGACCACCTTCATCGAAAGGCTCGATGCATGACCATCGATTCCCCCCGTGCCCTCCCCGACGTCGATCGGCTCAAGATCGCCCGATACGCCGGCGCCAGCGGCGACTTCAACCCGATGCACGTCGACGAAGCCTTTGCTCGCCAGGCCGGGATGCCGTCGGTGATCGCCCACGGGCCCCTCACGGTCAGCCTCGTCGTCGACGCGCTCGTCGCCCAGGGCCTCAACCTGACAGCCGTGCGCTCACGGCTGCGGGCCCCGGTCTTCCCTGGTGAATCACTGGCGCTGGGTCCGGCCGGTGAGGGCCCGGGGCTGCAGGTCACCAAGGAGGACGGCACCGTCGCCGTGTCCGTCGAGATCGCGGTGCGATGACGGTCTCCGACACCGTCCTGCGGGACGATCTGCCCGGAGGCGTCCGTGTCCTGACGCTCAACCGGCCGGAACGGCTCAACGCCTGGAACCAGGACATGCGGGACCGGTTCGGGGAGCTGCTGGTGGAGGTGGCTGTTGCCAGTGACGTCCGTGTCCTGGTGATCACGGGCTCCGGGCGCGCCTTTTCTGCCGGGGAGGACGTCGACGGCATGCGTGGGCTCACGGAGGTCGGAACACGGGCCTTCCGGGCCCTGGCCCGGTCGATCCATGAGCTGTTCGACCTCATCGAAGCCATGGAGATCCCGGTCGTCGCCGCCGTCAACGGCGTGGCCGCCGGAGGCGGTTTCGAGCTCGCCCTGTCGTGCGACTTCCGGGTCCTCGCCGCCGACGCCAAGCTCGTCATGCCGGAAGCCAAGGTCGGTCTCATTCCCGGCTCGGGTGGTTGTTCCCGGCTGGTCCGCTACGTCGGGCTGGGCCGGGCGAAGGAACTCGTCATGCTCGGTCGCTCCCTGAGCCCGGAAGAGGCCGTTTCCTGGGGTCTGGCCACGGAGGTCGCCCCCCCTGCCAAGGCACTGGACGCCGCGCTCTCCCTGGCCGACTCCATGAGCGGGCGCGCCCCCTTGGCGCTCGGCATGGCGAAGCACGTCCTGAACACCTGCGTCGACGTCGATCTCGAGACCGGTCGGCGCCTGGAACGGCTCGGGCAGAGCGTGTTGAAGATGACCGACGACCACCGGGAGGGCGCCTCCGCCTTCCTCGAACGGCGAGGGCCGACGTGGACTGGGCGTTGACGCCCAAAGAGGAGGCCTGCCGATGACATCCGGAGTGGGGGTGGCGGTCGTCGACGCGTGCCGCGTGCCCATCGGTCGGGTGAACGGGATGTACCGCGACATGCGGGCGGACGACCTGCTCGCCCACCTCTACACGGCCCTGGTCCATGAGCGTGTCGGGATCGATCCGTCACAGGTCGACGAGGTCATCGCCGGATGCGTCCTCCAGACCGGCGAGCAGTCCTTTAACGTGGGCCGCAACGCCTGGCTCCAGGCCGGCTTGCCGCCCGACGTCCCAGGCTTCACCTTGGACATGCAGTGCGGCTCGGGGCAGCAGGCGGTGCATCTTGCCGCCCGCTCGGTGCGCTCGGGGGACGCTCGCTGCGTCGTCGTCGGTGGAGTCGACGTCATGACCCGATCCCTTCCCGAGCAGGCCTGGCACGAGTCAATGGGACGCCCCGGCCACGCGGTGTCACCCGACCTCCTTGCCCGGTACCCCATCACCTCCCAGGGGATCGCGGCCGAGCGCATCGCCGAGAAGTGGGGGATCGGGCGCGACGAGATGGACGAGCTCGGAGTCGAGAGCCACCGGCGGGCCGTGGAGGCCATGGCCATGGGGCGCTTCGGATCCGAACTGGTCGATGTGGTGCTGCCCGACGGTTCCCTGGCCTATCGAGACGAGGGTATGCGGCCGGACTTCAACCTCGAACGGGCCCGGGCGCTGCAGCCGGTGTTCGAAAAGGCCGGAGGTCGCATCACGGCGGCACATTCCAGCCAGGTGTCCGACGGCGCCGCCGTGGCCCTGCTCTGCTCGGACGAGTTCGCCGCCGCCCACGGCCTGCCGGTCCGCGCCCACATCCGCCACGCCGTGACCGTGGGCGGCGATCCCGTCCTCATGCTCACCGCCGTCATCGGCGCGACCACCAGGCTGCTGGCCGAAGCGGGCATCGCGCCGAGCGACATCGACGTGTACGAAGTCAACGAAGCATTCGCGTCGGTCGTCCTGGCCTGGCAGCGTGAAATCGGGGTGAGCCTGGAGCGTGTGAACCCGAACGGGGGTGCCATCGCGCTGGGCCATCCGGTCGGAGCGACCGGTGCACGGCTCCTCGGGACCCTCGTTGCCGAGCTCGAGCGGCGGGGCGGCGGCCGGGGTGTGCAGGCCATGTGTGTCGGCCTGGGGATCGGTGTGGCCCTGCTGGTCGAGGTGGGGGAGGGGCTGTGATGCAGTTCGGGCTCACCGACGACGAATCCCGTTTCCGGGACCACGTCCGGGCGCTGGCTGCCAAGGAGTTCGCCGACGGATACCTCGGCCGGGCCGTTACCGAGGAGTTCCCCTGGGACGGTTACCGGCGACTTGGTGAGTTCCACTTGCTGGGATTGATGTTCTCGGAAGAGTTCGGTGGCCAGGCGGCGAGCTTCGTGGCCACCGGTGCCGCGCTCGAGGCGCTGGCCTACGCCGATTTCAACCTCGCCTTCCTCGCCTATTTCGCCGCCCTACCGAGCGTGGAGCGGCTCGTGCCCGAAAGCCTGCGCGCCGAGGTGCTGCCACGAATCGTCCGAGGCGAGGAGATCCTCGCCTACGGCGTCACCGAACCGGGCGGCGGCTCGGACCTCGCCGCCACCCGGGCCCGGGCCGAACGGGTCGACGGCGGATGGCGGCTCAACGGCGAGAAGACCTCCGTCAGCCTCGTGGGCGTGGCCGAACGGGCTGTTGTGTTCGCCCGGGCGAGCGACGCCCCCGGTGCCGCCGGAATCGGCGGCTTTCTGGTGGACCTCCAGGCCCCCGGGGTCAGCCGGAGCGGCTTCCATGACGTCGGGTGCCTCCCGCTCGGCCGGGGCTCGCTCTTCCTCGACGACGTGTTCGTTCCCGACGAGCGTGTCTCGGCCGCTCCCGGTGCGGGCTTCTTCGACATCGTGGACACCTTCAACTACACCCGGCCGCTACTGGGTCTCATGTCGGTTGGCGCCGCCCAGGCCAGCCTGGACGAGGCGGCCGCCTACGCCGATGAGCGGGAGGCCTTCGGGCGCAAGATCTCCGCCTACCAGGGGGTGACCTTCCCGCTTGTCGAAGCCACCGCCCGCGTCGCCGGCGCCCGCCACCTCTGCTACGAGGCGCTCTGGCTGCGCGACCAGGGCTTGTCGCAACGGGCCCAGGGCGCGCTGTCGAAGTGGTACAGCTGCGAGGAGGCGCTCCGGGCGATCGAAGCCGCTATGGTCACCATGGGCCACTATGCGTACTCCACGGATTCGCCGCACCAGCAGCGCCTCCGTGACGTGATGGGCCTCCTCTTCGGGGAGGGGACGCCACAGATCATGAAGAGGATCGCCGCCCGGGCCGTATGGAAGGACGCGTCGTGACCGGAGTGGAGGTCGTCCCGTCCGACAAGGGCCTGGCATGGATCCGCTTCGGGACGCCCGACCGTCCGACCGTGCTGTCGCACACCCTCATCCAGGAGTTGACCGCCGTCGTCCACCAGACGGCATCGGATCCGGCCATTCGGGTCCTCGTTCTCGAGGGCCAACCGGGATGGTTCTGCGTGGGAGCCGACCTGGGCGTGTACACCACCGGGACAGATCGGGACGCCAGGGAGTACCTCGGCTGCCTGACCAGTCTCTTCCGGGCCATCTGGGAAAGCCCGACCGTCGTGGTGGCGGCGATGTCCGGGCTCGTCCTCGGAGGCGGGTCGGAACTGGCGCTGTGGTGCGACCTGCGCGTCTGCAGCGACGACGTGTCGATCGGGTTTCCCGAGACCGGCATCGGCGCCATCCCCGGAGCCGGAGGCGTCCAGATCCTCAGCCGTCTGGTCGGCCTCTCCGTGGCCAATCAGATGGTCCTGACCGGAGAGCGGATGTCGGGCCCGCGCGCCGCCGAACTCGGCCTCGTCCACGCCTGCGTGCCGGCTTCCGACCTGAACGACCGTCTGAGGTCGCTCGTCGACCGCATCGCCGGTCTCAGTCCTGTGGGGCTGGGCAGCGCCAAGCGAATGCTCCACGCCTCACTCGATGCGAGCCTCGACGCCTCCTTGGCCATGGGCCTCGAGGCCATGCACCTTGCGATGTTCCTTGGCGATGCCGTGGAGGGCATCTCGGCCTTCTTCCAGCGGCGAGCGCCCGATTTCGACGCGGACCGGGGAACGGCACTCTTCGCCGCATCCCAACTCCGACGTGAGGAGGCCGTACCGTGATCTCGCTGGAAGGAAAGGTCGCCGTCGTCACCGGCGCCGGGAGGGGCATCGGCCGGGCGCACGCATTGACCCTGAGCGGCCTCGGTGCGCGCATCGTCGTGAACGACCTCGGTGGGGAGTGGGACGGCAGCGGCTCCGATCCCCGCCCCGCCCAGGCCGTCGTCGCCGAGATCGAGCAGCTGGGCGGACAGGCGTCGGCCCACCACGGCGATGTCGCCGACACCGCCGAGGCCGACGCTCTGATCGAGCAGGCGCTCGACACCTACGGCCGGTTGGACATTCTCGTGAACAATGCCGGGATCCTGCGGGACCGGATGCTGGTCAACATGACCGACGACGACTGGGAGGCGGTGGTACGGGTCCATCTGCGGGGCCACTTCGCTCCGACCCGGGCCGCCTGCCGATACTGGCGGACCCGAGCCAAGTGCGAGGGGTCAGGCGTCGGCGGCCGCGTCATCCACACGTCCTCGGAATCAGGGCTCTACGGGAACGCCGGCCAGACGAACTATGACACGGCCAAGGCGGGCATCGCCTCCTTCGGCCTGGCGGTGGCCCGCGAGGTCGGGCGTTATGGCGTCACGAGCAATGTCATCGCCCCCCGCGCTCGCAGCCGGATGATGGAAATGACCTACGGGAACCTGACCGTGGACGGCGAATTCGACCGGTGGGATCCGGCGCAGGTCTCGTCGCTCGTGGCGTATCTCTGCTCCGATCCGGCCGCCCACATCACCGGGCAGGTCTTCGTCGTCGGTGGCGGCGTGCTTCAGCTGGTCGCCGGGTTCGAACCCGCTTGGCAGCTTGACGTTCGCCGAGCGCTCGATCCTGACGCCATCGCCGCCGAACTGGCCGCGGCCTTCGAGGGACGGAGCTCGGGACCCGGGCCGATACCCGATCTCGGCCTGGCCTCCGTCCGGTAGCCAACGGGCCTCGAAAAAGCGGATGAGCAGGGGCGATGACCGTTGACAGTCATATACCAATGACCTACATTTGTCTCATCCAACCAGACGGTGGAAAAAAATCTGAGGCGGAAGGTGAGAGGGGAAACGAGCACCATGACCGACGGGCAGGAGAAGCTCCCGGAGAGCCGTGCCGAGTTTCCGCCGCAGTACGAGGGCTTCCCGATCGCCGAGCACCCTCTGGAGTTCGGCTTCGACACGTGGCAGTTCCGCCAGGACGGCTGGATGTTCGCTACCGAGGAGGAGCGTGAGATCGCCGAGGCGAAGCTCGACGCGTACGCCGAGCACATGTTCCCGATCTGGATGGAGGCCGGGGGCAACTGGGCGGCCGGGAGTTACGACCTCCGTTGGCTGGACCGCGACGACAAGTTCTGGGGCCAGCGCGAAGTCGAGATCAGCAAGCGGGGGTTGACCCTGCTCGACATCAACAGGGCCCTCGGCGCCCCGGTGCCCGACAACTCCGACAAGGTCGGCCAGACGCTGCGGGGAGCGGAGATTACGCAACCGATGCTCGGCACGTTCCGGCATCAGTTCCTCAAGGACAAGAAGCATGTGTGGGCCGACAGCGCCGTGCCGCTGTATGAAGAGGCGGTCGCCCGGCAGTGGAGTGCCACCCGCGACATCCCGTGGGAGTCGATCAAGGAGGACACCCGCAAGCTGCCGTTCTCCATCAACAAGGCCAGCGGCATGCTGGCGACATTCCTGGCCCAGCTCGAACTCGATGCCGGGGTCGGTGCGGCCGAGGTCATCCCCTATATCGGGCACGACTACCACGAAGCCATCATGTTCCACCTCACCCAGGGGATGGACGAGGCGCGCCACCTGGAGGTCTTCAAGAAGCGGGCGGCGGTTGCCGGTGGTCTCACCGGGAACTTCACCAACGCTGACTGGGCCTCGTTCATCATCCTCAACGCGCCGTCGATGGAATGGATCAACTTCACCCTCCAGGGGGCGGGCGAGGGGCTGATCCTCAGCTTGTTCCGCATGGGCGAATACATCTCGCCCACCGAGGGGGACAAGGAGATCTACCGCCGCTGCATGCAGGACGAGGCCCGGCACGTCTCCTACGGCCAGATGCGGCTGCGGACGTACCTGCAGCAGGTGGAAGACAAGGATCGGGCCGTCAAGGAACTGGAGCTGGCCGCCCGCCTGATCGACACGCTGTTCTTCACGCTCTTCACCGACCCGTCCCTGGTCGAGCCGATCGCCGTGCTGGCGGGTGGAGGCGTGGAGAAGATCGACGACGGGATGACGTGGCTCAAGGAGGGCCTGTACCCGGTCGTGCGGGAGGAGTACCTCGCCCGCTGCGAGTCCATGGGGCTGGAATGGCGTTGGAAGACACTGCTTCCCGAGGACGCCCCGTTCTGAATTGGCCCGGCGGATCAACCACGCCGCACCGAGAAAGGAAGCTGCCGAGTGAGAGCAGCGGTGATGCACGACATCGGGAAGCTCGCCATCGAGGAGGTTCCCAAGCCGACTCCGCAACGCGGCGAAGTACTGGTGAAGATCAAAGCCGTCGGCGTCTGCCACACCGATCTCTCCGTGTACGAGGGAAAGCTCCCGGCTCCCACCCCGGTCATCCTCGGTCACGAGGGGGCGGGGATCGTGGAGGAGGTCGGCGAGGGCGTCACCAACATCCGTGTCGGTGACCACGTCGTCTGCTCCATCATCGTGTCCTGCGGCGCCTGCCAGAACTGCCGAGCCAACCGCATCCACCAGTGCGAGGTCGGCAACCAGGTCGTCTTCGGGGGGACGATGCTCGACGGCACTTCGAGGCTCGAGTCGGAGGACGGTGAGCAGCTGGCTCACTTCTTCTGCCAGTCGAGCTTCGCCGAATACGCCGTCGTCCCCGAACGGGCCGTGGCTGTCGTCTCCAAGGAAGCGCCGTTCGACCGGATCTGCCTCCTCGGATGTGGGGCCGCCACCGGGATCGGAGCCGTCACCCGTCGGGCGCAGGTGCCGGCCGGCGCCAGTGTGGTCATCGTCGGCGCAGGCGGCGTCGGCATCTCGGCCGTGCTCGGTGCGCGCCTGGCGGGGGCGCATCCCATCATCGTGGCCGACATCAATCCCCGGAAGCTGGACTACGCCACGCGAGCCGGCGCCACCCACGTGGTCGACGTCGGCCAGCAGGACCTCACCGCCGCCGTCCTCGGCATCACCGGGACGGGGGCGGACTTCGCCTTCGATGCCGTCGGCGCCGACGGGACACTGGCCAGCGCCTTCGAGGCCGCCCGCCCCGGCGCGACGGTGGTGGCCATCGGGCTCATGGAGATGACCGGACTGGTGACCATCGACATCTTCAGCCTGCTGTTCCAAAAGGTCCTGACGGGGACGAACGGGGGATCCGTCATTCCCGGTGAAGACCTTCCGGCCTTCGTCGACCTCTACCTGGATGGCCGGCTCGACCTCGACCTGCTGGCTTCGAAGACGTACCGCCTCGACGAGATCGAACTGGCCTTCGAGGACATGAAGGCCGGCAATTGCATTCGAGGCGTCATCACCTTCTGAGCGCTTCTCAGCGCCGAACGACAGGACGGCAGATGGACGCAACCCAGGAGCAGATCCTTCAAGATTTCCCCTCGCTCGCCTGGCTGGAGGCGCTTCGGGACGGGATGAATTCCTCGCCCGATCGGTACCGCAAGATCGGAACGGCGGACAGCAGGTTCGTCATCACGGTCGAGCGGGAAGACGGCGAGACCCATTTCGGAGTGGTCTTGAGCGATTACGAATGCGAGGACGTGAGCGACGTCGAAGACGTCGAGGCCTTCGAGGCGGACTTTCGCATCCGGGGGCCGGAGGCGGCATGGCGCGAGATGGTCGAGAACATCGTCTCGCACGGCAAGGCCGATCGGGAGCACACACTCAACCGCCTCACGCTTATCCGCCGGCCTCTGGAGGTCCTGAGGACGGCGACCATGACCGAATTCGAGAAGTTCTTTCAGTACAACTACACGTTGCAGTCCTTCTTTGACGAGCTGGGAGCCGGCAAGCCGGTGGTGGCCGTCTAGCGACCGAGGCTCGGCAACCGCGTTTCGACACCGACGAGGAGAACCATGCCCTACTTCACGTCCAGCGACGAAGCAGCGCAGTACATCGGGAAGGTCTGGGAGCTCATCGGCGAGGACCCGGATCTCGGCCCCAAGCTGGGAAACGCCAACCTCGTGATGAAGGGGGTCTACAGCGACCCCCCGCTCGAGGTGACGATCGAGTGCCGGGACGGAAAAGTGGTGTCCCACATCGGTGACTGCGCAGTCGAAGCCGACGCGACGCTCACCATGGCGGCGGATACCGGCCACAAATTCTTCCTGGGTGCGCTCAATCTGCCGCTGGCCATGGCCAAGGGGCAGGTGAAGGCCGAAGGGAAAATGACCAGCGTGATGAAGCTCCTGCCCTTCATGAAGCCAGCCTTCACTCGCTACCGGGAGTACCTGAAGGAACAGGGCAGGGAAGACCTGCTCGCCTGAGCCAGGTTCGCGGGCACGAAAAGATCCGAACGGGGGGACGGATGTCACGGAGTGGCATGGGGTTGGCCAGTGGGAGAGCGTCGTGGAGGTACGCGGGCGCGCTGGCGTGCTGTCTGCTAGTGGCCGGCGCATGTGGTGCGTCGGAGCAGGCGATCCGGATGAACGCGGTCGGGCAGGCGGCGGGCGTCCCGACCAACGCGGACGGTCCCGGCGACGCGACTGCTCTGCTGAGCGGCGAAGAGGCGGCTGCCCCGGCGGACAGCACCACGGCAGGGGACGGCGGCCCGTCCACCAGCGACACCCCGTCGGCCCACGGCGCCGGCACGCCGGCGGCCGGTTCGGTGGGCAGGGCGGGACCGGCGGCCGCAACGGCTTCGCCGAACAGTCCGAGCGCGCCAGGGGCGGGGAAGGCGAACGACCGAGCCACCGCCCAACCCGGCGGGGGCGTTCCCGGGGCCGGTCCGGGCAGCCCGCAGCCCACGCCGGGAGGAGGTGCCACCGACGTGGGTGTCACGGACAAGACGATCAAGCTCGGCACCTTCCACGTTCTGAGTGGCCCCCTTGCGCCGCTCACCGGCAGGGACTCGTTCCCCACCTTCCAGGCCGCCCTCCAGGAGATCAACGCCAATGGCGGCATCCACGGTCGGAAGCTCGAATTCGTCGTGGGGGATACGAAGATCGACCCGCCGACCGGCCTCGCAGCCGTCAAGAAGATGGTCGAGCAGGACAAGGTCTTCGCCATCAGCGGCATGTTCGACCCCTATACCTGCAACGTGATCGGGTCGTACGTGGACCAGGTCAAGCTTCCCGTCGTCGGCTGCGACGGCTCGCTGCCCGACACCTGGGGCCACCCGTGGCTCTGGACGCTGGGTGCCGGCCAGCGAAGCTGGTCGCACGTGGCCGCCAAGTTCATGCTCGAGAAGGGCTGGAAGTCCGTCTCCCTCCTCACTCACACGGACGTGTCCTACGACCCCGGCATTGCCGAGTTCGACTTGGCCATGAAGGCCGGCGGCGGAAAGGTGAGGAGGGTTATCCGCGTACCGTTCGACCACGCCGACTACACGCCCCAACTCGTCCAGATCCGCTCCGACAACCCCGACGGCGTGTACCAGTGGCTCCACCCCGACCAGGCGATCAAGTTGCTGCTGGCCGAGCAGCGGGCGGGCTACAAGCCCAACCAGTTGTTCTCCCCGGAGTCCGCGCCTCGGGCCGTTCCGCAGTCCGTGGGCAAGTTCGCCGAGCCGTTCTACATCTTCGGGGCCGGCAAGGCGTGGGACAACAACAGCTCCGACGCCGGATGGCGACGGGCGTTGTCCATCGTCCGCCAGCGGGCGGGAAAGAACGTCGACTTCCACAACTGGCCCGGCTTCACCTTCACCGGGATGATGGTCTTCGCCGAGGGGGCGAAGCGGGTGGGACCCAACCTGACCCGCACCGCCCTGAAGCAGGTCCTCGACACGACGACGTTCCAGGTCGACAGCTTCTTCGACCTCCGCTGGGAACCCACCCACAAGTGCCCCTCCAGCTACCGGCTCGGGTTCCTGCAGTTCGTCGACAACGACTACAAGGAGCTTCCGCCCATCGACGATCCCTATGCCTCCTCGCCGGAGCGGTCGTGCTACTGACCGCCACCACGACGACCTCCGGGCCATCCAGCGGCCCTCGGGAGCGGCAGTGAGGACGATCAGCCTGCTGCTGGCCGGAGCAGCGACCGGTGTCCTCTATGGGCTCATCGCCGTCGGGATCGTCGTCACCTACCTGACCACTCGAACGCTGAACTTCGCAGCCGGTGCAGTGGCCACCTTGGCCGCGTTCACCTTCGGAACGTGGGTGAAGGATGGTTGGCCCAAAGTCCTCGCCCTGGTCGCCACGCTCCTGTTCTTCGGGATCGGTGGGGGCTACGTGACGGGACGTGTCGTCATGGGGCGCGTCCGCACGGCGTCGGAGACGGTTCGGGCGGCGGTGATCCTCGGCTGGACCCTCGGCATCACGGGCATCACCGCCCTGCTCTACAACACCCTCCTCCCGGTCCCGGCTTTCTTCGGGGATGCCAGCTTCGCCATCGCCACGGTTCGCCTGACGTCACACCAGGTCGCCGTGGCGGCCACGGCGGCGGCGCTGGCGGTGGGGTTGTCAGTGTTCCTGCGGCGCGCCTGGCTGGGGCTGGCCCTGCGGGCGGTGGCCGAGAACCGGGACTCCGCCCGCGCCCTCGGATTGAGGGTCGACCGCGTCGAGGCGTTCGGCTGGATGTGCGGGATGACGCTGGCCGCGCTTGGCGGCGTCCTGGTCTCCCCCCTGATCGGCGGTGACCTCCGCACCCAGAACCTTCTGTTCATCAAGGTCCTCGCGGTGTCCGTCCTGGCCGGTATGGAACGTCCCTGGCTGGCGCTGACCGCCGGCGTGGGATTGGGAATGGCCGAGGCCTACCTCGGGGTTTCGGGGGGCTTCTGGACCACCAACCTCGACCTTCTGCCGTTCATCGTCATGGTCACCGGACTGGCCGTGGTGCCCTTCCTCCAGGCCAACCGCATGAGGGACGCCCACTGATGGCGTCAGACGGCAAAGGTGAGGTCTCCGTGACGGCGAGACGGGTTCGGCTGACGTCGATCGTGCCGCCGTATCTCGCCGTGGGCGGCGTGGCGATCGCCATCTCCTTCCTCACGGGCGGCTACTGGGCGTATGTCATCAACACCGTCGCCATTTTCTCGCTCGTCGCCCTGAGCTTCGTGGTCCTGAGCGGTTACCTCGGCCAGATGAGCCTGGCCCAGACCGCCTTCATGGGAGTCGGAGCACTGGTGCAGGCCCGTCTGGTGGCCGTCTCCGATCTGCCGTTCCTCGTTGCGCTTCCCGTCACCCTGACCATCGTGGCCCTGACTGCGGTGCTCATCGGTCTTCCCGCCCTTCGACTCCGAGGCGTCAATCTCGCCATCCTGTCGTTCGGCTTCGCCGTCGTGGCCGAACGAATCGTCTTCCAGAAGTGGCTGCTCTCGGGCCTGTACCTGAGCGGTGTCCCCTTCGTGCGCAGCGAACTCGGGTCGACGTGGTTCGAGAACGAGCAGCACTACTCCCTGGTGGTCATCGTGACGGTCACGCTGCTCATGATCGTCACCCGAGCCCTCGGATCGTCCCGCTGGGGCCTGCTCGTCTACTCCGTGCGCGACGGCGAGGCGACGGCGGCGCTCTCGGGCGTAAGTCCAACCCGGGTGAAGCTGAGCACCTTCGTCCTCAGCGGCTGCCTCGCCGGCGTGGCCGGCATCCTCTATGGTCTGCTCCTCCAGCGGGCCGGCTGGGAGGACTACAGCGCCTTCAACTCGATCACCTATCTGGCCATGAGCGTCGTTGGCGGTCTCCTCCACCCGCTGGGAGCCCTGCTGGGAGGCCTGTTGTACTTCGGCGTTCCCCAGGTGTTCTCGTCTGTGTCCTTCCTGCGGGGCTCGCAGTTCCAGATCCTGAGCGGCGTCCTGGCCGTCGCCGTCCTGGTGATCCGGCCCGGAGGGCTGGTCTCCCTGGTGCTCGGCAAGCGGTCCGAGCTGCACTTCGCCACGCCGATCCGCGTCGCTTCCGGCCCCTCCGCGGCTGCGTCCCCGGTCATCCCGGAGCGGGTCGGTCGCCCGCCCGCTCCTCGGGCCGTCAACGGAAACGGGACGTCGGCTCTCGGGACCCTGCGGTCCAAGGTTCACCAGCGGGCGGCGGGATGATCCTCGACGCGGACGACGTCACGGTCCGCTTCGGCGGGCTCGTCGCCCTCGACTCGGTCTCCCTGCACGTCGACCAACAGGAGATCGTCGGCCTCATTGGTCCCAACGGGGCCGGGAAGACGACGTTCTTCAACGCCCTGAGCGGCGTGGTGCCCGTCGCTCGGGGAACGCTCCGCGTCGATGGGCACGACCTCGGGAAACTTCCGATGTTCCGGCGGGCACGGCTGGGCATCGGACGGACGCTGCAGACCCCCACGCTCATGCTTGGGCACTCCGTTCTCGAGAACCTCGTCGCCGCTTCAGCCGACTTGTGGAAGACCAGCACGGCCGCCGTGGTGGAGCAGGCGGCGCAGGTGGCGGAAGCAGTCGGAGTGGCCCGCTATTTCCACACTTCCGTGCGGGACCTCCCAGCCGGCGTGCTCCGCGAGGTCGACATCGCCCGGGCGCTGATGACGCGACCGAAGCTCCTGCTGCTCGACGAACCCGCCGCCGGCCTCCACGGAGCCGAGAAGCAGCGGCTCCTCACCCTCATTGCCAACCTCCCCGACGACTTCGGCGCCGCCGTGGTGCTCATCGAGCACGACATGGAAGTCGTGATGAACGCGGCCCACCGCGTCTACGTGCTGGACTTCGGCCGGTTGCTCGCCCACGGCTCTCCCGAGCAGATCCGCGCCGACCGTACCGTCATCGAAGCCTACCTCGGTGTAGACGTCGACTCCGACCGACCAGCCGTGGTCAGGGGCACGGAGGCACGGACGTGATCGAGATCAAGGGGCTTCACGCCGGCTACGGGCGGTCGGAGATCGTCCACGGCGTCGACCTCGAGGTTCGCAGCGGCGAGATCGTGGCGCTGTTCGGCGCCAACGGAGCCGGCAAGACGACGACCCTGGCAGCCACCGTGGGGGTCATACCACGGTGGCGGGGCAGGGTGCTCCTGGACGGGGACGACACGTCGCGCTTGTCGATCCCTGGGCTCTACGGCCGCGGGATGGCCTACGTTCCCGAACACCGCGGCGTCTTCGCAGGGCTGACCGTCGAGGAGAACCTGCGATTGAGTTCGCCGGGGATGACGGGCAAGGAGTTCCGGAGCCGCTTCGACGAGTTGGCGACGCTGTTCCCGGTGCTCGCCGAACGCCGGATCCAGTCGGCCGGCACTCTGTCGGGCGGCGAGCGGCAGCAGCTGGCCATCGGCCGGGCCCTGATCCGTCGTCCAAAGGTGCTGATCATCGACGAGATGTCGCTCGGCCTGGCGCCGGTCATTGTCTCCGACCTTTTTCAGGCGCTGCGGACGGTGGCCGAGACGGGCGTGGCCATGCTCCTGGTGGAGCAGCACATCAAGTTGGCGCTGAAGTACGTCCAGCGGGCCTACGTCATGACGAAGGGCCGGATCGTCGCCACGGGCACCGCGGAAGACTTCCTGTCCGATCCGGTCCTCGTCCAGGCGTCGTACCTGGGCGAACAGGCAATCGAGAGCGTGGAGCGGGCGCACGATCAGGGCCCGGACACCGACGGTCGGGGGGCGCCGCCGGAGTCCATGGCCCTCGCCGCCACGGTGGCACGAGACCAGGGCCCCGCCGCGAACGAGAAGAGCTTCGGAGCTCTGGTGGCACTGCGCCAGCGGAGCCCCAGGAATGGCCCGACGGCGGATGGCCTCATCGGGCTCCGAAAAGCCGTGCGAGCGAGACAGACCGGTCAGGATCACAAGGAGTCGACATGGGCACATCTCTCGTGAGTCGATCCGGCATCGCGGTGGCGCTCGTCGCGGCCGTATTGCCGTGGACCGCCCCGGGGCCGGCGCGGGCCGAGGAACGCGCCGAGGGCCGGGTGTCGGGCATTTCCCACGCCGTACGGGCCACGTTCGAGATCCCCTTCGCCATTCCGGCTCCGGTGTTCGGGACGGAGGCGTCCGTCGCCCCCGGACCCTTTGCAAAGTCGAACGCCTTCGCGGCCGACGGCCGTACGGTGGGTCTGGGCTACACCGTCGTCGCCGGGATCGGCGGAGCGCTACCACCCTTTCCGGGTATCCCGCTGAATGCCGAAGCGGTTCAGGGCCCAGGCGAGGAGGACAAGACGATCGACGCTTCCGCCGCTCCCGCCAGCGGTCCGTTGTCCACTGGCAAGGCCACTGCCAGGACGTCGAAGGTTCCCGAAGCCGAAGGCGTCGTGACGGCCGCCGGTGTCGCCGTCGAGGGCGTCCTCCAGGTCGGGTCTCTGGTGTCACGGAGCCTGTCGGGCAGCGACCCGGCCACAGGTGCAGTGCGCGGAGAGTATGTACAGCGTCTGAGTGACGTCGTAGTCGCCGACGGTCTGTTCAAGGCCGGCTCGGTGGACGTCCGAGTCACGCTGTCCGCCAATGGCAAGCCTGGTGGCGCCACCGCCACGGCGAGCTTCAACCTGACCGGGGCGAGCGTCATGGGCGTTCCAGTCGTGTTGGACGAAAACGGCCTCCAGGTGCAAGAGCAGGCCGTGCCGGCCGACGCCAAGGCCTTGCTGCCGACGGTCCGGCAGGTCCTCGGGAGGAATGGTGCGGTGATGCCGCCCCTGATGACGGTTTCGGTCGCCGAGGACGGAAGCTCAGCCGGCGTGGTCGTGACCGGGCTCGGGATCGACCTAACCCCGCCAGCCCAACCCGACCCGATCGGCTCGAAGGCAATGCGGCTCTCGTTCGGGAGTGTGATGGCCGAGGCGGTGGCGGTGGTGCTACCAGCTGACGTCTCGATCGACGTGGGTGGCCAGAGTCCTGAAGTGACGGACCCGCCGGCCGTCGGGACCGGCGGTGTGGGCGCCGGAGGCACACCTTCCACCGCCCCGCCCATCCCGGCTCCCGGCCTCACAGCGTCCGAAAGCGGGGTCTTGGGGTCAGCCGGCCAGAGCGGCGTCGCCGCCGATGCCTTCCAAGCGGTTGGGGGCGGCGCCGATGGCGGCGTGCTCCCCAGCACCAACGGCACGCCGGTTCCCCTCCAGGGTTCTGGCATCGTCACCAGGACCGCGCGGGGCGGGCAGCTCTCGGCGGCGGCGCTTCGCGGTGCCCTCGAAGCGCCCACGACGTGGCGGTGGCCCTACGGCGGGCTCTACGCCATCCTGCTCGCCGGCGTCGGCTGCATGGGATTCGTGACGGTCCGGCTCGTGCGGTTCGCCGGCCTGCTGCGTTGACGGATGACGAACATCCGACAATTCCGTTCCGATCGCTCGACGATCCGGCTCCAGAGGGGGATACCGTGGTGATGACCAACCAACGCCCGACTGCACTCGACCCAGTGGTCTACGACGACAACGGTTCGCCCGCCGACGGGGCTCCGACCTCCACGGTGGGCATGCCGAGCTTCGCTGAGGTCATGCGCTCGATGGGGCTCGCCGGACTTGGATGGATCGTGGCCCTCATCGGTGCGGTCGTCCTGATCATCGGAGCCGTCAAGCTCCGTGACGAGGGCCAGGTCTTCCGCCAAATCCCGTATCTCATGAGTGCGGGTGTCGGAGGGGCGGTGCTCGTCGGCTTCGGCTCATTCCTGGTGGTGCTCACGCCGCTGTTGAAGCTGCTCAATCTCGGCCGCGACACGGTCCAGCGGCTGGAGCGGCTGGAACAGGCGCTCGTCGAGGCCACAGACGAAGTGCTCTCCACCATTGAACAGGCCAGGACGGAACGACCGGCGCCGCTCCCACGCTCCCAATGACATGTGCCAGGTCTGCGGCTGCGAGCCATGCGAAATCTGTGGGCGCCCGATTGACGGCGACACCGGTGAGTGCCGGGGATGCCAGTCATCCTCATTCGAGTGCGAGTGCGAACCCGAGGAATGAGCCTCTTCATCGATCCTGTCGTCTGCATTGACTGCGGAGCCTGTGAGTACGGATGCCCGACCGACGCGATCCACCCGTCCGACGACGCTCACTCCAGGTTCTGGATCTCGACCTTTCTGTGCAACGACTGCGGCTGGTGCCCGACCGTCTGCCCCGTTGACTGCATTCTCGTCGACCCGGACAGCATCGTCTGCCACGGACGGGGCTGTCCGGTGGCCAGCGCCGGTGCAGGGCCCTTCGCCGGGTGGGACTGTAGCGAGCTGGTCCGGTTCTGCTCGTGTGGGAGCGTCTTGTGGCGGCCGTCCGGGGAGGAGGAATGGGCGTGTCCCAAATGCGGTCTCCAGAGCAAGGTGGGATGCCCGAAGACGCTGTCTCTCGGAAAAGGCAAGACTGACCAGAAGCCCTTGCGGCGACCGGTGGCGGAGCTCTATGCGTCTCGCCGGCGCTGAAGCGGGAAGGACGCACGGTCGGGTGGCCCATCGCCTATCGTGGCACTACGAGCGGAAGCTCGCGCCCATGCCGCCGTCTGGGCGTCCGGACGCCAGCCTCGGGAGCATGCCGTGAGTGCAAAAGAGACCCACAGGCGCGCCATCGTCGCGGAACCGGTTGCCCCTCGGCGCGGTCGCCCTCGGCTGGTAGAGCCCAGCGCGGAGTACCTGGAGAAGCAGGCCGAGATCGTCGAGGCGGCCGCCAAGGTCTTCGCCGCGAAGGGATACGACGTCGCCACGCTCAACGATATCGCCGCCGAGCTCGGGTTGCACAAGACCAGCCTCTATCACTATGTCCGCTCGAAGGCCGAGCTGCTGTACCTGATCTTCCAGGGAGCCCTCGACCGGGGCTTGGCCCGCGTCGACGAGATGGCTCAGATCGATGACCCGAAGGAGCGGCTCGCCGGACTCATCCGGTTCCAGGTGCTCGAAGTGGTCCTTCCGGAGACGATGATCTTCCGTGTGTTCGTCGACGACCGCCCCCGCCTGGCCCCGGTTTACGAGAAGGCCATTCGGGCCCGAGAGAAGCTCTACTTCAGCTTCTTCTCCTCGTCGGTCAAGGCCGCGATCGACGCCGGAGCCCTTCCCGCACTGGATCCGCGCTATGCCACTCAGGCGATCGTGGGCATGACGAGCTGGATCTACAAGTGGTTCAATCCGCGCAAGGACGACCCTTACGAGTACGCCGAGACCTGTGTGCAGCTCGTGCTCGCCCACTGCTTGGCAGGGACGTCCGGGTCGCAGATCGCCCGCTGACCAGCGAGGGGGCTGCGCCTTGTTCTCTGACGTGTACGTCCTCGGCGCGGCTGTCCACCCGGCGAGAGCGCAGATCCGCGAGTACCGCCTCGAAGAACTGGTGTATCGCACGACCCGCGCCGCGCTGGACGACGCCCGGGTCACCAGGCGCCAACTCGACAACGTGACGCTCGGCGGGTCCGACGAGCTTGACGGCCGGCCGATATCCAGCATGCTGCTGGCCACTCCGGCCGGCGCCTACCGGGTGGACGAGATGAAGGTCGCTGACAGCGGCGCGACCGCCTTCTGTCTGGCGGTGGCGCGCATGGCCTCGGGAGACTTTCACCTGGGTCTTGTGGCCAGCTGGTGCAAGCCGTCCAAGACAGATCCGGAGTTCGTCACCAACGTGCAGGCCGAACCGTTCTTCACCCGGCCGTTGGGAATGAACGGGCGGGTTGCGGACGGACTCTTCGCTCAGGCAGTGGCGCAGGCGCACGGCGTGTCCGAGGAAGAGGCGGCCGCACGGGCGGCGGGGGCATACGAGCGGGCCGCCCTCAACAGCCGGGGAGCAGGCCACGGCGTTCCGTCGCAGCATGAGGTGGCGTGCTCCCCGTTCGAGGCCACCCCGCTGCGGGCCGGTCACCGAGCGCCCTTGACCGACGGGGCTGCCTGCCTCGTCCTGGCGTCGGAGCGCTGGACGCGGCGGCACCCGCGACACCGTCCGCTGGCCCGGGTGGCCGGCGTCGGGTGGGCCACGGACTCCTACCGGCTCGGCGCCGAACGGCTCCGGTCGATGACTTCGGCCCGGGTCGCCTGGTCTCGCGCCCTCGCACGGGCGGGAATACCGGCCGGGAGCCTCGACGTGGTCGAAGTGGAATCGCCGACCTCCTACCACGAAGCGGCCTACGCACGAGTGTTCCAAGCCGACGGCGACCGGCTGTCTCCCTCCGGTGGAACCTTCGCGCAGCACCCGCTGGTGTGCACCGGTTTGGTCAACGCCGTGGAAGCCGTCCTCCAGGTCGCCGGCCGGGCCGGGGCCGTCCAACGCCCGGCTGTCCATCGGGCGGCAGCCCACAGCTGTCACGGTTTCGCCCAGCAGGGCAACGTTGTCATGGTCTTCGAGGGAGACGGGCGTGCGTGAAACGGTCGGCGTGATCGCCACCTACCAGACCGATTACCGGTCACACCATCCCGAAGTGACCTTCGTGGAGCAGGCACAACAGGCTGCCGTCGGCGTGCTGACCGCCGCAGGAATGCGCTCGGACGACGTGGAGGCCGTGGTGTTCTCGCTGGCACCCACATTCTTCATGGGTGTGGCCGACGCCGATCGCTGGGCCATCGACTATATCTTCGCCGCCGGGAAGCCCTTCTTCCGCATTCACACCGGCGGTGCCACGGGCGGCTCCGCCGTGCACGCCGGATACGCCCTCGTTCGTTCGGGCCTGTACCGCTCGGTGCTGGTCGTCGGAGCTGAGCGTATCGGAGAGACGCCGGACGCCCAGGAGGTGCTGAACCTGATCTTCGACCCCTTCTACGAACGAGACATGCCCCTGTCCACCAACACTTCGGTGGCGCTGATGGCCAGCCGCTACATGCGGCGCCACGGCGTGACCCAGGAGGACCTCGCTCGCGTGGTGGTCCGGCAACGGAGCAACGCCCTGAAGAACCCGCACGCCCATCTGAAAGGCGAGATCACGGTGGCCGACGTCATGGCCTCACCGATGATCGCCTACCCGATGAAGCTCTACGACATCTGCCCCCGATCGTCGGGCAGCGCGGCGCTGATTCTCGGGAACGCCGAGGTGATGGACAGCTTCCAGAGCCGGCCGGCGTTCATCAACGGGATCGGCAGCGCAACGGACACGTACTGGATCGGCGACCGATTGGTGCCCAGTGCCGACGCCGAACTCAGCGAGCTTCGGCTGGCCGCGGTCTCGGGGGCAGAGTGCTTCCGGCGGGCAGGGCTCAATGACCCGTTCGCCGACATTCAGGTCGCCGAGCTCTACGATCCCTACAGCCTGGTCGGGTACCTGCAGCTAGAGCAGCTGGGATTCTGCCCGGTTGGGAAGGCGGCCAGGTTCGAGGACGACGGTGCCTGGGATGTCGGCGGGGGCGCGGTGGCGGTGAACCCTTCGGGTGGCACGCTGTGCTCGAACGCCATCGCCGTCTCGGGCCTCGCCCGTTGCATCGACGCCGCCAATCAGGTCATGGCGGCCGCCGGGCCGATGCAAGTGGCGGACGTGCGAAACGCCGTGGCCACCGCCGTGGGCGGCATCGGGCAGTTCCACAACGTCACCCTGTTCGGTGACGACCACGTCGAGGTGGGGGACGACTGATCATGTCCGACGTCATACGTCAGGAACTCACGCTCCACTATGACTATGCCGTGGGGGAGGTGGCCGGCACGTTTCTCGCCGGCTTGCGTCAGAAGAAGATCCTCGCCTCCCACTGTTCGGCGTCCCAGCTCTCTTATCTTCCGCCTCGTGCCTACTGCGAGCGCAGCTTCGAGCGCTGCGACCGATGGGTCGAGGCCGGCCCGGAGGGCGTGATCGAGGCGTCGACGGTTGTCGTGAGGGGCTTCGAGGGCAAGCGCCCCCCACCGGTGGCGATCGCCTTCGTCCGGCTCGACGGGGTCGACTCCGCGATCGCCAACTATGTCGACGGGGTCGACCTCTCCGACCTCGACGAGGCAATGCGGCATCTGACCCCGGGAACGCGTGTCCGGGTGGAGTTCGTCGATCGGCCGGAGGGACGGATCACGGACTTCAGCTTCCGGCCAATCGCTCCTCAGCTCTGACCGGGGGCCGACGCCGAGGGGTCGACGGGGCGGTGGGGCCCGCTCACGGGGGCAGCCGCACTCGACGCCAGCAGCCCGCCGTCAACGGCGAGCACCGCCCCGTTCACGTAGGTGCCGGCGGTGACGAGAAAGCTGACGGCCGCCGCGATCTCGTCGCTGCTGGCGGGCCGACGCAGCGGGATACGGTCGACGATGCCGGCGATCGCCTTGGAATCGACCTGTCGCGTCATGTCCGTGTCGACATACCCGGGTAGGACGAGGTTGACGGTGATGCCCGCCGGCCCGAGCTCGACGGCCAGGCTGGTCGTCAGCCCCACGAGTCCGGCCTTGCTGGCCCCGTAGGCTGCGTCACCGGGGAAGCCCGTCAGCGACACGACACTGCCGATGTTGACGATCCGGCCGAACTGGCGTGCCAGCATCCCACCGATGGCCCTCCGAGCGGTGTGCATCGCCCCGGTGAGGTTCGTGTCGAGCACCGCTTCCCAATCGTCGAGCGAGAGTTTGTGGAGGCGGGCTCCGCGGTGCTGCCCGGCGTTGTTCACGAGGACGCCAACCGGACCCCACCGGTCCTCGACCTCCCCGAAGGCGCGCTCCACGGCATCGTGGCGGCTGACGTCAATCTGCACCGGGATGGCCTCGCCGCCGGCCGCCAGGATGTCGCCGGCCGTCTGCCCGGCCCCGACGGCGTCCGAGCGGTATCCCACGGCGAGCCGGTAGCCCTCCCTCGCCAAGGCAACGGCGATCCGGGCCCCGATTCCTTTCGACGCCCCGGTGACAAGTGCGGGCATCGGCGGGTAGGGCGGGGCTCCCGTTGCTAAATCCATCGACCGTATGGTAGAAGATATTCTGACGGCGGATCAACTCCGGACGGGGGGAACCGTCGACAGGTTCTCAAGGCGATTGGCGCGGTATGGTCCGCCGTCCTGACGGGAGATAGGAGCGCTGGGAACGTGTCATTGCGCCCGTTTCTGAACCGCACCAGCGAGGAATCACGGCTCTGGAACCCGGTCCTCCAGCAGTTGCCGAGAGACCGGCTGGACGAGTTGCACCTGAAGCGCATCCAGTCCCTGATCGCCTTCGCTTACGAGAACAGCCCGCTGCACCGCCGCCTGTACGACGCCGCCGGGCTTCACCCGTCGGACGTGCGGACCCTGGACGACTTCTATACCAAGGTCCCGTTCACCGACAAGCCCGACCTCGTCGGCGATCAGGAGGCCGGCCACTTCCCGGGTTTGGCGGTTCCCGAGGAATACCAGTCGATCTATTTCCAGACGACCGGCACCACGGGGACGTTTCTCAAGGAGACCTTCTCCGAGTGGGACATGGTCAGGATGGCCCAGCACTACTGCTACATGATGTGGGACTACGGTGTCCGAGCTCACGACAGCGTGCTGATGTGCTTCAACTTCGGAACGTGGGCCGGCCTCTGGAGCTTTTACTGGGCCTGCCGGCTCATGGGGATCAAGATCTACAGCACCAGTGGTATGTCGAGCCAAGAGCGGGTGGGCATCCTTGCCGCCTGGCGGCCCACGATGGTGGCCGCCACGCCGACCTATCTCCTCCACCTGGCCGAGGTGGCCAGAAAGGAATGCGTCGATCTCCGAGTCAGTGGGGTCAGGTTCGTGCTTGGTGGCGGCGAGCCGGGCTTGAGCATCCCGGTCACCAGAAGCGCGGTACAGGACGCCTGGGGCGCGACGGCGATGGACGGCTACGGCATCTCCGAGGCCGGAACGGTCTTCAGCGCCTGCGCCGCTGCTCCTACCGGCGTGCACATCATCGAGGACTCGTACCACGCTTACAGCGTCGACTCCGACGGGAATCCGGTGCCTGACGGCGAGGTCGGCGAGAACATCGTCACCAGTTATTCGCACCTGGCCCAACCGATCATCAAGTACCGGACCCATGACCTGGTCCGCATCCACCGCAGCCCGGACCACGGTTGCGGCTGGACGTGGGGATACCTCGACGGGACCGTGCTGGGACGAACCGACTACATGATCCAGATCCGGGGGACGAACGTTTATCCCACGGCTGTCGAGGCTCTTCTGGGCGAGGTCAAGGGTACGAGCAACCACTATGAGCTCCACATCACCCGGGCGGAAGGTGTCGACCGTATGGAGGTAAAGGTCGAGGCGAGCGAGGCCACGATCGACCGGACGTCGACCGAAGGGCGTCTCGTCGATCTCGCCCGCCAGCGCCTCGGGGTGAAGCTCGAGTTCACCGTCGTCGAACCAGAATCGCTGCCCCGCTACGAACTCAAGACGAAGCGCTTCTTCGATCACCGTCCCAAGGAGGTTCGCCGTGAGCTCGACCGGTGAGGAGGTCACGCTCGACGAGCTGGCCGCCCTCGCGGCCCGGCTGTCGGAACTCCGGGCTCGAACGGGTATCCCGGCGCTCGACACGGCCCTCCGGCACGCCGAGACCTACGTGGCGCTGGCCCGGATCAGCCTCGGGGACACCCTCCTGGCTCCGTGGTCTGAAGGCCTCGCAGCTGGCGTCGTTCCATCCCCGCCATCGTGACGGCGGTCATCGTGGAGCGGCTGGACCCGGTCGCCCGGGTGATCCTGAATCGCCCTGAGAAGCGCAACGCCCTCGACCTGGGGCTCATGGACGAGTTCGGGGAAGTCCTCCGGTCACTGGCGCGGGCCGACTGGGCCCGGGCCGTCATCCTCACTGGCGCGCCGCCGGCGTTCTGCGCCGGTGGTGACATGAGCCCCGGGGATGAACGGCTCGAAGTCGATGACATCGTCGAACGGCACCGGTCCTTCCTCCGCAGCGCCGAGATGCTTCTGGAGCTGCCCAAGCCGGTCGTGGCCGCGGTCAACGGCGCAGCGGTGGGGGCCGGGTGCTCGCTCGCCCTCGCCTGCGACGAGGTGATCGTTGCCCGCTCCGCCCGCCTCGGGCTGGGGTTCCTCAAGATGGCGCTACCGCCCGATCTGTTTGCGGCCTCGCTGCTCCAGCGCCGGGCCGGGTGGACGGTTGCCACCGACCTGCTGCACTCGGGCCGGATGATCGGAGCCGCTGAAGCCGTGGAGCTCCGGCTGGCGCACCGGCAGGTCGATGACGGCAACGTCGCCTCGGCCGCCCTCGACGCCGCCCACCGTCTGGCGGCTCTGTCGCCTTTTGCCTTCGCCGCCACGAAGGCGCTCCTTCGAAACGCCTGGCCGCCGGCCGGCGGCTCTCAGGAGGCGGAAGCCATGGCGGTGGCGATCGCGGTGAAGACGTCGGACTTCGAGGCGGCGGTGGCGACGTTCCGAGGATCGGGATCGGGGAGGTCAACATGACCGTTCGGGTGAACGGGGTCGGCATGACTCCGTTCCGCCGACACGACGCCGCCCTCCGGGACCTGGCGGTCGCCGCCGCCACGGAGGCCATTGCCGATGCGAGCCTGCGGGTCAGCGACATCGGCTTCGTGCTCTTCTCCAACTCGCTGCAGGGTCTGCTCGAGGGACAGGAGGCGATCCGGGGGCAAGTGGCGCTCCAGGAACTCGGTCTGCCGGCTGGCGTCCCGATCGTCAACGTCGAATCGGCCTGCGCCTCCGGCGCCAGCGCTCTTCACCTCGGTCGTCGACTCGCTGCCGGCGACGAGACGGTCCTCGTGGTCGGCGCCGAGAAGATGCACCAGGGCGACAAGGCCCGCATCCTTGAGGCTCTGGCTACGGCCCAGGACGTCACCACGGCCCGCGTCGGACAGGGGCCGAACGTCTTCATGGAGATCTACGCCTCCGTTCTGCGGGAGCGCATCAACAGCAACGAGGTGACGTTGCGCCAGGTCGCCGAGGTGGCCGCGAAGAACGCCCGGCACGGCAGCCTCAACGACCGAGCCCAATTCCAGGTGGTTCGAACCGTCGAGGACGTACTGAGCAGCCCGGTCGTGGCCGAGCCGCTGACTCGGCTCATGTGCTCGCCGGTCAGCGACGGCGCGGCGGCCGTCGTCCTGTCGGCCCGACGTAACGGGCCGCGGCTGGCGGCCACTGCGCTCTCGGGGCCCGGCATGGCGACGGATTTCGACGTCATCGCCGCCACGACATGCACGGCGTTCGAAGAGGCGGGCGTGGAGGGCGGGGATCTCCAGGTCGTGGAGGTCCACGACGCCACCGCGGTGGCCGAGATCACCGCCTACGAAGCGATCGGCCTGTGCCCGGTAGGCGCAGGCGGGAAGCTGGCGGAGGAAGGGGCGACCGCGCTCGGCGGGCGCGTCCCCGTCAACGTCAGCGGCGGATTGATCAGCCGGGGGCACCCCGTGGGGGCAACCGGACTGGCCCAGATCGTCGAACTGGTCCTGCAGCTTCGAGGCGATGCTGGACAACGACAGGTCCCCGGAGCACGCGTGGCACTGGCGGAGAACCACGGCGGTGCGTTTGGGGCAGTCCCCGCGGCGGTCGGTATCACCGTCCTCGTCGCGTGACCGGCGACAGCACCGGAACGAGCTCGCTCTCGGACGGCGCGTCTGCACCGGTCGACAGCGACCTGATGGCTCGAGTCCACGCGAGTCTCGCTGCGAAGCTGCCTGAGTTCCGCCTGGAGTCGATCGAGTGGATGGCCGGGGGCCACTCGGGAGTAACGCTCGCCGTCCGAGGGACAACCGAGAGTGCGTCGACGCTGCGGATGGTCGTCAAGGCGGCGCCACCCGGACGACCGGCCAAAGGGCGACACGATGTCCTGAGACAGGCGCGTATCATGCGTGCGCTCAAAGATGTCAACGGCGTTCCCGTGCCGGGCATCCTGTTCGCGGACGACGAGGACCCCCCGTTGTTCGGCATGGCGTGGTCCACAGGTCACACGTATGAGCCGTTCATCGATCCGAGTCCGGGCATCGTGGACCCTGGGCTCATCGATAGGCGCGCCCGTCGGGCGGCGGGCGCACTCGCCGCGCTCCACTCAGTCCGTCCGAGCGCGGTCGGGTTGGGCGGAGAGTCGACCCTGAGCTTGGAGAACGAAATCGCCCGGTGGAGCCAGACGATGCAGCGCGTGTCGTCGAACCTGCGGTGGGGGGCGGACGATCTGGAACGCGAACTGCGCCGCTGCATGCCATCAGGGCTCGCACCATGTATCGTCCACGGCGACTTCCGACTAGGAAACCTCCTCTTTGATGGAGAGGAGTTACAGGCAATTATCGATTGGGAGATTTGGGCTCTGGCCGACTCGCGCATCGACATCGGCTGGTTCCTCACCCTCCTTGACAATTCGATCTTCGCTGATCTGGGCCGCGATGTGAGAGGGATGCCCCAGCCCGCCACGGTGCTGGCGGAGTATGAGAAACAGCGCCCCGGTCTTGAAGGAGTGGAATGGTTCCTCGCGCTCGCCGCATTCAAGATGGCCGCAATCTTTGGGCAGAACATCGAGCGACACCGAAAAGGCCGATACCATGACCCGTGGCAGGAGCGACTCGTGCCTATCGTTCCAATGTTGATCGAATATGGGCGCGGGCAACTCCGTAACGGCGCGACGCTCTAACCGCCGTCTACTTCCGGCGCGGGGGCCGCTGCCGCGCCGGCTTCCTGGATAGACCGGCTGGCGGGTCTTTGAGAACAAGAGCGGTGGCTGTGGCCGCGAAGCCATCGACGTCGTCGCGAGCTGGATCGAACCATTTGTAGATCCACGTGGTCATCCCGATGATGGCATGGGCGGCATAGCGGCTATCGACGTTGGCGACCGCTCCGTCACTGGCGGCCTTAGACAAGAGATCAGCGAACAGCTGCAGATATTGCTGCTCCTTGGCGCGGATACTTTCCTCGTACCGTTGGTCCAATCGAGGCCTATTATCGAAGAACACGCCGAACAGTTCGGGGCTCTCCGCGACGCCGCGGATTTGGTGGTGAACAAGTTTCTCGACGATTTCGTAGCCGGAATCTGACTCCGAAAGACTCGCAAGCTGCTCAAGTCCTTGAGTGATCGCACGATCAAAGATCAAGTAAAGAAGCTCCGCCTTTGAGCGCACATAATAATATAAGGTTGCCTTTCGGAGATCGAGGGCGTCGGCGATCTCGTCCAGCGACCCAGCGTCGTAACCCTTGTCGCTGAAGACCTTTGCTGCAACGTCGAGGATCTCCGAATGGCGAGCAACGTACTCCGGGCTAGGCTCTTCATTGCGAGGCCGCCCGCGCCCTCGTTTCTGCGGGGGAGTTGCAGTCGATTCCGGCGCGCTTTCAACCAAAATGGTCTCCCCTGGGAACTCGGGTAAAACCTAGCGCTGACCTCTACTCCGCGCAATGACCGGTGCAGTCGTGGTGCCGCGCTGAGGAGCAGGCCGCAGGGTTCGATTACCCGGGCGGCCAGGTTCTGCGTGGATCGACGGAGCCCCGCCCTGCGGTTTCGGGGAGCTGAAGATTCCCTCGAGGGGGCCGACAGCACGTTGAAGGTGCATCATGACCCGAGCGCCTCACTCCATGTCGGGCAAGGCTCTGTCAGATCTCGCTGACGCTAGGGCCGCTGCTGACAGCGAACGGTTGGGCGATCTCGACCGTTCGATTGCCCCGGCTCTGCAGACGGGAACTGGAATGGACCACGGTGGCAACGGGAGGAGGTGGGGATGGAGCGGAGGAGACCCGGCAGCGCCTGGGATGGCAACCCGGCCTCGGTCGACGCCGACAAGAATGCGGAACCTGTCGGGGCCTGCGTGACCGGATGGACGTGAAGCGGGGCGACGGCATGGGCCGGCCAGACCATGCAGGCCGTTCCCCTGCTGAACCCATGGATCCGTAGCACCCAGTGCGATGCCTGGACCCATGCGGCGACCGCCGCGTCTACCGCCTCGTCTTCTGAGAATTACGGGCGACGGCCATTGAGCACGGACAGGCGTCATCTGCCCGGGTTATTTGATTAGTTCCGCAGTGCGATCCGCCCGGCCTAGTGACCGGAGCCGCGGTGTCGAGTTGGCCGAGATTTCGGGCACCCCCTTCAGGCCGGACTCTGTGGACAGTCAGAGACAAAAGTTCTCGACCGAATCATTATCGATGAAGATAGTCGCACATCGCAACATCTCAGACCGCGCAGGCGTCACGATCACAGGCGGCAGCTTCGACCGGGGGCGGCCTGCTTCGAGCGGGGGGGCGGCTCGGTGCAGAAGTCGCCGACCTCTCCGGTCGGATGAGTCGCGGCAGGGGCCGGCCGGCCTGGCGTGGGGCGCGGTCGGCTGGACCGCCCGCAGGCTGTGTATGAGTTCCCCAACTTCGTGCCCTGGGGTGGAGTCAGCGGGAAGGCCTACAGCTCCAGAGATAGGTGGCGCATTGCGATGCGCCGGAATCCGAGCGTGGCGTTCACGGCCAGCATCGGCTTGTTGTCGGTCCGTACCTCGGTCGTGATTTGCTGGATGTTGGCGCGGGTAGCGTCCTCTATCAGGCAGCGTTTCACTGTCAGAGCAAGCTTTTGGCCTCTGGCGCTCCGGCGAACCATGGTGAAGTCGTTGTGCACCATGGGGACGAAGGCCGCTCGCTCGGCGAAGGTCCCGGCGAGCGCCTCGCCGTTGTGGTGAGCGATGAACCCGAAGCCCCCATCGGCGAGCCGCTGTTGCTGAGCGTCGATGAATTCCTGGAGCGGTTTCGGCTCGTAGGGTTCCCAGGCGGGTACGTCGGCGCGACATTCCTCGTGTGCCTCGTGGAGTGACGCCACGAGTGGACGGTCATCGAGGACGTCGGCCAGCGGTGAGATGGTCACGCCGGGTGGACCGGCGGTCGGTGGTTCCGTCCGGTCGAGGTCGAGCTTCAGTTGGTAGCTCCAGGCCCAAGGCTCGGGCCCGTTGAGGTCGGCGGGGTCTTCGACTGAACCGGGCCGGCGGACGAAGTGCCAGCGGGCCGCGATTGTGACGGTTCGCTCGTCATCGCGATCCGCCCAGGAGAAGACGTCCTTGCAGTGGGGTTGGGTGCCGAGCCAGTCCCGGAGGGTTGCCCACAGGCGGCTGCCGACGCCCTGCGCTGCGGCGCAGGGGTCGACAACAACTCGGGCGCTGAATGTTCCCGGGCGCGGCAGAAGCCCTTCGAGGGCTTCGTTCCCTCGGGCGGCTCCCACCACCCGACCGGCATGTTCGGCAACGATGCAGATCCCGTTGGTGGGTTCTGGGCGGGGGCCTCGCCGGTACTGCGCGGCGCTCGTCGCCCAGGCCGGGTTGGCGGTGTCGAAGACGCGCGTCACGGTCTCCCGGTCTTCGTCGGTGGCTGGGCGGATCCGGATGGCGTCGGCGGTCACAGGGAGATGATCTTGACGATCTGGGAGGGATCGCTGTTGTCGTAGCAGTACACCTTCTTCGGGTCGGGCCCCTTGCCGGGGTGGCTGCCGTCGGGGCAGTTCTTCGACGCCCAGGCGGTGCTGGAGGCCAGCGGCGTGATGATCATGCCGGCCAGGATAAGTGCGATGGCGAGCTTCTTCATGGGGTTTCTCCTCTGGAATGGACTGCGCGGTCTTTCGGTGGGTGTTCCGCGTGGCAGGCCGCCCGTCGATATGGTCAGTTGACGTCCGAACTCGAGAGCGTGCCTGCGCTGCGGTGCGTGTCGGTCGTTCAGAACGCGTCGTCACCGACGATCAATTCGCCGATGGGGGCGAGCGATGGCATCGGATCGACCGGCAAGTCAGCGCAGCCGCCCGGTTGTCCGCACAACGCAGTGAAGGCCAATGTCCGCCGCGCGCCTTGCCAAGGGAAAGAGACCTCGCCTCGGTAGTAGGCCGCCTCGACAGGAGGATGCTCCATCGCCACCTGAATCTCGCAGACACCGGACTTCGACCTGACTGTGGTTTCCGCCTCAGGCTCGCTGCTGTCTGTACCCATGGCCAGGCCGATTCCGCAGACCGTGCCCGACCAGGCGCCGTGACCACCGGTTCCATCGAGCCGTTCAAGGCCTGCGTCGAGCTGGATGGGCGAGCCGTCCCACCAGTCGCAGTGCGACAGGTCGACCGAGAGGCGGTAGGCGAGCCGGTCGGCCGAGTAGATACGTTCCGGTACCGGCTCGGTGCATCCGCCGCCGGTCGTTTCGGATGTGAAACCAGGGCTGGGTATGCCGGCAGCAGCAGTGGTTATGAGAGCAAGGGTGACGAGCCTTCGTTTCATCACGGGACCTTTCAGTGAACGCCTGAGGATCATGGGCGGGATCGAGTTGATGCCTTACTCGTCGCAAGCTGCTGTTTCGTCGTCCGACGAGCAGGCCAGGATCACCGTGCGGTTGCGAGGCGACGTTGCGCCCGGGTAGCCGACGTCGATGTCGTACTTGATGGTTTCTACTGGGGGATGGTCGAGGGCCACTTCGACGTCGCAGAAGTACTGGGCCGGCGGGTACTCGGGGTCGTGGTCCTCAGCGGCCGGGAACGGGCCGCACATGACCGACCGATCGATGCTGTCGGTGGGACCGATGTCGTCGAAGCGCGTAATTGACGCCGACACCATGAACATGTGGTGTTCGCTTGGGGGACAGCCCGACGCCGGCAACTTCACATGCACCCGGAGTTCCTCAGTGTCGTAGGCGTGCGTGATCTCCGGCGGCGGGCATGAGGACTCATCTACGGCCTGCTCGCCGGCGAGGGCGGGCGAGCCCAAGAGCAGCGAGAGCGCGGTGAGGATCAGTAGAGAGCGACGCATGGGGGACCTCCCAAGGGGGCGGGCCCACCTCTGGGGGGCCCGGATGCTTCTCCAACGACGAACCCGGCCGTTCCTTACGTCCGTTTCGACCCAGATGCCGGAATTTCGCTTTGCGTGAGACAAGTGCCACCGCCCGTGGATGCGCCGACGAGCCGACGCTCGGTATTGCACTTGTCGCGGCGGGGGATGAGGTGACGGTCGGCTTCGGTCAGACCGCCCCAGACACCGTCGACCGGCGTCGCGAGGGCGTAGGCCGCGCAGTCCTTTCGCACGGAACACGTCTGGCACACAGCTACGGCGACGCCAGTGTCATTTGGTGTGTCGCCGAAGAAGTAGTGGGTTGGGAGACCGGCACACGCAGCGCGAAGGATCCAACTGCCTGGTCCAGGAGTCTGGTCGAGGTCCATGCCCGCCATCGGTGAGGATACGAAGCGTCTCGTCAAGCGAAGGCTCTCCTCGCCAGTCTGCCGAGGTGGAAGCGGAGGGAATCGAATCGGCGTCGTGGACGGCGTATGGGGCGTTGCGGCGTTGTCGATCATCTGCGCTCCTGTCGTCGTTCATCTCGGGGGGCAAAGTGGTGTCCGCTGGATGGGTGTCCCTGAAGATTCGGACTCGGTTCGACATCAGCGCAGTAGTTCACCGCTCTGTCGATTTCGCCCTACGGGTGACGGTCCATCGCTGTTGCTGCCGAGTGGCCGCGTTCGGGGACCGGTGGGTGGCGGGGGAGGCGGGTGCCCGCACGGAGTCCGCTGGCCACCGTGGCGCGGATCTCCCGAGGGGTGAGGCCGGCGTGGAGGGCAGCCGATGTCAGTTCGTCGCGAACCGTTTCGTCGTCGAGGTAGCCGGCGCCGACGAGCTGGCCGAGGCAGAACGCCGCTCGGTTGAGGGTGTGGTTCCGGATGCCGGGAGCGGAGGAACGAACCAGACTGACTTCGGCGGTCAGCGCTGCGCCGGCCCAGGGTCCAGCCATCGATGAGCGGTGGCGTGGCGGCTCGGGAAGAGAAACCGGTTCTCGAACCCGTTGAATGACCCAGTCGGGAAGGGACGCCATGGGCGGCCGGGCAGCCCATTCGTAGCGGCGGTTGGAGACGTGTCGGCTCGGGGGTGCAAGGACGTAGCCGCCGTCGCCGCGGATGTCGATGCCCGGGCCGAGGCGGCCGGTGCTGTTGGGGACGGGATGGCCGGGGTGGGTGAACCAGTAGTGGCGTCCGCCGCCCCCGGTGAACGTCACGAGGGTGGGAGGGAAGCGGCCGTGGCGCCGCTGGAGCTCGCCCAGGGAGTTGAACCCGCCGCTGTGGCGATCGATGTCGACGACCACAACGCCGCTGATTGCGCCGGTGCGGACGGCGACTCCAGCGTCGGGCCATCGCTGCCACCACCGCGTGATGACGGCTGGGTTGAGCGTGGCGTCGTGAAGGCCCCGCCGGATCCGGGGATGCTTCCCGGGGCTGGCACAGTCAGGCCGCCGGCAACTGCAGCCGCCCATCGTCGGCTCGTGGCAGGGCAGGACCAGCCACCCTCGCGCCGCGTAGCGGAGGGCGTAGTCGCCGGCGGTGCCGCTCACAGCGAGACCTCCCGGCTCGGCTCCACCCGATCGAGGCCGGGCCGGAGCCCACGGGCGCCTGGTGTCGGCAGGTTGGCCGCCGGCGGAGTGAGCGTGTCCTCGAGGCGGTGGTGGAGCCGCCGGGCGGGCGGCAGCGCCATGGTGACGGCCAGGGCCTCGCCCCGGGGCGTGGCGATCCCCCAGTCCACGAGCCGGGCCAGCGTCCGGCAGATCTTGGCGTTCCGGCCGGTCCCACCGGGAATGCCGAGATCGCTGGCCAACGCCTCGAGCGGGACCGCATGGCCGTCGCCCACGACCTCGAGGAGGGTGACGAGGCGACGGTGGGCGCAGATCGCCGAAGGACCAAGCCGGTTCAGCCACAGCACCTCGGCGGCGGCGGAGCGGGGGTCGTGGCCGAGGGTTTCGAGGACGGGGTTGCGGTCGGCGACGAGGACCAGGGGGTCATGCTCCGAGAGCCACCGTTGGAGGTCCTGCCCCGGAGGGTCTCCCCGTCGGCGGGCTCTCACCAGCCGACCTCGGCGTCGAGGAGCGGGGCGTCGTGGGCTGCCCGGTGGAGGGCGGGGCTTCGCACGTCGAGCTGGCGGCGGAGCGCCCGGTCGGGGAGGAGCCCGTCGACGAGGGAGTGGACGGGGCGGAGGCCGGGGAGGCTCGTTGCTTCGGTGAGGAGCAGGCCGGCGTCGACTGTCCGGGCGATCTCAGCCCGGAAAGGCACGGTGGCCAGAACGGGCACGGCCAGGATCTCCCTCACGTCGAGGTCGGAGAGCGCCCGCCCGGATTCGGCGACGACGACTGCGCCGTCGGCGTGGAGGTCCGGGTGGCCGACGGCCGTGTGGAGGGCCAGGTAGGAGGGTCCACGGAGCACGAGGACGGTGCGGCTGCCGACGGGCGGCGGTGGGGCCGTGGCGAGCATGCCGGCGTCGATGACGGTCACGGCACCGCGGGGACCGTCGAGGCCGGCGAGGGTGAGGCGGGGGGCGATCTCGGCGTGGTCCCCCGGCAGGACCGGCGACGAGCCGAGGAGCGCGGCCGTGGCGAGCGGGTCGAGGCAGAGCAGCGAGGTCGGTGCATGCTGGGCGGCCTGGAGGGCGGCGGTGGCCGCGATCGTGGAGGTGCCCTGGCCGCCCCTGGCGCCGACGAAGACGATGACGTCGTCCACGGTGGAGTCCTTTCGGTTGGCGGGCTCAACCCGCCGGCCGGGTCTCTCCCGACTGCCGGGCATCGTGCGCTCGGGCACTTGGCCGCCGACTTGGCCACGCGCTTGGCCACGAGAAATTTCCGAAAGAAATCTCCCGACGGCCGCATCGACCCCGACCGGCGAACAGCACCTAGCGTCGATGTCCGCTGCCCCCCGGGCCGCCCGCGCACACCCGTGCGGCGGACTTCCCCCGGCGCGACCCGAACGCCGTTCCTCCGGGGGTCAGAAAGCTGTACAGATCACGCCGTGTCCGCTTCGCCGACACGGCCGTAGGGGAAGGCCGGGCCCGAAGTGCGGTCGGCCATGGGTCTCGCGGGGCGGGTTGCCGGGCGCGGCGGGGGGGGGGAGCGGAGCCCCTGGAGCGGGTCGGAGGACACGCCCGAACCGCGCTGGCGCTGATGTTCGCCACCTTCACCGGAACATCGTCATGGTCGAAGCCGCCGCAGGAGGGGCGCGCTCGTTGGAGAACGCGGCGCGTGGCGGGGGCCGCTGTGCTGCATGTCCTGGAGTAGGGCAGTCGCCTGCGTCCGGGCTCCAAGGAGCCGGCCGTGTGGGGTGATACCCCGGACATGAACCCCCGTTCTTGGGGCACCGGGCGGACTGGACGACCGCTTGTCGCGGCACAGCCGTTCATTCCTGTTGGCTGGTGTGGCTGTCGGTGTGGTGGCCAAGCGGTTGGCCAAGTCGGCGGCCAAGTGCCCGCCACCTTTGGGCCCGACTTTTTTCGCCGTTCGGCCGCCGGCCAAGTCGGCGGCCAAGTCGGTGGCCAAGCCTGCTGCGGACAGTCGGACCCATGGGACGACTGCGCGACGACCTCGAACGGGAATGGGCAGCAGTGGCGACCGGAGCGGGAGCCGACCGGGCGCTCCGGAGGTGGCAGGCGTCCGAGCCGTCGCTCGCCGGCGTGAGGTCGCTCGACGAGCTGGTAGCCACCGCGAATCAGCCCGGCGACGAGACGGCCAGCGAAGTCCTGCGGCCGCTGCTCCGACTGTCGGGCGTCGATCCCCTCGCCCGCCGATGCCTCCTTCAGGCGCTGCTCCCGGGGCTCGTCCGGCTGTGCGGCCGCCACCCGTCCGCCGGCGAGGATGCCGACGAGCGGCTCGCCCAGGTCCTCACCCTGGCGCTCGAGCGGATCCGGGAACTGGCCGGCACCAACGTCGCCTACCCGGCCGCGGCAGTGGCGTGGCGGGTCGGGGACCGGCTGCGCCGAGCGGAGGCCGTGAGCCGCCGGTCTCCCGTCGTACCGCTTGGTGAGCTCGGCCGGGCGGCTCCGGCTCCCCGGCCACCGCGGAGTGCCAGCGAGGATCTGACCGCCCTTCTGGTCGACGGCGTCAGACGGGGAACGGTTCGCCAACGCGACGCCGCCCTCATCTACACGACCCGGGTGGTCGGCGTTCCCTGCCATGTCCTCGCCGCCGACCGGGGGATCGACCCGACCGTATTGCGCACCCGGCGTCGCCGGGCCGAGCGGCACCTCGCCACGCTTGCCGACGACTGGTGCTGAACCTGGCGGTCGTCCGCAGCGCCGCCTACTACCTCGACCAGGTGGCCTCCGATCCGACCGCCTACTACCTCGGCCAGGGAGAGGCCCCGGGGCGGTGGCGGGGTCGTCTGGCCGAACCGCTCGGCGTGTCCGGCGTCGTCGACGCCGATGCGCTACGGCGCCTGCTCGAAGGGCGCCACCCGGCCGACAACACGCCGCTCCTCCGAGGTCGGACCCGGACCCTCGGCGATGGCGACGGGCCTCGGGGTGGAGGAGCAGCGACGATGGGCGCCTCCGCCGCGGCCGACGCGCTCGGCGTCAGCCCCCGGACGGTGCGCCGCTGGGCGGCGGAGGGTGCCGATCTGTGGCGGCTGGCTCAGGAGGCGGATCCCACCGCCGTCCTGCAGTCGCCGGACGGCGTGCGGGCCCGCCTCGCCGACGTCCTCGGCCCCGCCGCCGTCGTCGCCGCCGCCCGCTGCCTGCTCGTCCCGCCGGTCAGCACCCGTCAGCGTCGATGGGAGATTCCCATCGACGAGGTCAACCGGCTTCGCGACGACCACCGCGTGCCCGCCACCCGCCTCGGCTATGACGTCGTGTTCCGTCCGGCCAAGGGCTGGTCCGTTCTGTGGGCGGTCGGTCCGCCGGAGGTGCGCGACACGGTGGCCGCCATCCACCGCCAAGCCGTCGACGACGCGCTCGCCTACCTCGAGTCGACCTCCGCTCTGACCCGGACCACCATCCCCTGGCGAGGACGGCCGACCCGCATCAGGGCCAAGGGCGAGGGCCTCATCGTCGCCTGCTTCGACCACCGTGAGAGCCGGGCGAACGACCCGCTCCTCCATACCCACTGTCTCGTTGCCAACGTGACGCGACTCCCCGGTGGGCGGTTCCGCGCGCTGGACTCCTCCGGGCTCTTCCGCCAGCAGCGGGCCGCCGACGCCGTGTACCAGGCATCGTTCCTCCACGGGGCACGGCAGCGCCTCGGGATCCGGACCTGTCCAGGCCCGGCCGCGTTCCCCGAACCCGACGGGGTTCCCGCTCACGTCATCCGGGAGTTCTCCAAGCGGACGGACGAGATCGCCGCGGAGGTCGAGCGGCATGGCAGCGCCTCCGCCGCCGCCCGCCAGCTCGCTGCCCTCGCCACTCGCCGGGCCAAGGATGTCGCCGGCCGGGAGGAGGAACTGCATTCCCGGTGGCGACGGGAAGCGGCCGAGCTCGGATTCACCGCCAGGGAGGTCGCCCGCTGCCTTCAGCGTGAGGTGGCGCGGGACGTCACGCCCGAAGAACTCGACGCTCTCTTCACCCGGCTCGCCGGGCCGGACGGTCTGACGTCGGCGGCGGCCACGTTCAACCGAGGCGACGTGATCTGCACGTTGACGGCCTTGCTGGCAGGTGCTGTCGACGGGCCGGGCGTCGTGTACTGCGCCGACCGGTTCCTGGCCTCCGACGCCGTGATCCAGGTACGCGAGCACCGCCCGAGCCGTCCCCGGGGCCGCGTTCTCGAGTCGGGCCGGGTGGTGGACGACCTCGCCGCTGTCCGGTTCAGCGTCCCGGAACTCGTCGCCATCGAGGAGCGCCTCATGGCCGCCGCCGACGAGCGCAGCGGTCCGGCGGTGGAACCACCCGCAGTCGACGCTGCTCTGGCTGGAGCGCCGCACCTCTCCGGGGAACAGGCGAGCATGGTACGAGCCGTCTGCGCCAGCGAAGCCCTGCTCCGCCCGGTGGTCGGCCTGCCTGGTTCGGGCAAGACGACGGCCACCCGGGCGCTCGTCGAGGCGCTCAACGCCGCAGGCCTCCCGGTGATCGGATGTGCCGTGACAGCCAGCGCCGCCGCGGAACTCGGCCGGGCCAGCGGGCTTACGGTCTGCGACACCGTGGCCCGCACCATCGCCGAACTCGATGGCCGCGGCGGCTCCCTGCAGCGGGGCACGATCCTCATCGCCGACGAAGCGTCGATGCTGGGGCATCGTCACCTCGACCGCCTCGTCGACCACACCCGCCGCGCCGGTGGCGCGGTCGTCCTCATTGGAGACCCGCATCAGCACGCCGCGGTCGGACCGGGTTCCTTCTTCGCCTGGCTGGTCGAGGGCCGGAGCGACGTGCCGACCCTGGCGACGAACCTCCGCCAGCGGGACATCACTGATGACGAAGGCAAGGTGGTCATCTCCCTGGCCCCCGAACGGCAGGCATCCAGCCTGTTCCGCGATGGAGACATCGCCGCGTCGCTGCGGGTTCGCGACGACGCCGGCCTCGTCACCCGGGACGAAACACCCGCCGCACTCCACGAGCAGCTGGTCGCTGACTGGTGGGCCGATCAGGCTGTCGGCGGCGAACCGATGGTGGCGAGCTCCAACGACGCCCGCGAACGGCTCAACCGGGCCGCACGCCACTTCATTGCGGAGCACGGTCTCCTCCAGGGACCTGTCCTCCTCCTGGACGGGCGGGAGTTCCAGGCCGGCGACTGGGTAGTCGCCCGCCACAACGACCGGCGACTCCGGTCACCGGCCGACCCGACCTGGTGGGTCCGCAACGGCTCCTTCGGGAGCGTGATCGCGGTCGACGTCGCCGGGGGTCGGCTCACCGTGGCGTTCACCGATCCCACCGGGTCGTCCCACCCGGTTGCCCTGCCCGGTGAGTACGTCGCCGCGCATCTCGAACACGGGTACGCCGTCACCGACTATGGCGTGCAAGGCCGGACCCTGACCCGCTCCCGAGCGGTCCTCGACGACGCCGCCACCAGCCCCGGCGCCTACGTCGCCACGACCAGAGGCCGCCTCGAGAACCGCGTCTACATCGTGGAGGGGGAACGACCCGACGCCGCCGGAGTCGACGTCGGACACGCCGCCCCGATCCGCCGACCATCCGGTCTTGAGATCCTCGCCGCCCGGCTCGCCGCTCGTCGCCCCGACCCAATGGTCCATCAGCGCGATCCTCTGGTAGCCGACGCCGCACATCTCGCCGCCAGTTCCTCAACGGCGGATCTCAGGCGGGAGGCAGCCTCGCTCGATCAACGCCTGTCCCGGCCACCCACCGACCCCACCAGCGCCCTGCGATCGGCCGAGGCCGCCCGCACGAAACTCAGTGCTCGCCTGTCAAATCTCGCTGACGCCGGGCCGCTGGTGACGAACGCGAAGGCGATAGACGAGCTCAGCCAACGGTTGGGCGATCTCGACCGTTCGATCGCCCGGCTGCGCAGACGGGAACTGGAATGGACCCGGTGGCAACGGGAGAAGGCGGCTTGGAGCCGACGCCGCCAGGCCCTCCACGCCGCTATCACCAATCAGGAGACCCGGCAGCGCCTCGGGATGGAATCCGTAGACATCCTTCCCGAACCGTGAAGCCGGTTTCAAGCAGCCTGCTTGGCCCTATCGGAGAGAGGCCGTCGGCTGCGGCGGCGCCGATTGCTCAACCGGAGTTCGAGTCGGGCGGGCGGTTCGGATCCGTAGACGAGCAGCGCTGTCGTGGGGTCCATGCGGCGCAGGAGATCGATGGGGGTGGCGCGGCGGTAGGTCGTGTGCTCGTTGACGGATTGGCCTCCGGCGGGACCACGGGAGACGTTGTGCTCGCGGACGGGGAGGTCGCCGACCAGCTTGCTGACGGTGTCGAGCGTGGCTGGGTGGCCGATGCCGGTGCCGAAGATGCGGGCGCGGTGGTTGGACAGCAGCACCTGGGAAAGCTGACCATAGAGGGCGTCCATTTGGGCGAGGTCCTGCCAGACGGTCACCAGGCTGATGCCGTGGCTGCGGGCGGTGGTGGCGTAGGCCGGCAGGTCGGGTAGCGGGGCGATGTTGCCGGCTTCGTCGAGGAGCACGAGGCAGCGGTTGGGGAGGCAGCCGCCGTGGCGGTTGGCCGTCTCGTAGGCGCGGCGTACCGCCGACTGCAGCAGCACGATGAGGACGGGGCGGAGGTCGTCCTGGTCGTGGGGTGGAGCAACCACGTGGATGGTGTTGGGGCCGGAGAGCCACTCGTCGAAATCGATGTCGGAGCCGGCCGATGCCTCTTCGACGACCGGGTCGGCGTAACCGAGGATGATGTTCTGCATCGTCGTGTACACCGACGACCGCAGCTTTTCCTCCTTGGCCCAGGTCGCTTCGGCGGCCACGAGCGGGGCCAGGGCCCGTCCGCCCCGGCGCAGGACGAGGACTTCCAGTTCGGCGCGCACCGCGCCGTCGAGGTGCACCTCCGTCGCTTCATCGAGTTCCGCGCGAGCCGGAGCAGGCCACTCGGCCGGATCACGGAGGTACTTGCGGGTGTCACGTCCGCCTTCGGTGACATGGCGGCGGCGGACCTCGTCGACGGCGCGGGTGCGGGCGGCGTTGCGCAGCTCGTCGCGCAGGCGGCGGGCGTCCTCGCCGATGAGAGCGGCGTCGACCTCGTTCGGCATGCCGGTGGAGCGGACGAGGGCGGCGCGCACGTCCTCGATTTCCTCGGTGTCCACCCAGCGGACGACATCGGCCATGATCCGGTCTGACACGGCGGCGGCGTGGAGAATCGGTGCCAGGGTTTTCTGGGCCTGCTGCACCCAGAAGTCGGAGACTCCCCGTTTGGGGTCAGACGCCTTGACGAGCCACCGGCTCATTCGCTGGGCGCCGGCCCAGTTCTTGCATTCCGCCAGGGGGCTCCAGCGGTCGGTCGGGATGCCGGCGCAGCCGGTCGGGTCGTAGACCCAGACCTTGCCTCGGCGGCGACGGGCGTCCAGGGTGCGGGCCACGAGGTCGGTCTTGACCGATGTGGCGATGACGGGGCCGTCCCATTCGAGCAGGGCAGGAATTGCGAAGCCCGCCGTCTTGCCGCAACCGGACGGACCCACCACCGCCAGGCTTGCCCCTTCCTCGGCGGCGACGAGGTGGCCGGCGACGCGGCCCAGCGTCACCCGGCCGGCTGTCGGTTTGCGGACCTCGAGCCGGCGTAGCCGGCTGGCCACTCCCACGTTGGGTTCGACGCCGAGCGGCCGTGAGCGGTCCCGGCGAACACGGAGGATCCGGCGCCCGACGAGCACGCCGGCGAAGGCGAGCACGAGGGGCACATTGAGGACGAGGTGGTAGAGGACCGGGCCGGGGAGAACGTCCCGATTCGGTGGCGCCCAGGCGGCGGCCGGGTCGCTCAGGTGCGCCGGCAGGCGGGCGAGGGCTTCGAGCGCTGTCCCCACGTCGCCTTGGAGATCGCCGGTGCCGAACAGCGACGCGGCGAGGCGGGAGAGCCCGAGGAACGACACGGTCATGAGGGCGACGGTGACGGCCACGGCGAGGACGAGGCGCTCGATGAGGTCAGCCGGGCCCGCTTCCGGCGCTGGTCTCACGAGCGGCGCAGTTCCTCGTAGAGCCGCACCGTTTCCGGTTCGGGTTCTCCGGTTGCGTCGAGGAGTTGGGCCAGCCGCCGGGCGTCCCGCAAAGCGCGGTCGAGACCCTCTCGGTCACCGGCGGCAGCGGCGACTCGCATCGCCGAGCGGATGAGCGCCTCCGAGTGCGGCGCGCCGAGACGGCCCTGCTCGACGGCGAAGCGGGCGGTCGTGAGGTCGTCGACGGCCAGGGCGGCGGTGACGAGCATCCCGGCCGCCTCGGCGATCGCCGCCGCCATGTCGGAATCGAGCCGGTCGAGGCCGACCCAGGAGTAGGAGCCGACGGGGATGTCCTGGAACGGGCGCCCCCGCACGAGGCCGAGCGCTTCCCGGAGGAGCTTGATGGCCCGCTCCGGCTGGTCGGCGGCCAGCTTGCGGAGCGACTCGAAACGGACCCAGTCACATGCCACCAACGGCGACAGCTGATACACGTTGCCGGGAAGCGTGATGAGCAGATCACTACCACCGGGATCGGTCCCGAGCGCGAGGCGGGCCTTCGAGACGAGGGTCCACAGCGTGCTCGGCGACCGCTCCCCGAAGCGTTCGTCGTCGGGATCCACCGGCCACAGCGCGAGCCTGACCCGGTCGGCCCCGATCTGGGGCGGGTGAGTGGCGATGAACGCCAGGAGTTCGGTCAGCTGCGGTCGGCTGGCGGGGTGGCGCCACTCCACCGTGACAGGGCCGAGGACACGTACCCACACCAACGGATCAGGGTCGGCTGCGCCTGCAAAGTCGGGGGCCTCGGAGAGTTGATCTTCGACCTCGGAATCCTGCAGTACCGGCGTGGTGGCCACGATCGGCGCCACCGCCGACTCGGGGAGGTCCGTGCCGGGGGTGGCGGCGTCGGCGACGAGCGTGACGAGCGCATCGGTCACGACGGGGTCCGGAAGCGCGTCGAGCTCAAGGCCGGGTGGTTCGAGACGAGCAGTGTGAGAGCGCAGGTGCAGAACCGAACGAGTCGTCGCCACACCAGCGGCGACAACGAGGAGACCGCTGCCGGGCACTGCCAGGTCGATCAATGCGTGGAGTTCCTCGGAACTGAGCGCGTCGGGCGCCACAACAGCGACGGTCGGGGAGACGAGGCCCGCGTCGATGGCCGCCCCCAGTCCCACGTCGTGGACAGCACCGGGACGGGCACAGGATCGGAGCGCCTCGAGCGCCTCGCTCGGTTCCACCGTACGTACCCGTTCCAGAGTGGCGAGTCGGCTGTCGCCTCCGACGAGCACAAGGTCGACACCGGCGGCCCACGGCGTCGTGGCCAACTCCAGACCGATTGAGCGCAGCGTCGCCGTCACGCGGTCGCTCTCACCGGTGACCCCGAGGGAGCCGATGGCGGCGAGGTCGACGAGGACGGGACCGTCCGGCGTCGTCCCGGCCGAGACGAGGGCGGGGAGGGGAGGAGGCTGGTCTCCGGCGAGGGCGGCGAGCTCGTGCGCCGTGATGTTGGGGTCGAGCCGCCACGAGTGGCCGTCGTCGCCCAGTTCGAACTTCCCCGGGGCGCTGGCCACGGGTTCCTCGAGGAGGACCTCGAGACCCAGCGGCCCACAGCGAACGGCGATGACCCCTGGCACGACGGGCTCCGGGGCGGCCGCGAGGGTCGAGGCGAGGTGGCGGAGCGCCAGGTCGATGGTCTTCGGGGCGTCGGGATCGGCGACGGCCCGCACGCGCCGCTCGGACTCGGTCAGTTCCGGGGCAGGCTTCGGGAACCGGCGCCCGGGGCGCCGCCACCGCTCCCGACGGCTGAGCAACGCCGCCAGGTAGCCGATCACGGCACCGGCGACGAGATAGGGGACGCCCGCCGTGAACGGGGCAGGCTCGGGTTGTCGGCTTCCATGCGGTGATGCGGACCCGTCGGGGGTCGCGCTGCCGGTGGACCCGGGGTGGGGCGCCAGTAGGGGAGCGGGTGATGGAGGTGGCGTGAGCGCCGTCTCGTCGGCGGTGCTTGGAGGCCGGGTGGTGGTCGGCACCTCGTCTTCTTGTGTCGTCAATTCTCCTTGGCTGGTGTCCGCAGAATGACTCCCTGTCGGCGACTCATCGGACGGTTCTTCGGGTCCCACTGCCGTGGTCGTCGCGGTCGCAGCAGGACGGCTCCCTGTCGGCGACTTTGCCGACGGTTCTTCGGGTCCCGCTGCCGTGGTCGTCGCGGTCGTCGCAGCAGGACGGCTCCCTATCGGCGACTCGTCCGACGGTTCTTCGGGTCCCGCTGCCGTGGTCGTCGCGGTGGCCACACTGGATGACGTCGCGGATTCGGTGAGCCCGGCGGAGGAGCGAGGGGTTGGTGGCGGCGGTGAGTCTGTCGCCGGCGACGCAGCCGGGAAGCTGATTCGCCAGCCCGGACGAAGCAGATCGGGGTCGCGGAGGCTGCGGCCGTCGGGCTGAGGCCGATCGCGATTCAGCTCCCAGAGCTCCCGCCAACGCAACGGGTCGCCAAGATGGCGTTCAGCGAGACGCCAGAGGGAATCACCCGGGCACACGAGGTGCACGGACTCCGCCACCGTCGACACCGGATCCGGTGCGGGCGCAGGAGAACCGGAACTGGCGGCCACCGCCGGTTCGGTTAACACCTCGGCGGCACCGTCCAGCGGCGTGAGGACGGTCGAGGTCATGGTCGACCACTCCGACACGGAAGCGGTGACGGGGGCCGCCGTGACGGCGTGGACGGGAAGTGTGACGGCTGCTGCCGGCCGGGGGCCGAAGGCGCCGATGAGCGTTACGGTTGCGGTGGCGAAGCGGACGGCGAAGGGCCGGCACCAGCCCGACAGTGGCATCGTGACCGCGGCACCTGGCCGGCTGCGCAGCTGGGCGGCGAGTTCAAGAACCGTGTTGATGGCGAGCTGCGCCCATGCGACCCAGGCGAGGACGGCCACAGCGCGGAGCAACGTTGTGCCTTCCGGGCGCCATCCGTCGCCCAGTGCCTGGCTGACTTCACTCCAACTGGGCAAGGCCCGGGGGAGCGGCCACCCGGCGGCGATCGCGAGCAGCACCGGCAGGCCGGCGAGCACCGCCATCGAGCCGAGGAATGTGGTGAGGCTGCCGCCTTTCCTTCGTACGTTCATGGTGCTGCCTCCGTCACGCCGAGCAGCGGGCGAGCGACACCCGTCCCCGACACATCGAGATGGGTGATACCCACGGCTCGGAGCAGGGTTGTGGGGTGCTGCAGGCGCACCGTGACCTTCACGCCGCCTGCGTCGGCCATCACGTCGCCACGCAGATCTTGGCGGGACAGGAAGCTCAGCGCGGCCGTGCGGGCCCGCTCCGGATCGACCCGGGCGACACCCGCGGCGTCCGGTGCGGTTCCGGCCTGTACTCCCGCCCGGGCGGCCGTCTCGGCGATGTCGGTCACACGCCGGGCGGAAACCAGCGCCGAACCGGCATCGTTGACCACACCGCCGAGCCCGAGGATGGCCGTGGCCAGCAGCACGATGAGCAGGCTCACGGAGCCACGCTCGCCGCTCACTGCAACCCCCTGAAGGGATCGAGTGGCTGCACCGAACGGGCCATCACCCTCGCCCTGGCCGGGAGGTGTGTGCCGGCGAGGTCCACGCTGCACGTCACGCTGACGGCGACGGTTCCCCCAGGGTGGAAGCCGGTCGTGTCCGTCTCGATGGCCGGGTCCCGACACACGCTCTCGTCGGCTGCCAAACGTCGGGCCGCGGCACCGGAGGCCGCCGCGCCGGCGTCAGCTGCGGAACGAGTCAACGACGCGGCCCTGGCTGCTTCGCGGGCGGCGTCATCGGCGTCGTTACGGCCGGCGACAACCCGTCCGAGGCCCAGTGTGATGCCGAGCACCACGATGAGGACGGGCACGAGGAGCACCGCCTCCAGCGACGTCGATCCCCGCTCGCCCATCACTGCGCCACCGCCGGGACGAACCGTTCCACCTCGCCGGACGAAGTGGCCCGCAGCGGCAAGGCCAGGCCGGGCAGCAGGGGAACCGCCCTTCCCTGGACGGTCACACGGGCGACACCGGCCTTGACGTCGGCGGCGACGTCGGGCGAGAGAATGACGTCACGCCCGTAACGGTGAAGGAATGCCTCGGCGCCGGCCTTCCCGGCCGTGGGGTTGCCAGAGAGGCGGGCGGCGCGGGCTCCTTCCCGGGCGGCGGCGTCGACGACGTGGTCACCGTGAGCCCACAACGCACCCTGGACGAGCGCGGCGAGAGCGAAGAGGACGGCGGGGAACACGAGGACGAGGTCGAGTGATGCCGACCCGGACTCGCGGCGTTGCTGATCTTCGTTCACGGGGTGGGTGCGGTGGTCGGGATGCTGCGGGCCTGCTCGGTGATCCGGGCGACGAGAATCGCGCCGACGAGTAGTGCGGCGCCGGCGAGTGCGACGGAGAGCAGCACGAGTTCGAGGGTGAAGCCGCGCTCGTCGTTCCGCATCCGGTCCACGTTGACGCGAAGCATCAGCAAGACGGTGCGGATGAGGTGGAGTTCGGGCATGGGTTGCTCCTTGGGGTGGGTCAGTGGGCGCCGAGCACCCGGGCTACGGCCGGGAACCCGACGAGGATCAGAAAACCGAGGGCCATGGCCACGACCGGGAAGGTCATCCGTTCCGTCGCGGCCGCGGCGTTCGCCTGCTCACGGGCGAGCTCACGACTGCGCTGTGACGCCGCCCGGGCGGCCAGCGTCTCACGCAGCCGGCTGCCTGACGTCGTGGCGAGCGCCACCGCCGAGCCGAGCTCGACGAGCTCGACGACACCGAGGTCCTCCCCGAGGCGGCCGAGCGCTTCCCAGGGGGAAGCGCCGGTGACCTGGGAAGGCCGCAGTGCCTCCCGGATCCGCTCCCACGTCCAGCCCTCACCCGCCGCAGCAGCGGTGAGGAGCGCGGACTCCACGCCCGCACCGGCCGCGAGCGTCAGCCCCGTCAGTTCGAGGAAGGTGGCGATCGTACGGCGGAGCTCCTCCCGGCGGCCTGCTGCTTCGGACCGGGTGGCAAGCACCGCCAGTGCGATGCCCGCCGGGGCCGAGGCGAGGACCGCGGCAGCGACGACCAGGGTGGGGACCTCGATTCCGGCCATGGCGAGCACGAAGGCGGAGCAGACGGCCATGGCGAGCAGGCATCCAGCCGCGAGCAGGCAGCGACCGGTGTGCGCTTCCGGTGTCCGCTCCGTGATGGCGAGATCCGCGTCGAGTGTTCGGACGAATGGCCACCAGTCGGAGGAAGGTGCCCATCGGGCGAAACGCTCCGCGATCACGGAGGGCACTGCTGGCGACGAAGATTGTGGCGGGGTCGGTTGGCCGAGGATGCGGGCCAGCTCTTCCTCCAGCCGGACGGGCGGTCGCAGCCCGCGGGCAACGGCCCAGATCCCGGCGCCGGCCACCGCCCCGGCGAGCAGCGAAGCGAGCATCACGACACCTCCCGCAGCCGGAGCCGGTCTGCCGCCGGGGGCTCGCTGAGCCGGTACAGGCCCCACGCACCGGCGGCGAAGAGCCCGAAGGTCACGGCGAGGGTGACCTGCCCTGCCGGCGTGCCGAACGGTGCCAAGTAGTCGGGGCTGGCGACCGAGAAGAGAGCGACGGCGATGCCGGCGACCGCGGTGATGGAGCGGGCGGTCGTCCGGATGCCGGCCCGGCCGGCGTCGGCGGTCTCGGCGAGGCGAACCCGATCACGGGCGGTCGCCGCCAAGCTGCCGAGGAGATCGGCCACGTCCCGGACCTCTCGCACCGCGGCCAGGGTGAGCGCAGCCGCCAGGAGGTCGGCTGTCGGATCGTCGAGTTCATCGGCGAAGGCACGCAGCGCCGGCGGAAGCGGGCCCCGGGCCGCCCTGGCTCGAAGCGTCACCGTGGCGGGACGGATGGCCGGCGGCGCCAACGTGGCCGTCACGGCCAGCGCCTCGCCCAGACCCCGCCCGGCGACGACAGCGTCACGGAGCATCTCCACCCAGACGATCACTGCACCACCCACGGCCTGACGGCGGCGCCGTACCGCCCCCCGCCGGGCGGCAGCAGGAAGAGCCACCGCCGCCCCCGCGGCCGC